>OY764335.1:0-1757089 GCA_963668445.1 uncultured candidatus Poriferisulfidus sp.
TGTAGTCCGCCGGGCGCGGCGGCACGGCCGGCGCCGGAAGCGGCGACCCCAGCACGGCGGCCAGCTCCAAGCCCATGACGGCGGCCACGGCCAGCGCGGCGGCTCGGTAGCCGCGCTTCTTCTCCGGCGGCGGCGCTTGATGCTCGATCATCATCACCACAAACAAAAACAGCACCAGCACCGCGCCGATGTACACCAGCACCAGAAGGATCGCCAGGAACTCGGCTTCCAGCAGCATCCACAGCATGGCGGCCGTGAAGAACGCCAGAATCAGGCACAGCGCCGCGCGCACCATGCAGCGCAGCGTCACGGTCGCCGCCGCGGCCGCCAACAGCACCGCGCCCAGAAGATAGAACAGCAGCGCTTGGAAGCCCATCAGCGGAACGGCGCATCGTCGCGGCGATGCGCGGCGATGCGCTCCTCGTACTGCTTGCCGACGGCCAGCAGGTCTTCCTTGCGCATGATCTGATCGCCGTGCCGCTCGAAATGGAACTCGATGATGTCGGTCTCGACGATCGCGTCGGTCGGGCAGGCCTCTTCGCAGAAGCCGCAATAGACGCACTTGAACAGGTCGATGTCGTAACGGGTGGTGCGCCGGCTGCCGTCGGCGCGCTCTTCGGAGTCGATGGTGATGGCCAGCGCCGGGCAGGCCGCCTCGCACAGCTTGCAGGCGATGCAGCGCTCTTCGCCGTTCGGATAGCGGCGCAGCGCGTGCAGGCCGCGGAAGCGCGGCGAGCGCGGCGTCTTCTCGTCCGGGTAGCGCAGCGTGATCTTGCGCGAGAACAGGCGCCGCGCCGTCACCCGCAGGCCGCGCAAAAGATCCCACAGGCTCAGGCTGCGCAGCAGATACGGCAACAGGCTCCAGCGCATCGCCTCAGCCCTCCAGCCCCAGATAGCGCACCGCGCCCAGCACGAAGATCCACGCCAGCGTCACCGGAATGAACACCTTCCAGCCCAGACGCATGATCTGGTCGTAGCGGTAACGCGGAAAAGTCGCCCGGAACCACAGGAAGCAGAACATGAAGAAGGCGGTCTTGAGCAGCCACCAGTGGAGGCCGGAATCCAGCGCCGGCGTCCAGGCTGCCAGCGGCGTGCCGGCGAAAGGCGACAGCCAGCCGCCGAAGAACAGCACGGTCGTCAGCGCCGAGACCAGAATCATGGCGGAGTATTCGGCCAGAAAGAACATGGCGAAGACCGCGCCTGAATACTCGACATGGAAGCCGGCCACCAGTTCCGACTCGCCTTCGACGACATCGAACGGCGCCCGGTTGGTCTCGGCCACGCCGGACGCCAGGTACACCAGAAGCAACGGCAGCAGCGGCCAGCAGAACCAGTGCCCGGGGCCGCCCGCCTGCGCCTGCACGATGGCCGCGAGGTTGAGGCTGCCGGACAGCATGAGCACGCCGACCAGAGCGAAGCCCATGGCGATCTCGTACGACACGACCTGCGCCGCTTGGCGCATGGCGCCGAGCAGCGCGTACTTGGAGTTGGAGGCCCAGCCGGCGATGATGATGCCGTAGGCGCCCAGCGAGGTCAGCGCCAGCACGTACAGCAGTCCGGCATCCACATTGGCGAGCCACAGGCCCTCGTCGAACGGCATCACCGCCCAGCCGCCGAGCGCCGGCGCCAACGCCGCCAGCGGCGCCAGCAGGAACAGGCCGCGGCTGGCCTCCTTCGGATGCACCACTTCCTTGGTCAGCAGCTTCAGGATGTCGGCAACCGGCTGCAGCAGGCCGCGCGGCCCGACGCGGCTGGGGCCCATGCGCATTTGCATGAAGCCGATCACCTTGCGTTCCGCATAGGTGTAATACGCCACCGTCAGCATCAGCGGCACGATGATCATGAGGGCGCCCGCGGCGAGTTCCGCGACATGCGCCCAGACGTCCGGGTCGGTCGCCCACTCAAACACGGCCCAGCTCCACCACGCCGAAGGCCGGGCCGAGCGCCGCCAGCCGGGCATCGCCGGTCGGCACGTACACGCAGTCCGCCGGCATGCTCGAATCCGGGCGAAGCGGCAGCACCGCCTCGGCTCCGTCCTGAGACAGGCGCGCTTCGGCGGCATCCTCCAGCCCGCGGGCCGCCAACGTCTCCGGATGCGCCCGCAGCGCCAGCTGCCGTGCCAGCTCCGTCTGCTGCAAGGCATGCGCCCGCCGCGTCACCGCATCCTGCTGATAGAGGGACGGCGATCCGACCCGCAGCAGGCCGTCCGGCGGCATGCAGCTGGGGCCGTCGAACGGCACCGGCGCCAGAACCCCGTCCGGGTTCCGGCATTGCTCCAGCAGCGCCGCGTCCTGCGCCGGCGCGAGGCCGGCCATGCGCGCCAGTTCGGCCAGCACTTCGGCGCCATCGCGCACTCCGTCCGGCGGCGCCGCCGCCGGCGCCATCCGCTGCCAGCGGCCTTCCAGATTGATGAGGTGCCCGCCGCGCTCGCCAACGGTCGCAATCGGCAAAAGCAGGCTGTAGGGCGAGCGCTCCGGAGACGGCGCGAACGCCTGCAGGCCGATCACCTCGCCGGCCCGCCCCAGAGCTTGGCTCAGGCGCGCCGGGTCGGCCGCGTCGCAGTCCGGGTCCAAGCCGTACAGCACCCAGGCCCCCGGCGGATCTTCCAACGCCGCCGCCAAGTCCGTGCCGTCGACGGGCTCCCCGCCCGGCCCGCGATGGGCCACGCAGCCGGCCAGCCATGCGCCGGGTGCATTCGCGCCTTCCGGCAACGTGCCGAGGCTTACGCCGAGCGTCGTGCAGGCGCGCTGCGCCGCCGCATGCAACAGGCTCGCGTCCGGATGGTTGAGGGCCAGCGGGCCCAGCCACAGCAGCGGCCGCTTCGCGTCCTTCAGCTCCTTGCCCAACGGCACACGGCCCCGCTTCAGAGCCTCCAGCCAGGCCAGCCATTCCCGAGGCGACAGCGCCTGCTCGCCGGCCAGCTCGAAATTCCAGTCGAAGGCGCACGGGTTGACGGCGTGCACCCGAGTGCCGCCCAGCGCCGCCTGGCGCAAGCGATGGTTGAGGATCGGCTGGTCGTGGCGCAGGAAACTGCCCAGCACCACGACGCAGTCGTACTTGTCCAACTTGCGGATGGCGCAGCCCAGTTCCGGCTGGCGCGGGTACTGCGCCCCGCCGCGGAAGTCCATGGCCCGCAGCCGGTGCTCCACGGTGCGGGCGCCGCAGCCGCGCAGCAGTTCCTGGAAGCGGAAGCATTCCTCCAGCGTGGCGGACGGATGAATCAGCCCGGCCGGCGCGGCCGCCCGGTCCAAGGCCGCCGCCGCCCGCTCCAGCGCCTCGCCCCAACTCAGCGGCTCCCAGCGTGTGCCGTGCCGCGCCAGCGGCTGGACCAAGCGGGCCGGATGCGCGGCCGCCTGATAGCTGAAGCGATCCCGGTCCGACAGCCAGCCCTCGTTGATCGATTCCTCCAAACGCGGCACGCAGCGCACCTGCTGCCCGCGCAGGACATGCCGCGACAGGTGCGAGCCGATGCCGTCGTGCTCGCCTAGGCCCGGGCGGCTCTCCATCTCCCAGGCGCGGGCCTGCATCCGCGATGGGCGGGCGTTCAGGGCGCCGACCGGGCACAGGTCGATCACGCAACCGGACAATTCGGACTGCATGGCGCTTTGGACGTAGGTGCCGATCTTCAGGAACTCGCCGCGCCCGAATGCGCCCAGCTCCTGCTCGCCGGCGATCTCTTCGGTGAAGCGCACGCAGCGGGTGCAATGGATGCAGCGGGTCATGTCGGTGGACACCAGCGGGCCCAGATCGGGATCCGGGACCGCCCGGCGCGCTTCGGAGTAGCGCGACACGCCGGCGCCGTAGCCCAGCGCCAGATCCTGCAGTTCGCATTCCCCGCCCTGGTCGCAGACCGGACAGTCGAGCGGATGGTTGATCAGCAGGAACTCCATGGTGCCGCGCTGCGCTTCGCGGGCCAGCTTCGAGCGGGTCAGGACTTCCATGCCGTCCGCCACCGGCGTGGCGCAGGCCGGCACCGGGGCGCGGGCGCCGGCCACTTCGACCAGGCACATGCGGCAGTTCGCCGCCACCGACAGCTTCGGGTGGTAGCAGAAGCGCGGGATCGGCACGCCGGCGCGGTCCGCCACGGCGATCAGCATGTCGCCGGCCTGCGCCTCGACCTCCCGGCCGTCCAGCGTGATCGTGACGGACTCGCTCATGCCGCGCCCACCGGGCTTCTGCCATGCCGGATGTAGTATTCGAACTCGCTGCGGAAATGGCGCAGGAAGCTCTGCACCGGCCACGCCGCAGCGGCGCCCAGCGCGCAGATGGTATGCCCGTCGATGCGCTCCGGCACGGTCTCCAGGATCTCCAGGTCGCGTGCGTCGCCGCGCCCCTCGACGATGCGGGTCAGCACGCGGTACAGCCAGCCGGTGCCTTCGCGGCACGGCGTGCACTGCCCGCAGGACTCGTGGAAGTAGAAGCGGGAGATGCGCTGCAGCGCGCGCACCATGTCGGTGGTCTCGTCCATGACGATGACCGCGCCCGAGCCGAGCAGGGAGCCGGCTTCGGCGAGGCTCTCGAAGTCCATGTCGGTCTTCAGCATGACATCGGCCGGCAGCACCGGCACCGACGAGCCGCCCGGAATCACCGCCTTGAGCCGGCGGCCCTGCCACACGCCGCCGCACAGCTCCAGCAGTTCCGCGAACGGCGTGCCCAAGGGCAGTTCGTGGTTGCCGGGGCGCTCCACGTGCCCGGACACGGAGAAGCATTTGGTGCCGGGGCTCTTTTCGGTGCCGATGCCGGCGAACCAGCCCGGCTCCTCGCGCAGGATGCCCGGCACCAGCGCCAGGCTCTCCACGTTGTTGACGGTCGTCGGCTTGCCCCACAGGCCGTAGTTGGCCGGAAACGGAGGCTTGAAGCGCGGCAGGCCCTTCTTGCCTTCCAGCGATTCCAGAAGCGCCGTCTCCTCGCCGCAGATGTAGGCGCCCGCGCCCAGCGTGTCGTGCAGCATCACCGTGACGCCGCTGTGCTGGATGTCCTCGCCCAAAAGCCGGCACTCGTACGCCTCGCGCAGCGCGTCCTGGAAGCGCCGGTGCGGCTCGTCGCGGAACTCCTCGCGCAGGTACGCATAGCCGACGCGGGCGCCGGTCGCGTAGCAGGCGATGGCCATCCCTTCGATCAGGGCGTGCGGGTTGAAGCGCAGGATGTCGCGATCCTTGCAGGTGCCCGGCTCCGACTCGTCGGCGTTGCACACCAGATAGCTTTCCTCGGCGTCCGGCATGAAGCTCCATTTGAGGCCGGTCGGGAAGCCGGCGCCGCCGCGCCCGCGCAGCCCGGATTTCTTGACCGCCTCGACGACCTCGCGCCGCTTTGGGCGTTCGGCCAGAATCTTCCGCCAGGCACGGTAGCCGCCGTGCGCCTCGTAGGTCGCCAAGGCCCACGGCTTGTCGCTGTCCAGCGTGGCGAAGCACATCTCGTTGCGTTGCAGGATCACGGCAGCCCCTCCAAGATCCTCGCCGCCTCCTGCGGCGTCAGGTCCTCATGGTAGACGTGGTCCACCTGCATCATCGGCGCCCCGCAGCATGCCGCCAAGCATTCCTCTTCCTGCTTCAGGTAGATTCTGCCGTCGGGGGTCGATTCGCCGGCCGCGATGCCCAGCGTCTTCTCCAGATGCGCGAGCAGCTCCTCGCCGCCGCGCAGCCAGCAGGAGATGTTGGTGCACACCGCCACCGTGTGGCGGCCGACCGGCGCGTGCACGAAGCCGGTGTAGAACGAGCCGACCTCGTACGCCTGGATGGCGGGGATGCCCAGATGCGCGGCCACCGCGTCCATGCGCTCCGGCGTCAGGTGGCCGTATTCCTGCTGCGTCTCGCGCAGGGCGCCGAGCACGGCGGAGCGGCGGTGCTCGACCGGAAACCGCGCCACCCAGGCATCGATGCGCCGCAGCAGTTCGGGCGTCAGCACGCTGCTCACCGGTCGACCTCCCCGAACACCAGGTCCAGCGTGCCGAGCAGCGCCACCACGTCCGCCAGCATATGCCCGCGCGCCAGCTCGTCGATGGCCGCCAGATGCGGAAAGCCGGGCGCTCGAATCTTCAGGCGGTACGGCTTGTTGGCGCCGTCGGAGACCAGATAGATGCCGAACTCCCCTTTCGGGTGCTCGACCGCGGCGTAGGTCTCGCCGACCGGCAGGGAGAAGCCTTCCGTAAACATCTTGAAGTGATGGATCAGCGCTTCCATGTCGTGCTTCATTTCCTCCCGCGGCGGCGGCGCCACCTTGCGGTCGTCGGTCATCACCGGGCCCGGATGGGCGCGCAGCCAGTCCGCGCACTGGCGCAGAATGCGGGTCGACTGCCGCATCTCCTCGACGCGCACCAGATAGCGGTCGTAACAGTCGCCGTTGGAGCCGACCGGCACGTCGAACTCCATCGCCTCGTACATCGCGTACGGCTGGCGCCGCCGCAGGTCCCAAGAGATGCCGGAGGCGCGCAGCATCGGCCCGGTGAAGCCCAGCTGCAAGGCGCGTTCCGGACTGACGACGCCGATGTCCACGGTGCGCTGCTTCCAGATGCGGTTGTCCGTCAAAAGCGTCTCGTACTCGTCGATGCAGCCGGGGAAGCGTTCGATGAAGGCATCGATGAAGTCCAAAAGGCTGCCTTCGCGGTCGCGGTTGCGGCGGCGCATCTCGCGCTTGGAGCGGAACTTCGACGGCGCGTAGCGCGGCATGGCATCCGGCAGATCCCGGTACACGCCGCCGGGGCGGTAGTAGGTCGCATGCATCCGCGCCCCAGTGGCCGCCTCGTAGCAGTCCATCAGGTCCTCGCGCTCGCGGAACGCGTACAGGAACACGCTCATCGCGCCGATGTCCAGCGCATGCGCGCCCAGCCACAGCAGATGGTTGAGGATGCGGGTGATCTCGTCGAACAGGGTGCGGATGTACTGCGCCCGGATCGGCGGCTCCACGCCGAGCAGCTGCTCCATCGCCCGCACGTAGGCGTGCTCGTTGCACATCATGGACACGTAGTCGAGCCGGTCCATGTAGCCGATGCTGTGGCTGTACGGCTTGCTCTCCGCCAGCTTCTCGGTGCCGCGGTGCAGCAGGCCGATGTGCGGATCGATGCGCTCCACGACTTCGCCGTCGAGCTCCAGAACCAGACGCAGCACGCCGTGCGAGGCCGGATGCTGCGGCCCGAAGTTCATCGTGTAGTTATGGATCTCAGCCATGCCCCTCTCCGCGCAGCACCTTGGGTGCGCCGACCCGGGGCTCGATGGTCACCGGCTGGTAGACCACGCGGCGCAGATCCGGGTCGTAGCGCACTTCGACATGCCCGCTCAGCGGAAAGTCCTTGCGCAGCGGATGGCCGACGAAGCCGTAGTCCGTCAGCAGGCGCCGCAGGTCTGGATGCCCCTCGAACACGATGCCGAACAGGTCGAACGCCTCGCGCTCGTACCAGTCCGCGCACGGCCACAGGCCGCGTACCGACGGCAGGTTCGGCCAGGCGCCGTCCGCGCAGCGCGCCAAAACGCGCAGGCGCCGGTTGCGGGTCAGCGACAGCAGCTGGTAGGCGACCGCGAAGCGGCCCTCGTCCGCCACCGGCGGATGCGGATGCTCGAAGGAGTAGCGCGCGGAGGCGGCCGGGCGCACCGCCCGCGAGAAGCCGGCGGCGGTGGCTTCGTCCGTGCCCCACTCGGCCCGGCCGTATTCGGCGTAGTCCAGCCCCGCCAGATCCATCAGCTGCTCGAAGCGGCAGTCCTCGTCGTCGCGGAAATGGCGCATCACGTCCAGCAGATCGGCCGCCCCGATGACCGCGCACGGGCCGTCGCAGTCGGCGCGCATCTCGCCCCGCTCCCCCAGCCACTCGGCCTGAGCGGCGTCCCAAGCGTCCGCGCCGGCCATTCAGCGCGCCAGCGTGCGGGTGCGGCGGATCTTGCGCTGCAGCTGCATGATGCCGTACAGCAGGGCCTCCGCGGTCGGCGGGCAGCCGGGCACGTAGATGTCCACCGGCACGATGCGGTCGCAGCCGCGCACGACGGAGTAGGAATAATGGTAGTAGCCGCCGCCGTTGGCGCAGGAGCCCATCGAGATCACCCATTTCGGGTCCGGCATCTGGTCGTAGACGCGGCGCAGGGCCGGGGCCATCTTGTTGACCAGCGTGCCCGCCACGATCATCACGTCGGACTGGCGCGGGCTGGGGCGGAACAGCATGCCGAAGCGGTCCAGATCGTAGCGCGCCGCGCCGGCGTGCATCATCTCCACCGCGCAGCAGGCCAGACCGAAGGTCATCGGCCACAGCGACCCGGAGCGCGCCCAGCTGACGAGCTGGTCGGCACTGGCCACCATGAAGCCCTGCTGCAGCGGCGCCTCGTCCGGCTGCGGGTGCAGCTTCTCCATCAATCCCATTCGAGAGCCCCCCGGCGCCATTCGTAGACGAAGCCGATCGCCAGAATCAGCAGGAACACGCCCATGGCGATCAGGCCGTACGCGCCGATATGCTCCAGCGCCACCGCCCACGGGAACAGGAACGCCACCTCCAAATCGAACAGCACGAACAGGATCACCACTAGGTAGTAGCGCACGTCGAACTTCATGCGGGAATCCTCGAACGCCTCGAAGCCGCACTCGTACGGCTGCTCCTTCTCCGGAGAAGGCGCCCGCGGCGGCAGCAGATGCCCCAGAATCAGCATGCCCACGCCGATGCCGACCCCGAGGGCCAGAAACAGCAGCACCGCCAAGTATTCGTTCAGCATCCGTTCGCCTCCTTGGCCTGCGGGCGGACGCACAGCACATGAACCAGGACCACCGGGAACAGCAGGAACCCATACAGGAACCAGCCGAAAGCGGCGCTGCCGTAGCGCCCCTTGGCACTGGCGATGGCGGCAACGATAGCGCCCAAAAAGACGGCGATGAACAGCAATTCCATAAGCTTCCGGCCCAAGGCTTCACCCAGCGGGTTTACAGAACTGAATTATAGCCCGTAGCGGGCGAGAGAGGGATTTAGGAGGATTTGTCCGCCAGATGGACATGTGGTCGCTTGCCGAGCACCTCCGCCGCCCTGCTCATGGGCAGCAAGTTCACGGCAGCATTGCCCGGAGACAATATCCTATCGAGAGCGGGGCGGCCGATATCCGGACACCGTACCATGTCGGCACGAGTGAGACTTTACATCCGCTTGGCGGCGGCAACGCGCAACTTCGGCAGCCATATAACGCGGATTTCAGCAATGTGTTGGGTTTTATGCTGCCTTTTTCTCCTTGATCCACCCCTTATTGGTTAGCATCGCCAGCAACTCTTCATGAGTCTTTGTTCCCTTCAGAGAATTACAAGCAGGACACAGCAATTGCAGGTTGCTGATATGGTCGGTTCCGCCTTTGGAACGTGGAATGATATGGTCTACTTCCATGTTCCTCACTTCAAAGTGATGTTCGCATCCGTTGCAGTATCCACCTTGTTCTCCATAAAGCCACTTTTTATTTGCCGAACTGTTGTACGGAATGATTCGTCCCAAATCTGTTCGTTCAGGAATATCCACACGGTGATGCACCTTGAATATCATCCCCAGTTCTTTCCGTGTTCGTTCTCTTACAAGGTCGGCTGCCTTTGGTGAAATATCAATGCCGACCCATTGCCGCCTTTCAATTTCAGCCGCGACGCAAGCGGTGGCGCATCCTGCAAACGGATCCAGCACCATATCTCCAGTATTGCTGGATGCACAGATAATCCGCCGTAACAATTTCAACGGTTTTTGTGTCGGATAACAGGTTGCTTCTTTGCCTTTTACTGGCGGAATATTCAAAATCAAATCGGCCGCTGGAATACCTTTCATTGTTGTCAGGTATTTCTTGTAACTAGGTTTTCGGTTTTTAGACCAATAAATAAGCCCCGCCTCGTCTAATGCCTTGCATTTTTCAAGCGCATCCATGTCCTCATAACTTTTAGGTATCAATGCTCGTGCGCTGGGAGGAAATTTCTCGCGGGGCGGGGGTGCCCAAGCCCTGCCAGAAGATGGCGACGCTCCACCGAACGGTAAATAGGCATATTCGCTTCCTGCCTTGCCACCAGTAAGATCCCCTATACCATATTCCCCGTGTTTGTCCGAATACCTAAATGCAGATTTTATATATTCCTTACTGTATTCATCGTATGGTGGATTCCATATCGGTTTGTTGCTGACGGAGTAGTACAAAATTCTGTCCGTAATCTTTGAGTATGTACGATGCTCAAGTGCGTGAGCACTCGTTCGTTTCCAAACAATCTCATTTCTGTAACTTGTTCTTCCAAACACGCTATCCATAAGCAGCTTGAGATAGTGGGACGCTGTAGGATCGCAGTGCAAATATATGCTTCCGGTCGGTTTTAGTAACCGCTTCATTTCTATCAATCGGATAGCAATATAGATAAGGTAACTCATCATCGAGTCGCCGTGAGTTGCGCGTGTTGTGTTCAGAAGTTCGTATAGCCCGGGATACTCGTGCTTTATTTCTCCATGCCATGCCAAGTTTATGTCGTCCAGTCCCCATGTATCTTTGAATGCAGCGCCAGCCGCCTGACTGCCAATTGGCGCGGCGTAGTTTGCATTGGAGTTGAAAGGTGGATCCAAATAGATCAGATCAACTGATTCTGAATTCATCCCGCGCATTATGTCGAGATTGTCGCCTGTCCAAATCGTCCGATTTTTCCAGTTGCAGGGGGGGGGGGGGGGGCACCATATATAGCTCCTACGCGACCAGTCGCTCGTAAAGCAACTGCTTGCCATTCATGTTACGGATAATTTTTGTCATCTGGCCGATTGTGCCAAGAGGGCGGAGGTTATGCCGGCCTGCGAACCCATCGACATGTTGGGCAAGGTACTTCTCGCCCAAACTCCTGCACTGGCAGAGCTTTGGCTTGCAGTTCTTCCGTTCATAAACATCACGCAGCAAGCTGCTGGCGAACCTTGTCCCTACCAGACCACATGAGTGGACTTACGCCATAGTTGCGCATCGCATCCAACACACTTTCCGAAACATCCTGTTCAGAATCATTCAGAATCGCGTATGCACAAGAATCCGAGGCGCGCCTCTCTTTTGTGTCAGTCCAAGAAAATATCATCGCCTGAGCGGCATTTCTGTTGGGACGGTTGATGGCACGCAATATGCGCTCGGGAGCGTCGGGCGATTTGGGAATGACATAGTCGAAGCGGTGATCGAACCCGCTTTTCCCTGTGAATTTGACGTTGGGCGTGTAACGAACCTGAGCAAGGTCCAGCCACGCGGTCACATCTTCATGGAACAAGCTGGCAACCGTGGAAGAGGCTAGACAAAAGAGATCGTTGACGGCAAGCATCGCTTGCACAAGACTGTGTTTGCGCACGGCGAAGTTGTCCGGCGAAGCCCGAACTTCAAGCGCTTTTCCTTTGGCTTGGACACCAAAGCCATTGAGTGTCGTCTTGAATAGGTCCTGCCGCTTTGAACTGTCTATCTTGCAGCCGGACATTTCTAGATCCTCAATCACATAACCGTCATCCGTCAGCACAAACTGGCCGTTTTCCCGCTTCACATAGATCTGAAAGCAATCATTATGCCGGTCCAAATAGGGAGTGGTGATCTCGATGCAGTCTGCAACCTCACGCAGGCTTGTGCGATCTCGAAGCCATTGCCAGTACTGGTCGAGTTGCGATTGCACATCCGCGATCATGAGAACAAGCCTCTTTGAATTTGGGGCGGCTTTACGATATTGCAGTATCGCATGAAATCCTCCAGCGTCAGCCATGCATCATCCAAGTTCGGGAACTTGTCTTCCGGAACTGGAAATGCCCATTTGTCCGCAAAGCCCTCGCGATACAGATGGAGATGTGGGGATCCAATTTCCTCACCGTCTGGATTACGATGCGGTGCTCCGCCAAAATCAAGCCGCGCCAGAATCACCACCTGCCTGCCTCGATTCTGGTAGGTTCCTTTGGAAAGGTCAAGTCGAGCCTTGCGCAGGTCAAGCCGAAAGGATTCACGACGGTCGGCCGAGACCAGCGGAATCGACACGTGCCCTCCCAAACTCGGGTAAGCGTACGTACCCTCATTTGCCCGATGCTTCTCAATCTCCATGAGAGCATCCGCTTCATCCTGAGTCAGATTGGAATTCATAGTCGGTTTCCCCATAGCCATCGTACATGGACACAAGAAACGATGGGGATTATATACAATGGCCAGACAGAATCAGCACCAAAATGAAGACAGCGACGATGCCCCCGCCGGTGTTGCCAACCCATCCGAAAGTGATGCCACAGGAGGTGCCGTATGTATAATCCTTACGCAAGCACTGCCGCAGGAGGAACGACATGAAGCAGCGTAATTGCCTTTTTGCCGGACTGGCCTCCATCGGCCTGTCTCTGGTTTTAGCCCATGATGCCATTGCCGCAGACGAGGACCCGGCCGTCACCCGTACGCGCCAGAACATCGAAATGCTGGACACGCTCTACAAGACCGCCATCGTCCTGATCACGGACAAGTACGTGACCGACCCGTCCAAGTTTTCGGGCGCAAGCGCGGCGAAGGAGATCTTCGACGCCATGAAGGAGGCCGGCCATCACGAGGTGCGCCTGGTCGGACTCACCGACGTTCTGGTCAATCCGGGCGTCAACGCGCCGAAGGATGCCTTCGAGGAAGCGGCAAAGGAGAAGATTCTCGGCGGCGCGGCGACCCATGAGGAAGTGGCCACCATCGAAGATCGGCGCTATCTGCGCAAGGCGACGGCCGTCCCTGTCGTCTTGGAACGATGCGTGATGTGCCACGCCAATTTCAAGGGGAACGACGGGGCCATCGGGTCGCTGATGTACACCGTGCCGCTTATTGAGTGATGCGCTAGGCTAGCCGCGCACTTCGGGGCACTGAAGCAAGGACGAGGTGGAATAGGGCGACGAAATTAGGCTTGCCTGCATCATCAACACAATCAGGACGCTTGATGGCTTGGTCCGAAGCGTTCAAGAGACTGAATCGACTTTAAGTGCAAACGGTGACGTGAGTTGAATTTAGCATGGCCGTCAACAATATCGGCTTATTGTTCCGGTTCGTCAACAAGACTTTTCATTATTAACTCAAGCCGTCTAAATGAAAACTTAAATCCATATGTGGCTCCGGCAAATGAGACTTTTTGCCACATATCTCCAGACAAGGCCACTACCCTTCCTGCATTCTCGCGGTCAATTCCAAGAAGAGCGCTTGTTTCTTGGTGACCATCCATGGCCAGCTCATGCTGTTTTAATAGCGGAGTTTCCATCTTGTCGCCAATCTTCTGGGAATGATTTTCTGACACTTCAATCCACGCAAGCATGAGCATTACCTCAAACACGTGACCTACGTGATCTTGGCGTACGGCTCTCCTGCCCGGATGGCCCAACACCCTATTAGCGACTTCCAAATCAGTAGCCCGGCCATTAATAAAATCATGGTACAACTCCGAATCGATCGTCCTTAGAATTAGAGCCACAAATGCTGCCGAGGCAAACGACCGCTCATCTCTACTCAGTGAAGAGAGCATCACGCCTAGACGATTCACGGCTTGCGCTATTTGCCTGAGATTAATATCCGATGCGCCAAAGAAAGCCTGAAGCCATTTCAATGCGGTTTCAGAGCCAAAACCTGACCCTGCATCAATAGGAGCACGACTTAATGGCCCATATACGGTATTATAAATTGAATTCTCATCTGGCAACTGTGCAAAATAGCTAGGAATCTTAGCCTTCAAAAACATTGCCTCAATATATCGATCACGATCAGGTTCGGGAAGGCGGAAGTCCAAGTCGAAAAAACGACGCAAGTAGCCCTTGGCATTGAATTCTCCGCCGTATAGAACTTTGACTGAATGGGAAAGTTCTTCATGATTAACTGCCAGCACAAACACGATGTAGTCGACAGAAAACAAATGTTTGGCAACCTCAAGAAGCTCAATGGCATAAGAGGGGCGACATCTATCCAGTTCGTCAATAACTACAATCAAAGGTTTGTTCTTCTTATCATGCACTAGGGTCGCCGTACTTCTTAAAGCCTCTTTAAATTTTCTGAACGATTCTCGAGTATCGCGATATTCATTAAGTCTTATCTCAGCACAGGAACGGTCGGGCTCTTCCAGCAACACTTTTGGATCAATCATGCCTGATGTGCCCACTCGAATCGCACTCAGTGTGAGTTCTTGTAGTATTTTTTCTCCAACCTTTTTTAATTGAACAATGTTTTCACTTAAGTCTTCAGACTTGTTTCCGCTCAATGTGTCCAAGCCGTCAGTCAATTCACTTAACAAGGCAATAAAAGGGTCGCCAGCAAAATCAGTTTGCCAAGCATTAAATTCAACAACAGGGAACCCCTGATTGCGCAAATGTTGTTTCCACATATTGAGGAACGTGGTTTTGCCCGCCCCCATTCGGCATCAACTGATATGGTGCACGAACCCTCAAATGACTGAATGATGTGGGTAAGAACCTCAGCCGACTCTTTGCGCTCGAGAAGATCGTTCGCGAACGGATCCCCATCTTCGGGAATCTCCACTTCGGGTGGTTTTATATGCTTTAACATGCTCAAATCTTCTAAAAACGCCTAGAGCTTTTAGGGGATTATAGCGACAGCTTGGCAGACATATCCCTCAATCCTCGTTCTGTTCACTGGAATTATATCCACGGTCCCAACGCATGTGTGATCATGCGTTCAGAGCAATCCGATTGCCCTAAATATGGAGGAATAAACTCCACTACCTTACCGTTCTGATGACTTGCGTCGCTCGCCTCGCGGGATTTTCCGAATTTCGCGCTTCCATAATCCAGGCCGCCTTGCGGGGCCGTTCCGATGCCTGCTGGTATAAAGCTTCATAACTATTTGATTTAGAATTATTTTTATATGGGGGCTTGCTCGCCAATAGCAGCAAAATATAATGTGGATTTTGCTGCTTTTGGCGTTTTCAGTACAATCTATCCATCGCCCGCCGTTTGCCGGCGCTGTCGGCAGCATGCACCCAACAAGCGGAAATGCGCAAAAAGCCAAAACAGATTTCCCAGTACACGCATACCGACGAGGAGCGTGCCAACAATCCACCAATCGGACTGGTTACGCCTGAGAACGATCCAGATGCCGAGCGGAAAGTCTGGGGGTATGACCCGCATTTGGACCCGCAGCTCGACTGGGCCGGAAAGTCCGAGCGCAGCAGTTTTGAAGTTCCCACTGTCAGCCTGCATGTGCACGAGCGCATCGATCCCAAAACCATCCTTGAGGCGGTCCGTAAGGAGCGAACGACGGACCACATGGGCAGCCTCTTTGAGGAATCCCGGCCGTTCCGCGAAGCGATCGAGTTCTACAAGCACCGTGACGGCTGGAGCAATCGCCTGATCGCCGGTGACAGCCTGTTGGTAATGAATTCGCTGCTACAGAAAGAAAATATGGCGGACAAGGTACAACTGGTCTATTTCGACCCGCCCTACGGCATTAAGTATGGAAGCAACTTCCAGCCGTTTGTCAACAAACGTTCGGCGACCGACGGCAAAGACGGAGACCTGTCCACTGAACCGGAAATGATCAAGGCATTTCGGGACACTTGGGAACTTGGCATCCACTCCTATCTTGCATATTTGCGTGACCGCCTTCTGCTAGCACATGAACTGCTACACCCGAGCGGCAGTATTTTCGTGCAAATCGGCGACGAAAACGTCCACCGGGTTAGCATGGCGCTGGACGAGATCTTCGGCGCAGAAAACCGTCTCGCGACGATAACATTCGCCACAACGAGCGGCAGTTCCACCGCACATCTGCCCCAAGTGGCGGACTATCTGCTATGGTATGCCAAAGACCGGAAGCAGGTGAAGTATAGGCAACTGTATGAAAAACTGACGCGGGCAGAGATAATCGACTTCTTCAGTTCTTATGTTGGGATTGAGGAGGCCAATGGAAAGTGTCGAAAACCGACCGCGGAAGAGCGTTTCGACCCAGAGCATCATTTGCAAAAGGGAGATAGAATCTATGGGCGTATTAGCTTGGAATCCCAAGGCGTCTCTCCCACTGGCCGCTCCGAACCGTTCAAGTGGAACGGTAAGAGTTATGACTGCGGCAAAAATCGACATTGGTCGATCTCTCATGACGGCCTGAGCCGTCTTGGCGAACTGGGACGTCTCGAAACCATGGAGAGACAAGGAGCTCTGAGGTGGAAGAAGTACGAAAACGAAGTGCCCGGGCGGCGCATCAGCAATGTCTGGCCTGCCCAAATGTACCCGAGCGACAAGCGGTATGTCGTGGAAACCGCGACCCGAGCCGTTCAGCGCTGCCTGCTTATGGCAACGGATCCCGGCGACTTGGTACTGGACATAACTTGTGGAAGCGGCACTACGGCGTACGTCGCCGAACAATGGGGCCGCCGATGGATTACCTGCGATACATCCAGAATCGCCTTGGCTCTGGCGAAGCATCGCCTGATGACCGCCCATTTCGACTACTACCAACTCCGGCGGCCTGACGAAGGCATCGGCAGCGGCTTTGTGTGCCACACCGTTGACACGGTTTCCCCGAAGACCCTAGCCGAAGATGCCCCGCCCACGATTGTAGAACTGTACGACCAGCCTCTGGAGGAATTTGGATGCTCCCGCGTCACCGGCCCGTTTACCGTCGAGGCCGTTCCTGCTCCTTATTCGGAAAGGGTTGCCAGCCTAAGTGAACGTAACGACGACTCGCCGGCCGACGATACCGGAAGCGCACTAGCCCTCCCAGATGTATCTATTGCTCGCTCTGGAGAAACGTTGCGGCAGAGCGAGTGGCGCGATGAACTGCTGAAGAGCGGCATCCGCGGGAAGGGCGGCCAGAAAATCATGTTCAGCCGTGTCGAACCTCTATCTCATCATCATTTGCACGCGGATGCGGCGACACGGCCGAATGAACAAGAAGCCGAAGGTGCCGAGGAGGATAAGTTCGAGTCCATACGTGCTGTCATTTCATTCGGGCCTGAACATTCACCATTAGGGCCCAAGCAGGTGGAACTGGCTTTACAAGAAGCCCAAAAGCTCCGTCCATCGCCAGAACTCATTATCTTCGCGGCCTTCCAATTCGACCCCGAAGCGGCCAAAGACATCGATGAAACCGACTGGCCGGGGATCGCCCTTCTGAAAGTCAATATGAATGCCGATCTGCAGACCGACGACCTGAAACGTAAGACCGGCAGCGAAAGCTTCTGGATGGTCGGCCAGCCCGATGTGAAACTAGAACACATCCGCAGGGGCGAGAATACGGGTAAGTGGCTGGCATCGGTCCGGGGCTTTGACTACTTCAATGTGGAGACTGGCCAAATCGAGTCTGGAGGCGAAGACAAGATCGTGGCTTGGATGCTGGACACCGATTACGACGGCCGGAGCCTGTACCCCAGCCAAGTGTTCTTCCCCATGCCCGGGCAGAAGAACGATTGGTCCAAATTGGCCAAGAACCTCAGGGCGGAAATCGACGAGGACCTGATCTCAATATACACAGGCACTGTATCGCTACCCTTCGACTTGGGCGAGCGCCAGCGGATTGCGGTCAAGATCGTCGACGACCGCGGGACTGAAAGCCTAAAAGTCGTCGAACAATTCAAAGGCGTACGGATTCCCAGTGCCGACGATTCTGGTACGAAGTGAGCGGCACCAACATCAGAGCAATCGGGTGACTTATCATGCTTGAGGAACTTAAATTGTCCAATTTCAGGATATTTGATAATGAGGTAGTAATCCGCTTCAGGCCTATCACTGTCCTTATCGGCAAGAACAACGCCGGAAAATCCTCCATCATCAAGTTCCTGCTGATGCTGAATCAGTCCATCGATTCGAGCGATGCTTTTTTGGAAGCCTCCGGGCCAGCAGTTGATCTTGGCGATCTCTATGATCTCAAGCATAAGAAATTTTCCAAACGTAAGAAGCCTTCCAAAAAAGACTTGAACTTTTCGCTAAAGGTCAAATCCCCGCCCAGCTATGGCGATGGGCTGGGCCTGTACATAAGCAAACTGGAAGACGATGAGGCCATCAAACCCACGCATGAGAGCGTGCACTTTGAGACTGGCGCGAAAATTGCCTATAGGAAAACGCTCGGTGGCCGAGGCACCAGCGTAATGAAGGCTTGGGTTGATGATCAGAAGATTCTTTCATTGGACATGAAAATCGATGAAAACAGCCGTTTTTTGGACTTTTCGCGCGGATCAAAAGACACCCGGGATGAGAGCGTGTATAAACTCTTAGCTGAGCAAGCATGCCGAAACTTTTTATCTGATCAAATTAAGTCGATACAGCATATCTCTCCGCTCACGGCAGAGCTCTCCACTGCATTCCAGAAGAAGGCGAAAGCCACTCATTCCAACGATTTCGGACAGCGAACTCTCCATCTTTTGCATGAACTTGTCAGCCAGCAAGCGAAGCGGTCTCGCTATGACTTTATACAGGAATATCTGGAAAACGTAATCAACGTAAGCAACATATCGTTCGAGAAAGCGAGAAATTTGTTGTTTTGCTACGCAACCAATAGCAACACAGGTTGTACAACAAATATTGCTGATTTCGGATTTGGCGTAAGCCAGTGCCTTCCATTTTTTGTGCAAGGCGCAATGATGAAACGCTACGCGACCCTAATCGTCGAGCAGCCCGAAGCGCAGGTCCATCCAACTGCACAACTGGAACTAGGAAGTTTCTTCGCAAAATTGTGGACACAGCAAAAGGTCTATTCCATTATTGAAACGCATAGCGACAACATACTACTCAGATTGCGTACCCTTATCGCACTGGGGGAAGAACATGGCGGCTTGGTGCCTGATGATGTTTCTGTCGCTTTCTTCGACTTCCGGGATGGACAGGCTGTGGTGCGAAATCTCAGCATTGACGAAAATGGAGGAATGGAAGACGGGTTGCCTTTAGAGTTCTTTGGCGCGAACATCGGGGAGGGATTAAGGCTTGGCGCCGCAAAATACCAGCGCGGAGCCGACGATGAAGAATAGTCTTACGAACGACTGTATCGCCATAGATACGAATATTTTCCTGCACCTGTTCCACCCAGAGATTAATGAGGAAAACCACATAGGCGAGCTTTTGAACAGCGTATCTGAAACGGATGACGGCCGTCGTGTTAGCCTCATCGTAGATGCCGGTGGCAAAATCGAGCGCGAATATGAAAGGAAGTGGTATGAATACCGTAAGGTGGAAAGTCAAGAGCATCACCGATACCGGCTCGAAGACTGGTTTCTCCCAGACCGTCGGTCAAGAGTGCAGATCCCAGTCGATCAAAATGGTGCATTAATGCGGGCAATTAAGAACATCGTTGCGGGTGCCAGAAAATCTGGCAGCTCAGTCGACAGGATTTTCGTGTATGTGGCCATCGAAAAGAATCGAATACTGATTACAAATGACCGGGCGGACATCATTGACGGAGGTGGGAAACCCGGTGAAAGGAAGAATAAGTTGCTCAGGGTGGCCAAGAAGCACAACAGAAAAGATGCTAGAATTTACACGTCACGGGAGGCCCACCAGCAGTTGAGACAACCCGACCATGAATAATGTCGCGAATATCACTATCAATGGACAGAACCTTGAGGTTCCTCGAGGTGTTGTCGCTGGCGGAATACTCTACGAAAGAGCCAGCATAGAACCGGGCTCCGAATGGTTGTACCTCGATAAGGAAGGCGATATAGATGTCCCCGTTCTACCCGACGACCGTATCATCCTGCATGGTGGCGAAGTCATTTTTTCAGACAGAATTAATGCCGACATAGGCGAGAATCCTACGCTCAGAAAACCGACTCGCCCAAAACTGAATGGGGAACAAATCACGCGTGAGATTGCGGTGGCCAAGCTGACGGGAGCCGACCTGTGCGGGTTAGACGAGGAACTTCCCGACGCAAAACTGTTCGTCGACCTATCCGGGCAGGCAGATGTCTTCATCTCCCCGGAATGGACGCTGGTCATACAGGAGTCCGACTGCTACATCACGATCCCTTTGAGTGATGACGAGGTGATCGACTTGGAGGAATGCGCTAAAAAGGGGCGCAGACCTCCACGGGGCCAGAAGCATTACAGACTCAAGATCGATGGGGAAAGGTTCACCGTTGACAAGTCTGAATTGTCTGGACAGGAAATACTGGCGCTGGCCGGCAAAGATTACGCCGAATGGTCGCTCAACCAGAAGTTCTGCGGCGGACGGCGCAAGCCCGTGGAAAAGGATCAGGTCGTCGATCTCGCCAAGCTAGGAGTCGAGCGGTTCGAAACGGCCAAGAAACAGGCGCAACAAGGGCAAAGCGATGGAACTGCAGCCTGAAGATATAGAATATCTGGTCGGGCAGTTTGGAGATAGCGGATGGGAATGGCTGCAAGAGCCCGGAGCATCTGGGATACTGATTCCGAACTATCCTGTGCCCGTAGGCTATGGCCCCGACCAAGCTGACCTCATGCTACTAATTCCAGAAGGCTATCCTGCCAGCGGCATCGACATGTTTTATTTTGACCCTCACGTCAAGCGTCTGGATGGGCACGAAATCCATGCATTGGCCGTAGCATGTCATTTTGGTAGGAACTGGCAAATGTGGTCACGCCATTATGAGTGGCGGCCCGGCATCGACAATATCTCGACCCATTTGACCGTAATGCGTAACCAGTTGCAATCCGAACTTCCGGCTACTCCGTAGGCAGCCTGTGAACCACTCGCTGGCACTCACGGAAAACCAGCACGAAAAGCTGTTCAGGCATTTGTGCACGGAAGATCAAAAGGAAAATGCTGCCGTCATTCTATGTCACCACGGGCGAGGATCTTCCGGCTTCAGACTAATCGCCCATAAATTTATCTTCATTCCTGCCGAAGCTTGCGAGATGAGGACCGGCGCACATGTTTCGTGGCCATTCGCCGCATGCTTCCCACCGGAAAGAATTGAGGAAATCGACAAGAAAAAATTATCCATCGTTACCATTCATAGCCATCCCAACGGGTGCGATGATTTTTCTTCTACAGATGATAAAAATGACCGAGAACTATTCCGTTCCGTGTGTAACTGGTTCGATGATGGCAGGCCGAATGGGTCTTCCATTATGCTGCCATCTGGAAAGATCATCGCCAGGCTGGTCAACGCCCGAGGACGATTTTCCTCCATCCGAAGCGTCAGCGTGGTCGGCCAGAACATTCAAATCTGGAATCGCGGTGCGACACCGAAGCACACAATAGGAGCAGGAGTCAAAATCCATCAAACCTTCGGCAAAGGAACATTCGACTGCTTGCGTAGCATGCATGTCGGTGTTGTGGGGTGCTCCGGGACCGGCAGCATTATCACTGAACTTCTTGCACGCAACTGCATCGGACACTTGACCATCATCGACCCGGACTGTGTTGAGGAGAAGAACCTCAACCGCATCATCAACGCGACGCACAACGACACCAAGAAACAGGAGCCGAAAGTTGCGGTTCTTCAGCGAGCTGTTCGGCGCATGGGAACGGGAGTCAAGGTCGAATCTGCCCAAGCACGAATTTCCGAACCAAGTATTCTTGAAATGCTCGTAGAATGCGACGTGCTGTTCGGCTGCGTCGATTCGGCCGAGGGTCGCTATCAGCTCGAGTGCATCGCATCAGCATACTTTCTTCCATATTTTGATGTTGGGGTAAATCTCGAGGCGGATGCCGAAGGCGGAATCACCCAAGCCGACGCTGTAGCGCATTACATGCATCCGGGAAATGCCGGCCTGATGGCTAGAGGCAGTTACACGAGCGAGCAACTGACAGCGGAAAACTGGCATCGGACCAACCCCGAATACTACGAACAGCAGCGAATGGCCGGCTATCTAGCCGAAGTAGGCGAAGATCAACCAGCGGTGATTTCGATTAATATGCAGGCCGCATGCATGGCGTTCAACGATTTCTTGGCGCGCGTGCACGGATTTCGTCTGGATGATAACGAAGAGTTCTCCGAACAACGTTTCAGGGTGGTCCATGGCTACTGCGAGACGAAAGCGGCGGAAGCAGTGGAATCCTCTCTGTTCGACAAATACGCCGGCATGGGCGACGCAAGCTTTCTGATTCAGCAATTGAAGCGCAATGCTGACCGGAATTAGAAACTTTCTGGAACGCTTCCGGAAGTATCGCACCCAATGGGTGGAAGATCTTCCTAGCACGCCACAACGGGACACGATATACATTATCGGAGGCCGCGAGCACCCTTACTATGCCGCAGTAGTCTGCCCTCGCAAAAAATGTGCGAAAGTAGTACACTTGGAGATTTCCGAAGAATTCGAGAAGAGGTGGAAAATAACGGAAAGCCGCGACGGAGCGTTGACCCTTTCTCCATCCGTCCTCGTCACCGACTCTGCCTGCAGATGCCATTACTGGATCAGGAACGGCCGAATTGTTTGGGCGGAATCTCCCTCTTTTTTCGTGCCTGAAGAAAATCGGCAAGCGGAATAACGGCAAGCCTCCTAAATACCTGAGTTCTCTCATGGCCAAAGGAATCGATAAACTGATTGTCAACAGCCCCTACCGGGAGCCGGAGCACTACTGGCAATACGACCGGGAAACCAAGCAGTTCGACCTTCAGGGAGGCCGCCGTCCCGCCGGATACCTCACGGCTACCCCAAAATTCAAAGGGCACGACGACCCCGGACGCTTCATTGAGGCCGAGTTGGTCAACCGAATCCGAATCCGGGTGCGCGAATGGCGGCAGGCCGAATACCCTGGAGTCACAGGCATCACCAAGCGCCTTCTGGAGCATTGGACAGGCATCAGGGAAAAAGACGGGAGGCGCTTTTTCTTCTGTCAGTTGGAAGCAATCGAGACGTTAATCTGGTGGGTCGAGGCGCCAGCCTCGGACAAGGTGGGAATCGATATTCCAAACGACGGCGGCCCGTTCGAGCGACTGTGCAGCAAGATGGCGACCGGCTCGGGAAAGACCGTCGTCATGGCCATGATTATCGCTTGGAACTTCCTGAACAAGACCACCTATCCGAACGACACGCGATTCAGCAAGAACGCCTTGATCGTCGCGCCTGGATTGACCGTGAAAAGCCGATTGAAAGTGTTGCAGATCTCCGACCCGGATAACTACTACGACGCTTTCGATATCGTTCCGTCATCGCTCAGAGAAAAATTGCGCCAAGGCAAGGTCTTGATCCACAACTGGCATGCCCTAGCATGGGATTCACAGGACAAACTAGATGCGAAGATCAGGAAGAGACACCTCCGGTCTGTGGACCGGCGCAAGCACACAGAAATCAGCCTCACCGCCTATGCCCGCATGGTGCTGCAAGATTTGGCTTCGGCTAAGAATATTCTTGTAATCAATGACGAGGCGCATCACGCATGGCGTGTAAACCCGGAAGCGAAGGGAAAGTACATCAGAACCGGATCTGATCGGGACAGCGCGGAAGAAGCAACGGTCTGGGTCGGAGGCCTAGATCGCATTCAAGAAAGCGTGGGTATCCTGAGATGCTTTGACCTTTCAGCCACGCCTTTCTCGCCATCTGGCAGACGCATGGCGGAAGAAACACTCTTTCCTTGGATCGTCTCCGATTTCGGGCTAACCGATGCAATCGAGTCGGGGCTCGTCAAGACTCCACGTGTCGCAGTTCGCGATGACAGCATCTCTACAGAGGATCGGTCGCGACTGTACCATATCTATGCTAACGAGACTGTCAAGGATAATCTCAACCGGAAAGCGGAAGAATCGGAGCGCCTGCCGGACTTGGTCATCAACGCGTACGTCCTGTTGGGTCTCGACTGGTCGGAAGTCAAGAAGGCATGGCAGGAACAAGGGCATGAGGTGCCACCCGTCATGATCACGGTGGCGAACCGGGTTGAAACTTCTGCGCGCATCAGGTATGCATTCGCGCATCAGCAGATTCATTCGGAGGGCGGATTGAGCGATGACGAAGGCATCTTGCAGATCGACAGCAAGGTTCTGGAACGTGCGGAAATTGAAAGCGAAGAACCCTCAAGAAAAGACCACGCAGAGCATCTTCGCCAACTCGTTGATACAGTCGGAGAAAAAGGAAAGCCTGGGGAGAAAATACAAAACGTTATCTCCGTTGGCATGCTGTCGGAAGGCTGGGACGCAAAAACCGTCACGCACATCATGGGGTTGCGAGCATTTTCCAGCCAACTGCTGTGCGAGCAGGTTGTCGGGAGAGGGCTGCGCCGCGTCTCCTACGAAGTGGGCGAAGACGGCCTGCTAGAAGCGGAATATGTCAATATCTTTGGCGTGCCATTCACTTTTCTGCCGCATGAAAGCGGGAACGGTCCGCCGCCGCCGCCGCCGCCGCCCAAAACAAGAATCGAGCCAGTCTATGAAAAAGTGGAGCATGAGATCTCTTGGCCTAACATCATTCGCATCGACCGTGCTTACAAGACCGGGCTTTCCTTGGACATCGACAACCTCCAACCTCTTGATATTGATCTCACCGAATGCATTACGGAAGCAGAACTGGAAGCTATTATTGCTGGCAAGCCCCATGCGGTCGACGGTGTGACTTTTGGAATAGAAGAGATAGCACGCGACACCCGGCTACAGACGGTCATTTTCCGAATCGCATCTAGTCTCGTTACGCCAGAACTTCTTTCTGCATGGGAAATGGACAAACGGATAGCTATGGCTAGGCTTGTGAATCTAGTAGAACAATTCATCGGTTCCGGAAAAGTGAAAGTGAAAACCAACATGCCGTCTTCAAACGACGAAGTGGCTGAAAAAATCGGTATGATTTTGAACATGACGAAAATCGTCAACCACTTCCTATCGGAGATACGCAGGGAAAGCACGCAAAGGCTGATCCTCGTCTTTGACACGGAGAAGCCGATTGGCTCCACCGCACAAATGATTCCATGGTATACCGGCAGACGCTGCGAATGGGCAAAAAAGTCACACATTAATTACAGCGTGTTTGACAGCTCTTGGGAATCCCATGCACAGCGCGAAATGGAAAAATCTGATCTGGTCCATTCCTTTGCCAAGAATGATCACCTTGACTTTTTCGTGCTCTATGCCTGCGAAGGCAATGTTCGGAAGTACTTCCCCGATTTTATCGTCCGCTTGGCAGATGGAACGCATTTAATTCTGGAAATAAAGGGAGAGGCCGGTCCCGAAGTTAATGCCAAAAAGGCAGCTCTCAATGAGTGGGTTGAAGCGGTAAATCAGGACGGCAGGTTCGGATGGTGGCACCATGCTATTTCTTTCGACCCGTCGGATATTGGGGAAACGATTGCGGCACTTATGACTTCGCCTCCAACTGATGGCTCCCTACCCTCGCGAAATGCTTGACAAGATCGCCTCTTGCCAACTTGCCAGTGGAAAGTTGATTTCGGAATCAGCGTAGAATTCACATCGATCTATCGGACCGCACTCGTAGTGCTTCCAGTAGCACATAGGCCCTCGTAATCGAAGGTCGAGTGCAGATATGCTCGCGCAATATCAGAAGTAAATTGCGTCTTTCTGAAATCCAATGTGCAGGTTCACCAACATATTAGAACGAAGGCAGGCAGCCCCTCCGGCGAGCCGGAGGGGCTGCCTGAGGACTGAGGAGAATTAAATCCCGGACCTCGCTTGGCGAGATCGATGACTAACTCTGAGAAGGAGGTCCAGGATGAAGGTGTTTGGCCTTCAAGGCGGATTATACCGCTTGGCGCGGCTCGGCTGGCGCCGGAAGATCCACGACGACCCGGAGGTGCAGCTGCGCCTGCATGCGCTGGGCCAGTTCCGAGCCTTGACCGAAGGGCATGGCCTGCGCGTGCGCGGCGCGGCGCAGGTGGTGGGCATCAAACCGCAGCATCTCGAATCCTTTCTTAACAAATAGGCCGCCCGCCAGCACCGTACATGTCCGGGTAGCATCACGAGCAAGCTCTATCTGCTGGATGCTAATGCGCTGATTCGCGCAGACGAGGACTGCTATCTGTTCGACCAAACCGTGCCGCATCAGCCCCCAATTCTGTCAACTTGCTCAATAGCACGCCGGAATCTTTCCTTAGTGACCTCGGCCCTGGCCTGTTAGTAAACAGCGCTATCAACCCAACCTTTACTCGATAAAGCGCGAATCGCAATCTCAATCTGGTTTGGAGTAAACTGCCTCTTTCTCTTCCCCCAAGCATACACACCTTTCACAACATCGGCAACATGCTTGGCTTCGGTATTGACTATAGTCCAGTGAACCGTAGAAAGCAACTCTAAACCAAAGGGAGTCTCAAAACCCGCAATCAACTCGGCAACCTTATCGAAGCGGCTTCGGGTCTCCGGATGTGCCTCCAAGTAGCGGTTCGCATCCTCAACGGAACCCGGGATAAGTTCTATCTCCTTATGCGGCAAATCGCCGCCATCCGCATAGCCTGAGATGTAATGGCCATCTATCGCATTCAGAACATGCCGCAGATTTTCAGCATAAGGTCCGTAAGAGCCTTTAGTGTAGGAAAGCTTCAGCGGCTCACCCACGCACTGCATGAAATACATAAGCTTATGGATTTCCAGCAATGTCACAAACGGCTCGAGCAAGCCACTTCTTAGGTAGCGGTCCATCAGGCCAATCAATGCCGCCCGGCCGGAAGTCATGCGCGGCACCTTCTTGCTACGCACAGCCTTCGAGCCCGGAACTCCGTCAGGCTCAAATATCGTCACAAGAACCTTCTCGCTTAATTTCCCCAAATACCTTTCCATCCGAAGCCGCACATCATTCCAATCAAGCCCTCCCAACCCGCTGCCCAACGGCGGAATGGCGACGGACCGAATATTGTGCTTGCAAATCTCTTCAACCAAAGCCTCTAGGCCGTCTTCAATATCCTTCATTCGGCTCATGCCGCGCCAGTGGCGTTTGGTCGGAAAATTGATGATGTAGCGCGGATTAGCCGTTTGGCCCGTCGCAATGACGAACATCTGCCCAGGCTTGACTTTCTTGCGCTGGCACGCTTCCTTGTATTTGTCGAAGTTCTCGGGGAAGTTTTTCTTGAACTGAAGCGCAATGCCACGCCCCATAACGCCGACGCAATTGACCGTGTTGACCAGCGCTTCGGCATCTTCCTTCAAGATGTTGCCCGTTTTATATTGGATCATGAACTCCTCCCTACCCTAATAATACCAGTTTTTCTGAATGCTCACCACGGGAGATTCGGCTAGATTCTTCAGTGCCTCTTGAACCTCTCTGCGCACCCGTTCGGTATTAACTCCGATTCGCGTAATCAGGCCCCATGGAAAGCGTTTCTCGATAAGAAATTCCGCCTGCTTGGCTTCCTTGACTTCCGGCTGTTGCCAAGAATTTTCGTAAACCGCTTTCCAGTCAATTTGGCCCAATTGCTCAAAACCATCGTAATATTCAGCATAGTTCGATGCAGCATTTGACCTAGTGAAAGCCCAATGAAGCCCATTTTTCTTAGCCCATGATACCGCTTGCTCTAGGTCAGCTTCTAGATGCACGATCATGCCTTGTCCGCCAGAGTACGGCAACTCCTCAAGATTCCCTTTATGAATCACGTACAGCATCACGGACCGAGGGCAAAAGTTGAAAGGCACGCAATTGCCAACCATAAGGCCAGGGCAAGATTCCACTTCTTTGGCGCGGCGCCTAGACTTTACGCTGGGCAACCCGATAGAAGTTCCCGAAATCTTACGGTTTCTTGACTCCACATCAGACCATAGGAAACCATGCGCTACGATTGATGGCACACGATCAACATGCACGATATGGTATATCTTGGGCTCGGTTGGGTGGATCATGTCGGCCAAATCCCTTGCGCTCCATCATAGGACATCTTAAGACCAGCCCTGAGTACCCCATCGATTTATACCGGACACCCACAGTATGCTCAGAACACGTACTGCCCGCGTAGCGACCAGGCATTGCCGTCGCCCGCCTTGCATTTATCGAAGGATGTCCTCTGATCCTGCCCGTTCACTCGGATCGTGCCGAAGCAGCCGTCTAGTTCCGCCATCACGTAGTTGAGCATGAACCGCACGCTGGCGGCGGCCTCCCAGTTCACGCCCAGCACCAAGCGCTCCAGTTCCGCGGACAGCGCCCGCCCTGGAATGTCCACCCCGGCATCTTCCCAGCGCGCCACCACTTCCCATGCGCCGTATTCGTGCTTCGGATGGATCTTCGTGAACATGCCGCTCTTGTACTGGTAGCCGCGGCTCTCGCCGGTCAGCACGTACGACGCCTGCGCATAGAACCCGTCCATCTCCATGCCGAAGCCTTGGCCGAAGCCGTCGGAATCGATGTCCAGATATTCGCCCTGCAGCGAGAACGGCCCGTGCAGATACGCCAGTTCCAGTCCATGCAAATCGATGTCGCCCGTGGCTTGGACGCCGGTCTGGAAGGCCGCCCCGGCATTCACGCCGAAGCCCGTCTCCATCTGGAACTTGCCGCCTTTCAAGTCCACGCCGTAGAACGTGGCCCCGGCATGCAGGATGCCGTCCTCGCCGATGCCAGGCGCAATGGACCAGCGGGCCCCGAAGCCGTACACGTCGGAGCCATCAGGCTCTTCCTCCTCGTTGTCGTAGAACCCGACCAGCGCGCTCATCGGCACGCCGAAGCCCTTGCTCGCGAATCCGGCTTCGATGCCGCCGAACTTGGGCCGGTCGCGCAGGGTCGGGCCCGCGAAGTCGAACAGCAGCGAGCGTTCGATAGTGGATGCCCAATTGATGCTGGTGCGGTCCTCCAGAAGGATCGGGCGCTTGTCCCGGCCGAGTTTGACGAACCAGGGGCCGTCCGCGTACTTGAGGTACACCGAGCCCAGAAAGGCCTTCTGGGTCTCGTGGCGGATGTTGCCCGCCATCAGGTACGACCAGTGCTTGCCCGCATTGCCGATCATCACGAGCTGCGCGCGGCGGATCTTGTTCTCTTCCGCATTCGACCCCCAGAACGCGTCGTAGGAATCGTGGTCGAGGAAGAGCCGTCCGAGGATCCGGAACGAATGGCCCCGGTCGGACTTGATCCGGAGGCCGCCGCCAGTCGTCGCGATCGTGAGGTCGCCGCCGGTCGAGCGCACCGGCGGCCCTTTCGCAGCCGCATCCTCCTGCGTGCGCCGCACGGATTCGATCTTCTTGGCCACGGCGTCCAGTTGCTGCTGCATGTCCATCAGCATGGCCTTCAGCTGCGCGTTGTCGCGCTTGAGCTGCTCGATTTCCGTGTCCGACGCGAGCGCCTCGCCGGCCGGCCATGCCATGGCCAGAGCCATTCCCGCCGCCGCGATGCTTCTTGTTCCGTTCATCCCTGCTCTCCTTTCGGCAGCCGTCTCCATCCTAGCAATGCTCGCCGTCAGGCATTAAGCAAAAAAGGCCGCCATGCAGCCCCCGTGCGCCCCCCGACGCGTTGCTCGAACCTTCGCGCCATGCGACCCGAAAAGCATCCAAGTGCCATGCCCGATGCGGCAAGCATGTTAGCACACGCACGGCGGTGCGTTTGGAATGGCCGCGCCCTTTCGGCTACGGCCCGAACCGGCGTATGACGGCCAAGCGGAAGAGATCCAGCCGGTGCTCGATCTTGTGCACGCACGGCCGGCGCGGTCCGCCGCGTCCGCAGGTGTTGTTGCCGGAGTGGTTCACGCGGTAGTCGTTCTCGCCGAAATCCAGATGCAGCGCCTCGAACCGCAGCATCCAAGCATCGGCCAGCGGCGCTTCGACGCCTGCGCCGAGAACCCAGCCGACTTCCGTCGACCGGTTGCGAAACGAATCGTCGGGGTCCACGGCGCCGTCGGGCACGGCTTGGCTGTAGTCGATGTCGGTCACCGCATCGGCGATGCGGGCGACCGCCACGCCGCCCGTAACGAACAGCGTGGCGCGGTCGAAGGCCTTCCAGAGGCCGATGCGCGCCGTCGCGATCCAGCGGAACCCCGACACGGCCGTTTCGTCCAGCCCGCCGGGGTCAAGCTGGTTGGTGGCCGCATGCAGGTCGCCGAAGATGCCGCCGACTTCGATCCGCAGCGGCATGCCGGCGGCGGCGAACTCCTTCCCTGCCACCGCGCCGGCCACGAATCCGGCATCCTCGTAGTCGGTCTGCGCGCCGGGGTTGCCCCAGTTCGAGAAGCCGTCGACGTCCGTCAGGCGGCTGTCCATGCGCCCCGACCCGGCGAAAGCACCGGCATAGGCTCCCCCCCAAGCCCAAGCGAAGCCGTCGCCGGCCTGCGCCGCGCCGCAGGCCGGAAAGCCGAGCAGGACGGCCAGCACGATTTGTGCGCCGCGGCGGCGAAAATCGAATGCGGTCGGTTCTCTTATCGTTGCGTGCGCGGCGGGCCGTACATCCGGCAGGAATTCCGGAGAATGCCCATTGTACGGCAGAGGACTGCGGCCGCACCAGAGCCTTGCCATGAAGACGCCGATGGGGTACATTAGCGAGAAATTGCCGAGCGCCAAGGATTTCCAGTATGTGTTGAACCCGTGCATCGCGCTTGAGATCGTGCTATAATCCCGCCGCTGAGACCGCCTCACAGGAGTAGCATTATTTCTGATCATCAGTTCGAACTGCAGGCCGAAGAGCTTGGAGGGGCGCTTGTGATCCGCGTGTCGGGGCGCATTGACGGCGTCAATGCGCAGGTCTTCCAGACCGACCTGGATCAGCAGGCCACCGACTCCGCAGACAGCCATGCCGTCATCCTCGATCTTGAAAACCTGACCTACATCAGTAGCGCAGGCCTGCGTTCCGTATTGCTGCTGGCCAAGTCTCTCAAGGGGAAGAGCAAGCAGTTCGCGCTGTGCGCTCTGCCGGATTCCATTCAGGAAATCATTGAGATTACGGGATTCGACAAGATCATCGCCATCCATGCCTCTCGCGACGATGCCGTCGCAGCCGCCAAGCGTTAGGAAGGCGCCCCCTCCCCCTTGATATGAGGAGCCGCCGTGCCCAACATTGAAGGCCACCAATTCAGCTTGCAGTCGACGGCGGAAGGCCGCACGCTGCATATTGTTCTGGAAGGCCGCATCGACAGCATCAACGCCGAGGATTTCGGAACCCATCTGAACTGGGAGCTTGACGGCCACGACGACCGTGCCATCATTCTGGATTTCGGAAAAATATCCTACATCAGCAGCGCCGGGCTGCGCGTCATCCTTCAGGTCGCCAAAGATCGCAAGGGCTTGAAGAACCGCCTCATGCTATGCGGCGTGCCAGACTCCGTGATGCAGATCATCAAGATCGCCGGCTTCGACCGGGTGATCGACATCTTCTCGGACGCCGCCACGGCCGCCACCACCTGCAAGGATTAGGCCGCCGTATCGCCGGCCTTCTCCTCGCCGGCCGACGCCGACGCCAGCACCTCGCGGCTCTGCTCGCGCGGCAGCGCGACGATCATTTCGGTGTATTCGCCGGCCTGCGTGTCCACGCGCAGCTCGCCGCCGTGCTCGCGGATGATGTCGCTGGACAGCGACAGGCCCAGGCCCGTGCCTTGGTCCGGCGGCTTGGTCGTGAAGAACGGATTGAAGATGTGCTCGAGCGCGGACTTGGGAATGCCGCAGCCGTTGTCGCGGACCCGCACCTCGACCATCTCGCCGGCGAGTTTCGTGCTTAGCTGCAGCGTCGGCCGGTACGCCTGTGCCGCCTCGCCGCCTTCGGCCTTCAGCTGCGTGCGCCTCTCGTTGGTCGCATAGCACGCATTGGTCACCAGATTCAGGAAGACCCGGCCCAGATCCTGCGGCTGCACCACGATCTCGCCGATATCTTGCGCGTAGTCCTCTTGGATGTCGAGCTGGAAGTCGCTGTCGGCGGCCCGGGCGCTGTGGAACGCGAGCATCGCATGCTGGTTCAGCAGCACATTGATGTCGGCAGCGTGCCATTCCCCGGCCCCGCGGCCCATCTTGAGCATGTCGATCACGATGCGGTTGGCGCGCGTGCCGTGCTCATGGATGCGCTTGAGGTTGTCGGTCAGATCCTGCGCGATCTCCTCGACCAAGCCCGGATCGTACGCCTCGTCCGAATCCGCGGCTTCGCCCTGTGCGGCCTCGCCTTCCGCTTCGGCAGCCTCCGGCTGCGGCTTGGCCTTCGCCACTTCCTCGAGCATTTCCTGGAGCAGGTCCTGCGAGACCTCCGCGAAGTTCATGACGAAGTTCATGGGGTTCTTGATTTCATGCGCGACGCCCGCCGTCAGTTCGCCGAGCGCGGCCAGCTTCTCCTGCATCACGATCTGGTCCTGCGCATGCTCCAGCTTCTCGTTGGTGCTTTCCAGCTCCTGATTCTTATCCTTGAGTTCCTCGGCCAGCACCTCCACCATGTTGAGGCGCTGCATCTCCAGCGTATTCTTGCGGAACACTTCCAGCGCTTCGGACAGGCGCGCGATTTCGTCCTGGCCGTCGATATCGACGGTCGCTTCCAGTTCGCCGCCGGCCATGTTCTGCATCTGACGCGAGAGCCGTTCCAGGCGCCGGATTAAGCGCCGCTGCACGAACAGCCAGCCGAGCAGAATGGCGCCGATGATGCTGGCGGCATTGAGGATCAGCAGGAAAAACGTGCTGGCCGCGGTCACGCGCGCCGCCCTGTCTACCATGAGTTCGGTCACCGCGCCGTGCTGCGCCACGATGCTTTCGACGCGGGCGACGATTTCCGTCCCCTGCATCCGTCCGGAATGCAACAGGTCGGACAGATTCTCGGCGGCGGCGAGTTCGCGGCCGTGCACTTCGAAGCCGTTGCCGCTGCCGCGGCCGACCTCCAGCAGCGCGGCGAAGGCCGCTTCCAGCGGGTCGTGCGCCGGATAGTCTTCCAGCGCCTCCAGCGACCGCTCGATGTTGTCGACCGTCGCGTCGAACTGCTCCTGCAGCGGCTCCAATAGCGCCACATCCTTCACGGCGAACGCGGTCGACAGTTGCTGCGCCACGATGGCCGCCGATTCGCGCAGTTCGACCAGATGGCGGTACGATCGGAATTCCGCGGCGGAAAAGTGTCGGCTGCGGGCGGCCGGAGCCTCCGCCATCGTGCGGTGGCCGGTGAGCGTATAGAACAGCTGATTGTCGATCTCTTCGCTCAGCAGCATCATGAGCTCGGCCTGCTCGTGATGCAGCTTGTCCTTCAGCGCGAGGTGGCGGCGCTGCAGCCCGAAGAGTTCCTGCACGATCTGCTTGATCTCGACGATGTTCCGGCTCAGGCGGTCGCGGCTGGCGAGGATTTCCTGCATGGCGGCGGTCTCCTCCCGATTCCTGGAAAACTCGGCCAGATGCCGGTTCAGATCCTCCTCCTGCTTGCCGACCATGGCGGCGATCGTGTCAAATTCCTTGGGCGTTTCCGCTGTCACCAGTTTCGGCGCCGCGGATGCCAGCGAGGCGGTTCCCTGGGCGACCGCGAAGGCCGACATCATCTGCGGGATGTTCTCCTCGCTGAGGCTGAGCTGCATGTCGCCGATGTGGTCCAGAATGTACAGGGTCAGCAGGCTGATGAGGCCGATCAGCATGACGGCGCCGCCGAAACTGATGTACAGCCGGGTCGAGATTTTGCCGAACAGATTCGCCACCGAGCCCTTCATCGCGCCCTCCGCTGCTCAATCAGCCGGGCGACCAGCCCGGGTACATCGGTCAGCGCCGAGACCGGCACGAACTCGCCGTCCTGGCCGATGGCCGTCAGGAAGACGCGGTCCGAGCCCTGGTTGTCGCCCGAGCCGTAGTTCAGGACGAAGCCGTCCAGATCGATGGCGCCGCCGGTCTGCAGCGCCGCCAGCAGGCAGTGCCGGTCCACTTGCGCCCCACACTGGCCGACGGCATGCGCCACCAGCCGCCCCGCCAGATAGCCTTCAAACGAGACGAAGCCCGGCACCGCGTCCGGGTCGTGGGCCTTCAGCGCGGCGCGGTACTGCGCCGACGCGCGCATCGCGTCGCCGGTCGGGAACGGCACCACCTGCGTCACCAGAATGCCGGTGCCGATCGTGCCCAGTTCCGCCTTCAGGGCATTGCTGCCCACGAACGACAGGGCCATGAACACGGGGTGCATGCCGAGATGCCGCGCCCACTTGATGAGCATGGCGGCCGGCTTGTACGGCCCGATGATGATGACGGCCTCCGGGTCGTGCCCGCGAATGTCCAGCAGGGCCGTCTTCACCGCCAGCGTGTTGCGGGGGAACACGCCCATGCCGAAGAAGCTCATGCCGCGCCGGTTCAGCGCCCGGCGCACGCTGTGGAAACCGGCATGGCCGAAGGAATCGTCCTGGTACACGATGGCGATGCGCTCGACGCCGAGGTCCTCAGTCAGCCGCTTCACCATTTCTTCGGCTTCCTGATAGTACGAGGCCCGCAGGTTGACGACCAGCTGGTGCATGCGGTCGCGCAGGTATTCCGCACCGGTCATCGGCGCCAGGTACGGCACGCCTTCCTCTTCCGCCACCGGCACCGCCGCCTTGGACGTCGGGGTGCCGACCGCCCCGATCAGCGCGAACACGCCCCGCTCGATCAGCTGCCGCGTGTTGGCGATGGCCGCTTCCGGCTCGTACGCATCGTCCAGCGACTGCAGCTCCAGCCGGCGCCCGGCGATGCCGCCGCGCTCGTTGGCTTCGCGGAACGCCGCCAGAATGCCCATTTGCATGCTGGTGCCGAGTTCACCGGCCGGCCCGCTGAATGCGGCGGACTGGCCGAACAGGATGCGGTCCTCGGTCACGCCCGGCGACGCTTCGCCCGAGGCCGTCCCCGCCGGCAGCATGGCCGCGAATGCGAGCGCGCCGAAGCGGCAGAAGAACCGGCGTCGTTCCGGCATGGGAGCTACAGCTCCTTGATCATGGTCAGGCGGTTCCGTTCGCCATCGCGCCGGTAGCGCAGTTCGTCCATCATCTCCTTGGCCAGCGCCACGCCGGCCCCGCCGATGCCGCGCTCTTCGAGCGGACTGTCGGCATCCATCTGCGGCGCCTCCTGCAGCGGGTTGAACGGAAAGCCGTCGTCCACAATTTCCACAGTGACGGTGTCGCCTTCGCACGCCAGCACGATCTCGACCTGGTGCTCCGCGTCGTCGTCGTGCGCGTAGCTGACCACGTTGGTGAAGAGCTCCTCGAGCGACAGCTGGATCTGGAACAGCGCGTCCGGCGGCAGTTCGTGCTGCTCGGCGAACTCCAGCAGCGCGGCTTCGAGCGTACGGATTTCCTCGATGCGGTTGGGGAGGATCAGGGTGCGCGAGGCGGACATCGGCATTCCCCCGGGCGTCAGGCGACCCGCAGGACCATGCAGGTGATGTCGTCGGACTGCGGGCTGTCGCCGACGAATTCCTGCACCCCGGCGAAGACCGCCTCCGTCGCCTCCCGGGCGCTCCCGAAAGCGCCGTCCTCGAAGATCTTGCGGAAACGCTCCATTTCGAACATGCCGCCGTCGGTCCGTTCGGCCTCCGACACGCCGTCGCTGTACATGACGACCATGGAGCCCGCCTCGAGGGCGATCGTGCTTTCCTGGTATTCGAAGTCTTCGGCCACACCCAGCGGAATGCCGCCGGTCGCTTCCAGCAGTTCGGTCTTCGGCCCCGGCCGCACCACGATCGGCGCGTTGTGCCCGCCGTTCGCATAGCGCAGCTCCTTCGTGCGCGGGTCGTAGACGGCGTAGAACAGCGTCACGAATGTCATGGCGTCGTTCTCGTCCGCCAGCACCCGGTTCGCATGGGACAGCACCTGGGCGGGCGATTCGGCGGCAATGCCGTATGCCTTCATCACGGTGCGGCTGGCCATCATGAACATGGCGGCCGGCATGCCCTTGTCCGACACGTCGGCGACGACCATGCCCACGCGGCCGTCCTCGAACGCGTAGATGTCGTAGAAATCGCCGCCCACCGAGCGGGCCTCGACGACCTTCGCATGGATGCCGTACTCGTCCGTCTCCGGAAAATTCGTCGGCAGCACGCTCTGCTGGATCGTCTGCGCAACGTTCAGGTCGTGCTGCATGGCCACCAGCTTGTCGCGCGCGCTCGCGGCTTCGCGCCAGCGCATGATGTCCTCGATGGTGCGCTCGATCGTGACCTTCAGATCCTTGAAGTTGACCGGCTTGGTGACGAAGTCGAAGGCCCCGCGGTTCATCGCCGTGCGGATGTTGTCCATGTCGCCGTACGCCGATACCATCACGGCGCGGATGTCCGGGCTCACCTCCGGCAAATGCGCCAGCAGTGCCAGCCCGTCCATCACCGGCATGTTGATGTCGGACAGCACGATATCGAAGCGGCTCTGGCGCAGGAACTCCAGCCCTTCCGCGCCGTTGTGCGCGAACTCGAACTCGTAGCGGCCGCGCCGGATCTCCCGGCGCATTTCCTGGCGCATTAGCTGCTGCAGATCGACTTCGTCGTCGACCACCAGAATGCGGATTGCGGCGTCATCGCCCATGGCGAAGCTCCTCGCCGAAGCGCCGGGCGGACGCATCCGAACCGCGCTGCAGCCCGTTCGCGACAGATCTGGGAGGGATGGTGCCGGGGCAGGCTTGGCGCACGATGTTCCGGAGCAAAATGGGCGCGACTAGTATAACCTGTCGGCGACCCGGCGCGCCCCCCGGGTGCCATGCCGCTGTACCGAAGCCGCCCGCGCCGCCGCCCCAAAACCCCGTATAATGCCGACCAACGCGTTTGCCGGCGGTGCGCCGCCGAACCCATGACCGCCCGCCTTTCCTCATGACCTTGGCCGCCGAACTTTCCGCCTTGAGACAACGCATCGTCGACCGCCTGTCGCATGTGCTTCCGGACGAAGAGACGGCACCGGCGAAACTGCATGCGGCCATGCGCCACGGGGCTCTACCGCCGGGCAAATGCGTCCGCGGCTGCCTGGTCTATGCCTCCGGGAGGACGCTGGGCCTCGAAGCCGCGCAACTGGACCGGATGGCCTGCGCCATGGAACTGGTGCATGCGTATTCCCTCATCCACGACGACTTGCCGTGCATGGACGACGACGCGCTCCGGCGCGGGCAGCCATCCTGCCATGCCGCGTACGGCGAAGCGGCCGCCCTGCTGGCCGGCAGCGCCCTGCTGCTCGTGGCCATTGAAGAACTCGCCGGCGCCGAGGAATGGACCGCAGCGCAGCGCAGCGCCAGCGTGGCGCGGCTGTGCCAAGCGGCCGGGTCGACCGGCATGATCGGCGGGCAACTCATGGACATGGAACTGGAAAGCGCCGCGGCGAGCTCGCTTGAGGCGCTCAACGACGTGTACCGGCGCAAGACCGGCTGCCTGATTCATGTCGCGGTGATGCTGCCCGCCGAACTCGCAGCGCCGGAGGATGCCCGGCGGCAAGCCTTGGACGCCTATGGCTCGAACATCGGCTTGGCCTTCCAGATCCGGGACGACCTGGAGGACGTGGAGCAGGACCGTCCGGACGCCGAAGCCGACGCGCCGCCGACGTACCCGGCCTTGGTCGGCACGCCGGCGAGCCGCGAGCAGCTCGCCGAACTGGGCGCGGACGCCCTAGCGGTACTGGCGGACCTCGGGCCGCAAGCCGACTTGCTGCGCGGGCTTGCCCGCGCCCTCACCACGCCGGGCGGGAGCGCGCACTTTGCGGCAGAGCCGTAACGCGGCGGGCGCATGCGTTGCAGCAATTCGAGCCCGGTTTTAGGTGTATAATCCGAAAGCCCCCCTAAAATATGTCGGAGTGCCGAGCCATGAGACCGCACTGCATAACCCCGCGCCCAAGGGGGGGGGGGGGGGGGGGGGGCACGCGCAGCCGAAGGCCCGAAAAGGTGAATGGCAACCATGCAGAAACATCCGCCCTTTAGCATACCTTCCGCATACGTCCCGCAGTACGAAAAGATTCGGGAGCAGGACCCCGAACGGGTCGACAACTACGTCAAGCACACTGTGCTCGGCGACCCGGTGCTGGACCCGGTCCTCGAGGCGATAATTCCGGGGCTGCAGCCCCAGGACTTGCACCGGTTCGTCCAAGCCGGCATTGAGGAGAATGGGACGATCTTGCGCCAAGCGCCGCAGGAAATGCGCAACTTCTTCGCCAATCTCGACGAGCCCGAATGGCTCGACTTCAGCGAATTCCGCCCCGGCATTCGCGCCTTCCACGTCAACATCGACTACATCCTCGTCGCATTCATCGCCGGGGTTCTGGTGGAAGGCTTCTCGACGATGATCGCCAAGTCGTTCTATATCACGGGGCGCGTAGGAGCGACCTCCCGGCGCCTCAAGCAGAACAACCGCCAGCTGCTCGAATCGTTCTATCCCTCAGCCTTGGAGCGCGGCGGCGACGGCTGGAAGGTCAATGTGCGCCTGCGCTTCGTGCATGCCCGCATCCGCCAATTGCTGGGCTCCAGCGAATACTGGAACCGCGAAGATTGGGGCTGTCCGCTCAGCGCGGCCCATCTGGGGTTCGCGCTGTCCGTCTTCTCCCAGCGCCTGCTCGAATACTCCACCTTGCTGGGGGCGCAATACACCACCGAAGAAAAGGTCAGCTTCCTGAAGGTGTGGCGCTATGTCGGCTACGTGATGGGCATCCCGGAAACCATCCTCTATACGGATTCCGAGGAAGCGCGAAAGCTGTACAAAATCGGCTATATGTGCGAACCGCCGCCGACTCAGGATTCCATCGACGTGGCGAACACCTTCATCCAGATGGTGCCGAAAATCGCCGACTTCCCGGAGAAGGACTGGCCGAAATACACCCGCCTCGCCTACCGCCTGTCGCGCTCGCTCATCGGCGACAAGCTCGCGAACCGGCTGGGGTACCCGCGCGGCACGGCCGTGGGAACGCTGTTCTTGTACCGGCTGAAGCGGCGCCTGTATCATCTGATGCACGGCCAGCAGTTCATCCGTTCCGACAATTTTTCGCAACTGCTGAGGATCTCGGTATACGAGGAGAGCGGACTGAGCTACAAGCTGCCGACCGCGCCGCATCAAGCGGAATCGGAAGACTGGTAGAGCCGCCGCGGGTTCGAAAGGGCGCGGGCGGCAGCCTCCCGGAAACCGGGGCCGGAGCGGCCTATTCCCCGGCGGACGGCGCCCGGGCCTGCTCCGAAAGCCTCCCAACGGCGCTCGGCAGGCGCCATGCCAGCAAGGCGAACAGCAGCTTCAGCATCAGATTCGAGCGAACCGCGAGCTGGGCCACCGCAAGCGTGACCCGCACGCTGCGGCGTGAAATCTTGACCTCCTGCCCGCTCCGGAACTCCGGCTTCGCATGGATGCGGCGCAGCGTCAGCACCGCCATGCCTGCCGTCCACAAGCAGAACAGACGGATGCCGGTTTCGCGGCGCGGGATGAGCAGGATGTACCGCAGCGACCGTGCCAGATGATGGCGGGCGACGGCCAGCAGTTCAAACAGCCCTTCGGCGAAGCCCGGCCCGGCCTTCCCCGAGGCCAAGTCGTCCAGATCGAAGCCGAATGCCAGAAAGGTCTCCCGAGGCAGCCAGCAGGCGCCGCGCCGCCGGTCCTCCCACATGTCCTTCAGGATGTTGGTCATCTGCAGCCCCTGGCCGAACGAGACCGACAGATCCATGAGTTCTTCCCGGTGCTTGGCGATTTCCGCAGAGTGTTCGCAAAACAGTTCCGTCATGGTTTCGCCGACCACGCCGGCGACGTAGTAGCAATAGCGATCAAAGTGCGGCAGATCATCCAGGCCCCGCAACGTCGCGCGCTTCTGGAACTCGGCCATGCCCCCCGCCATGATCCGTACGCAGCGCTCGAGGATGCGGCGCTGCGCGGCATCGAACCCATGCGTGATGCGCACGACGCGCGCCGTGTTGGCGATCAGGTCGTGCTCGTCGTCGGTCGTCGATGCCGACAGCAGCGCCCCGAATTCGCGGGCGAAGGCCTCCGGCTCTTCGCGGCCGGCGACGACCGCGACGAAGCGATCGAACAACACCTGCTTCTGATCCGCCGACAGTGCCGCCTCGTCTTCAATGGTGTCGTTGATCCGGCACAGGAGGTAGGCGTTGCTGGACGAATCGCGGATGCGGCGCGGCAGCAGCCGCAGCGTCAGCGCGAACGTGCGGGAAACGCCCTGCAGGTATCGGGCCTGGAACTCGATGTCGGCAGCCGTCAGTCGGCTGGCGGCATCCGCTGCAGCATCGGCTCCCGCATCGCGCACGTGGTCAGTCTTCCCTCAGGCCTTGGCGCCGGCGTCTTCCTGCAGGGCGTGCGGAAGGGCAAACTGCACATTCTCCACAATGCCCTCCATCTTCGAAATCTCCAGATCGGCATGCTTGCGCAGAATTCCGATCAGCTCTTGGACCAAGTCCTCCGGCGTCGACGCCCCGGCGGTGATGCCGATGGTTTGCATGCCGCGCAGCCATTCCGGGTCGGCCTGCTCCGGATCTTCGACCAGATGGCTGGGGGTGCCGCTGTCGCGGGCCACTTCGCACAAGCGCTTGGAATTGGAACTGTTCTGCGCCCCCACCACCAGAATCATATCCACGTGCTTCGCCAGCTCCCGCACGGCCGCTTGGCGGTTCTGCGTCGCGTAGCAAATGTCCTTGACATCCGGGCCGACAATGTTCGGAAAGCGCCGGCGCAACGCATCGATCACCTCCCGGGTATCGTCCACCGACAAGGTGGTCTGGGTGATGTAGGCGACCTCGTTGGGGTCGCGCACCTCGAGCGCCTCGACCTCCGAAGCCTTGCTGATCAAGTGCACGGGCCCCGGAATCCGCCCGAGCGTGCCTTCGACCTCGGGATGGTTCCTGTGCCCGATCAGAATGATGTCGTAGCCCATGGCGGAATAGCGCTGGCCCTCCCGATGCACTTTCGTGACCAGCGGGCACGTCGCATCGATCGGCCGCAGCCGATGCGTTTCCGCATCCTTCTCCACCTTCTCCGAGACGCCATGCGCGCTGAACACGGCGATGGCCTTTTCCGGAATCTGTCCGACGTCTTCCACGAACGTCACGCCCTTCGCTTTCAGGTTCGCCACCACCCTCTTGTTGTGCACGATTTCATGGCGCACGTAGACCGGCGCATCGAAGCTGTCCAGAGCCTTCTCGACGATCGTAACCGCACGTTCGACCCCCGCGCAAAATCCGCGCGGCTGCGCCAGAATGACTTGTAGTTTCCGCCCCATCATCCGCCGCCTCGTTCCTGTCTCCCGCATGATAGCAGAATATCAGCGCGACAACACGGCAAACCCGCGGTCGGCACGCCGCGCCATTCGGATGGTAGGCGCGATTGGAGTCGAACCAACGACCTCTACCATGTCACGGTAGCGCTCTAACCAACTGAGCTACGCGCCTACATAAACCTGCCGCAGGCTTTCCATACTACCATGCAGGCGCCCTATTTTATATACTTGCACATCGAGATGAACATTCGTCGCCTCTGCCGTCGCACGGCGGTCATCGGCTGGCTTCTTGCATGCCCCCTACCGGCCGCCCCCATGGACCTGCTTGACGGCCCGCTGATGCAGGGCTCGCTGGTGCGCGGGCAGGTCGACCCGGGGTTCGCTCTGGAACTGGACGGGGTGCGCGTGCCCGTGACGGGAGACGGCCATTTCGTCATCGCCTTCGGCCGCGACCATCCGCCGACCGCCACGCTGCGCGCAAGCCGCGCCGACGAGGTCCGAGAGCAGACGCTGCGCATCGCGCCGCGCGACTACGAAACCCAGCGCATCGACGGCCTGCCCAAGAACATGGTCACCCCGAGCGCCGCGGATCTGGCGCGCATTCGCCGCGACCAGAAGGAAGTCAACGCCGCCCGCGCCGTGCGCAGCACGCTGCGCGGCTTTCTGGAACCGTTCCGCTGGCCGGTGCACGGCATAATCACCGGCGTCTACGGCAGCCGCCGGATCCTCAACGGCGAGCCGCGCAATCCGCACTACGGCATCGACATCGCCGCCCCGGCCGGCACGCCCGTGCGGGCCCCGGCCTCCGGGCGCGTGACGCTGGCGCACCCGGACATGTATTACACCGGCGCGACCGCCATCATTGACCACGGCTTCGGCGTCTCCTCCACCTTTTTGCACCTGCAGCACATCGAGGTCGAGCCGGGCCAAGACCTGGCCGCCGGCGAACGCTTCGCCACCGTCGGCTCGAGCGGCCGCTCCACCGGCCCGCATCTGGACTGGCGCATGAACTGGATGGGGACGCGCACCGACCCCGCGCTGCTGGTCGGACCCATGCCGGCCATCGCGGAGGAGGCGCCGTGAGCCGGCTTCCCGCCCTCCTGCTGCTGGCACTGGCACTGCATGGCGCCCAAGCAGCCAGCCCGATCGACCGCGTCGTTGTAAGCAAGTCCGATCGTACCCTGTCGCTGATGTCGGGGCAGCGCGCCGTGCGCACCTTCCCGATCTATCTGGGCGGCCAGCCCGTCGGCCACAAGCGCTATCAGGGCGACCGGCGGACACCCGAAGGCCGCTACCGTCTGCACGCCCGCAATCCGCAAAGCCGCTACTACCGCGCCCTGCGCATCTCCTACCCGAACGATTCCGACCGGGCCGCCGCGAAGGCGATCGGCAAGCCGCCGGGCGGCGACATCATGCTCCACGGCATGCCCAAACTGGAGAAGCGCAGCCTGCTGATGTTCGAAGGCCCCAACTGGACGGACGGCTGCATCGCGCTCAGCAACCCGCATATGGAAGAAGTCTGGAGCCTGGTCGAAGTCGGCACGCCGATCGAAATTTCCCCGTGAAACGCAGCGCTTCGGCGTTCCCCAAATTATCGATTTTAAATCAATGGGATACAGCCTCCCTGCTCGGAGGCGCAATACTAATATTGCTGAAATATCAGAGGGTTCGTGCCGCCGGTTTTTGAGTTCGGTATAGTGCTTTCCCCCGCTGCGCGCACCCGGCCTGTCCGCCGGAGCCGGAGCCGACGAAACAAAAAATAAAGGGGATTCTCATGTCCGCCATCTGGGAAGAATGCGTCCGCTACCTTGAAGCGGATTCCAGCGAAGAAGATATCAACACATTCGTTCGCCCGCTACTGGCAACGGAATCGCCACCCAATCGCCTGTCCCTGGTAGCCCCCAACATGGCCATGCTGCAGCAAGTGCGCAAGCGCTTCATGGACCGCATCGAAGACTACTTGCAGACCTGCCAGCCCGAAGTCTCCGTGAACCTCGTCATCGGCGACGGGCCGGCCGAGGCCGCGGCACCCGTCAACGGCGCTGCGGTGCTCCCGCAAGCCGAGACCCCGTCATTCGATGCCGTCACCCCATTGCTGCCCCGCTTCACATTCGAGAACTTCGTCGTCGGCCGCTCCAACGAATTGGCCTATGCCGCCGCCCAGCTCGTCGCCCAGGACATCGGCTCCAATCTGCACAACCCCTACCTGATCTACGGCGGCGTCGGCCTCGGCAAAACCCATCTGATGCAGGCCATCGGACATGCGACCCTGCAGCAGAACCCGGACATCGGGCTGGCCTACCTGCACTGCGAGAAATTCGTCCAAAGCCTGATCAGCGCCCTCCAAAACAAGCAGATCGAGCAATTCAAAGCCTTCTACCGGTCGGTCGACGTGCTGCTCATTGACGACATCCAATTCCTCGCGGGCAAAGAGCGATCCCAAGACGAATTCTTCCATACATTCAATGCTTTATCTGACCGGCAGCGGCAGATCGTGGTGACCTGCGACCGCTACCCTCAGGAAATCGAAGGCATGGAAGACCGCCTGAAATCCCGCCTCGGCGGCGGCATGAACTGCGCCATTGAGCCGCCCAGCCCGGAAACCCGCGCCGCCATCCTGCTGAGCAAGGCGCAACTGCAAGGCATGGAACTGCCGCAGGATGCCGCCATGTACATCGCCGAGAAGACGTTCGGCTCTGTCCGCGAACTGGAAAGCGCCCTGCAGCGGCTGATCATGGAATCCCGCGTCAAGAAACAGCGCATCGACCTGAATTTCGTGCGCCGCTCGCTGAGCGACCTGACGCTAGTCCGGGACCGGCTGCTCAATGCCACCGAAATCAAGAAGGCCGTGGCAGAATACTACGGCGTGGTCGAAGCCAATCTGGATTCGCCGCGCAAGCCCAAGGCCATCGTCGTGCCGCGGCAAATGGCCATGAAACTGATCCATGAACTGACCGGCATGAGCCTAGCCAGCATCGGCGACTCCTTCGGCGGACGTGACCACTCCACCGTGCTGTACGCCTGCAACAAGGTCGACACGCTGCTGAATCAGGGCGACGACAAGACGCGCAACGACTACAAGAACCTCAAGCGCATCCTGCTCACCTGATCGCCGCCCGAAACAAATGGCTGACAACCTGCGGATAACCCTGTGGAGCCTTGCCGGGCGTTCTGCGGCAGGCCTCCAGTTCCGTAGGCCGCACCGTTTTATCCCCCAAGAGTTAATGGCTTATCTATTTGTTTTTGCTGTGAATTCTTGATTCATCCACAGTTTCGGAAGAAACTAATAATAATAGACTCTTAAAATATGAAATTCACTATTGAACAGCAGCAGCTGATTGAGCCGCTGCGCAAACTGGCTGGAGTTGTCCCCGGCGGCGATCTGGTCTCTGCCATGGGCAGCATCCTGATCGAACCGAGCGAATCGGGCGTGAAATTCACCGCGACCGACAACAGCCAGCGCTTGGAATTCCAAATCGAGGTGGAAGGCTCCGACCTGGTTCCCTGTACCATGCCGGCTTCTAAAATGCTTCAAATCTGCGCTAAATTCCCGTCCGATGCGAAGATTGAATTCGAGTTCAACCCGGGCGACAAAAGTATGGCGTTCCGCTACGGGCGGAGCCGCTACACCGTGGTGACCGACGATCCGGACAAGTTTCCGAGCATGGCGTCCGAAGATGAGGAGACGATCCTGTCCCTTCCGGAGCGCACCCTGCTCTCGCTGCTTTCCCGCGTCCGCTACGCAGCTTCCAAAAACGATATGCGCTACTACCTGATGGGCGTGCTGCTGGATATCCGACCGGACCGGATGACCGCTGCGGCAACGGACGGGCATCGCATGGCGGTAGCGGAAGAGGAATTGGAAACAGGCTTGCCGGAACCGCGGCAGCTGATCATTCCCAACAAGGGCGTGGAGGAACTGGTCAATGTGTTGGCCGACCGGGACGAGCCGGTGGCGCTCAATCTCGCCGACAACAGCCTGCGTTTGGATTTGCCGGGCAACCGTTCGGGGTTCCAGACCATTCTTGTCGATGGGAAATATCCGGAATACCAGTCGGTCATTCCGACCGATCGCAACGCCAACGCCGCAGTCGGGCGCGAGGCCCTGATCGCGGCGACGGAACGCCTAATGGCCGTTTCGGATACGAAGATGAAAGGCGTAAAACTGGATTTCGGCGCGGAACTGAAAGTCAGCACGGAAAATGCCGCAGGCGATACCGGAGAGGAAACCTTCGAATTGGAGCACCCTATCGAGGTCGCCATTGCCCTGAATATTGATTATCTTCTGGAAACGCTGCGGAACATGGCGGGCGAGCAAGTCATGTTTAGCCTCAAGGACGGGGTCAGCAGCGTGATGATTACGCCGCCGGAGGACGCGCCCCGCGAGAAGCACATCATCATGCCGTTGCGGACCTGAGTCCGGTGCGGCTCTCCAGTCTGGAAATCCGCGGCCTGCGCTGCCTGAAGCATGTTCCCGAACTGGAGTTGCACCCGCAGTTGAATCTGATTACCGGTGCCAATGCCGCCGGCAAGACGACGTTTCTGGAAGCGATCGACCTGCTGGCGCGCGCCCGCAGTTTCCGTGCGACGCAGCCGCGGCAACTGATCGCGCGGGGCGAATCCGAATACCTTTTGCGGGGACGGGTCGTGCCGTCCGTCGCGAATACGGACGAAAAAGGCTTCCAGCTAAGCCAGCGGCGCACGGCCGAACAGCGCGAATTGCGTTGCGACGGCGAGAATCTGAAGAGCTTGGCCGAACTCGCGACGCGCCTTGCCGTGCAGTCCATCCATCCGGACAGCCATGCCCTGGTGCATGGGCCCCCGGCAGCCCGGCGTGCGTGGCTGGATTGGGGCGTGTTCCACGTGGAACCCGAATACCGGCGCGCTTGGGCGATCTACCAGCGCGCCCTGAAGCAGCGCAATGCCGCGCTGAAGGCGCGGCGGCAGGAACCGACGCAATGGGACGGCCCTCTGGCGGAGGCCGGCGAGGCGATGCATGCCATGCGGCGCTCCTATCTGGACGAAGTGCGCGACCCCATCGAGGGGTTTGCGCAAATCCTGCTGCCCGGCCTGCAGCCCGAAGTCGACTATCGGCCGGGCTACGACGTTCGGGCCGGGCTGGCGGCGATGCTGGCCGAAAGCCTGGACGCCAGCCGCGCCGCCGGAGCGACCTCGGTCGGGCCGCACCGTGCCGAACTCGCACTGGCGCTGGACGGGCTGCCGGCCGGCCGCACCGCATCGCGGGGGCAAACCAAACTGCTGTCGTGCTGCCTGCTTCTGGCGCAGGTGGCGCTGTTTCAGGAACTGCGCGGGGAAAACTGCGTGCTGCTGTTCGACGACCTGACCGCGGAACTGGATGCGGCGCATTTGGGCCGCCTGTTCGAGGCCCTCGACGGCTGCGAAGCGCAGCTGTTCGCCACCCGCATCGGAGGCCCGGGCGAACGGCTTCCGGAAGCTGCGGCAGGGCGCATGTTCCATGTGGAACACGGGACTGTTTCATTGACAGAAACGGGGGGTTAGAAGTACAATAGACGCGGCCTTAGAGCCCGTCTCGAGCTTCCCCGAGGGCCCTACTGGAATCATGGCATACGATGCATCCTCGATCAAGGTTCTCAAGGACCTTGAAGCCGTCCGCAAGCGTCCCGGCATGTACATCGGCGACACCGACGACGGCACGGGTCTGCACCACATGGTCTTCGAGGCGGTCGACAACTCGGTGGACGAAGCCATGGCGGGCCATTGCACCGAGATCCGCGTGTCCATCAACGAAGACGGCTCGGTGTCCGTTACCGACGACGGCCGCGGCATTCCGACCGAAATGCACGAGGAAGGGCGCCCGGCGGCGGAACTGGTGATGACCACCCTGCACGCCGGGGGCAAGTTCGACGCGAACTCCTACAAGGTTGCCGGAGGCCTGCACGGCGTCGGCATTTCCGTCGTGAATGCCTTGTCCGAACGCTTGGATCTGACCATTGACCGCGTCGGCAAGCGCTGGCGCCAGAAGTATGCCATGGGCATTCCGGAGACGGAGTTCATGGATGCCGGGCCATCCGACCGTACTGGCACCAGCATCCGGTTCTGGCCTTCCCGCGACGTGTTCAGCAGCGTCGTCTTCCAGTACGAGACGCTGGCCGGGCGCTTGCGCGAACTGTCGTTCCTCAACTCCGGCGTGCGCATCTATCTCGAAGATCACCGCAGCGGCAAGCGCGACGAATTCCATTATGAGGGCGGCATCGTCGCATTCGTCAAGTACAGCAATGCCGGCAAGGAGCCGCTGCACCCCACGGTCGTGTCGATCTCCGGCCGCCAAGATGCCATGCTCGTCGAGGCCGCGCTGCAATGGAACGTCGGCTACCACGAAAACGTCCTGTGCTACACCAACAACATCCCGCAGCGCGACGGCGGCACGCACCTGACCGGCTTTCGTGCCGCGCTGACACGCACCATCAACGCCTACGTGGAGAAGGAAGGCCTCGCCCGGCAAATGTCGGCGGAACTGACCGGCGAGGACACCCGGGAAGGGCTGACGGCGGTGCTTTCTGTCAAGGTGCCGGATCCGAAGTTTTCGTCGCAGACCAAGGAAAAGCTGGTGTCGTCCGAAGTGCGCGGGGCCGTCGAGAGCGTGCTGGGCGATCGGCTTCGCGACTTCTTTCTGGAGAATCCGGCAGAGGCGCGGCCGATTGTGGAGAAGATCGTGCGGGCGGCCGAAGTGCGCGAACTGGCCCGCAAGGTGCGCGAGACGGCGCAGCGCAAAAGCGTGTTCGATGTCGGCGGGCTTCCGGGCAAGCTCGCGGATTGCCAGGAGCGGGATCCGGCGCGTTCGGAACTGTTCCTGGTCGAGGGCGATTCCGCCGGCGGCTCGGCCAAGCAGGGCCGCGACCGGGCTACCCAGGCGATCCTGCCGTTGAAAGGCAAGATCCTGAACGTCGAGAGGGCGCGGCTGGACCGCATTCTGGCCTCGGACGAAATCACCGCGCTGATCACGGCGCTTGGCGCCGGCATCAAGGACGAGTTCGACATCGCGCGCCTGCGCTACCACCGCATCATCATCATGACGGACGCGGATGTGGACGGCGCCCATATTCGCACCCTGCTGCTGACATTCCTGTTCCGCGAAATGCGCGAACTGATCGACCGCGGGCACGTCTACATCGCGCAGCCGCCGTTGTACAAAGTCAAAAAAGGCAAGAAGGAGAAATACCTGCTGGACGACGAGGAGCTTGACGCGCACCTTCAGAAGGAGGCGTTGGAGGATGCCAGACTGCATCCGAACGGCGGGGACGCGGCATTGGCGGACGCCGAACTGGAAGAAATGATGGATCTGTGCCGGCGCGCGAAGACGAGCATGGCGCGTCTGGCGGTGCGGCACGACCGGGAGTTTCTGGAGCATCTGCTGCGCATCCCCGGACCGGCGGATGAAGCGCCCGAGCCGGACGCGCTTCAGGCTTGGGGCGAGGCCCTGATGGCGCGGGCGCAGGAGCGGGGGCCGGAGAGCCGCGAGTACCAGTGCGCCGTGGAGCAGGATCCGGCCACCGGGCCGTGCTTGATGCTGAAGCGCGTTGCCGACGGCCTGGCATCGACCGACATCTACTATCAGGATTTCTTCGCGGCCAAAGAATACCAATGCATTCGCGCCTATGCGGCCGCCCAGCAGAAGCTGTCCCTCAACGGAGCCCGCATGGAACGCAAATCGCATGCGAAGACGGCCGAAGACTTCACGGAGCTTTACGAATGGCTGCTGGCCGAGGCCCGCCAGGGCCAGACCATCCAGCGCTATAAAGGGCTTGGCGAGATGAATCCGGAACAGCTGTGGGAGACGACGATGCGGCCGGGTTACCGGCGCCTGCTCAAGGTGGACATCGGCGATGCCAGCGCGGCCGACAGGCTGTTCGATACCCTGATGGGCGAGGGCGTGGAAGCGCGGCGCAGCTTCATTACGGAAAACGCCCTGAAGGCGGACAATATCGACATCTAGACCGGCATGGGCGCGCCCAACCCCCTGCTGGAAGGCCGCCGTCTGCCTGCATTCGGCGCGGTCGCGCCGGAGCATGCGGAACCGGCCATCGACCGGATCATTCAGGACAATCGGGACTTGATTGCCCGACTTGATGCCGAGGCCCCGTCCGAGGCGACGCTGCTGCTGCCGCTGGAAGCTGCGGAAGCGCGGCTGCAGGAAGCCTTCTCGCCGGTCCGGCACTTGAGGGCCGTCCTCGGAGGGCCCGAATGGCGGGATGCCTACAATGCATGCTTGGCTAAAATAACGGAATATAATACTGAATTATCGCAAAATAAAGAACTTTACGAGCAATTCGTAAAAATAAAGGAAGGCGAGGAATGGGCTCGCCTGTCGCCTGCGCGGCAGGCCGAAGTCGCGCATGCGTTGCGCGATTTCCGTCTCGGCGGCGTGCATCTTCCTGAGCGGGAGAAGGCCCGCTTCGCGGAGCTTGAAGCGGAACTGGCGGTATGCTGCGCCCGCTTCACCGACAACGTGACGGATGCGACGAGCGCATGGTCCCTCTGTCTGGAGGATGCCTCGCGCTTGGACGGCATGCCAAGCGGTTACCGCGACATCATGCGCGACGATGCGGCGGCGCATGGGAAATCCGGATGGCGCGTCAATTTGACGCCGCCGTGCGTACAGGCCGTGCTCACGCACGCCCGGGACCGCGACTTGCGCTATGCCGTGTACGAAGCGCATGCCACGCGCGCTTCCGATCAGGGCCCGCATGCTGGAGCCTATGACAACACGGAACTGATCGGGCGGCTTCTCGAACTGCGCTTCGAGAAGGCGCGGCTGCTGGGCTTCGAAACGATCGCCCACCATGCGTTGGCGACCCGCATGGCGAAAAGCCCGGAGGAGGTGCTTGCCTTTCTGCGCGACTTGCTTGATCGGGCCCGGAGCAAGGCGCAGAATGAACTGGAATCTTTGCGGCAATTCGCCGAAAATGAATTGGGGCTGAAGGAGCTGCAGCGTTGGGACTTGGCATGGGTGGGCGAGAAGATGCGGGCGGCGGAGCTGGGCCTGAAGGATGAGGAGCTCAAGCCGTATTTCGCCGCGGATGCGACGGCGGCCGGCATGCTCGAATTGGCGGCCGGCCTGTTCCAGCTGGAAATTTCCCGCCGCGACGGCGTTGCGGTCTGGCATCCGGATGTGCAGTTCTACGAACTCCGGGACGCCGGCGGAGAGATCATCGGGCAGTTCTATCTCGATCCGTATGCGCGATCGGGCAAGCATGGCGGCGCATGGATGGATGTCTGCGCCCAACGCCGCCGCGGCGGCGGCGGCGTCCAGCCGCCCGTCGCGTATCTGACCTGCAATGGGTCGCCGCCGGCCGGCGACGCGCCGGCGCTGCTGACGCACAGCGATGCGGTCACCTTGTTCCACGAGTTCGGGCACGGCCTGCATCATATGCTGACGCGCGTGGACTGCGCCGGAGTCTCCGGCATTGAGGGCGTGGAATGGGATGCCGTGGAATGGCCTAGCCAGTGGATGGAGAACTGGTGCTGGGAGCCGGAAGTGCTGCGGCGTTTCGCACGCCACTACCGAACGGGCAAGCCGATTCCCGAGGCGCTGATGGATCGCTTGCAGGCAAGCCGCCGGTTCCATGCCGGCTTGGCGCTGATGCGGCAATTGGAGTTCGCGCTGTTCGATTTCCGGCTGCATTTGGGGTATCGCCCCGACCGCGGCCCGAAGGCGGCGGAGTTGCTGGCGGAGATCCGCCAAGACATCGGCTTGCTGGATACGCCGGAGTTCGTGCGTACGGCGCACAGTTTCGAGCATATCTTTTCGGGCGGCTATACGGCGGGCTACTACAGCTACAAGTGGGCAGAGGTCTTGTCGGGCGACACCTTCGAGGCGTTCCAGGAAGAGGGCCTGTTCAACCCGGAGACGGCCCGACGGTTCCGCGAGTGCATGCTGTCCGCCGGCGGCGTGCGCCCGGCGGCCGAGATGTTCCAGGCGTTCCGCGGCCGTCCCCCTCATCCAAGGGCGCTGCTGCGGCAAATGGGTTTGGCGGCATGAAGATCGCCACTTGGAATGTCAACTCCCTGCGCGTGCGCCTGCCGCATGTGCTGGACTGGTTGGCGGCCAATCCGGTGGATGCCTTGTGCCTGCAGGAGACCAAGGTCGTGGACGAGGCGTTTCCGGCGGCGGAGTTCGAGGCGGCAGGCTACGCGGCCGTCTTCGCCGGGCAGAAGACCTACAACGGCGTTGCGCTGCTGTCGCGCCGGGCCGCAACGGATGTCGTCGTCGACCTGCCGGGACTGGACGATCCGGAACGGCGGATTCTGGGCGCGACGGTGGACGGCTGGCGCATCCTCAACCTGTATGTGGTGAACGGCCGGGACCTGGACAACCCCATGTATGCACGCAAGCTGGATTGGCTGGCGAAGGTGGCGGCGTTTTTGGCGCAGGATGCCGTGCGGCACGAACGCTATGCGGTCGTGGGCGACTTCAATATCGCGCCGGCGGACGCGGACATCTTCGATCTGGACCGCTGGAGCGGCGGCATTCTGTGCTCGGAGCCGGAACGCGCCGCGCTGCAGGGCATCAAGGCGGCCGGCTTCGAAGATTGCTTCCGGCTGTTCGAGCAGGAGCCGGAGTCGTTCAGCTGGTGGGATTACCGCCAAGGCGCGTTCCGTCGCAACGACGGGCTGCGCATTGATTTGATTTTGGCGAGTCCTGCCGCCGCCGCCCGCTGCGCGGCATGCTACATCGACAAGACGCCCCGCGGCTGGGAGCGGCCGTCGGACCATACGCCGGTCGTTGCCGAGTTCAAGTAGCGCCGCCGACCGGCGGCCGGAGGATCATTCCAGCGTGGCGCAGCCGTCTTGCGTGCAGCGCAGCACGATGTGGCGGATGCCGGTCAGGCAGGCGACCTCGTACAGGTCTTCTCCCGCATCCGCTTTGAGCAGGGACATCTTGCTTTGCTTGAGGCAGCCGGCTCCGGCCAGCGCCGCCGTGGCTTGGGCTTGGAACTTGCCGTGGCGGTATTCCTGAGCCATGGCGACATCGTCGAGGTCGCGGTCGCCGGTCGCCGGCGCGCCGCCCGTCGTGCGGGGCAGTTCCGGCTCGTCGTAGCCCTCCGGCTCCACTAGGCCTTCGCTCAGGGCGCGCTTGTACTCGCGCAGCTTCTCGTTGATGATGTAGACCTGCTCGACCGCGGTATCTTCGCAGGCTTCCTGATCTGCGCAGAATGCTTCCACCTTGATCTTGGCGACGCCGCCATCGAGCGGCACCATGGTGATGCGATACTGATGCTCGGCGCGATGCCGATCCGGTTCTTCGTTGAAGGCGGTGAGGGTCACCTCGTTCTTTAGCCGCACGGAGAAGCGGGCGTTTTCTTCCAGCCAAGCTTGGGCGACAGCCCACAGGTAATCGCATTCGCGGCCTTGGTTGCAGGACACGAAGTCTTTGGCGCCCGCTTGGACCAGGTTGTCGCCGGTGTCTTCGCCGATGCCGAGATCGTCGAGGGATAGATCGAGATCGCCGATGCCGCAGCCAGTTAAGGCTGCGCATAGAGCGGCAGAAAGCAGAATGCGGCGCATGGCGCTATTTCGAAATGGTGCGAGCAGGCGAATTATACAGGGGCCTCAGGATTCTGCGCAGAATGCACGGGTTCAACAACATATTGGACGAAGCAAGCAGCACCGGCGGCGAATGATGGCGTCATAGGCCGCGTGCCGCGGGGGAATTGGCAATGCCGCCCGCCATCTGGTATCCTGTGCACCGAAGGAATAAATCTTGGTCGTCATGCCAGAACGCCCTAGCGGCCGCGCACCGGACGAATTGCGCTCGATCCAGTACCTGCGCAACTACATGCGCTATGCTGAAGGCTCCGTGCTGTGCCGCCATGGCGAGACGCGGGTGCTGTGCACAGCGAGTTTCGAGAAGGGCGTGCCGCGGTGGATGCGTGGCAAGGGCTCCGGCTGGGTGGCGGCGGAATACGGCATGCTGCCGCGTGCGGTGCGCGAACGCATACGGCGCGAAGCGCACAGCGGGCAAAGCGGGCGCACCATGGAAATCCAGCGCCTGATCGGAAGGTCCTTGCGCGCCGGGATGGATCTGCGGGCCTTGGGCGAGAACACGCTGATGGTGGATTGCGATGTGCTGCAGGCGGACGGCGGCACGCGCACGGCTTCCATTAACGCCGCATTCATCGCCCTGCAGGATGCGGCGGAACTGCTATGCGAGCGGGGCGTGCTGAAATCCAATCCCGTGCACGGGCAGATCGCAGCGATTTCCGCCGGCATCGTGGGCGGCCGGGCATTGCTGGATCTGGATTACGCAGAGGATTCCAAAGCCGAGACGGATCTGAACATCGTCATGAACGATGCCGGGGGGTTGGTGGAGATCCAGGGCACGGCGGAGGGGCATGCGTTCCGCCGCCAAGAACTGGATGCCATGCTGGACCTCGCCACCGAAGGGATCGGCGAGATCCTCGAATTGCAGCGGCAGGCGCGCGCTTCGTGAAGGTCGTTCTGGCGAGCGGCAATCCGGGCAAGCTGCGGGAATTGGATGCGGTGCTTCGCCCTCTGGGCTGGGAGCTTGCCGCTCAGGAGCAATGGGGCGTTGCCGCAGTCGAGGAGACGGGCGCGACATTCGAAGCGAACGCGCTGCTGAAGGCGCGCCATGCGGCCGCATGCACCGGACTGCCGGCGCTGGCCGACGATTCCGGCATCGAAGTGGACGCGCTGGACGGACGTCCCGGCGTGCATTCCGCCCGCTACGCCGGACCGCAGTGCGACGACGAAGCGAACAACCGCCTGCTGCTGCAGGAGCTCAAGGGGGTGCCCGACGAACGCCGTACGGCGCGCTACCGCTGCGTGATCGCGCTGGCGCGCACGGCCGACGATCCGAAGCCGCTGATCGCGTGCGGCCGGTGGGAGGGCCGCATCCTCCGGACGCCGTGCGGCACGAACGGCTTCGGCTACGACCCGCTGTTCCATGTGCCGACGCACGGTTGCGCCTCGGCCGAACTTGCGCCGGACGTGAAGAACACGCTCAGCCATCGGGGCGCCGCACTGCGCGCGCTGGTGCGGCTGCTCGACGCACCCGAATGATTCCGCTGTCGCTGTACGTGCACCTGCCATGGTGCGTGTCGCGTTGCCCGTACTGCGACTTCAACGCGCATGCGGCGGCGGCCTTCGACGAGCGGCGCTATACGGAAAATCTTCTGCGGGAAATCGTGCGCACGGCCGCGCCGGCCCGGCAGCGCCCTCTCCAGAGCGTGTTCTTCGGCGGCGGCACGCCCAGTCGCTTCGCGCCGGCTTCGATTCGCCGCGTATTGGATGCGGTGCGTGCGGAGTTCGAATGCGCGGCGGCGCTGGAAGTGACGCTGGAGGCGAATCCGCAATCCGCGGACCGGGAGCATTTCGCCGGCTACCGCGAAGCGGGCGTCACCCGGCTGTCCGTCGGCGTGCAGAGCTTCGACGACCGGCATCTGCGGGCGCTCGGGCGGGCGCACGGCCAGACCGATGCGCGGCGGGCGATCGAGGCGGCGCGCCGCGCCGGCTTCGAGCATCTCAATGTGGACCTCATGTACGGCCTGCCGGAGCAGTCGCCGGCGCAGGCCTGTGCGGACCTTGAGGCGGCGCTGGCGTTCGAGCCGGAGCACCTGTCGTGGTACCAGCTGACGCTGGAACCAGGGACGCCGTTCGCCGTCAGGCCGCCGCCGCTGCCGGACGCGGACAGCCTTTGGGAGATGCATGCGGCCGGGGCGCGCGTGCTGGAAGGCGCCGGCTTCGCCCAATACGAAGTATCCGCCTGGTGCCGGGGCCGGGCCGAGTGCCGCCATAACCGCAACTACTGGGAGTACGGCGACTATCTGGGCATGGGCGCCGGGGCGCACGGCAAATGGACCGAGGCGTCCGGCGCGGTCTTCCGCACCGTGCAGACGCGCTTCCCGGAGGCGTGGATGGACGCAGCCGAGGCCGGCGGCGCGACCGTGCAGCGGACGGCCCGCGATGCGCCGGCGCGGATGTTCGAGTTCATGCTGGGCGCCTTGCGCTTGAGGGCGGGGACGCGCTGGTCGCTGTTCGAGGCGCGGACCGGCCAGTCCCGGAGGCAGTTGGAGGGAGCGCTGGTGCAGGCCCGAGCCTTGGGCCTGATCGAAGAATGGCCGGCCGGACTGCGCGCCAGCGCCTTCGGATGGCGCCGCCTCGACGATCTGTGCGAACTGTTCCTGCCGGAGGAGTCCCTTCCTGTATAATGAATCCCCTGCCCCGACGCGGCTGGCGATCATGAAAGCGACCGAATACGACTACCATGCGGTGCAGGTGATTTGCGCCTGCGGCAACCGGTTCGAGACGCGCTCCACGTACGGCGGCGACGAATTGCATGTGGAGATCTGCTCCAGTTGCCATCCGTTCTACACGGGCAAGCAGAAGATTTTGGAGACGGCCAAGCAGGTCGACAAGTTCCGCAAACGCTATGGCAGCTGAGTGCCGCGGGCGCCGGTTGCATTCCATTCGAACGTTCGGACTGACGCTGGCGGCAAGCGTGCTGCTGGGCGCGTGCGTCGGTGCGGCCAACCCGGTCACCGGCGAGACGGATTGGACGCTGGTCGATGAGCAGCGGGAACTGGAGATCGGCCGCGAGACGCATCCGAAGATTCTGGAGGAATACGGCTATTACGACGATCTGGATCTGCAGGAGTACGTCATGCAGGTCGGGCAGTCGCTGGCGGATGTCTGCCATCGCCCGGAACTGGAATACCGCTTCACGGTGCTGGACAGCGAAGTCGTCAATGCGTTCGCGGCGCCGGGCTACGTCTACATCACGCGCGGCCTGTTGGCGCGGCTGGACTCCGAAGCGGAACTGGCCGGCGTGCTGGGGCACGAACTAGGCCACATCACGGCCCGGCATACGGCGCGCCAGATCGGCCGGCAGCAGACCGTCGGCCTTGTCCAGATGGTGCTGGGCACGGTGTCGGACAGCCGGATGCTGCATCAAGCCGGCGATCTTCTGGGAACGGCGCATGTGCGCGGCTACGGGCGCAAGAGCGAACTGGAAGCGGACCGGCTGGGCGCGCAATACGCGGCTCAGGCCGGCTACGATCCGGAGGCGCTGCTGGACGTCATCCGCGCACTGAAGGACGAAGAGTCCTACGAGATCCGCCGGGCCGCCCGGGAGGGCCGTTCGGCGCGGACGTACCACGGCCTGTTCGCAACGCATCCGGACAACGATCTGCGGCTGCAGGAAGTCATTCGTGCGGCGCGCAAGCATCAGGCGCCAGGAGGAGGGCAGGCGCGCCGGGAGGATTTTCTGGAGCACATCGACGGCATGGTGTTCGGCCCCAGTGAAGCGCAGGGCCTCGTGCGCGAGGGCCGGTTCTACCACGGCGCGCTTAATTTCACGATGGACTTGCCGGAAGACTGGCCGGTGCACAATGCCACCCAGTTGGCAGCGGCCGCGCCGGACGGCCGTGCGCGCCTGCGGCTGCTGATGCTCGGCCGCCACGCGGGGCAGCATGCGTGCGCCTTCATTCGCGAGAATTTCGAGCGCAGGGCGCGCTTGCGCGAGCGGACGACCGACGGCTACGCCGGCTGCCAGGCATCGGTGGCCGCCGAGGGCCGGGCGTGGATGGATGTCACCGTGCTCGAGCATGCATCCGGCTCTTTCCTGATTGCGGCCGCCGAGCCGCTGCAGGCTGGAGGGCTCGAGCGCCATGCCCGAACGGTGGAGAAGAGCATTCAAAGCTTGCGGCCGCTGCGGCCGGAAGAGCGCCAGGCGGCGCAAGCGGCACGGCTGGACATTGCGACGGCTGGCATGGCGGACACCTACGCCGACTACGCCCGGGGGGCGACATGGGACGAGCATCCCGAAGACCAGCTGCGCCTGATCAATGGCGCATGGCCGTCCGGCGAGCCGGCCGCCGGCGAGCTGGTCAAGCGGGTGCGCTGAAGCCGGGCGCGGGGAACTTTCGGCATGGCCGCCCCTTCCAATGAATGCATCCTGATGCTGACGACGATGCCGCAGGAAGGCGCGAAGGCGCAGTCCTTGGCGCGGCAGCTGGTCGAGCGGCGGCTGGCGGCCTGCGTCAACCGCATGCGCATCGATTCCACCTACCGGTGGCAGGATGGGATTGAAGACGAGCCGGAAATGCTGCTGCTGATCAAGACGACGCGGGCGCGCCAGGCCGAGGTGCAGCAGGCCGTGCTGGAAGCGCATCCGTATGACGTGCCGGAAATCATCGCCGTCCCCATCGCGGACGGCTCCGATGCCTACTTGCAATGGTTGCGAAGCTCCGTCTGACCGGCCTGCTGCTGCTGCTGGCCGTGCCGGCCTCGGCGGTCGACCTGTTCGGCGACGGCGAGCCGGAGTTCCTGCACCCGGACGAAGCGTTCAAGGTGGCGGCTCTGGCGACCGGGCCGGATTCGCTCCAAGTGGATTTCCGCATTGCCGAAGGCTACTACCTGTACCGCGGCAAGACGAACTTCGCGGCGGCCCCGGGTACGCCGGCGTTGCAGTACGAATTGCCGGCCGGCATCGTCAAGGACGACCCTCTGTTCGGTCCGGTGGAGACTTGGACGGGCCAGGTTCCGGTGGCGCTGCGGCTGGCATCGCCGCCGGAGCCGCGCATGGCGGTGCTGGAGGCGCGCTATCAGGGCTGCGCCGAGCAGGGCGTGTGCTACCCGCCCCAAGCCAAGCTTTTGGAGGTGGCGCTGGCCGATGCCGGAGCGCCGTCCGCACTGTCGCGTTCGGACCGCATTGCCGAAGATCTGGCGCACGAGGCGTTGGCGTGGAGCTTTCTGGCCTTCATCGGCTTCGGCCTGCTGCTGGCGTTCACGCCGTGCGTGCTGCCGATGATTCCGATTCTGGCGAGCGTCATCGCGGGCGCGGGCGATACGAGCACGCGCCGGGCGTTCTTCCTGTCCTTGACCTACGTGCTGGCGATGGCGGCCACGTATGCGCTGCTCGGCGTGGCGATCGGCCTGACGGGCTCAAATCTGCAGGCGGCTATGCAGAACGCATGGGTCATCGGCGGCTTCGTGCTGATTCTGGCGCTGCTGGCGCTGGCGATGTTCGGCGCCTACGAACTGCGCCTGCCTGTTGCATGGACGAACCGGCTGGCCCGGACGGGCCACAATTTCAAGGGCGGCAGTTTCTGGGGCGCGGGCACGATGGGCTTTCTGGGCGCCTTGATCGCGAGCCCCTGCGTGTCGCCGCCGCTGGTGGGCGCCTTGGTCCACATTGCCGATACCGGAAGTCCCGTGCGCGGCGGAATCAGCTTGTTCGGTCTGGGTCTGGGTCTGGGTCTGCCGTTGCTGGCGTTCGGCGCATTCGAGGGGCGGTTCCTGCCGAAGTCCGGACCGTGGATGGTGCGCATCAAGGCGGTATTCGGCGTGCTGCTGCTGGCGCTCGGCATCTGGATGCTGGATCGGGTCGTGCCGGCCCAGGTGACGCTGGCACTGAGCGGCCTGCTTCTGCTGACGGTCGGCGTGTTCCTGCGTGCGCTCGATTCCTTGCCGCCGGAGGCCGGGCCGCTGGCCCGTTTGGGGAAGGGTGTGGGCTTGGCGCTGCTCATCTTCGGCGCGGTGTTGCTGGTGGATGCGGCCAGAGATGCGCTCTGGCATCCGGTGGATGCCGATTATGCGGCGAGTTCCAGCATGGCCGATGCGCCGCTGCCGTTCCGGCCAATCAAGACGCGGGCGGATCTGGACCGGGAGCTGGCCCGGGCGGCCGGGCAGCCGGTGCTGGTGGATTTCTATGCCGACTGGTGCGTGACCTGCCAGGAAATCGAAGCCTTCACGTTCTCGGATGCCGAGGTGCAAGCGCGCATGCGCCGCTTCGTGCTGCTGCGCGCCGACGTTACGGCCAACGATGACACGGACAAAGCGCTGTTGGCCTCGCTCGGACTGTTCGGGCCGCCGGCGATTCTATTCTATGCGGCGGACGGTGCGGAAATGCGCGGCCTGCGCACCGTCAGCTACGTGCCGGCCGAGCGGTTCGCCGCGCAATTGGACGACGCGCTCGAGTTTGCCCAGTGACCACTATTTGCTCTTATTTTTCTGCATATAGACGATAATACACATCAACTTCGCGCTTTTTCATTTTTGTGCTATGCTGTGCTTGTCTTGGCGAAAGCGGATGGAACAGTCATGCCGAATATTCTGGTCCTCAACGGGCCTAATTTGAACCTGCTGGGCGTGCGCGAACCGGAAGTCTACGGCTCCGCGACGCTGGACGACATCGTGGCGACGCTGAAGGCCCGGGCGGAGAGCTTGGGCTGCTGGGTCGATGCCATGCAGTCGAATTCCGAGAGCGAACTGGTCGAACGCATCCATCAGGCGCGCACGGACGGGACGGCGTTCATCCTGTTCAACCCCGGGGCGCTGACGCACACCAGCATCGCGCTGCGGGACGCCTTGCTGGGCGTCGCGATCCCCTTCATCGAGGTGCACTTGTCGAACGTGTTCGCACGCGAAGAGTTCCGGCAGGCATCGTATCTGTCCGACATTGCGCAAGGCGTCATATCCGGGCTGGGCGCGCAGGGCTACGAGCTGGCGCTGCTGGCGGCGGCCGCGACGCTGCAGGAGGCTTCCTGATGGACTTGCGCAAGATCAAGAGCCTGATCCAGCTGCTGGAGGAGTCGGACATCGCGGAGATCGAGATCTCCGAAGGCGAAGAGTCGGTGCGCATCAGCCGGGCCTCGCAAGTGCCGGTGCCTCAGGCGTACGCCCCGCTGCCGGCCGCCGTGCCGCCGACCGCACCCGCGGCGCTGGAAGAGGAGGCGCCGCCGCCTGACGGGCACCCCGAAGGGCACCGGGTGGCGTCGCCGATGGTAGGCACGTTCTACGTCGCGCCGTCCCCGGGTGCGCCGCCGTTCGTCAGCGTGGGCGATACGGTGCAGGTGGGCGACACCCTGTGCATTGTGGAGGCGATGAAGATGCTCAACCAGATCGAAGCGGATCAAGCTGGGGTGGTGCGGGCGATTCTGGTCGAGAATGCCGCGCCGGTGGAATACGGCCAAGTCTTGATGATCATCGGTTGAGCGCGTGATCGGGAAAGTTCTGATCGCCAATCGGGGCGAGATCGCCCTGCGCATCCTGCGGGCCTGCCGGGATATGGAGATCCGGACGGTCGCCGTCCATTCGGATGTCGACCGCGACCTGCTGCACGTGCGTCTGGCGGACGAGTCGGTGTGCATCGGGCCGGCTGATTCGCAGCGCAGCTACCTGAACATTCCGGCCATCATTTCCGCAGCGGAAGTCACCAACGCGGATGCCATCCATCCAGGCTACGGCTTTCTGTCGGAGAACGCGGATTTCGCCGAGCGGGTCGAATCCAGCGGCTTCATCTTCGTCGGGCCGCGGGCGAAGAACATTCGCGAAATGGGCGACAAGGTGGCGGCGCGCGAAGCGGTCCTGGCGGCCGGCATCCCATGCGTGCCGGGCAGCGACGGAGCGCTGTCCGAAGATCTGGACGCCTGCAAGGCGACCGCACGCGAAGTGGGCTACCCGGTGCTCATCAAGGCCAGCGCCGGCGGCGGCGGCCGCGGCATGCGGGTGGTGCGCGAAGAGGCGGAACTGGCAGAGGCGCTGGAACTGACGCGCACGGAAGCGCAGTCCGCATTCGGCAGCGACGTGGTGTATCTGGAGAAGTTTCTGGACCATCCCCGGCACATCGAGTTCCAAGTGCTGGCGGATGCTCACGGCGACGTGATCCATCTTGCCGAACGCGACTGCTCGGTGCAGCGCCGGCATCAGAAGGTCATCGAAGAATCCCCGGCGCCCGGCCTGACGGCGCAGCAGCGCGAGGATATGGGCGAGCGCGTGACCGCCGCCTGCCGCCGGATGGAATACCGCGGCGCAGGCACGTTCGAGTTCCTGTACCAGGACGGCGAGTTCTATTTCATCGAAATGAACACCCGCATCCAGGTGGAGCACCCGGTGACGGAAATGGTGACCGGCATCGATCTGGTGCGCCATCAGTTGCTGGTGGCCCAGGATGAGCCGCTGTCCATCCGGCAGTCGGAAGTGCGCGTGCGCGGCCATGCGCTGGAATGCCGCATCAACGCCGAGGATCCGGAAACCTTCCTGCCGCAGCCGGGCAAGGTGACCCATTTCCACAGCCCCGGCGGCCCCGGCGTGCGCATGGACACGCATCTGTACACCGGCTACGACGTGCCGCCGCATTACGACTCGATGATCGGCAAGGTGTGCGCACACGCCCGTGACCGCACGGTGGCTTTGCGGCGCATGCGCCGGGCGCTGACGGAACTGGTCGTCGACGGGATCCGCACCAACGTGCCGATGCATCACGAACTGCTGCAGGACGAAGCCTTCCAGCAAGGCGGCGTGGACATCCATTTTCTGGAGCGGCGCGCGGCCGAGAAGTAATGCGTGGGTTCGTGCCGCCGGACCCGGAGACCTCCGTGTCCCGCGTGCAATGCGCGGTCATCCATGCGCCGCACCGCCGCCGCCGACGGTTTCCGGCCGGCATTGTGCACGTCGTCGGCAGCCGGGAAGAGGCCGTTCGGCATGCGGAGGGCCGGCCGGAGCGCCATGCGGCCGAAGTTCTGGGCCCGTCGAAATCGTCCGAAGGGCAGTTCCTGTACTATCTGGTGAAATGGCTGGACGATTCGGAAGCGGGCTGATCGCCATTGAGGAGGAGTTGATGAAGACGGAAAACGGCATGCGTCTGGTGCACCCGGGCGAAATCCTGAATGAGGAGTTGAAAACGCTCGGCCTGTCGGCGAGTGCGCTCGCAAGAACACTGGGCGTCCTGGTCAGCCGCATCGCGGCCATCCTGCACGGCCGGCGGGGCGTGACCGCCAATACGGCGTTGCGTCTGGCCTGCTATTTCGGAACGACTCCGAAAGTTTGGATGAATTTGCAGCAGACCTATGAGTTGCGGCGGGAGGAAATCAAGGAGGGCCGCCGCATCGCCAAACAGGTTCGACCTCAGGAAACAGCTGCGTAGACAATTTGGCGGCAATTGGCGTGTCGGTCCGCCGTCTTTTCAGGGCCCCATGTTTCCATCTGCCGCCAGCTGTTTCATAATCGCTTCGATGCAACCCGGCATGTCACGGCTGAGGCGGCGGCCGCTTAAGCGCATTGCCTCTCTGCAACTGTTCGCCTACAAGATCGCTGTGCCAAAGCAATGTGCCTTTGCCCGTTTGGGGCCCCATATAGGAAGAACGTCTTGATTCCAGAAGGGGAAAGTCCAAGCTTTTCGCGGACATGCGCTTCAAACATCATGATGATTTGAAATTATACTTCAAATAATCAGGGCCGGAAGTGCGCTTTCTTTCGGTCGACCAGCATCAGCAGGGCAGGCAGCAGAAGGAAGTCGGCGGCCAGCGCAAATCCGATTGTGAGCACCACCAGCGCGGCGAATATCTGGTCGCTGACGAATCCCGAGAGGGTGAACACCAGAAATCCTGCGCACAGGATGGCCGTGGTGGACCATAGCGCCCGGCCGACCTGGCTGAACGCGAACCGCACGGCCTCGGGCGAGGAGGAGCCTCGTTCGCGGCGGGCCTTCAGGTATTTGGTCATGAAGTGGATGGTGTCGTCGACGATGATGCCGAAGGCGATGGCCGCCACCACCGAGGCGGACAGGTTCACTTCGCCGACGAGGTGGCCCCACAGGCCGTAGCTCATGGCTCCGGGGACGAAGTTGGGCACGAGGCTGATGAGGCCGAGGCGCACGCTCTTGAAGACCAAGACCAGAATGAGCGAAATGATGCTCATGGCGATGAGCGTGCCGTGCAGCATGCCCTTGATGTTGTTCATGGACAAGTGCGCGAAGACGATGGAGAGGCCGGTTTCCTCCGTGGCCATTTCGGGCGCGTTGGCATGGAGCCACGCCCGGGCACGGTCGCCGACGGCGCGCAGTTGCGCGGAGGTCACCTCGTGCAATGCGACGGTCATGCGGGTGGAGGATTTGGAGACGTCGATGCGGTCGTTGAGGTCGCTGCCGAATGGCAGCGAGAGTTCGTACAGGAGCAGGTATTGCGCCGCCAGTTTCGGGTCTTCCGGCAGGCGGTAGAATGCCGGGTCGTCGCCGTTCATGTTCTTGTTCAGGCGCTTCATGATATCCGGAAAGGCTTGCACGTAAGTGACTTCCGGCTGGGCCCGGTACCATTCGGCGAAGGCTTCGACGGCGCGCAAGTATTCGACATCGGTGACGCACCCTTCGCAGGGCGCGCGGAGCGAATATTCCAGCCGGTCGGGGCTGGTCAGATTTTTGGTGACGAAGTCGGTATGCTGCCGGAATTCGTAGCTTTCGTCGAAATATTTTGCCCAGTTGTCGCCCAGTTCGTTGCGCGGGATGCCGGTGGCCAGCGCAATGGCCAAGGCCGCGACGGAAACGAGCAGGAGGGCGCGGTGCGTGACGACGAACTCCCCGAAGCGGGCGAAGAAAGAAGTGCGATCTGCCGGGGCGGGGCGGCCGCGCAAAGGCAGCACCGAGAGCAGCGCCGGGAGAAGGGTCATGGAATACAAGAATGTGCACAGCACGCCGAAGGCCACGAAATTCCCCAGCACTTTGAAAGGCGGCGATTCGGAGCTGTTGAGGCTCAGGAATCCGATCATGGTCGTGACCGTGGTCAAAAGCACCGGGTAGGCGTTTTTGCGGATGGCGGCCGCAATGGCCTCCTTTCGGTCCAAGCCGCGGCCGAGCCCCGACAGCGCCGCGGTCGTGATATGGATCGAGTACGCGACCGCGAAGGTCATGACGACAAGGGGCAGGACCGCATTGGTGGTCGAGAGCGCGATGCGGAACCATCCGGCGGTCCCCATCGTGGTGCTGGTGCAGAAGACGATCAGGACCGCCATGGCCAGCGTGCCGAACAGGGAGCGCAGGAGCAGGAAGGTCGTGCCCAGCAGCAGCAGCAGCATGATGGGGACGAGCTGTTCGAACGTGGCTTTGATCGCGGCGGCGAACGCGGGGCGCAGGACGATGTCGCCGGTCGCGTAGAAAGCGGTGTCCGGATGTTCGGCGCGGAACCGGTCCAGCAGGGCATCGAGATGCGCGTTGATTTCGCCCCATGCGATCTCGGGGTCTTCGGGCAGCGCGAAATTGATGGCCAGTCCGCCGACGTGGCCGCTATCGGAAACCAGGCGCCGGGCGATGTCGGGCTGGCGCATGGCGATGTCCCGAATGCGCGCCAATTCCGCATCGGACAGGGAGGGGGCATCGCGCACCAGCCGGTCGACCGCGAGGTCGTCGCCATGCGCTTCGCTGTGCGAATAGTTGGTGAGGGAATCGACCCGGACGGAGTAGGGCGTGCGCCATGCGGCTTCGGTCAGGTCTTCGATGACGGCCAGAGCTTCGCGGGTGAAGACCGACCCGTCGCGAGGCGCGATGGCGATGAGGGCCACATTGGATTCGGCGTAGGTGTCTTCCAGCGCCTCATAGGCGAGCATCTGCGGATTGTCGTCGGCGAACATCACCTTGTAATCGGCGGTGGTCGTCAGGAAGCGGCCTCCCGACGAGAGGGCCAGCATGGCCAGCGTGGCCAGCACGATGCTGCGCCAGGGATGGCGCAGCAGGGCGGCGATGTAGCGGTCTAGCGGCATGGGAGGCGTACGCTTCGGCAAGGCATGGAAACAGCGCGCGAAGCCGCGTTCACTCGGGGAGCGAGGACAGATGCTGCGCCACTTCTTCAGCGGCGCCGATGCCGCTGGCCAAGGCGCCGTTCACCGAAGGGATGCGCATGTAGTCGCCGGCCAAAAAGAGGTTGCCCACCTTCCGGGCATGGTTCTGCCGCATGTCCGCAATCGCCTTCAGCATGCCGGGCGGCGCCAGGCATACGGCTTCCCGCCAGCGGTAGATGCGCGTGAACAGGCCCTCGTCATCTGCGGGCAGGCGAGTGCCGGCCGGGAGGCGGCGCCGCGCATCGCGGAGCAATCGGCGTTTGATCTCCTGATCCTCCAATTCGAACAGTTCTTCGGCGCGGTCGCCCCCGACGAGCATGTCGAGGCTGCCTTTGCCCGGCGGCACGCAGGAGGGCAGGCTGAGGGAACGGTCCAGAAGCAGCGGCGTGTCGTCCTCGGGGAACAGCATCCCGAGCAGCCCGGGCGGCAGCGGATGATAGTCCAGTCCGATCACGACGCGGCACCCGCGCGAGTAGACCACCTTGCGCAAGGCATTGCTCATGCCGTCCGGCAAGCCTGGCATGAGCTCCAGCGCCGTGGTGGCGGAGGTGGCGCAGACCACCGCATCCGCCTCGATGGAGCCGTCGTCCAGAACCACGTTCGTGACGGCTCCGTTTTCAATGCCGATGTGCCGCACCGGAGACGAAGTGCGGACGGCATCCCCGCAGGCATCGGCCAGCGAGCGGGCCAGCGAGCCTATGCCGCGTTCCGGCACGCGCAGTTCGAAGACCTTCATCAGCATTTGATCCACGTACGTCAATCCGTACATGGCGCCCATCTGCTCGAGCCGCCCCATCGTCATTTGGAGAAATGCGCGAATCGCGAGCATCAGCCCCGGGTGTATGCCAATGCGCGCCAGATAGTCGGCAGCGTTTTCATCCCCATCGACCTCGGCGAGCCGCGAATCGCTGGCGAAACTCAGATATTCCTGATTTTTCCGGACGGCTTTGGCGAGGTTCGCGAAGGAGCGGATGCCGCGGGGCGTCAGCGCCTCCAGATGCCACATCGCCGGCAGGCTTTTGAAGAAGGAGCGCACAAGCTTGCGGTGGTCCGAGTATGTGGATGTGAATCGGCCTTTCCGGTGCCAGCACATGTTTCCCGGCATGTGGCTTATGCGGATGCCGAGTTCGTCGCACAAGTCGAAAGCGACATCGTAGGAAGCCGTGAAGAAGTCCGCGCCTTCGTCGATGAAGTAGCCTTCCGCGCGGTCGCCGCCCATGCGCCCTCCCGTTCGGTCGTTGGCTTCGAGGACGAGAGCGTCAATGCCGCGCTTTTTCAGGGTATAAGCGGCCATCAATCCCGAGGTGCCTCCGCCGATGATGACGACTCTTTTCTCAGCCATGGGCAGCCTCCGTCAGAATGCTGCCGAAGGGGGGAGGGGCGTTCCGCCTGGGGGCGCAGCGACGCACATGCGCCTTGATGCGAAGGGCTCGGCGGGATCCATTGCAATTGGCATGTGCGGCGGTGTTTGAATGACTGCTTCGGATTCTAGCATAGCCCCTCGGAATCCGGCGCCTTCTAGCCCTTGCGGGCGGCCTCGAGCCACAGGCATTGGTAGGGCGCCAGTTGCATGGGCAGATGCGAGCGGCGCACCCGCAAATCCGCGCCGCCGATCAGATCCCGGATCCGCTCGGGGAAGCCGAGCGGCTGCAGATTCAGGTTCAGCTGCTGCGTCTGCGGCGTCATGTTGCACAGCACCAGAAGCTTCTGTTCGGCGGCTTCGCGCGTCAGGGCCAGAAAGCCGGAACCCAGCGCCAGCGGCTCCATGGCGGCATCCGGCGCGAAGGCCGGCTGCATGCGCCGCGTGCGGATCAGTTGCAGAAGCGCATGGAAGACCTGATGCCGGGCATGCTCCGGCGCGGCCAGTTCGCGCTCCAGCGTCGCCATGTCGAGCTGGCCGCGGTTGACGGAGCGGGCGCGCCCCGTGGCCTGGGCCTTCGCCTCGTCGTTCGGCGATGCCAGCAGGCTGTGGATGTAGAACGCCGGCACTCCGGGCAAGGCCAGCAGAATGGCGTGGGCGCACAGCATGCGTTCCCGCTGCAGCCCGTCTTCGCCGCTGCGGGTGCCGCGCATGGCATCGAACAGCGTGATGTTGATTTCATACGGGTGCTCGCGTCCGTCCGTGCCGGTGCGGGAGCTGATGCGTCCGCCGAAGCGCCGCATGGTCTGCAGCAGGTCGTCCAGTTCGTCTGGCATCACCATGCGTTCCACCGGGCGCACGCCGATGCCGTCATGCGAGGCGATGAAGTTGAGGAATGTGCAGCCCGGCGGCAACTCCGGCCAGTCGCGCAGCCAGCGGTTCAGATAGACGGAACTGCCCCGGTTCAGGGCTTGCAGGAGCAGGGACGGCAGCGCGAACTGGTACACCATGTCCGCTTCGCCGCCGCCGCCGAAGTATCTGAGGTTCTCGTCCTGCGGGACGTTCGTCTCGGTTACCAGGCGGCAGTCGGGCGCATGCTGGTCCAGAATGGCGCGCAGCAGCCGCACCACGCGGTGCGTTTGCGGCAGGTGGATGCAGGACGTGCCGGGCTCCTTCCACACATAGGCGACCGCATCCAAACGCAGCAGGCGCGTGCCGGTCGCGACGTACTGGGCGACGACGTCGAGAACATCCAGCAGGACTTCGGGGTTCCGGTAGTTGAAATCGAACTGGTCTTCGCCGAAGGTGGTCCACACGCCGCGCCCGTGCGGGTCGTTCGGCAGCGGCGTCATCAGCGGCGTCGCACGCGGGCGGGTGACGGCGGAGGCATCGAAATCCGGCTCCATGACGTGGAACCAAGGCTCGGCCGTGGCGTCGCCGGCCCAAAGCCGGCGCGCCAGCGGGTGCTCGCGGGAGCAATGGTTCAGCACCAGATCGGTCATCAGATCGAAGCGTTCGGCGATGCGCGTCACGTCGGGCCAGCCGCCCAGATCGCCGCGCACTTCCCGGTAGGAGGACACCGCGAAGCCGTCGTCGGAGGTGAACGGGAAGTACGGCAGCAGATGCACGGCGCTGAACACGCCCTGCAGGCGCCGCTCCAGAAACGCATACAAGGTGTGCAAGGGCGCCGCGCCGGGCTCGACGAGCGTGTCGGCGTAGGTGATGAGCAGCGTGTCGCGTTCGGTCCAAGGCCGCGACGTCCTGCGTTGCGCGAGGCGGTGCCGCTCGAAACTGGCATCGATGCGACCGGCCAGTTCGGCCGCGTCCGCTTGCGGGTAAAGCGCGCCCAGATGTTCGAGGACGGCGTTCATGCATGCTGCTCCAAGGCCCATGCGACGTGCTCGCGCACCAGTTCGCTCGGATGTCCGGCGCGCGCCGCGAGCGCGACGGTGACGGTCGCGTCCGTCGGGGCGTTGCCCAACGCGACAGCGATGTTGCGCAGCCATTGCGGGTAGCTGATGCGGCGCATCGCCGAGCCTTCCGTATGGCGCAGGAAATCCGCTTCCTCCCATGCCATCAGTTCCGTCAGCGCAGGGGCGCGCAAGGGCTCCCGCGCCTTGAAGTCGTCGAGGGCGGCCAGCTGCGCGTAGCGGTTCCAGGGGCAGACCAGCTGGCAGTCGTCGCAGCCGTAGATGCGGTTGCCGATCAGCGGGCGCAGCGGCACCGGAATCGAGCCCTTGTGTTCGATCGTCAGATAGGAGATGCAGCGCCGGGCGTCCAGCTGGTACGGCGCGACGATCGCTTGCGTCGGGCAGACGTCGATGCAGGCCCGGCAGTCGCCGCAATGCTCTTGGGTGCTCGGCGCATCGGCCGGCAAAGGCACGTCGGTGTAGATCTCGCCCAGAAAGAACCACGATCCGGCGTCTTGGGCCAGCAGATTGGTGTGCTTGCCGATCCAGCCCAAGCCGGCGCGTTCGGCCAAGGCCTTTTCCAGCACCGGGGCGCTGTCGGTGAAGATGCGGTAGCCGAACGGACCGATGGCCGCTTCGATGCGACGGGCCAGCTGCCGCAGCCGGCCGCGCAGAACCTTGTGGTAGTCGCGGCCCAGCGCATAGCGGGAAATGTAGCCGCAGGCCGGGTCGGCCAGCGCCTGCCGGGCGCCGCCCAACGCGTGCGGCAGATAGTTGAGGCGCACGGAGATGACCCGCTGCGTGCCAGGCACCAGATCCGCCGGTCGCGAGCGCCGCACCCCGTGGCGGCGCATGTACGCCATTGTGCCGTGGCGGCCGCGCGCCAGCCAGTCGAGCAGGCGGGTTTCATGCGCGCCCAGCTCGGTCTCGGCGATGCCGAGGCGGTCGAAGCCGAGTTCGCGCCCCCATCCGCGAATGTCGCGCGCCAGTTTCGCCAAGGACTCAGGTTCGTTCATGATATGCGGGCGCACCCGGATCGGGACGCTACTATACTGGCATTATGTGCGGCATCGCAGGGGAACGGCATTTTAAAGGCGCGGCCGATCCGGATCGGATCGCCGCCATGCTTCGTCTGCTGGCCCGGCGCGGCCCGGATCATGAAGGGCGCTGGCATCGCGGGCCGATGGCGCTGGGGCATCGCCGTCTGGCCGTCATCGATCTACGCCCGCGGGCGCACCAGCCTCTGGCCGATGCCGCAAGCGGCCGGCAGCTGGTGTTCAACGGCTGCATCTACAACCATCTGGAGCTGCGCACGGAATTGAGCCGCCGCGGCCATGCCTTCGCGACCGAGAGCGACAGCGAGGTCATTCTCAAGGCGTACGCCGAATGGGGGGCGGACGGCGTGCGTCGGCTGCACGGCATGTTCGCGTTCGCGATCTGGGATCCGAAGACGGAAGAGCTGTTTCTGGCGCGCGACCGCTTGGGCATCAAGCCGCTGTACTACGATGCGCGCCCGGATTGCGTCCGTTTCGCCTCCAACACGCAGGCGCTGCTGGCCGCAGGCGGCGTCGAGACGGCGTTGGATCCGATCGCGCTGCATTACCATCTGAGCCTGCATGCCGTCGTGCCGGCGCCGCGCACCTTGCTGCGCGGCATTCGCAAGCTGGCGCCCGGTCATACCCTGACGGTGCGCGCCGACGGCGCCATGGAAGAACGAGCCTACTGGACGCTGGAGGCGCGCAATCCAGCGCCCGAACGCTCGGAACGGGACTGGCTCGAACAGACGCACGAAGTGCTGCGCGAGGCCGTGCGCTGCCGCTTGGAGACGGCGGATATTCCGGTCGGCGTATTGCTGTCGGGCGGGCTGGACTCCAGCCTGATCGTGGCGCTGTTGGCGGAAGCTGGGGTCTCGCGCATCCGCACCTACAGCGTCGGCTTCGAGGATGCCGGCGGCGAGGCCGGACACGAGTTCGAATATTCCGATGCCGTCGCCCGGCATTACGCGACGGACCATCATCAGTACTTCATCCCCAACCGGAATCTTCTGGAGCGCTTGGACGAAGCGGTCCGCTGCATGAGCGAACCGATGGTGGCGCAGGACGCGGCGGCGTTCTTCCTGCTGGCCGAACAGGTCAAGCAGGACGTGTCGGTGGCGCTCAGCGGCCAAGGCGCCGACGAAGTCTTCGCCGGCTATTCCTGGTATCCCAAGATGCATGCGGAACGGGCCGACGGGCTTGACGCGTTTTGCCGGCATTATCTGGATCGCACCCACGCGGAACTGATCGAGGCGTTGGCGAACGACGACGGGATGGATGCGGACCATACGCGGGCGCTGCTGCGCGAACGGCTGGAGGCGGCCGGGCCGGAAGCCGAGTTCCTGAATGCGGTGCTGCGCATGGACGCCACCATGCTGATCACCGACGATCCGGTCAAGCGGGTGGACAACATGACGATGGCTTGGGGGCTGGAGGCACGGGTGCCGTACTTGGACCATCGGCTGGTCGAATGCGTGGCCGGGATGCCGGCTGAACTGAAACTGCGAGACGGCGGCAAGCACCCGCTGCGCGAACTGGCGCGTCCGCGCCTGCCGGCGCAAGTGATCGATCGTCCGAAGGGCTACTTCCCGGTGCCGGCGCTGAAATACGTGCAAGGCACGTTCCTGAAATGGGCGAGGGACGTGCTGGAGCGGCCCGAGTCCCGGCAGCGCGGCTTGTTCCGCGCCGACTATTACGAGGCTCTGCTGCGCGATCCGATCCGGCACCGGACCCGCATCGACGGCAGCCTGCTGTGGCACGCGGCCGTGCTTGAGTGCTGGCTGCAGCAGCATGTGGACGGGGCGGCGTGATCCTTGGTCTGTGTCCAAGGACATAGAACCGATGGAGCATGGTTGGGCTAGGGTATAATGCCCTAATCCGGGCCGAACTTGAACCATATTCTAGAGTCTGTGCGAAAAATGCGCTCTCACGGCTCGGATTCTTCGGCATTGACCTACGTCAGCCTTTTTAGTGGGGCTGGAATAGGCTGCTACGGGCTTTCGCGTACGGGTTTTGAATGTATAGCAACAGTCGAAAGCCTAGAGCGCCGGTTAGTTGTACAGAGGCATAACAAGGTGTGCCGAAATGCCTCAGGGTATATATGTGGCGACCTAAGTTTGCCAAGCACCCAAGATAAAATCTATGAAGAGATTAAAAAGTGGAATCTAGAGAGCCCCCGCGCTGTGGATGTTGTTGTTGCTACTCCGCCCTGTCAAGGCATGTCCGTGTGCAATCACAAGAAAAGGGATGAGAGAAAAAGAAATTCCTTGGTCGTAGCCGCCGTTTCAACGGTGGAAAAAATCGTGCCCAAGATTTTCATTTTCGAAAATACTTCGCTATTTTTGAAAACCATATGTGATCTTGAAAACGGGAAACGGATGCCTATAGGAGATGCCATCAAGGAAAAACTAGGGAAAACCCACCACATCCACACGAAAGTCATTAATTTAAAAAACTATGGATGCCCATCTAGTAGAACTCGAACACTAGTTATTGGCACTCACAAAAAATTGTGGTTTTCGCCATTGTCCATTTTTCCTGACTGGAAACCCGAAACAACCTTGCGCGAGATTATTGGCGATTTGCCACCTTTAAAGCGGATGGGCGAAATTTGTCGTCACGACATATATCATGCATTCAAGCCTTATTCAAAGCATATGCGGTCATGGATTGAACATTTGGCTGAAGGGCAGGGAGCGTTTGACCAGAAATCAATCAGGAGGCGGCCCCACAAGATCATAAATGGCGTGCGCATTGAAAATAAAAATGTGAATGGCGATAAATACAAGCGCCAATGCTGGGACGCTGTTCCTTCTTGCGTTCATACGCGGAATGATATTTTGGCAAGCCAAAACACCATCCATCCACGTGATGATCGAGTGTTTAGCATTCGTGAGTTAATGCGGATGATGTCTATTCCAGATGTTTTCAAGTGGGGCGACTTGCCGACAGACTGTTTGTCTAATATGCCGTTCAGTGACCGACAGAAATTTCTTAAGACAAACGAGATGAACATACGTCAGTGTCTAGGAGAAGCCGTGCCGACGGAAGTTATACGTTGTATCGCGCAAAAAGCGTCAATGTGTATTAGGGATGCACGAATCATGGCCGGCAAGCTCAAAATGAATGGATATCGCCAAACCATCGTTCCGCTTACTTTGGGGCACTGTCCAGGAGCTGAGGAATTAATGTGTTCAATAGAGTTGGCTAACGCGGCAAGGAGCACGAAAGCGGCGTATTACACCCCTCCAGTTCCAGCATTCAAATTGATGGAATTAATGCCGAGTTTCCCATCTAAGAAAGAGATCAGCATCTTGGAGCCTTCAGCAGGCATCGGCAGATTGCTGCATGTGTTGCCGCAGGTTTGCGCCCATTATGAACGGGTGAACATTGATGCAATGGATATTGATGCTAGGGCCTTGGACATGGCGAGACGTTTGGCGAAATCCGTAGCGCCTTCTCCTGCTCATATCAGCATCAATTACATTCGCGGGGATTTTTTGGATTACGACTTTAAGCAAGCAAAGTACGATGTAATAATTGGGAATCCCCCTTTCGGAAAGTTATCGCCCGAAAGGTTCAAACACTATTCAAGTCTTAATGGAAATCCCGGGTCTAGGAATGTTTTTGCATTTTTTATGCACAGGGCTATTGGCTTGGCGAAACATGTTGTGATGATTGCTCCCAAGAGCCTTTTGAATGCCCCAGACTTCACAGTTTTACGAAATTCAATCAATATGCATCATGCTGTGCGGGGCATTTGCGATTTTGGCGAGAAAGGGTTCGAGGGGGTTAAAATTGAGACCATAGCACTGGCTATACAGACTAATAAAAAACAGTCTGAGGATTCCATAGTTGCGGTTGAGTCGCTCCCGCGACAAAAAACCATGAGGCAGCCTGCCGGTCTTATTTTTGACAAAGGGCTTCCGTATTGGGTAATTTATAGGGATGATTTCTTTGATTCTGTCCTAGATGGCATGGAGTGCGAGGTTTTTAAGGTTTTTCGCGACCGTCAGATTACGAAGCGCCACTTAACGGAGCAAGGTAAGGTTCGTGTCCTTAAATCTGTTAATGTGAAACCGTTAAATGCTCTACCGACCAACAAAGACCTCTATGTGAAAAATGCGAGCGAGTTCGCTGTATGCAAATTTATGAATCGCAGGGATGTTGTTCTTGTGCCAAACTTGTCGTATTACCCGCGAGCTTGCAGAATGCCTGAAAATTGTATCGCTGATGGATCAGTAGCAATCTTGTACCCGAGGAATGGGATTGGCAGAATAAAGGATAAGGACATCAAGTTTTTCAGTACGGAGGAATTTCGGAAATTCTATAGGGTCGCACGCAATTATGGCACGCGCAGTTTGAACATAGATTCAAATTCTGTATTTTTCTTTGGAGTGAGAAAGTAGCCATGGACAGGGTATTAAAACATCTCAGACAATGTTGTTTGGATATTCGCCAAACGAATAATGGACGATGGTATGACCAGAAAATAACCCCTGATATCATGTCAGCAATTTGCGATGTCATAGTGCGATGGCACGAGGACCATGGGCCTAAGGCTAGTTTTAGCCGTGCGGACCTTCAAGAAACTGACGCATTTAGGGACTTCATGGTATCCCACTTTGGCAAGCCCGATCCCCAAGATCCTAGTGCGCAACGTGAATACGACAAGGTTATAGGCCAACCTATTAATGTCTTGCATGCTGCTGGGCTTATTGAGCAAGTTAGCACTTCGCCTAGGGGATATAAAGTGCTAGGGAAACTCCTATTCGTATTGCGCAGAATGGCTAGCAATGAGCAAGAGGCGGTCCAGTTTTTATACGTTTATGTAAACGAAACTTGCTTGCAATCTGGCCTATCCTCTCATTTTAGTGCCTTTTTTGAAAACCAGGATACTAATGCTTTAGGTGAGCTAAGGGGTTATTACGTTAAGTTTATCCAAAAACACACTGGGATAACGCGAGATTTAGAGCCACGACGTGTTTTCCCAAAAGTGTTGAATATTCAGGCGTATAGTAAGAAGAAGCAGGGGATTGTCATGGGCAGATTGTCGGCCGCTCCTATATCCTTGTACGATATACGGTACAACAGAATTAATTTTCGCGATATTAAGAAGCTGAAAGGGATTCCTAGGAGACGAGCGAGGCAGATCCAGGAAAGCACAGGGGAATCATCAAGGCACGTAATGCGAGTGGTAAAGGATGTTAAGGATTACCATGAGAACATTCCAGAGATTAAGGATGCTTTTTCGATTACTGATTCGACCTCATCACGTTCTGTCGAGGGGCATCATATTTTCCCGAAGTCAGTATACCCACAATTAGCCGATGTACGCGAAAACATAATTCTTTTGACACCCACTCAGCATCAAAGTCAGGCACATGGATACTTGGATGTCGATCCTGCGTACCAACTGCTGTGTCTAATAAAAAAGCTGGAGGGCATTAAGGCATGCGAGGAAAATCCTAATTCCACTTTTTATTCGTTCAGAGTCTTCGTGAGAATATTGTACGCTGTTGGCATTCTGGACGTTTCAGAAGATAAAGCAAAATCCATGAAATACGACGATGCTTTACGAGAGATCGTTCGAGCGTATTCCCCAAAATCATTAAAGAAAGTCGTAAGGAAACTATAACTTCTTATTCCGCCAAAGTTGAAACTTCCCATTGGTGCGCGGATGCGCAAACGGACGGCCTGCTACACGTCTGGTTTGGGAATCAGGGGCTGCGGGTTCGCTGTTTTCATTCATCGATGGCGTTGCCAGCCGGCCGATGACAATGCGTATAGTGCTGTCGGAGATTTCGCATGCCGGTCTATGCCTGTGTCGGGAGTATGCGGGCGAACCGCGGACTGCCCTGCACCCTGCAACTACGGACAAGTGTGGCGTGTTCCGGATGGTCTGGCACGAAGTCTCGCTGGAGCCGCCCCCGAGATGCCAGCCAGCCGGGAATCGCGCTTGGCGCAGCCTAGACCCGGGTAGGGGCGGCATTGATAGGCCTCCTCGGTTGACAATCCGGCAATAGTATAAATAATAGTCATTCTCAATCTTTTTCCCTTTAATTTTCCAGCCACGGGTTTTCTATATATGCGATTCGCCCTTATCGGCTTGCTGGCCATCGTGCTGATGCCGGCCGTGCCGATTTCAGGACGCACGACCGAGACGGCTGCGGAAGCGGTGACTTTGACGCTGTATTCCTCGCGCAAGGAACATTTGATCGAACCGGCGCTGGAGCGGTATACGGACCGGACTGGCGTGGCCTTCAATCTGCATACCGGCAAGCCCGGGCCCCTCCTGGAGCGCCTCAGTGCGATGGGCGAGCAGGGCGAAGCCGATCTGCTGCTGACCGTCGATGCCGGCAACCTTTGGCATGCCGCCGAGCGTGGCTTGCTGGCGCCGATCGATTCGCCGAAGCTGGAGGCGGCGATTCCGGCGGCATTGCGCGACCCTCAAAACCTCTGGTTCGGCATCACCAAGCGCGCCCGCACCATCGCGTACAGCACGGAACGCGTGCAGCCCGAGGAACTGGCGACGTACGAGGACTTGGCGGATCCGAAATGGCGCGGCCGCCTGTGCCTGCGCACCTCCAAGAAGGTCTACAACCAGTCGCTGACCGCCGCGTTGATTGCGCATCATGGCGAAGAGCAGGCCGAAGCCATCGTCGCCGGCTGGATTGCCAACCTCGCGGCCGAACCGTTCTCCAGCGACACCAAGGCGCTGAAGGCGGTGGCTCAGGCCCAGTGCGACCTCACCATCGTCAATTCCTACTATTTCGGACGGTTGATGCGTGCGGAAAATGCGGCCTACGCGCTGGCGCTGTTCTGGCCGAATCAGGATGCGCAGGGCGTGCATGTGAACATCTCGGGCGGCGGCGTGCTGCAGTCCGCGCGGCATCCGGAGGCCGCCCAGGCGTTTCTGGAATGGATGGTGGAGCCGGAAGCGCAGAGTCTGTTGGCGGCGCTGAACCTCGAGTACCCGGCACGCGGCGACGTGCCGGCCTCGCCGCTGGTGCGTGCGTGGGGCGAATTCCGCAGCGATGCCATGAATCTGGCCGCGGCCGGACGCCTGCAGGCGCAGGCGATTCGCTTGATGGACCGCGTCGGCTGGCGATGAGCCTCGGCGACGCATGTCGGTAGCGACCATCGGGCCGGCCGGCCATCTCTGGCGTTGGAGCAACGGCCTGCTGGCCGCCGTTGTTCTCGTTCCGCTGCTGGTCATTTTCGGCGCTTGGCTGGCGCCAGCCACGGAGGTCTGGGCGCATCTGGCCGCGACTTCGCTGCCCCGCCTGCTCGGCAACACGCTCATGCTGATGCTCGGCGTCGCCGCCGGCACCGGCCTGCTCGGCGTCAGCCTCGCCTGGCTGGTGTGCGCCTGCGAGTTTCCGGGACGGCGCTGGCTGGATTGGGCTCTGATGTTGCCGTTTGCGCTGCCCACCTACGTGATGGCGTTCGTGTTTCTGGGCCTGATGGATTTCCAAGGCCCGGCGCAGGGCGCCCTGCGTTTTCTGTTCGGCCTGCCGGAGGCTTGGAGCTTCGAAGTGCGTCATGCGGCCGGCGTTATCTGCGTTATGGCACTGGTGCTGTACCCGTACGTCTACATGCTGGCGCGCAGTGCGTTTCTTCGGCAGGGCGTCGCGGCGCTGGAAGCGGCCCGCACGTTGGGCATGACGCACCGCCAGAGTTTCGTGCGCGTCGCCCTGCCGATGGCGCGTCCGGCCATCATAGCCGGCATTAGTCTGGCCGTCATGGAAGCGCTAGCTGATTTTGGGGCCGTGGCGGTGTTCAACTACGACACGTTCACGACGGCGATCTACAAGGCGTGGTTCGGCTTCTTCGATCTGAGGGCAGCCAGCCAGCTGGCCTCCATGCTGCTGGCGTTCGTCGTCCTGCTGGTGTTTCTAGAACGCTGGGGACGTTCGCGGGCCCGCTACGACAGCCACGGGGCGACCCTCTCGAAGCGGCACCGCCTGCGCGGCATGGCCGCCGCTGCGGCCAGCGGCTATTGCGGCCTCGTGCTGCTGCTGGCATTCGTCGCGCCGATGCTCCAGTTGCTGGTCTGGACCGGACGCTGGCTCGACGACATCAATCCGGGGTTCCTATTAATGGCGGGGCGCACCTTGGCACTGGGTGCCATGGCGGCTGCAGTAACGGTGGCGGGAGCGTTCGTTATGGCGTACGCCTTGCATCGCCAGCCGGGGGCGTGGACTCGGGTCAGCGTGCGCGTCGCGACATTGGGCTATGCGCTTCCAGGCTCCGTTCTGGCGGTGGCCGTGATGCTGTCGCTGACATGGCTCGACCGGCAGGCGGCGGCAGTCTGGGCCTGGCTGACGGGCGCGGAACTCGGCTGGGTGCTGGCCGGCGGCGTGGGCGGTCTTCTGCTTACGTATTTTGCGCGGTTTTTGGCGCTGGCGTTCAATCCGATTGATGCGGCGCTGGAGCAGGTGCGGCCGAGCTTGCGCGAAGCGGCCCAGAGCCTGCGGCTGAGCGGCTTCGCCTTGGTGCGGCAGTTGTACGCGCCGATCCTGCGCCCGGGCCTTCTGACGGCGGCGCTGCTGGTGCTGGTGGACGTGATGAAGGAAATGCCGGCGACGCTGCTGCTGCGGCCGTTCGGGTGGGATACGCTGGCCGTGCGCATCTACGGCCTGTCGTCGGAAGGCTTGTGGGAGCGTGCGGCGCTGCCGGCCGTGATGCTGGTCGCGGTGGGTCTGATTCCAGTGCTGCTGCTGGCGGTGCGCGGCCGCAATTGAGGGCGACGATGGCGCTTCTGGAACTGGAACGCGTGGGCTGCTCGTACGGCAACGGGCCAGTCTTGCGCGATTTGTCGCTGCAGGTTGCCGAAGGCGATATCGTCGCGCTGCTCGGCCCGTCGGGCAGCGGCAAGACGACGGCGCTGCGCGCCATCCTCGGCTTTGAACCCGTAAGCCAAGGCCTGCTGCGCATCGCCGGCGAGATCGTGTCGTCGGCGGATGTCCATATTCCGCCGGAACGGCGACCGGTCGGCATGGTCTTTCAGGACCATGCGCTGTTTCCGCACTTGACGGTGGCGCAAAACATCGCTTTGGGCATCCGCCGCGAATCGCTGGCGCGCCAGCGGCGGACGGTACAGAGCCTGCTCGAACTGATTCATCTGGACGAGTGCGGCGCACGCTATCCGCATGAATTGTCCGGTGGGCAGCAGGCGCGCGTGGCGCTGGCGCGGGCCTTGGCGCCGCGCCCCCAGCTGCTGCTGCTGGACGAACCGTTCACGAAGCTGGATGTGGCGTTGCGCGAGCGGCTGGTGCAGGAAGTGCGAGGAATCCTCAAGGAGACCGGCGCGACGGCCCTGATGGTGACGCATGATCATGACGAGGCCTTCGCCATGGGCGATCGGATCGGCGTCATGATGGACGGCGAACTCCAGCAATGGGATGTGCCGTTCAACATCTACCATCGGCCGGCCTCGCGGCAGGTGGCCCAATTCGTAGGCCGTGGCGTGTTCGTGTCGGGCATTCTGCGCGACCCCCACGCGTTTGAGACGGAATTCGGCATGTTGCGCAGCAAGCGGGCGCATCCGCACCCGGCCGGCACGCGCATGGACATCCTGTTGCGCCCGGACGATGTCGTTCTGGACGCGGACGGTCCGATTCGTGCAACGGTGGCGGAGAAGGTGCCTAGGAGCGATGATACGACGCTGTATACGCTCCGGATAGAATCAGACGTACGTCTGCTGACGCTGACATCGAGCCATGAGCATCTGGAGGTTGGCGCATCGGCGCGGATTCGGCTGGATCTCAAGCATCTGGTCGCGTTCCCGGCATCCTCCTCCTGAACTGCCGCGGCTCAGGCGTAGCGCCGTTCGTGTTCCAGCAGCGAGCGCTTGATCTTCAGCATGCGCATGGAGCGGGATGGCGCGAGCGGGCCGCCGTAGCCGCCTAGGCCGTCCTTGCGCACCACGCGGTGGCAGGGTGTGATGATGCATAGCGGATTGCGGCCGTTCGCCGTCCCGACGGAGCGGGCGCTGCCGCCGGCCCGGGTGGCGACTTCCGCATAGGTCCGGGTCTGCCCGTAGGGAATCCTGCCGAGTTCCGTCCACACGGCGCGGCGATAGCCGCTGATAGGGCTGTCCGGCGCCATGGGCGCCAGCGGCAGCGAGAACTCCTTGCGCCGGCCGGCGCAGTACTCCCGAAGCTGCCGGGCGGCTTTGCGGGTGAGCGCATTGGGCCGGTCGGCGCGTCGTGCGCGCCGATCCAGAAGGAAGAATGCGGCTTCCAAGCCATACGGGCCGGCGCGCAGTTCAAGCGGCGCGCCGAACGGGGTGTCGAGGGTCTGCCAGCGGCTCGCGTTCGGCGCAGGCATAGCCGGTTCAGCCGCGAAGCTTCTCTTTGATCCGTGCCGCCTTGCCGGTGCGGCCGCGCAGATAGTAGAGTTTCGCGCGCCGCACTTTGCCGCGGCGCTTGACTTCGATGGCGCCGATGAGCGGGCTGTGCAGCTGGAAGACGCGCTCGACGCCTTCGCCATGCGAAATCTTGCGCACCGTGAACGACGAGTTCAGGCCGCGGTTGCGCCGGGCGATGACCACGCCTTCGAACACCTGCAGCCGCTCGCGTTCGCCTTCCCGTACTTTGACCGACACGGCGACGGTGTCGCCGGGGCCGAACTTCACGTCCGCCAGTTCCGGGCGCATTTGCGCCTGTTCCAGTTGCTCCATTGTCGCGTTCACGAGCTTGTCTCCTTGCAGGTGGCATTCAGGTATTCGTTCAGCAGGGCCTGATCCTCCGCCGTCAGCGAGGCGGACTGGAGCAGATCCGGGCGGCGCAGATAGGTCCGACCCAGTGCTTCCCGCCGCCGCCAGCGTGCTATTTTGCCATGATCTCCGGATAAAAGCACCTCCGGGGGCCGCAGCCCTCCGATTTCTTCCGGCCGCGTGTAGTGCGGACAGTCCAGCAGACCGTCGGCGAACGAGTCCTGCTGCGCGGATTCGGTGCAGCCCAACACGCCGGGCAGCAGCCGGGCCACGGCATCAATCACGACGGCGGCCGCCAGTTCGCCGCCGCTGAGCACATAGTCGCCGATCGACCATTCGTCATCGATGTGCTGCTGAAGGAAGCGTTCGTCTATGCCTTCGTAGCGTCCGGCGATCAGGATCAGGCTGCCACGCTCCGCGGCTTCGCGTGCTCGCGCCTGCGTGAACGGCGCGCCTTGGGGTGTCAGAGCCACGGTCCGTGCTTCCGGACAGGCCTGCTGCGCTGCCGCCTGCGCTTGCGCCAAGGGTTCGTAGCGCATGACCATGCCGGGGCCGCCGCCATACGGACGGTCGTCCACGGTGCGATGCGGATCTTCGGCGAATGCGCGCGGGTTGATGCATTGCACTTCAATGCGGTTCTGTTCGCGCGCCCGCCCGATGACGCCGGCGCCGACGGCGGCCTCGACGATTTCAGGCAGCAGGCAGACGACAGCGAAGCGCATGGTCATTCGGCGATGCCATCCCAGCGCACCTTGATGCGGCCTTGCGCCAGATCGATGTTCAGCACGGTGCGGCCGGGGGCAAACGGCACGAGATATTCCTGTTCGCCCTGAATGACCAGCACGTCGTGCGCCCCTGTTTCCAGAATGCCGCGCACTTCGCCCAGAGCTCGATCGTGCTGGTCGCAAGCGTGCAGGCCGAGCAATTCGCGCTGGTAGTATTCGCCGGCCGGCAGCGGTGCGAAGAGCGTCGCATCGATCCAGATCTCCTGCTCGCGCAGGGCCGCCGCCTGATCGCGGTCGTCGATGCCGCGCAGTTTGGCCACGAGTCCGCGGCCCTCGCGCCGTGCGGCCTCCAGCGTGATGCTTCGTCGCTGTTCGGCGTGCCGCAGTTGCCACGCCGGGTAGCGGATCAGGTTGTCGGGAGGCTGGGTATAGGAGAACACCCGAAGCCAGCCGCGCACGCCGTAGGCGCCGAGGATGCGTCCGCACAGGGCGTAGGCGTCCGGTGCGGCATCCCGTACCGGAGGGTCGATCGGTTCAGGCGGCTTGCAGCCGGGCGTGCTTGCGGACGAGTTGCGCGGCACGATCGGAAAGCTTGGCGCCCTGTTGCAGCCAATGCTGGACGCGCTCTTGGTCGACGCGCAATTCTTCATCCTGGCCGGCAGCCAGCGGGTTGAAGAAGCCGAGCCGTTCAATATGGCCGCTGTCGCGCGGCTTGCGCGAATCGGTCACCACGAGGTGGTAGAACGGGCGCTTTTTGGCACCGGCGCGGGCGAGGCGGATCGTGACCAAAAGATGCTCCGGAGGGTTGCTCCATCAGTGACAGGGGCGCATTGTAGCAGACTGGCGCATGTTGCGGCGGCGCGAAAGATTTCTGTTCTGGAAACGAACTCCGGAGCGCCCCGGGATGGCGGCGGTGGTGGGCCCGGCAGGATTCGAACCTGCGACCAAAGGATTATGAGTCCCCTGCTCTAACCGACTGAGCTACAGGCCCGCATGCGGCGCGGCGTCCGGCGCCTCCCATTATTCCCGATCCAAGAAATTGCGCAATGCTTCGGAGCGGCTGGGATGGCGCAGTTTGCGCAGGGCCTTGGATTCGATCTGGCGGATGCGCTCGCGCGTCACCTCGAACTGCTTGCCGACTTCTTCCAGCGTATGGTCTTGGTTCTGGTCGATGCCGAAGCGCATGCGCAGCACTTTGGACTCGCGTGGCGACAGCGTGCTGAGGGCCTCGCGGATCGCTTGGGTGACGGCGATGCGGACAGCTTCGTCTTCGGGCATTTCCTGAACGGTGTCTTCCAGCCGGTCGCCGATGTGCAGGTCGGCATCGTCGCCGATCGGCGTTTCGATGGAGACCGGGTCGCGGGCGATGTTCTGCACGCGGCGCACCTTGCTGGCCGCCAGTTCCATGTCTTCCGCCAGTTCCGCAGAGGTCGGCTCGCGGCTTTGCTCCTGCATGAGCTTGCGCGAGATCCGGTTGATCTTGTTGATGGTTTCGGCCATGTGGACCGGCACCCGGATGGTGCGTGCCTGATCGGCGATGGCGCGGGTGATCGCTTGGCGGATCCACCACGTGGCGTAGGTGGAGAATTTGAAGCCGCGCCGGTATTCGAACTTGTCGACCGCCTTCATCAGGCCGATGTTGCCTTCTTCGATCAGATCTAGGAAATGCAGGCCGCGGTTGGTGTACTTCTTGGCGATCGAGATGACCAGCCGCAGGTTGGCTTCGATCATTTCGTCCTTGGCCCGCTGCGTCTGCGCATCGGCCACGCGCAGGGCGTCGAGGATGGCTTTGAGGCTGGCCAGATCGAGGCTGTGCGCCTTCTCCAGACTGGCGAGCTGGCTCTGGTGCCGTTTGATCTGGGCGCTGGCGGCGCGTAGGCGGTCTTTGTGCGTGACGTGGTGGCGGCGCAGCAGCAGGGCCGTCCAGTTCGGGTTGCTGGCGTATTTCGGGAAATCCCGGGCGAAGTCTTCCGGCGGCATGCCGGCCGCCATGCAGCATTGCTGCAAGGCTGCTTCCGTGGCGCGCAGCGTCTTGCCCATGTCGGCGATCAGGTTGCGGATGTGCCGGGCCAGCGGCGGCGGCAGGTGGAATTGGACAAGGCAGTCGGCGACGTCGCGGCGGCGGCGCAGGTAGGCTTTGGCGCTGCGCCGGACATTGCTGCCCATGGCGGTCTTGTGGAGTTGGCGCAGTTTGCAGAAGCGGCGCTGGATCTGGCGCGGAGAAGGGCCCGGGTCGGACTCGGCATCCTTTTCGATTTCAACCTTGTCCGGTTGCTTGCGCGGATCTTCGAAGCCTAGGACGAGGTCGGCGCTCTTGATCGCCTTCTTCTTGTAGGCTTCGTACTTCTCCAGCATATGCGCGGCGACCGTCGGGCATTGCGCCATGGCATAGACGGCGGCGCATTGGCTGCGTTCGATGCGTTTGGCGATTTCAATTTCCTGCTGGCGGCTGAGCAGGTCGACCGCGCCCATGGCCCGCATGTACATGCGGATGGGGTCGGACGTATGGACGTCTTCCGGAGGATCCAACGCGTCCTTGCTGTCGTCGAGCAGTTCAGGCTCGTCCTCCAGATGGTGCTCCAGCACATCGATGCCCGAATCGATCAGGTGCTCGACGATCAGGTCGACGGATTCGGCGCTATGCGCGTCGGCCAGGTGCCCGCTGACTTCCGCCATCGTCAGATGGCCCTGCTTGCGTCCGCGTGCGAGCAGTTCCTCCAGATGGTGCTCCTGCTCGAACGGAGGCGGGGCGTTTTTACTCATAGGCAATGAGCTGGGAACGTGCAGCGCGATCGGCCGCATTGTACCAAGTCTGAAGCTGCGCGGGGAGCTGCGCCGCGCTGCGGCTGCCCGCCGGCTACTGTTCGCCCAGACAGGCGCGCAAGGCTTCGAAGCGGCCCGGCTCGCGCAGTTTGCGCAGCGCTTGCGTTTCGATCTGGCGGACGCGCTCGCGCGTCACGTTCAACTGCTTGCCGATTTCTTCGAGCGTGTGGTCTTGGTTTTTGGCGATGCCGAAGCGCAGGCTCAGGACGGTGGATTCCTGCGGCGAAAGATCTTCCAAGGCTTCCGACAGCACTTTCCGGAGATTGGTGTGCTCCGCCAGCACGCCCGGTTGCTCCATCTGGTTGTCGGCCAGCGTATCGATGATGCGCAGGTCGCTGTCCTCGCCGCCAACGGGCGTGTCCGTGGACAGGGTGCTTTGCGCGGCCCGCATGATCAGCCGAACCTTGTTTTCCGGCAGATCGATAAGTTCCGAGACTTCCGCGACGGTCGGCTCGCGGCTTTCCTCCTGCATGATCTGGCGCGACAGGCGCTTGACCTTGTTGATCAGTTCCTGCATGTGCACGGGCACGCGGATGGTCTTGCCTTGGTCCGAAATGGCGCGATGGATCGCTTGGCGCACCCACCAAGTGGCGTAGGTCGAGAATTTGAAGCCGCGGCGGTATTCGAACTTGTCGACTGCCTTCATGAGGCCGATGTTGCCTTCCGAGACCAGATCCAGCAAGTGCAGCCCGTGCTTGGTATGCTTGCGGGCGATGGATACCACCAGCCGCAGGTTGGCGCTAACCATTTCGGCCTTGGCCTGATTGGCCGCCGTTTCCGCGATCCGCAGTTCCGCGCCGCGTTCGCCGAGTTCGCGCAGCGACAGCTGATGCGTCTTTTGGATGTCCATGATGCCGCGCTGCTGCTTGAGGAGATGCTCGCGTGCGTCGCGCAGGGCCGGCCGGCATGCGAGCCGCCGCCGCACCAGATTGGGGATCCATTTCGGATCCAGCGCGTTCCTGCGGAAGTCCTGCGCGAAATAGGCGGCACTCAGGCCGGCTTCCAGGAAGTCTTGGCGCATGGCGCATTCGTGCGCTTCCAGACCGGCCGTCGCCTGCAGCAGCATGTCGCGCAATTCCGCGACGATGGCGGGGGCGAGCCGGAACGAAATGAGGTATTCGGCCATGGCGCCGCGCCGCCGCAGATATGCGGCCGGGCTGCGGCGGGTGTTGGGATCCGTGGCGGCCTTGTGCAAGCGCGCCAGCTCGGAAAAGCGGCGCTGCAGCTGGCGCTTGGAAGGCGCGGTGTTCTTCTTGCCGATGTCCTTGCTGATACTGCCGATGTCCGGTTGGACGCGCGGATCTTGGAAGCCGATCGCCAAGGCGGAGGCTTTGCGTTCGCCGCTCTTGTATTCTTCGTACTTCGCCAGCACCTGCGCCACCAGGTGCGGGCAGTGGCCCATGGCGAGCAACGCCTCGCCCTGGCTGTGTTCGAGCCGCTTGGCGAGCGTGACTTCCTGTTCGCGGGTCAGCAGCGAGTACGACCCCATTGAGCGCATATAGATGCGCACCGGATCGGACGACGGCGTGTCATCTTCGACCTGCTCGGCCAGCTCCGGAACCTCGTCGCCGTCGTCCAGCAGGCTCCGCTCCTCTTCGTCCTGGCCCAGAATATCGATGCCCGAATCCGCCATGCTTTCGGCGATGTGGGCGATCATTTCCTTGTCGCAATAGTCTGCCAGGCGCAGGCGGATCTCAGCGAGCGTCAAGTGGCCCTGCTCGCGTCCGCGGGCCATGAGTTCGTGCAGGGCGCTATCTTGGGGCGAGACGGCGGCGGGAACGGCGGGCGTGGGATAGGGCATAAGTGCTGAAAGTCGGGCGTGAACCCGCCATTTTAGCACACTTTTCGTGCCGTGCGGCTATTCCTCGTAAGGAACGGTCAGGGAGGCGGTTCCAGAGCTGCATGCCGTCGCCAATATTCCTGCTGAGCTTTTGTCGTAGCTCGTCTTGCTCAACTGGTGCTCGAGTTCCTCCATCAGGGCGCAGGGGATCTCATCGATGCGCAGCTCCCAGTGCATCGGGTCGGATGGGGTGGGGGGCAGGATGGCGTAGCGGCCGCTCCAAGGGTTGGCGCCGTCGAGATGGAGGTCGGAATCGCCGTCGGCCAGTTTTTTCAGGTGGGCGGGCAGATGCGGCGCGAGGCTATCCCATTGCTGTAGCGTGCGGGAGTTGGCGCTGCCTCCGGTGGTGGCCGGATAAGCGAGCGGTCCGCCGCCGGCCCATTTCAGCACGGCCGCCCGCACGGCCGTCACGTCCGCAAGGGCTTTGGCGGAATGGTGCTGTGCGACGACGACTTTGTAGGCGACCAGCGCGCTCAGCGCGACCAGCCCGATGATGCCGAGCACCATCGCCAGTTCCACGAGCGTAAAGCCGCGGCAGCGGGCCGGCCGGCGCAGGGTCTCGCAAGGGCGCGTTCGCGGCCGGTCGAGCATCAGAAGGCTGCCGATTGCTGCAGATTCGCGGAATTGAGGTACAGGGAGGAGACCAAGCCGCCGTAGGAGCCCGCCACGATCGTCAGTCCGATCGTGTTGAAGGTGGTGGCCATCCGCTTCAGTCGGGCCAGCACGTCTTGCCGCGCCAGGGTGCCCATTCGAATCATGCAGTCGTTCAGGCCTTGGAATTCCGCCAGAAGCTTCAGCTTGGCTATGTCGGAGGAAGCGAAAAAGCCCACGTCGATGGCACTCGGAATGTTGCGGCCGTCGCGGAGGCGGCGGCGCATTCTGGTGATGTACATGGAGGCATGGGGACTGGAATGCCGGTCCACGGTGGCCAGCGCGGTGCGGAAATCGTGTCCTGCCAGCATCATGGTGCCGAGGAATTCCATGACGTGGGCGGCACTCAGATAGCGGTAGAGGGACAGCGGCCAGATGCGGTCGGCGGCCGCCCGGCCGTGGCGGGTCCAGTGCTTCATGAGGTATTGGGCGGTGAAGGTCGCCGTTCCGAGGATGATGAGGAGGATCGGCCAGAAATTGACGATGAAGGCGCCAGTGCGGTAGTTGAAGCGGGCTAAGAAATGCCAGGTCTCCGCAGGCGCCAAGGCTTCGAAGCGCGGCCAGATGCTGATCGCGAACATGGCGTAGAGGCCGGCGGCGATGGTGATGTAGACGAGGGGCTGCACGAGTTTGCTGACGACGCCTTGGCGCGTCGCCATTTGCTCGCGCATGTGTTCGACGACTTTCTTCCCGTTTTCGGCAAAATTAGTGGACTGCTCGGCCGCTGCCACGGCTTGGGAGAGATCGTCCTTGAAGAATTCGCGCATGCCGCTGGATAGCTGCCGGCCTTCGCTCAGTTTGCGCAGCAGGCTGCGGGCGGCAGTGCGGTCCATCGGCGTGCCCGAATGTACGGCCAGCCTCAGGGCGTCGCGGGCGGCGATGCCGTCCGACATCAGTATGAAGAGGCCTTCCAGGAAGTCCAGCTGCTTGCTGAACGTGAACTGGAGCAGAAGGAACCGGCGGTTGAGATCGTCGAATCGTTTGCTGAGGGTCATGAGTCGGCGATTTGATGGAAAAGACGCTCGCGAGCGGCGTAGTCGAAGTCGCTCGATTCGGCGATGCCCAATCGTCCGGCGGTGCGTTCGATGGAGCGCGGGTCGGCAATGCCGGCGTACAAGTGCTGCAGCGCGTGGTCCATGATGGGCCGCCAGCCCTTTTCCTGAAGGTGCTTGCGCCAGCCCATCGAATCGTATTCGCGGATGAAGTGCCGCGCCGCGTCGTCCATCATGACGATTTCGGCGGCCAAAAGGCGTCCGCTGATGCCGCTGCTGCCGCAGGCGGGGCAGCCGGGGCCGCGCACGTAGACCTGGCCCGCCCGGTCGCCGAAAGCCTCATCGTAGCGTGCTCGCGTCAGCGCATCCAGTTCTTGGGTCTGCGCGTACGGGACGTGGCATTCGGTGCACAGCCGCGGCAGCAGGCGCTGGTTCATCAGCATGACCAGGAAGTTGGGGTCGTACAGCATGGTATGCCCGACGCCCAGATCCTCCATGCGCGCCGGGATGGCAAGGGCGTTGGAGGCGTGCAGGGTGGTCATTGTGAGCTTGCCCGAAGTCGTCAGGTCGACAATGGCCTTGGCGGTGTCGCGGTCCTTGATTTCGCCGAGCATGTTGATGTTCGAGTCCCAGCGGTTCAGGCCGGCGCTAAGGTTCTCCCAGCCGCCGTGCTTGGCGATGGCGGAAATGGCGACGTGCGTCACGTTCGGCAGCATGCGTTCCACCGGCTCTTCCAGCGACACGACCTTGAGCGTCGGGTCGACGACTTCCAAGACCGCCGTCAGCGTGGTGCTCTTGCCGGAGCCGGTCGGCCCCGATATGACGATCGCCCCGTACGGCTGCGTGATGGCCTCCTGCACCATGTCGATGTGCAGCGGCGTGTAGCCCAAGTCGTCCAGTTTCAGGGAAGCGGCTTCCGGGCGCCAAAGGCGCATGAAGATGTCGACGCCGCGGATGTCCGGGGCCGTGCTCAGCCGGATGGCGATCTTCTGGCCGCGCACTTCGGCGTCCATAGAGCCGTGCAGCGGCTGGTAGGTGATGAATTGCAGCGAGCCGCGCTTGGCTTCGGAGTTGAACATGAAGTTGCCGAGCGCCATGGTTTCGCGCGCCGTAATCTGGTCGTGCACGACCAGCTGCCCGTCTACGCGGAATCGGATGAGGCTTCGCTGGCCGCGCATTTCGAAGTGGATGTCGGAGACGTTGCGCGAGATGGCGGTGTCCAGAATCGACGTGAGCATGCGGGAGACGTCGGTCTCCGTATGGTCTTCGACCTCGATCAGGCTGTCGCCGATCTGATGCTCTTCGCCGACGGCCATCCGCCGGGCGCTGCGCACGACCTCCAGCATTGCCGGGCGCACCACCGGGTTCTTGTGGTGCATGGTCAGGAGCGTGCAGGCCGCTTCGACCTGCGGCGAGTCCGGATAGGCGGCGATGACGACGCCGTCGTCCATGATGCACAGCGTGTCGTCGGTCTCGCGCAGCATCCACTCGAGGAGGATTTCGTGTTGGATGATGGCGAAGGAGCGCAGGTCTTGGCGCGACAGCACCGGCAGCGTGCCCCAAATGTCCGCCAGCCGCTGAATGCGTGCGGTTTCGTAGGCGATTTCCTGTGCGGTCCGCTCCTCCGCATCCAGATCCGGGGGCGGAGCGTCGTTGCCGGGTTCTGCGGGCGCTGCGGGTTCCAGCTCGTCCGCAAGCACGGCTTCGCCGCGGCCGTTCGGCTCGAGTTCCGGCGGTTCCGGCGGTGCCGGAGCGGGAGGCTCTTGCCTCGGGGTTGCCTCCGTCTCGTTCATGGATGTGCGGCCTTCGGGCTAGCGCGGCAGGGTCTGCAGCGCAATGTGCTTAAGGTGCTTCTTGTCCGCGATGGGGTCGCGGCATTCGAGCGTGGCGTGCGTGGGCGTGGTGTTGCGCAGGGCGCACAGGCTTTTGCCGACCTTGTCGCCGACCTTGAGCTCCAGTTCGTGGCCGCCGAATTCCAGAACGGTCTCCCCGGCCTGTTGGTTCTTCCCCAGCCATTTGACGCGGGTGTTGGTGAGGCAGCCGCAGAATTGGTCGAACGAGTCGCCTTCCGAGAAACCCGAACCCGGGAGGATGTCGGCAGTTGCGACACCGGCGGTGTCGCCGTAGATGACCTGGTACAAGGCGGCGAGGCTCGGTTCCTCGCGAATTATTTCGATGTTTCCCTTTTGGACTACGAGCAGCTTCCGAAATTCTTCGGCCTTTTTCAGCCTGGCAGTGACATCGGAATCGCGGATCTCTTCCAATTCATGCTTGAGTTTCTGCACTTTCTTTTGGCGTTCGACCAGTTGCGCCTCTTGCTCCAGCCGAATGTGCTCCGGGTATTCCGCCGACTCTTCGGCGCTTGCCGGTTCAGGCGCGACCCAAGCCGAGCCTAGGTAGGCCAGCATTCCCGAAGCGGCGATGGCGGATACTAGGGTGATTAGTCGCATGACTCTAAATCGAACCTCCGTACATTTATGCAGGGCGACAGGGCAAATCATGCGGCAATTGACGGGATTTGTCAATACCGGCGGGCGGGAGACGGCGGCATTGTGCCCGGCTGCATCGTTCCGGAGTCCGCGCCGTTGATTCCTGCATGTCCTGCAATATCCTTGCGGTAACATAAGGAATTGTATTGCAAATCTTAAAATTGTGCAACCCGGTGGCCGCGAGACGGAATTCGCATCCAGTCCGTGCGGAAAAGGCATGGCATCGTGCCGTTCCTCTACAATAACCGTTGCTGCCCGCGCCGCATGCCGCCGTGACTGCTGATCTGACGCACTTCAACGCCCAAGGCGAGGCCCGCATGGTCGATGTTTCGGCCAAGCCGACGACGCGGCGTGTAGCGGAAGCAGAGGGCCGCATCCTGATGCAGGCGGAAACCCTGCGCCGAATCCGGGATGGCGGCAGCCGCAAGGGCGACGTGCTGGGCGCAGCGCGGCTGGCCGGCATCATGGCCTCTAAGCGCACCTCCGAATTGGTGCCGCTGTGCCATCCGCTTGCGCTGACGCATGCATCGGTGGCGTTCCGGCTGGAGGACGATCCGCCGGCGGTGCATTGCGCGGCCCGTTGCGAGACCCGCGGGGCGACTGGCGTCGAAATGGAAGCGCTGACGGCGGTGCAAGTCGCGCTGCTGACCATCTACGACATGTGCAAGGCCATGGACCGCGGCATGCGGATGGGCGACATCGGCCTGGTCCGCAAATCCGGCGGACGTTCCGGCGATTGGGAACGCGAACCGTCTGCGCCATGAAATTTTCTTGGGGAGCGCTCATGCGCTACGCCGCCATCGGCGTACTGGCGCTGGTGCTGGCAGGGCTTTTGGCCCTCAGCTATCTGGTTTTGACTTTCGAGCCGAACGATTATCGGGAGGAACTGGTCGCTTCAGTGGAAGAGCGCACCGGTCGGGCCTTTGCCGTGGACGGCGACTTGGAACTGCACTTGGATCTGCCGCTGGTCGGCTTTGAGGTGCATGGCGTGACGCTCGACAACGCCGTCGGCTTCGGCCAGGAGCCCATGTTCGCCGTGAAGCGCGCCGAAGTGTACCTGCAATTGGTGCCTTTGCTGCGGGGCGATTTGCAGGTGCATTCGATGCTGCTGGACGGCATGCGCTTGCAGTTGCGCCGCAAGGCCAGCGGGCATAGCAACTGGGACGGGCTGCAGGCGGCGGCGGAAGCGCCCGATGCTGCGGCCGAATCCGGCGCGGCCAGCGCCGTGGCGTCCGGCATTCAGAGGCTGCAGCTGACGGATGCCACGATCGCGCTCTGGGATGAGCTTCGCGGCCGGCGCATGCGCTTGGCGGAACTGGATCTGATGCTGGAACAGGCGTCGCTGGATGGCAGCGTCCGACTCGAGATGGAGGGCGAAGCCATGGCTTGGTCCGGACCGCGCGACGACGGGCGCATCAATGCGACGCTGCAATTGGCCGGAACCCTCGAGGCGGACGCGACCGGACAGCGCATCACTGGTCGGAAACTGGAGGCGGCATGGGACTTGGCCGGGCCGGCGTTCGCTTTCGAGAGTATGGGATCCGCGGCGCAGGCCGAAGCGTTCGTGTGGGACCGAGAGGCGGATAGTGTGCAGGTGCAAGGCATGCGCTTGCAAGCGGAAGGGGCCGAACTGGATTTCGCGCAGCTGCGCATACGCAGCGCGGCGCACGCGCCCGAGGTCGGCGGCCGCGTAGAGGCGTCCGGAGTCGATGTCCGCCGCTGGCTGGAATTGTTCGGCGTGGGCATGCCGGAACTCGCCAGCCCCGATGCCTTGAAGACTCTGTCCGGGAGCAGCGAATTCCGAATCCATCCGCAAGGCCTCCATCTTTCGGGCTTGGACGCGACGCTGGATGGCATGCTGTTGCGCGGCGATCTGGCGCTTCTGGATTTTGCGCAGCCCCGGGTCGTGTTGTCGCTGCAGTTGGGCGAACTGGCACTGGATCGCTACCTGCCGGCTCCGGTGCAGGATGCCGACGAAACTGCGCCTTCCGCATCGGTGGGCGCGGAACGCGGCGCGACATGGCCGCTGGCGTGGCTGCGGCGGCAGAACATCGACATGCAGATGGAGGTCGAGACGCTGCGCTGGAGGGAGTTGGCTTTGGTGCGGCCGCAGTTCGAACTGACGGCGGTCGGCGGGCTTTGGAAGTTTGATGTGCGGCACGGGCGCATGGGTGCCGGAACGTTCGCGGCGGGTCTCCAGTTGGATGTGTCCGGCGGCGTGCCGCACTATCAGGGGCGCATGGCTTTGGAGAAGGTGGAGCTGGCGCCGCTGTTGGCGCTGCGGGCCGGAAGCGGGCCGGTGCCGGTGTCTGGCACGACCGATTTGACGGCGGAGTTGAAGGCGCGCGGCTATCAGGCGGAGACGTTCTGGCCGTCCTTGGGCGGTTCCCTCCAGGCGGAAGTGCGCAACGGCGCCTTGCAGGTCGGCAGCGTGGCGCAGGCGGTGGAGAGCGCGGTGGCGGTGCTGCAGGGCCGTCCCAAGGAGACGGCGGGCGAAGGGCGGCTGCCGTTCGATTTCCTGCGGGCACGCTGGCAGGCGACCGACGGGCGGCTGGCGAATCGCGATCTGGAATTGCGGGCCGGAGCGATTGCGGTCACGGGCCAAGGCCACATCGATGTGCCCGGAGCCCAGATCGACTACCAGTTGAATGTGGTTTCGGGCGACGGCCCGCGCATTCCGGTGCGCATCTCCGGGCCGTTCGACGACCTGTCCCATTCGCTTGACCTGTCCGCACTGATCAAGAAGCCGCTGGAAGATGCGGTTAAGAAGCCCAAGGAGCTCTTGGACAAGCTGCGGAACCGGTTCTTCTGAGCGGGCCGATGCCGTGTCGTTCGCCCGCCGCGTGATTGAGTACCGCCGCCGGCACGGCCGGCGCGGCCTGCCGTGGCAACGGCCGCGGACCCTCTATCGCGTCTGGGTGTCGGAGATCATGCTGCAGCAGACGCAAGTGGCGACGGTCGTGCCGTACTTCCGGCGCTTCGTGCGGGCCTTCCCGAACGTCAAGCGTCTGGCCGAAGCTTCGCTGGATGCCGTGCTTGAGCACTGGTCCGGGCTCGGCTATTACCGGAGGGCGCGCTATTTGCATCAGGCGGCCTGTCGCATCCGCACTTCAGGCGGCCGCCTGCCGCGCAGCGTGGAGGATTGGATGCGTCTGCCGGGGGTCGGGCGCAGCACGGCCGGGGCCATCGTGTCGCTCGCTCTGAATCAGCCGGCGCCAATGCTGGACGGGAATGCGCGGCGCGTCATTGCCCGCCATCAAGGACAGCCTGAGGCGGCGGCCGGTGCTGCCTTGTGGCGCATCGCGGAGCAATTGCTGCCGAGCCGGGATGCTGCGGCCTACACGCAGGGGCTCATGGATTTGGGCGCGGAGGTATGCATGCCGCGGCGGCCGGATTGCGGCCGGTGCCCGCTCTCGTCGGATTGCCGGTATGCGATGCATGGTACGGCCGAGGCGCCTCCGCCCAAGCGTGCGCGGCCGGCTCGGCGCCGACTCTGGCTCGCCGCGCTGCAGGCGCGCGACGGCCAGGTGCTGTTGCAACGGCGCAGTCGCAGCGGCATCTGGGGCGGGCTTTGGAGCCTGCCCGAGTTCGAAGGTCGCGCCGCGGCGCAGCGTTGGGCGGCCGAACGGGTGGCTGGCCTGCAATGGACGGAAGCACCGGTCGTGGTGCATCGCCTCAGCCATCTGACGCTGCATCTTCGCCCGTTGCGTGCGCAAATCCTCAATGCGGACAAACCGGAATTCGCGGCGGACGGCCGCTGGTTCGATCCGCAACGGCCGGCGGTCGGCATGGCGGCTCCCGTACGCAAGTTGCTCGGATCGTTGTGAGCGGCCGGCCGATGCGATTCTTCTTCGGGCTATGGATGGCGGCGGTCTGCCTTGCGCCGGCTGCGGCCGAAACATGGCGAGGCCTGACGGTAGCGCCGGAACACCGTTGTGCCCGCTACGATGCCGACGAGTATCGGTACCCGCAATCCGTCGAGCCTCAGATCATCGCCCGGCTGGGCAAGATCTTCAGTCCCTATACGGCGCAGTGCTTCCAAGACCGGCGGCAGACCGACATCGAGCATATCGTGGCGCGTTCCGAGGCGCACGACAGCGGCTTGTGCCACGCCGACGCGGCCACGCGGCGAGCGTTCAGCGCCGACTTGCTGAACTTGACTTTGGCCAGCCCCGGGCTGAACCGCCGCATCAAGCGGGATTATGACGCGGCGGACTGGATGCCGACCCTCAACCGCTGCTGGTTCGCCCATACGGTCGTGCAAGTGCGGCGCAAATACGGCCTGACGATCGATCGCCGCGAGGCGGCCGCGCTGGAGCGTGTGTTGGCGGCATGCGTTTCGCAGGCCATGCAGGAGACGGCTTGCGCTGCAAGCGCGGCGGCAGGCGCGCCTGCCGCGGGCGGAACCCAGGAAGCCTTGCGCTTGTGGGACGACGACAGGGACGGCCGCATCACCTGCCGCGAAGCGCGCCGCCACGGCCTTGCGCCGGTGGCGCGGGGCCACCGCGCCTATCCGCACATGCGGGACGGCGACGGAGATGGCGTCGTATGCGAGTAGCGGGAGCCTAGGGGCTGGGCGGCGCCTGTGCGCCTCGCGTCATGGGCGTTCGAAGGCGTACAGCAGGCGGCCGGTTGCGGATGCCATGGCCACGCGCTGGACTTTGGCGGACTTCCCCAATGCGGTTTCGAATGCTTCCGGCGTGTACTCCGCGAAGTCGCGGTCGCGCAAGGCCAGCAGATCGTCGGTACGCGGGTCTCCGCGAGGCACGAATTCGACCAGCCCGCATGGGGCCAGCGCCGTGAGCCAGGCCGCGATTTGCGCGAGCGGAATACTGCGCCCGATAGCCAAGTGGTGCGTGATCGCCAGAGCCAGCAAGGCTTCGGCCTGATCCGTGCGTTGCAGGAGTGAACGCCGTTCATGGTGTCGCCAGCCTTGGGCAGGTGTCGGGTCGGCGAGGTCCTGGTACAACGCTAGAAAATCGAGGTTCTCCTGCCGGGCACGGGCCGAGGCTTGTTCGAGGGCGCCGAGGTCGCTGTCGAAACCGACGGCCGACTGGGCGCCGGCGTCCAGCGCCGCCGCCGCGAATTCGCCGGAAGCGCAGCCCAAGTCCAGAATTTGCCTCGGGGCATGGGAGGCGGAGAAAGCGCGCACGGCTTCGGCTTTTGCATGTGCATCTTGATCGCAGTAGCTGGCGGCGGAAGAATAATCGCTCCATGGCGTGTCGGGTCGGCGTGGCGACAGCCGCTCAATCCAGCGCTGCAACTGGAGCAAGAGGCTCCGATAGGCCCGGCGGGGCAGCGGTCGGCGGCGTATGCGGGCTGCGAGTTCGCGCCGGGACGCGCCCCGGCGTTCCAAGCGAAGCGGGAGCAGCACATGCGTCCAGAGGCGCGGCGACACACGTGCTCGAAGGGGCAGCAGCGCGGCGAGGTCGCGGCCGGGCAGACCTTCTTGGCGGCTGCGCAGCCAGGCATGATGCGGCACGCCGAGCAGCGCCGTCAGCAGCAGCGGATTCAGGAACTGGGCGCAGAACTGCGCGTGGGCCGACCAGTACTCGCCTTCGCGATAGCGCCGTAGCGAAAGCCAATCGATGAAGATTGGGCGGGTGCCGATGAACTGCACATTGAAGGCGCTGGCGTCGGACAGGGCCAAGCCGTCTTCGAGCAGCCGCAATTGCAGGTCCAGATGCAAGAGCGCGGCCGCTTTCAGAGAGGAAAACGGCCATTCGCAGGCATACGAGACGAAAGGCAGGCGCGGATGTTCGACGAGTGTGCCGCCGGGCGGCATCTGCTGGCGCAGTTCTGGCGGGCAGGCATCTCCGAGTTCGTCCACCGCGATCAGGGCGCTTTCGGCGACGAGCGCACGCACGGCGGTGGAAGCGCACGCGGCACGGAAATCCTCCATGGCGCTTGCGGCGACCGTACGGAATACGCGCCCATCGCGGCTTTCCAGCACCTGCCCGGCCGGATCCCGGAACGAGGATCGTTCAGCGTGCACGGATGCGGTTGGGGATGGTTCAGGAAGCGTCGGATGGCTTGTCTGGCGATGCCGGGTCGACGGTAGCGCGCGGGGTCTTCTGGAACAGGCGCTTCAGGCCGCCCAGCAGTTGCCGCCAATAGATGCCGAGCGCGGCGGCGGCGGCGGCCAGGCCGCCGAAGATTAGTTGCAGCATCACGCTGCCGACTCCGGGGTCGATGTAGGCCCATGCGGGCACGGGCGCGAACAGCAGTACGGCGCTAAAGCCTGATCGTACGGGACGGGAGGACGGAGGCATGCTGGGCTCGCAAGCAGCCGGAGCGTCAGTCGCGGGACGAGAAGCCGGGCAGCAAAACCCAAACGGGATAGCCATGGGCCTCAAGATCTTCTTTCACCTTGTCCGCATCTTCGTTCGCGTCCACATGCACGCGGACGCGGAACCACGACTGGTCGCCGCGCCAATATTCGCTCAGGCGTACGTCGTAGCCGAGCTCGAGCAGACGGCTCACTGTCTTTTCCGCTTTGGCTTTCTCTTGCATGGAGGCCACTTGGAAAACGGCATCCGGCATGGATCCCGGCATGGCCACTTGAGCGGGGATCATTTCGGCGGGCAACTGGCTGTGGGGATCGTCAAGACCGGATTTGTCGATGGGGGTCACGTCGTACACTTCGGAGCCGGTATAGTCGACCTCCTCTTCCGGTGCGACCTCCACCCACTCCGGCGGCGCGGCAGGCTCGGGTTTGGCGTCGACCGGCGGCGGGGCATCCGCTTGCGGCGGGGGAGGCGGCGCATCGTCTTCCGCGTCGCTTTCCGGCGCGGGGGACGGGATGTTTCGGATCTTTTCGGCTTTTTCGAAGATCTTTGGAGGGATGACAATCGGACGGATGGTTCCGAGTTGATCGGCAGGAGGCAACATCACTTCCACGTTGTGCGGCGACGGGGTGATGCGCACAACCTTGTTGCCGTTGTACAGGTCGGCGACGAACTTGCCTTCGTACATGGACAGCAGGTTGTTCAGCCCGTCCGTCAAGGATTCGCTTTGCACGGAGAAGGGCTGGCTAATGATGCGGTCCTCATCCGATTTCCATTCCATGGTCCAGCCATAGCTTTGGATCAATTTCTGAATGTTGGCGGAAAGGTGGCCTTCGTGAACGGAGAACCAGTCCTCTTCTTCAGTGGCGGCTGTCGTTGCTGGGAGGATCAGTGCCAGCAGCACGAGATGGCGCAGCGGCACCATCCGGAGCAGAAGACTCGGCCAGACAGTCATGCGGGCAGGGGGGGATTCAAGAGTTGCTTTCAGGCCGTTACGAATGCTGTAGGCTTGAGTGCCACGCATTGCACCGCAAGTATAGCAAGCAATTTGCCGGGGACGAGATTCGTCGCAATGTTGAGGGCCATGGTGGTCCATAAAACCCGCTTGAGGGCTACAATACCATATATTGTGGCATATTGTCAAGAATATGGGATAAGATTACGATATATAGCATCAGGCATGGGGTTTGCTCCTGTCCGTTCAGTTTGCGGGAGTGGTGACCAGAAAGCGCCACAGGCGCCTGCCCGGCGGACCTTCCAGCGTCAGTGCGGCATTTAGTGCGGCGATCATGGCTTCGCAGAAGCGTGCATGCGCGGTGCCGTCCGGCCGCAGTGCATGGATCAGGCTGGGTTCGACTCCTCCGGCCCGCATGGTTTCATGCAGCAGTGCCATATCGGCAGCGCCGGCGTCGTCCCAATGCATGGGGGAGGTTCGCGCTTGCGCTGCCGCGGCAATGAAGCGGGCGACATAGGTGCTGACCGGCGCCCGGTACGCCGGATTGGCATGGGTTGCGAGTGCCGCCGTGCCTTGGTATTCGTAGGCGAGGCACAGGTCGGCATGGCCGTGCTTGGCGATGAGCGCGAACAGTTCCCGACGCGCTAGGACCAGTTCGCGCCAGTCCTCGGGCCGGCCTTGGCGCACCAGAGCGTTGTAGCGCGCCCAATGGGCTTGCGACAGGCGGGCCAGAGCCAAGCTGGCCGCTGGCCGTTCAGCTTGGTGCTTCAAGGCGACCAGTTGCGAGACCAGCGCATCGTAATGCTCCGGAAAATAGCGTTCTTGCGCTTGCAGCGCGGCATCGCCTGCGGCTTGCAGTTGCAGGCGCATGGCGGCATGCGCCTTGGGAAAACCCTCAGGCTTGGAGTCGCCGGCCGGTGCGGCGCCGCCGATGGTCACCAAGGCGGCGATGGCTAGGGTCCGGATTGTCATGCAGGAGCCCTCGAGGCCTGCTCCGGCCGCCAACGGCGCAAGATGTGCTGCAGCCATTCCCGGAAATCGTCCAGAATCAGATAGACGCAGGGCAGCACCAGCAGGATCAGCACGGAGGCGAATAGCAGGCCCACGCCGAGGCTGATCGCCATGGGCTGCAGGAATTGGGTTCGGCCGCTGGAGAAGAAGATCAGCGGCGAGACGCCGAGGAAGGTCGTGAGCGTGGTTAGAAGGATGGGACGGAAGCGCACCCGGCTGCCGGCCAGCAGGGCCTCGATGCGCGGATGCCCGGAGGCGCGCAGCTGCTTGACGAAACTGATCAGAATTAGCGAATCGTTGATGACCACGCCGGACAGGGCCAGCAGTCCGATGAGCGATAGGAACTGCAGGTGCAGCCCGGCAAGCGCGTGGCCGACCGCCACGCCGACCAGTGCCAGCGGCAGGGTTGCGAGCACCGCCAGCGGGTCGAGCAGGGATTTGAACAGGGCGGCCAGAATGAAGAAGATGAGCACGAGCGCGATGACGGCGGCCGATGCAAGGTCGCGGGTCGCCTCGCGGGTTTCCTGCTGGCCGCCCATATGCTGGTAGCGGTAGTCGTTCAGGCGCTGGTAGCGGTCGTCGAATTCGCGGTCGACCAGCGTGGCGACGATGTCGGGCGTGGACAGGTTCGAGTCCACCTCAGCGGAGATGGTGACCATGCGCTCGCCGTTACGGCGATGGATGGTGGACAGGCCGCGGGTGGCGCGGATGTCGGCGACTTCGTGCAGGTACACCACGCCGTTCTGCGTTACGATCGGCAGCTGGTGGAAGGCGGCGGAATCGCGCCGCATGCCTTCCGGGTACAGGGCGCGCACGGGGATCCGCCGGTCGGCGCGATTGATGTAGATCGCCTTGTCGCCCTGATAGCCCATTCGCACGGCGGTGCCCAGTTCGGCTTGCGTCAGGCCGAGTTCGCGGCCGCGCTCGTTCAGGGCGTACTGGTATTCCATCTTGCCGGGCTCCAGATCGTGGCGGGCATCCTGCACGCCCGGCAGGCGGCTCAGGAACTTGCGCATCTGTTCGGCTTGCCGGCCCAGTTCCTGCACTTCCGGGCCGACGATGCCGATTTCGATATCGGCACCGGCCGGTCCGCCTCGGATGCCAAAGATCGAGGCGTGCCGAATGCCGGGCATGGTTTCCAGTGCTTGGCGGATTTCGGCCGTAATCTCTTCGGTCGGTCGTACGCGCGTGCCGGCACTGCCGAACTTCCAGATGAGCAGCGGGCTGACGTAGGCTTCGATCCATCCTTCGGGCGCCATGGGCGCCAGATTGACGTTGAACTGGAGGCGGTTGCTTCCGAAGGTGTAGCGGTGCGCCCGCGTCGCCGTCATGCCGATGTTGGTCAGGAGGCTGTCCAGTTCTTCGGGCGGCACGATGCGCATGATGGCGTCTTCGATGCGCGTGGCCAGCCGGGCCGAATCGTCCAGTCCGTACGTGGCCGGAGCTTCGATGTTGATCAGGAGCTTTTCGTGGTCGAGATCGGGGAACTGGGTGTACGGCAGGCGCGTCAGCATGAAGGCCAAGGTGATCAGCAGCACGCCGGCGGTGGCGCCGCCGACCAGATAGCGGTTGCGGATGCTCCAGGCGAGCATGTGCCGGTAGTAGGCCAGAACCGTTTTCCAGAGGACCGCTTCGCGCGTTTCTTTCCGGCGCAGCATTTCGGCCGAGTGCGAGGGCAGGATCAGGAACGCTTCCAGTAGCGAGCCGAGCAGTGCGGCCGTAACGATGACGGGGATGACTTCCACGAACTTGCCGAACGTGCCGGTGATGCCGAAGAGCGGAATGAATGCGGCGATGGTCGTGCCGATGGAGGCCAGCACCGGCCAGAACACTTCGCGGGCGCCGAGGTAGGCGGCTTCGTGGCTTTCGAGGCCCTCCTCGATGTGCCGGTACGTGTTTTCGGAGATGATGATGGCGTCGTCCACCACCAGGCCGAGCACGAGCAGAAAGGCGAACATGCTGATCATGTTGATGCTGTAGCCCAGCAGCGCCATCATGGCGACAGCGGTCATCATGGCGACAGGAATGCCGAGCGCCGTAATCAGCGCCATGCGGAAGTTGAGCATGAAGTACAGCGCGAACAGCAGCAGCACCAGCGCCACCGCGCCGGACGACTGCACGGTGTTGACGCGGTTTTCGATCGGCACCGACATATCCGCGAACAGGCTGGCGCGGATGCCGGGCGGCAAGGTGCGGCTGGCGAACTGCTGGCGCACCCGTTCGGCGATCCGGTACGTGGATTCCTGCTGATTCTTCGTGACGACCAGGTTGACCGACGGCTCGCCATTGAAGCGGGCGAGCGTGAGGGCTTCCTCCAGATGCGGCGCGACGCGCCCCAGGTCCCGGATGCGCAGCTGCCCGCCCTGCGCGTTGCGGCGCACCACGACGGCGCCGATTTCCTCGGCGGTTTCCGCGCCAATGCCGCGCAGCAGGATATCGCCTTCGGCGCTGCGGATGACGCCGCTTGGCGTGTTGCGCAGATTGCGCTGCAGTGCCGCCGTGACTTCGTTCAGGCGCACGTCGCGGGCGCCCAGCTTGCGCGGGTCCAGTTCCACCCACATTTCCCAGTCACGCTGGCCGGAGACCCGCACTCCCGAGACACCGGGCACCTGCAGCAGCTCCTGGCGCATCCGTTCGGCCAGATCGTACAGCTGCGGCATGGGCACATCGCCGTGCAGGGCCACGGAGATCACCGGAATGTTGTGCTTCAGGTGCGAGATCTGCGGCGTGTCGGCGTTCTCGGGGAAATCCTCGATGGCATCGACGGACATGCGCATTTCGCGCAGCAGTTCGTCGGCGTTGGCGTCTTCCGTCAGTTTGTAGACGATGATGGACAGGCCTTCCTGCGAGGTCGAGGTCACCGTATCGATGTCGGTCAGTTCTTCCAGAGCCTCTTCGATCGGCTGCGTAATCTGCCGCGCTACCTCTTCCGGCGACGCGCCTTCAAAGGTAGTGCGCACTTGCAGCTGGTCGCGCTCGATGCGGGGGAACATCTCCTGCGGTAGCGAGTGCCATGCGAACAGGCCCAGCACCAGCACCAGCACCAGCACCAGATTGACGAGCAGCGGATTGCGCAGGGAGAAGCGGATCACGGCGCGTTTCGGACCTGCACGGCGCGGCGTTCATCCATGGCGGCGGCATCGCGCGCGACGATGCGGTCGCCTTCGTCCAGCGCCGCTTCGACCACTTGCCAGTTGCCGACTCGCGGGCCGAGCGCAACGGCGATTTTCTGCAGGCGGTCGCCCCGGATCACGTACACCGAATGCTCGTTCGGATCGATCCGTACCGCTTCCAGCGGCACAGCCAGCGCTTGCATGAGCGGCGGCAGTGCCAGTTGGGCGATGGCAACTTGCCCCGGGATGGCAGCATCGCCGGGAATGCGGATGCGCACGGCATGCGTGAAGGTGCGCGCGTCCGGGTCGGTCTGCATGGCAATCAGCGTGCCGATATGGGTGCGGCCGCCGACCTCCACGGGCATCTTCTGGTCCAAGCGCAGCGCGGCGGCGGTGATGCTTTCCACTTCCGTGTAGAAATCCAAGGCGGTCGCATCCACGAGCGTGACGACGATCCGGTCGCCGGTGACCCGGTCGCCGACTTCCGCAGCCACCGTGTTGACTTGCCCGTCGAACGGCGCCTCCAGCCGCGTGCGCGCCAGTTCCCGGGCGGCGTGGCCGGCTTCCGTGCGCTTCAGCGTCAGCCGGTGTTCGGCGGTTCGAACCGCATGCTCCAGTTGCGCGACCTGCGATTCCATGTCGGCCAGCTTCTGTTCCGCGGCGTTGAGCGCCGATCGGGACTGCAGGGAGCGGGCGCCCAGTTGCGCATGCCGTGCCGCTTCCGCCTGCTGCAGGTCGCGCTGGTGCTTGGCTTGCTCCAACTGTGCCCGGTCGCGCCGGATGCGGCTTTCCTCCAGTTTCAGTTCGGCCGTCGCCGCCCGGTCCCGGTCCTGAAAGTCCCGATCGTCCAGCGTCAGCAGCGTCGCGCCGGCGGCGACCCGCATGCCCGGCTCTACGTGCCGTTCGCGCAGCCGGCCGGAGACTTCGAAGCGCAATTCCGCTCGGCGGCGCGGCTGCAGCCGTCCGGCGTACGTGGCCTGCGGCTCCAGATCGCGGCGCTGCACTGTATGCGCTTCCACGATCAGCGGCGGCAGTTCGTTCAGGACTGCTTCCGGCTGCGGGGCGGTGGCGAACAGCAGCATGGCCACGAGTGCCAGCGCCGCGAAGACGGCCAGCGGGAGCCAGCGCCGCCACGCGGCCGATGGCGGACGGGCTCCGGCTCCGGACCAGCCAGCCTTCGCCGACCGGATCAGGCTCTGGATTCGGGAGGGAACGGGAATGCGGGGCATAGGGGCAGTATCGGCAACAGGTAGAATAGTTCGACCGGGATCGTCATTCTGCATTATAGGGCTCTGAATATGGTTATGCGAACCTGCGCCATGCCCGTGCGATGTTTTCTGGCGGCCGCCATGGCCGGCCTGTGGGGCTTCAGTGCGCAGGCGACCGAGCTGCCGCTGCCGGAAGTCATCGACCCGCAGCACTGCGGGCCGGTGGCCGACCGCGACTTGGATATCCAGACGAGCGACGGACTTGAGGTGGAAGCGGAACGCGTCACGCGTGGCGACGGGCAGCTCGAATTGCAGGGCGATGTGCGACTCCGCTATGGCGCTTGGCGAGCCGGGGCTGAAGTCGCGACTGTGGATACGGAGGCGCAGCAGGCCGTCCTTAGCGGCGGGGTGCGCGTCAGCGGGCCGGGCGTGGTGCTGGCGGCGGTGCAGGCGGACGTGGATTACGGACGGAAGCGGGGCGAAGCCGTTGAAGTGCAATACCGGCTGGATGGCGGCGCGACCGGTCGCGCCGCACGCGTGCGCGGCGATGCCTCCGGCGTCGTGGAGGCGGAGCAGGCGACTTATTCGACTTGCGCCCTAGAAGCGCCGCTCTGGCATGTGCAGGCGGCGGAACTGCGGCTGGATGCGCAAGCCGGCGCCGGCGAGGCCCGTCATGCGACGCTGCATCTCGGCGGCGCGCCGGTCATGGCCTTGCCATGGGTCGGGTTTCCGATCGGCGAAGCCCGAAAGAGTGGCTGGCTGGTGCCGGAGTTCGGCACCTCCGACTCGCTGGGCTATTCGCTGGAGACGCCGTACTACTTCAATCTGGCACCGCACTACGACGCGGTCCTGTCGGTCCGCTACATGGGCCGGCGCGGCTTGCAGCTGCGCCCGTCCGGACGCTACCGCACCCGCCATGGCGCCGGCGCGGCCAACATTGAATATCTGAGCGATCAGGAAGTCGAGGGGGACGACGATCGCTACCTGCTGCATTGGCACCATCGCGGCGTGCGTCCGGACGGCTGGGATTACCGGCTGCACTACACGAACGTCTCCGACGGCCGCTATCTGGAAGATTTCGAATCGGGCATCTCCGGACTGTCGTCAACGCGCCTGCGGCAAGAGGCGCATGTCGCGTGGCGCTCCCGGGATTGGCGCGTACAGGCGGCACTGACCGGCACGGATCCTCTCAAGGAGCGCACCGAGTCTTGGGACCGGCTGCCGCGCGTGCGGGCCGACGGGGTGCTGCGCTGGCCGGCGGCCGGCGTGCTGGTAGAGCCGCGTCTGGCCGTGGATGCCTTCCGGGGCGATCGCGATCGGCAGCATGCGACCGGCGAGCGCTACGATGTGGCGGCGGTCGTCTCGCGGCCGTTCGCCGGTTCCGGCTGGAGCGTCACTCCGCGTCTGGAATGGCGGCATACGCGCTACGATCTCAAGCACGCGCCGGAGCCGAATGCCCGGCAGGACGATTCGCCGCGCCGCACGGTGCCGACCGTCAGTCTGGATGCGCGCATGCGTTTCGTCAGGCGCACGGCGGACGGCGATGTGCATCTTCTGGAGCCGCGTCTGTTCTATCTCAACCGGCCGCATCGCGAGCAGGGAGACTTGCCCCGGTTCGACACGCGGCGGATGGAGCCGGATTTCGAGGCCTTGTTTCGGCACCATGAGCACGCCGGGCTGGATCGGACGGATGCCGCCGACCGTTTGGCGGCCGGTCTCGGCACGCGCCTCGTGGATGCGGCCACCGGCCATACCGTATTGCAGGCGAAGGTGGCCCGGGTGTGGCGCTTCCGCGCTCCGGGCGAGGATGCCGAAGGCACGGCCACGCATTCGGCATGGGCGGCGCAGGTCGAGTGGCGGCCCGAGCCGCCCTGGCGGATTGGCTCCAGCTTGCGCTACGACACGGGTCCGGGTGCTTCCGATGTCCTGTGGGCTTCGCATACGGTCGGTTGGCGCGGCGCGGACGATCAGCAGGTGCAGATGCGCTATATCCGCCGGGCCGGCGAACTGGAGCAGACCAGCGTCCAGACGCTTTGGCCGTTGGGCGGCGGCTGGCGGCTGGCGGCGCGCTACCATTACGATCTTCGGGGCGACCGCGGCATCGAATCGCTGGTGGCGCTGGAGCATCGCGGTTGCTGCGTGACGGTCGGGCTGGGGCTCGCGAAGGTGCGGTACGACGAATCGCGCCCGGACGGCGATTCCGAAAGCCGCCTGATGTTCCAGATTCGCTTCCACGGCCTGGCTGGCTTCGGAGAGGATGTCGGCGCCCGCATGCGACGGGAACTGGCCGGCCGGCCGGCATGGTCGCGCTGATCCGCGGCGCGGCCTTGGCCGCGGCCCTGGCGGCGGGCTCGGCGGCGGCAGAACTGCTGGACCGGGGCGTAGTGGTCGTCAACGACGACATTATCACCGAATCGGAACTGAATCAGCGCCTGCGCATCATTGCCAAGCAGATCGAGCAGACCGGCGCGGCCCTGCCGCCGCACTCCCAGTTGCGGGATCAGGTGCTGGAGTACATGGTCGTGTCGCGCCTGCAGGAGCAGATCGCGAAGCGCCGCGGCATTACGGTGCCGGTGGCCACGGTGCGCCAGGAGATGGAGCAGTTGGCGCAGCGCAACAAAATGACGCTGCAGCAGTTCGAGCGCGAAGTGGAACGCAGCGGCATCCGCTACCAGGACTTCGTCCGGTATTTCTACGAGCAGATGCTGACGCAGCGCCTGCAGCAGGTGGAGTCGCGGCGGCTGGTGCGCGTGACGGAGGAGGAGGTGGACAACTTCCTGCGGCTGCAAAGCGAACTTCTGCACACGGGCGTGCGCTACCGGCTCGGCCATATCCTGATTGCGCTGTCGAGCCGGGCCGGCGCGGCAGATGTGGCGCAGGCGCGGCAGAAGGCCTTCGCCTTGCGCGGCCGTGTTGAGGCCGGCGAACGCTTCTCCAGCCTGGCCGTGGCGGAGTCGGATGGGCGCAACGCCCTGCAGGGAGGGGATCTGGGCTGGCGCTCTGCGGCCGAGCTTCCGGAGATCGCGGCCGACGCCATTGCCGGCATGGAGGCCGGCGAGGTGACGGAACCGCTGCGCAGTTCAAGCGGGTTCCATCTGTTCCAACTGTCGGCGAAGGAGGATGGCGAGCAGGTCATGGTTGGCCAGACGCGGGCGCAGCACATTCTGATGCGGACGCATGCGATGGTGGATGCGGCTGAAGCCCAGGCCCGCCTGCGCTCGTTGAAGCGGCGCATCGAAAGGGGCGAGCCGTTCGAAGAGCTGGCGCGGGCGCATTCCGACGATACGGCTTCCGCCGTCGACGGCGGCGATTTGGGCTGGCGCTCGCCCGGCGAATTGGATCCGTATTTCGAGGAGCGCATGGAGCGGCTGCCGGTGCAGGGCATCAGCGCGCCGTTCGAGACCCGCTTCGGATGGCACATCGTTCAGGTGCTGGAGCGCCGCAAGGTGGACGAGACCGAACAGACGCGCCGCCAGCGCGCCCTCAACCATCTTGCGCAATCGCGCGTCAACGAGGCCATAGAGATCTGGCTGCGCCAGTTGCTGGAGGATGCCTACGTCCACTACCTGATCGATTTCCAGGATGCCTGAATTGCGCGTGGCGGTAACCGCCGGCGAGCCGGGGGGCATCGGCCCGGATTTGCTGGTGGCTTTGGCGCAGCATCAAGCCCCTGCACGGTGCGTCGCGTTTGCCGACCCGCAGTTGTTGCTGCGGCGCGCCGAGGCCTTGGGGCAGCCGCTGCGCGTGGCCGACTATCGGTCGGATGCGCGGCCGCCAGCCGGGGCTTTGGAAGTTTGCGCCATGCCCATGCCGCAGCGCGCCCGCACCGGACGGGCGAACCCGGAACTGGCGCCGTACGTGCTGCAATGCATCGAGGTGGCCGGCCGCGCCTGTCTGGCAGGCGACTTCGACGCGCTGGTGACCGGGCCAGTGCAGAAAAGCGCCTTGCTGGATGCCGGGTTGCCGTTCCGGGGCCATACGGAATACTTGGCCGATCAGGCGCATTGCGAGCCGGTCATGCTGCTGCTGGCCGGCTCGTTCCGGGTGGCGTTGGCGACGACGCACCTGCCGCTGTCGGCCGTGCCGCAGGCGATCCGAGCTCCGCAGTTGCACCGTACGTTGGAAATTCTGGCGGAAGGCTTGCGGCTCCGCTTCGGCATTGCCTGCCCGCACATCCGGGTGCTGGGCCTCAATCCGCACGCCGGAGAGGGCGGCCACTTGGGGCGCGAAGAATCGGAGGCCATTGCGCCGGCGATCGTGGCGCTGCACGGGCGGAATTGCCGGATTGAGGGGCCCGTCTCGGCGGATACCGCCTTCGTCGACCGCGAGGGGGTGGATGCGTTTCTGGCCATGTACCATGATCAGGGCCTGCCGGTGCTCAAGGCTTTGGGATTCGGGCAGGCCGTCAACGCGACGCTGGGCCTGCCGTATGTGCGCACGTCGGTCGATCACGGCACGGCACTGGAACTTGCGGGCAGCGGCCGGGCGGATCCGGGCAGCCTGTTCGCGGCGGTCGAATGTGCGGTCGATCAGGCGCAGCAGGCATTGCAGGCGCAAGCTGCATGAGCGTGCCGTTGCTTCCAGAGGATTTTCTGCAAGCGTTCGCCGAACGCGAGCCGCTGGCCGCACTGGCGACGGTCGGGCCGCATGGCGGGCCGAATGTCATCTGGGTGCTGTGCCTGCACTTGACCGAAGACGCGCAGCTGGTCGTGGCGGACAACGCGATGGAAAAGACCCGGGCCAACATCGAGGCTGGCAGCCAAGGCGCGCTGGTGCTGCTAGCGAAGCCGCGCCGCACCTATCAGGTGAAAGGGCCGCTCGCTTACCATGCGGACGGGCCGGTCTATGAGGCGATGAAGCAAGGCTGGCTGGATGCGTCGTATCCGGGTCGCGGAGCGGTGGCGATGGAGATCCGGGAAATCTATGCGGGTGCCGAAAAGATGTGGCAACGCGCCTCTTGAGCGATGGCCGTGCGACCGCCCTGGAAACGCCTGGGGCAGCATTTTCTGATCGATGGGGCGACGATCGATGCCATTCTGGCGGCGGTGGGCGAGAGTCGGGTCGTCGTCGAAATCGGTCCGGGCCGCGGGGCGCTGACGCGACGGCTTGCGGCGCAGGCGCAGCATCTGTATGCCATCGAAAAGGATGCGTCTTTGGCCGCGAGCCTGCAGCGGGAATTCGTCGGCGAGCCGTCCGTCTCCATTAAATGCGCGGATGCGCTGCGGGAGGATCTGACCGCCTATCCGAACGGGTTGCGCGTGGTCGGCAATTTGCCGTACAACGTCGCGACGGCTCTGCTGCAGCAATGGATGGGGGCGCGTACGCATCTGACCGACCTGACGGTCATGGTGCAGCGCGAAGTCGCGCAGCGCTTGGTGGCGCCGCCCGGGGATCCGGCGCGGGGTCAATTGTCGGTCGTCGTGCAACTGCTGATGGAAGTGGCAGTGCTGCTGGACGTGGAGCCGGGATGCTTCGACCCGCCGCCGCAGGTCATGTCGTCCGTAGTGCGGCTCGTGCCGAGGCGGGAGCTGCCGATGCCGGAAGGCGCATGGCAGGATTTTGCACGGCTCGCGCAACAGGCGTTCGCGTCCCGGCGCAAGACGCTGCGGAACAACTTCCCGAAACTTCCGGCGGCTGTCTGGACAGCTACGGGCATCGACCCGGGGCGCCGTGCCGAAACGCTGTCGGGCGACGAGTTCGTGCGGCTGTTCCGCACGAGTTCAAGGGCCTGCTGATTGGCCGGGCGAAGAACCCAAGTCGGAATGCAGCACTCTGTGCGGGCATGAAGGCCGAAGCCGATATTCTTATAATTATTTGATTATATAACTATTTTTATAGAGCATTCGGCTTTCTGCCGTTCATTCGGCGAGACATTCGGGGCGGAATCCAAGTTTGCTAGAATAATGCCACCAGACATATGCGAGGGATGATTGGCAGGCAGATGGGTGATTACGGTCACCTGATGTATTTGGAGCAGGGCGATTGGGGGGCGGCCAGGCATCAACGACATTCTTGCCCCGTTGGACACTTCCGGCTGCGCACCCTTGATATTACCGAACAACGGGAGAAAGGATTCCAGAATCAGGGTGCCAGATGGCTTTAGAATCGAAGACCCTCGCCAGCCCATCGGCAACGCCTGTTTTCGTCACTGGCGCGACCGGGCATGTGGGCGCCAATCTCGTGCGCCGGCTGCTCCGTGACGGCACCCGGGTCCGGGTGCTGCTGAGGCGCGAGGACCGCAACGGAGCGCTGGAAGGCCTTGAGGTCGAACGTGCGTTCGGCGATCTCCGGGACTTGAATGCCGTCAGGAGCGCGGTTGAAAGCTGCCAAGGCGTCTACCACTGCGCCGCCATGATCTCGACCATCGAAGGCAACGCCGCCCATCGCCGGGAGGTGTACGAGTGCAATGTCCTCGGCACTCAAAACATGCTGCACGCGGCGCGGGAGGCGGAAGCCGGGCGCGTAGTGGTGACGGGCTCCTTCAGTGCGGTCGGATACGACCCGGACGATCCTTCCGCGCCCAGCGACGAGACGATGCTGTTCTATCCCATGGAGCGCACGATGCCCTACGAGCGCAGCAAGACGCTCGTCGAACAGGCGTGCTGGCACGCCGCGGCGGCCGGTCAGGATGTCGTGGTCGCGACGTGCTGCGCGGTGGTGGGGGGCAGCGATTTCGTCCCCTCGCGATTGGGCCGGACCCTGTGCGATTACACCAACGGAAAGCTCCATGCGTACGTCGATGGAGGCTTCGAGTTCGTCGCGGTGCGGGACATCGTCGAAGGGCATCGGCTGTGCATGGACCGTGGGCGTTCGGGCGAAAAGTACATCTTCAGCACCGAGTACAAAACCATTTCCGACATCCTCGGCTTGTACGAGGAAGTCACCGGCATTCCGCGCCCGCGCCGGCGGATTCCGGCCCGTGCGATGCTCGTCTTCTCGGAAGTGGCGAGTTTTTATCTGAGCCGGTTCCGCCCGAACTTTCCCCAGCGGCTCACCCCCGGCGCCATTCGCCTGTTGCAAAAGTGCCGCCATGCCGATACCAGCAAAGCGAAAAAGGAACTCGGCTATCGGCCTACCAGCATTCGCGCTGCAGTTCATGAAGCCTATGCGTTCCATTACTATCGGCGCAAAGCGATCGAGAATCCGCTCGCGAAGCCCCCGAGCGCGGATGCTTCAGGGCAAGCGGAAGAGTTCATGCCGGATCCCCGTGCGCCCGTTGCTCCCGATGGAGGATGAAATGGATTCCATGACAACTCCGCCTCCCGGCTTCGATGAAGCCGGCAACCTGCGCCAAAAGGCGCGCGCTGCAGGCATGGATCCGGATTACTGGTACGCGGTGGAAGAGGTGCGCCGTGTCAAGCCGGGGACCGTGGTTGAGGTCGTTTTCTGGAAGCGCTCCATTGCGCTGTTCCGGGGGAAGGACGGCACGTTCCATGCGGTCGAGGACCGTTGCGCCCACCGCCAGCTCAAACTCTCCATCGGCGAGGTGCAGGACTGCCGGCTCGTGTGCGCCTACCATGGCTGGCAGTACGACGGCCAAGGGAAGCGGGCCGGGGAGGCCCGCGAGCATCTGGGGGAGGACTGCCGGAACATCGCGATCCGGGCCTATCCCGTGAAGGTTCGCTACGGCCTGGTCTGGCTGTTTCCCGGAGATCCCGAGAAGGCGGAATCGCGGCGGATCCCGGACATCCCCGAGCTTGAGGGGCCCGATCGATGGGCCTACGTTCCACTCGTTTACACCTGGTCGGCCCATCACTCGATGATCATCGACAATGTGAACGATTTCACCCACGCCCATCTGCACCGGCGCCACCGTCCCTTCGTCGGCGCCACCCTCACCCGTTGCGAGACCGTCGGCGACGACGTGCATCTCTCCTATGAGACGCGGGTCGGACGCGGCCGCATCTCCGGACTGTTCGTCGACCACAAGCGGCTGGACACCAACCACATGGATCTTTGCTATCAATACCCGTACCAATGGTCGAACACCAGCGACGAGATCAAGCACTGGCTTTTCGTCCTTCCGATCGACGAGCGGACCACTCGGACATTCTTTCTGTTCTACTTCAAGTCGCTGAAGATACCCATGTTGCCGGTGCGCATCCCCCGTTTCGCCATGACCCTGGTGATGCACATCTCGGGCCGCACCATCATCGGCACTTTGCTTGGCCAGGACCGGCATGCGCTCGAAGCGGAGCAGCAGGGCTACGAGAAGCATTGGGATGCCCCGGTCGTCGAGTTCAACCCGGCGGTCGAGGCTTTCCAGAACGTGACCGTGCGCAAATGGCGGGAACACTTGGCGCACAAGGCGGAGAACGGCAGCGCCTATGTTTGAGCCGAACTTTTCGCTGTCCGCGCTGTCCGGCCGCGCCCTGTTCGACGCGGCGGCCATGATGCTGACGTTCGTCGTCGTTCTATTCTTGGGTTCAATGCTGCTGCCCGGGCGGCGGATAGCGGGGCCTGATTTCAATGGGAAATCAAGAACCTATAAGATCAACGGCCTTGCCTTGTTTCTGCTCGTCGCGATGGCGGCAGGGCTCGCCCAAGCCTTCGGATGGTTCTCCCTTTCGGCGCTGCATGCCCACTTTTTCGCACTGTTCGTAGCGGCCAACGTATTCGCCTTCGCCCTTTCCGCCCTGCTGTATTACCAAGGAGCCCGGACTCAGGGCTCGCCCTTGGGGGCCTCGCAAGGCTTTTTCTATGGCGTGGAGGGCCATCCGACTTGGTTCGGGGCGGATCTGAAGTTTTTCAGCTACCGCCCCTCCCTCATCGCTCTGGCGCTGTTCAACGCCTCGTTCGCCGTCGTGCAGTACGAAGCCTACGGCGAACTGACCTTGGGCATGATGCTCTATCAGGCCTTCACCTTCCTGTACGTGCTCAACCACTTCCACCACGAGCACGGAATGGTCCACACGTGGGACATCGTCAGCGAGCGCTTCGGATGGATGCTGGTCTGGGGGGATTACGTGCTGGTGCCGTTTTTCTATTGCCTTCCCGGCTGGTGGCTCGTCCATGCGTCGGAACCTCTGTCTCCTGCGGCGGCGGCGGCGATCGTTCTGCTGTTCGTTTTCGGCTTCTGGCTCTTCCGTGGCGCCAACGGGCAGAAGCATCGCTTCAAGCGCGATCCTCGCGCTGTGATCTGGGGCAAGCCCGCCGAGTCTTTGGACGGGCGCCTGCTGGTCTCCGGGTTCTGGGGGGTCGGGCGGCATCTCAACTATACCGGCGAGATCTGCATCTACCTGTCGTTCGCCTTGACCGCCGGGTTTGCATCTTGGGCGCCTTATCTGCTGCCGGCATGGCTGGTCGGGCTGTTGTGGCATCGCTCGCGGCGCGACGATCGCCGCTGCCGCGCCAAGTACGGCGAGTTGTGGGAGCGGTACACGAAACGGGTGCGTTTTGCGATGCTGCCGTTCGTCTATTGAGGCGCGGGCGGCAAGGCAATCCTGCGGCATGAGCACCGTGCGTTCGACATCGCTTTCGCCGCGGGCGGCAAGGGCCGTCCCCGAGATCACGGGCGGGCGGCCGTTGATCGGCCACCTGATGGATTTCCAGAAGGACCCGATCTCGATGCTGCTCCGCGGCTGGCGCGAGCAGGGCGAACTCGTCCGGTTCCGGCTCGGCCCCCGCGAGTTTTTCCTCTTCACCGGGCCCGAGGCCCATGACTTCTACTTCCGGGCATCCGAAGACCAGCTGAGTCCCAAGGACGTCTACCAGTTCACGGTGCCCATCTTCGGGCGCGGCGTGGCGTACGACGTGTCTCACGAACTGATGTCCGAGCAGTTGGGGTTTTTGTACCCGGTGCTCGGCGATGCCGCGATGCACCGGTTCGCCCGCATCATGTTCGAGGAAACGAGGCAGTTCGCCGACGCCCTCGGCGACGAGGGGGAAATCGACCTGCCGCGCGCGATGAACGAGCTCACCGTCAAGATCGCCAGCCATTGCCTCCTCGGAGAGGACGTTCGGAACCAGTTGGATGCAGGATTCGCCGAGGCGTACCACGATCTGGAAAACGGCATGAACACCCTCGGGTTCTTCTTTCCCAAGCTTCCCACCAAGGCGCACCGAATCCGCGACCGCGCCCGGCGAAGGGTGGCCGGGTTCTTCGCCCGGATCATCGAGGGCCGCCGGAGTTCCGGAGACCGGCCCGACGATTTCACGCAGGCGCTGATCGATGCCCGCTACAAGGACGGCCGCGCTCTGAGCGACGACGAAATCACCGGAATCCTGCTGACGGTCTTGTTCGCAGGCCAGCACACCAGCACGGTGCTCGCGACTTGGACCCTTCTGGAACTCCTGAGGGTGCCCGCGTATGTGGCGCGCATCAGGGATGAGATGCAGGACGTCTACCGCGCGTCGGAAACGGTCAGTTTCGAGAGCCTCAAGCAGCAAGTGGCGCTGGAGCATGCCGTGCGCGAGAACGAGCGGCTGCACCCGCCGCTGATCATGCTGATCCGCAAGGCGCTCAAGCCCTTGCGCTACAAGAATCATGTCGTGCCGGCCGGCGCCATGGCCATGGTGTCGCCGTCGGTTTCCCACCGGCTTCCCCACCTGTTCGCCGATCCGGACCGGTTCAATCCGGATCGCTTCGCTCCGCCTGCTTCCGAGGACAAGCAGCACCACTACGCCCTGATCGGCTTCGGCGGCGGCAAGCACCGGTGCATGGGCAAGCATTTCGCCTTTATGCAATTGAAAGCGATCTGGACCGTGCTGCTCGACCGTTTCGATTTCCATTCCGACACAGAGTTTCCTGAGCCGAATTACGGCAGCTGGGTCACAGGTCCGAAGGAGCCGTGCCGTGTCCGTTATCGCCGCCGGGCGCAGGCCGGCGTTTTCCGGTGAGCGGCACCTCCTCTCGGGGCTACGACGTTGCGATTGTCGGCGGCGGGCCGGTCGGTAGCCTGTGTGCGCTCGCTCATGCGCGAAAAGGCGCCCGTGTCGCCCTGCTCGAAGCGAGCCCCGAAGCGTCCAGGCGACTGGCGGGAGAATGGCTGCATCCCCCGGCCGTGCGGATGCTGCGCGAGTTCGGGATCAGGCTCGACGTACAGCCCCCCAACGGCGCCGGCAAAGGATTCGTCGTGTTCCCGGAAGACGGCTCGGAGCCGATCGTGCTTCCTTATCCGGACGGCTCTCGCGGATTGGCCTGCGAGCATGCGGTGCTCGTCTCGCATCTGCACGAAGCGGTCGGGAACGAGCCGGGCATCGACTTCATATCCCATGCGCAGGTCCGCATCGTCGAAGACGGACGGGTCGCCTTCACCCGCAACGGCGCGGATGAATCCGTGGCGGCCGTGCGGATTGTCGGCGCCGACGGTCGGGGCTCGGTCGTGCGCCGATCTCTGGGCTTGTCGACGAACCAGACGACCTGCTCGTGGATGGTGGGGGTCTTGGTCGATGAAGCGGCGTTGCCGCTGGAGGGCTACGGGCATGTGCTGGGGGGCGGGCCGGGGCCGATCCTCATGTATCGCTTGGGAGAGCGCGGCGTACGCATCGTCATCGATGTCCCGGCGGACCGCTGGACGCCCCGGGACCGGGTCGGGTTCCTGCTGGATTCGTGTGCCCGTTGGCTGCCGGAATCGGTCCGCCCGGCGTTCGTCGAGGCGTTGCAAGCCGGACGGTTTCGCACGGTGAGCAACAAGCTGAGGCTGCGCGTCTCCTACGGAAGCTCGCGCCGGATGCTGATCGGCGATGCGGCCGGGCACTACCACCCCATGTCGGCGGTCGGAATCACCCTAGGCTTCGGCGATGCGCTTGCGCTCGCCGAGAATGAGGACTTCCACGACTTCGCCGCGAAGCGCTTCCGAGCGGTCCGCGCCCCGGAGTTCCTCGCCATGGGGCTCTACGAGGTCTTCGCCGATCATCGGCCCGAGCTGGTGGCGATCAGGCAGACGGTCTACCGAGGATGGCGGGCGAGTTCCGCGCTGCGCGACCGGACCATGCGCATGCTCGCCTGCGAAGACACATCGGTCGTCCATCTAAGCTCCACGTTTTTCACGACGATGGTCCGGGCGGTTGCCGGAGAAATCCCGCGATCCTTCGACAAACTGGCTTGGCACCGGGCCCGGGACACCTTCAATTCGCTCTCGACCCGCCTCAAATGGCTGCTGCGCGGTGCTCGGGCATTGCACCGGGCGCGTCGCATAGGCGAAGGAAGAGACGAGCAAATTCGGGGCGCTTGGTCCCGCACATTCATGGTCTCCATGCCATCGGGCGCCGACGGCTCTCAGCCCGTGCGTCCGTGGACGGCCGAGCCGCCCGATGCCGGCGTGGCGCTGAAGGCCGCGAGCGAGCGCCTGTTGGATCTTCAGGACGAGGATGGCGCTTGGGAAGGCGAGATGGTCTGGTGCCCCATGCTCACCGCGCAATACGTGCTGCTGCACTACGTCATGGAGCAGCCGCTCGAGCCCGACCGGCGGCGGAACGTGCTGCGTTCCTTCGGGCAGACCCGCCTCGAAGGCGGCGCATGGGGCCTGCGCGAGCACCCGCCCCCCAGCCTGTTCGTCACCGCGCTGGTTTACGTCGCGGCGAGACTGCTCGGCGTCGAGCGGGACGACCCGCTGATCGAGCCGGCCCGGCGATTCCTGCAAACCGAGGGAGTCCTCGGCATTCCAAGCTGGGGAAAGTTTTGGCTGGCGCTCGTCAATCTCTACGACTGGCGCGGGGTCAACGCCGTCCTGCCGGAACTGTGGAGCCTGCCGCGCCGGATCCCGCTGCATCCTTCCCATTGGTATTGCCATACCCGACTCATCTATATGGCGATGGCAGCCGTCTACTCGCATCGGTTCCAGACACCCGTCACGCCCCTGATCGCGTCGCTGCGGGAAGAATTGTTTCCCCAAGGCTTTTCCAACGTCGATTTTTCCGCGGGCCGCAATCGCTTGCGAAGCGCCGACCTCTATGCGCGGCCCAGTGCGTGGCTCCGGGCTGGCTACAGGGTTGTGCGGTTGTTCGATCAATTCCACAGCAAACGCCTGCGCGCCCGCTGCGTGGATGCGATAAGCGAGCGCATCAAATGGGAACTGCGAACCACCAGCCATACAAGCATCTCGCCGGTCAGCGGGCTTCTCAACATTCTGGCCTTATGGCTGCACGATCCGAACGATGCCGACAGCCGCCAAGCACTCGTGAAGCTGGAGGACTGGATCTGGGAGGACGAGGAGCATGGGGCTCGCATCGCCGGGGCGAGAAGCATTTCGTGGGATACCGGCTTCGCCTTGCAGGCTCTGGGAACGATGTCCGGGCTCGATCCGGCCCCTGAAGTTCGGAACGCCCTCCGGCACGGGGCTGGCTTCCTGCAGACGCAGCAAATCAAAACCAGTTTCGAAGGGTTCCGCGAGGCTTATCGAAACGACCCCAAGGGCGGCTGGTGCTTTGCCGGACAATGGCACGGCTGGCCGGTGACTGACTGCACGGCGGAAGCGGTGCTCGGAATCATCGCGGCCCGCCGCGAGGCAACGGACGCGGCCATGTTCGAGGACGCGATTCGGTTCATGTTGCGCGGCCAGAACCGCGACGGCGGCTTCGGCAGCTATGAGGCGCAACGCTCTGCCATCGGGCTCGAATGGCTGAATCCGGCCGAGATGTTCGGCGAGTCGATGACCGAGCATTCCTATGTCGAGTGCACCGCATCCTGCCTCGCCGCGCTCGCCGCCTGCAAGGAGCATTTTCCGGACATTATGGACCGGGCGATGGCGGAAGCCATGCTGCGGGCCGGCGTTTGGCTTCGCCGGACTCAGGCAAGCGACGGGTCGTGGCGCGGCGTATGGGGCGTCCAGTTCATCTACGGCACGTTCTTCGGGATCAGGGGCCTGCTTGCCGCCGGGGCCTGTCCCGGAGACCCGGCGCTGCGCCGGGCCTGCCGATGGCTGCTGGATCGTCAGCGGGATGACGGGGGATGGGGCGAGCACTACAGCGGCTGTTTCACCGGCCGCTACGTCGCGCACGAGGAAAGCCAGATCATTCAAACCGCGTGGGCCTTGATCGCGCTTCTCGAAGCGGACGATCCGAACTGGAGCGCGATTTCCCGGGGCGCCCGGTTTTTGATCGATGCCCAGGACGCGGACGGGGCATGGCCCAAGCAAGACATGGTCGGGGTCTTCTTCCGTACGGCGCTGCTGGACTACGTCCTGTACCGGCAATACTTCTCCCTGCGCGCGCTCGCCCTCTACGAACGACGGCGCCGAGCCCGGCTGGAACTGAAGGCCGCCGACTCCCCGATCGCCGAAGCGGCTGCGGGCAGCGCAATGCCTTTGGCTGCTTCCGTATTGGAAGAGCCGCACGGCGTGCGCGCTTCTTCTTGAAGAAAAAATTCAAAACTGGAGTATCATCGAATGAGGCTTACCCCCGAAAAACTATCGAGATCTCGCTCCCTCGCGGATCTGACGCCGGATGAGGTGATACAGGTGGTCAACTCGTACGCCCGGCTCCATGATGATGGAGGCGTTGAGGATCGAAAAGAAGACTACAAGTCGCTCGTCAATCACTACTACGATCTAGTGACGGATTTCTACGAATTCGGCTGGGGCCAGTCCTTCCACTTCGCCCCCCGGCGCCGCGGCGAAAGCTTCAAGGCGTCGCTGCTCAGGCACGAGTATTTTCTTGCCGACCGGTTGTCCCTGAAGCCGGGGATGCAAGCCGTCGACGTGGGATGCGGGGTCGGGGGGCCGATGCGCACGCTGGCCCTCTATTCCGGGGCCAGTTTCGTCGGCATCAACAATAACGCCTACCAGATCGAGCGCGCGCAAGCGCACACCGAAGACGTCCGGCCGCTGTGCCGCTTCATCCGCTGCGACTACATGCAGACCCCCGAAGATGATGACCGCTACGATGCCGCTATTGCCATCGAGTCCATGCCCCACGCGCCGGATAAGACCGCGGCATTCCGGGAGGTCTTCCGCATCCTGCGCCCAGGCGCCTGCTTTGCAGGCTACGAATGGTGTTTGACGGACGCTTTCGATCCGGGCAATGCGGAACACCAGCGGATCAAAAAAGAGATTGAAAGGGGGAATGCGCTACCGGATATCGCCGCCGTGCCGGAGATATGCGACGCATTGCGCGCGGCCGGATTCGATCTTCTGGAAGCCCGCGACCTCGCCTCCGAGTCCGACCCGGAAACGCCGTGGTACCGATCCTTGCAGGGCCGCGACCTCACTCTTGCCAGCATTCCGCGCACGCCCTACGGGCGCACATTGACCAATGTCACGCTGAAAATCGGGGAGAAGCTGCGGATGTTTCCGAAAGGCAGCGCCATGGTCTGCACGCTGCTGAACAGGGCCGCGAATGCACTGGTCGAGGGGGGGGAATCCGGCATCTTTACGCCAATGCTTTTCTTTCTGGCCCGCAAGCCTGAGCGTTCGAGGACCGACTGAATCCTCGTTTTTGATCTGAGTGTCCTTGCGAGGCCGTTGCTCCATCACAGACATTCTGCCGGTTATGATAAGATTTCGGCAGTGTTCCGGTGATTAGGGAAAGTCGGAATCAGGGGATTTGCTTGATTTTGGGAAGGCCATGAGACTGACCGAAGAGTTGATCCTACTGATGCTGGACGAGCAGAGCGGCTATCTGGGGATGGCGCCGGACTGGGATTTCTCGTGCGTCATGGCGGGCGCGATCATCGCCGATCTCACTTTGGAGAACCGGGTCGATGCGGATCTGCAATCGTTGCAGCTGATCGATGCGACCCCGACCGGGGATCCGCTCCTCGACCCGACCTTGGAGGAGATCAGCGCGGCGGAAGGCACGTTCAGCGCCCAGCATTGGATCGAAAAGAACACGCCACGCTCCGAAGACATCGTCGCCATGACGCTGGAGCGGCTGTCCGAAAAGGGCATTCTGGAATTCCACTCGGGCGGCTTCTGGTCGCTCTCGTCCGCGGTCTCGCGGTCCAAAAGCTATCCTGTCGCCGCCGGCACCTCTCAGAAGGAGGCCAGAACGAGAATCCTGAGCATCGTGCTCCACGATGTCATCCCGGATCCCCGCGACGTCATCCTGATCTGCCTGATGCATGTCTGCAACGGGTTCAAGACCCTCCTTTCCGAAGAAGACTATCTCGAGAAGCGCGACCGGATCGAAATGCTGGCATCCATGGACCTGGTCGGCCTGTCCATTTCCGCAGCCGTCAAGCACAGCGTGATCAACCCGAAGACCCGGCGCGTTATCCAGCCCAAGCCCATTCCCAAGCTGAAGATGCTCGACATGCTGAGGGCGCCAGGCTTCCGGGAGGGCAATGTGCCTAAGGTGATGCACCATATCTACGAGATGCACGGCCCGGTCGTCGAGGCGCCGTTCAAGAGGGACGGGCGGCCGGTCGTCCTGCTGATCGGGCTGGAGACCAACCAGTGGATCCACACCAAGGGCAGGTTCTATCTCCGCACGAAGGACTACATCAAGGATTTCGAGAGTGCCCTCGGCGCATCCCGCACGCTGCCGGGCATGGACGGGGCCGAACACTTCCGGCTGAGGAAATCGCTGCGCAAGGCGTATTCGCGCGCCACGCTCGCAAGCCGGCTCAAGGAAGTGCTCGACCTTTGCCGGGACTCCTTGGGCCAATGGCAGCAGGGTTCGGTCTGCGGGGCGACCCAAATGTGCAAGCAGCACGTCAGCGGGCAGGTGACCCGTCTCGGGCTCGGCATCGACAGCCCGAGCTACATCGACGACGTGCTCGACTACCAGCATCGCATCCTGAATGTGCACATCACCCGGATCGTGCCGCAATTCATGCTGCACACGCCGCGCATGAAGCGGGCCAGGAAGAGCTTCAAGAAGATGATGGCGGACATTCAGGCCGCGCACACGCCGGCGCAGCGCGAAGGAAGGCCGCAGGACTTGGCGGACACGCTGCTCGCGATCCATCAGGAAGATCCGCAATTCCTGCCCGACACGGATATCGAGTTCCCGCTCGTCGCCTTATCGCTCGGCATCACCTATCTCGCCGGTGCTCTGGCCTTTGCCCTGTACGCGATGCTGTCCCGCCCCGAAGTGCATGAAAAGGTGCGCGGCGAAGCGGCCAATCTGTTCGGCAACGGCCGGGAGCCCAGCGCCGAAGACTTCTCTCCTGCGAACACCGACGTCGCCTCCCGACTGTATCTTGAGTGCCAGCGCATGTATCCGCCCATTCCCGCTCAGTTTAGAACCGTGATGAACCGCTGCACCGTCGGCGAATACGAACTCTCCAGCCCGACCCGGGTGCTGGTCTGCCAAACCGCCACCCATTACATGGGCGACGTGTTCAAAGATCCGCTGAAGTTCGACATCGACCGCTACCTGCCCGACCGCAAGGAACATGTGACGCCGAGCGCCTACGCCCCTTACGGCTTGGGGACGCATACCTGCTTGGCGCACAACTGGGTCCATATGCAGATGGTGTTCAATATCCTGTTCATCGCCCATCATGCGGAGTTGGAAGTGCAGCCGTCGGACTACAAGCTGGGCATCAACCCGTTCCCCACGGCGGCGCCGAACAGGAAGATGAAGTTTCGGGTCGCCGAGGTCAGGGGCCTTTAGGGCTGCGCCGAGAAGCCTGCCGGATCCGCAGGGCAGGCCCGCAATATAATGGGGCCGCCATCCTCCGCAAGCAGCATGCCCTTGCCAAGCCGCCCGCGATGCGAGCCCTCCACTTGTCCATGCGCCGGGCATTGACTTGCCGGGACGGTTTGAAGCCGTACAGGCGGCGGCGCATGGCCCCGGTTCTGGCAATACTGCGGCCGGCCTTGGCTGGCGGCCTCGCCGCAGCGTGCGCGCCCTTGGACGTCTCGACGATTTCCGTGCCGCAGGCGCATGTGCCCGAAGCGTTTGAGGGCAGCGCCGCCTCCGGCTCGTACGATCCGGCGGAATGGTGGAAGTCGTTCGGCGACCCGACGCTCGACCGGATCGTGGAAGAGGTCCTCGGCGGGAACTTCGATCTGGCGGAGGCGGTGGCCCGGGTCGATCAGGCCAGGGCCAAGGAGCGCATCGCGGATTCCTCCGATTTCCTGCGGGTCGAGCCGGCCGTCGGCTTCGACGACACCAACACGCCGGCCAATGCGGGATTCGGGGCGCAGGTCGACGAACTGGTACCAAGCCAAAGCTTCAACCTGAAACTGCCCGAGCGCCTGACTTTGACCACCTACTCGCTCAGCGCGAGCTTTTCGTACGAATTCGATTTCTGGGACCGCAAGCGGAATGAGGAACGCACGGCGGGGGCGGAGCGCTTGGCTTCGGAATGGGACTATCAGGCCGCCCGCATCGGGGTCGTGGCGCAGACCGTGCGCACGTACCTGGAGATTGCCCATCTGCGGCGCCAGAGGCAACTTTCGGGCGAGATTGCGGAGATTTTCCGCGAGCGCGAAAAACTGACCGCGTTCCGCTACCGCCACGGGCTGGACAGCGCCCGCGAACTCTATCGGGTGCGGCGGAACTTGTGGGATGCCGAGGCCGACCTTCCGGCGCTCGACGGCCGGCAGGCCGATGCGGAAGGGCGCCTCTGGATGCTGCTGGGCGGTTACCGCGGAGACTTGGCAGAGTTGCTGCCCGATGCCCTGTCGCCGGCCGTAGTGCTCGACCCGGTGCCGTCGGGCGTGCCGGCCGACCTGCTGGCGCAGCGCCCGGATGTCGGTGCGGCCCGGCAGCGCATGGAAGCGGCCCGCTATGCGGTGGGCGCGCGCCGGGCAGCGCAGTGGCCGACCCTGTCGCTGTCGGGAGCCGTCGGGCTGCAGGCTTCGGACCGCGGCGATCTGTTCAACTTCAACCAGTGGTTCCGGAACCTGACCGTGAATCTTCTGGGGCCGGTCTTCCAAGGCTCGCTCCTGCGCGACCGCACGGCCTTGGCCGAGGGCCGGTTGAGCGAAGCGGCCGCCGCGTACGGGAGTGCCGTCGTGACCGCCGTCAACGAAGTCGAATCCGCGCTGGCCGGCTGGGAGGCCGGCCGCCGCTTCTACGAATTGCGGAGATCCTTCGCCGAAGCGGCGCAGGCCGAGGCGGCGCACCAGAAGCGGCGCTACCAGTCCGGCGTGGCGGACTACGAGGATTTCCTGACGGCATCGCAGACTTCCGTCGGCGCCGAGGCCGCGCTGGCGGCGGCGGAACGCGACGTGGGCTATGCGCGCTTGGCATTGCACCGCGCCTTGGGCGGCGCCTGGGCGGCCGCCGACTAGGCGGAAGGATCGTGGCCTGCATCCCGATCCCGCCTTTCGGCGCGGTGCGCTACGATAGAAGCCGCCAAGGAATCTTACCGGACGGCATTTCCGCACGAACATGAGCACGCGAAAGGGCTTTTTGGTTGCCGCCGCCATCCTCGCAGGCTCCGTGGGGCTGGCGGCCTTTCTGGTGTCGCTGGCGCCCGAACCCGAACGGCGCGAGCCGCCGCCCCAGATTCCGTTTGCGCAGACCGGGCAGGCCACGGCGGGCGACGGCGCCATTCCCGTGCACGGGGCCGGCACCGTGCGGCCCAGCGCGGAAGTCGACATCATCCCGCAAGTCGGCGGCAAGGTCGCTTGGGTCGACCCGGGCTTCCAGAGCGGCGGTCGGGTCTCGGCCGGGCAGACGCTGTTCCGGATTGAGGAAGAGGACTACCTGTACCGGGTGCGCGAAGCGGAGGCCGAACTTGAAGCCAAGCGGGTGGAACTCCTGAAAGCCCGAGAGAAGGCGGAGGTCGCCCGCACCGAATACGCGCGGTTCTCCGGGCGGCTCGCCGACGGCGATGCCGCAGGGCACCAGGCGAATCCCCTGACCTTGCGCGAACCCCAATTGAAGGCAGCGGAGGCCGCGTTCGATCGCGAAGAGGCCCGGGTCTCCGAGGCCAAGCTGGCACTGTCGCGCACCCGGGTGCGGGCGCCCTTCGACGGCTATGTGCGCGACGAGTCGGTGGATCTAGGGCAGTTCCTCGCCGCCGAGCAGGCCGTGGGGCGGCTCTTTGCCGCGGATGCGGCCGAAGTGGTCGTGCCTTTGTCGGATGCCAATGCCGCGCTGATTCCGGGCCTGTGGGAACTGCGGGCAGGGGATGCCGGGCGGCAGGTGCCGGCGCGCGTGACTGCCCGCTACGGGGAAGACCGTCACGCGTGGGACGGCTACGTGGATCGCGCGGAAGCATCGCTCGATGCGCAGACGCGGACCATTGATGTAATCGTGCGCGTGCCGCAGCCCTTCGCCCGAGGGACGGCAGAGGATGCTGCCGCCGATGCGCCGCCGCTTCTGATCGGCAAGTTCGTGGAGGTGGAGATCGAGGGCTCGGCGCCGGAAGCGTATTGGCGCATTCCGCGTGCGGCCTTGCAGCCGGGCAACGAGGTGTGGGCGGTCGGCGGCGACGGCGCCGTGCGGATCGTTCCGGTGCGCATCCTGCAGCGCGCCGACGACGAAGCCTACGTCGTCGGGCCTCTCGAGGACGGGCAATTGGTCGTCACCGGCGGCCTCCAGTACGCGACCGAAGGCATGCGGGTGCAGACCGGCGCGGCCGCGGCGCACTGAGCCGAAGCGCCGGCTAGTTCGCAGTTTGGTTCTGCGCGGGGGCGTCGGGCGTCTCGGCGTTCCTGTCCAGCAGCGCCGCCGCGCGCAGATGCAGCATGGACAGTGCCGGCACGATCAGCATCAGCAGGCCCGTGGTGATCATGATGCCGAAGCCCATGGAGGCGGCGAAGGGAATCAGGAACTGCGCTTGGATGGCGCGTTCGAGCAGCAGCGGCGTGAAGCCGAGGAACGTGGTGACGGAGGTGAGCAGAATGGGCCGGAACCGGCCTTTGGCGCCTTCGATGATCGCGACCCGTGCCGGGTCGCCCTCGCGCCGCCGCTGATCGATGAAGTCGAGCATGACTAGGGAGTCGTTCACGACCACGCCGCTGAGGCCGAAGATGCCCATGAAGGAGACGGCGCCCATGGCGAGGCCCAGAATCCAATGGCCCATGATGGCGCCGATGATGCCGAACGGAATGACGGCCATGATGATGAATGGCTTGACGTAGGAGCGCAGGGGCACGGCCAGCAGGATGAAGATCAGGAACAGCGCGATCACGAAGCCGCGGTACAGCGAGCCCAGCGATTCGAGCTGCTGCTGCTGCTCGCCGCCGAACGTGTAGGCCAGATCGGGTTCCGCAGCGACCAGATCCGCCAGAATCGAATCGGCCAGAATGCGGTTGGCCTCGTTGCCGCTGATCACGCTGACGTCGACGTCGGCGGTGACCGTGACGACGCGCTGCCCGTCCTTGCGCCGGATGGTGGGCGGCGAACTGCCCGAATGCAGCCGGGCGACCCGGCTGAGCGGCACCTCGGCTCCGCCGGGCGTGCGGATCAGGTAGCCTTCGATGTCGGTGATGGCATCGCGTTCGTCCTCGGGCAGGCGCACATAGACCCGGACTTCTTCCCGGCCCCGCTGCACGCGCAAGGCCTCGGCGCCGAAGAAGGCGGCGCGGGTCTGCAGGGCCAGCGCTTCGAGCGTGAGCCCCAGCGTCCGCGCTTCGGGCCGCAGTTCCATCTGGATTTCCCTCACGCCCGGCGTATGGTCGGAGCGCACGTCGTAGACGCCGGCCACGCCGCGCAGGCCATGGACCACGGCATCCGCCACGCCGCCGAGCCGATCCGGATCCGGATGCGACAGCACGGCTTCGATGGGGTTGCCCAGATCAATGATCTTGCCGCTGAAGACGATGCCGCGCGTATACGGCAGGATGCCCACCTCGTCGCGCCATGCCTGCGCGACCTCGCTGGTGGAAATGCTCCGCTGCTGCGCGCTCAGCAGTTTGAACTCGACGGTGGCGATATGGGCTTCCGGGCGCAGCGTGGGCTTCGGGTCCAGTCCGCCGCCCTCGACCCGCGGGCCTTGGCCCACAGCGATCATGGAGCCGGACAGTAGCGGCGGCGCGCCTTCGGGGCGGTCGCGCTCGAGCCGTTTGATGACCCGGTGTCCGGCCGCCTCCAGATCTGCCGCCACTTCGTACGTCCGCTGTGCGGTCGTCCCGTCGGGCATCTCGAGCGTGGCGGTCACGAAATCCCCTTCCATGGCATCCGTGAAGGTCGTCGCGACGATGCCGGCCGGCAGCAGGGAAACGCTGAGGATGAGCAGGCCGACGGCGCCGGCGAGCGTCACGACGGGCTGCGCCGTCGCGAATCGCAGCCCCCGGTCCAAGGGGCCTTCCACGAACCGGTTCAGCAGGCGGTCCGCCTGCGTCTGGGTGTGCGCGAAGAACCGGCCGATCGCGTTGGAGGGCGTCCACTCCGGGCCGTGCAGATGGGACAGATGGCTCGGCAGCACCAGAAGCGATTCGATCAGGGAGATCAGCAGGATGGCGATGAGGATGACCGGCAGCGCGCTCCAGACTTCGCCGACGCCGCCGGGGATGAACAGCAGCGGGGTGAAGGCGGCGACCGACGTGAGCACCGCGAACGTCAGTGGCACCTTGATCCGCCGTGCGCCGCGGATCGCCGCGTCGAGGCCCGAGCGGCCCTGCTTGCGCTCGTAATGGATGTGCTCGGCGACCACGATGGCATCGTCGACGACGATGCCGATGGCCAGCACGAAGGAGAACAGGGAAATGGTGTTGATCGCGAGATCGAGCACCAGCATGACGGCCAAGGTGCCGATGCCGGCGATGGCCAGCCCGGCGGCCACCCACAGGGCGAGCCGGATCTCGAGGAACAGCGCCAGCGCAAGGAACACGAGCAGCAGGCCTAGCAGGCCGTTCTTGAGGAGCAGATCGGCGCGCTCGGAATAGCTTTGGGATTCGTCGTTCCAGACGGTGATCCCGACGCCGTCGGGCAGGGAGGGGATGACCGTCTCGGCAAGATGCGCCTGCACCGCGGTTGCGACGTCCATCACCTGCTCGTCTTCGGCCCGGTAGACCTCGATGTAGACGGCCGGCCGGTTCTGGTGGCGGACGATCAGATCGACGTCCTCGAAGGCGTCATGCACCGTGGCGATGTCGCCGAGGCGCACGACCGTGCCGTCGCTGCGGCTGAGGACGACGACCTCTTCGAAATCCTGCTGGTCGTAGCGCTGCCCCAGAGTGCGCACGCGCACTTGGGACTCCCGGGTCTCGATGCTGCCGGCCGACAGTTCCATGGAGCTGCGGCGGATCGTGTCGGCGACGTCGTCGAGGGTGAGCCCCAGCGCCCGTAGGCGGCGCAGCGGCACTTCGATGGAGATCTCGTAGTTTCGCACGCCGCTGGTCTCGACTTGGGAGATGGAGGGCAGCGACGCGAGTTCGTCTTCGATCCGATGCGCCAGTTCCTTCAGCGAGCGCTCGGAGATGTCGCCGTAGAGGATCAGGCGGATCATGCTTTGGCGGTTGGTCATCTCCCGGATGACCGGGCGTTCGGCGCCGGCCGGGAAGGACTGGATGCGGTCGACCGCGGATTTGACGTCGTCCAGGGCCTGATCGATGTCCGTGCCCGACTTCATTTCCACCCGGATGGAGGCCATGCCCGGAGCGGCGATGGACTTGACCGCCTTGACGTCGTCGAGCGACTCGACCTGCTCTTCGACCTTGACGACGATCGACTCTTCCACCTCTTCGGGCGTGGTGCCGGGGTAGGCGATGGAGACTTCGATCTGGTTGAACGGCACCGTAGGCCACGCTTCCCGCTCAAGGCCGGTCAGCGATACCAGGCCGGCCATGAGAATGGCGACCATGAGCAGGTTGGCAGCCACGCCGTTTCCGGCCATGTAGGCGATCGGCCCGTGCGGTTCCGCTGTAGGGCTGGCGTCTTGGCTCATTGCTGCGGGGAAGGGCTTTCCGGTTCAGATATCAGGATAATGATGCGCGGCCGCTGCGGTCCGGGCCGACCGGTTTCTGCGCGGGTTTTGATTTTAGCATTGCGCTCATGGCGCATGTCCGAGTCTGGAACAAAGGCGGATGCAGCAGGCGGGCGGGCGGGTGCCGGTTCTGTGGCAGCGCGAAGCATTACAGCGCAAGTGCTAAAAAACATTAACCTTGCAATTTATCCATTGCGTCGGATCTGGACCGCGTGGTGCACGATATTCGCGAAGAAGGCCGCAGATTGCCGCAATTGAATCGCCGCCTATGGGATCATTTCGGGCCGGTTGAAAACCAAAAGGACATGGAGGCTCTGGAGCAGTATATGGCGGACGATGCCATCCGCCGGGAGTTCTATCAGCGCCTCGGCATGTTTGGCCGATGCCTGCACATCGTATTGTCTTCCGAAAAGGCCGTGCAGGTGATTGCCGAAGAAGAGCTGAACCGCATGAAGGAAGACTGGAAGCGCTTTTCGGAACTCCGGCGGTCGGTACGCATCCGGTATCAGGAAACGGTGGACATGCGGGAGTTCGATGCGAAGATCCAAGGCATTCTTGACGACCATGTTTCCGCAGAACCCGTAGAAACCATTATCGAGCCCGTCAACATCAATGAAGAAGGCGCGGTATCCAAGGTGCTCGAGGAAGCAGGCATCTCGGATGCGTCGAAAGCCGACCGCATCGCAAGCACCACGCGGCGATGCATCACGGAACGAATGGACGAAAATCCTGAGTTCCATCGAAAATTTTCGGAACTTCTGGAGGAGGCAATCAATGATTACCATGCCAGACGCATTTCCGAGAAAGACTACCTGAATTAAGGTAGGGAAGTTCGCACGCCAAGTCGGACGCGGGGCGGACCGCGCCGATGTGCCGGATGCCATCAAGGGGGACGCAGACGCTCAAGCCTTCTTCGATTTGCTGAGTGGCATCCATTTGCATTCGGGCGGAGGACCGATCGAAAGGTCGGAACTTGCCGGCATGGCGCAGGAGGTCGTCGAACTCGTCGGTTCGCGCGTCATCGTCGGCATCTGGTCCAACGAAAGCGCACAGGACGAGATCCGCAACGCCATAGACGATTACCTGTGCGACACGCTCCGCGATGCGAGAAGAATCGATTTGTCTGGCGAATTGATCGAAAAGATCGAGGCGGAAATCATGCGTTTGGCGCGTGCGAGGTTTCACGCATGAGTGCCGCCGCGCAATGCGTTCGCTACGGCAAGCGCGAGATCGCGTACACTGGCGTACGCCGACAACGGCAGACGTTGGAAATTGTGGTAGAGCCTGATGCGACAGTCATGGTCACGGCCCCAGCCGAGGCATCGGACGATGCCATCGGGGAGCGCGTCCGCAAGCGTGCGGCATGGATTCTTCGCCAGCAGCAGCATTTCGGGCAATATATGCCGCAGACGCCGGAACGCCGGTTCGTGCCGGGAGAAACCCATCTCTATCTCGGTCGCCAGTACCGCTTGAAAACGGTCGCCAGTTCGCAGACAGGCGTGACGGTCGTGCGAGGATTCATCATTGTGCAAAGCTGCAAGCCCAAGGACTCCGGTGCGGTGCGAAGAATTCTCGTTCGCTGGTACTGCGCCCGTGCGCGCGAGATCTTTCAGGAGCGCTTGGAGACCGTACTGGCGGGCTTCCCTGACCCGGAAGGGTTTCGCCCCAAAGGCCTGATCGTGCGCCAGATGCGCCGGCGGTGGGGTTCCTTGTCTCCGTCGGGACGGCTGCTTCTGAACCGCAGATTAATTGAAGCTCCGATCGATGGCATCGATTACGTGGTTGCGCACGAACTGTGCCACATGGCCACCCCGCGCCACGACCGCAGGTTTTTCGAATTGCTCGAGCAGGTCATGCCGGATTGGCCAAGGCGCAAAGGTCGCTTGGAACATACAATGGCCTGAGAGTCCGGTTATGGTAAAGCATGGCGCGTGCCGAAAATCCGAAGCTGGGGGCTTCGCGGCAGCATGATGCGCGAGCGCAGCAAGCACCGATCTGAAGCGGAAGCGGCGGATTCGCAGGCGGCGGCCCAGGAGTTCGTGCCGCTGCCCCGCAGGCAAGTCGTGCTGGCGATGGCCAGCGCGATGCTGGCGATGTTCTTGGCCGCGCTGAACCAGACCGTCGTAGTCACGGCGTTGCCTGGCATCGTCAGCGATCTCGGCGGGTTCGATCGCTATTCGTGGGTTGCCACCGCCTACATCGTCGCGCTCGCAGTAGCGGTCCCGGTCACGGGCCGGCTGAGCGACATCTACGGGCGCAAGGCGTTCTTCATTCTGGGCATTTCGGTGTTCATCCTGGGTTCGGCGCTGTGCGGCCTGAGCCAGTCCATGACCCAGCTCATCGCCGCCCGCGTCGTGCACGGTCTGGGCGGCGGGATCATCGTGGCCAACAGTTTCATAGCCGTGGCCGATTTGTTTCCGCCGCACAAGCGCGGCCGGCATCAGGGTTGGGCCAGCAGCATGTTCGGGGTGGCGGCGGTCGTCGGGCCGGTTCTGGGTGGCGCCGTCACCGACCACTTCGCTTGGAACGGGGTCTTTCTGGTGAATGTGCCGCTTGGATTGCTGGCGCTGCTTCTGATTGCACGGCTCTTTCCGAAAATCGCGCCCAAAGCCGAAGACCGGAAGCTGGACCTTCCCGGCATGGGGGTGCTGACGCTCGCGGTGGCCTCCACCTTGACCGGACTGTCGTGCGGCGGCGTCCAATATGCATGGGGTTCGTGGCAGGTGGTCGGCGCCTTGGGCTTCGGGCTGGCAATGGCCGCGGTATTCGTGCGGATGGAACTCCGGTCGGATGCCCCGATCATGCCCATGGAAGTCTACCGGGGCCGCACGGCTCCCGTCGCGCTGACGGCGGTGCTGCTGGCCAGTTTCGGACTGTTCTCCTGCCTGCTGTTCGTGCCCTTGCTCCTGCAGGCGGTGCAAGGCCTTTCCGCAACCGAAAGCGGCGTGCTGCTGCTGCCGATCATCTTCGGCGTCATTTTCGGCTCCATGCTGTTTGGGCGGCTGCTTTCCGGAATGGGCGAACACTACCGGACCCAGGCCCTGGTCGGAACCGGCATCATGATGGCGAGCATGTATCTCATGGCGGGCATGGATGCGGATGCGTCCACCGGCCAGACCGCGGGGTGGCTCTTCATGTTGGGCTTTGGCGCGGGCGGCACGTTCAGCACGTTCAATGTGGCCATCCAGAACTCGGCGCCGTTCCGGCTTTTGAGCATCGCCGTGTCGGCTATGATTTTCTGCCGCATGATCGGCGCCGTCTTGGGCACCGCCATTTCGGGCGTGGTGATGACGACCGTGTTTCTGTCGCGGCTAGAAGCCTCGATTCCCGAATCGCTCCAAGCTGCGCTGCCGGCCGGCTGGCTTGACTCGGTCCGGGACAATCCTGGCGGATTGTTCGACCCGACCGGGATGCGCGGGCCGCAGGCCGGATTTCCGGCATTTGAGCTCTATGGCGAATGGTCTGGCCTGCTTGATGCCGCGTTGGCCGAGGCGATCGCAAGCGTGTTCGCTACGAGCGCTCTGGTCGCGGCACTGGCCTTTGCCATCGCCTTATTCCTTAAAATGCCGAACCGGCGCGTGCCGTCCTGAAGAAATCCCGCGATTGCGATGCGCCGGATTGATCGTCGGAGAACAGGGGCGCTCCATCAGCCTTGGTATAGGGCCAACGGCGGCGGCGGCGGACATGTGCACGGGTTCGCGGCCTTGCTGTTGGTACAATGCTCCCTGAGCAGGGGTTCTTGAAGATTCAGGGGGAAGCTTGCAGGTGCTTGGTTCGTCGGATTAAGCTTCGAGGCAATTGGTTATGAGCAAAAGCGAAGGCAAGAAGCAAGCCATAGCGGACCGCTTGGCGGGCAAATTCTGCATGTACTCGGGGGCACCCCTGCATGTCTGGGCGCGGTTGTTGCGGGAGCATGGCTTCCCGGCGGCGGAATTTCGCGCACGGCTGATCCGATCCTTGGTGCTCAGCAGCCTTTTCGGTCCGTTCCGCCTTCTGGAACGCCCTCTTTACATGGTGCGCGTCCCCCCCTTATCCCAGCCGCCGATTTTCATTCTGGGCCATTGGAGAAGCGGCAGCACGCATCTGCATAATTTGATGTCGTGCGACCCCGCCCTGAGCTGGGTGAACCGCATTCAGGCGTTCGTCCCCAGCGCGTTCATGACTTCGCCATGGTGGCTGCGTCCGCTCCGCCTTATGGGAGGGCCGAATCGGCACCGGACGCAAGACCATGTGAAAATCTCTGCGGACACCCCGGCCGAGGAGGAACATGCCATCGCTGCCCAATCCCACCGTTCTTTCTCGCATTGGTATGCGTTTCCGCAAGACGCGCCATACCTGTGGCATCGCTATGCGACCCTTGATGCGCTTTCGCTACGGGAATTGAGGCGCTGGGAACGGTTGTACGCGGAGATTCTGCGCAAGGCGGCTTGGGCATCCGGCGGTAAGCGGCTGGTGCTGAAAAGCCCCATGAACACCGTGCGGATTCCGCACTTGCTGCGCTTGTTCCCTGAAGCCCGCTTCATCCACATCGTCCGCAATCCGTACACCCTCTATCCCTCGCTGATGAAACTGCATCGCGTGACTCTGGAAAACGGCTGCTTGATGAAGTTCGATTTGGACCGAGTGCGGAAGGAAGCCGAAGACCGATACGTCGGCCTCATGCAAAAATATCTGCAGGACCGGAGCCTGATTGCGGACGAGCGCCTGATTGAGGTGCGCTACGAGGATCTGAGCGGGGATCCGTTGCCGCAACTGGAGCGCATCTATGCGCATCTGGGCCTTCCGGGCTGGGATGATGCGCGCACGCAGATGGTATCGTATTTGGAGAGCATCAAGGATTATCGCAAGAACGTTTATCCGGCGGACCCGGCCGTCATTGAGCGGGTGAATCGGCGTTGGGGCTTTGCGGTTGAGCACTGGGGCTACGAACCGTCCTGATCCGGGGTTCGATCGGAACCATGAGGTTCGATGTCGGCCGCTGCCTTCCGGAGCGTATGGAGTGCAGCGCCTTGGACGTATATACGCCGTTCGGTGCAGGCGCGCACTTGTCTAGGGTTCCGGCATGGCTAAGCGCTGGCGCCGTTGATGCTGGCGTCGCCCGGCGCGTTCCGGCCCGCTTGCGGAATCGGAAAACTTTCAGTTTGACGGCTTCAGCGCCGTTCCGGTTCCGGTGCCAATCCTTCGGTTAGGCGCATCCAGTCGTAGCCGAGGTCGCCTACTGCCAGAAAGGGCGGGTTGAGGATTTCGGGTCCCGTGTTGTACCGCAACGGCCGCAAGCCCCAGTCCACCAGGTCGCCGCCGGCTTCCGCCACCACGCAGTGGGCCGCCGCGATGTCCCATTCCGAGGTCGGGCCGTAGCGCGGATACAGGTCGGCCTGGCCCTCGGCCACGCGGCATATCTTCAGCGAGCTGTCGATCCGCAAGGCCCGATGCGGGCCCAACCGCTCCAGCAGTATCCGGACTTCGGGACCGCCGTCGTGGGCCCGGCTGGCGCAGACGGATGGTTCGTCGCCGGCGAAGGCGCGGCAACGGATTTCCGCGGCTTCTCCGTCGGCTTGCGCCCGCCATGCCTTGCCGCCTCGGCAGGCATGGAACAGCGTCCCCGAGGCGGGCACGCCGACGACGCCCAGCACAGACTCATGCCGGTGGATGAGCGCGATGTTGACGGTGTATTCGGGGCGCTTTTCGATGAACCCGCGCGTTCCGTCAAGCGGGTCGATCAGCCAAAAGGTCTCCCATTCCCGGCGCTGCTCCCAAGTCGCCGGCAGGTCGGATTCTTCCGACAGCACGGGCCACGGCCCGCCCAAATCCCGCAAGCCTTCCACGATGTGCCGGTGCGAGGCCATGTCCGCTTCGGTCACGGGCGACTTGTTCGCCTTTTCGGACACCGCACCGTCGCCGCCGACTTCCAGAATGATTTGCCCGGCCTCCTGCACGAGCTGCTTGGCGGTCGGGAGCAATTGAGTCAGCTGTTCGGCATTCACGAGTTCAAGATTCACCGGTTCAAGTATGTTTTTTCGGTCTTTCGCCAAGTCCATGCTTTCTTGCGGAGACGCTGTGCTTCAGGAGTAGGGCGGACGCGGCTTGCGGCAGCGAAGCCAGCAGCGAAAGAAGTCGTTGCCAATTATGCAGCAATTTATCTTTGGGGCTGATATGGATTAATCTGTCGTTTTGAACTATAGCAGCATACATCGCCAGTTGTGGCGGCGCATTGAGCTCAAGGTGCGGGAAGCTTGGTACGACGACGGTCTGTCACTCTGATATTCGTGGATTGGATACCACCTGACCTGTCTTCGTCGCGGAGCTGCCTCACTCTTCAGTCGCGGGTCGGCATGCTGCATGGACCTCGTACGGATTGAGGCGCACGGCTTGCGCGATCCTCCCTAAACGGCTTCAACTTTCCGGGGTTGCTTCTTCGTCGGCACTTTCCGTTACCGCTTCCTCTGGCGTTTCCTTCAGTTCCAGCTGCAGCACGGCATCGTATTCATAGGCCGACCCCTGCTCGTGGTCGATCCACCATCCGATCACGCCGCCGAGCAGGATGTTGCCCCAGACCCAAGCACCGGCCGTCGAGTCGCTGCGGACGACGGCGGACAGATTGTCCTTAGTGCACTTCACTTCGATCGCCTTGGCTGATTTTCCGATGGCAATGCTGCCGGGCGTCGGATTGACGACGCCGATTACCGAGCCCTCCCGAGAGATTTCGCAGACTGCGCCTTCCGGCGTGGTCTTGATCGTCAGCGTCTGCATGCCGTCGTCGACGATGCTGGCGCATCCCGGCAATCCTAATGCTGCCGCGCACAAAGCGGCCCATGCGGTGCGTTTCATGATGAGATTCCCCGTGTGGCTGTGTGGCTTCCAGGCATCGCCGCGGGCAAGCCGCCGGCGATCTGTTGGCGGGCCATTCTACAAGTTGCCGGCCGCGTGCCCGTACCGGACTCGGTATAATTGGCCGAGGAGGAAGTTCCCGCATGCCGTCCGCGCCCGGCTACCGCATCGACATCAAGGTCGAAACCCAGTACCTTCCGGAGCAGTCCGAGCCGGAGGATAGCCGCTTCGTGTTCGCCTACACCATCACGATCACCAACACCGGAAGCTTGCCGGCCCGTCTGGTCAGCCGCCACTGGATCATTCTGGACGGCGCCGAGAACCGTCAGGAAGTGCATGGCGAGGGGGTCGTCGGCCAGCAGCCGCGCCTAGACCCGGGCGAATCGTTTCGTTATACCTCCGGCACTGTGTTGCAGACCTCGGTCGGCTCCATGCAGGGCAGCTATCAGATGCTGGGCGACGACGGCGAAAGCTTCGACGTCGAAATCCCGGCCTTCACCCTGTCGACTCCGAACGCCTTGCACTGACAGATGGCGGTGTTCGCTGTCGGCGACATCCAGGGGTGTCTGGACGAGTTGTGCGCGGTGCTGGAAACGGCCGGTTTCGACCGCCGCCGGGATACGCTGTGGTGCGTCGGGGATCTGGTCAACCGGGGGGCCCAGTCGCTGGACACGCTGCGCTTTCTGCGCGAGTTCGGCTCGCAAGCCGTCTGCGTGCTCGGCAACCACGACATCACGCTGCTGGCGCTGGCGGCCGGTGCGCCGGTGCGCTCCGAGCACCGGTTGCAGGAAGTGCTGGATGCTCCGGACCGGGCGGAGCTGATCGATTGGCTGCGTACGCGGCCGCTATGCCATTACGATCCGGAGCTGGGCTATGCCATGGTGCATGCCGGGGTGCTGCCGGAATGGACGCTCGAACAGACCATGGCGTATGCGCGGGAGTTGGAGGGTTTTTTGCGCGGTGAGGACTGGGCTGGGGGAATCCATAAGCTGTACGGCTCCAAGCCGCGGCGCTGGAAGGCGTCGCGCACCGGCTTCGAGCGCTTGCGTCTGATCGCCAACGTGTTCACCCGGCTGCGCTATCTGGATGCCGAGGGGCGCATCGACGCGGATTGCAAGCTGGCTCCGCAGGCCCGCCGGGCCGGGCTGGTGCCGTGGTTCGAGGCGCCAGGCCGCAAGACGCGCAAGACGCGCATCGTCTTCGGGCACTGGTCGACGCTCGGCTACCACGCGTCGCACAACGTGTGGGGCATCGATTCCGGCTGCGTCTGGGGCCGGAGCCTGACGGTCTTGCGTTTGGATGCGAAAGGCCCGAAGCGCTTCGAGGCGCCGTGCCCCGGCTATGCGTCGGTGCGCTTGAACTCCCGATAGACGAACGGATAGGCGTGCCGCGCGTCCGCCGGATGGCGGTCTTCGCGTACGGCGCGGAAGCCGGAAAGATCCAGTTCCGGCAGGCGTACGCCGCCGTCGATGTCGGCCTCGACCGTGGTCAGATGCAAACGGTCGCAGCGCGGCAGGAAGTGGCGATAGACCCGCACGCCGCCGACGATCATGACTTCCGCGCAGTCCGCGCATTGCGCCAGCGCCGCTTCCGGATCCGCCACGCGCTCGCAGGCGCCGGCCAGCGGCCGGGAGGAGATGACGATGCAGCGGCGCTGCGGCAGGAGGCTCGGCAGCGATTCCCAAGTGCGCCGCCCCATGACGACCGGTTTGTCCCAAGTCAGGCGGCGGAAGTTCTTCAGGTCGTCCGGCAGATGCCATGGCAGCGCTCCGTCGCGACCGATCACGCCGTTGCGGGCCATGGCCAGAATGACCGCGATGCGCATCACACCGCCACGGGGGCCGGAATGTGCGGGTGGCAACGGTAGCCTTCCAGTTGGATGTCGTCGTAGCCGAAGGCGAACAGGTCGTCGATGTTGGGGTTCAGGCGCAGCGTCGGCAGCGGGTAGGGCTCGCGGGCGAGCTGCAGGCGCGCCTGCTCCAGATGGTTGCGGTACAGATGCACGTCGCCGAACGTGTGCACGAACTCGCCGGGCTGCAGCCTGCAGACTTGGGCGATCATCAGCGTCAGCAGCGCGTAGGAGGCGATGTTGAACGGCACGCCCAGAAACAGGTCGGCGCTGCGCTGGTACAGCTGGCAGGACAGGCGCCCGTCCGCAACGTAGAACTGGAACAGCACATGGCACGGCGCCAGCGCCATGCGGTCGAGTTCGGCCACGTTCCAGGCGCTGACCAGATGGCGGCGCGACTCCGGCTGCGCGGCCAGCTGCTGCAGGAGCTGGGCGACCTGGTCGTGGGCCTTCCCGTCGCGGCCCGGCCAGCTACGCCATTGCCGCCCGTAAACGGGCCCGAGTTCGCCCTGCTCGTCGGCCCACTCGTCCCAGATCGTGACGCCGTGCTCGTGCAGCGTTCGGATGTTCGTCTCGCCGCGCAAAAACCACAGAAGTTCGTGCACGATGGATTTGAGATGCACCTTCTTGGTGGTGACCAGCGGAAAGCCCGCGCTCAGATCGTAGCGGCTCTGGAAGCCGAACACCGACAGGGTGCCGATGCCGGTGCGGTCGCGCTTCTCGCGGCCGTGCTCCATCACATGGGCGAGCAGGTCCAGGTACGGCTTCATGACGAGCGGCTCCGGGCATGCCTGAGCAGGAGGATGCCCGCCAGTGCCAGCGGGATGCAGAGAAGCTGACCCATCGTCAGCCAGCCGAACGCGAGATAGCCGAGCTGGACGTCGGGTACGCGCACGAATTCCACGGCGAAGCGCACGACGGCATAGCCTAGGGCGAACAGGCCGGTAATGCTGCCGACCGGGCGCGGGCGGCGTGCGAACCAGAGCAGGACCAGAAGCAGAAGCGCGCCTTCCAGCAGCGCTTCGTACAGTTGCGAAGGATGGCGCGGCTCGGCCCCCGCAGCTGGAAACACGACGCCCCAGGGCAGGTTGGTCGGATGGCCCCACAGTTCGCCGTTGGCGAAATTGCCGAGGCGCCCGAAGAACAGTCCGACGGGCACCAGAGGCGCACAGAAATCGACCGTAGCCAGCCAGCCGGCTTCGGCGCGGCGCTGCCAGAGCCAGAGCGCGGCCAGCACGCCGAGAAGGCCGCCGTGGAAGCTCATGCCGCCTTCCCAAAGGCGCAGCACCATCCAAGGGTCGGCCATCAGGTAGGGCCACTGGTAGAACAGTGCCGAACCTAGGCGGCCGCCGACGATCGCGCCCAAAGCGCCGTAGAACAGCAGGTCGCCGACCTGGGAGGGGGCGATAGCGGTGTGCGGCAGGCGTGCGTGCCGCAGGCCGAGCAGCCAGAAGCCGGCGAACCCCAGCAAGTACGTGAGGCCGTACCAGCGGATGTGCACGGGGCCTAGGGCGAGTGCGACCGGATCCCAGTCAAGAAGCATGGGGCATAGTTTAGCCAAGAAACCTGCACCCGTATAATTCGGGGGGCTTCTCCCGTCGGCCATGCCCAACCGCCTCGCGTCCGCTTCCAGTCCTTATTTGCGCCAGCATGCCGACAATCCGGTGGACTGGCATCCGTGGGGCGACGAGGCACTGGCGCTGGCCCGAGAACGCCAGCAGCCCATCCTGCTGTCCATCGGCTACGCCGCCTGCCACTGGTGCCACGTGATGGCGCACGAGTCGTTCGAGGACGACGCCACTGCGGAGCTGATGAATCGCCTGTACGTCAACATCAAGGTGGATCGCGAGGAGCGCCCGGACTTGGACAAGCTGTACCAGACGGCGCAAATGCTGCTGACGCAGCGCAGCGGCGGCTGGCCGCTGACGCTGTTCCTGACGCCGGACGAACAGGTGCCGTTCTTCGGCGGCACGTACTTCCCGCCGGAACCGCGCCACGGCCTTCCGGCCTTCCGGCAAGTGCTGGAGCGGGTGGCCGCATGGCATCGCGAGCACCGGGACGAGCTGATTCGGCAGAACGAGTCCGTGTGCGAGGCCTTGCAGCAGATTTACCGGCTGCCGGAAGAGAGCGTCTGGCCCGAGGGGCTGGAGGCCGGGGCGGTCGACTCGCTGGCGCAGGCGTTCGATGCGCGCGACGGCGGCTTCGGCGGCGCCCCGAAGTTCGCGCGGCCGACGCAGCTGCAATGGCTCCTGCGGCAGGACGACCCGCGGGCGCAGCACATGGCGACGCACACGCTGCTGCGCATGGCGGAAGGCGGCATCCACGACCATGTCGGCGGCGGGTTCTGCCGCTACTCGGTGGACGCGCACTGGATGATTCCGCATTTCGAGAAGATGCTGTACGACCAGGCCCTGCTGCTGCCGCTGTACGCCCAGGCATGGCAACGTACGGAAGCGCCAGGCCTGCGGGCCGCGGCGCACGGCATCGTCGCGTTCGTAACGCGGGAGCTTCAGGCCGAGCACGGCGGGTTCCATTCCAGCCTGGATGCCGATTCCGAAGGCGCGGAAGGAAAGTTCTACGTGTGGACGCCGGCTGAAGTGCAGGCATTGCTGCCGCCGGAGCATTACGCGGCGTTCGCGTTCCGGTTCGGACTGGACCGCGCCGCCAATTTCGAGGGCTCTTGGCACTTGCACGGTTTCCGCACGCTGGTGGAGACGGCCGCGCACGTCACGCAGCCGGCCGCGCAGCTGCAGGCGCAGTTGGACCAGGATCTGCAGGAGCTGCTCGAGGCCCGGGCGGCGCGGGCGCGCCCCGGTCTGGACGACAAGCTGTTGACCGGTTGGAACGCTCTTATGATTCGGGGGCTGGCGCTGGCCGCGCAGGCGCTGGAGGAGCCCGATTGGCTGAAGGCGGCCGGGCGGGCGTTCGACTTCCTGCGCGAGAAGTTGTGGGATGGGCACCGGCTGCGGGCCAGCTTCAGTCGGGGGGCGGCGCATTTCAATGCCTATCTGGACGATTACGCGTTCACGCTTGAAGCGGCGCTGTTGCTGTTGCAGCAACGCTGGAACGCGGCCGATCTCGAATTCGCCGAGCAATTGGCGACGGTCATTGCGGAACAGTTCGCGGATGCGGACGGCGGCCTGTTTTTTACGGCGCACGATCATGAGCGGCTGCTGGCGCGCCCGCGCCTGCTTGCGGACGATGTCACGCCTTCCGGCGGCGCGGTCGCCTGCGAAGCGCTGGTCGAATTGGGGCATCTGCTGGGGCGCGGCGGTTGGGTGGAACTAGCCGAACGGTCGCTGCGCCGCGCTTCCGGCGCAGTGGTGCGTCAGCCGGTCGAGCATGCGCGATTCATGGAGGCGCGCCATGCCGTGGAGCAGCCAGGCCTGCAGGTGATTCTGCGCGGATCCGGTCCGGCATTGGAGGCATGGCAGGCGGCGGCGCAGCGCAGCGCCTTGCGCCTGAACTGCTACGCAATCCCTGCGGAAGCGGCCGGTCTCCCGGAAGGGCTGGCAAGCAAGCCTGCGGACGGCGAGGCGATCGCCTATGTGTGCGCCGGGCCGACGTGCGAAGAGCCATTCCGTACGCTGGAGGCCTTCGCGGTCAGAATGGGATCCGCATGAAGACCTTGCGTGTAGCGTGGCGGCTGCTGCGGATGCTTCCGCCGATCATCGAGGCATGGGTGCGCGGCCGTTCGGCGGCGCATTGCCGCGGCATGGCGAGCGATCCTCCGGAACCGGCGGCGCAGCAGGAGGTGCAACGCAAATACCGGCAGTTCTTGGACTGCTTGAACGTCCATGTCGCCGTGCGCGGAGTTTGGGCCGGCGGCCCGTGCTTGGTCGTCTGCAATCATATCTCGTGGCTGGACATTGTCGTGCTGGGCTCAACCGTGCCGGTGGCGTTTCTGTCTAAGGAGGAAGTGGGGCGCTGGCCGCTGGTCGGGTCGCTGGCGGACTCCGCCGGGACGCTGTACATCAAGCGCGGCGGTGAGGGCGCGGCGCGGCAAAGCATCGATGAGATCGGCAAGGCGCTGCGGCGGCGGCAAAGCGTGGCGATCTTCGCGGAGGGCACAACGAGCGTCGGACGCGAGGTGCTGCGCTATCACCCGCGCCTGTTCGCCGCCGCCATCGAAAACGGGATCGCGGTGCAGCCGGCCGCGCTGCGCTACCCGCATCCGGACGGCGTGCATCCCCATGTGCCGTTCGTGGAGGACGATGCGCTGGTGCCCAGCTTCTGGAAAGTTCTCAGTTGCCGCCGGATCGACGCGGAGGTGCATCTGGGCGCGCCTGTCGACTCGGCAGGTTTGGACCGCCGCCAGCTGGCCGATCAGGCGAGGGCGTTTGCGGCGGAAGCGGTCGAGGGCGGCCGGCGCGAGATGCCCGCCTAGGCGCAACGGCTCAGAGGCTTTTGATGCGGGCGTTCAGGCGGCTTTTCTGGCGGGCCGCCTTGTTGCGGTGGATCAGCCCGTCCGTCACGGCGCTGTCAATCAGCGGAATGGCGGCCTTGAAGGATTGCAGGGCGCCTTCGCGGTCGCCGGCGGCGATCAGCTTGGCGACCTTCTTGACGGAAGTGCGGTAGCGCGACGCCCGCCCCACGTTGCAGGCGCGGTGGGCGGCCGCTTGGCGAGCGCGTTTTCGGGCTTGGGGCGAGTTGGCCATGGCGGCGCATTATAACGGATTGAATACGGAGTGGCGGGAAAAAGAGAGAGGCGAGTTAGCGCGCTTGATGTCATTGATGCCGATCGTTTTGTGCATCGCGTCCGAGGCATGCTGCGCCTAGACGTTGGCGGGCCGAGCGAACGAGGGTCGTGCGTACGGTTCGGGCATGGCCAGATTGCCGGTAATTGCATAAGAGAATGCCAGCATACGCCAGTTCATCGGGAAACAGGAGACCATAAAAATAAGATATTGAAAAACAATAAAAACTTTCTAAAACTTCCAATTGGAACGCCACAAACTCCCGATTTCCCTCTAAATCATTTGCAATTTTCCGGCCCATTACTTACGATTAGCACTTACGATTGGTCATAACCGGTTCCGCTCGGATGCTATCTGTCCTTGCCGAGGTTCTGCATGTCGGCGCGGACGCGCCCCTTTGAAAGGAATGCTCGCCGTGCGCATCAAGAATCCATGCTGCCTGCTTATGGGTGCGGTGCTGGCCGTCCCGTTGCCGGTCGCGGCGGAGGATCGCAAGGCGGATGAGGAGATGGTGGTGGTTGGCAGCCGCATCGCGCGCCCGGACTACGAGGCGCTCAGCCCGGTCACCGTGGTGGATGCGATGGAATTGCGCCTGCGGGGCGCGGAGACGCTCGCGGACGCGATGCGGGAGTCGACCTACAACAGCTTCGGCAGCTACCGCGAACGCTCGGGCTCCTCGTTCGGGCAGGTGTCGCTGGTGGATCTTCGCGGCTTGGGCTCCAACCGCACGGTGGTGCTGATCAACGGCCGCCGCGTGCCCGGCTCGCCGTTCACCGGCACCTCGGCCGTCGATCTGAACACGATTCCTCTGGCGGCCATCGAGCGCGTCGAGATCCTGACGGACAGCGCCTCGGCCGTGTACGGCGCGGATGCCATCGGCGGCGTGGTCAATGTGGTGCTGAAGAAGGACTACGACGGCGCGGAAGTGAAATGGGGCGAGCGCCGGCCGAGCCGCAAGGGCGCGGATTCCAAGCATGGCAGCGCAGTATGGGGCTGGCCTCTGGAGCGCGGGCACATCCTGATGGGCGGCGAGTACTTCGAGCGGGAGAAGATTCTGGACCGCGACCGCGGATACAGCCGCGCCGCCGTGAACGGCGAAACGTTCGGCGAGACGGAAGGCATTTCGGTGGGCGGCAATACCGGCTTCAATGCCGGGTACACCCAAGCCTGGGCCATTGGCGACTGCGATCCGGCCATCTACGTCGGCAAGCTGAAGAATCCGTTCGGCATCGCGGGCGAAGGCTGCGGCTTCGCCTACGCGGATATCTCCTACCAGACCGCCAACTTGGAGCGGAAGTCGTTCTTCCTGAATGCGAGCCACGAACTGACGGACTATGCGGACTTCTTCGTGAACGTGCGGTACTCCGACAACGATACGGAAGGCCGCTACGCGCCGGCGGTCGGGTTCATGAATCTCGGAGCGCATCGGCTCGACGACTATCCCGACGTGCAGTACGTGTTCCATCGCTTCGTGGCACATGGCAACCGCGACAACAAGGTCGATCTGAAGGAATACGACCTCGTGTTCGGACTCGAAGGCAGTTTGGAAAACGGCTGGGGCTACGATGCGTCCTTGCAGTACTATCGCTACGACGCGTACGAGGCTGGCAACACGTACGTCCGCACAAGCGCAGCGGTGACGGCCGTGCAGAATGGGCACTATGATCTCGAGAATCCGTTTTCCACGGACGCGACGAATCAAGCAGCCGTGGCCGGCATGGCGCTGGAACTGACGCGCGATGTCGTAACGGAATACAAATCGGTGCGGGCCTCCATGGACGGCGCCGCGTTCGACATCGGCGAGAGGGAAGCGCAATGGGCCTTGGGCTTCGAGTATTCGAACGAGAAATACAAGGACCAGTACGATCCGTACCGCGAGGCCGGCGACGTGCTGGGCTCGGCGGGCAATTCGGCATCCGGGCGCCGCAGCAAATGGGCGGTGTTCGGCGAACTGGCGCTGCCGATGCTGGAACGGTGGGATGTCAGCGTGGCCGGGCGTTACGACCAGTATGCGGATTTCGGTTCGGCATTCTCTCCGCAAGTGCTGACGCGCCTGCAGCTGGGCCCCTATCTGGCGTTCCGAGCGTCGTGGGGCGAGGGCTTCAAAGCCCCGGACCTGACCAACCTGTACTCGAAGCTGGCCGAGTCCTACCCGAACCTGACCGACTACTACCGCTGCGACGCGCAGGACATTCCGCGCGCGCAGTGCCCGACGTTCCAGGTGCAAACCTTCTCCGGCGGCAATCCGAACCTGCAGGCGGAAGATTCGCGCAGCGTCAACTTCGGCCTGATCTTGGAAGCCGGGCCGGTGTCCGCCAGCGTCGACTACTTCAAAATCAAGCTTAGCAACGCCGTCTCTTCATTGTCGATGCAGGCGATCAACGCGCTGGAAGCGGCCGGCAACCTTCCGGACAACGTAGAGGTGGTGCGCGGCACGAGCACTGGCGGCGTCCCCGGCGCGGTGCGGCACATCGTCAGCCCGTATATCAACTATGCCGAGACGGAGGCCGAAGGCGTGGACCTGAAGTTCAACGCTGATTTCGCGACGTCGTGGGCGGATTTTTCGACCAGCCTGCAATGGTCGCGCCAGCTGGGCGACAGCCTAGGCACGTCCAGCCTGACCAGCGGCTTCCCCTCGCATCGCGCCCACGGCACGCTGCGCATGGTCCGCAATGGCCTGACCGTCAGTTGGTACACCCATTACATTTCGAGCTTCGAGAACTACAGCGGCACCGGCAAGTACCGGCAATGGCTCAGCCACGACGTGACCGTGGACTGGCCACAGGTGTTCGGCATCCCGGGGCTGGAACTGACGGCGGGAGTGCGCAACCTGACCGACCGCGGCCCTTCCATCGATCCGGTGGGCGGCTACATCTCCAGCGTGGTGCTGGACTTGTACACGGTGGCCGGCCGCGTGCCGTTTTTGAATCTCCAGTACAGCTTCGAATAGCGCCGCAAGCAGCTTGCGGCGACGCGCCGGCCTGCGCGCCGGCTTTTTCGGCGCCGGGCACGAAGCCATGCGGCGGCCGTGTCCGCCTTGGATCCGATGTGCATTCGACGCGCATGCACTGGAACCCGAAGCCCCGTGCAGTATCATATGCGCTCTTTGATTTCATATGGAGGGCATCATGCGGCGATGGATGCGGAACCGCTTCCTGTTGCTGGGCATGGCGATGGTCGCTTTGCCGCCGATTGCAGCGCAGGAGTCGCCGGCGGACGACGGGAAGAAGGAGGAGGTCGTGGTGGTCGGCAGCCGCATCGCGCAGCCGGATTACGACAGCCTCAGTCCCGTCACCGTGCTGGATGCGGCGGAGTTGCGCCTGCGGGGCGTCGAGACGCTGGCGGATGCATTGCGCGAGTCGCCTTTCAACAGTTTCGGCAGCCACCGCGAACAGACCGGCAGTTTGTACCCGCAGGCGTCGCTGGTGGATCTTCGCGGCTTGGGCGCCAACCGCACGGCCGTGTTGATTGACGGGCGCCGCGTCCCCGGTTCGCCGTCCGGGGGAACGACGGCCGTCGACCTGAATACGATTCCGCTGGCGGCCGTAGAGCGCATTGAGGTCATGACGGACAACGCGTCGGCCTTGTATGGCGCGGATGCCATCGGTGGCGCGATCAATGTGGTGCTGAAGAAGAATTACGACGGCGCGGAGGTGAGTTGGGGTGGGTATCGGCCGCGCCGCAAGGGTGCCGATTACGAGCAGGGTAGCGCGGTGTGGGGCTGGCCGCTGGAGCGCGGGCATGTTCTGCTGGGCGTCGAATACTCCAAGCGGGAGAGGATTGCGGACCGCGACCGTGCGTACAGCCGCGCGGCCGTTCATGGGGAGACGTTCCGCGAGACGCAAGGCATCTCGGTATACGGCAACACCGGTTTCGACCCTGGATTTACGAAGGCCGTTGCCCTCGGCGGCTGCAACGAGGCCGTCTATGCCGGTAAGCTGAAGGATCCGTACGGCATCGATGGCGAAGGCTGCGGCTTCGCCTACGCGGACTATTCTGACCAGACGCCCGAACTGGAGCGGAAGTCGTTCTTCTTGAATGCGGGCCATGAACTGACGAATCATGCGTCCTTGTTTCTGAACCTGCGGTATGCCCGCAATGAGACGGAAGCGCAACTCGCGCCGTGGAAGAGCTGGTTTGACTTCTCCAGCACCGGTGCCTTTGACGACCTGCCGGATAGGTACAAAACCGAGCTTAGGGATAAGAATATCACCCGCGTGTACCACCGGTTCGTGGGGCAGGACAGTTACCGCCACGAGACCGATCTGGAGGAATACGACATCGTGTCCGGAGTCGAAGGCCATTTGGGAAATGGCTGGGGCTACGATGCGTTCCTGCAGTACTACCGCTACCGCGCCAAAGAAGCGAGCGGTCCGATCGCCGATGTCGGCACCGCCATGTCGGCGATCAAAGGAGGGCGCTACGACCTGTTCGACCCGCTTAATATTAATACGCCGGGGCTGGAAGCCGAAGAGCTGCTGGTGCAACTGCGTGATGTCGAGACGGAATACAAGGCGATGCAGGTGGCTCTGGACGGCGAGGGATTCGCCATCGGTGAGAGCATGGCGCACTGGGTGCTGGGCTTTGAGTATTCGGACGAGAAATACGAAGACAAGTACGGGTACCGTGGGCAGGGCAGGCTGGGCGAGTGGTCCTCTGGAGACCGTAGCAAGTGGACGGTGTTCGGCGAGTTGGAATTGCCGCTTCTGGAGTCATGGGATGTCAATGTGGCAGGGCGCTATGAGCAGTACGCGGACTTCGGTTCGGCATTCTCGCCGAAAGTGTCGACGCGCTTCCACCTGGGGGGCCATTGGGCGCTACGCGCCTCGTGGGGCGAAGGCTTCAAGCCTCCGGACCTGTACAGCTTGCATGTGCTCGGCGCTCCGGCGTTCGAGGCGCCCGTGACCGATTATTACCGCTGCGATGCGATGGGCATCCCGCGTACGGAATGCCCGACGTACCGAGTCTGGGTGGATACTCTGGGCAATAGGCACCTGAGAGGGAGTGCCGCCTTGCGGGCGGAAGACTCGCGGAGCTGGAATATCGGCCTGATATTGGAGACCGGGTCGGTGTCCGCCAGCATCGACTACTTCCGGGTCGACCTCTACAATGCCATCTCCACCCTGTCGATGCAGACGATCATCGCTCTGGAAGCCGAGGGCAAACTTCCGGATGGCGTGACGGGCCGCGGCCCTTCTACTACGGACAGCAACGGCGCGACCATTCCCGGCGTGCTCTGGTACATCCACAGCAACCCGTTCATCAATTTTCCCAAGAGGGTGTCCGAAGGCGTGGATCTGAAGATCCGAGCCGATGCGGACATGCCGTGGGCGCAGTTTTCAGGCAGCCTGCAATGGTCGCGACAACTGGGCGACCACTCGGGCCTGTCCGACTTGTCCAGCGGCAGCCTGTCCAATTTGACTACCGGCTTTCCTTCGCATCGCGCCCACGGCACGCTGCGCATGGCCCGCAACGGCCTGACCGTCAGCTGGCATGTCCACTACATTTCGAGTTTCAGGAATCACGCCAGCACCGGGAAATACCGGCAATGGATCAGCCACGACGTGACTGCGGATTGGCAGCAGGCGTTCGGCGTGCCGGGGCTGGAGTTGCTGGCGGGCGTTCGCAATCTGACGAACCGCAGTCCTTCGATCGACCCCGTGACCGGCTACCTTCAGAATGTGGTGCTGAACCTGTACCCGGTGTCCGGCCGCGTGCCGTTTGCAAATCTTCGATACAATTTCGAATGACGGCGCGGGCGATGCGCAGTGCCGGAGACTCCTAAGACGGAAGACGGCCAGCCTCCGGCCGGCGGATGGTAGAGTGAGCGCATGCGTATCCTGATGCTAGGTGCAAGCGGCTTCATAGGCGCCGCCATTGTAGCGGCGCTGCAGCGGGCAGGGTTTGAGACGCGCTGCATCGTGCGGAATCCGGACAAGTTCCGTCGCCGCTTCCCGGCCGCCGAAGCGCGGCCGTTGGAGCTGGCTTCGATCGAGGCGCGGACCGTCGAGCATTGGGCCGAACTGCTGGACGGAATGGATGCGGTCGTCAATGCGGCCGGAGTGCTGCAGCCGGCCCGAGCGGCGGAGGCATGGGCCATCCATTACCATGCGCCCGATGCCTTGTTCGGCGCGTGCGAAGCCGCGGGGGTGCGCCGGATTGTCCACATCTCGGCGGTCGGCATCATGGAGGCGGAGACCGTGTATGCCCGCTCGAAGCGCGCTGGCGAAGACGCTCTGGTGTCGCGGAATCTCGACTGGACGGTCTTGCGGCCTGCCATCGTGGCCGGCGACGGCTCGCACGGTGGCACGTCGCTGCTGCGAGCGCTTGCCGCCTTTCCGCTGGTCACTCCGGTCGTGGGCGACGGAACCACGCCGATGGACGTCATCCATAAGGACGACCTTGCCGCCGGCATCGTTGGCCTGCTGGGCCGGAAGGCCGGCATCCGGGCGATTCTCGAACCTGCGGGAGCGGACCGCATGAATCTGGCTGAGGTCGTGACCGCCTACCGGCATTGGCTCGGGCTGCCGCGGCGGCCGCTGCTGCGGCTGCCAAACTGGCTAGCAGCCGGCATGGCCCGGCTGGGAGACTTTACGCGGATGCATCCGGTCACCTCGACGGCGCTGGCCCAATTGCGGGCGCGTTTGACGGGCGATGCCGATGCCTTCGCGGCGGCGACGGGGGTGAAGCCGCGAGGGCTTGAGGACTGGCTGGCGGCCCGTCCGTCCGAGAGTCAGGATCTGTGGCACGCCCGGCTGTATCTGCTGCGGCCGCTGATCCGGTTCGCGCTGGCGTTTCTGTGGGCGGCGTCCGGTCTCGTCGGGCTTGGCGTCGCGCTCAGTGCCGACCCGACGCTGTACGCGGCGCTATTGGAGCCGTTGGCAGGCTCTCCGGCCGCCGCCACGGCCTGGGTCGTCGCGGCCAGCCTCGCGGATCTGGCCATTGCGCTGGCGCTCGTGCGCGGTTGGCAGCTGCGGCGCATGGCTTGGGTGCAAATCGCCGTCGTTCTCGGCTACACGATCGGGCTTAGTTGGCTGGCTCCGGCGCTGTGGGGCGACCTCTACGGCGGTTTGCTCAAGAACCTGCCCATCCTGGCGCTGGTGCTGGTGCATCGCGTTCTGGAGGAAGAGCGATGACCGAGGCCTATCTCTGGATCAAGTGGATTCACATCCTGGGCGCGACCCTGCTGTTCGGGACGGGGCTGGGCACCGCCTTCCATCTGTATGCGACGCATCTGCGGGGCGACGTGGCCGCGATTGCGGCGGCAGCGCGCACTACCGCGTTGGCGGACTGGCTGTTCATCGCGACGTCGGGAATCGTGCAGCCGGTTTCCGGATGGCTCATGGCGCATCTCGCCGGCTTCGACTATCTCGCCAGCTGGTTGATGGCGACCTACGTTCTCTACGGCATCGCCGCCGCATGCTGGATCAAGGTCGTCGGGCTGCAGTACCGCATGCGGGCGCTGGCGGAAGCGGCGCAGGCCGCCGGCACGGTGCTGCCGCCTGAATACTTCGCGGCGATGCGGCTGTGGTTCGCGCTCGGCTGGCCGGCGTTCGCATCGCTGCTGCTCATTTTTGCGCTCATGGTGTGGAAGCCGGTGCTCTGGTAGTTGGTCTTCTAGGCAGCATTGCGCCGTCTCGTCTTGAACTGTTGCGGTAGGTCGCAATGCTTGGGAGGGGGGGGGGGGGGGGGGGGGGCTGTCTGATATTATCCCCCAAATCTGATGTGCACCGAGTTTGGTTGTTGTGCTGCCCTTTGTGCAGAGTGCGGACGGCGGCGAAACTTTCCGCAGCGGAGATCGGCGGCATTCTGCATTTCGATTCGGAGGCCGAGTCGCGTTTTCGGCTACGTCGCCGGGGCTCGCTTTCTATCGCGGCTTGCGGGGCGAAGGGGAACTCTGAAGTTCCGGCGGCGCGGCTTTCGGCTGTCTGCCGTGGCGGCTTTCCCATAGGCAATAGATGACCGGCGTGGCGATGAGGGTCAGAAGCAGCGTGGAGGGCATGCCGCCGAGCATGGGCAGGGCGATGCGGCGCATCACGTCCGAACCCAGGCCTTCGGTGAGGAAGATCGGAGCTAGGCTGGCGCTGATGATGAGCACCGTCATCAGGACGGGCCGCAGGCGCAGCGTCGCGCCGCGCAGGATGGCGGCCGCCAGTTCCTGATGGTTCCGGGGCGGGTGCAGGCGCACCTGCTGGTCGATGTAAAGCAGCATGACCACGGCGATTTCGGCCGTGATTCCGCCCAAGGCAATGAAGCCGACGCCGGCCGCCACGGAAAAATGATAGCCGGTCAGATAGAGCGCCCAGAGGCCGCCGACCATGCCGAACGGCAGGGACAGCATCGCCATGAGCGTGCGGTCCATTCGGCCGAAGTACAGCACGAGCAGCACGAAGATGATGAGGACGGTTGCCGGGATGGCGACCTTGAGACGCGTCCGGGCTTCCAGCAGCAGCTTGAACTGCCCCGACCACTCGATCGCATACCCCGCCGGCAGCGTGATGCTGTCTGCTACGGCCTTCTGGGCGGCGGCCACGTAGGAGCCGATGTCGCGGTCCGCAAGGTCCACGAACACCCAGCCGGAGAGCCGGGCGTTTTCGGATTTGATCATCGGCGGGCCTTCGGCGAATTCGATTTCGGCCAACTCGCCCATGGGAATGTGCTGCCCTTGCGGCGTGGGCACCAGAATGTCGGCCAGGTCTTCCGGATGTTCGCGGAAGGGCCGCTCGTAGCGCAGCATGATGTTATAGCGTTCGCGCCCCTGCACCGATTCGGAAAGCTTCATGCCGCCGAGCGCAGTCTGGATGACGCGCTGGAAGGTGCCCAGATCGATGTTCTGCCGCGCCAGTTCGTCACGGTCGGGGCTGATCTCCAGGTACTTGCCGCCCACGACCCGTTCGGCGAAGGCGGAGCGCGTGCCCGCGACATCCTTGACGGCAGCTTCCACGTCCAGCGCGATGCGGTTGATTTCGTTCAGGTCCGCGCCGGAGATCTTGATGCCCACGGGCGTGCGGATGCCGGTGGAAATCATGTCCGTGCGGATCTTGATCGGATAGCCCCAGCTGTTGATCAGGCCGGGCAGCCGCACCCGCCGGTCGAGCTCGTCGATCAGGCCTTCGATCGTGAGCCCGTCGCGCCATGCATGCTTGGGCTTGAGCCGGATCCAGCTTTCGATCATCGAAATCGGCGCCGGGTCGGTGGCGGTGTCTGCGCGTCCGAGCTTGCCGAACACCGTGTCCACTTCGGGGACGGTCTTGATCAGGCGGTTGGTCTGGGCCAGCACTTCCTTGGCCTTCGTAATCGATACGCCGGGCAGGGTGGTCGGCATGTAGAGCAGTTCGCCCTCGTACAGGGCGGGCATGAACTCCGAGCCGATGCGGGACAGCGGCACGGCCATGCTGGCCAGCAGCGCGCCGGCGACGATCAGCGTCGCCCATCGATAGCGCAGCGCGGCCTTGAGCAGAGGCGCATACAGGCGCACCAGAGGCCGCTCGACGGGGTTGTCGGCTTCGCGCCGGATCCTGCCGCGGATCAGCCACAGCATGAGCAGCGGCACGACCGTGATCGAAAGCATGGCCGCGAACCCCATGGCATAGGTCTTGGTGAACGCCAGCGGCGCGAACAGGCGGAAGGACTGTCCGGTCAGGGTGAAGACCGGCAGGAACGAGACGGTGATGACGAGCAGCGAGAAGAACAGCCCCGGGCCCACTTCCTTGGCGGCCAGAAGGACGGCCGCGCGCCGTGCGCCGGCGTCCGCGTCTTCAGGCATCTGCGAGAGCTTGCGGTGCGCGTTCTCCACCATCACGACGGAGGCATCGACCATGGCGCCGATCGCGATCGCGATGCCGCCGAGCGACATGATGTTGGCAGTGATGCCTTGGGCCGACATGACGACGAAGGCGGCTAGGACGCCGAGGGGCAGGGTCACGATGGCCACCAGCGCGGATCGGAAATGGAGCAGGAACAGGAGGCAGACGAGCGCCACGACCACGCCCTCCTCGATCAGCTTCGCGCTCAGGTAGCCGATCGCGCCCTCAACCAGTTCGGAGCGGTCGTAGACGGGCCGCACCTCCACCCCGGGCGGCAGGCCGGGCTCCAGTTCCCGAAGCTTCTCCTTGACGCGCTCGATGACGGCCAGCACGTTCTCGCCCGATCGCATGACGACGATGCCGCCGACCGCTTCGCCTGCGCCGTCGAGTTCGGCCACGCCGCGGCGCAGTTCCGGTCCGGCGACGATGCGCGCGATGTCGGCGAGTGCCACCGGCGTGCCGTTCTTGGCGTAGACCACGACCTTCTCCAGTTCTTCCAGCCGCGAGATGTAGCCTTTGGAGCGGATCATCAATTCCGTCTCGCCCTGCTCGATGACGCGCCCGCCCACTTCCTTGCTGGCGGCGCCGACGGCCTCGATGATGCGATGCAGCGGCACGTCGTAGGCGCGCAGCCGGTTGGGATCGACCAGCACCTGGTACTCCTTGACGAAGCCGCCGACCGAGGCGACCTCGGACACGCCGTCGACCGTGGCCAGTTCGAATTTCAGAAACCAGTCCTGCAGCGAGCGGAGGTAGGCCAGGTCGTGCTTGCCGGAACGGTCCGCCAAGGCGTACTGGTAGACCCAGCCCATGCCGGTGGCGTCCGGCCCGATCTGCGACGCGGCATTCGGCGGCAGGCTGCCTTGGATCTTGGAGAGGGCCTCGACGACGCGGCTGCGCGCCCAGTACGTGTCCACGTCGTCTTCGAAGATGACGTAGACGAACGAAGAGCCGAACATGGAGTAGCCGCGCACATCCTTGGTTCTGGGCAGGCCCAGCAGGGTGGCGGACACCGGGTAGGTCACCAGGTCTTCGACGATCTGCGGCGACTGGCCGGGGAAGTCCGTGCGGATGATCACCTGCGTGTCCGACAGGTCCGGAATGGCATCGAGAGGCATGTTCTTGATTGCCATCCAGCCGGCGGCGAGCAGGGCCGCCATGGCGACGGCGATCAGCACCGGGTTATTGGCCGACCACTCGATGACGCCGGCGATTTTCGAGCGGGAAGGGTCGTCGCTCAGATGCGTTTCAGTGATGGGCATGGCCGCCTCCTGCAGGCGCGGCGATGGGGGGCATCTTGGCATCCGCCGGTGCATCCGGCAAAGCGATCGGCACCGCGTGGCCCGGTCCGTAGGGGTGCCGCATGCCGCCTTCCGTCTGCAGCCAGTAATGGCCGCTGCCGTGGTCGAGGTACAGCCGGAGGCCCTGCGCCTTGTAGTATTGCGGCTGGCCGTCGACGATCCACGGCCGCAAGGCCGCCGCCAGCGCCGCCAATGCCTGTCTCGCCTCGGCCTGGGTCATGGCCTCCTGCGCCGCCGCCAGCGCCTGTTCGGCATCCTGCAGGACGAAGTGCAGTTTGGTGCCGCGGAACGCAGGTTGCAGCCGGCGATTCAGTTGCAGCGCGAACGCCAGCATCCCGGGTTCGACATCGAAGGGCGCGGTCTGCGCGTCATGCAAATACAACGCTGCATCGACCAGATGGTCGAGTGCCGCCTGTTGCGCTTCGTCCACCTCCAGCAGCGCCAGCGGCGCTTGCGCCTTCTGCAGTTTGCGGAAAGACTCCCGCAGCGCGCTTTCGGAATCGATCAGGAACTGGCTGCTGACCACCACTTCGTCGCCGTCTTCCAATCCATGCACGACTTCGCTACGGCCCCGATGGTGGATGCCGGTCCGGATCATCCGCGACTGGAACCTGCCGCCGCCCAGCGCGACCACGACGAAACTGCCGGCTGAACTTTTCAGGACGGCTTCCGACGGGATGCTCAGGCGCTTCTCGATGGCGGTTTCGAATAGCACGTCGGCGTACGCGCCCGGCTTGAGCAGGCCGTCCGCGTTGCCCAGCACCAGACGCACCCGCGCGGTGCGGCTATCCAATTCGATGGTGGGGTGGATGTAGTCGATGCGCGCGGCGCGCTCGATGCCGCCCAGATTCGGGAACGTTACCGTGGCCTTGCCGCCTTGGCTCAGGAACCGGAGGTCCTTCTCCGCCACGCTGGCCTCGACCCACACGGAACGGTAGTCCTGAATGGTGGCGACCTGCATGCCGGGCCGAACGTAGCTGCCTTGGCGCACCATCAGTTCGCGGACGATGCCTTCCGCTTCGGCATAGAACGGAAACTGTTCCAGTTTCCGGCGTTCGGCGCGGATTTGCTCGAGCGCTTTCGTGCCGGCTCCTAGGGCTCGAAGACGCCCGGCACTGGAACGGATTCGCCCTTCGACGCCGGCGGCGAGGGCGGCGAGGTAGTCCTGTTGGGCGGAAATCAGATCCGGGCTGTACAGCGTGAAGAGCAGGTCGCCGGCACCGACCTGGTCGCCGACAGCGGTGATTTCCAGCGCTTCGATCCAGCCTGCGACGCGGCTCGAAACCGCATGGGTGCGGCGCGCGTTTTCCGCGATCAGGCCGTAGCTCCGGATGCCGGCGCCGAAGCGGGCCGAAGCGGCGCGTTCGGTGCGCACGCCCATGTTCTGGATCGTTTCGGGCGGGATGGTGACGATGGCGCGGGCGGCAGCTTCGGCCGAATGCTCGCCGTGCAGGCCGCTCCGCTCCTGCGCCGTGCCGCATAGGAGCCCGTCCCCCTCCGCTGGGGCGAGGTAGTGCGGGTGCGGCGGGCAGTCGGGATCTTGGCCTGCAGCCCATGCCGCGCTGAGGGCCAATGCCAGGCCCGGCAGTGCGCTAGTCGCTTTCATGGGAGCCTCCTGCGAGATGGCTGTTGAATTGGGCGGACAGTTGAATGTGCCGGTGCTGCTGCTCGGCGAGCTGCGCGGCAAGGGCCAGTTCGTCGCCCCGAGCATCCAGCACGGCCTCCAGCGGGGCGTTGCCGGCTTCGTAGTCGCGCGCGGCCGCTTCCGCCTTATCCCTGAGGGCGGCCTGCTTTTCCTTGATCAGCACGATGTTGGCGCGGGCGCCATCGCGCTCGGCTTCCAGCGCGACCATGCGGCCCACCCATTCGCGCCATGCGTCCTGATGGGCATGCTGCGCGCTGCGCTTGCCGGCTCGGGCCGCGCGCTGCTTCGGCTCCTGATTGGAGGCGAACCACAGCGGGACGGAAACGGTCGCCTGCACGCTGATCCAGTCGTCCCCGGAAAAGTTCCGGCCTGCTTCGCGCTGCTTGTAGACGGCCTGCACTCCGTAGTTCGGCCCCGAGGCGGCGTCCGCCGCCGCCACTTCCTGCGCGGCGACGCGCACGTCCTCCGCCGCGATGCGCACCGGGTACAGCGCATTCCCGTCGCGGTTCCAAGCGGCTTCCGGAACCCCAGGCACGGGCAAGGGCGGCACTTCGCCGACCAGTTGGGTCAGCCGCTCCTTTGCGGCGATGCGCTCGGCGGCCAGATCGTTCAGGCGTTGTTCCACGGCGGCGCGCGCGACATCGAGTTCGGAGAACCTGCCGTACACCGGACGGCCCGCTTCCAACTGGCCTCGAAAATCGTCTTCGAGGGTGCGGTAGAGCTCCAATTGCTGTTCGGCCAGCTGCTCCAGAGTCCGGATTTTGCCGAGTTCGGCGAGCTGGACGATGAGGACGGATTCCAGCCGCTTGAGCGCGTAGTCGGCCGCCAGCTGCTGGCGCCGGGACAGTTGCTCCTGCTTGGCGGACCGGGCCTTGCGCAGGGCATGGCTGGGAATCTCCTGCCGAATGCCCAGGACTTTCGACGTGGGCAGGAACCGGTCGAACGCCGGGTCGCTGAGCGGCATGTTCTCCACGCCGACGAGCAGCTGCGGGTCGGGCAGGCCCATTTCGCCGTCGGCCAATGCCGCGAAGCGGACGCCTTGCTCCAGTATCTGCGCGACGTGGGGGTGCTCGGCCAAGCGCTGGGCATAGTTCTCCAAGGTCTCGGCTTCGGCCGGCGCAGCGGCTATGGCTATGGCCAGCAGCGCGGCCGCCCTGTGGTGCGGTATGGTCATTGTTGCCTCCTAAGACGGTTTGTCGCCCGGCGCGCGCAAGGCGTACCGGCATACCTTTAATAAAAAGGGAAGGCACCTCAACGGTGCCAAGTCTTTTAAAGGAGGCGCGCCCGGGGGGGACGGCTGATGCCGTAGGAGGGAGAGGGTTTGCGCGTGCCGGTGCGCACGTTTGGCAAGGCGCCGGGGTCGAGGCCCGCAGCGGATTGGGCGCCGAACAGCAATGACGGTGTCGGCGCATCGCAGTGGCCGAGCATGCACGAGGCGCAAAGGCCATCGTTCCCGTAGGGCATTTCATGATTCCATGCCGGGTCGGACTCGCTTGGATCATGGCACTGCATGTCCGTATGCATCGCTTCGGGCTGCGCCATGCCGGCGCAGTCGCACAGGGCCGCAGAGGCCGCAGCGTAGGCGTTCATGCCGAATGCCGCCAGCATCAGCATCGCCAGCACGATTCTCAAGTGCTTCATGAAAGGCAATATACATGAATATCTGCAAGTTGCAAGGTTTCGGATTGCGAAGCGCGGGGGAATTGGCGCCGCCGCCTTTCTGTATGCTATAATCCTTATCCAGCCAATAGGGGTGGCCTAACAGTGGCGATTTTGTCGTAATGCGGTTTATCGCCATAATTCCTACAGTGACAAATGAGGTGACATTATGAGTAATAAGCTTGTGATTCCCATTGTGGCGGCGTTCGCGCTGGCTTCCGCATTTTTGGTTATTCCGCAAGTTCATGCAACGACGACTTGGAAGGAATGCTTGAACGAATATGCCGAAAGTGATGCATCCTCTGCATGTAAAGGAGGAACCCACATCAACATATTTGTCGGTACTACCACCGGCAACTGCAATCTGGCGGACACTTGTCCGAAAGACGATGGTACGTATCGACGCACAAATTACACGGGGCCTTCGGAGGACTTGGACGACCTCGTGGTCTGCGACGGAGTTCTGACGAAGGACTCCTGCAATTAGTCATGACGACGATGTTGGGCAACTGAAGACGATCGGCCGTGATTGGCTCGTTGGAGTTTCCTGACTGATTTGTGGCGAGGTTCTTATTAAGCACGGTTGTCGCGCTGGTTTTTGAACCGCGGGCATTCCGAAAGTTGGCGCAGAGGGAACGCCTGCACGGCAGTGCGTTGATGCGTTTGCGGAAAATAGTGCCGCCCATGATGCATGGGTGCATGGGGTTGCGGCATTTCTGTCGCCAGTGATGCCAACCGTGCCGTACGGATAGGTTCTTAGTCCTCCACGACATCACGGCGTGCCATGCCATATACGGGGCTTTCGGCCGATCAAGTGACCGTCTGGCTGCAGCCCCTTCGGAGCGGATCCTCGCCTTGGCCTCGGATGACCGCGACGAGTTCGGGCCGCACGCGCGAAGCGCTAAGGCCGGGTATTGTTTGCGCGATTGGACCGATTGCTTTCCCCGTGCCGTGCATCCTCCCGCGCCGCTCGGGTTCCGGAAGGCAGGGCGGCCGGGCGACAGCATAAAATAAGAGCGTTGAGGTTTGATGCCCCAAACCGGAATGCCTTGATGAGTTTCCCGATCAGTGCTGTTTCCCGGCCCGGCTGCGCGCCCAGAGATGCGCGGAGGCCGTAGAGGTTGGCATGCTGGTTTTGGAGAACATTCGCAAGAATTATTCCACGGGGCCGCTGGTCACGGAAGTGCTGCGCGGCGTGAGGTTGCGCATCGCCGTCGGGGACTTGCTGTCCATCATGGGGCCTTCCGGCAGCGGCAAGTCTACCTTGATGAACATAATCGGGTTGCTGGATCAGCCCACCACGGGCTCTTATCGACTCAACGGCCAAGAGACGACCGAACTGGATGATGAATGCTTGTCAAGCATTCGCAACGCCAGCATCGGCTTCGTGTTTCAATCGTTTCGCTTGTTGCCCCGCTTGAGCGCTTGGGAAAATGTGGGCATGCCATTGCTATACCGGGGCGTGGACGAAAGCGAGATCAAGCATCTCGCGACCGAGGCGCTCGGCAAAGTGCAATTGGAGCACCGGCTGGACCACAAGCCGTCCGAACTGTCGGGCGGGCAGCAGCAACGGGTCGCCATCGCCCGCGCCCTGGCGGGCAAACCCGCGTTGATCCTCGCCGACGAGCCCACGGGCGCATTGGATGCGGATTCCGCAGAAGAAATCATGCAACTGCTAATCGATTTGAATGCGAACGAGCGCATGACCACCGTCATCATCACGCATGACCGCAAGGTGGCGAAGCAGTGCGCGCGTTGCGCTTATTTGCGCGACGGGCTTTTGCAGGAAGGCTCGCGGTCCGAAGGCCTGCCGTGAACGCACAGTCCGCAAATCCCTTTGACATTGCTGAAGCGCGGCCGCATCGGCCGCCCAAGGCGCGCATTCTCGTTGACCTGAGGGTCGCGATGAGCAGCCTGGCAGTGTTTCGGCAACGTGCCGTCTTGGCGTTGATCGGCATCGTGGCCGGCATCGGTTCGGTGATCGTAATGATTTCGGTCGGGGTCATCGTCAAAAACCAGACATACCAGCAATTCCTGGATATGGGCACGGACGTGCTGACGGTTCGCGGGATAGGCTCGGGAGGGGAAGCGGCCGGTCGGCCGGGCTTCTCGCCGGAAATCGCGAAGCGACTGTCCGGTCTGCCTGCCATTGACGCGGTGGCGCCCTATATCCGGGCGCCCTTGGAACTTAGAAGCGGCGGCAAGGCATTGAGCGAAAAAGTGGAACTCGTCGGGGTGACCCGGTCGTTCGCAGGTATGAACAAGCTGGATGTCGCGCATGGCCGTTTCCTGTCGGAACTGGATTATCGGCGATCCTACTGCGTGCTGGGCGCGCAATTGGCCGAAGAGTTGGGCGGCACGGATCCCGAAGCCTTGCTGGGCGCATTCGTTAAAGTCGCCGATGCGGCGTACACCGTGGTCGGCGTTTTGCGGACGGCGCCCAGAGGCCAGCGCCCCTACGATGTGAACCGTTCGGTGCTCATTCCCCTGTCGACGGCCCAGCGCGCCTTGGGGACATCGAACATCCGCGTGGTGCTGGCGCGGATGCGCCACGGGACGCACCACGCGGTGGCGACCGAACAGATCGAGCAGTATTTTGCCCGAGCCGCCCCGCGCCAGCGCATTCGGGTTCGCAGCCCCGAAGCGCTGATAGAGAAAATGTTCCGGCAAATGCGAATGCTTACCGTGCTGCTGGGGACGGCGGGAGCCATCTCGCTGCTTATTGGCAGCATCGGCGTCATGAATGTCATGTTGCTTTCCGTCTCGAATCGCCAGACGGAAATAGGCCTGCGCCGGGCTCTCGGGGCATTGCGTCGCGACATCCAATGGCAATTCTTGTTCGAATCCTTGATCCTGTCCGCCATGGGGGGCATGTTGGGCACCGTTCTGGGGCTTGCGGCGTCTTACTTGATAAGTCATTGGGTCGATTGGACATTCGTGTTCTCTTGGGCGGCGGTTGCGCTGGCCATCGCGATTACGCTTGCGGTCGGGGTGGTATCGGGCTACTACCCGGCATATCTGGCCGCCAAGATGGATCCCATTCAGGCCTTGAACAGCAAGTGATGGATCATGGGAACCGGAACCGCGGCCGTGCATCATGGAGGCAGAGGCTCAAGCCGCGCGGGGGCGCCCTTCCGCGGATTCCCGGCGGAAGCGGCTCGGCGGGCGCGCCGGCCGGCGGCGATGACGTCCGCAAGCTTGGCGGTCTTGGCGCATCTGGCTTGTCCCGGCGTGCTTCTTGCCGTCGAGGCGGACCCGCATCTCGACCTGACGCTGGAGAGCAGCATCGTGCTGGCGCTGGCGAATAACCGCACGCTGCTGAACGCGCACCTGAACCGCGAGGCCGAGCGGTTCGCGCTGCAGGTCGCGGAGAACAAGTTCGTTCCGCATCTGGAAGTCGGCTCGTTTGTCGAGCGCGAGCATGCCAAGCACCAGGTCGAGCGCAGCACCGTGGGCGGGGTCTCTTCGAAACTGACGCTGAATATCCCTGCGGGCGGCAAGCTCGCATTGGATTGGAGCGGGTTCGAGAAGCATCTCCCGAACGTGCGGGAGAATCAGCGGTACGGAAGCGCCATGACGCTGACCTTCACCCAGCCGTTGCTGCGCCATGCGGGCTTCGAAGTCAGCGCGGCATCGGTGGACATCGCGCAAATCTCCGAAAAGATAAATCGTCTGGCCCTGCAGAAGACGGCCATGGACGTCGTAACCTCCGTCATCCGGCGCTACCGCGCCTACCAGCAGGCGCAGCTCGCCTTGGAAATCAGCCGCAAGTCGCTGGAGCGGGCCGAGGCCTTGCTGGAAGTCAACACCCTGCTGGTCCGGTCCGGGCGCATGGCGGAGCAGGAGGTGGTTCAGACCCGGGCGAATATCGCCAGCCGGGAACTGAACGTGATTGCGGCCCAGAACCGCTTGGACTTGGCACGCTTGAACCTGATCGATATTCTGGACATCGACAGCCGCACGCGCGTCATGCCGAAGGACACGCTGGAGCTGCAATCGAAGCCCGATGAAGGTCGCAATTGGCGCGCCATCGCGCAACATCACCGCCCGGACTACCGGACCGCAGAGCTGAGCCTGCAAAATGCCGAGACGCGCGCCCGGGTCGCCGACAACAATCGCCTGTGGGATTTGTCGCTGCAACTGAGCGCAAACCTCGGACACGAAGCAAGGGACTTCGAGGATGCAATCGGCGCCTTGGACCGGGAGGATTACGAAGTGCGCCTGGACCTGTCCATTCCGTTCGGCGCGGCGCACGATCCGCGGGAGTTGGAGTACATTCAAGCCTCGGTCAATTTGCGCAAGGCGAAGAACAGCCTGATGGAAATGCGGCAACGGGTCGACATCGAGGTGCACAATGCGACGCGCGAGGTCAATCTGACCTACCGCCAGGTCGGTCTGGCGCGCACGGCTCTCGACCTGGTGGAGGAGAAACTCGAGGTGGAGAAGGAGAAGCTGCGCCTCGGCCTGTCGTCCAACTTCCAATTGGTGTCTTTCGAAGACGACACCGTGGCGGCGCAGCACCGCGAACTGGATGCTACCATTGATTACCTCAACGCGCTGACCGAACTGGACCGGACTGTGGGGACCACCTTGCAGACTTGGGACATTCGCGTCGAAGGCGACGGCGCCGGAGACGATTCATGAGCGACAGCCCTGCGCGCCCGTCCGACGCGGTCGGCTCGAATCTCTACCGGAATGTGCTGGACTCGGTGTCGAGCGGCATTTTGGCGCTGGATCTCGAGGGCCGGATCATACTGTTCAACGCGGCGGCGGTCAGGCTTACGGGGCTGCCCGCGGATGCGCTGCAAGGACGGCTGTTCAGCGAGGCGTTCGCGCAGCTGGAGGAAGCCGAGGAATTTGCCGACATCGTTTTCGACGCCATCCATGACGTGGGGCAGATGCGCGTCGTCGAGGCGGCTTTCCAGGGCAAAAGATTCCCGTTGTCGATACGCACCGAGCATCTGACCGAAGAGCACGACGGAAAGATTCGGCGCGTCGGCCTGATCGTGATGTTTTACGACCTGACCGGGGTCGCGGAGCAACGCGAAGAGGAACTCCGCTTGGCGAAAGAGGCCCACCTCAAGAATGTGGAGCTTTCGCATGCCTACCGCACTCTGGAAGCGGGCCACCAAAAATTGCAAGATCGACTGAAGGGCAAGTATGTTCGTTCTGCCAAGACGATATTGGTGGTCTTTATTTTCGCGTTCATTGCCTGGTACGGCTGGGACGCGGGCCCGAGCCCGGGGACGGCTGTCCGCCAGGGGGGCGAGACGGATGCAGGGGGTGCCGAGAACCAGTCGGTGTGGGTGGTCGCGCCGCAGCGGCTCTCCTCCGCCGTCACGGTGACGGGCCGGCTGGAGCCGCGCCAGGAAGTGGAGGTGACCAGCCCCATCAAGGGCAAGGTGATCGCCATCCATTTCGCGTATGGCGAGCGCGTGAGCAAAGGCCAGAAGCTGGTTGAACTGGATGTCAGCGAAGTGGAAATCCAGCGCCATAAGGCGCGCGTCGAGTATATCCGTGCCAAGGAGCGCGTGGACGATTTGGAGCATTGGACCGACCATGTCGATGTGGCGCGCACCCGCCGGGACCTGTTGCAGGCGCAAATCGCGGTGGAAACCAGCAAAAACAAGCAGGAGCAGGCAGCATTTCTTCTGGAGCGAGGCATCATTCCGACGGCGGAGTTCAAGGCGGCCGAACGCGAGTACGAGCAACGCGAAATGTCCTTGCAGGAAGCCGAACAGGACCTGCAAACCATTTTGGCGCAAGGCGGCAAGGACCTGCGGGTCGCCGCCATAGAACTCAGCAGCGCCAAGGCGCGCTTGGACAGCTTGGAGGAAATCATTCGCAAAGCCGAGGTGCTGGCGCCGGTGTCCGGCGTGGCGTTTCGTTCAGGCGCTGCGGGCGGCGACTCTCCTGCGGGCGACCGGGGGCTGGTGGCAGGAGCTTTCGTGGACCATGGCCAGCAGCTGCTGACGGTCGGCAACCTCGACGGGCTGACCGTGGTGGGCCAGGTGGACGAAGTGGACGTGGTCAAGATTCAGCCGGGCAATCCTGCCATTATCGTGGGCGATGCCTTCCCGGATCTTCGCCTCGCGGGCGAAATCACCCGGGTTTCTTCGCAAGCGACGAAGGGCGAGGGCAATGTGCCAAGCTACGAAGTGACCGCCGTGGTCGAAGCCTTGCCCGAGGAACATCGCGAGACGTTGCGCTTGGGGATGTCGGCGCGTCTGGAGGTGGTGGTCTATGAGCGCGAAGACGCCTTGCTGGTGCCGTTTCACGCGGTGCGGCTGCGAGACGGGCAGTCGTGGGTGCGCGTCAGGGATCCGGTGTCCGGGCAGGCCAAGGACGTGCGCGTGGAGCCGGGGGTTACGACTTTGGATGCCGTCGAGATTCTTGCGGGAGTCGAGGCAGGCAGCGAAGTCATCGTTCCTGAGCCATGACGCGGGTGCGATTGCACCGCTTCGGGTTGCGCCATGCCAGCGCAGTCGCACAGAGCCGCGATTGCACTTCATCACGGAAAAGTCGACTCTTGAAGCAAATAGCCCGCTCGCGTCAAGGTGCTTGGTCTGCGTGGGCAAGATGCATGCCTTCCGCTGCCGCGGCCAGCCGTTTGTCGTGCGTCCATAACTGCGTTGGGGGTTCCAAGGCCGCCGAAGCGAGCAGATGCACGTCGACATAGCCGATGCCGAGCCCCATCAGCTGGTTCTGCTCTATGAAGTAGAGGATTTCGGAATGGCTCGCGACGGATGCGGACGGCAATCGCTTCAGGCTTTCCAAGATTTCGCTCCGGTGCAAAAGGTTGCCGCAGGCGAGTTCGCCAATTACATAAGGGTGCATGAAGATCTGGCGGTCTCGGAGCAACTGCGATAGCGCGGCATTGCCAATTCGAAAATGCTCCACCCATACGGAGGTGTCAGCCAGAATCATGAGCCGGCCTGCGGCGCGGGATGTCCTGGAGGCCGGGCTGGCTGCCGCCCAGTTTGGCGAGCCGGCGGGCGCTTTCTCGCTCAATTAGGGCTTTCAGCGCTTCGCGAACCAATCCCGACTTCGATTTGATGCTCGCGAGCAGCTGCGCCTGAGCCAGCAAATCCTCGTCAATGTTCAATGTCGTGCGCATCGGAAAACTCCAAAAAAGGACAAATGACGCATATATCATACATCATATGATGATTAAAGAAGTGTCATGCATGAAGTTCCCAAGGGTTTGCGGCGGATTGCGGCGGGACCGAATACCCGGACACCATCTTTCGCCAGCCCTACAATTTTGGGGACTAATATGTAGGAATTATAAAGAATAGTTGACAAACTCGACCTATTCCGGCTGATTGATTACGAGTTTAAATCTCTTTTCAAGTTCAGCTTTTGTAGGTTGACGTGGAACAGTGCGTTGCCTCGGCTTACGCATTAGTAGAGACAGTACCGGTTTCAGTTTTGATAATGTCATGACAGGTACTCCTCAATCGCTCCTATGATCTCATCCAAATCACCCTGCACCCATTCGTGCTTGTTTGGGAAAGAATCGTGAATGTGTTTTTCAGTTTCACGGAACTGCGGAGTTTCAAGATTGTATTCCATCTTGTACTGCCGCTCCGGGTCTGAAGTCTGGTAGGAATTGAGGCGGGCTTTCCAGTCTTTCGCGATGCCCACCTTATATTCACCCTTAAAATTCGGATGTGAGATTACATACACAAATTTCTTTTCCCTATGGTCGGTATCCTGGTCGGTTCTCTTTGGCGGGTCAGTTTCCAGATGGATGGCCGTGTCTCCCTTGATCCAATCCTGTTGCGGTTTGTCAACTTCCTCTTTCAACCGATTTTGCACAAGTTCATAGGCTTTGACGGAAACATCAATCCCTATCCACCGCCTGTCCAGTTTCTCGGCGGCCACGCAAGTCGTGGCACAGCCACAGAACGGATCCAGAACTACATCACCCTTGCTGCTACTTGCCTGAATTAACTGTTCCAACAAAGCAAGCGGTTTTTGCGTTGGATATCCGGTACGCTCTTTGGCCATTGCGTTCAATGACGGCATGGTGATTACATCGTCTGGAGTTTTCCCTTTAGGTGCTTTCTTTCCAGCCTGTCCACCTTTCTTGTATCTCCATTCAGTCATACCACTTTCAAATGGAACCAGAATATCATCTCGTTTGAAGACATATCCATCGGATTTGCTGTACCAGAAAACAATATCGTGCGAGTTTGCCCGCTTTTTCTTTCCGCGAGATGCATTCTTGTAGTACCAAACGATTTCATTCCTGAAATAGTCCTCTCCGAAAATGCAGTCCATCGTGGTCTTCAAATAATGGCTCATCGTGTGGTCGCAATGCAAATAGATTGAACCAGTCTCTTTCAGGATTCTACGGCATTCAATCAAGCGGATCGCCATGTATGCCAGATATGCGAAGTTATAAGGTTTGCCAACTCCCTTGATGCCATCGAGGTAGTGATAAAGTTCCGGCTGGTCCTCCCGGATCGTCCATAACCATTCTTTCTTCAAATCCTCTTCACGGAAGATGTCCTTGAAACTTGCACCTTCCGCGCTTGAGCCAATGGGCGCAGTAAACTTCTTATCCTTGTTGAATGGTGGGTCTAGGTAAATCAGGTCGATACATTGGTCGTTTATCCCTGCCATCACGTCCAGATTGTCATCGCAAAAGATGGTTCGGTTTGGGACATTCAGTGCGGTCATGCCGTAAACTCCTGCCACTTGATGTGCTTGCCCACCATCGCGGCACACAGGGCGCATATCCGGTCGATGGTGTCCGCCTGACAGTTTCCTTCATTCAGACGGAAGGTGAACTCGTTGACATACCGCTTCAGGTGCTTCACGCTCATCTGGTGGTACACGCCATCGTGTCCGCGCTTCAAGACCGCCCACACGCTCTCTATCCCATTCGTGTGCGCCATCCCATTGACATACTCTTTGGCCGAATGATTGACGCTCAAGTGGCGATTGGCCGCGCCATTGTAGGAGGGGTTGTCGTCCGTGCAGAGGGTCGAGCCGGGGCGGATGTTTTCGCGGATGGCTTGGTGCAGGGTTGCCTTTGTCGTGTCAGGGATCGGCATGGCTTTCGTGCGTCCGCCGCGCTCCCTCATCCCCAGCACGGCAGTCTTGCCTTTCGTGCCGCCTTTGACCTTCAGTTTCTTGTGGGCGTGTTTGTTGTCCTCTTTGCCGCCCATGTAGGTTTCGTCAATCTCCACGAACCCGAACAGTTGGCCGCCATCCGCATCGCAGGCTTCCCGGATGCGCTGGAGCATGAACCACGCGGAGGGTTGCGAAATCTTGATCTCTTTCGATAACTGCAAACTGCTGATTCCCTTGCGGGCGGTTACGAGCAGATAGACCGCGTAAATCCACTTGCGAATCGGAAGATTGCTGGCCTCCATCACGGAGCCGGTCTTGACGCTGAAGTACTTCCGGCAGTCCCGGCATCGGTACGGCATCGTCTTGTGTCCGGTGGCTTCGTGGGTGTTCGTGCTTTCGCAGTGTCCGCAGGGGCGGTGTTCGTCCCAGCGCAACTCTTCAAAGAAATCGACTGCCGCCTGATTGTCCGGGAATATTTCCATCAAGTCGAACAGGCTCAATGTTTGTGCTTTTCGCTTTGCCATGTCAGTCTCCTAATAAACTGATTCCATATAGAATAGTTTACAGGAAAGAAATGGATTTGTCAACTATTCTTTATAATTCCCAATATATGTGACCCCCACAAATTTCTGTGCTATACTAGTTCCTGACAGTCGGACATCCAGCGGCGCGCCGCCGGGTGGCTGGCGTTTTTATTGAATGCTTTTTGCTTTTACTCTGGAGTGGAAAAGATGAGCGCAACCAATCTGATCGGCGACATTCGCCTGAGCGTAGGGACAAGAATCAATGCTGCATTGATTCAACAACCCTGCCTCGGGTCGGCTGCACGTCGGGTCGGGGAGGACTGTTGCTTGTTTAAACTTTACTTTGGAGTAAAAGATGACTTTATCTAAGAAGTCCCTCGCCGCCTGCCTGCTGGCGGGCCTGTTCGCCGTCTCCGGAGCCGCCCATGCGGGCGACGCCGTCAAGGTTGGCATTCTGCATTCGCTGTCGGGCACGATGGCCATCAGCGAGACTGCGCTGAAGGACGTCATGCTGTTCCTGATCGACGAGCAGAACAAGAAGGGCGGCCTGCTCGGCAAGAAGCTGGAGCCGGTCGTCGTCGATCCGGCTTCCGATTGGCCGCTGTTCGCCGAGAAGGCGCGCGAACTGATCGAGAAGGAGCAGGTCGACGTGGTGTTCGGCTGCTGGACGTCGGTGTCGCGGAAATCCGTGTACCCGGTGTTCGAGGAGCTCAACGGCATGCTGTTCTATCCGGTGCAGTACGAAGGCGAGGAATCGTCCCGCAACATCTTCTACACCGGCGCCGCGCCGAACCAGCAGGCGATTCCCGCTGTGGAGTACCTGATGAGCGAGGAAGGCGGTTCGGTCGAGCGCTGGGTGCTGGCCGGCACCGACTACGTCTACCCCCGCACCACGAACAAGATCTTGGAAGCCTTCCTGAAGGCCAAGGGCGTGGCGGAGGAAGACATCATGATCAACTACACGCCGTTCGGCCATTCCGACTGGCAGACGATCGTCGCCGATGTCAAGAAGTTCGCTTCGGAAGGCAAGAAGACGGCCGTCGTGTCGACCATCAACGGCGACGCCAATGTGCCGTTCTACAAGGAACTGGGCAACCAGGGCATTGCGGCTGAGGACATTCCGGTCGTCGCCTTCTCGGTTGGCGAGGAAGAGCTGGCCGGCATTGATACCGGCCCGCTGGTCGGCCACTTGGCGGCATGGAACTACTTCATGAGCGTGGAAGACGAGCACAATGCGGCCGTCATTGAGAAGTGGCATGCGTTCATCGGCGACGACAAGCGCGTGTTCAACGATCCGATGGAAGCGCATTACATCGGCTTCAATATGTGGGCGCAGGCGGTCGAGAAGGCCGGCTCCACGGAGATTGATGCGGTGCGCAAGGCCATGTACGGCCAGGAAGTGTCGAACCTGACCGGCGGCACGGCCGTGATGAACGTCAACCATCACCTGTCGAAGCCGGTGCTGATTGGTGAGATCCAGGACGACGGCCAGTTCGATGTGGTCTGGGCGACCGACGACGTGGTTCCGGGCGATGCCTGGTCCGACTTCATTCCGGAAAGCGCCAAGCTGATGTCCGACTGGACGGAACCGTTCTCTTGCGGCAACTGCGAGAAGCCGGGAGCCTGACCGTTGCCGGGTGGGATGGCGGCTCCGCGCCCATGGGTGCCGCCATCCGCCTGCTTCCGCGACGGGCGTCTTCCATGCATTCGCTGCGGCATTCCGCGCAAGGCCCGGGCGGCCTTCTCCAGTGCGTCGTGCTGGGCGCGCTGGCCTTGTGCGCGATGCCGACCTTGGCACCGGCGGCGGACGCCGCCGAACTCAGGGAGCACATCCAGGCGCTGAACGTCAAAAGTTTCGCCGACAAGATTCAAGCCATCGAGGCGCTGGGGGATTTGGGCGATGCGCGAAGCCTGCCGGCGCTGGAGGCGCTGGCTGGCGGCAGCCTGTACTACGTCCGTGCCGACGGGCGGGTGGTGCGCGCCGTGCGCACGGGCGACCGCTATGCCGTATCGGACGTCCTCACCAGCGCGGCCTTGGGCGAGGCCGCCAAGAAGGAGCTCAAGAAGATCCGGGTCAACAACCGCCTGCGCGGCCTGCTGCGCGGCATCATCGGCCGGCTGGAACTGTTCAGCGACGACCCGCAGCGGCGTATCGCGGCGGCCGACAGCATCATCAAGAGCCCGACGCCGCAGGCGCTGGGCCTGTTGCACCACGCCCGCGACCGGGAGACGGATGCGGAAGTGCGCCGGCGGCTGGAGCTCGGCATCGCGGTGCTGGAACTGGAGGCCGAAGACCCGGCCTTGCGAATGGCTTCCGTCCGCGTCCTCGCGCAGGTGCCGGGCGCCGACATCAAGCCGCTGCTGGAACGGCGGCTGGGGGAGGACGAGCAGGGCCGGCCGCGGGAATCCGATCCGGACGTGCGCGCTGCGCTGCAGCAGGCGGCGGACGACATTGACGCGCACCTGCAATTGTTGCGCCTGGCCGAGAACCTGATCTTCGGCATCAGCTTGGGTTCCGTGTTGCTGCTGGCCGCCATCGGCTTGGCCATCACGTTCGGCGTGATGGGTGTCATCAACATGGCGCACGGCGAGATGATCATGCTCGGCGCCTACACCACGTTCGTCATCCAAGAGCTGTTCCGCCAGTTCGTCGCGCCGGAACTCTTCGGCCTGTACCTTTTGGCGGCGGTGCCGGCGGCATTTCTGGTGGCCGGCGCCTTCGGCATGCTGATCGAACGCGGCTGCATCCGCCACCTCTACGGGCGGCCGCTGGAGACATTGCTGGCTACGTGGGGCATCAGTCTGATCATGCAGCAGCTGGCCCGCTCTCTGTTCGGCGCCAACAACCGCGAGATCGCCAATCCCGAATGGATCGCCGGGTCGGTCGAGGTGCTGGGCGGCGTCTCCGTCACCTTCAGCCGCATGTGCATCATCCTGTTCTGCCTGGCCGTGGTCGCGCTGTTGGCCGCGTTCATCCATTACTCCCGCTTCGGGCTGAACATGCGGGCGGTCACGCAGAACCGCGCCATGGCTGCGTCCATGGGCATCCGCACCGGGCAGGTCGACGCGTTCACCTTCGCGCTTGGCTCCGGCATCGCCGGCATCGCCGGCATGGCACTCAGCCAGATTTCGAACGTCAGCCCCAACCTCGGCCAGAACTTCATCGTCGACAGCTTCATGGTGGTGGTGTTCGGCGGCGTCGGCAGCTTGTGGGGCACCATCGTCGGCGCCTTCTCGCTCGGCATCGTCAACAAGTTCCTGGAGCCGGTCTCCGGCGCCATCCTCGGCAAAATCCTGGTGCTCGGCTTCATCATCCTGTTCATCCAGCTGCGTCCGCGCGGGCTGTTCGCGCTGAAGGGCCGGGCGGCGGAGGACTAGGCCATGCAGCTCGGCCCGCTCACCTCGCGCCTGGTGGCGCTGGAAGACCGCCGCGGCTGGCAGGCGTTCGCCGCCGTCGCGATGCTGCTGCTGGTGCTCGTGCCGGTCCTAAATCTGGCCGTGCCGCCGGATGCGTGGCTGCATGTGCCGACCTTTTGGGTCACCACGCTCGGCAAGTTCCTGTGCTTCGCGATGCTGGCGCTGGCGCTGGACCTGATCTGGGGCTACGCCGGCATCCTGAGTTTGGGCCACGGCGCGTTCTTCGGACTGGGCGGCTACGCCATGGGCATGTACCTCATGCGCCAGATCGGCGAGCGGGGCGTGTACGGCCATCCGGTGCTGCCGGACTTCATGGTGTTTCTGGACTGGAAGGAGCTTCCGTGGTACTGGTACGGCTTCGACCAGTTCTGGTTCGCGACCCTGATGGTGGTGCTGGTGCCGGGCCTCTTGGCGTTCGCGTTCGGCTGGCTGGCGTTCCGTTCGCGCATCACCGGCGTGTATTTTTCGATCATCACGCAGGCCATGGTGTTCGCGGCCATGCTGGCCTTCTTCCGCAACGAGATGGGATTCGGCGGCAACAACGGGCTGACCGACTTCAAGGATCTGCTCGGCTTCGATCTGTCTTCGCCGGCGACCAAGCTCGGCCTGTACTGGATTTCGGCTCTGATGCTGGGCCTGGTTTATCTGCTGTGCCGCTGGGTGGTGACGTCCAAGCTGGGCCAGTTGCTGATTGCGGTCCGGGACGCGGAGGGCCGGGTCCGGTTCCTCGGCTATTCGGTCACCCATGCGAAGTTGTTCGTGTTCACGCTGTCGGCGGTGCTGGCGGGCATTGCGGGCGCCTTGTACGTGCCGCAGGTCGGCATCATCAACCCGGGCGAGTTCGCGCCGGCGAAGTCGATCGAGATCGCCATCTGGGTGGCGGTCGGCGGCCGCGGCACGCTGTTCGGCGCCGTCGTCGGCGCATTCGCCGTGAATGGCGCGAAAAGCTATCTGACGGGCGCCGCGCCGGAGATCTGGCTGTTCTTCCTAGGCGCCCTGTTCGTGCTGGTCACCCTGTTCATGCCGAAGGGCTTGGTTGGCGTGTTCCGCCAGTGGCGCGCCCGCCGCCACGCCCGCCGGGCGCAGGAGGAGCGCCGTGTCCCAGCCTGAGCCGGCCGCCGAGGCGCCCGCCATCGCGCCCGAGACCTTGCTGTACTTGGACGGGGTGTCGGTGAGCTTCGACGGGTTCAAGGCGCTGAACTCGCTGAGCCTGATCGTCAACCGCGGCGAGATGCGCGCCGTCATCGGCCCGAACGGGGCCGGCAAGACCACCATGATGGATGTCATCACCGGCAAGACGCGCCCGGATTTGGGCGAGGTGCTGTTCTGCGACCGGATCGACCTGGCCTCGATGGACGAAGCGGCCATCGCCAACCTCGGCATCGGGCGCAAATTCCAGAAGCCGACCGTGTTCGAGAGCCTGACCGTGTTCGAGAACCTGCGCTTGGCGCTGTCTGCCGACCGGCGGATCTTCGCCACGCTGTTCGCCGCGCTGAGTGCGGCGCAGCGCGACCGCATCCGGGAGGTGTTGCAGACGATCCGCCTAGAGGCGCACCGGGACGGCCCGGCCGGCGCCTTGTCGCACGGGCAGAAGCAGTGGCTTGAGATCGGCATGCTGCTGATCCAGGATCCGGACCTGATGCTGCTCGACGAGCCGGTGGCCGGCATGACCGACGCGGAGACCGAGCAGACGGTGGATCTGCTGCAGGAGATCGTGCGCCGGCATTCGCTGGTGGTGGTGGAACACGACATGGACTTCGTGCGCAATCTGGGCTGCCGCGTGACGGTTTTGGACGAAGGCCGGGTCATCGCCGAAGGGCCGATGGACGACATCCAGTCCGACCCGCGCGTCATCGAAGTCTATCTGGGGCGCTGACCATGCTGGAAGCGGACGGCCTGCATTTGTACTACGGCGCCAGCCATATCCTGCGCGGCGTCGGCATCCGCGCCGAGCGCGGCCGCATCACGTGCCTGCTCGGCCGCAACGGCGTCGGCAAGACCAGTTTCCTGCGCGGCCTCACCGGGCAGGTGCCGCTGCAGGCCGGTTCGGTGCAGTGGGACGGCGAGGACCTGTCCGGCCTGCCGCCGCATGCGCGGGCGCGCCGAGGCATGGCGTACGTGCCGCAGGGGCGCGACATCTTTCCGCGCCTGACGGTGCAGGAGAACCTGATGACCGGCTTCAACTGCCGGCCGCGCGGCGAGGCGCGCATCCCGCCGGAAGTGTTCGAATTGTTCCCGGTGCTGAAAGACATGCTGGCCCGCCGCGGCGGCGACCTTTCGGGCGGGCAGCAGCAGCAGCTGGCCATCGGCCGCGCCTTGGTCACGCAGCCGCAGGCGCTGCTTCTCGACGAGCCGACGGAAGGCATCCAGCCGTCCATCATCAAGGACATCGAGCAGGTCATCCGCCTGCTGGCGAAGCGCGGCGACATGGCGATCCTGCTGGTGGAGCAGTATTACGAGTTGGCGTACGGGCTGGCGGACGACATTGCGGTCATGGACCGCGGGCGCATCGTGATGTCGGGGCCGACTGGCGAGCTGGCCGAAGCCGAAATCCGCCGCCACCTGACGGTCTGAGGCAGGGGGCATGGCGCAGGGCACGGCCTGTCTGGCATTCGAAGCCAAGCGCGGCCGCACCGCGCTCGGCGAGATCTACCAGCGCGACCCGCTGCGCTTCCTGTTTCCGCACGCGGGCGCGGGCGAGCCTCTGACGGGGGCGCTGACGACGACTTCGGGCGGCCTGGTCGGCGGCGATCGGCTGGACATCCGCGTCCGCAGCGGGCAAGGCGCGGCCGGGCGCGTCATGGCGCAGGCGGCCGAGAAGATCTACCGTACGACCGGGCCGGAAGTGGGCATCGACATCCGCTTGCAGGCGGATGCCGGCGCATGGCTGGAATGGCTGCCGCAAGAGACCATCATCTTCGAGTCGGCGCGCTTGCGCCGCACGACCTGTGTGGACGTGGCGGCGGACGCCCGGGTGCTGTGCGGCGAGATGCTCGCTTTCGGCCGCGCCGCCATGGGCGAGCGGCTGACGCAGGGCCTGGTGCACGAGGAATGGGAAGTGCGTCGGGACGGCCGACTGGCGTGGTCGGATATCCTGCACATGGACCGGAATCTGGTTGATGCCTTGCAGGCTCCGGTCTGTCTGGACGGAGCCCGCGCTTGCGCCAGCACGATCTATGTCGGCGCGGATGCGCCGGACCACTTGGATGCGTCGCGGGAATGGGCAGCCCGTCTGGCCGATTCCGAAGAGTTGCGCGCTTCGGCCAGTTGCGTCGGCACGGTGCTGGTCATGCGCTGGCTGGGCCGCAGCGGCTCGGCGCTGCGCCGCGCCTACGGGCGCTTCTGGGCGGAGTTCCGCCATCAGTTGGCCGGCTATCCGCCTATAATGCCCCGGTTGTGGAACATATGAGGCCGGGTTCGTGAATCTGACGCCACGCGAGAAGGACAAGCTGCTGGCGGCCATGGCGGCCGAAGTGGCGCGGCGGCGGCGCGCCCGGGGCGTCAAGCTCAACTACCCCGAGGCCATTGCGCTGATTGCGGATTTCGTGGTCGAGGGCGCCCGCGACGGACGCAGCGTCGCCGAACTGATGCGCGACGGCGCCGGCGTGCTGGGCCGCGACGATGTCATGGAAGGCGTGGCCGACATGATCCACGACATCCAGGTCGAGGCCACTTTTCCGGACGGCACGAAGCTCGTCACCGTGCACGAGCCGATCCGGTGAGCGCGATGATTCCCGGCGAAGTGCTGCCGGTCGACGGCGAACTGGTCCTCAACGAGGGGCGGGAGACGGTGGCGCTGGAGGTCGCCAACACGGGCGACCGGCCGGTGCAGGTGGGCTCGCACTTCCATTTTTTCGAAGCCAATGCGGCATTGGGGTTCGACCGCGAGGCTGCCCGCGGCTGCCGCCTTGACATCCCGGCCGGCACGGCGGTGCGCTTCGAGCCCGGACAGAGCCGGGAGGTGATGCTGGTGCCGTACGCCGGGAGCCGGCGCGTGTTCGGCTTCAACGGCAAGATCAACGGGCCGCTCGAGGGCTGACATGGCGCACCGCATCGACCGCGCCAGCTACGCGGACATGTTCGGCCCGACTGTAGGCGATCGGGTGCGGCTGGCGGACACCGAACTGTTCATCGAAGTGGAGCACGACCACACGGTCCATGGCGAAGAGGTCAAGTTCGGCGGCGGCAAGGTGATCCGGGACGGCATGGGCCAGTCCCAAGCCAGCCGTGCAGACGGCGCGGTGGATACCGTCGTCACCAATGCCCTGATCGTGGACCACTGGGGCATCGTCAAGGCGGACGTGGGCCTGCACGACGGACGCATCGCGGGCATCGGCAAGGCCGGCAACCCGGATGTGCAGCCGGGCGTGGACATCGTCGTCGGGCCGGGCACGGAGGCGATTGCGGGTGAGGGGCGCATCTTGACGGCCGGCGGCATCGACGCGCACATCCACTGGATCAGCCCGCAACAGATCGACGATGCCTTTTATTCCGGCATCACCACCATGCTGGGCGGCGGTACCGGCCCGGCCGAGGGCACTAACGCGACGACGTGCACGCCCGGACCCTGGCATCTGGCGCGCATGCTTCAGGCCGCCGAGGCATTTCCGGTCAACCTCGGCTTCTTCGGCAAAGGCAACGCGACTTTGCCGGAAGCGCTCATGGAGCAGGTCGAAGCGGGTGCCTGCGGTCTGAAATTGCATGAGGACTGGGGCACCACGCCGGCCGCCATCGACAACTGCCTGACGGTGGCCGAGCGCACCGACGTACAGGTCGCCATCCATACCGACACGCTGAATGAATCCGGCTTCGTGGAGAATACCGTGGCGGCCTTTCGGGACCGCACCATACATGCCTTCCACACCGAAGGCGCGGGCGGCGGCCATGCGCCCGACATCATCAAGGTATGCGGCGAGGCCAACGTGCTGCCGTCGTCGACCAACCCGACGCGGCCGTACACGGTCAACACCATCGACGAGCATCTGGACATGCTGATGGTATGCCACCATCTGGATGCACGCATTCCGGAGGATGTGGCGTTCGCGGAAAGCCGCATCCGGCGCGAGACCATTGCGGCGGAGGACATCCTGCACGATCTGGGCGCGTTTTCGATGATCGCCTCCGACAGCCAGGCGATGGGGAGGGTCGGCGAAGTCATCATCCGCACATGGCAGACGGCCGACAAGATGAAGCGCCAGCGCGGCCCGCTGCCGCAGGAGAGCGGCGGCAACGACAACTTCCGGGTGCGCCGCTACATCGCGAAGTACACCATCAACCCGGCCCTGTGCCACGGCATCGCCGAGCATGTCGGCTCCGTCGAGGTCGGCAAGCTTGCCGATCTGGTGCTGTGGAAGCCGATGTTGTTCGGCGTCAAGCCCGACCTGATCCTCAAATGCGGCACGATCGCCGGTGCTGCCATGGGCGATCCCAACGCGTCCATCCCGACCCCGCAGCCGGTGCATTACCGGCCGATGTTCGGCAGCTTCGGCGTCTCCCGGACCGCGTGCGCCGCCACGTTCGTCTCCAAGGCGGGGCTCGAGGCGGGGCTGCGCGAACGGCTCGGGCTGTCCAAGGAGTTGCTGGCTGTGTCCGGCACGCGTGCGGTGCGCAAGGCGGACATGCTGCTGAACGATGCGATGCCTGCCATGGAGGTGGATCCGGAAACCTACGAGGTTCGCGCCGACGGAGATCTGCTGACCTGCGAGCCTGCTTCCGTACTGCCGATGGCGCAGCGCTACTTCCTGTTCTGATGCTGGGTCGGGCCGTCGCGATCGTCAAGGCCGGAAACTGGCCGGTAGCCGAGCAGCGGGCCACCGTGACGCTGGACTACGATCAGAGGCATCGGCGCCGGATTCGTTTGACGGCCGACGACGGGCAGGCGTTCCTGCTGGATCTGGAGCGTGCGTCGCGCTTCGAGGACGGCGACGGCTTGCAGTTGGAGGATGGCGGCTACGTGCGCGTCGTCGCCGCGGCCGAACCGGTCGCGGACTTGCGTTGTGCGGCGCACCTCGAAGCCGCACGCGTCGCCTGGCATATCGGCAACCGTCATGTGCCGCTGCAAATCCTGGAGGCCGGCGTGCTGCGCATCCGCGACGATCATGTTATCGCCGATATGGCGCGGCGGCTGGGGGCCGAAGTGACGTGTAGCCGCGCCCCGTTCTCACCGGAGCCCGGCGCTTATGCGGCCGAAGACTCCATCCGCCACGGCCATGCGCACTGAACGGTCGGCCGAAGGGCATCGACTCGACGGCGAGGCACTGCTGCGGCTGCTGACGTGGCTGTCGCCATCGTTTCCGGTGGGCGCCTACAGCTATTCGCACGGTCTCGAATACGCGGTCGAGGCAAACCTCGTGTCGGATCGGGAGTCCCTGCGCGACTGGGTCGACGGCATCCTCTGGCATGGAGCAGGGCAGACGGACGCGGCGCTCCTGCGGGCCGCCCATGCCGCTGTCCGGTCGCGGGACGAAGCGCCGTTGGCGTGGGCGCTGGACTACGGCGATGCCTGGCGCGCCACGCGGGAGATGGGCATGGAATCCGAGAATCAGGGGCAGGCGTTTCTGGCGGCGGTGTCCGGGCCGTGGCCGGCGCCGGGGCTGGAATGGGCGGTCGCAGCCGCCGCGGAGCGGGAGCGTCCGCTGATGTATCCGACGGCCGTCGGCACGGCGGCGGCGGCTTGGGACATTCCGCTGGAGCCGACGCTGCGCGCATATCTGCACGCCATGGCCGCGAATCTCGTGTCGGCCGGATTGCGCCTGATTCCGCTCGGCCAGCGCGACGGCCAGCAGGCGCTGGCGGATCTGGAAGGGACGGTGCTGCAGGCGACGGCGGAAGCCCTCGTGCGCGAGCGCGGCGATTTGGGGCAGGCGACCCTGATGGCGGATTGGGCGTCCGCCCGGCACGAAACCCAGTACACGCGGCTGTTCCGGTCATGAGCGGCCCGTTTCGCGTCGGCATTGGCGGGCCAGTCGGTACCGGCAAGACGGCGTTGATGGATGTGCTATGCAAACGGCTGCGCGATGCATACAGCATCGCGGCGATCACTAATGACATCTATACGGAAGAGGACGCGCAGTTCCTGATTCGTTCCGGCGCTTTGCCGGTGGAGCGCATCGCCGGCGTCGAGACTGGCGGCTGCCCTCATACGGCCATTCGCGAAGATGCGTCGATCAATCTTGCCGCCATTGCGTCGATGGCAACCCGCTTTCCGGAACTGGATCTGGTGCTGGTCGAGTCGGGCGGCGACAATCTGGCGGCGACGTTCTCGCCGGAACTGGCCGATGCCACGATCTACGTAATCGATGTATCGGCCGGCGACAAGATTCCGCGCAAGGGCGGGCCGGGCATCACCCGTTCCGACCTGCTGGTGATCAACAAGATTGATCTGGCGCCATTGGTGGGCGCCGACTTGGGAGTCATGGAGCGCGACGCCCGCCGCATGCGCGGCGAACGGCCATTCCAATTCAGCAATCTTAAGACCGGAGAGGGCGTCGATGCCATCGTCCGCTTCGTTCTGGAGGCCGGCGGGCTTGCCGCGCCGGCCGCCGCTGTGCAACCCTAACTTGCTACGAGGAATCATGAAGCGATCATTGCGAGCCACTGTTACCCTTGGGGCGTTCGCATGGGCCGGTGCTGCAACAGCCCATTTCGAATCGGCCGGAGCAGCCTCGGTCGCCCTCGCCGTGCCAGCCGGCGTGGGTGCCATCATGCTGCTGCTGCTGTTGGCCGGCGAGGTGCGCCTTCGGCTTCGGCATCGAACGCGAAGCAAGTTACAGCGGCGTTAGGCCAGTGCCACGGGGCATCCGGCGATGTAGGGCGGTCGGGTGCGCCGCCGTGGCAGCGGCGTTTTTGCAGGCTTTGCTCGGACCGGCCTGGATCCATGGGAAAGCCCGGCGGCTTTCGGGACGCTTTCCTAGACCGCCAATAGGAAGTTTTAGCTTTTTTTCGCAATAGGAAGTTTTAGCTTTGGTTTGACATCCGTCTCAAGTGCCTTGACAGGCTCCCCCAGTAATGGATAATGGCTATGGATTCTCCTAATCACGAGACTCGCACAGGAAAACATCATGATAGAAACTGGCACGGAACTTGGGGCACTGGGATCGGGCATGACCGGCAAAGAGAATGCCGTCAAGCCGTCGCTCGGCAATGCCTTGCCGTACTTTTTCCCTCTCGCGATTTTCCCTCTCGCGATCTACGCCACGCTGTACGGCGGCTGGTGGATTGCCGGGCCGCTTGTGTTCCTGATTCTCCCGGACATGTTCGATGGCGTGTTCGGGGCGCACGAGCGAAACATGGACCCTGATGAAACGCACGGGCGCGAACTGCTCTTCTACAATGCAAGCATCTGGCTGTGGGCGGCCCTCTGGCCGGTGACGCTTCTGATCGGGCTCTGGCAGATCCTCATCGTCGGCCACCTGTCCGTTTGGGAAACCGTGCTGGTGATTTTGGCGCTGGCTGGCGTCGCCCAGTCGGTGTTCATCGTCGGGCACGAACTGGCGCATCGAAACGCGAAGTGGGAACGCGGGCTCAGCGAATTCCTGCTGATGTCCATCGCCTACCCCCATTACGCGCTGGAGCACCTCTACGGCCACCATGCCAATGCCTGCACGCCCGCGGATCCCGGCTCCGCGCCCAAAGGCTTGAACTTCTGGCGGTATTTCCCCCGGGACATGATCAGGGGCTACACGAACGCTTGGCGCTTCGCCTGCAACCGGCTGGCGCGTCGCTGTCTTCCGACGTGGCACTACACGAACCCATTCTGGCGCTACCTGCTCGGCACTGGCGCGTGGTTCGCGCTGGTCTACTGGATGGGCGGCCCGTGGGCATTGCTGATCTTCGCCTACCTTTGCATCGGCGTCGCCGTTTCGTTGAAGACCATCAACTATGTCCAGCATTACGGGCTGCAGCGCATCCGCCTGCCAAATGGCCGATTCGAACCGGTTCGGAGCTGGCATTCCTGGAGCGCTGCCAGCCAATTCACCAACTGGCTCTTCTACAACATCCAGCGCCATCCCGACCATCACATTGCGGCCGACCGGCGCTATCCTTTGCTGCAGCATTGTGGCGGCGACGCGGCGCCGCAATTGCCTGGAAGCTACGTCAAGATGTCTTTCCTGGTCATGGCCCCGCCGCTCTGGTTCCGCACGATGGATCCTCTCATCGACCGCTGGCGGGAGCGCTTCTATCCGCAGATCAAGGATTGGCGCACCTACGAAAGCCCGGCTTTCGCCGCACGTCCGGATGCGTTCGAGGTCATTGACGAGATCCTCAGTTCCTCGCCCCGCCTCGGCACATGGATCAATCGTGCCCCGATGCTGCTCGACAACTTGAAAGAGAAGGACTTTACCAACCTTGAACTTCCGGACGGCTTCGGGCCGGACCCCGAATCCGAGGCCGATGTGCGCCGCGGCCTGACGCGTCTGTTTTGGACGCGCGAATTCGGCATCGATGAAATGCGGGCGCGCATCGCTGAACTCCCCATCCACAACACCCGCGATGCGGTCGAGATGACGCGCCATTGGGCAAACGATCAGATCTTCCAAATCGGCGTGCATGTGATGCGCGGCCATTTGACGCCGGTCGAGGCAAGCATCGCGCTCGCCAATGTCGCCGAAGCTTCCATAGCTTCCATGCTGTCGGTCATCGAAGATGTTTTTGCCAGCCGGCACCGTCATGGCACGGCAAAGATCGCTGTGGTGGCGATGGGCGATTTGGCCTGCCAGGAAGCCGCGCCCGGCACCGAACTTAAAGTCGCGTACGTGCACGACGGCGATGATGCCAATTCTGCGAGGGCCCTATGCCGACGCTTCCATGAGGGGCTCCAAGCGCTGTCGCGCGACAGCCTACTGTTTGCACCGACTCCGCGCAACCGGAAAGCACCGGCTGCCCTCTCGCTTCAAGACTTCGCGGAATGCTGCCGCACCGCCGCACCGGACCGCACGCTTCTGGCCCTCACCCGGGCACGTTGCATCTTCGCCGCCGGCGATACCGGACTGGCGCAAAAGTTCGAAACGACGCGACGCGAGGTCCTCGCCCGCGACACCGTGCGCGACGCGCTGCGCACCGAACTGAACACAGCGGCCGAACATGCCTCCGAACCCGGCTTGGCGTCGCTCCGCGAGATGCGCGGCGGTCTCCGGGAAATCGAACGCGCCGCCCAATCCCTGCAACTGGCTTATGCCGACGAGGGCCCAGACATGCTGATCCTCAACACGGCAGCCATCTTCCGTGCGGCCAGCGAACGCGGCCTAGGGCCCAACGGTGCCGCCAAGCGTCTGGAGAAAGCCGCGCAGATGTGGCAAAACCTCAAAGGCATTCTGAAATGGGCTGCACCGGACGACTTTGCGGCCGAAACGGCGGCATCAAGCCTCAAGGCCGTCATTGCGCACGCCGCTGGCGCGGATGATTTCGAAGCGCTGGCCGATGCCATTGGCGTCACGGCGATGCGCGCCGACGACGACATCAAAGCAGTCCGCGCGTAATCCGGTCGGCACAAGCCGCCGAACCGCGGCTGCGGCCGACCTGCGTTCAAGCGCAGTCAGCCGGATTCCCGAAGCGCGGCCCCGGGCGCGCCGGTGCCCCGGTCCATCAGCATCAGCAAGGGGGGGAGCAGCAGGAAATCCGCAACGATCGCAAGCACGACGATCAACGCAGTAAACAATCCCACGTCCGCCGTCGGAATGAACGGGGACAGCACCAGCACCAGAAAGCCTGCCACCAGTACGATCGAGGTCGTGATCATGGCGTGCCCGGCGGTCTGCAGCGCGTAGCGCACCGCATCGTCCGGCGTGGCGGCGCGCTCCTCGCGCGCACGGCGGTACTTGCTAAGAAAGTGCACCGTGTCATCCACCACGATGCCGATCGTCATGGCCATGACGATCGACAGCGCAAGGCCGACCTCGCCCACCGCCAACCCCCAGATGCCGAAGCCCATCACAGCAGGGACGAGGTTGGGCACCAAACTCACGAGGCCCAGCCGAAGCGAACGGAGGGCCACAATGAGAACGATGGAAATGCCAAGCAGCGCCGTGAACGTTGCGAGCAGCATGGCCCGAATGTTGCGCTGTCCAATGTGTGCAAACATAAGCGAAGCACCCGAGCCTTCGGCTCGCACAATGTGCGACGCATGCTCCGAAAGCCAAGCCGCAGCGCGCGCATTCAGATCCAGCGCCTCTTGCGAAGACAGCGTCCTCGTCGTCACCGTCATGCGCGTCGCCTGCCGAGCCACATCAATCTGGTGATTGAGATCGAGCCCGAACGGCAGCGACAGCTCGTAGAGCAGCAAGTACTGCGACGCCAGAGCGCGGCTCTCAGGCAACCGGTAGGCGGCCGGGTCGTCGCCGTGCATGCTCTTGTTCAATTGCCGAAAGACATCGCTCATGGCCATGACGTGCCGCGTTTCCGACTGGGCTCGGAACCAGTCGGCGAAAGCTGCGAGCTCCGCCAGGTACGCAGGCTCGGCAATGCCTCCGGGACCGGCTGATTCCACCGAATACTCGAGTACGGTATTGCCGCTCAGATGCGCGTCCAGAAAATCCGTATCTTGGCGCATCTCAACGCTCTCATCGAAGAAATGCACTAAGACATCGTTCAATTCGTTGCGCGGCACGGCTGCCGCCAGCACGAGCACAACGGCTAATGTCCCCCATAGCAGCAAGACCCGGCGGCGCACAACGAATTCCGCCACGGCGGCGAGCACCGGGTGGTCTTCCGACCCGGGCAGAGGCGCCCGCATCGGCAAGAGCGAAAGCAGCGCCGGCAGGAACGTAACCGAGAGCATGAATGAGGCGATGACGCCGAAGGCCACGAATGTTCCGAGTTCCCGATACGGCGGCACTTCGGAAAAATTCATGGTCAGAAAGCCGAATGCCGTGGTGGCGCTCGCAAGAAAGACCGGATGCAGATTAATGCGGAGGGCTTCAATAATCGCCGCATGCTTCGAGTCTCCGACCCGCATGCGCCGCAGCATCGCCACCAGCAGGTGGACGCAGCTGGCCACCGCGATCATCAGCACGATGGTTGGAGCTGGCGCCGCAGGCGGCGTGAAGCGCAGGCCGACCCAACCGCCCAATCCCATGGATGCGAGCACCGAAAAGACAATGACCAGCCCCGTCGCCATCACGCCCGCGAAACGCCGGGTCAGAAAACCGAGAATCAGCGCCATGATGGCCAAACTCGTGGGCAGGAAAATTTTCTGGCTGGTAATCGATGCCCCCACGAAACTGTTCCCCAGAATCACCGTTCCGACTAGGCGGATGTCAATGCCCGGGAACCTCTCTTCCGCCTCGGCGGCCAGAGCGTATGCGAACTCGGCGATTTCCGCGACCCTGCGCGTTTCGTCCTCTTCAGGCATGTCCACCACGACATTCACGGCGCTCACGCCGCCGTCCGGGGCCACGAGATTGCCTGCAAGCCTCGGTTCGGCCAGCGCCGTCTCGCGTATCCAAGCTCGCTCTTGCGCCACGCCCAACTTCTGCGGGTCTACCAGATTGCGTACGAACAGGTCGTCGCCGTCCGCCGTCGTGTGCTGGAAGTTCCCGACCGAATCGACACGTGACGAATACGGCGTATGCCATGCCTGCTCCGTCAGCCAAACTGTGGACGCGAGAGCCTGCTCCGAAGTGAAGTCACGATCTTCAGGGACGACGACGAAGAGCACGTTTTCGCTCTTTCCGTACGTGTTCTCCAATGCCTCGAAAGCCAGAAGCTGGGGGTTGTCCCCGCTGAAGAACATCCGGAAATTCGTCGATGTCGTCAGGAACAGGCTGCCGCTGGCAGCCACAGCTGTCAGAACCAGTGTTATCGCAATGATCGGCCAACGGGCCGCAATCACCCATTCCCCGTATCGCGCTTCAAAAGGCCGTATCACGCTGCCGTACCTGTCTGCCATGGCCGAAGCCTTCTGCACCAATGATATTGCAATCCGCCAGCGCGAGCCCCGCAGGGCCCTCATGCAAGCGGCAACCGAAATCCCGCCCTAAACTGGCGGCTCTCGCCCGATGCAGGCGTCAGAAACGCCCTAGGACGAGGACCGCCCCATCTCATCAAGTTGCTTCGGTTCGGCTTTGCCGAGCCGAAGCCAATGCGTACCTCAGCAGCAGCAGCTGAGGCCTGCAGCTACCATTTCAAGCTGCTCCTCATCCAGTTCCGCCTTGGGCGGCAGAGCCAAATGCAAGGTGTTCATGTCACACTCATGAACTTCAACATTGATATTGTCGGGAACTTCAACGCCGAACTCCGAGGCAATGGTGCCTTTGGGGTCCGACACGAGTTTCTGCCGAAAGTCGGCATCCGTGAATGCTTTTTCGGTCAGTCGCGCACGCATCTCGTCGCCCGACTGGATGGCTTTATCCATTAATGATTGCATTAGAATTTTCCTCGCTAATAGGTGAACTTATTATCATCCCCTTTTGATAGGCGGAATTATGCCCGAAAATTTCCTTCGTGTCAAGGGCCGGTCAAAACATTGTCAAACCAAAGCTAAAACTTCCTATTGGCGGTCGGAGGAAGCGCCTTGAAAGCCGTCAGGCTTTCCCATTGGATCCAAGCCGGTCCGAGCGCGATTTCCGGTTTGCGCCCGGTCTTCGCGCATCCGCCGGCAGGCGTCCCTCCCGGGTCGGTTCGGGCCGCGGCACACAACGGTGCTGTGGCCGCGCCGCTTCCTGCCGAATAGGCGGGCACGTCTAACCGGGTTTCACTGCGCAGTATCGCTTGAGCACGAAATAGCCGTCTCGCCAGGCAGGGTACAGGGTTTGGAGGGCGCGTACCGTGTCGTCGCGCCGAGATGAGACGGTGTTGCCGAAGTTCAAAAAGAACAGGGCACGGAGGTAATGGTCCATAAGCCGTATATTGTCTTTTTCCTTTCCGCGGAATCCCTCGAATTCGATGGGTTCCAGACCTGCTTCCCGAAGATGCCGGGTGTACGTGGGCTGATCCCACATGCTGTGGGCTGCCCATGCGTCGCATATCGGTGTGATGTGCTGCGCGTACTCCTCGGTTGAGAGATTGTCGCCCGCCATGGCATCCGAGGCGCCGATCCGCCCTCCGGGCTTGAGTATCCGGCGGACCTCGCGCAGAAACCGGCATCGGTCGCTGTAGTAGGCGGCGCTTTCGATGTTGACCACGGCATCGATCGAGTCATCAGCAAAGGGCAGGTGCAAGGAGCAATCCGCCCATGCGAAGCTGATGCGGTTGTTCAAGCCGGCTTTCGCGACCTTGTCGCGGGCCGTCGTCAATTGCGATTCGGTGATGTTGATGCCTGTGACCGTGCAGCCGAACGTTTTCGCCAAGTGGATGGCCGTGCCGCCCACGCCGCAGCCTGCATCCACGGCATGGTCGCCCGGCTTGATCTCGACCGGGGCAACGATGGTCTCGATCATGCGTTCCAGAGCGCGTGCGAGGATTTCGGGCTTTGGGCGGGGGTCGCCGTCCTCAGGGCATTCTCCAGGCTCGAAGATGCCGAAATGAAGATGATCCGGGCTCCATCCGTACTGGTAGCCGGCGGTGGCCGTGTCGTAGTATTCCTGAACCGTGCGCTCATGGCTTTCCGGAGGAGGCGCGGAGGCCGATGCTGATTCGGGAGGCGGCATGGATTCGGGAGACGGCGGGAAGGTTCCGGTTTGGTGTCAAGGATTCTGGACTGCCTGCGATTGTACTATCCCGGACTCAAATTGCAGGCGCAGACAAGCTCGATGCAGGAACGTGAAGCGGGAAGGCGGCGCCGGTTACGGGGCTCGTGACTTCAGGAATCGAGCCGCCTGTTCGGCTGCATCGATGCCGCTGGCCATGGCTCCGTTCGTTGAGGGCACGCGCATGTAGTCGCCTGCCAGAAAGAGGTTGGGAACCTTCCCGGCGTGTTCGTGCCGCATCGTTGCGATGGCCTTCAACATGCCAGGTGGCGCCAGACACACGGCTTCCCGCCAGCGGTATACGCGTGTGAACAGTCCTTCGCCGTCGCCGGGGAGCCGGGTGCCGGGCGGAGTGAGCCGACGTGCGTCGCGAAGCAATGCGCACTTGATTGCCTGATCGTTCAGCGGGAACAATTCCGCAGCGCGGTCGCCGCCGACGACAAGATCCAGGCTGGCCTTGCCCGGCGGAGCGGATGCGGGCAGGCTGATGGAGCGGTCCAGCAGCAACGGCGCGTCCTCTTCGGGGTACAGCACGCCGTGCAGCCCGGGCGGCAGCGGATGGTAGTCCAGGCCGATAACGACGCGGCAGCCGCGCGAATAGGCTACCTTGCGCAGGGCATCGCGGATGCCTTCCGGCAGGTCGGGAATGATCTCCAGCACCCGAGTGGCGGTGGTGGCGCAGATCACGGCGTCCGCTTCGATGGAGTCGCCGTCCAGGACTACGCTCGCGACGGCACCGTTTTCGATGACGATGCGCCGGACGGGGCTCGAGACGCGGAGCGCGTCCCCGCACGACGCGGCCATGGCGCGCCCCAGAGAGCCCATCCCGGTTTCCGGCACGCGCACCTCTTTGATGTTCATCATAATCTGGCTCAGGTAGGTCAGCGCGTACATCGCGCCCATTTGTTCCAGCCGGGCCATGGTCATTTTGAAGAAGGCCCGCACCATGAACATCAGTTCCTCGTGCAAGCCGAGGCGCGCCAGATACTCGGCGGCGTTTTCATCCCCGTCGACCTCCGCGAGCTGCGAATCGCTGGCGAAGCTCAGGTATTCCGAATGTTTCTCGACGGTTTCGACGAGTTTCATGAACGACTGGATGCCGGGCGCTGCAGGTGCCATCATGCCGAGCATCTGCAGCATCGGAAGGCTTTTGGCGAGCGCGCGTATCTGCTCCGAACCCGCATACGGAACGGTGAGCCGGCCGTTCCAGAACCAGCCGGTGTCGCCCGCCATGGGAATGAGGCGGATGCCGAATTCGTTGCACATGCGGATGGCGACGTCGTGGGAGGGTGTGAAGAAGTCGGCGCCCTCGTCAATGGAAAAGCCTGCCGCGCGGTCGCCTCCCAAACGCCCTCCCGCCCGGTCGTTGGCTTCCAGCACGATGGCATCGAGGCCATGCTGCTTGAGCGTGTAGGCGGCTGCCAGGCCAGCCGTGCCGCCGCCGACGATGGCGATTCTCTGCGCGGTCATGGCGGTTGCTTCGTGTGGAGGCCGGCGGCGTGGCAATGGTGCGCTTAGGACGGTTCCGGCTTTACGGCGCAATACCGTTCAAGCACGAAATACCCGTCGCGCCAAGCGGAGCACAAAGTGCCGCATGCGTTGATCGATTGACGTATCGCGGGAGTGTCCATGTTGCCCGTGGCCATAGCCAAAAAGAATAGGGCGCGATGCCATTGCTCAAGGAGCCGCAGATTATCGCGGTCTTTATCGCGGAATCCCTCAAATTCCAGAAGTTCCAGGCCGGCATCGCGCACGCGCCAGGCATACGTGGACGGGTCCCACAAGCTGTGGACCGTCCATGCTTCGCATACCGGGGCAATGTGTTGCTCATAATCGTCGTCCGACAAGCCGTCGCGCACCATCCAGTCCATCGCGCCAATGCGTCCTCCTGGCTTGAGGATCCGAAAGACCTCGCGCAGGAACTTGCTGCGGTCGCTGTAGTGGCAGGCGCTTTCGATGTTGACGACTGCATCGACCGAGTCGTCGTCGAAAGGCAGATGCAGGGAGCAATCCGCCCACGCGAAGTTGATCCGGCCGGCCAAGTTCGCGGCCGCGACTTTCTTCCGGGCCCTATCCAGCTGCTCGTCCGTGATGTTGACGCCGGTGACCGTGCATCCCGCTGTCTTCGCCAGATAAATGGCCGTGCCGCCAATGCCGCAGCCTGCATCCACGATATGGTCGCCCTCCCGAATTCCGATCGGGTTGGCGATTTCATCGATCATGCGCTCTAGGGCGCGGGTGAATCCCGGCGATGCTGGAGAATCCCGGTTCTCGGGGCATTCCCCGGGTTCGAAGACGCCGAAATGGATGTGGTCGGGATGCCACCACCGCTCCCATCCGGCGGTGGCCGATGCGTAGTATTGGCTGACCTTGCCGCCGTGCTCTGAGCGAGGTGGCGTGCGCGTGGGCGCGGATTTGCCGGGGTCATCCATCGGAAAGTTTCGGCGCGAGGAAAGCCAGAATGAGGTTGCCCGATTGTATCATGGCGACTTCGCATGCGTGCAGGTTTGCGCGGGTTCAGCACATACTGGAATCCCCAGCGCTCGGCAATTTCTCATTAATTGCCGCCGTGCGTTCCCCGATCTTGTCTAACAGTCTATAATGAAAAGACATTTTATCGGGGGAATCCATGTTTGACCATCTGTTTCCTGAGGAGACATCCGCCAGCAGGAACGAACGTCAGCAACTCGACCATCTGTTGAGAATAGCGGTGCCTCACGAGCGCGCCATCTTGGCGGGCATCGGCGTATTGCTGCTGGTTTTCGCGGCATGGGTCGCGTTCGGCAGCGTGACCCGCAGCGTCGTGGCCGACGGTCTTCTGATCGAGCCGGGGGAGCGCCACACAGTCGTTTCGACGGAGTCTGGCCATCTGGTGGAGTTTCTGGCCGCTCTTGGCGACCGCATTGAGGCCGGGTCTCCTGTCGCCCGGCAAAGCGTGCCAGAACTGGAACACGAGATGGCAATCCTGCGCGACCGGATCGTTCTGCTGGAGGCGCAGGCCGGACAGGATAGCGGCGCCTCGCGGCCGTTGCTGGATTCGGCCCGGACGGTGCTGTCGCAGATGGAGGCTAGAAGCGCCACGCGGGAGTTGATTGTCAGCCATGCGGGCGGTGAAGTCATGGCGCTGCAAGTGGCCGTCGGCGACTATTTGCTGGCCGGCACGCCGGTGGCGCAACTCCGTGATGCTGAGGGCCGGCCTCTGCATGCGGTCGTGCATGCCGCACCGCATGTGGCGCAACGCATCCAGCCGGGCATGCAGGCATCGGTCGAAATCGCGATGCCGGACGGCGCATGGCGCCAAGCGGACGGCGAGGTTGCCGCCGTAACGACCGGGCCGCTGTCGCCCGCGGCCGGAATACGCACGCACCGGGTCGACGTGCAACTCCATTCAGGGGCGGAACTCTCCGCGATGGCGGGTGCTCCGTGCCGCGTCCGCATCGTGACCGGGCAGCATTCGCTGCTCGCATTGCTCGCTCCGGAGCGATTCTCGAGCGGGGCTGCGCCCGTTCTTAAGCGAAGCGGCGAAAATTGAGCGGCCGAACGACAGCCGAACGCAAGGGGCGGCGCGTGGCGACGCCGCTCCTGTTACAAACGCATGCGACCGAATGCGCTGCCGCGTGCTTATGCAGCGTGCTGGCCTATTTCGGGCGCTGGGTGCCGTTGGCCGAACTGCGCGACCGGTGCGAAATCAGTCGCGATGGCTCCACCGCCGCCGGGGTGCTGCGGGCCGCCCGGCACTACGGCCTCAAGTGCAGCGGCTTTTGCGGGACTGCGGAGCAGCTCAAACTGAAGTCGCTGCCGCTGATTCTGTTCTGGGAGTTCAACCATTTCCTCATTCTGGAAGGCTTTAACCGGCACGGGTACTTCCTCAACGATCCGGCCACAGGCCGGCGCAAGGTGTCGGTGGAAGAATTCGACAAGAGCTATGCAGGGATCGCTCTGGAGTTCAGTCCCGCTTCGGAATTTCGGAGCGGCGGCCTACGGTCGGGCCTTCTGCGCAGGGCTCTGCCTTGGCTGCGCGGCACCGGAGGGGCACTGGCCTATATGGTCGGATGCGGGCTGCTGCTGGCCGTGCTGTTCCTCGCGACTCCGGTTCTTCTGGGCCTGTACGTGGATTATGTGCTGGGCGAGCAGGAGCCGTGGGGAGGGCTCATCGCCGGGGCGCTGGCGGCGGCGGCCGTACTGGTCTACGGCGTCACTTGGCTGAAGCAGCGCTACCTGCGGCATCTGGCAGTCCGGGTTTCGGTGATTGCTTGGGACCGTTGCGTGTCGCGGCTGCTGCGGCTGCCGGCGGACTATTTCAACCATCGTTTGGCCGGCGAACTGAGTGCCCGCGTCCTGTCCATCGACAAGATTGCCAAGAGTCTGTCCGACCGGTTCCTCGATCTGCTGATCGAAATTGTGATGAGCGCGGTGTTTCTGGTCGTCATGGTCGCGTACAGCCCGGCGTTGGCGCTGATCGTGCTGGGGCTGGCGGTGCTGAATGCCGCCCTGATGCACGTGGTTCTGCGCATACGGACTGATTTGAGCTACGGCCTGCGGCGCGAGCAGGGGCTGCTGTTGGGCATCGGCACCATGATGCTGCATCATGCCGATGTTCTGCGGATGACGGCCGCGGACGATCGATTCTTCTCCCGCTGGAGCGGCCATCAGGCCCGCGAGCTGGCGGCTCGTCAGCGCTTTTCCGAACTCGGGCACATCAATGCGGCGCTGCCCGGCCTGTTCACGGTCTTGGGGAATGCCGCAGTGCTGGCGGTCGGAGCGGGCCAAGTCATGGCGGGCGAAATGACGCTGGGCACGCTAGTCGGGTTCTATATTTTGGCGGCCATGTTTTTGGCGCCCATCGGGCGCTTCGTAGGGGTCGCCGACGAGATTCAGGCGCTTGAGACCGATTTGCAGCGGCTGGAGGACATCGAAGAGGCCGCGGAGGATCCGGAACTGACGCGGCGGCACGCCTCGAAATCCATTGCCACGCTGAATGGCCGGTTGCGGCTGGCCGGCCATGTGGAACTGCGCAACGTCACGTTCGGCTACACCCGCGGCCGTCCGCCACTGATTAAGGATTTCAGTCTGGTCATCAAGCCGGGGCAAAGGGTCGCCGTGGTCGGTCCGAGCGGTTCCGGCAAGTCGACGTTGTCGCATCTGGTTTCCGGCGTTTACCAGCCGTGGTCTGGAGAAATCCTGTTCGATGGCCGGCCGCGGCATGAAATTCCCGATGCCGTGCTGTCGCGTTCTCTGGCCATGGTGGACCAGCATGTCGTCCTCTTTTCGGCGACCGTACGCGATAACATCACCTTGTGGAGCCCCGCCGTGCCTGACGACATTCTGATCGCTGCCGCAAAGGACGCCTGCATCCACGACGAGATTCTCAGCCGACCGCTCGGCTACTCGATGCCGGTCGCCGAAGACGGGAACAATTTCAGCGGCGGGCAGAAGCAGCGTCTGGAGGTGGCCCGCGCACTGGTCGGCAACCCGACCGTGCTGATTCTCGATGAGGCCACGAGCGCCCTTGATGCAGCGGCCGAGGACCACATTGACGACGCATTGCGCCGCCGGGGAATCAGCTGTCTGATTGTGGCGCATCGGTTGAGCACGATTCGGGACTGCGACGAGATCATCGTGCTCGAGCGGGGCACGGAGACGCAACGCGGCACGCACGACGAACTGATGGCGGATCCGGACGGGACCTACCACCGCCTAGTGCGGGCAGGCTAGGCGCATGAACCTCGCGAAGCACCGTTCGCTGGAGGAGCTTGCCGCCGCCGTTGGCGCGCCGCAGCCGTGTGCCGGCAATATGCCTCTGGACCTGAACGATGCGCAGTTCGTCTGGTTCATTGAGGAAGGCGCGGTCGACCTGTTCCTAGTGGAGCATCAGGATACGGCGAAGCAGTCGGCGCTGCGGCATCTGTTGCGTGCCGAGGCCGGCCGCTTCCTGCCGGGCATTGCGCCGCGGACCGGCGGCACATCGCTCAGCCTGATGGCCAAGGGGCTGCCGGGGACGGTGCTGCGGCGCCTGCCGGCCGACAGCCTGTCGGAGGTCAGGGATGCGGAGCTGGCTCGGCATGTCGATGCATGGATTATGGATGTGTCTGCCGCATTGTCCCGAGATATCACGCCGCGGCCGCAGCGCGACATGCTGCTCATGTCCGGGCAGACCCTTCCGGCGGAGGCTGGCACGGTTTCAGCGAGGTCGGGCGTGGTGTGGGTGCTGGGGCTGCCGCCGGAGGCCAGCTTGTTTCTCGGCTTGACCGACCCGATGGAGAGCCGATTGGGTGAGAGCGACGCGGCCGGCGTGCTGCCGCTCACGATGGCCAGTTGGCTCACGCTGGTCGAAGCGGCGCCGCTTGCCACCCGGTCTTCCGACACGCTCGCCCATCAGGGTCTGCTTCTGGTAGCTTTGAACCGCTTCCATGCCGTGGCGTTCTCGCTGGAGCAACTGAACCGCCATCTGGCGGTCGCCGATCAGGCGAATCTGGAGCGGGAACGGGTCGCCAGCCGCCATCGTGATGCGGAGCACGCCCGCCAGCAGCTGTTCAACCTCTACGGGTTGCCGACGGACGGGGATGCCGCCGCTGGCGAGGCATCGCTATTTCGGGCCTTGAAGGCGGTCGGCCGCCACGAGGGAATCGCATTCCAATGGCCTGCGGGCGCGGATCCCTCCGATCCCAAGTTCGGCATCAGGGATATTCTGGACGTCTCTGGAGTGCGCGGCCGACAGGTGCGGCTTGCCCAGAAGGAGCGATGGTGGGTGGGTGACAACGGGGCCATGCTGGCATTCCGGAAGAGCGATGGCCGTCCCGTGGCCTTGTTGCCGGGCCTGCTCGGGCATTATCGGGAGGTCGATCCCGTGGCACGGCGCAGCATTCGGGTTACGGCCGAACGCGCCGCATCCCTTCGGCCTGAAGCTTGGCTGTTCTACCAGCCTTTGCCGTCTGGCGACATCGGTTTTCGAGACCTGTTCCGGCTCGTCAGAAAAGGGCTTGCCGCTGATTTCGTGCGCTTTGCCGCGGCAGGGCTGCTCGGCGGCCTGCTGCTTCTTGTTCCTGCCGTCGCCGTGGGCTGGATTGTGGACAAGGTCGTGCCGGCCGGCGATGCCGGCTTGCTGCATGCGGCCACCGTGTCACTGATTGCGGTCGCATTGCTGGGGGCGTTGCTGCACATGCTGCAGGGCATGGCACTGATGCGCCTCGAAGGCCGCGCCGCGTATCGGGTCGAAGCGGCTTTCTGGGATCGGATGCTGCGGCTGCCGTTGGGTTTTTTGCGCCGTTATCCGAGCGGCAACCTCGCTTTGCGGGGCATGACGTTCCAGTCCTTGCGCGATGCCGTGCGGGCCGTAATTGCCGAAGCCGTGCTCTCGATCGTGTTCCTGTTGCCTGCGTTCTTCCTCATTTATCTTTACGATGCCGTGTTGGGCATTGCCACCGCCGCCTTCGGCCTCCTGTCTCTGCTCGTGACCGTGCTGCTGGGTTTGCGGCAGGCCGCACCCCACGGTCGGGTGGCCCGCGCCGTACGCCGTTTGGCCGGGCGGCTGTTTCAGGCCGTCAACGGCATCACGAAACTGCGCATCGACAATGCGGAAGGAACGGTATTTGCCAAACTGGCCGAGGATTATCGCGAACAGAAGCGTGCGGAACTGAGGCTCGGCGCCCTCGATGAGCATTTGAAGGCTTTCGGAGCCGCGTTGCCGCTTCTGGCTGGAGCGGGGCTGCTGCTGCTGGTGGCGCTGCCCGATCGCGCCCCCCTGTCGGTTGGCGATTTTCTCATCATCTACCTCGTGTTCATAGTGTTCCAGACGGCGGTCGCCCGTCTTGGCGCATCGTTCAGCACCGTGGCCGCCATCGGGCCGGCTTTCGATCAGCTCCGGCCGCTATTTGCCGTGCAACCGGAAATGGATGCGGCGGGAGAACCGGTCGAGTCTTTGGACGGCGAAATCGTGTTCGACCATATCACGTTCCGGTATGATGCCGACGGCCCGTTGATTCTCGACGATGTGACGATCCGCGCGAATCCCGGCGAGTTCATCGCCATCGCTGGCGAGTCGGGCGCTGGCAAGAGCACCCTTTTCCGGCTTGCGCTGGGTCTGGAGCATCCGACGATGGGTGCCGTGTATTACGACGGGCGCAATCTTCGGCACTTGAATGCGAAGCAATTGCGGCGCAAGATCGGCGCAGTGCCGCAGAATGTGCGGCTGCATCCGCAAGACATCTGGGACAACATCGCCGGCGGGTTTGACGAGGTGAGCACTGAGGAGATATGGCAAGCCGCCAAGGCGGGCGTCGTCGAATGCAGTATTCGGAGGATGCCGATGAAGCTGCTGACGAATGTGGGCGTTCGCGCCGGCACCATCTCCGGCGGCGAGAGCCAACGCATTATGATTGCTCAAGCACTAATCCGCAGTCCATGCATTCTGCTGCTCGACGAAGCGACCAATTGGCTCGACAACGAGAGCCAAGCGGAAATCATGGCGAATCTCGCGCACATGCACATGACGCGCGTCGTCATCGCCCACCGCTTGTCCACGCTGCGCCTCGCGGACCGCATCTACGTGCTGCAGGCTGGAAAAGTGGTCCAGGAAGGATCGTTTGTGGGCTTGATGGGGCGGGAAGGCGTGTTCCAAGATCTGGTGCGCCGGCAGATGGCCTGATTCTCGGCCCGGCGGGCGCCGGGGAAGACCGGCTCTAATCGGCGCCGTGTCGCGGCTCCTCGGTTTGCGCAGGGAAATGGACCAGCCAGGCTACGTAGGCCTTGACCTGTGCGACCTGACCGCCGGCCAGCACGTATTTGACATGATGGATGCATGGGATGAGCATGTGTCCGCCGGACTGCCCGAGCAGCATCTCAGGCCCTGAGGACCATTGGGCCAGAGCCGACAGCTTGTCGGGAACCGCGAGGCGTTGCGCACGCATGCCGTCGATGAGCGCCGTCCAGTGCCGACCGTCGAGCGCCCATTCACGTGCTTGGGCGAAACTCAGGCCGAGTTGCGGTCCGATGCCGGATGCTTTCATGTCCAGATGGATTCCGAGGCGCGCGAAAGCATCGCGTTCCGCAAGGAACGATGCAATGGCCTCGACTGCCGCATATTGTTCAGGGCAGCCCGCGCGTTCCAGAAAGGCGCCGATGTCGTGAGCCGTTCCGAAGCCGGCCAAGGTCAGCCGGACGCTTCTGCCGCGTGCCGGAAAGGTTCCGATGCCGCCGATGCACGTCTCCGGGGACAGCGCCATGTACGCCTCCTCGACCTGCTCCCGTTCGGCGGCGTCCGCATCCCGCCCGGCAGCGGTGTCAATCGCGTCAAGCACGAGCCCGAGGCGCTGGAAGTTCGAGCTGCCGCCGGCGAGGGCGTTTTCGACGGGGTACAGGAAGAGCCCCGGAGCTGCGGACGCATGGTCCAATGCCGCCTCGCAGTCATAGCTGAGCATCAGTTTCGGGCCGGCAATGCGTTGCAGGCGGGATTCCTTGTCCGCCATTCGGTCTAGCATTCGGGCGATGTTCGGCAACGCCGCAGCATCCGCATTCCGAGGCGACGAGCCTTCGCCGAAGAACGATCCCGAATGGCCTCCCGCCACGACCGAAATGCCGAGATCCGCCTGCGGGCGGAAGTCATGCAACGGCAGTTCGAAGCCGAAAGGCGCGGCCGCCAAGGTCACGGGCAGCCTTCGGGCGCATGCCAGGATTCGCTCCCATTCCTGATCGCCGATTAGCGGACGCGGTGCGTGGCGCCTGAACCGGGCCATCAGTTCGCCGAGAGAATCCGTTTCGCTGAGGAGGCGTTCCTCGGCCGTCTGGATCGAGTAGGTGCTCATGGCTTCGGCCCGGCGGAGCAAATTTCGTGCGCCGCTCCATTATATGGCGTGCGCGGATGCGGCGGGGAGGCGGGGGATGGGCCGCTTCGGTCGGGTCAAGGAGTGCGCGAGGATTCTTCGCTCGGGAAATACAGCAGCCAGACCGCGTAGGCCTTGATCTGCTCAATCCGGCTTCCGGCCAGCACGTATTTGATGTGGTGGATGTACGGGACCAGCACATACCCGCCGGACCGGCCGAGCAGCATCTCGGGGCCGGACGACCATTGGGCCAATTCCGCAAGCTTTTCAGGCACGGCGAGCCCCTGTTCGCGCAGGCTGTCAATGAGCGCCGTCCAGCGCGCCCCCTCGGGCGTGCACTCGCGATCCTGAGCGAAGCTCAGCCCGAGTTTCGGTCCGATGCCGGACGCCAGCATGTCGAAGTGCACCCAGATATTCGTGAAGGCCTTGCGTGCTTCGAGGAAGGAGATGATGGAGTTGATGGCCGCATGCTGTTCGGTACGGCCTGCACGCTCCAGAAAGACGGCGACCTCGTCTGCCGTCTTGAAGCCTCTCAGCGTCAACCGGATCCCTCTTCCGCGCGACGGGAAGGCCCCGATGCCGCCAATGCATGCTTCCGGCGATAGCGCCGTGTACGTCCGCATGATCTGCTCGCGTTCGGCGGCATCCGCCTGCCAGCAGCTGGCATCGTCGAGCGCATCGAGCACGCTCACGAGATCCAGAAGCCGCCGCTCCGCGCCATTGCCGGGGAACGCGGTTTCGACGGGGTACAGGAAGAGTCCGGGAGCCGGAACCGCATGGCCCGAGGCCGTGCCGGCATCGTATTCAAGCAGCAGTTTCGGGCCGACAATGCGGCGCAGCGGCGATTCTTGGCGCGCCATTTCGTCCAGCATCCGGCCAAGGCGCGGCGCCGATGCGCCCGGGTCCTGCGACGGCCGCCCCTCGCCGAAGAACGGTCCTGATTTTCCTCCCGCCACGACTGAGGCGAAGAAGTCTGCCCGCGGCCCGACATCATGCAGCGGCAGTTCAAACCCGAAAGGCACGGAAGCCAGAGTCACGGGCAGCCCGCGTGCGCAATCCAGAATGGTTTCCCATTCCGAATCGCCGATGAGCCGAGGGGACACGCGCTTGCGGAACGGCGCCATCAGTCCGCCGAGAGAGTCCGCCTCGTTCAAAAGGCGTTCTTCGGTGGTCTTGACAATGCAACTGTCCATAGGTTCGCCGCTTGCTCCAAGAGGAATCGCCCGTGTGGCTTGCTGCTCGCAGGGATGTCCGAGTTCGCCATACTTTGCGTCGTTTATTATATGGGGAATTCGATGTCCATTCCATGACGGACAGGGTGCCCGTTTGGGCTTGCGGGGAAGGGCGGGCGTTTTTGCGGGGCTTGAGGCGCCGGCGGGCGCACCGGGCATGTCAGAAATTGTAGTCCAGGCCCAGTTCGAAGAAGCTGTCGCGCCGGAGGGGATGGATCTGCACGTCCTTGGCGTCCGTATCCAGAAAGAGCAGGGCCTCGACGTTCATGGACCACTGGTCGGTCATGCGGCGGCTCATCTCCACGGCGAGCGTGCGGGTCGAATGCTGCCGGTCTTGCAGGGCGCCGACCAGCAGGTTCGTGTCTTCCACGTCGTTGAAGGTGTAGCGGATGCCGAAGAACAGGTCGTCGTCGAAGGCGCGGGTGGCGTGGTCGCCGCGCTCGTCGTAGTTCCATTCGGCGAGCACGCCCAGGTCCGCCGGAGAGTCGAAGACGCCGTAGAACGTGTATTCGAAGCCGGCGGCCAGCGCGAAGTAGTCGTCTTCCTCGAGGATGAGGTTCTGCGCCCCGGAGCGATGGACCGCTTCCAGTTTGAACAACCAGGCATCCGTAGTCATTTGCAGATCCAGTCCGTACTGGCGGATCTGCTCGTAATGCGGCACCAGCATCAGGCCGTCCGGGCCGCTGCGCGGGCGCAAGAGGGGTTGCCGGCTGGTGCCGTCGAAGACGCTGAGGCCGAGGTCGAAAGGCCCGAAGCTATGGCTGTAGCGTAGGGCGAGATCCGTATGCCACTGCTCGGCCGAACTTTCGTAGGTGGGGTGGTCTTCATCCACGATGAAGGCGGAGCGCAGGCGGCCGTCGCGGCTCGGGAAGGTGCGTTCCCGATGGTAGGGCATCAGAAACAACTCAGCCACGCCCCATTCTCCGGACCAGGTGAGATGCGCCATCAATTGGCCCAGTTCGGCTTCTCCGTCAGGATGCTCAATGAGGTCGATCTGATTGATGATGTCGACCAGGTGGTTCGATTCGATGACGCCCCAGAACACGCGGTCGACGCCGAGGCGCAGTTCCCATTCGCCCTCCCCGATGTCGCCGTAGGTCAGGAAGTAGGCTTCCCGCAGGTCGGCATGCGTGCGGCGCCCGTCCGCGCTGTCGTAGCGCAGGAACGGCATCAGGCTGAAGCTCCAGCCTGCGGTGCTTTCGAAGTAGAGTTCGGGTTCCAGTACGAATCCGGTCGCATGGCGCGATTGGTCCGGGTAGAGGCGGGTTTCGGGGAACCAGCGGTTTTCGACGCCGATGCGCCCGGAGAGGAAGAACTCGATGTCCGATTCGGCGCAGGCCGGAAGGCCGAAGCCCGTACCGGAAATCCAGATGGCGGCAATGGCGCAGGGCAGCGCGGCGCGGCCTCGCATCAACGTGCCCGCTTCAGCCCGGTCTTCGTGAAATCCCGATCGTTCAGCCCGGTGCGGAACTGATAGCCTTCCCATGTCATCGTGGTGCTCTTTCCGGTGGCATGGTTGACCATCTTCAGAAGGCTGGCCCGCCAGTACTGATTCAGATATTGGGCGTACTCGCTGAAAGTCAGCGTTTTCAGATGCGCGTCCTTGCGGTCGTAGTACTCGATTTTCCAAGGCCGCAGTTCGTCCTGGTCCTGCCACACCACTTGGCGCCGGTAGCCCGAGTCCTTGTCGGTCGGGAAGCGTTCGACCACATAGCAGGTCAAGGCGCCGCACGGCTCGTCGCGCAAGTAGCGGTAGGTATACTTCTCCACTTCCTGGGCCGTCATGTCCTCATAGGCGAATTCGCTGCCCATGAAGGAGCCGGAACGGTTCGAGGAGCTGATGCGCTTGACCCGCTTCAAGGCCGGCAAGTACAGCCATTGGTCGTCCGAGCCTTCCTTATGGGCATGGACCAGCAGTGCCGTGCCTTGCACGTCCCGCGGGTTGTCGAACACGAACAGGCTCTTGTCGCCGTCTTCGAGAATCTCGAGGACTTTCATCCGCAATTGGCGTCGGCTTTCTTGGCCCTGCTTGTTGCGCAGCACCATGGCCACCCCAGCCGTGAAGTCGCTGAAGCCGTGGTCTCGTGCGTCGGCATCGCGGGCGATTTGCAGCCCGATTTCCTCAGGCGATCGGTCTTCCGCCTGAACGGAAGCCGGCATGCCCGAGGCGAGGGCAAACGCGAGGCAAAGCACTGGCAACGCGAGGCGGGCACAGCACTGGCGATGGCAATCAACGGCATTCATGGCAGGGCTCCAGCTAGGCAACAGCATTATATAGGGCTCTTCAGGATTTTCCGAAAGCGCAGGCAGGCTGCCGCCGTCCGCTCTGTGCGGCAGGGCTTCTGGCGAGCGTCGCCGGTGCCATGGCGGGCATTCAAGCAATGACCCGGCTGGGATTGAGCTCGTCTTCCGCCAGCGGATGCTCGCGCCGTCCCATTGCGATCGGCACGTCGTACAGGCGCCCCGGCGCGAACCGCTCCCAAAAATGCCGCATGCCCGGCACGACGACCCGCGCCACCGGCATGCCGATGTCGGGCCGGGTCTGGTCGAGCACCAGCAGTTCCATGCCCTTGGCTTCGATCAGGGCGCGGGCGCGCTCCACGTCCTCGCGGGTGTCCGTGCTCTCGAATGCGGCGTAGTCCGCCCGGCGGCGCAGCGGCGCGGCAGGATCCGGCTGCAGATAGGCATGCTCCGCAAGCTTGGCGGTGGCCCACCATTCGCGGCTGACCGGATCGTAGGTCTTGTAATCGAAGCTGCTGCTTTTCGTGCCCTGGAGCAAGTACAGGAACTGGTTCATCTCGCAGACGGCACGCAGGGCCGAGATGTGCGGATCCGTATGCGCGCCGATGCCGTACACGATGTCTTCCTCGTCCCGGTCGGTGCGGCGCGAGACGGCCACGAAGGTCGGCACGCCGAAATCGCCGGTGATGTCCAGCACCCACAACTCGCGATGGAAGCCGCGGTAATACTCGCCGGCGGCGGCAAGATAATCGTCGCCGAAGCTGTCCAGGTCCACGCCGGGCACGCGCAGCCGGTTGTACCACCAAATGGCGAAGGCGTCGCGCTCGATCAGTTCGAACAGGCCTTGAAAAATGGCTTCCTCGAGGGTATTGCCGGCCGCGCAGCCGTTCGAATCCGCCCGATAATGCACGGCGTCCGCCTGTTCGGTCGGGACGCTGTAGAGCACGGAGGTCGGCAAGTACCGATGGCGGCCTTGGGTCAGCGACCAGATGGGCGACCAGTCGAGTTCCGCGTTCGGGTCGAGCCGCGCCGGAATCCAGTTGTAGGGGTGGCCGCGGGCGTTGATGTCGTCCGCATGGTCCAGCTGCCGGTCGCTAAACAGATGCACCTCGTTCGGGTGGATGGCTTCCCCTTCGCCGGCCTTGGCGAAATCCGCATAGCTTCTTCGGCAGCGGATCTCGTCGCCATGGAACATGTTGGAATAGCGTTCGATCGCCTCGCACAGCGCGCTCGCCTCGGACTGCTTCGGCGTACTGCCCTTGCCGGCGCTGGCGCTACGCAGGCCGCGCCGCAGGCTGCTCAGCTTCCTGCTGCGCAGCGCGAGGTTGCTCCCGGCCCAATAGACGTGCGACCACGTATCGGCCTCGTCCGTCGTGCGCGTGAGCCAAGATACGACGCCGCTGACGGAGCTGACAAGATGGCGATACTTGGCCAAGGTTTCTTCCGGAGGAACCGAGCGTACGCCGCCGCTGTTGCGAACGTCTTTCGGGCTCGGCTGCAGCCGCACCGGAACCGGCGGCCGGTCGGCGCGATGCAAGGACTCGTCGCCGCACACGAAGCACTGCGGACGGCGCATGGTCGGATGGCGCTCGCTTTTCAGTTCCGCAACATCCAGCGTGATGGCATGTTCGTGGAGGGGCGCCAGCTCCCCGAGCACCAGCCACTTGGCGATTTCCGCCGCGATCAGGCCGTAGACGGCTTCCAGAACGGACGGTTCGGCGGCAAAAGGCGCGAAAGCGCCTTCATTGCCGGCCAGGTTGCGCACGAAATTGTGAACCTCCTGATGGCTGTGCAGGCGATAGGCGAGGCAGGTCCAGCACGGCCCTTGCTCCGCAGGCCGAAAGACCGGGCCGAACAGGGGCGTCATGCCTCTCGGCCGGATCAGCATCCATGGGGCGCCGGATTCCAGATGCCGCCGATTGACGGCTTCGTGCCGCTCGTCGAGGTAATCCGCGCAGACGATGGCAGAGAGCGCCGAGCCCTCCGCATCCACGGCGATGCCCGCAGTGCCGAGCTGCCGGGCGAGGCTGCCGTCATCGCCCATGACGGCCACCTTCGAGGCCTGCAGGCGTTCCTCGGCCCAGCGGGGGGAGGCGCCGAGCGACGACCAGAACGCCGCCGTGCTGCGATCCATGCCATGGTCGCCCGAAGCGACATACTGCTTGGCAACTAGGGACGCGAGCGCCGTCTGTACGTCCGATGCCGCATGCGCGCCGGCGAGGGCGGCCACGATGTCGTCGACGGAACGGCGTCCGTCGAGTAGCGGCAAGAGACCCAGATAGATCGAACCGCGCAGCAAGGTGTTGAAAGATTCCGATATCAACAGTGCTTGGCGGTCGTCGACCGGACGGAACTCCAGATGCGGCAGCAACGCCGGCACTTCGACGGAGCCTTGGTCGGCTGCCGTCGCCTTCTTCAGCATGCCGCCGCCGGGGTTCCGGTGCGGGGGCATTTTTTTGTTTCGGACCGCATCCGACGGCGCCGAGCCGCCGGAGGGCTCGGGATGATGCGGACGGCGATCATGCATTCGGCTCATGTCGGGGCGCCAGCTTTTATCGGGTGCTCCAGGCCGGAAAGCCTGCCACGCCGACCGGCCGGACAGAGGACGGATTGGGGCAGGCTCATCGCTTCGCAAACGGCATTTGCCCGGCGAGTTGCGATCAAGGCGCTTCGCTGCGCCCGGAAGCCTCCCACAGCGTTTCCGGCGCATCACCTTGGCGCGCCAGCGTCCGCGCCAGCACGAATAGCAGGTCGGATAGCCGGTTGAGATAGACCCGTACGGGCTCCGGCAACGAGCCTGCTGCCACGACGCGCCGTTCGGCGCGGCGGCAGACCGCCCGGGCGACATGGCATTGCGCGGCGGCGGAATTCCCGCCCGGCAGCACGAACTCCTCCAGCGGCGGCAGCGCCGCATTGTAATTTTTCAGATGGGCTTCCAGGCGGCCGATGTTCTTCAGGCCGACCAGCGGTCGTTCGCTGCCGGCGATCACGGCGCCCAGACCGAAAGCTTCGTGCTGCAGCGATTCGAGCAGCCGGGAGATGGGCGGGTCGTCGACCATGGCACGGAGCAGGCCCAGATGGCTGTTGAGTTCATCGACGGCGCCCAGCGCCTCGATGCGCGGGTCGTCCTTGGGCAGTCGGGCCGAGCCGGCGATGCCAGTGCGGCCGTCGTCGCCGCTGCCGGTCATGACGCCAGAGACGCGAAAGGCCACGGCGGGCTATTGGAGGTCGCGCAGGACGGCGATGACGTTCCGCGCGTGCTGTTTGGGTTGTACGTCATGCCAGATGTGCCGGATCGTGCCTGCCGGGTCGATCAGGAACGTGTACCGCTTGGCGTAGGTGTAGCCGAGCAGGCTGCCGCGGGCGCCGTAGCGTTCCGCCACCCGGCCCTCCGGATCCGACAGCAGCGTGAACGGCAGGTCGTACTTGTCGGAAAACTTCTGGTGGCTGGCAGCATCGTCCACGCTGATGCCGACCACGCGGGCATCCAGTTCATGGATTAATGTCAGTTCGTCCCGGAAGGCGCAGGCTTCGGCGGTGCAGCCGGGCGTGTCGTTCTTCGGGTAGAAGTACAGCACCAGCCAGCGGCCGGCGTAGTTTTCCAGCCGGTGCGACTTGCCGGCCGCATCGCGCAGCGCGAAGCCGGGCGCCGGCATGCCCGCGCTCAGGACATCGGCGTACAGCGGGGCGCACAGGCCCATCATCAGCAAGCCGCGCCGCAGCATGGATTCGGGCTCCTTCATGGCAGACCTCCTGAAACTATCTTAACGTGTCGGCCGGTTGGGCAGACGGGCTCAGGGGGCGGATACGTCCGCATCGGTCTGGTACCAGCGCAATTGCGCCCGCAGCCGCACCACCTCGCCGACGACGATCAGGGTGGGCGGCGCGACATCCTGCGATTGCACCAGTTGCGGCAGGTCTTGCAGCGTGCCGGTAAGTACCCGCTGCTGGGGCGTAGTGCCGCGCGTGATCAGCGCGGCCGGGGTGGCCGCATCGAGCCCATGGCGCACCAGCTGGCGGCAGATCTCGCCGCAGCCGGCCAGTCCCATGTAGAATACCAGCGTCTGGCGCGGGTGCGCCAGCATGCCCCAGTTCAGGTCGATGCTGCCGTCCTTCAGATGGCCGGTGACGAAAATGCAGGCTTGCGCATGGTCGCGATGGGTCAGAGGGATGCCGGCGTAGCTGGCGCAGCCGTTGGCGGCCGTGATGCCGGGCACGATCTGGAACGGAATGCCTTCTTCCATCAGGGTGGCGATTTCTTCGCCGCCGCGGCCGAACACCAGCGGGTCGCCGCCTTTCAGGCGCAGGACGCGCCGGCCTTCCCGGGCCAGCCGCACCAGAAGCGCATTGATGGATTCCTGCCGAATGGCATGCCGGTCGCGCTCCTTGCCGGCATAGATCTTTTCGATATCTTGGCGCAGCAGCGCCATGATGGGTTCCGACACCAGACGATCGTAGACCACGATGTCGGCCTGCCGGATCAGACGCAGTGCCCGAAAGGTCAGCAGATCCGGATCGCCGGGGCCGGCGCCGACCAGATAGACTTCACCGCAGTCCGGCACGCGGCCGTGCTTGAGTTCTTCCGCCAGCGCGTCGCGTGCTTCGGCGTCGCGCCCGTCCAGTACCTGCTCGGCGATGGGACCGGTCAGGACCGCCTCCCAGAAGCGGCGGCGCAGCCGCCGTTCGCCGAAGCGCGCCCGAGCTTGGCTGCGGAATGCCTCCACCAGCGCGGCAAGGCGGCCGAACGCGCCGGGAATGCTGCTTTCCAACTGGTCGCGAAGCAGCCGTCCGAGCACGGGCGACGCGCCGCCGGTGGAAATGGCGACCTGAATCGGGTTGCGCCGAATGACGGAAGGCAGCAGCACATCGCCGGCGGCGGCGTTGTGAGCTGCGTTGACCAGCAGGCCGCGCATGCGCGCCAGACTGGCAATCCGATCGTTGAGCGCCGCATCGCTGCTGGCGATGACCACTAGGAACATGCCGTGCAGATCGTCTTCCGCAAACTCGCGGGCCTGGTGGTCGAGATGTCCGGCGGCGGCATGGTCGCGCACGGAGGCGATCGCTTGCGGGGCGACGACGGTAATCTGGGCTCCGGCCTGCACGAGCGCTTCGATCTTGCGGCCGGCGACCGGCCCGGCGCCGACGACCAGACAGCGGCGGGCGGTGACGTCGGCGAATAGGGCAAGTTGCTGCATGGCTTTCGAATTGGAGTAGAATTAGCCCGACGCAACCCTGCCACAGGATACTTTAGACCCATGTTTCGACTTTTTGCTGTCGCTTTCGGCCTGGCCATCATCGCCTCTTCGGTTTACTGGGCACTGGTAGGCTAAGGCGGGGCGCTCCCCCGCATCCGGCATCCTGCCGTCGCGTCCGACGAGGCGGATCTCCATCATGCGCGATGGCTGCGGCGCATCGCCAGCAGCAGTCCGACGACGCCCAATGTGATCGCCGCGTCCGCGAAATTGAAAGTCGGCCAGTACCAGTGCTGGTAGTGCAGCGCGATGAAGTCGACGACGGTGCCATGTGCCAGCCGGTCGATGAGGTTGCCGGCTGCGCCGCCCAGAATCAGCGCCAGCGGCCAGGCATGATGCCGCTCGTCCGGCCGCAGGCGCCGCATCCACAGTGCCAGCCAGAGCATGATCGCGCCGCTGAGCGCGATCAGGAACCAGCGCTGCCAGCCCCCGGCATCGTGCAGAAAGCCGAACGAAGCGCCGGCGTTGTGCATGCGCCGCAGCGACAAGAACGGCAGCAGCGCCCATTCCTGATGCAGGGGCAGGAGGCGTTCGGCTAGGATTTTGGTCAACTGGTCCAGAATCAGGACGCCGCCGATGACGGGAGCGGCTATGCGCCAAGCGCTAGACATGGAGGCGCTCCTCGCCGGGGCCGTCCAGATTGCCGTGGCAGCGGGCGCACAGTGCGGGGTGGCCGGCTACGCTGCCGACGCTTGGATGATGATGCCAGCAGCGCGCGCATTTGGCGTGGGCACTCGGCACGGCGGCGATATGCAGTTCGCCCGCTCTCGGCATGGCATAGGCCTGCGCATCAGGCGGTGGGGCATCGCACAGCCGGGCTTCCGAAGTGATGAACAGGAACTTCAGTTCCGCCCCCAGCCGCTGCAGCACTCGGACGGTCTCCGGGGCGGCGCAGACTGCGACTTCTGCATCCAGACCGGCGCCGATCTTTTCGGCTTGCCGCAAGGGCTCCAGCGTCTGGCTGACGGCGTGCCGCACCTCCAGCAGAATCTCCCAGTCCGCCTCCGCAAGGCCGGCGGGCGCGTCGCGCCAGCTTTCCAAGCCCATCCATTCGCACAGGTGCACCGAATCGGTGCGCGGCCCCGGGATGTGCTCGTAGATCTCATCGGCCGTGAACGGACAGATGGGCGCCAGCCAGCGGCAGAGCGCTTCGGCCAGCACATGCATGGCGGTTTGCGCGCTGCGCCGCGCCGGATGCGCCGCAGGCAGCGTGTAGGTGCGGTCCTTGGTGACGTCCAGATACAGGCTTCCGAGTTCGGTCGAGCAGAAGATGTGCAGGTGCTGCGCGATGCGGTGGAACTGGTACTGCCGGTAGTCGTCGCGAATGGCGCGGTCGTGCGCGGCGGCGCGCTGCAGAATCCACCGGTCCAAGCTCAGCATGGCTTCCGGCTGGAGGGGGTCGGCTGCCGGATCGAAGTCGTGCAGGCTGGCCAGCAGATAGCGGGCGGTGTTGCGGATGCGGCGGTAGGCTTCGGCCGTGCGGCCCAGAATTTGGTCGGAGACGGTCAACTCGCCGCTGGTGTCGCTGCTGGCGACCCACAGGCGCAGGATGTCGGCGCCGAGGCGGTCCATGACTTCCTGCGGCGCAACGATGTTGCCGCGTGATTTGGACATCTTATGCCCGTGCGCGTCCACCACGAAGCCGTGCGTTAGCACCTCCCGGTACGGCGGCGCGCCGTTCAGGGCCACGCCGGTCAGAAGCGACGACTGGAACCAGCCGCGGTGTTGGTCGGAACCTTCCAGATACAAGTCGGCCTGCGCGCCGTCGTGATCCTCGCCCAGCACCGTGCGATGGGTGACGCCGGAGTCGAACCAGACGTCCAGCGTGTCCGGCGACTTGACGTACTGCGCGGCCTGCTCGCCGAGCAGTTCTTCCGGATCCAGATCGAACCAGGCATCGATACCGCCATGCTCGATGCGTCGAGCGACTTCTTCCAGAAGCGCCGGCGTGTCCGGATGCAATTCGCCATTGTCGCGCCGCCAGAACAGCGGGATCGGCGAGCCCCAGCTGCGTTGCCGGCTGACGCACCAGTCGGGGCGGCCTTCCAGCATGCCGCGGATGCGTTCCCGGCCCCAGGTCGGATGCCACGCGACGCGGTCGGTTGCTTCCAAGGCTCTTTCGCGCAGTTGATGCGCGCCCATGCCGACGAACCATTGCGGCGCGGCGCGTAACAACAGCGGCGTGTGGTGCCGCCAGCAGTGCGGGTAGCTGTGCGGATGCCACGCTTCGGCCAGCAGCCTGCCGGCGTCGTGCAGCTTTCGGGTGATGCGCGCATTGGCGTCGGCGATGCTCATGCCGCCCACTTCGGGCGTTTCGGGGCGGAAGTGCCCGTCCTCCTGTACCGGGCAGTCGACCGGCAGGCCGAATTCCAGTCCGACCGCATGGTCTTCCAGCCCGTGCGCCGGCGCGGTGTGCACGCAGCCGGTGCCTTCTTCGGCCGTCACGTGCCGTCCTGTGATGAGCGGCACGGTGCGTTCCAGGAACGGATGGCGCAGCGGCCGGCCGGCCAGCGCAGCGCCGCGCACCGTCGGCGCCTCGAGCGGGCGTGCTTCGAGCCGTTCGCAGACCGCCTCGCACAGGGCTGCCGCCACGATCAGTCGGAAGCCATGCCGTTCGATCAAGGCATAGTCGAGTTCCGGATGCAGGCAGACGGCTTCGTTGGCCATCAGGGTCCATGGCGTCGTCGTCCAGATGGCGACGGCAATCTCGGCATCCTCCTCCAGCCCGAAGGCCTGCGCCAGAGACGAATCCGCGCCGTCGAATCGCACATCGATGGCGGGCGAGACATGGTCTTCGTATTCGACTTCGGCTTCGGCCAGCGCCGAATGGCACTTGGCGCACCAGTAGACCGGCTTGAAGCCGCGCTCGAGATAGCCGGTCTCCAGCAGGACGCCCAGCGCGCGCACGATGCCGGCTTCGGTCTTCGGCGCCATGGTCAGGTACGGTTCTTCCCATTCTCCGAGCACGCCCAGACGCATGAAATCGCGCCGCTGCGCTTCGACCTGTTCGGCGGCGTACTGGCGGCAGGCGGCACGGAATGCCCGCCCGTCGGCCCGCTTCTCGTGCGGCAGGGTCTTTTCGATCTGCAGTTCGATCGGCAGGCCGTGGCAGTCCCAGCCGGGCCGGTAAGGAGCGTTCAGGCCGTCCAGCCCGCGCGAACGCACCACGATATCCTTCAAGGTCTTGTTGACGGCATGGCCCATGTGCAAGGCGCCGTTGGCGTACGGCGGGCCGTCGTGCAGGATGAAGTCCGGACGGTCGCGCCGGGCGGCGCGCAACTGCCCGTACACGTCCAGTTTCTGCCAGCGCTTCAGGCGTTCCGGTTCGCGCTGCGCCAGATTGCCGCGCATCGGGAACCCGGTATGCGGAAGATTCAGCGTGTCGCGGTAGGGGTTAGCAGGCATCGGCGAAATACTCCCGGGCGGCTCGGATGTCGCGTCCGATCTGCATGCGCAACTGGTCGACGGAATCGAAGCGGCGCTCCGTGCGCAAGCGGCGGCGAAAGCGCACCGCCAAAGGCTGTCCGTACAAGTCGCCTTCAAAGTCTAGCAGGTGGACCTCAACCCGCAGGCTCAGGCCGTCGACGGTCGGGCGGGTGCCGACATTGGCCACGCCCGCATGCGTCCGTCCGTCATGCACGGCCGTGATCGCGAAAACGCCGCGCAGGGGCGGGTCGTACGGGAAGTCCAGATTGGCGGTGGGAAAGCCGAGCGCGCGGCCGCGCCGGTCGCCCGTCGCCACGGCCGCCCGCATCTCGACCGGATGCCCCAGAAGAAGTTCGGCGGCTTCCAGTTCGCCGCCCGCCAAGGCAGTGCGCACCCGCGTGCTGCTGATGCGTTCGCCGCCGTGTTCCAGCAGTGGTGCCGGTTCGAATGCGAAGCGGCCGGCCGCCGCTTCCGCCGCCAGCAGGGCGGCATCGCCTTCGCGGTCGCGTCCGAAGCGGAAGTCCGCGCCGACGGTCAGGTATTGCACCTGCATGGCATCGCCGAGTATGTTCCGGACGAAGTCCGGCGCCGGCATGTCGGCGACGGCGTGGTCGAACGGCAGCACGATGAGACGGGTGAGTTCCGGGCACAGATGTTCGATCAGCGCGGCCTTGTCGATGAGCGAGCTGAGGCGGGCGGGGGCCGCTGCGCCGCGGAAGTGCTCGAGCGGCGTCGGCTCGAAAGTCAGCAAGGCCGAATCGAGGCCGTGCGTCTTTGCCGCCTGCAGCAGCCGCGCCAGAACGGCTTGGTGGCCGCGGTGCAGTCCGTCGTACGTGCCGACAGTGGCCGCGCAGGGCGGCAGCGGCCGATCGTCCAGCACGCGGACCCGGCTGCGGCCGGGGACCCAGTCGGGCAGCGCGTTCATGGTCCGGTCCGGTCCGGTGCGGCCGGGGCCCGCAGGTCGCGCGGCCGGGCGCCGAGCAGCCACAGCGCGGAAGCATAGGCGGCGGCGGCGAGCGCCAGCAGCCCGGTCAGGCGCAGCAGGCGTTCCCCGAAATGCCACTGCATCCAGTCGTCTGTAGGCGGAATCAGGCTCCACAGGGCGGCGGCCATGATGCCGCTGGCCAGCAGGGCGCGGGCGAGCAGTTGGCGGGTGGCGGTCGTGATGGCGTAGAAGCGGCGCCCCTGCAGTCCGCGATAAAGCAGTCCGGCATTGAGATAGGCGGCCAGCGCGGTGGCCAGCGCCAGCGCTGCGTGCGGTCCGGCCCAGCCGGCGGCCAGCCAGCCCAGCACGCCGATGCCCGTCAGCGCCATGTTGGCCAGCATGGCCGCGACGCCGATGCGTACGGGCGTGCGCGTGTCCTGATGCGCGAAGAAGCCGGGCGCGAACACCTTGACCAGAATGAAGGCGGGCAGCCCGGCCGCGAAGGCGGCCAGCGAGAGTCCCGCCATGCGCGTATCCCGCAGCGTGAATTCGCGGTACTGCAGAAGGGTCGCCAGAATCGGCTCGGCAAGCAGGATCAGCCCGGCCGTGGCCGGAAGCGCGACGATCAGGCCCGTGCGCACCCCCCATTCCATGCCGGCCCGGAAGCCGTCGGCATCGTCCTGGGCGCGGCATTCGGACAGGCGCGGCAGCAGCACGGTGGCAACGGAAATGCCGAACAAGGCCAGCGGCAATTCCACGAAGCGGTCCGACAAATAAAGCCAGCTGATGCTGCCGACGGCCAGAAACGACGCGACCAGCGTATCGAACAGCAGGTTGATTTGCACCACGGACGAGGCGAACAGGGCCGGCAGCATCAGTTTCGCGATGCGCCGGACGCCGCTGTGCTTCCAGTCCAGGCGCGGGCGCGGCAGCAGGCCGTGCCGATGCAGCCACGGCAATTGGATGGCCAGCTGCAGGATACCGGCCGCGAACACGCCCCAAGCGAGGGCGTAGGCCGGCTGCTCTAGTTGCGGGGCGAGCCACAGCACGGCGGCGATCAGCGACAGGTTGAGCAGCGCCGGCGTGATGGCCGGCAGCGCGAAGCGGCCGATGGCGTTGAACATGCTGCCGGCCATGGCGGTCAGCGAAATGAACAGCACGTAGGGGAAGGTGATGCGCAGCAGGTCGCCGGCGACGTCGGCGCGGGCATCGCCCGCGAAGCCGGGCGCGAAGATCAGGATCAGGATCGGCGCCGCCAGCACGCCCACGGCGGTGATGAGCGCCAAGGCCGTCGCCAGCGCTCCGGCCGCCGCGTCGATCAGAGGCCGCAGCTCCTGCGGCCGCTGCTCGCGGTATTCCACGAAGACCGGCACGAACGCTTGCGCGAAGGCCCCTTCGGCCGACAGGCGGCGCAGGAAATTGGGAATGCGGAAGGCGACGAAGAAGGCGTCCAGTGCTCCGTGCGCGTTGCTGATGAAGACGAAGATCGCCGCATCGCGGGCATAGCCCAAGAGCCGCGACAGCGAGGTCATGGCCGCCGTGGTGGCTAAGGCGCGGAACAGGCGGATCATCGGGCGGAGCCTCAAGCGATAGGCATCGGGAATGGCAGTTATTATAGAAAGATAGATGGATATCGGCACCGAATGCTTCGTTTGCTAAACTCCATGCCGGGCATCTTCAGGGACGGAATGCCAAGGATTCGGATTTAATCGATTGCCAGGAGGAGGACTTGGATCATGCCTATGAAAACCCGCCTCATCCGGGATTGTCTGTGCGCCACGACTGCCTTGAACCCTTGGGTCTCAGCGTAGCGGAAGAGGCTCGCAAGCTCGGCGTCAGCCGCAAGCAGCTTTCGGATATCGTGAATTGCCGCTCGGGCATCTCCCCTGAGATGGCTGTCCGCCTCGACAAGGTATTCGGAGGCGGTGCGGAAGCCTGGTGTCGGATTCAGGCGACCTGCAATCTGGCCCAAGCCATGAATAAACGAGCGGATTGACGCTTGAGCAGCTCTTTCCGACAATCTGAATCGATTCAAGCGCGAGGCAGGAACGGGTTCTGCACCATGACCGTGCCGTACGTCCGGCCATGCTGGAAGTCCTCGGACAGAATCATCGAAATGCCATGGACCTCAGCGTAGGCCCATACGTGCGCATCGAACCAAGCCAGGCCGTAGGCGGCAGCCCCGCGCAATGCCATCCGCAAGATGGCGTCGGTGGGGTAGAGGATCGGAAACTGCCCCATCAATTCTTCGGCTTCCCGGCACGCATCGGCCATGTCGAGCAATCGGTCTTCGGGAGCGCCTCGAGTGGCTGCGGCGACGAACTCGACGAGGGCTTGATGCGGAATGCGGATGCGTCCGGCCATGAGGCCGTCCCGAAGGAGGCCCGTTGCAATCTGCTGCTTTCCCGGAAACCGCCGGTCGTAGCGATAGACCAGCACATGGGTATCGATCAGAGCCCGGTCAGCCACGTTCGTAAAGCTCTTCTCGGGTCCATCCCCGCGTGCTTGCGCGGCGCATCTTCCGCCCGGCTTCGCGTTTTCTCTGCCGGTCGGTTGCCGCATCGAAGAGGCGCAAGCGCGTCGCGGCATCAAGCCCCTCGGCAGGCATGGCGGCATTGGGAGGCACCACGCGGATGATTTCGCCGGCCGCTTCGAAGCGGATATCGTCGCCAGGACGAAGCCCGTACTGCGTCGCCAGCAGTTTGGGGACCGTAACCTGAAGTTTTCTGCTTATCTTTGACATGTCTTTACTATAAAAAAGAAAAATGCCTTGTCAAGACGGATAGAGACGGCTGCCAAGCCAAAGCTGAAACTGCTGTTGCGGCATGCCAGAATATCCGGTGCTTCAGCCGACGCGCTTGCCGACCGGCCAAAGTTCTGCCAACTCTTCCCCGACAAGAGCTCGCCGACCTCCATCCGGGCAGAAGGGCGGATGTGCTAGAATACGCCCGCCTTTCGATGATGAGGGCGCCAAGGCGGATTCGGACGCCGGGACTTCAAGGCCATGAAGGCAGGCATGCCGGTGGCGCATGTCCTCGCCGCGCAGTTGGCGGTGACGCTGCTGTGTCTGGCGGGGATTTTTTATGACCGGGCGGCGGGCATGTCAGGCGCGATGGGAAGCGCCCTGTGCCTGATTCCGAATGCGCTGGCGGCATCGGTTCTGTTCCGCCGGCAGCGGGCGCGGAGCGTCCGGGAAGAGCAGCGCCGCATGCGCGTGGCTTGGGCCTTGCGCTGGCTGGGCGCTTTGGCGGGCTTGGGCTTGATTCTGGGGCTGTACCCGGAAGTCCGGCCGATTCCGCTGTTTGCGGCGTATGCCGCGACGCTGGCGGCTCCTCTCATCGGGCACTGGATTTTTCGATGAACCTGGATGCGCGGCAACACGCTTAACGGAGTCGGTCAACAGCATGGCGGCGGATTACGCATCGGGGTCCGAGTACATCAAGCACCACCTGACCCACCTGACCTACGGGCGGCATCCGGACGGCAGCTGGGGCCTCGCCCATACGGCGGAAGAGGTGCAGGCGATGGGCTTCTGGGCCGTCCACGTCGACTCGATGGCGTGGGCGATCGGCTTGGGCGCCTTGTTCGTGGCGGTGTTCGCGGCGGCGGCGCGCCGGGCGAGCGCCGATGTCCCCGGCGGCTTCCAGAACGCCATCGAGCAGATCATCGAGTTCATCGACGGCACGGTGCGGGATTCTTTCAACCATACCAACCGGATGGTGGCGCCGCTGGCGCTGTGCTCGTTCATGTGGGTGTTCCTCATGAACCTGATGGATCTGGTGCCGGTGGACTGGGTGCCGTGGGTCTTTTCGCTGGCGGGCGTGCACTACATGAAGATCGTGCCGACGACCGACCCGAACATCACCATGGGCCTGTCTCTGTCCGTGTTCGCGCTGATGCTGTACTACAGCTTCCGGCGCAAGGGCGTCGGCGGCTTCCTTGCCGAACTGACGCTGCACCCGTTCACCGCGAAGAACCCGCTCCTCAAGCTGCTGCTGATTCCGGTCAATCTGTTTCTTGAAGGCGTGGCGCTTCTGGCCAAGCCGGTCTCGCACGGCCTGCGCCTGTTCGGCAACCTGTACGCCGGCGAGATGATCTTCATCCTGATCGCGCTGCTGCCGCTGTGGGCGCAGTGGACCCTGTCGGTGCCATGGGCGATCTTCCATGTCCTAGTGATTCTGCTGCAGGCGTTCATCTTCATGGTGCTGACCGTGGTCTACCTGAACATGGCGCACGACACGGCGCACTGATCCGACACCCGTTTTTCCCCATTTCCACTTCGGAGTATTTTTCATGGAACTTGTATCTGGCCTGATTTACATCGCCGGCGGCCTGATGATGGGCCTAGGCGCCTTGGGCGCGGCCATCGGCATCGGCAACCTAGGCGGCAAATACATGGAAGGCATCGCCCGCCAGCCGGAACTGATCCCGATGCTGCGCACGCAAATGTTCATCGTGCTGGGCCTGGTCGATGCCGTGCCGATGATCGCCGTCGGCATCGCGTTCTACCTGCTGTTCGCCGTCGCCTGAGGCTGCGGGAGGCATCCCGATGAACATCAACCTCACCCTGATCGGGCAGGCGATTTCGTTCGCGATCTTCGTCTGGTTTTGCATGCGCTTCGTGTGGCCGCCGGTGACGGAGGCGCTGGAAAATCGCCGCCGGCGCATTGCCGATGGTTTGGCGCAGGCCGAAGCGGCCGCTGCGGAACGGGCGAATGCCGCCAAGACGGCGCAGCGCATGACCGGTGAGGCGCGAACCGAAGCTTCCCGCATCTTGAGCCAGGCCGAACGCCGGGCCGGCGAGATCATGGAAGAGGCGCGGACGGCGGCCAAGGCCGAAGGCGAACGCATTCTGGCCCGGGCGCAGGCCGAGATCGAACAGAACGCGCAACAGGCCCGCGAGGGCTTGCGCCGCGAGGTGGCCGGTCTGGCGGTCGCCGGAGCGGAAGCCGTGCTGCGGCGCGAAGTGGACGCGACCGCGCATGAGGCGGCGCTGGAAGAGTTGGCGGGACGTCTGTGAGCGGCATCACGCTGGCCCGGCCCTATGCGCGCGCTGCGTTCGGCTATGCGCGCGAAGACGGCGCACTGGATGCCTTTTCGGCCATGCTGGCGCTGGCGGCCGCATTCGCACGGGACGCGCAGGTGCGCGCCCTGCTGGCCGATCCGCGCCTGACGCGAACGCGCCGCTCCGACATGCTCGTTGAACTGGGCGGGGAACGGTTCGACGCGCCGATGCGGAATTTCCTGCAGGCGCTGGGCGAGCGCGACCGGCTGCCGCTGCTGCCCGAGGTCGCGAAGCAGTTCGAACAGTTGCGCGCCGCGCATGAGCGGCGCCTGACCGCCGAAGTGGCCAGCGCCCGGGCGCTGGATGCGGCGCAGCAGGACCGGATCCGCGAGGAACTGGAGGCCCGCACCGGCCAGACCGTGGAGCTGGCGGCACGCATTGACGAACAACTGCTGGGCGGCGCGGTGGTGCGCGCCGGCGACCGGGTGCTGGACGCCTCGCTGCGCGGGCGCCTGCAGCAGCTGGCGCAAAGCCTGGCCTGATCCATCCAACCGGAGTAGAAGACGCATGTCTGCCTTGAACCCGACCGAAATTTCAGACCTGATCAAGCAACGCATCGCCGCGTTCGATGTCGCTCCGCAGGCGGCTAGCGAAGGCACGGTGGTGATGGTGACCGACGGCATCGTACGCATCCACGGCCTGCAGGACGTCATGTCCGGCGAGATGATTGCGCTGCCGGGCGACAGCTACGCCATTGCCCTCAATCTGGAGCGCGACTCGGTCGGCGCCGTGGTGCTGGGCGACTACCGCCACATCAGCGAAGGCGATACCGCCCGCTGCACCGGACGCATTCTGGAAGTGCCGGTCGGCGAGGAGCTTCTGGGCCGGGTGGTCAACTCGCTGGGCGAGCCGGTCGACGGCAAGGGCGTGCTGGACATGCAGACCCGTTCGCCCATTGAGAAGATCGCGCCGGGCGTCATCGACCGCCAGTCGGTGTCGCAGCCGGTGCAGACCGGCCTCAAATCGATCGACGCGATGGTGCCGATCGGACGCGGCCAGCGCGAACTGATCATCGGCGACCGCCAGACCGGCAAGACGGCGCTGGCGATCGACACCATCATCAACCAGAAGGGCGCCGACCTTACCTGCATCTACGTCGCCATCGGCCAGAAAGCCTCCTCCATCTCCAACGTGGTGCGCAAGCTCGAAGAGCATGGCGCCATGGAGCACACCATCGTGGTGGCGGCCACCGCGTCCGAATCGGCGGCGATGCAGTACATCGCACCGTACGCCGGCTGCGCGATGGGCGAGTTCTTCCGCGACCGCGGCGAAGACGCGCTGATCATCTACGACGACCTGACCAAGCAGGCCTGGGCGTACCGCCAGGTGTCGCTGCTGCTGCGCCGCCCGCCGGGGCGCGAAGCCTATCCCGGCGACGTGTTCTACCTGCATTCGCGCCTGCTCGAACGCGCTTCCCGCGTGAATGCCGATTACGTCGAACGTGAGACGGGCGGCAAGGTCAAGGGCCGCACCGGCAGCCTGACCGCGCTGCCGGTCATCGAAACGCAGGCCGGGGACGTCTCCGCATTCGTGCCGACCAACGTGATTTCCATTACGGACGGGCAGATCTTCCTCGAGACCGACTTGTTCAACGCCGGCTTCCGCCCCGCAATCAATGCCGGGCTGTCGGTGTCGCGGGTCGGCGGAGCGGCGCAGACGACGCTGATCAAGAAGCTCGGCGGCGGCGTGCGGCTGGCGCTGGCGCAGTACCGCGAACTGGCGGCGTTCTCGCAGTTCGCATCCGATCTGGACGAACAGACGCGCAAGCAGCTGGAGCGCGGCGAGCGCGTGATGGAACTGATGAAGCAAGGCCAGTACAAGCCGATGCCGATCGCCGACATGGCGCTGTCGCTGTACGCCGTCAACGAAGGCTGGCTCGACGATGTCGCCATCGGCGAGGTGCGGGCGTTCGAAGCGGCGCTGCACAGCTATGCCCGTGCCGAGCATGGCGAGTTCCTCGACGAGCTGAACCGCAGCGGCGCATGGGACGACGACACGCAGGCCCGCTTCAAGACAATCCTCGAAGCCTTCGTCAAGACGCAGAGCTGGTAACGCATCCATGGCGGGCGAAAAGGAAATCCGCAGCAAGATCTCGAGTATCCAGAATACTCAGAAGATCACCAAGGCGATGGAAATGGTCGCGGCCAGCAAAATGCGCCGCGCCCAGGACCGGATGCGGGCCGCCCGCCCGTACGCCGACAAGATCCGCGAGGTGATCGGCAACCTCGCGCATGCCCATTCCGAATACCGCCATCCGTTTCTGGAGGAACGCGGGCAGGTGCGCGGCGTCGGCTTCATCATTATGTCCACCGACCGCGGCCTGTGCGGCGGCCTCAACGTCAACCTGTTCAAACTGGCGCTCCGCGAAATCGCCCTGTGGCGCAAGGATCGGGTGCCGGTGCGGCTGTGCCTGCTGGGCAGCAAGGCGACCGCCGCGTTCAAGCGTCTGGGCGACGTCGAAATTGTGGCGCAAGCGTCGCAATTGGGCGACGCGCCGAAGCTGGAGGAGGTCATCGGCCAGATTAAGATCATGTTCGACGACTACATCGAGGGGCGCACCGACCGGGTGTATCTGGCGGAGAACCGGTTCGTCAGCACCATGAGCCAAAGTCCGCAGATCTCGCCGCTGCTGCCGACGCCGCCGACCGAAACCCAGGAACTGAAGCACCACTGGGACTACTTGTACGAACCGGATGCCCGTGAGGTGTTGGACGGGCTGCTGAAGCGCTATGTGGAATCGCTGGTGTACCGGGGCGTCGTCGAGAACGTCGCCTGCGAAATGGCGGCGCGCATGCTGGCGATGAACAGCGCCTCCGACAACGCCGGCAACCTCATCAAGGAGTTGCAGCTGGTGTACAACAAGGCGCGTCAGGCGTCGATCACCCAGGAAATCTCGGAAATCGTCGGCGGCGCAGCCGCCGTGTGACCGAATCGGACCATTCACCAAGGAGACGAACGACCCATGAGCTCGGGACACATCGTAGAAATCATCGGCGCCGTCGTGGACGTGGAGTTCGAGCCGTCCGCCGTGCCGCAGGTGCTTGACGCCCTGCAGGTGGAAGACGCCGGTCTGACGCTGGAAGTCCAGCAGCAGCTGGGCGACGGCGTGGTGCGCACCATCGCCATGGGCCCCTCGGACGGCTTGAAGCGCGGCCTGGAGGTGGCCGACACCGGCGCCCCCATCTCGGTGCCGGTCGGGCGCGAGACGCTCGGGCGCATCATGGACGTGCTTGGCAAGCCGGTCGACAACGCCGGGCCGGTCGAGGCGGAGCAGCGCATGCCGATCCATCGCGCCGCGCCGACCTTCCAAGAGCAGTCCGGAAGCGGCGAGTTGCTGGAGACGGGCATCAAGGTGATTGATCTGCTGTGCCCGTTCGCCAAGGGCGGCAAGGTCGGCTTGTTCGGCGGCGCCGGTGTCGGCAAGACCGTCAACATGATGGAGTTGATCCGCAACATCGCCATCGAGCATAGCGGCTACTCGGTGTTCGCTGGCGTCGGCGAGCGCACCCGCGAGGGCAACGACTTCTACCACGAGATGCGCGAATCCGATGTGCTGGACAAAGTGGCGCTGGTGTACGGCCAGATGAACGAGCCGCCGGGCAACCGCCTGCGCGTGGCACTGACCGGCCTGACCATGGCCGAGCACTTCCGCGACGAAGGCCGCGACGTGCTGATGTTCATCGACAACATCTACCGCTACACGCTGGCCGGCACCGAAGTGTCGGCATTGCTCGGGCGCATGCCGTCGGCGGTCGGCTACCAGCCGACGCTGGCCGAGGAAATGGGCATCCTGCAGGAGCGCATCACGTCCACGGCGACAGGCTCCATCACCTCCATCCAGGCCGTCTACGTGCCGGCCGACGACCTCACCGACCCGTCGCCCGCGACCACGTTCGCGCATCTGGACGCCACCGTGGTGCTGTCTCGGCAAGTGGCGGAACTAGGCATCTACCCGGCCGTCGATCCGCTAGACTCCACTTCGCGCCAGCTGGACCCGCTGGTCATCGGAAACGACCACTACGATACCGCCCGTGCGGTGCAGAACACCTTGCAGCGCTACAAGGAACTGAAGGACATCATCGCCATCCTCGGCATGGACGAACTGTCCGAAGAGGACAAGCTGGTGGTGGCGCGGGCGCGCAAGATCCAGCGCTTCCTGTCGCAGCCGTTCTTCGTCGCCGAGGTGTTCACCGGCACCTCCGGCAAGTACGTGTCGCTGAAGGACACTATCGCTGGCTTCCGCGGCATCGTCGAAGGCGAGTACGACCACCTGCCGGAGCAGGCGTTCTACATGGTCGGCGCCATTGACGAGGCGGCGGCGAAGGCCGAAGGCATGCAGTCCTAGCCGTGGCCACCTTGCGCGTCGAGATCGTCAGCGCCGAGCGGGAAATCTATTCCGGCGAGGCGAACTCCGTGGTCGCGCCTGCCAGCATGGGCGAAGTCGGCATCTTCCCGCGGCACACGCCGCTGATCACCTACCTGAAGCCCGGCGAGGTCCGGGTCGACGCGGACGGCGAGGAACTGTCGTTCTACGTCTCCGGCGGCATGCTGGAGGTGCAGCCGGGACAGGTGACCGTGCTGTCGGATACCGCCATGCGCGGCGCCGACCTGGACGAAGCGAAGGCCGAAGAAGCCAAGCGGCGCGCCGAACAGGCGCTGGTCGACCGCAAGGCGGATATGGACTCGGCCAAGGCGCTGGCGGAACTTGCGGAAGCGGCCGCGCAGCTGCGCATGATCCAGAAGCTGCGCAAGACCGGGCGCAACTGACCCCGCAAGGGGCGTACAATGATGCCCTGAACCGCATGCGGGGATCCATGATCGTCGAAGCTGTCATCCTCGCCGGAGGCGTCGGCAAGCGCATGGGCCTGCCTGCGCCCAAGCCGTTGCTCGACCTGTGCGGCAAGCCGCTGGTGCAGCATGTCATGGAAGCTGCCGCGGAAGTCGCCGATGCGGTGCGCATCGTGCACGGTTCCGGGACCGAAGCCGACTTCGCATTTCTAAAGGATGCCATCAGCATCCCCTGCACATTCCATATTCAAGCGGAGCCCAAAGGCACGGCCGACGCGCTCGGCTGCGCCCTGCCGCAGATCGACAATGAAGCGACCGTGCTCGCGCTGTGCGCGGACGTGCCGCTGCTGGAGCCCGAAACCCTGCGGCTGCTGCTGGCCGCCCGCGCCGGAGAAGGCTTGGTGCTGCTGACGACGCGTACGCCCGGCAGCCAACTGGGCCGCATCCTCCGCAATGCCGACGGGCAGGTCGCCGCCATTCGCGAGTACGCTGACGGCAGCGAGGAAGAACGGCGGCTGGAAGAATGCAATACCGGCGTGATGGCCGCGTCCGCAGCGGATTTCCGCGCATGGTGCGGCCGGCTGGATGCGGACAATGCGCAGCAGGAACTCTACCTGACCGACTGCGTTGCCGAAGCGGTGCGGGACGGTGTGCCGGTGCGCACGCAGGAATGCGCAGCAGGCGAAGGGCTGGGCGTCAACACGCCGAAGGAATACGCGGAGGTGGCGCAGCGCTGGCAGCGGCGCGCCTGCGAACGGCTGTTGGCGCAGGGCATCTGGATCGAAGCGCCGGAGACCGTGTGGCTGTCCGCAGGGCTTGCCGCGGAAGAGGGCGCCGGCGTGCGCATCGGCTCGCATGTGGTGATGGAAGGAACGGTGCGGCTTGGAGCGGGGACGCAAGTCCGATCCCATGCGGTGCTGCGGAATTGCGAGATCGGCGCCGGGACGCGGATCGAGTCGTTCTCCGTTGTCGAAGAGGCGCGCATCGGCGAGCGCTGCCGCATCGGGCCGTTCGCGCGGATCCGTCCGGAGACCGAACTGGCCGACGAAGCCCAGATCGGGAATTTCGTCGAAGTCAAGAAATCCTCCGTCGGCGAGGGCACGAAGATCAACCACCTGTCGTACATCGGCGACTCCAGGGTCGGGCGCAACGCCAACATCGGCGCCGGCACCATCACCTGCAACTACGACGGCGCCCGAAAGCACCCGACCGTGATCGGCGACGACGTGTTCGTCGGTTCCGGCACGCAGCTGGTCGCGCCGGTCACCATCGGCGACGGCGCGACGATCGGCGCCGGCTCCACCATCACCAAGGATGCGCCGGCGGGCGAACTGAGCTTGTCGCGTAAGAAGCAGAAGACGCGCAAGGGCTGGCGCCGCCCGCAGAAAGGCTGATGTGCGGAATCGTCGGCGCGATTGCCCGCCGGGACGTCGTCCCGACGCTGCTGGACGGCCTGCGCCGTCTTGAATACCGCGGCTACGACTCGGCCGGCATCGCCGTCGTCGAGCAGCAGCGGCTGCAGCGGCTGCGGTGCGAAGGCAAGGTCGCAAAACTGGCCGGCAAGGTCGAAGCGGACCGCCTCGCCGGCGCCGTCGGCATCGCGCATACGCGCTGGGCGACGCATGGCGCTCCGTCCGACCGGAATGCGCATCCGCACGTAGCCGGCGAGGGCGGACGCATCGCCGTGGCGCACAACGGCATCATCGAGAACTACGAAACTCTGCGGGCGCAGCAGCAGGCCCAAGGCGTCCGGCACGAATCGGACACCGACTCCGAAGTCATGGCCTGCCAGATCGCGAGCCATCTGGAAGAGGCGGGCAATTTGCTGGAAGCGGTCCGGCAGGCGGCAGGCGAGCTGGAAGGAAGCTTCGCGCTTGCGGCCATCGACCGCGACGATCCGGCGCATATGGTCGCGGCGCGGCGCGGCAGCCCGCTCGTGCTGGGGCGCGACGCGGAAGGCTTCTATCTGGCCTCCGACATTCAGGCGCTGGCCGGGGTGGCGGAGGAGTACTGCCCGCTGGATAACGGCGATGTCGCGCAGCTCAATGCCGGCGAAGCGGCCGTGTGGAACGGCGGGAAGAAATCGGCCGTCGGCTGGAAAGCCTTGAGCGCGGCCGGCATCACCAGCGAACTCGGCGGCTACGCGCACTACATGCAAAAGGAAATCTTCGAGCAGCCCGTCGCCGTCGCGCATACTTTGGAAGGCCGCGTCAAAGACGGCCGCGTGGCGGACGACCTGCTCGGAACCGAAGCGGCCGCCATGCTGCAAGCGACGAAGTCGGTGCAGATCGCGGCATGCGGCACCAGCTACCATGCGGGATTACTGGCGCGGCATTGGCTGGAACGCTACGCCGGCATCGAATGCCAGGTCGAAGTGGCCAGCGAGTTCCGCTACCGCAGGCATGCCCGCAGCAGCGACACCTTGTTCATCGCCGTCTCCCAGTCCGGCGAGACCGCCGACACCTTGGCGGCGCTGGAGCTGGCGCAGCAGGATCCGTCCTACCACGCCACGCTGGCCGTCTGCAACGTGGCGCACAGCACCATGGCTCGGGAAGCGGATGCGACGCTGCTGACGCGCGCCGGCCCGGAGATCGGGGTCGCTTCCACCAAGGCGTTCGTCACGCAACTGGCCGCGCTGATGCTAATCGTGATTCTGCTGGGACGGCATCGCGGCATGGCCGCGGCGACGGAGGCCGAACTGGCCGAACAGCTCGCCAGCCTTCCGGCGCGCATGGATCGGGTGCTGGAGTTGGACGCGGAGATCGCCAAGCTGTCGACGCAGTTCGCCGACAAGGAGCATGCCTTGTTTCTAGGACGCGGGTCGCACTACCCGATCGCGATGGAAGGGGCGCTCAAGCTCAAGGAAATCTCGTACATCCATGCGGAAGCCTATGCGGCCGGGGAATTGAAGCACGGGCCGCTGGCGCTGGTCGATGCCAGCATGCCGGTCGTGGCGGTGGCGCCGAACAACCGCCTGCTGGAGAAGCTCAAGAGCAACCTTCAGGAAGTCCGGGCGCGGGGCGGGCGGCTGTATGTGTTCGCGGACTGGCGTTCCGGTTTCAAGAGCGATGAGGTGATGACCGTATTCGAGGTGGATGCGCCGGACATTGCCATGGCGCCCGCGCTGTTCACCGTGCCGCTGCAACTCTTGGCCTACCACTGCGCCAAGATCAAGGGCACGAACATCGATCAGCCGCGCAATCTGGCGAAATCGGTGACGGTGGAGTAGGGCGGATTGTCGCCGTGTGATTATGGGGTACAATAACCCTCAGTTGCCCGTCCTGCGCCTTCGCACGCAGGGCCGCGGGGGCCGCAAGGCCCCCGTATTTTTTTGCGCACTTATGTTTACGCCGATGGGTTTAACCTTTACTATAGGGCATTGCGTCGCTCGCCTTGGAAATGGCTTGATCTGCCATTCCTGTTCCGGAAGATGCTGCAACCACATCACGATATCCTGAAAGTTAGATATTTCACGGCCAAAGTAACCGACACCCCGAGCAACCCGGGCCAGAAACGGCGACAGGAAGTGTACTTTCGCGCCCTGAAGCATCAAGGCCTGAGGTTGAATTTCACTATGGCCATTTCCTGCGTCATACGGCTAATATGCCCTTGGCGAATCCAGAGGCAGAGAAGCGTTTCATCAAAGTAGTACGGGTTGAGGAGAAAGGCTCAGACGTAAATTTTGCCGTTCATTTGCTGAATGATGGATGGCGGGATTGTTATGATTGTGCGGTGGTGGTTACCAACGATAGCGATATGGCTGAAAGTATGCGTCTGATGAAACGAGAACATCCGGAAAAGCGGATCGGGTTGATTTCTCCGGACCAATATCGTCAATCTCCTCAGTTGAAGGAGTGCACCGATTTCACGTTGCATCTTCACCGTCGCTTTCTGAACCGTGCGCAATTGCCAGACATCATTCCCGGCACGAATTTGCGCAAACCTCTTGGCTGGTAAAACAAGTCCACACGGGAGTGCGCTCACTTGGCATGGATGCGGCTCAGGCTGACATCACGACTCATGCAATGAGCAGATATGCGGGAGGCGGATGACTGCTGGCGCAAATCTCAGTCGTACACCACGCGAAAACCGATGCCGTCCGATCGATGTTCGGGCGGAACCGGCCGGCCGAACAGGCTTCGGGAGGTTTGCAGGCCGGGCAGCAGCCAATTCCCGCCCAGTGCCCACAGCGCATAGCGCCCCTGCTCGGCCGTGATGCTGCGCGTCCATTCCGAAACGTTGCCCCCCATATGGCGCAAGCCTTCCGCAGTCACGTCGGCGAGTCCGTCCGCATCGCAGGCTTTCACGCCCGGCGAACCCTGTTCCGCCGTGGCCGCGACAGGGCGGTAGTCGGAGCCCCACGGATAGACGGCGGCATCCGGTCCGGCGGCCAGCCGGTGCCATTCTTCGGTCGTCGGAAGCCGTCCGCCGGCCCAGCGGGCGTAGGCGTCGGCCGCCCACCAAGTGATGCCGGTCACCGGCAAGTCGGGTTCCTGCAATTGCTGCGCCCAGCGCAGCGGGGTGTAGTCTTCATTACTAGGCTCCCGTTCGTTGGCGAACAGTCCGGAGCGCACCCGAGCGTCGCCGAGAAACGTCCGGTAGTCCTTCCGGCTGACTTCGCAGCGTTCGGCCCGGATGCGTTCGGGGCGTCGGTCCAGCTGCTCCAGAAGGGCGTGCAGGCGCTGCCTGTCGCGGGCCGGAGTCAGGGCGGCGATGCGTACTAGGCGCGCATCCGCCGGCAATCCCAATGTGAAAGCGCCGCCTTGGACTTGGGCGATGTCCGGCAGGCTTCCGTTCCAGGGCCGCGGCGGAGGCGGCCGGTCGTACACGCAGCGGAAGCCCAGATGGTGGCTGCGCGTATGCGGCGGGATTTCCAGCCAGGCCGCGTTCAGCGCGTACAGCTCCTGCGCATGGACGCGCACGGCGGGCGCTCCGTGCGCTCCGGGCGGGTGGTCAGCGGAAAGGCCTTGGCTCCATTCCATGACATTGCCGGCCAGATCCTGAATGCCTTCGGGCGTGGCCGCTTGCGGATGGGTTCCGCAGGCTTGCGCCGCGTTGCGGTGCGGATCCTGGTACGGCCAAGATCCGGGCTCGAATGCATTGCCCCATGGATACAGGCGGCCTTCGGCGCCGCTGGCCATGGCTTCCCATTCGTCGGCTGTCGGCAGCCGGCCGCCGACGGCTTGGCAATAGGCGGCCGCCCCGTCGTAGCTGATGCCGCTGGCCGGCGCGTGCAAGATGCCGGCGGTGGCGTGGCCGGTGGACAGGCTCGTCAATGCATCGGCAGGAACCTTCGCGTGCGGCATGACTTCCGTCTGCCGGCGCTGCCAAGCGGCGTAGCGCTCGAAATCGCCTTGGCGGACTTCGCAACGGTCTGCCCAGAACGCAGGGAGCGTTGCCGTGCGCGGCGGCCGGTCCAGACGCCGCTGCAGTTCCCGCCCGAACGCATGCGTTTGCATGCTTTTCAGCAAGGCTTCATCGACGATCCGTCCGGGGCCGTCCTGTGCGGGCGGCAGCGCCAGTTCCACTTCGATCAGATCGTCGCGGCCGTGGTAGAAGCCCGGATGGCTCAGCGGCAGCACGGCCAGCGCCAGCAGAGCCAGCATGAGTACCGGGACGAAAGGGTGCCGGGCGTTCATGCGGGTCGGGCCACCAGACGTCGGGTTAGGAACAGGGCCAGCAGGCCGGCCAGCAGCAGTCCGAACAACGCCATCATCCAGCCGCGTGCGCCCAGCGCGGACTCGGAGGGCACGGAGTTTCGGGCGAGGCCGTCGAGGCGCACCCGGTTGTCGCTCGCTTGCAGCAGCAGACGGCCGTCGTCGCGGTTGCGGGCGTACGCGAAGCCAACGATGAAATCGTCCAGTTGCGGCGAAATGTAGGCGACGGCCCGCCAGCCGAGCCGCTCCGGATGCTGCGGATCCGGTAGCGCCATGAGGGCGCCGCCGGGTTCCAGTTGCACGCGCAGGCCGCGCCAGATGGCCGGGTAGGCATTGAGGGCGATGCTGATCCGTGCGGAGTCGGGCAGTTCGTCCGCCGCTTCGGAATGGCGCAGGAAGGCGGCCTCCTGAAGCAGATGGTTGGGCTCCAGCGCCAGCTGGGCTCCCGGCCCCGCATCCGCCTCTCCGGCATGGAGGCTCAGCGGCCCCAGATTGCGCAGAGGATCCGCGAGGCGGCTTGCCAGAAAGAGTTCCATCGCCAGCGTGGAGACCGTCGTCTGCTGTGCCGCTGAGAGATCGGGCGGATGCTCCAGCAGCGTACGGAAGCGATTGGCGAACTGCGGCACCAGCGGCGCCGGCGTGCCGCCGGCATCGAGCGTATTTTGCAATTCGCCGAGGAAGCCCATGATGGCGGCCAGGATGCGGGCCAATTGCGGTTCGCTTTCCGGGCGCATGGCGCCGCGCAGGCCTCCCGGAAGAGCCATGCGGAAGAGCGTGGGGCGCGGATGCCCGGCAGCGGAGCCGGTGCCCGGGAGTCCCTGTCCTGCACGCCCCTCGCCCGGCGGCCTGGCTGGCGGAAAGCTGCCGAGCTGGTCGTTGCCGGGCGGCGCGGCCGGCAGGCCGCGGCCTGCGCCATGGCCGAACGGATAGGCCCCGGAAGGCGTCGTGCCGCCCGGCAGCGGGGCGGCAGCTAGGCCTCGGCCGTAGGGGCCGGCGAAGGCTCCGGGCGGCGGCCAGCCGCCGTCGCCGGGCACGGGCCGCCGGCGGGCGACCGTCGGCGCGGGCATCCGCTGCTGCGGCTGCTGCGGCAATGCGCCGAGGCAGTCTTTGGCAGCAATGCCGGGAGGGCAGTGAGCCGCATCGGCGCGGGCCAGATGCCCGGTCAGGAAATGCCAGTGCATGATCTGCATGCCGTGTTCGCGAAGGATCGCCAGCGCCAAGTAGTACTGCCCGATGTCGTAGACGTCCGCGCGCAGACCCTGCTTCTGCTCGTCGGTGAAGGTTTGCAGGAAGGCGTCCAGGCCGTTCGGGCGCTCCAGCAGTCGGGCGCGGGGCCAGAGCGTGCCGCTGTAGTATTCCCGCACGTAGTCGCGGTGGAACTCCAGAATGGGCATCAGGTCCAAGCTCGGGTTCAGATCCATCGGATCGGCTTCGTAATGGTGCAGGCGCGCCGCCTTGCTGGCGGCCAGCGTGTTCAGGACCAGCGACGTGCTGAACTTGCGGGCCATCACGGTCGAGACTTCTTCGACCTTCTCGGCGTAGCGCTTCTCGTGCTCGGTGCGGGCCATGATCGTCAGCACGACGACGATGATCAGCATGGCGACGCCGTTGGCCAGAATATCGGCCAGCGCGACGCCGGCGAAGTCCGGGATGCTGCGGCGGAAGCTCACGGGTTCGGCGCCTGTTCCAGCGCGTCGGCGTAGCCGCGGATGTAGGCGGGGACGTCGTCGAGCGAGACGGATTTGAGCAGTTCGTCGTCGGCGATCACCCAGCTGATCAGGAGTTCGCGCTCCGGCCACAGGCGCAGCATGCAGTTGCGCGCCTCCGCCATGGTCGGCACGCCGCCGTCCAGAATGAAGAACACCAGCTGCTCGACTGGCGCCGTTCCGTCGGCGCGAACGGCGGGTGGCTGCCCGTAGATGCGCTGCGCGTACGCGACGAAGGGGCCGTCCGGCGCGCAAATCGACCCGAGCGGCACGCTGGCATTGGTCTCGACGATGCGCAGCAGGCTGGGGAAGCTGATGACCACGTAGCCGGAGCCGCCGTCCGTGCGTTCGATGCGATGGATGCCGTCCGCACTATTGCGCTCCAGCCGCTCGCGCACGGCCGCGCTGGAATACAGGTTGATGATCAGGAGGAAGACCAGCATCAGCGCGAACACGCTGCCGAAGATGGCCATCATCGGGGCATTGTTTTCCTCTTGCAGGCGCAGTCCCGCCAATGCGCCGCGATGACTTTTCCGGTTCGCCACCGGCGTTCAGGATGCGCGGGCTTTTTTCCGCGACAGTTGTTCGGCCGTGCTCAGGATCCGTTCTTCGCCGCGCTGCACCAGCGACAGGATGAGCACCAGCACGATGCTGAGGGACAGCGCGATCAGCGTCGTGTCGAACGCGATGCCCAAGGGCGCGATGGCGCCGCCGAGGTCGCCGGACAGTCCGGCCAGGCCGGTCTCCGACGAAATGATCCGCCGAATGCCTTCGGCGGCGAGCGAGATGCCCAGCACCGTGCCGACGAAGCCGAGCACCGGCACCGCCCAGCTGATGTAGCGGGGAATCAGATACGATTCCTCGTGCCGGCGCCACAGGAACTCCAGCTGGTCCTCTAAGGCTTCCGGCGCGCCGGTCAGCGCGTTCAGGCCTTCGGCCAGAATGTCCGGTTCCGCAGCCGCGCCTTCCTGCCAGCCGCGCACGGCCCGCGCCAGCTGCCGGTTGTTCCAGAGTTTGCCGAGCAGCAGCAGCAGGCCCCAGAAGAACAGCCATACGGTGAGAGGCGGAATGATGCCGCGCTCCAGAAAGCGGCGGGTGATGACATGCGAGGCTTTCGAGTGGACGGCGAACCATTCCAAGACCAGAATGAACCCGGCGCACAGTACCAGCGACGTAATCAGCGCAGGCGCCAAGCGCGGCCCCGCAACCATGTCGGCCAGACGGTCGAGAGGCTTGCGCAGGCGTTCCCGGGCCGTGGTCTCGATCCATAGGTGGCTGGCGTACAGCGCCAGCGCAGCGGCCAGCAGGGGCGCCATGCGTCCGGCCCAACTGGCACTGGCGCCTTCGTCCAGAACCTGCCAGGCCGGCACCGACATCGCGGCCGCGACGGCCAGCAGCCCGAACAGCCCGGTGCCCAAAAGGCTGTTGAGGAAGAGCGGTTCGGAATTGCGCCGGAACGCCGCTGCGCCGGCCAGCCCGGCAGCCGCCAGCGCCAGCAGCGCCAGCCACAGCGGCAGGTCGAACGTGTAGAGCAGATTGATCAGGATCAGCGCCAGCACCGCCAGATTCAGCATCAGGGCGAGGCGCAGCGGGCCCATGGCCGGATCGCCAAGCCCGGCGGCTTGCAGCAGGCCGCGCAGGCGGGCCGGGACGAGTTCCTGAAGCTTTCGGAGTTCCACGGCGGCAAGTATACGGGGTTCGGGACGCGGCATGCCCGGCACCGAGCCTTGCGGTTTCGGCCGTCCGCATGGCGCAGCATTTTAGGCATATTTGTGTTATAATAAACACACACTAACTTTTAGGCCATGCCGGAGTCGTCCATGTCCAAATACGCCCCTTTGACGGATTATCTTCGCCGGACCGGGCAAAGTCGGATCGCCATGACGTTCGAGGAGGTCGAGCGCATCGTCGAATCCAAGCTGCCGCCGTCCGCGGTCAGGCACCGGTCCTGGTGGTCCAACAATCCGACGAACAGCGTGATCACCTGCGCATGGCTCGAGGCCGGATACGAGACCGCGGATGTTGACATGGCCGGGCGCAAGCTCGTGTTCCGCAAGCGGCCGCATGAGAGGCCTGCGGTGCTGGCGGGCGGCGCACGGCTGCCGCATGCGTTCGGCGCGCTCAGGGGCACGGTGACGGTCGCGCCGGGCACGGACCTGACCGCGCCTTCGGGCGCGGACTGGGATGCCGGGCGGTAATGGCCCATGCCGCCTTGCCTGCTGGACACCTGCGCGGTGCTATGGATCGCAAGCGGAGAACGCTTGCGCCGGCCGGCCGCGCATGCATTGCGGAAGCCGGATGCGCGGCTGATGGTTTCGCCCATCACGGCGTGGGAGATTGCGACGCTGGCGGCCAAGCGGAAGATCGCGCTCTCGATGAGTCCGGACATGTGGTTCGAGCGTTTTCACGGCCTGCCGGGAGTGGCGCTTGCGGACATGCCTCCTTCGGTGCTCATCGCGTCTGCCAGCTTGCCGGGCAACCCGCCTTCCGATCCGGCGGACCGGATCCTGATCGCGACCGCTCGGGAATGCGGCTATGCGCTGGTGACGCGGGACAAGCGCATTCTGGAGTACGGGGCCTGCGGCCATGTCGGCGTGATGGCTTGCTGAGCGGGCGGACAGGCTGGAGCCGGGTCGTTGCCGTCATCGGTCCATGAAGGCGAAACGCAAGAAGAAGACCCGCAGCGAGATCATGCGGGCGATCAGGCATAAGGACACGCAGCCCGAACTGGCCGTGCGCCGCCTGACGCATTCCTTGGGCTACCGCTACCGCCTGCATCGCCGGACGCTGCCGGGCACGCCGGACCTGGTCTTTCCGGCGCGGCGCAAGGTCATCTTCGTGCACGGCTGCTTCTGGCATCAGCACGACTGCAAGCACGGCATGCATGTGCCGAAGTCGAACCGCGAATACTGGCTGCCGAAGCTGGCCCGCAACCGCCAGCGCGACGCGGAGCATCAAATGCAGCTCGAAGCGCTCGGCTGGGAGGCTTTGGTGTTGTGGGAATGCGAACTCGGCGACCCGAAGAGGACGGCGCGGCGCATCCGGAAGTTTCTGGGCCCGGCCGGTTCTCGTCAGACCACCGGATAGAAGGGCGCTCCCCAGGCTTCGTCCGGGTTGTCCAGCATCAGGCTGACGAACAGCGGCACCAGCGAGGCCAGAATGCGCGCGCCGTCGCGGACCTGGTCCCGGTTGGCGGAACTGTTCCAGGTGGCGCCGCCGTGCACCAGCTGGTTGCGCAGCACATAGAGGCGGTCGAACAGGATGGACAGGATGAGCCGGGTGTCCTGTTCGCGCAAGGCATTCGCGGCGAGCTCCTTGCTGCGCTCGAAGCGCTCCTCCCAGTTGCCGTAGCCGGGAGCCTGATTGTGGAATTTCCAGAACGGCTCGTAGACGTACTTGTTGCTGAGCAGGCTGCGGATGGACTGGGAGTACTGGTTCCAAATGGCGTGGTAGATCCGCTGGGCCTGATCCAGTTTCATCAGCAGCGCGAAGTAGTCCTGCAGCTTGTTTCGTTCGCTGGGCAGGCCCGCGTCGCCGCGGTCGTCGGCGTACGCGGCATTGAAGGAGACCCAGTAGAAGACGTACGCGGCATCGAGATCGTCTCGGGCCACTTCCTTCTCGGCGCGATTCAGCCAGCTGAGTGCGCGATGGACGCGCAGGCCGAGATCTTCCGGGAAGCCGTCGCGAATGGCGCGTTCCCTGTCCTTCAGGGCCTCGTGCGACAGGTCGGGCGGCGTCATGGGAGGGCGCGAAGCAGGGGGATTGCTATCGTAGGCACGCGCACCATACCATACCTGCCCGAGCGCGTATAATCTGATGTCCGCCCATGAACGTTCAGACCAGCCGCATCGCCGCCCTCCAGATGCAGGGCGGTCGCCAGTACCAGGAAGACGCATTCGGGCATATCGACCGGCTGGACGGCCGCGACGGGGACTGCCTTCTGGCGGTGGCCGACGGGATGGGAGGGCATGCAGGGGGGGGATGTGGCCAGTCGGACCGTGGCGGACGCATTCACCGAGCATTATTCCGATTTCTCGGGCTCGCCGGCCGAACGCTTGCGCCAGTGCTTGGAGGCGGCGGATGCGGCCATCGTCGCGGCCACGGAGGAGAATTTCGAACTCGGCGGCATGGGCGCCACTGCGGTGGCGGTCGTGGTGCGGCAGCAGGAACTGTTCTGGGCCAGCGTGGGGGATTCGCCGATGTGGCTGTTCCGGCAAGGCGCATTGCGGCGCCTGAACGAGGACCATTCCATGGGCGCAGAACTGCAGAAGCTGGTGGCCGCCGGCGAGATGACCGAAGAGGAGGCCGCGAACGACCACCGGCAGAACATCCTGCTCTCGGTCGTCATGGGCGACGGCTTCCCGATGCTGGATCTGCCTGCCGAGCCGATGGCTCTGGAGGCGGGCGACCGCCTGCTGCTGGCCAGCGACGGGCTGCTCACGCTGAGGGAGACGGAAATCGAAGCGCTTCTGCAACGGATGGCGGGCGACGGGGCGGCCGCGGCCGCGGCGGCATTGCTCCGGGCGGTGGGGGAGGCCGACCGGCCGCATCAGGACAATGCCACGGTGCTGCTGTACGACCATGCGGCCTGATTGCGCGGCGCGGCGGCACGAGGGACTTTTGCGGCAGGTCTTCCCGATATGAGCGCGCCTGATTCGCCGGCGGACAATCCGCTTCTGGACGAGACCGGCTGCGCGGCGCATGAGCCGTACGCCTTGCGGGTGCTCGGCGACAGCATGGAGCCGGAGTTCGCGGACGGCTGCATCGTCATCGTCGACCCGGCCGGGCTCGTGCAGCCGGGCGCGTACGTGGTGGCCCGCGTGGACGAGGAGCCGATCTTCCGGCAGTACGTCGCGGAAGACGGCCGGCATTGGCTGAAGCCGCTCAACCCCGGCTATGCGGCGGTCGAAATCCCCGACCTTTCCGGCATCGTCGGCGTGGTCACCCAACGGGCCGGGACGCGCCGGTCGCACCGCCGCCACTACGCGTAGGGCGCGCCGCCGCTACGGACCGGTCAGCTCCCGGTAGGCTTCGGCATCCATCAGGTAGTCGCCCAACTCGGGGGCGGCCGCCTCCATTTTCAGGATCCAGCCTTGTTCCTGCGGCGAGTCGTTGACCAGCCACGGCTCTTCGCGCAGCTTCTCGTTGACGGCGGTCACGCGCCCGGAGGCCGGCGCGAACAGATCCGATGCGGTCTTGACGGATTCGATGACGCCGAACGCTTGGGCCTGCGTCAGTTCCGCGCCGACTTCCGGCAATTCGACGAACAGAATGTCGCCCAGTTCTGCTTGGGCGTATGTCGTCACGCCGACGGCGGCCGTGCCGTCGGGCTCCGGTCGGAGCCACACATGATCCCGGCTGTAGCAGCATTCGCCCATGCCGGCCTCAGCGCTTCCGCCGGCGGGGACGCGCCTGCCGCATGGCTTCGGCCAGCTGCGAGCGGCCCATGGACGGCAGGCGCTCGGCGGCCTGCTGCGCGAGCATGCCGAGGTCCTCGGGCGCATCGGATGCCAGTTGCTTCCGGACTCCGGCCAGTCCGCCGACTTGGATCTTCAGCAGCGTGCTGTGCGGCACTTGCGTGCGGTCTTCGATTTCGTCGAAGGCTTCGGCGCCGATGCCTTCGAAGAACCCCTGCAAGGCTTCGCAGCGGGCGCAGCAGGCGGCGTCTTGGCAGTCGATGCCGGCGCCTTCGCGGCGCGTGACGCTGGCCGCCTGCCGGCAGGCATGCGTGGCCGCGACGATCAGGCGTTCGAACGGGCAACGCGGATTCATGCCGACGAGCCCAGGCAGCGGGTGTAGGAGTTGCCCCGGATGATCTCGGCCCGCAGCTGCTCGCGGACCAGCCGGCATTCCCGGGCCATGGCCTCGAAGCGGGCCATCACCGACTCCGGAGCGCACACGTAGACGTCGAGGCCGGACAGGTCTGGGTGGTCTTCGAGCACTTTCGCTAGCATGGCGGCGACCCGTTCCATGCCGGGCGCGTCGTCGTCCAGAAGATGTTCCAGCGCTTCGCCGATGACCAGCGGCGTGTAGTCCAGTTCGTCCAGAGCGTCGGTCCAGGAGCGGCACAGGTTGTCCATGTACAGATCTTCCGGAACGCAGCAGATGCGGTACAAGTGCAGCGGCGTTTCCGATTCGCGGGCCGTGATGTGCTCGAGGATGCTCTTGATGGCGGCGAAGCCGGTGTCGAAGGCGAGAAACAGCGCCGGGCGCGGCGAATCCTCATCGAACGAGAACCGTCCTTCCGGCGCTTCCACCGTCACGGTGTCGCCCGGGCGCAAGAACTGGAAGGCGCGTTCGGAGAAGGCATCGTTCGGCAGGCGGCGGATATGGAAGTCGAGGAACCGCTCGTCGCAAGGGCAGCTGGCGATGGCGCTGGGGCTGGTCGCGCCGCCGTCCAACGTCAGCACGGCGTACTGCCCGGCCATGAAGCGCAGGCGCTGCGAGCGCGGCACGCGCAGCTTCAGCAGCAGCAGGTTGTCGCCGGCCGGTTCGGCGAGCTTGACCTTCGCCTGCAAGGTCTGCTTCGGAATGGCGTCGGCGCTTTCGTCCAGCATCGCCTCGATCGTCACATCGCCGGCTGCGCCGTTGCTGCACATCAGGAAGCTGCCTTGCGTGCGCTCCGCTTGGGTGAAGCTGAAGTCGTGGTGCCGCCGGCTCTCGAGTTCGCCGGCAATCAGGCGGGCGCGGCACAGTCCGCAGTTGCCGGCGCTGCAGCCGTAGGGCAGGCTGAGGCCGTCGCGGATGGCCGCTTCGAGCAGCGTTTCGTTGCCTTGCGTTTCGAACGAGCGTCCAGCGTTCCGGATCCGGACGGTCGCCATGCGCTTCGGTCAGGCCGCTTGTTCCATCTCGGGCTGGTAGGCGCCGAGCGCCGCCGCGCCGTTGAGCCGGGCGCGCTTGGAGATGGCCGCCTGGCCCGCGCCGCGGTTGTCGCCGGACCCGCCCCACGTCTTCATGGCCTGCTGCTGCAGGGCGCGTCCGTAGGAGAAGGTGACGGCCCACGGCAGGCCGGCGTGCCGATTGATGGCATCCAAGTGGGCGCTGGCCTCTTCGTCGCTCTGCCCGCCGGACAGGAAGGCGATGCCGGGCACATCTGCAGGTACCGCCTGCTGCAGGCATTGGACGGTCATGTCGGCGACCGCCTGGACATCGGCCCGCTCAGCGCACCGGTCGCCCGAGACCACCATGCTGGGCTTCAGTACGATGCCGTCGAGCCATACGCCTTGGCGCTCCAGTTGGTCGAACGTCACTTCCAGCGCCAGCACGGTGGCATCGTAGCAGCGGCGGATGTCGTGCGTCCCGTTCATGAGCACTTCCGGTTCGACGATCGGCACGAGATCGGCTTCCTGGCACAGGGCCGCGTAGCGGGCCAAGGCATGCGCGTTGGCTTCCAGGCAGGCGTCGCTCGGGATGCCGTCGCCGATGGCGATGACGGCCCGCCATTTGGCGAAGCGGGCGCCCAAGCCCGCGTATTCGGCCAGCCGGTCGCGCAGGCCGTCCAGCCCTTCGGTCACTTTCTCGCCGGGATGGCCCGCGAGGTCCTTGGCGCCGCGGTCCACCTTGATGCCGGGCACGATGCCGAGAGATTGCAGATGCTGCGGAAACGGCGTGCCGTCGAGCATCTGCTGGCGCAGGGTCTCGTCGAATAGGATCGCGCCGCCGATATGGTCGGCCAGGCCGTCGGCGGTCACCAGCATGTCGCGGTAGGCGCGCCGGTTTTCTTCGGTGAATTCGATGCCGAGGGCGTCGAAGCGCTTCTTGCAGGTCGGATGGCTCTCGTCCATCGCCAGAATGCCCTTGCCGGGAGCCACCATGGCCTGCGCCGTGGCGTTCAGGGTGTCGCGGTTCATGGGGTGAATGCCGTAGGAAATCAGTCCGAAAGCCGATTATACCAAGACCGCTTTTATGGGCGCATCGGCCCTCGATTCCCGGCCTCGAAAGAGAAGCGGTATGGAACCCGGAATTTGCTGAGGCAAGCAGTCGTCGGGATGTTGACGCTATTTCGGGCGGTATCCTGGCGGCAGCGGCGGCGGCGGCGGCGGCGGCGGCTTGACAACACGCGGAGGCTTGGGGGATACTCCCCTCTCGGATGTGGATGGATCCCAATCTCGAAGTTCGGGAGGCGGCACTGGTTCCTTGGCCATGGCTTATCCTCCAGTGTATGGTTATGTGGAGTCTGGGGTTATGAATTCTATCATCTTTACTTCATCCACAGGAATCAGAAAAGTGCTATTACCTTCTTCGGTTTCAGATGGAGACTGCCCACCGCAAGCCAGCCACTCGCCCCACGTAATTCGGAAATGGCCTTGGTCCGGTTGACTTGGCCATTCTTCAGGCCATCCGTATAAGCGTCTATGATCCTTCAGGTGCAACACCACGAAGTGTTTGTCGGCTAGCCGTGCGAACGAGGAGTGCCACTCAGAAGGATAGGAGGTTTCATGGGTAACGCCTATCTGGCGAAGGAATTTGTGCGGAACATCTTTGTTGGTGCTCCATGCGGCCAGCAGCGCAATCAAGACCGCGATCGAGAGGGAAATAGCAAGACTCCAGCCCTTACTGTATCCGATGGCTCCTTTGTCGGCTTCCAACACAGGTATCCCATAGACAAGCGCTTGGACCAGCACCGTAAAGATTAGCGCTTGGACGATGAGATCGAACCTGCTCGGTCTAAGGTGCGAAGTCAGAGAATAGTAGACGCTTGCAGCCACGAAACCGGGCAGCAAGAACATGAGCAAATTCATGGTTTCTCCAGACAGCCAGTCCATAGCAGGTTTCCTTAGCTAGTAATTTTTTGGAATTATATACATGACCTACCGCCAATCAGCCGATTCCGTTCCACAATGCTTCTTGGCCTCGAACGCCTCTGCATATTTCGTACGCCACAGGATTTGGTCGCCCCAGAACTCGCCAATAGCCATAGCGAGGAACATTCCCTCGGAGCGGCATGCCCCTTTCGCAAGTTGAGGTTTCAGCCACTTGAGAATGTGGGGATTTGCGTCACGGAAATCCCCCGACAGTATGCCTTTGATCGCCACCTTTGACAGATTATGTGCTTCTTCGCTATGGCGCAGGCTATGCATCGGGATGCTGGTTTCCAAGTGTTCCCACATTACAGATTTATCCATTTCGTGCGCATGGACCTCCTTATCAGAGTTAGTCAATGATCTCGCCAAGCGAGGTCCGGGATTTTATCCTCCTCAGTCCTCAGGCGGCCTCTCCGGCGAGCCGGAGCCGACGCCTTCCTTTGTTCCAATATGTTGTTGAACCTGCGCAATGCCGAGCGGTCTGTTGTCGCCTGCAGGCGAGTGCCATTCCTGGCATGATTAAGAATCGCGGTCGCTGCGTCGGGGTGCCTTCGATTATTCGACGGTGCCGCCTTGCGCTTCGGCCATCGCGCCGACTTCGACGATCTTCAGGGCATTGGTGCCGCCCTGCACGCCGGCCAGATCGCCCTTGGTGATGATGACGCGGTCGCCGTCCTTGACCAGACCGCTCTTGCTCAACACGTCGACCAGATCGCGGTTGACTTGCGCATGGTCGGTGCTGATGTTGCGCAAGGTCGCCGGATACACGCCGCGGTACAGATTGACGCGGCGGCGCGTCTCAAGGTTTCGAGACACGGCGTAGATCGGGATGCTGGTGCGGAAGCGCGACATCTGCCGTGCCGTGGAGCCGGACTCGGTCAGCGACGCGACCGCCTTGACTTGTTCCAGATGGTTGGCGGCAAAGACGGCGGAAAGTGCGATGGCTACGCCCGTGTTGAGATGCTTGCTGCTGTCGCGGGCCAGGTCCGGAATGGCGCCGGCGGTGTTCGTTTCGGAGCCGACGCAGATGCGGCTCATGGCGAGCACGGCTTCGACCGGATGCCGGCCGATGGCGGTCTCGGCCGACAGCATGACGGCGTCCGTGCCGTCCAGCACGGCGTTGGCCACGTCGAACACCTCGGCGCGCGTCGGCACGGTGCTGGTGATCATCGATTCCATCATCTGGGTCGCCGTGATGGCGACGCGGTTGTGTTCCCAGGCCTTGTGGATCAGCTGCTTCTGTACGGTCGGCAGTTTCGGGTCGCCGATTTCCACGCCCAGATCGCCGCGTGCGACCATGATGGCGTCCGAGGCTTCCAAGATCTCGTCGATGTTTGCGACGGCTTCGGCGCGTTCGATCTTGGCGATCATGTGCGCGGTGCCGCCGGCTTCGCGCAGCAGTTCGCGGGCGTAGTAGATGTCGCCGCCGCTGCGCGGGTAAGAGACGGCCAGATAGTCCACGCCGATTTCGGCGGCCAGCCGGATGTCGCGCTGATCCTTGGCGGAGATGGCGGGGGCCGACAAGCCGCCGCCGGCGCGGTTCAGGCCCTTGGCATCGCTCAGGATGCCGCCGGCGACGGTCTCGGTCACGATGCGGCCGGACTCCAATGCCTTGACCTCCAGCACCAGTCGGCCGTCGTCCAGCAGCAGCTGGTCGCCGACGCCCACGTCTTCGGCTAGATTCGCGTAGGTCAGGCCGACGCTTTCCTGAGTGCCGGCGTCGGTCGCGAGGTCGGGATCCAGCACGAACGGGTCGCCGGGCTGGAGCGTGATCGGGCCGCCGCGGAATTGGGCGATGCGGATCTTCGGGCCTTGCAGATCGCCCAGAATCGCAAGATGATAGCGCGGTTCGGTCATGTCGCGAAGGCGTTCGGCGCGTGCGCGGTGCTCGTCCGCCGTGCCGTGCGAGAAGTTCAGGCGGACCACGTCCACGCCGGCATCGATCAGGCCGCGCATCACCTCAGGGTCGTCCGTCGACGGCCCCAGCGTGGCGATGATCTTGGTGCGCCGGTGGCGCAGGGTGGACGATGCGGGCGCGGTCATGAGGCGACCGCCTTCAGCATTTCGACGGCCGGCAGCGCCCGCCCGGCCACGTATTCCAGAAAGGAGCCGCCGCCGGTCGACAAGTACGACACCTTGCTTTTGATGCGCAATTTGGTGATGGCGGCCAAGGTATCGCCGCCGCCGGCGATGGAGAAGGCCGATGCGCCGGCGATGGAGTGCCCGAGTGCCTCAGTGCCGGCGGCGAAGCGCGGATCCTCGAACACGCCGAGCGGTCCGTTCCAGATCAGGGTACGGGCCTGATGCACGAGCCGGCCGTAATGGCGGCGCGTCTTCGGGCCGACATCCATGATGCGTTCGCCGCGGCGCACGCCGTCCGATGCCCGGGCGACCGGTTCCGCGCGTCCCGGGGCTTCGCAGACGACATCGTGCGGCAGAGGCACGGTGGCGCGGCGCTTGGCGGACGGTTCCATCAGCCAGCGCGCCAGATCCAGCTGCGCCGGCTCGTGCAGCGAATCGCCGATGTCCAGTCCGGCGGCCGCCATGAATGTGTTGGCGATGCCGCCGCCGACGATCAGTTCGTCGGCGATTTCGGCCAGATGCTCCAGCACTTCGATCTTGGACGACACTTTGGCGCCGCCGACGATGGCTACCACCGGCCGTTGCGGATTGTCCAGAGCGCGCTCAAGCATGTGCAGTTCGCGCTGCAGCAGCGGGCCTGCGCAGGCTCGCGGCGCGTAGCGGGCGACGGCGTGCGTCGAGGCATGCGCCCGGTGGGCGCTGCCGAAGGCATCCATGGCGTACACATCGCACAGCTCGGCCATCTTCCGCCCCAGCGTTTCGCTGTCGCCGGTCTCGCCTTCCAGAAAGCGCACATTCTCCAGCAGCGTGGCGCTGCCGGGCCGGGCCTGCACCCCGCCGATCCAGTCGCGGGCGAATGCGACAGGCGCATTCAGCCGTTCGGCCAGCGCCGAAGCGATCGGCTCCAGTGATGCGGAAGCCTGGTAGATGCCTTCTTTCGGGCGTCCCAGATGCGACATGATCAGCACGCGGGCGCGGGCGCGAAGCAGGCGCCGGACGGTACCGGCGCTGGCGCGAATGCGGTCGTCCGCCGTGACGCGGCCGTCTTGCATGGGCACGTTGAGGTCGGAGCGTAGCAGCACCCGACTGCCTGGCTTGAGCGTGTTCGGAAGGCTCGGGAGGGTGCTCATGCAGGCGCGCGCATCCAGGCGCCGACGACATCCAGCATGCGGTTCGAAAAGCCCCACTCGTTGTCGTACCATGAGAGTATCTTGTACAGGTTGCCCGGAAGCTGCTTGGTGAGCGAGGCGTCGAAGACCGACGAAGCGGCGTTGTGGTTGAAATCGATGGACACCAGCGGGTCTTCGCTGTAGGCCAGCACGTCCTGCAGCGGGCCTTCCGCTGCCGCTCGCATCGCGGCGTTGATCGCTTCGACGCTGGTTTCCTTAGCGGTCGTGAAGCTCAAGTCTACGACCGACACGTTGATGGTCGGCACGCGCATGGCGAAGCCGTCCAGCCGCCCGTCCAGTTCCGGCAGCACCAGGCCGACGGCGCGGGCCGCTCCGGTGGCGGTCGGAATCATTGATTGCGTGGCTGCGCGCGCCCGCCGCAGATCACTGTGCGCCACATCGGTCAGCACCTGATCGTTGGTGTAGGAGTGGATGGTGGTCATGATGCCGGACTGGATGCCGACCGTGTCGAGCAGCACCTTGGCCAGCGGCGCCAGGCAGTTGGTGGTGCAGGATGCATTCGAGACGACGGTGTGGCTGGCGCGCAGCTGGTCGTGGTTGACGCCGTACACCACGGTGGCGTCGACATCCGTGCCGGCCGGTGCCGAAATCAGCACCCGAGGCGCGCCGGCGTCCAGATGGCCCTGCGCCTTCGCGCGGGATGCGAACAGGCCGGTCGATTCGATCACCACATCCACGCCCGCCTCGCGCCAAGGGATGTCGGCCGGGTTGCGGCAGGCGGTGAACCGGATGCGGTCGCCGCCGACGGTCATGGCGCCGTCCTCGACCTCGATCGGTGTGGCGAACGGCCCATGCGCGGTGTCGTAGCGGGTCAGATGCGCGCTGGCCTTGAGGTCGCCGATGTCGTTGATGGCGGCAATGCAGATGTCCTGCTGCCGGCCGGACTCGTAGAGGGCGCGCAGGATGTTGCGCCCGATGCGGCCGTAGCCGTTGATGCCGATGCGAATGCTCATGTTGGGGTTGCTCCTTGCCGCAGAAGTTCGCGGGCCATGGTTTTGAGGTTGCTGGACGTAATGCCGAAGTGTTCCATAAGTTGCGCGCCCGGCGCGGAACTGCCGAAGGTTTCGACGCCGAGCATGCGTCCCTTGGCGCCCAGCCAGCGTTGCCAACCGGCGCCGACTCCGGCCTCGATGGCGATTCGGGCGCCCACGTTCGGCGGCAGCACGTGCGCGATGTATTCGGGGTCTTGGCGGGCAAAGCGTTCCATGCACGGCATGGATACGACGCGGGTGCGGATGCGGGCCAGCCCGAGCGCTCGGGCGCATTTCATGGCCAAGCCCGTCTCGGAGCCGGTGGCGATCAGGATCAGGTCCGGCGTCTCGTTCGTGTCTTTCAGCACGTAGCCGCCGCGCTCTATGAGCGCGGTCGTCTTCGCCGAACGCTTCAGGTGTCCGACGGCCTGGCGCGACAGCACCAGCGCGGTCGGCCCGGCGGAGTTCTGCAAGGCGCATTTCCAAGCGATGGCGGTCTCGATGCCGTCGGCCGGGCGCCACACGTCCAGATCCGGAATCAGCCGGAGGCTGGCAATGTGCTCGACCGCTTGATGGGTCGGGCCGTCTTCGCCCAGACCGATAGAATCGTGCGTCAGCACGAAGATGACGCGCTGGCGCATCAGGGCCGCCATGCGGATCGCATTGCGCGCATAATCGGAAAAGGTCAGGAACGTGCCGCCGTACGGAATGAAGCCGCCGTGCAGGGCGAGGCCGTTCATGATGGCGCTCATGCCGAATTCGCGCACGCCGTAATACAGGTAATGGCCGCCGGGCTCGTCCGGATGGATCACCCGCTGCCCCTTGGCCTTCGTGTTGTTGGAGCCGGTCAGGTCGGCGGAGCCGCCGATCAGTTCCGGCAGGGTGAAGGCGATGGCATCCAGCGTGTTGCCGGAATGCTTGCGCGTGGCGGCGCGCTCCGGGGCTTCGATTTGCCGCCGGAGATGCTCCTCGAGGGCCTTCTCGAACAGAACCGGGAGCCGGCCCTCGATGCGCCGCTCCAATTCCCGCGCCTTCTCCGGATATTCTTCGGCGTAGGCCTCCATGCGGGTGCGCCATTCGGCTTCCAGTTGCGCCCCGCGTTCGCGGGCATCCCAGGCTTGGCGGATCTCGTCCGGGACTTCGAACGGCGGATGCGGCCAGTCCAGTTCCTTGCGCGCCGAGCGGATTTCCCGCGCCCCCAACGGAGCGCCATGCGCGGCGGCGGTGTTGGACTTGCGCGGTGCGCCGAAGCCGATGATCGTGCGGCAGCACAGCAGCGAGGGCCGATGATCCTTTTTGGCCGCCGCAATCGCCGCGTCCACGTCGTGAGGGTCGTGCCCGTCGACTTTCGGTGCCACATGCCAGCCGTACGCGGCGAAGCGCTGGGGCGTCTGGTCTGTGAACCAGCCTTCGGTCCGGCCGTCGATGGAAATGCCGTTGTCGTCGTAGAACACAATCAGCTTGCCCAGACGCAACGTGCCGGCCAAGCTGCAGGCTTCGTGCGAGATGCCTTCCATCAGGCAGCCGTCACCGGCGAAGGCATACGTGAAGTGGTCGATGATCTGGTGCGCGCTACGGTTGTACTGCTGAGCCAAAAGCCGCTCGGCCAGCGCCATGCCGACCGCGTTCGCCAAGCCTTGGCCCAACGGGCCGGTGGTGGTCTCCACGCCGATTTCCCGATCCAGTTCCGGATGCCCCGGCGTGCGGGAGCCCAGCTGGCGGAACGCTTGCAGATCTTCTTGCGACAGCGGATAGCCGGTCAGATGCAGCAGGCTGTACAACAGCATCGAGCCGTGGCCGTTGGAAACCACGAAGCGGTCCCGGTTGGGCCACTGCGGGTTGTTCGGGTTGTGCCGCAGATGCTTGCGCCACAGGACTTCCGCAATGTCCGCCATGCCCATGGGCATGCCGGGATGCCCGGAGGCGGCCATTTCGACAGCATCCATGCTCAAGGCCCGGATGGCGTTGGCAAGTATCCGAGATTCGGGCATCGGCCGGTCAGCAGGGCATGGAATTGAAATCTGTGGTTCAGGCAGACACCGCTCCCGACATTCGGAGAATGGCGTGCGCAACCCGAAGCGATGCCCATTTTACACTGTCCGCCGAAATGCGCCGTTTTTTCCCGGCGCAGGCCGCGCATGGGCTATACTGGTTTCCGCTCGCGCCCCATCCATGCCGTTTCGCCTGTCCTTCATCCTTGCCGCCGTCCTGTGGGTCGGTGCCGGTGCGCCTGCCTTCGCCGAAAGCGAGCCGTCGCATCCGATGATCGATTTCCGGCGCTTGGCGCCGCTGGAATCCCTGCAGGAACTGGAGCTGGACGAACTCAAGGCCCGACGCGCCGCCTATGCCGCGCAATTGGATGAGGCCATCGCGCCGACCGCGGAACTGGAAGGCGGACTGCTGGCGGCACTGCTCGCCTACGATGATGAGCGCGTGCGGATCGTGGAACTCATCCCGCAACTTATCGAACTGTACGAGCTGGACGCGGAGTTCGCCGAGGATCTGATGAACTTCCGCGACACCATGTCCCGGATCGTCGCGGAACTCAAGCCGAACGTGACGAACCTGCAAAGCTACAAGCCCTACGATTTCCGGATGGGCGTGAGTTTCGCGGCCCTCATGACGATCATGCAGAAGCAGCAGGCGGTCCGCGAGCGGATGCTTCGCGATCAGGAAGACCCCGACACCTTGCTGGGCCAGTACTACCGGCAGCTGCGCAGCCACTATCAGGAAGTGGAAGAAGCCCGCGGGAAGCTGGAGCAGGGCTACAAGGCCCAAGACATCAAAGAGCAGGTCGAGCGCATCGATGCCGAACTGCAGCGGCGCCGGCCTTCGTAGAGGCTCGAAGCCTTCCGGATCTGTCCGCTGTCGTTGCGCGGGTCCCCAGTCCATGCCGGGGCCTCAGGCAGTTCAGGTATTCTCGCGAAGCCGGCTGTCCGGAAAGCTAAGCGGCTCAAGATGATGCGAGCTTTCCATACAGCGAACGAAAACGGGCACGGCTTTCTTGATAGGCGCGTAGCACATCAGGCTGCGCCCTTTCCTGCCGTCTCTCTTCGAGCAGTCTGATTACGGCTTCCGCAACGACATTTTGGACATGGCGTTCTTCGCCTTTCGCCAGAGTGCGCAATTCCTCGAGCAATCCGCTATCGAGTTGCATGGTGAATTTCACCTGAGTGCTTGGCATGGCATGCTCCGTCAATCCTGCTTAATGCTTTGTACTCTGAAGCAACGTCAGTTCGCGTGGAGTTCCCGCGCCAGAGCCAAGACTTCCGCAGCATCCCAGACCTGATCATGGCGTTCGAACAAGCGTCCGATCATCGTGCGCTGGGCGCGTAGCTTTAGAGAACCGACCGCCAGTCCGCCGAACAGCAGCGCGTCGCCGTCCCGACGACCGCGGTCGTCGAGTTCCATGCCCTCAATGCCGAGCGGCGGGCAGGTGCCGACATCGGCGACGGCGCGCAACGAAGCGGCGGCACGGCGCACTTCAAGGGGCAGCAGCAGCACGCCGGTCTGGCCGGTCGCCAATACGACCGCTGCGCCGTCAATCGCAGCGGCCGTCTCGTCGGCATTCGTGACGGCCATCGGTTCTGCTTTTAGGCTATAACGTTCTGCAATGCCGTCGCACGCTTGCTGCGCACGCTCGAGCTTGCGGGAGGTCAAGCGGACACGGGCGCCGGATTGCGCCAGCATGGCGGCGGCGCGAAGCCCGACCGGGCCGGTGCCCGCCAGCACCACAGCATGCGCATCTTCCAAAGGATGCGCGGCTCCCAGCGTCGCGACCGCAGCGGCGGCCGTCGTGTTGCAGCCGTTCGCATCCAACGCGACCGAGACGCGGAAGTTCGAAAAGAATTGCGACCGCACGGCTTCGGCCAAAGCTTGGGCCTGCCTCAGGTCGCTGCCGCCGATCAGGATGGCGGTATGCCGCTTGTCCTTCGGAGCGCGGGTGTAGATGGCGCCTTCCACCAAGGCGAAGCAATTGTCGGGAGTGACGCCGCCGTAGGCGAGCACGGCATCCGCGCCCGCATCATGCGCCACCACTTGGTCGAAGGCGGACGGTTGCGGGTCGGTGTCGAGAAGGATGAGGAGGTTTTTCATGGAGGTTCAAGATTCTAAGTTCCGATGATGAGGAAGCGGCCTAAAGGCGCACACGCTGCAGTACGCCCCACCTGATTTTAATGCCGAACAGTTTCCGGATTTCCGCTTCGGTGTAGTCTTGGAAGCAATTCCGGTTGTAGGCGTGGTTGACTTGCCGAAGGTTGGCCGGACCCAGTTCGTCGGCTCGCACGATTGCCCAATGCGGGTCGTCGTGCAGGTGAGCGCGATAGCGCTGCTGCACGTTTTGTGGAGCGTTCCCCAGAATGGCCTCGATGCCGACATCAACCAGTTCCGGAAAGATCCGGACGACGGCTTCTGCTTCGGTGGTGGCTGTGGCGTAGAAAGAGACGTTCTTTCCCTCAACTGCGCTGGTTTGGTGCAAAATCATGTACTCTCGAGGAACTTCCATTCCGTCGAAGGCGTGGTGTGAATCCAGAAAATATAAAGTCACGATAGGCTCCTTCAGGGTGTGGGGCTGCCCATCGGCAACTTATTGTCAACGGCGAAGGGTCGCAGGCGAAGCAGAGGTATACGACTTGGTTCAAGAGCACTGCAACGCGGCATCAGCATCGTCATCGGATGACTTTTTGGCACGTTTGCGCTTGGGTGCTAGTACCAGTTTAAGAAGTTGGTCCCAGCGAATATTCTTTCCGCTTGCATCCAATACGCATTGTTCCTCTAAGTATTTAGCGACTCGTGCTTGAGCCTGCTGCACGGCAGCCTGCAAATTTTTCTTTTCAGTTCTTCCGAGAATGTCCAATATGGCAGCGCTGGTGCTTGGCCATTCAGATATTTCGTTCCAGAACTCCAGTCCGACGATTTGTTCGTGATTCCCTTTGTACTTGCGTCCGCTTGCTCCATAGCAGCAGCCTTCAATACATCGGACATGTTTGACAGATTTGCCTTGCTTCAAAATTCGAGTCGCTTTGGCAAACCTATCTGCCAAGGCTTTATTCTGGCTTGAGTTGCCCCAGTTGGTGCCGGATTTCACCTGCACTAGCACACGGGTGTTGCGGTCTTCATCGTATTCGAGGTCAATGCCTTCAATGCCGGATTTCCTCCCATGTTTTGCATGTGTACAAATAGTGACCGCCATGTTTTCGAGTGTTTCACCGAAAATGGGTTCTTCGCTGGAGGAACGGAAAGCGTCAATTAATGCGGATACGAGCTCTTGCGCATCGTCGGTTTTCGTTCGAAACAGGAACGGGTTTTTCCTTTTGACGATTTTTTCAGGTGATTCTTCCAACTTTGCTTCCAGACGCATCAGGAAATCATCTGCGGCCGCGTGCAATTCAGGTTTTGCCTGCTCCCACCAGTCGGGATATGCTGGCGAACTCACGTCCGCATCCTCTCGCGCATTACGTTGCAATATTCCGCTTTGGTATCGATGCCGATGCTATGTCTTTCCAGTGCCTGTGCTGCCACAAGCGTCGTACCGGAACCGGCGAAGGGGTCCAGAACCGTATCTCCCGGGTCTGTAAATAGTCGGATGAACCAGTCCGGCAGGGCCACAGGGAAGGCTGCCGGGTGATTTTTGTAGCCGCATTCCGTTGAAAAGTGCAGCACGTTGGTCGGATAGGCCATGTCGCGTCCCACCCAGTTGGCAATGCGTTTGCCGAAGCCATTGCTATTGCGCGAGAGGTCCCGGATTTGATCGGTCTTGGATAAGGTCTTGAGGCGGGCGTGCATCCAGTCTCCAGTTGGCACCATGACTGCTTCTTGGCGCATTTTGAATTCCTTTTGCAGGGTGAAGTGCAGCAGCCTCTCCCATGAGTCGCGAAAGCGATTCGGCCATTTTCCGGGATAGCAGTTCTTCTTGTGCCAGCAATATTCGTCCACCCAGTGCCAGCCCTGCTGCCTGAGCGCAAGAATCAGTTCAAGCACATAGGTGTGCCGTTCCCCGCCTATCGCCTTTTCCTTAATATTCAGGACGAATGAACCCTCGGGGTGCAAACATGTTTGGAAGGCTTGGGCGCGCGGAAGGAACCATTCGACGTACTTGTGCGGAGGAATGCCGCCGTAGTTGTTTTTGCGCTGGTCGGCATACGGGGGGGAGGTGAAGATCAGGTTGATGCTTTCGGGCGCAACCCTTTTTCGAATCACCTGCATGCAATCGCCGCGCAGGATGCGTACCCGGGGTTTGGCGGTCCTGGTCTTGGGAACCGCACGGACCGGAGGCCTGACTTCCGGCGTTGCCGCTACATCCGCATGCTGTCTGTCTCCCATGATGTTTTGCTCGGTCTGCGTCATGGTTGGGGCATGGCGACCCGTGGTTCCTGAGGGCATTCTACAATCTTTCGTGCCACCCGGCGCCAACCGTGAACCCTCCTGAATGAGGCAGTTGGCCGGTGTCTTGCGCATTATTTTGGTGATGTTCCTGCCGATGCGGGTGACTCTGCGGTGTTCCCGTATGGATGCTGCAGGCCGAATTTGCTTGCTTGGTGACTGGAAAAATCGCCATTACCGTCGTGAAAATTAAGCAAGCCATTGATTAATAATATTATTTTTTAGAAGAATTCGCTTGGTTGGCAATGTGGCGGCGGCATCGCCACGACCCCATTTTCGGCTGATATGCAGAATTTGCTTCGGCTAATATGCAAAATATGGGGCAAGGCCGTATCGCCGGGATGAATCCCATCATGCGTCCTGCCATGCATTTCCAGGCATCTGGCATCGCATGAACTGGTCGAACAGCGGCACCGTAAACGCCGTGTCGCCATGGCTCGGGCTCCAGATCATGCCGTTTGTGATAAGGCGGCTCCTAGTGGGCGCGACGCTGCTTGCGCTGCGCCCGAGCCGTTTGGCGATGTTTCCGGACCGGTGCGGACCCGGGCCGAGGTCTGCCATGGCGCGTAGGTATTTGGTCTCGAACGGGCGCAGCCGGTCCAATCGCACACGGAAAAAACTTTGGTCGAGCGTGGCTACTGCCAGTTCGGAGGCATGATGGACATCGGCGAGAGTGATAGGTGCGCTTTCGGCTTCATCCCAGACATGCTTGCCCCATTCCTGAAGAAAGTAAGGGTAGCCTTCTGTCTTCCGGATGATTTCGGCGACGGCATCCTCTGCAAACGTGACACTTTCATTCTCGGCGGGGATGACGATCGCCGCTCTGGCAGCATCCGCATCCAGCGGACCCACTTCGGGAAATTCGAAGAGACGTTCGGCGTACGACTTGGCGTTGCCCATGCGTCCCCTCAGCTGGGGAAGCCCGGCTCCCAGAAGCGTAATCGGCAGTTGGCGCTGAGCGCAGTGATGCAGAGCGCGGATCAAAGCAGCCAGTTGTTCGGTGGGGACATATTGCAACTCGTCCGCGAACATCACGACCGACGTTTCGGTTTGTTGCGCGGCCGTGCCTGCAGTCGCCAGCAAGTCGGATAGATCCTGTTCCAAGTCGCCGTTATCGGCAAGGCCGGGTTCAGGCTCGAAATCGAGAGCGACTTCGAGATCGGCATAGTGCACCTTGATGGCTTTGGCGAAGCCGGCAAGTGCCCGCAATCCCTTCTCCGCCCAGTCTTTCGCACGTTCCGTCCGGCTGAGTTTCAAAAGGGCGACCCGAAGTTGCGGTGCCAGCAGCGCCGGCAGAGATCTATCCTCGGATGCTTCGACATGCAACGCGCAAAGCTTCCGGGATTCGGCTTGGCGGCGGATGGTTTCGAGCAGCACGGTCTTGCCCACGCCGCGCAAACCTACCATCATGATGCTTTTGGCGGATTTCCCCCGCCGGATTCGCTCCATTGATATCCATGCTCGTTCGCGCAAATCATCACGTCCGGCAAGTTCCGGCGGAGGCGTGCCTGCGCCGGGCGAATAAGGGTTCAGAAGCGGATCCATGGGTCAATTATACACAAGTTACAAAAGTTATCTTAAATCTATAAACTTGGATAAACTATGCATACATCACCGCATCCAATCAGGCTTCAGGCCTATTTCCGGCACGGCAACGGGCATCGGCGAAACGCGGCCTGCCCATCTTCAAGAATGGCGATGGTCCGCCCCTATTGAATCTTCTCCAATGCCGTCAGCAGGTATTCTTGCGGGCGGTTGCCCTTGAGGCTATTGCATGCGCCGCACAGCAGTTGCTTGTTGCCGTCGGCGTCGCTCCCGCCCTTGCTGCGCGGCACGATGTGGTCGATCGTCATATTCCGCAGGCGGAAATGCACTTTGCAGCCGTTGCACAGCCCGTCCTGCTGCCCGTACAGGAAGTCCTTGATGTTCCGGTCGCTGGATTTCTGGCCCGGACGGTCGTCCGGGGCATCCGTTCGGTGAATGACCTCGCCGAGCAGGGCGGGGGATTCATCGCTGCCGATGGCCAGATCCGTGAGGAGCCGCTGCTTGACCAGTTCGCAGGCCCGTACGCTCAGATCGATGCCCACCCATTGGCGGCCGAGCCGCTCGGCCGCAATGCAGGCCGTCGCGCAGCCGCAGAACGGATCCATCACCATGTCGCCCTCGTCGGAAGAAGCTCGGATGATGCGTTCCAGCAGGGCCAGCGGCTTTTGCGTCGGATAGCCGGTGGCTTCCCGGGAGTTCTTTTTCACCGTCGGCATGAGCCAGACGTCTTCGGGCACCTTGCCCTTGCGTACGGCCTCGCCGCCCAGATAATCCTTCCCGCCCAGCGTGCGGCTGTATCGGTACCGGTCTTTGGAGGCCTCCTTGATGGGCACCCGAATGTCTTGGTCGTTGAACGTCCACGATTTGCCCTTCGTATAGAAGAACAGCACGTCGTGCTTGCGCGGATAATAGGTTTTCGGCCGGCCTGGGGTGTCCGTATAGAACCAGACCACTTCGTTTTTCAGGCCCTTGCCGAAGATCGCGTCCATCATCAGTTTCAGATAGTGGCTGGCGTGCGGGTCGCAATGCAAGTACAGGCTGCCGTCGTCCTTCAGCACCCGGTGGATTTCAAGCATGCGCACGGCCATGTAGATCAGGTAGCTCATCATGGACTTGCCGTGAATGGCGCGAGTCGCGGTCAGCAGGCTGTAGAGTCCGGGGTTCGAGTCCTCGATTTGTCCATGCCATGCCAGATTGATGTCCGACAGGCACCACGTGTCCTTGAAGGCTGCGCCGTCGGAAGGCGAGCCGACGGGCGCGGCGTAATCCGCATTGGAATTGAATGGGGGATCAAGATATATGAGGTCGATGCAGCCATCCTCCATGCCGCGCAGGACCTCGAGGTTGTCCCGTGTGAAAATGGTGCGATTCTTGACGGGCATCGGTGGCGGATTTGGGGAAGCAGGCAATCCGAAGGACGATCCCTCCGGGGCATGATTAGGATACCAGATTGAGTGGCGCGGAATCAATAAAGGCCGCAGCGCTTTGGGGTGGCACGACTTGCGGAATCCGAGCTTCTGCTGATTTAATGCGGCATAAATTTCCCGGGATAAAACCATTTACCCAATAAAATATCATATAAATCATACATTAATAGAGACACATTAATTAAATGTTGCGATATTCATTTAAATGCGGCGCGTTCCATTCATACAGGCCTTTTGAGGCTTTGGTGCAATATGAGCCGAGAGAGCAGGCGGTCTTCGCTTCTATTCTTCCAGCATTTCCTCCACGCAGTCGGCCAGCCGGGCCATGCCGACGGCCGGTCCCAGCTTCTCTTCCACGACCTGCAGCCGTGTGCTCGCCTCTTTTAAAGGGCCGGGGTCGTCGAGCCATGGCGTCAGCGCCGCCGCGACGCGCTTCGGGGTGGCTTCATCCTGAATCAGTTCTTCGGCCAGCGGCGCATCGGCGATGATGTTGGGCAGGCAGTAGCGATCCGTCTTTACCAGCAGGCGGGCGATGGCGTAGGTGGGCGCGGCCATGCGGTACATCATGCAGAACGGCACGTGCATCAGGGCGAGCTGCAGCGTGATCGTGCCGGAGGCGGCCATCGCCATGTCGCAGACCTGCATCGCATCGTAGACGGGTTCCTGCATGCAGGCGACGGGAGCGTTGCCGGCCAGCCAGGGCGCGTAGTCCGATTCCTTCATGCCGGGCGCCATCAGCAGCGCGAACTGAGGACGGGACGGGTGCGCGCGCAGCCGTTCGACCGCACCCGCGCATACCGGCATGAGGCGTTCCAGTTCGCTGCGGCGCGAGCCCGGAAACAGTCCGACCACGGGCCGCCCGGTCTCCAGTCCCCAGCGCTCGCGCACGGCTTGCGCGTCCTGTTCCGGACGCGCCTGTCCGCACAAGGGGTGGCCGACGTAGCGCACCGGCACGCCGTGCTTGCGGTAGAACTCCTGCTCGAACGGCAGGATGACGGCCATGCGGCCGACATGGCGGCGAATGGTGCGTACGCGCCGCGGGCGCCAGGCCCAAATTTGCGGGCTGATGAAGAACAGCGTGGGCACGCCGCGCCGATGCGCATACCGCGCCAGTTGCATGTTGAATTCCTGATAGTCGATCAGGATCAGGAGGTCCGGGCGCCGGGTGCGTATCTGCCGCTTCAATGCGGCGAGGGCCTGCCGGATTTCCCGGTAGTGGCGCAAGACCTCGATCAGGCCGACGACCGCAAGGCGGGTGGAATCGACATCGAGTTCGATGCCGGCTTGGCGCGAGGCTTCGCCGCCCATGCCGCAGAAAGTCCAGTCCGGATGCCGGGCGCGCAGTTCGTGGGCCAGTTGCGCGGCGTACTGGTCGCCCGAGGCTTCGCCGGCGACCAGCATCAGGCTGCGGATGTCAGGCGGCGGCACGGGTGAGGCTGGCGGCGATGCGGTCGAGTTGCGCGTCTTCGAGTTCCGGGTACATCGGCAGGGACAGGCATTCGGCGCAAGCCTGCTCCGCGGCCGGCAAGGCGCCGTCCGGCGCCCAATGCGCGTAGGCGCTCTGGCGGTGCAGGGGAATCGGATAGTAGACGCGGCTGTCGATGCCGTCTTGGCCCAGCTGCTTCTGGAGCGCGTCGCGTTGCGGGCTTTGCACGGTGTATTGGTGCCACACATGGCCGGGCGCATCGGCAGGCAGCTTCAGGCTCGGGAACGCTTGCAGCCGTTCGGCGTAGCGGCGGGCGACGTCTTGGCGTTGGCGGTTCCATGCGTCGATGTGCGGCAGTTTGACGCGGAGGATGGCGGCCTGCAATTCGTCCAGGCGGCTGTTGAGGCCCAAGGCTTCATGTCGGTACATCTGGCGGGAGCCGTGGTTGCGCAGCATGCGCAGCCGTTCGGCGAGTCCAGGATCTTGGGTTGCTACGGCGCCGCCGTCGCCGCAGGCGCCGAGGTTCTTGCTCGGAAAAAAGCTGAAGCAGCCGACCTCGCCGAGGCCGCCGGTCGCACGCCCGTCGCATCGGGCTCCGAAACTCTGAGCACAGTCTTCGATGACGGCCACGCCCGGGCCGAGCGCGGTGCGCAGTGCGGCGATGTCGAGAGGGCGGCCGAACAGGTGCACCGCGATGACAGCCTTGATCCTGCCGGTCTGCGCGCGCTGGCAGGCGGCGAGGTCGAGCAGGAACGAGTCCGGCTCAATGTCTGCGAAGACGGGCGTCGCGCCGGTGAGTGCGACCGCCTCGGCCGAGGCGGCGAACGTGAATGCAGGCACCAGCACGTCGTCGCCGGGGCCGATCTCCAGCGCCCGCAGGGCGAGGCATAGCGCGTCCGTGCCGGAAGCGCAGCTGACGACGTGCGCGCCATCGAGTTCCGCGCCCAATTCGGCTTCGAAGGCTTCGACTTCCGGACCCAGAACGTAGCGGCCGCTGCGCAGGACGCGCAGGGCGGCGGCTTCGAGGTCGGCCTGCAGGGCCGCATGCTGGGCGGACAGGTCGAGAATGGGGATGGGCGCGTTCATGGGCCGGGGGTGTGTTGCATGCGCCGGTTGATTTCCAAGGCGGTGCGCAGGGCGCGCAGGCCGTCTTCGCCTCCGACCAGCGGCGGCTCGCCGGTGGCGATGCAGGTCAGGAAGTGCTCGATCTCGCCACGCAGCGAGTCGGTTTCCTGAAACGCTTCGGTCGTGTGCTCGACGCGTTCTTCCGGAGCGGCGGCGCCGTCGCGCAGGCGGTACAGGTCCAGTTCGCGCTTGTGCAGATCCAGCGCGTAGCAGGAGCGGTGCTGGAACACGCGCATGCGGCGTTCCTGACGGCGGCTCAGGCGGCTGGCGGTGACGTTGGCGACGCAGCCGCCGGGAAATTCCAGCCGGGCGTTGGCAATGTCGAGCGCGTCGCCGACCACGGCGGCGCCGCTGGCGCGGATCTCGCGGGGCTCCTCGCCGACCACGGTCAGCGTCAGATCGATGTCGTGGATCATCAGATCCAGCGTCACGTCGATTTCGCCGCTGCGCGGGTTCCAGGGCGCGAGGCGATGGACTTCGATGAACCGCGGTGCTTGCAGGCCCTGCATCAGGGCGCAGAAGGCGGCGTTGAAGCGTTCCAGCAGGCCGACTTGGAGGATGCGCCGGCGCATCCGGGCCAGTTCGATCAGTTCGGAGGCTTCTTCAATGGAGGTCGTGAACGGCTTTTCGACGAGCACGTGGCAGTCGGCAGTCAGGCAGGCGCGGGCGATCGCATGGTGCTGGCGGGTCGGCGCGACGATGCTGACGGCATCGGCCTGCGCGAGCAGGTCGCGGTAGTCGGCGAAGCCCGGCACCTCCAGTTCCGCGACGGCGGCCGCCAGATGTTCCGGGTTCGTGTCGGCGACGCCGATTAGTTCGCAGGCGTCCAGAGCCGCGTACTTCTGGGCATGGAAGCGGCCGAGGTAGCCGACCCCGATGACGGCGGCGCGAAGCGGAGAGGGCATGGTCGGGGCAGGCAGGGAAGCGGCGGTGCTGGAAATTATAGGGGGCTCGGCCCGCGGCGGCGGCATGGCGTGCCGGCATGGCGGATGGGCGGGCGTTGCAGAGGGCGGGATTCATGCTTCGGTAAAATGCCGGACGAGCGTCCCCGCCCATGCTTCGACGAGTCTGCCTGCCGCCATGCCTGTTCTGACGGAGTTGCTTCCGGTGCCGGCCGGCTTGGAGGATTTGGAAGGCGTGGCGGGCGTGGACGAAGCAGGGCGCGGGGCGTTGGCGGGGCCGGTGGCGGCGGCGGCGGTGCTGCTGCCGGCTGGTTGCCGGCCGGCCGGCCTGACGGATTCCAAGCAGTTGACGCCGGCGCGGCGGGTGCAGCTGGCCGTGCAGATCCGGGCCTGCGCGCAGGCGTATGCGGTGGCTTTCGTGTCGGCGCCGGAGATTGACCGCATCAACATTCTGCAAGCCAGCCTGCAGGCGATGACGGAAGCGGTCGGCCGCTTGCCGGAGTCCGTCCGTCATGTGCTGGTGGACGGCAACCGCTGCCCGGAGCTGCCGTATCCGGCGACGGCGATCGTGGGCGGCGATGCGCGGGTCGCGTGCATCAGTGCGGCTTCGGTGCTGGCCAAGGAGGCGCGCGATGCCTGGATGCGCCATTGCGATGCGCAGGAGCCCTGCTATGGGTTCGCCCGGCACAAGGGCTATCCGGCGCCCGTGCATCTACGGGCGCTTCTGGAGTTCGGGCCCGGACGGCATCATCGCCGCAGCTACGCGCCGGTGCGGGCGGCGCTGGAGGCATGCGCGGCATGAAGGATTTCGTCCATCTGCATTTGCATACCGAGTACTCGCTGGACGACGGGCTGCTGCGCATCGAGCCGCTGATGGCGCGGGCGGCGGAGCTTGGGATGCCGGCGGTGGCGCTGACCGATCGCGACAACCTGTTCGCCGCCGTCAAGTTCTATCGTGCGGCCTTGCGCTATGGGATCAAGCCGATTCTCGGCGCTGACGTCAGTCTGGAAGCACCTCGGGCCCGGGACAAGCCGGTGCGGGCGGTGCTGTTGTGCCAGAACGCGGAGGGCTATCAGAACCTGTGCTGCCTGCTAAGCGAGCGCTACCAAGCGGGCCGGGACTGCATCACGCGCCGGGAGCTGGCAGTGCGCAATGCGGGGCTGATCGTGCTGTCCGGGGGCATGTCGGGCGATTTGGGACAGGCGGTGCTTAAGGACAGCCGGCGTCTGGCCGAGACGGCGCTGGCGTACTGGATGGAGCATTTTCCGGGACGCTACTACATCGAAGCGACGCGCACCGACCGCGAGCACGAGGACGACTATCTGCATGTCGCGCTGGACCTGGTTGCCGCGCACGGCGTGCCGCTGGTGGCGACCAACGACGTGCGGTTCCTGTCGAGCCAGGACTTCGAGGCGCATGAGGTGCGGGTCTGCATCCGCAACAGCTGCCGCATCAACGACGCGGACCGGGTCCGCGAGTTCAGCAAGGAGCAGTATTTGCGCGATGCCGCCCAGATGCAGGAGGCGTTCGAGGGCCATCCCGAAGCAATCGAGAACACGGTGCGGTTGGCGCAGCGCTGCAATGTCCGTCTCGAACTGGGGCGCACGCTGCTGCCGGCCTATCCGACGCCCGAAGGCGAGCCGATGGACGATTATCTGGACCGGCTGGCTCGGGAGGGGTTGGCGCAGCGGCTCGAGCGGCTGCGCTCCGCCGGGCAGATGGCGGCGGAGGAGGGCGATTACCAGACACGGCTCGATGGCGAGTTGGATGTCATCCACAAGACCGGGTTCAGCGGCTATTTCGTAATCGTCGCGGACTTCGTGGCATGGGCGGTGCGCCACGACATTCCGGTCGGGCCGGGGCGCGGCTCGGGAGCCGGCTCGCTGGTGGCGTACGCGCTGGGCATCACCGGGCTGGACCCCTTGCGCTACGACCTGCTGTTCGAGCGCTTCCTCAACCCCGAACGCGTCAGCATGCCGGACTTCGACATCGACTTCTGCTACCGGCAGCGCGACCGAGTGATCGAGTATGTGCGTGAGCGCTACGGCCGCGAGCGGGTGGCGCAGATCATCACTTACGGCTCGATGGCGGCCAAGGCGGTCATCCGCGATGTGGGGCGGGCTCTGGGGGCGCCGTACGGCTACTGCGACCGGCTGGCCCGCGCCGTGCCGCGGGAGCTGGACATCACGCTGGAGCGGGCGCAGAAGGAATCGGACGAGTTCCGGGAGATGGTGACCCATCCGGAGGACATGACGGGGGCGCATCTGTACGAAGTGGCGCTGCGGCTGGAAGGCGTGGCGCGCAATGTCGGGAGGCATGCGGCCGGCGTGGTGATTTCGCCCGGCGTCCTGACCGACTATTCGCCCTTGTACTACGATCCGCGCCTGTCCGAGATGGCGATCACGCAGTACGACAAGGACGACATCGAAGCGATCGGCCTGACCAAGTTCGACTTTCTGGCGCTGCGCACGCTGACCGTGCTGCATCAGTGCATGCGCATGGTCAATGCCCGGCGTGCGGAGCAGGGCGAAGCGGCGCTGGAGCTGGAGTCGCTGCCGCTGGGCGATGCGGCGACCTACCGGCTGCTGCAATCGGCGCGGACGACGGAAGTGTTTCAGTTGGAAAGCGCCGGCATGCGCGATCTGGTGCAGCGCATGCAGCCGGACTGCTTCGACGATCTGGTGGCGCTGGTGGCGCTGTACCGGCCGGGGCCGCTGAACTCGAAGATGGACGAGGAATACATCCGCTGCAAGCGCGACCCGTCGCGGATCAATTACTTGCACCCGGATCTGGAGCCGATTCTGGCACCGACATTCGGCGTAATCCTGTATCAGGAGCAGGTCATGCAGATCGCCCGCTCGCTGGCCGGCTATACGCTCGGCGAAACGGATTTGCTGCGCCGGGCCATGGGCAAGAAGAAGCCGGAAGAGATGGCCCGGCACCGCCGAAGCTTTCAGGAGGCGGCGGTGCGCCACGGCCTGCAGGCGCATGACGCGAAGAGGATTTTCGACTTGATGCAGGAGTTCGCGGAGTACGGATTCAACAAGTCGCACTCCGTGGCGTATGCCTTGCTGGCATACCAGACCGCATGGCTGAAGGAGCATTACCCGGACGCGTTCATGGCGGCGGCGATGACCAGCACGATGGGCGATACCGACAAGCTGGCGGAGTTGTGGCGGGAGGCGAATGCGTTGGGGCTGCAGGTGCTGGGCCCGGACGTCAACCTCTCGGATCCGGATTTCGCGGTGCCGCAGGAGGGGCAGATTCGCTACGGCTTGGCGGCCATCAAGGGCGTCGGGCAAGGCTTTGCGCAGCGCTTGGCGGCGACACGCGGCGACGCGCCGTTCGCGAGTCTGGAGGCTTTGTGCCTGCGGCTGGACATGCGCGACATCAGCGAAAAGAATCTGCTGGCCCTCATCCATGCGGGGGCGTTGGATTCGCTGGGCCATTCCCGACAGGCCATGGCGCGCGCCGTGGATCAGACCCGCGGCGAAGCGCGTCGTCGGCAGCAGGATAAGGAGATCGGTCAGGAATCGCTGTTCGGACAGGCGCCCGAGGAGGAGGCCGCGCCGCCGCAGATGGCGGTTGGCGGGGAAGAGTATGCGAATGGCGAGCGCTTGGCTCTGGAGCGCCAAGCGCTGGGCTTCTATTTGAGCGGGCACCCGTTCGAAGCGTACCGGAGCATGGCGCAGCAGGTGGCGTCGAAGACGCTGGATCAATTGCATGCGCGGGTGCGCGATGCGGATCCGAAGTACGGCTTGAAGGAAGTGGTGGCCACGGCCGGCGTGGTGGCGAAGGTCACGCATTCCGGCACTCGGGATGTGGCGTTCGTCGAACTTGAGGACGAACGGGCGCGTTTGGATGTGGTGACGGACGACGTAAGCCGTGCCCGGGAGCTGGCGCCGGGAGAATTCCTGCTGGTGCACGGCGAATTGCGGGTGCCGCCGCGGACGGCAGAGCGCAGCGAGCGCGTGCGGCTGCGGGCGAAGCGCCTGTACTCCCGCGACGAGATCGATCGGCGCTGGGCGCGCCAGCTGTTCATTGCTTTGAATGGAGACAGCGGCCCGGAGACGGCGTGTGCCATCCGGGAAGTGTTGGAGCGCCGCCGCGGCCGCTGCGGCGTGCAGGTCGAATGGACGGGACAGCACAGCTGCACCACTTGGGAGTTGGGAGCGGCCTGGAAGGTGGCGCCGAGCGCCGTGCTGTGCTTGGATCTGGAAAGCCTGCCCGGCGTGAAATCGGCGCAGATCAAGTATGGCCCGTCTGGGTTATGATGCTTGTGCCATGAATCCGGATTTTCTTGATTTCGAGCAGCCGATCGCCGAATTGGAGGCGAAGATTCGGGAACTGCAGCTGGTCGGGGCGGACCGCGACTTGGATCTGCATGCCGAAATTGAGCGGCTGCAAGGCCGCTGGCGCACTCTGGTCGAGGACATCTTTTCGAACCTGTCCGCTTGGCAGATTACGCAGCTGGCCCGGCATCCGCAGCGGCCGTACACGCTGGACTACCTGCCGCAGGTGTTTGATGAGTTCCACGAGCTGCATGGCGACCAGCTGTATGGGGACGATCCGGCGATCGTGGCGGGCATGGCGCGGTTGGAAGGGATGCCGGTGATGGTAATGGGCCATCAGAAGGGCCGCGACACGAAGGAGAAGGTGGAACGCAACTTCGGCATGCCACGACCTGAAGGCTACCGCAAGGCGCGGCGCCTGATGCGGATGGCGGAGCGTCTGGGAATGCCGATCATCACGCTGATCGATACGCCGGGGGCGTACCCGGGCATCGGCGCCGAGGAGCGCGGCCAGAGCGAGGCGATCGCCCGCAATCTGGAGGTCATGGCGGAACTGAAGACGCCGATCCTGAGCGTTGTCATCGGCGAGGGCGGTTCGGGCGGCGCACTGGCGATCGGCGTGTGCGATTGCCTGCTGCTGCTGCAGTACAGCATCTATTCGGTGATTTCCCCGGAGGGCTGCGCGTCCATTCTGTGGAAGAGCGCGGAGCGGGCGCAGGATGCAGCGGAGACATTGGGCCTGACTTCCGAACGGCTGCTGAAGCTGGAACTGATTGACGGCGTCATTGAGGAACCGCTGGGCGGAGCGCACCGCGAGCCGGCCACGATGGCTGCCGCGCTGAAGCAGGAACTGGCGCAGCGGCTGAGCAAGTTGGCGGCGATCGGCCCGGAGGCCTTGGTTGCGCGGCGGCAGGAGCGGCTGCTCGGCGTCGGCATGTTCCAGTCGTGAGTGCGTCCCGCACGGTGCCGGAGGCGCTGGCGGAGCTGCTGGCGGCCTGTCCGGACGCACGCGTCTGGCTGGTGGCGTACAGCGGCGGCATGGATTCCACGGTCTTGCTGCATGCGGCGTACGCCTTGGGACGGACTTGCGGCCGCACGGTGCGTGCCGTGCATGTCAACCATGGCCTGCAGCCGGCGGCCGACGGCTTCGAGCGGCATTGCGTACAGGCATGCGCGGCATGGGGCATTCCGTTGGAGTGCGTACGCCGGGCGGTGGCGCTGGAGCCCGGACAGAGCCTTGAAGCGCAGGCGCGCCGGGTCCGCTATCAGGCCCTGCGCGCGCAGGCGCCGCCCGGGTCGGCGGTGCTTCTAGGCCACCATCTGGAGGATCAGGCGGAGACGCTGCTGCTGCAGTTGCTGCGTGGCGCGGGCGTCGCCGGCACGGCCGGCATGCCATGGCGCCGGGACTGGGGGGAGTCGCAGCTGGTGCGGCCGCTGCTGGAAGTCGCCCGGGCGCAGATCGCCCGTTATGCGTACGAGCAGCGGCTTTCGTACATGGAAGACCCGAGCAATCGCGACGAGCGTCTGGAGCGCAATTATCTGCGCCGTACGGCGTGGCCAGTGCTGCAGGCGCGCTGGCCGGGACTGTCGCAGACGCTGGCGCGGGCGGCGCGGCATCATGCGCATGCGATGCGGCTGCTGCGCGAGCGTGCCGAAGAAGATTCGGGCGAGGCGGCCGCCATGCCTGTGGCTTTGCTGGCGGGCTTGTCCGAGGATCGGCAGTTGAATGCGTTGCGCTACTGGATTATGCGCCAAGGCTTTCCGCCGCCGGGCGAGCGGCGGTTGCGGAACTGGCTGCGCGTGGCGCTGGAGGCGGGAGAGGATCGGGTGCCCAGTGATCGGTACGAAGCCTATGCGCTGTATCGGTGGCGCGGGCGGCTGCACTTGGTGCCGCGTCGCCTGGAGGCGCCGGCCGGGAATTGCTGGCCTTGGCGGCAGGGCGCGTCGCTGTCGCTTCCGGAACTGGGGCTGACGCTGGAGTGGGAGGCGCTGCAGGCGCAGTTGGCGGATCGGATCGAGACGGATGTGGAAGTGCGCTTGCGGGCGGGCGGAGAGCGCTGCCGGCCATGCGGCCGGCAGCATCGCCATCGGTTAAAGAAGCTGCTGCAGGAGGCGGGGGTTCCGCCGTGGCGCCGCGGTCGGATCCCGCTCATCTACCAGCACGCGCAGCTCCGGCTGGTGTGGGGGCATTTCGAGTGCGTGGCGCAGCCGCGTTGAGTCCGGCTATTTGCTGGAGAGATTGAACAGCGAATAGACCGGGCAATTGCCGGTCAGGCCGGTGACAATCGGAATCAGCCCGATCCATGCCCACCATGCCATGTCGAAATTGACTAGGCCGACGTACAGGATCGCGGTGCCCGCGGCCACGCGGACCACCCGTTCCACGATATGGACATTAAGCGTCATGATGTTGCCCTCCCTGTGATTGGCTTGAAGCCCCGGCGCGTCGGCCGAAACTTCAATGACTATGCCATTTTAGGCTATTCCGGGCCCTTATAAGTTCCCCGAGGAATCCTTCCGGAGGCTCCCTGCGGCACCGATGTGCTATCCTGTAGCCCCGTCCTGAACCGTCAAGGCGCAATTTGTGACGCGGTTTGTTTTCATAACGGGCGGAGTCGTTTCTTCTCTCGGCAAAGGCATTTCGGCGGCTTCGCTGGGGGCGCTGCTGGAAGCGCGCGGCTTGGCGGTTTCCATGATCAAGCTGGATCCCTATATCAATGTGGACCCAGGCACCATGAGTCCATTCCAGCATGGCGAGGTGTTTGTGACGGCGGACGGCGCGGAGACGGACCTCGATTTGGGCCATTACGAGCGCTTCGTCGATTTCCAGGCCAGCAAGGCGAGCAATTGGACCACCGGGCAGATCTATGAGCGGGTCATCGCGAGCGAGCGGCGCGGCGATTATTTAGGCGCGACGGTGCAGGTCATTCCGCACATTACGGACGAGATTAAGAACTGCGTACGGCTCGGGGCGGCGGAGGCGGACATCTGCATCGTGGAGATCGGTGGCACGGTCGGCGATATCGAGTCGCTGCCGTTCATGGAGGCGATCCGGCAGTTGGGCGGGGAGTTGGGGACAGGGCGGGCGGCGTTCATCCATCTGACGCTGGTGCCGTACATCAAGGTGTCCGGCGAGATCAAGACCAAGCCGACGCAGCATTCGGTCAAGGAGTTGCGTTCGATCGGCATTCAACCGGACATCCTGCTGTGCCGCACCGACCAGGCCATTCCGGAGGAGCAGCGCAGGAAGATCGCCTTGTTCACGAATGTGCGCGACGCGGCCGTCATCGAGGTGGTCAACCAGAAGGACGTCCACGCCATCCCGCTGGCCTTGCACGAGCAGCAGCTGGACGATCTCGTGGTGCAGCAGTTCGGGCTGGAGGTGCCGCCTGCGGACCTGTCCCGGTGGCAGGATGTCGTGGCCGCCCGGAAGGCGCAGCACGAGACGGTCAAGATTGCAATGGTCGGCAAGTATGTGGATCTGACCGAGTCGTACAAGTCCCTGAATGAGGCGCTGCAGCATGCCGGCCTGCATCGTCGGGTGCGCGTGAAGATACGCTACGTGGATTCGGAGCAGCTCGAGCAGGCGGGCATGGGTGCGCTGGAGGGTGTGCAGGCAATTTTGGTGCCGGGAGGCTTCGGCGAGCGGGGCATCGAAGGCAAGATCGCCGCCGCACGCTACGCTCGCGAGAACTGCATCCCGTATCTGGGCATCTGCCTGGGCTTGCAGGTGGCGGTCATCGAATATGCCCGGTCGCGGTTGGGCCTGGAAGGGGCGCACAGCACCGAGTTCGATTCGGAGACGCCGCATCCGGTGGTCGCGCTGATTACGGAATGGATGACGCCGGAAGGCGTGCGCGAACTGCGCGACGCGCATTCGGACTTGGGCGGCACCATGCGTTTGGGTGAGCAGCCGTGCCGGCTCGAAGAAGGCAGTCGGCTGCGTGCGATCTACGACGCCGAAGTGGTCCGCGAACGGCATCGCCACCGCTACGAGCTCAACAACAACTATCTGGAGCAGCTGGCGGGCGGCGGTATGGCGGTCGTGGGGCGTTCCCACGACAACCAATTGGTCGAGGCGGTGGAACTGCCGGAGCACCCTTGGTTCATCGGCTGCCAGTTTCATCCGGAGTTCACGTCTTCGCCGTTGCGCGGGCATCCGCTGTTCACCAGCTTCATTGAGGCAGCGCAGGCGTGAGCGCCGACTTTTGCGACTTCCGGGCAGGCGTGCGGCAGCCGCTGTTCCTGATTGCGGGGCCGTGCGTGATTGAGAGCGAGGCGCTGGTGATGCAGGTGGCCGGGCAGTTGGCGAAACTGACGCAGCGTTTGGGCATGCGCTACGTGTTCAAGGCATCGTTCGACAAGGCCAACCGAACCAGCGGCGCCAGCTTCCGGGGACCGGGCATGGAAGAGGGGCTGCGAATCCTAGAGCAGGTGCGCACGCAAGTCGGCGTGCCGGTGCTGACGGACGTGCATGAAGATACGCCGGTGGACGAAGTGGCGGCGGTGGCGGATGTGCTGCAAACTCCGGCGTTCCTGTGTCGGCAGACCGATTTCGTCGCCCGCGTGGCGGCGGCCGGGCGGCCCGTCAACCTTAAGAAGGGGCAGTTCCTGTCGCCGTGGGAGATGGCGCCGGTCGTGGACAAGGCGCGGGCCGCCGGCAATGAGCGGCTGCTGGTCTGCGAGCGCGGCGCCAGCTTCGGCTACAACAATCTGGTGTCCGACATGCGGTCGTTGGAGATTCTGCGCGGCACCGGCTGCCCGGTGGTGTTCGATGCGACGCATTCGGTGCAGTTGCCAGGCGGCGGCGGTTCTGTTTCGGGCGGGCAGCGGGAGTTCGTGCCGACGCTGGCGCGCGCCGCGGTGGCAGTCGGCGTGGCCGGGGTGTTCATGGAGACGCATCCGGAACCGGATCAGGCGCGCAGCGACGGACCGAATGCTTGGCCGCTGGCCGCGATGGAGCCGCTGCTGGAGACGTTGCTGGAATTGGATGCGGTGGCCAAGCGGCATTTGCCGGAGGCGTAGAGCGGCGGAGTGGCTACAGCAGCAGCGCGGTGCCGAGGCTGAGGAAGACCACGAAGCCGACCACGTCGGTGACGGTCGTCAGGACGACGCCGCCGGCTAGAGCCGGATCGATGCCGAGGCGCTGCAGGGTCGGCGGCAGCAGTACGCCGCTGAGCGCGGCGACCAGCAGATTGGCGATCAGCGCCATGGCGATGACGGCGCCGAGCATCCAGTTGCCGAACCACAGGCCGGCGGCCAGCGCGACCACGCCGCACCAGACGATGCTGTTGATGAGGCTGACGCCGACTTCCTTGAATAGCAGGGCGCGCCGGTTGTGCGCCCCGACCTGGCCGAGGGCGAGGCCGCGGATGACCAGTACCAGCGTCTGGCTGCCGGCGATGCCGCCCATGCTGGCGACGATCGGCATCAGCACCGCCAAGGCGACGACGCGTTCCAGCGTGTCTTGGAACAGCCCGATGGCGGCGGCGGCGGCGAAGGCAGTGGCCAGATTGACGCCGAGCCAGAGGGCGCGGCGGCGTGCCGCCGGCAGGACCGAGGCGAACAGGTCTTCGTCTTCGCTCAATCCGACGTAGCTGTTCAGGGTGTCGGCGCCTTCGTCGCGAATCACGTCCACGATGTCGTCGACCGTCACGCGCCCCAGCAGTTGGCCGTCGTCGTCCACGACGGCCGCCGACACCAGATCGCGGTCTTCGAAGATGGCGGCGACATCGTGGTCGGGCATGTCGGCCGGGATCGGCTGCGGTTCGGCCTCCATCGCTTCGCCGACCAGCATGGCCGGTTCGCGCACGAACAGCTCGGCGAGCGGCAGCACGCCGCGGTAGCGTTCGAAGCGGTCGACCACCATGAGCGTATCGGTGTGGTCCGGAATGCTTCCGAGCCGGCGCAGATAGCGCAGCACCACCTCCAGCGTGACGTCGGCGCGAATGGTGATGACGTCGGTGTCCATCAGGCCGCCGGCGGTATCGGAGTCGTAGGTCAGCATTGTCTCCAGACGCCGGCGGTACTGATGGTCCATGCCGCGGAGGATCTGCGCGCTGACCGTCTCCGGGAGGTCTTCGAGCAGGTCGGCGAGATCGTCGATGTCGAGGCCTTCGGAAGCCTTCACCAGAGCGTTTTCGTCCATCTCGTCGATTAGGGAGGCGCGCACTTCGTCGCCGACCTCCAGAAGTACATCGCCGTGGTGGGTTTGATCCAGCAGGTTCCAGACGATGAAGCGCTGGACCCGCGGCAGGGACTCCAGTAGTTGGGCGGCTTCCGCCGGATGCAGGGCGCGCAGCATCTGGCGTACCGGCTGCATGGTGCCGGTTTGCAGCGCATCGGCGAGCGCCTCGTATTGGGCGTTGGGCGCGCGCGCGGGGGTTTGGGCGGTCATGTCGGCAAGGTTGGCGGGCGCAAGTGTACGGACTTTGCTTGCAATGGCAAGCGGCGTTCGATCAGGCTTGGTTCATGGCTTCCACCTTGTCGCGGATCTGTTCCGGTTGTTCGCACTGGAGGATGTCCGCGCATCGCGCGCGCACGGCTTCGGCCGAGGTGCTGGTGATGATGTGCTTGATTTCGAGCAGGACGTTCGGATGCGTGCTGAACTCGCGCAGGCCAAGGCCGAGCAGCAGGCGCGTCAGGTTCGGCGCGCTGGCCATTTCGCCGCACATGCTGACCGGGGTCCGGGTGCGTTCGCCGGCTTGGATGGTGTGGTGGATCAGGTGCAGGATGGCCGGGTGCAGCGGGTCGAACAGGTAGTTGACCTGATCGTCCACCCGGTCGATGGCCAGCGTGTACTGGATTAGGTCGTTGGTGCCGATGGACAGGAAGTCGAGCTGCTGGGCGAACAGTTCGGCGCAGATGGCGGCGGCCGGCACTTCGATCATGCCGCCGAGGCGGATGTTGGGGTCGTAGGGGATGTCCTCGCGGCTCAGCTGTTCCTTGCACTGGTTGAGCAGGATGACGCTCTGCGACAGTTCGGCGATATTGGTGAGCATGGGCAGCATGATTTCGATGGGGCCGTGCGCGGAGGCGCGCAGGATCGCGCGCAATTGCGCGAGGAAGTTCGGCTTGTCCTGCAGCGAACGGCGAATGGCGCGCAGGCCCAGCGCCGGGTTCGGCGCGACTGCGCCCTCGTACTCCGGGTCGAATTCCTTGTCGGCGCCTAGGTCGAGGGTGCGGATGGTCAGCGGCTTGCCGTCCAGCGCCAGCGCCAGATCGCGGTAGGTTTCGTACTGCTCGTCGCTGCTGGCGCCGCCCTGCTCGCGGTTGAGGTAGAAGAACTCCGTGCGGTACAGGCCGACCCCGTCGCTGCCGACTTCGTGCACCTCGGAGACCTCCTCCACTAGGTCGACATTGCATTTCAGCGTGATGGGGTGCCGGTCGCGGGTGATGGCGGGCTTCTGGCGCAGTTGCATGAGGCTTTCTTCGCGCTCTTGCTCCTCGCGCTGGTATTCGCGGTACTGGTCGATCAGCCAGTCGTCGGTGGCCGACAGTACGGTGCCGCCGCGGCCGTCCACCAGCAGCAGATCGCCGTCGCGCAGGAATTCGCTGGAGTTGTGGATGCCGACGATGGCCGGGATGCCTAGGCTGCGCGCCAGAATGGCAGTGTGCGACATGGGGCTGCCGAGCGCGGTGATGAAAGCGGCGATGTTCTGGTTCTGCAGTTCGACGGTGTCGGCCGGGGTCAGATCGTCCGCCACCACGATGCGGCCGGTCAGGTCGCGCTCCGGGCCGTCCTCCGCGTCCGTCGCCAGATTCTTTTGGATCTTTTGGATGACCTGTTCCACGTCGTTGCGACGCGTGCGCAGGTAGGCGTCGTCCATCTGTTCGAAGACGGCGGTCAGTTGCTCCATGGTCTGCTGCAGAGCCCATTCGGCGTTGCAGCGTTCGGTGCGGATCAGGGTGGCGGGCGTTTCGGTGAGGAGGACATCGTCGAGCATCAGCAGGTGCGAGTCGATGAAGCTGCCGATCTCCTCGCGCATGGTGGCCGGCACCAGTTCGCGAGTCTTTTGCAATTGCTGCTTCGCATCCTCGTGCGCCTGCTTGAGGCGGGCGATTTCCGGTTCGATCTCGTCGTCGCCGAGCGTCTGTTTCACGATGTTGGTCAAGCCATGGCGGAGCACGCAGGCCGGGCCTTGGGCGACGCCGCGGGCGACGCCGATGCCGTTGACGATCATGGGCATGGCACAGCGCCCTCCCCGAAGCCGCTTTGGAACAGTTCCAGCAGGGCCTGCATGGCCTCCTGCTCTTGCTCGCCGCTGACGAACAGGCGTACTTGGGTGCCATGCGTCGCGGCCAGCATCATCACGCTGATGACGCTTTTGGCGTTGGCCCGCTGTCCGGCTTTTTCGATTTCGATCAGGGCCTGGAAGGAGCTGGCGGTGCGCACCAGTTTGGCGGCGGCGCGGGCGTGCAGGCCCAGTTTGTTGACGACCGTCGTGGTTTCTTCAATCATGCGATTCTCCTACTTCGATGATGGCGCCCATGCGCGCGTTGGATGCGAGGCTTTCGGCCAGTTGCGAGCGGCTGTGGCGCTGCATGTTGAACAGGTTCACGACCATGGGCAGATTGACGCCGGATATGAGCGTGGTGTCCGGATGGGCCAGCAGCATCCGCCGGGACAGGTTGTAGGGCGTGGCGCCGTACAGATCCGTCAAAATCAGCAGGCCGTCGGCGCAATCCATCGAGGCGCGCAGTTCCTGCAGTTCGGCGAAGGCCGCATCCGGGTCGTAGTCGTCGCGCATGCCGTAGCAGGCGAGGTTTTCGGGCACCGTGGCGAAAATCATGGAGGCGACCTCCACCAATTGTTGGCCCAGTCCTCGATGCGTGATGATCAGGACGCCGATGCTCATGGGCATGCCTCAAGATCGCGATGGCGCACCGTCAGGCGTAGCGAAGCGTCGTCGAGGAGGCGGCGCAGTTGTTCGACCAGATATACGGAGCGGTGCTGTCCTCCAGTGCAGCCGATGGAAATGTTCAGGTAGTAGCGGCCGGCCTTGACGAAGGCCGGAATCCATCCGGTCAGCAGTCGGTGCAGCTCGGCCAGCATGGCGGCGGCTTCCGGCTGCGCGTCCAGATAGTCGCGCACGGCGGGGTCGGTGCCGCGCAGCGGGCGCAGTTCGGGCGTCCAGTGCGGATTCGGAAGGCAGCGTGCGTCGAACACGAAATCCGAATCGCCGGGCACGCCGTGCCGGTAGGCGAAGGATTGCAGCAGCACCGACATTGGTGCCCGGTCCAAATGCAGGCGCTGGTGCAGCAATGCCCGCAGTTCGTGGACGTTGGTGCGGGAGGTGTCCAGCCGCAGGTCGGCGAGGGTGGCGATGGGTGCCAGGCAGTCGCGTTCCTGCTGCACCGCCCGGGGCAGGTCGCCCGTCTGAGCGGCCAGCGGGTGGCGGCGGCGGGTGTCGCTGAAGCGGCGTATCAGCGTGTCCTGGTCGGCATCCAGAAACACGACCGTGGACTCGCACGGAAGTTGCCGCAGTTGCGCAAGAATGTCCGGGAAGCGCTCCAGATCGGCCGGCAGGGCGCGGGCATCTACGCCGATGGCGGCCTGCCGGGGGTAGTCGGAGTCCGGCCGCAGCAGCAGGCGGGCGTATTCCGGGAGCATGGCGAGCGGCATGTTGTCGACGCAGTGGGCGCCGTGGTCTTCCAGCGTGTCCAGAGCGACCGACTTGCCGGAGCCGGAAAGGCCGCTGACGATGATCAGGTGCATGGCGTCAGGCTGCGGCCAGAGCGGCCATCAACTGCTCGGGATTGCGGCTGGCGCGCAACATCTGCAGGTTTTCCGGCGCTTGCAGGAAAGCCGCGAGTTCGGCCAGGTATTGGAGATGTTGTTCGTGTGCTTCCTGCGGGACGGCCAGCGCGATGAACACGTCCACCGGGGCGCCGTCCGGGGCGTCGAACGGCACGCCTTGCGTCAGAGTCAGGATGGCGGCGGCGCTACCGGTCGTGACGGAGATGCGGCAGTGCGGGATGGCCACGCCGCCGCCCATGGCAGTGCTGCCGAGCTGCTCGCGGTCGGTCAGGAGCTCCAGCAGCAGGTCGGAGTCGATGGCTTCCAAGCTTTCGGACAGTGCATTGCCCAGCACTTCCAGCGCGCGCTTCTTGCTTTGGATATTCCGCAGCAGCAGGAGACTGCCGGGCCGCAGCAGTGTGACGATGCCTTGCATGCGGGCCTCAGCTCAGTTGGTGGTGGGTCACCTGGTCTTGATGATGGTCTTTGCGCTTTTCCTTGTATTTGAGCAGTTGTCGGTCGAGCTTGCCGACCAGCAGATCGATCGCGGCATACATGTCGCTGTGCTTGGCGTGCGCATGCACGTGGTGGCTGCGGACATGCAGCGTGGCTTCGGCGCAGTGGGTGTCGTGTTCGACGGACAGGGTAACTTGGCTGGCGAGCACATCCTCGACATGGCGGGTGAGGCGCTTGAGCTTGGTCTGGATGTAGTCGCGGATGGGGTCGGTGACATCAAGGTGGTGGCCGGTGATTTTCAGGTTCATAAGCAAGTTCCCCGCAAGATTTGAATCTATTATATATGGGCACGGGCCGCGCGCAGCGGCAGGCAGCGTCAGCCGGGCGGCTCCTCACAGGCGGAAATCCGCGCCCAAATAGGCATCGCGCACGTTCGGGTCGTCGAGAATTTCGGCAGGCGTGCCGTCGGCGATGATGCGGCTGTCGGACAGGATGTAGGCGCGGTCGCAGATGCTCAGCGTTTCACGCACGTTGTGGTCGGTGATGATGATGCCGATGCCATGCGTGCGCAGCCGTAGGATGATGCCCTTGAGGTCGGCCACATGCAGAGGGTCGATGCCTGCGAACGGTTCGTCCAGCAGGATGAAGGACGGTTCGGCGGCCAGCGCCCGGGCGATTTCGACGCGCCGCCGTTCGCCGCCGGACAGCGAGAAGCCGCGGCTGTGGCGCACGGCTTCGATCGAGAGCTCATGTAGCAGCTCCTCCAGACGCTCCTGCCGCCAGGCAAGCGGGCGCGGCAACTGTTCCAGTGCTGCCCGCACGTTGTCTTCGACGGTCAGGCGGCGGAATATGGAAGGTTCTTGCGGCAGATAGCCGAGGCCGAGGCGGGCGCGGCGGCTCATGGGCAGGCAGGTGAGGTCGCGGTCGTCCAGAAGGACCCGTCCCCGGTCGCACGCGACGAGTCCGGCGATCATGTAGAAGCAGGTGGTCTTGCCCGCGCCGTTCGGGCCGAGCAGCCCGACGATTTCGTGGTCCTGGGCGGCCAGCGTGACATCGGCGACCACGCGGTGCCGGCGGTAGGACTTGGACAGGCCGAGCGCCATCAGTTCGGCCATTACTGGGGCTCCGTGTGCAAGTGGAGCCGGACGCGGCTTGGCGTCGACTGGCCCGAACTGGTCTCCAAGCGCTCTTCATCCAGAAGATAGACCAGATGTTCTCCCGCGAAGGAATGCTTGCCGACCGTCATGCGGACATCTTTTCTGAGAATGGCCCGCCGGGTCTGGAATTGGTAGTAGATGCTGCCGGCCCGGGCGCGCAGCGGCTTGCCGGAGTCCAGCGTCTGGGTCCAGACGGCATTGCCTTCGGCGTGCAGGACTTGCACCCGATGCTCGTTGGCGTGCGCCGTGACCTTGTCGGCATGCAGCACCATCGTGTCCAGCGAGGCACGCACGTTGCCGTGGTAGACGTATACGCGCTGGCGGGCATCCCAGGACATCCGGTCGGCGGTGAGATCCAAGGTTTCAGCCGGCGGCTCCTGTGCATGGGCGGCGCCGAAGGCGCGATTCAAAACCTGCGTGAGCAAGCCGTACGTCGGCGGTTGGACGGGGGCCGGAAACTGGCGTGCGTGCACATCGCGTTCCAATGCTCCGGCGGTTGCGTCAAGCCGGTACTGCAGGCCGGAGCCGCGCATAGCTGCATCGGCTTGGGCAAGCGATACTGTTGCGGTGCTGCGAATCTTCTGCTGAGCCGTATCCAGAACGAGGGAGGAGCCGCGCAGAAGGGTGGGGGCATGGTGCGTCGGCGCGAGCAGAATCTCCACCTCGTCGTGCAGGGCAATCTGCAGTTTGCGTATCTCGCCGTGCCGGGCGCGCGCCCAAGAGTCCTTGAAGTCGGGTTCCAGCCACTGCACTTGCGGTGCTTGCACGCGGACGCGCTGGTCGTCGACGTACTGGTCCAATTGCGCGGCGGACACTTTGTACAGAGGCCCGCCTTGCGCATCGCGCATCCAGTAATGCACATCGGTATAGCTGCTGTCGGCATCGGCACGGCCGACTTCCTGCATCGGCCGGTCGGTCGCGGCCGGTGCCGGCAGCACGATGCCAAAGGCCAGCAAGGCCGCCAGCAGGCGGCGCGTTCCGCAGGCATGGAGAAGCCTTTTCAGCATGCCTGCAAGATCCAGTCGCAGACGTCGCGCACCGCGCCCCGTCCGCCCGGGTTGGGCGTGACCCAGTCGGCAGCAGCACGGGCGGGCGGGCGGGCGTCCGCCACCGCGACGCCGAATCCGGCGGCTTCGAGCAGCGGCACATCGGCAAGATCGTCGCCGACGCAGACGACATGCTCCCACGGGCAGCGCAAGCGTTCCAGCAGGGCTTCGGCGGCGGCCGGCTTGTCGTCGCAGCCCAGCAGAATTTCCCGGATGCCCAGTTCGTGCAGCCGCTGCTGCACCATGGCGCCGGCGCGGGCGCTGATGACGGCGACCTGGATGCCGGCGGCCAGCGCCAGCACCAGTCCTTGGCCGTCGTGCACATGGAAGCATTTCGCTTCGGTGCCGTCTTCGGACAAGTACAGGCGGCCGTCGGTCAGAACGCCGTCCACGTCCAGCAGCAGGAGTTTGACATCCGCAGGATTCATCGGATGCCGGCCGCGACCAGATCGTGCATGTTGAGGGCGCCGACCAATTCCCCGTCCTGCACGACGGGCATGGCGTTGAAGCGTCCGTCGCGCATGCGGTGCAGGATGTCCACGGCCAGTTCGTCCGGCGCGGCCGTTTGGAAATGGCGCGTCATGACTTGTGCGATGGGCGTGCGGTGGATGTCGACGGCTTCCGCCAGGCTGCGGCGCAGGTCGCCGTCCGTGAAGACGCCGACCAGCCGTCCGTCCGGGTCCAGCACGGTGGTCATGCCGAGGCCTTTTTCGGAGATTTCCGGCAGGGCATCGCGCAGCAGTGCGTCGGCGGCGACGCGGGGGATGCGGGCGCCGCTGCGCATCACGTCGCGAGCGGTGGTCAGCAGTCGCCGGCCCAAATTGCCGCCGGGGTGCGTGTGCGCGAAGTCTTCCGCTTGGAAGCCGTGGACATGCATCAGCGCGACGGCCAGCGCGTCGCCCATGGCCAGTGCGGCGGTGGTGCTGGAGGTGGGGGCGAGGTTGAGCGGGCAGGCTTCGCGTGCGACCTGGACGTCGAGATGCAGGTCGGCCTTGGCGGCGAGCGTCGAGTCGTTCTGCCCAGTCATGGCGATGACCGGGACGCCGGTTCCCCGCAGCCGGGGTATCAGACTCAGGAGTTCGGGCGTTTCGCCGGAATTCGACAGGGCCAGCACGATGTCGCCGCGGGTGATCATGCCGAGGTCGCCGTGGCTGGCCTCGGCCGGATGCACGAAGAAGGCCGGGCTGCCGGTGCTGGCGAAGGTGGCGGCGATTTTTTGGGCGATGTGGCCGGACTTGCCCATGCCGATGACGATGATGCGCCCGGCGCAGCTGCCGAGCATGCGGCAGCAGTCCGCGAAGTTGGCGCCGACGCGGTCGGCGAGGGCGCGCACCGCGTCCGCTTCCAGCCGCAGCACGTCGCGTGCGGCGGCCAGGATGTCCGGGGTTTCGTTCGTTTCGGTCATGCGGAAGAAGCCAGCATCCGTTCGGCAGCCCATCCCAAATACGCTATATAGCACAGAAGCAGGGCGCCGGCGCCGGCGCGGCCGAGCCGCAGGCGGCCGCCGTACAGCAATAGGGCGGCTAGCAGCAGGGTTAGCGCCGCCATGGTCAGGCCGTCGAACCGCAGCGTCGGCGCGACGGAGAACGGGCGGATGGCGGCCGGAAGGCCGACGACGCCCAGAGTGTTGAATAGATTGGAGCCGACGACGTTGCCGAGGATCAAGGCGCCGCTTTCAGGATGCCGCAGCGCGGCCAGCGCGGCGGCGAGTTCCGGCAGCGAGGTGCCGATGGCAACCAGCGTCAGGCCGATAAGCATCTCGTCGATGCCCAAGGCGCGCGCCAGTCCGACGGCGCCCCAGACCAGCACCCAGGCGCTGGCCAGAAGGACGGCGAGCCCGAACAGGGTGATGGCGAAGGCCGAGGGAAGCGCATAGGCGGGTTCGGCCGCCGCCGCACCCGATGCCTGTCGGCGGCGGGCCGACCAGAAGATGATGGCGAGCAGAGCCGCGAGCAGAGCGAATCCTTCGACGCGGCTGAGCGCCAGGTCGGCGAGCGCCAGGAACACGCCGGCGGTGCCCAGGAGAATCAGCGGCAGGTCGTAGCGGAGCAAGCCGGGTTCGGCCTGCAGGGGCCGCACGAGGGCGGCGATGCCGAGGATCATGGCGATGTTGGCAATGTTGGAGCCGAAGGCGTTGCCGATGGCCATGCCGCCGCTGCCGCGGGCGGCGGCTGTCGCCGAAACGACCAGCTCCGGCAGGCTGGTGCCGAAGCCCAGCACGATGATGCCGATGGTGAAGGCCGAGACGCGCAGCTGGCGGGCCAGCGCCGTCGCGCCGTCGATCAGCTGGCTGGCGCTCCAGGCCAGAGCCGCGAAGCCGCCGGCGATGGCGAAAAGGTAGAGCGGAAGCATGGGAGTCGGGCGATGCGGCGGTCTCGCAAGGCCTGATGTGGCGGCGTGCGCCGCGGAAGGCTCCGGAGTAATGGCGGTAGACAAATTATAATAGGGGTAGAGTGCGGCTCGTCCGCCGCGCCGAAGATCGCGACCGTACAGAAGCCTTCCATGCTCGATTTTCTCCGGCGCGGGTACGACCATCTAGTGCTGGATGCGCCGTGGGCGGCTCTGCTGGCGCTGGCTTTGGCGGTGCTGCTGATGGCCGTGCAGGCGACCGGCTTCCGGATGGATGCCTCCTCCGATTCGCTGATGCTGGAGGACGACCAGGATCTGCGCTACTACCGGACCGTAACGGCCCGCTACGGCAGCCAAGATTTCCTGTTTGTGACCTTCCGCCCGCCGGGGCCAATGCTGGCGGACGAGACGCTCGAACGACTGGAGGCCTTGCAAACGGACTTGGAGAAGTTGCCGTTCATCACCGAGGTCGTCAGCATCATGGACGTGCCGCTGCTGGTGTCGCCGCCCATCGAATTCTCGGAACTAGGGCACAAGAACCGCATGCTGGGCGATGCCGGGACGGACCGGGATTTGGCGTTGCAGGAACTGACGAGCAGTCCGTTCTACAGCGACATGCTGATGAGCCTCGACGGGCGCACCACGGCGCTGGTCGCCACGCTGGAGCAGGATGCGGAGGAGGAGGCCCTGTTCCGCGAACGCACGCGGCTGCGCAACGCCCGCTACGACGGCGAACTGGATGCGGAAGGCGAAGCGCGCCTGGCCGAGGTGTCGGCACGCTATGCGGTCCATGCGGCCGAACTGGTCGAGCAGCGCGCCCGCAACATTGCCGCTGTGCGCGCCGTGCTGGACCGGCACCGGGATTCGGCGCGCATCTTTTTGGGCGGCGTCGCCATGATCGCGGCGGACATGATCGCGTTCGTCGAGAGCGACCTGAGGATGTTCGGCGCGACCGTGTTCGTGTTTCTGATCGGCATGCTGGCGGTGATCTTCCGGCGCTGGCGGTGGGTGGCGCTGCCGTTGGGCGGCTGCGCGGCGGCCGTGGTCATGATGATGGGCTTGCTGGCGCTGGCGAACTGGCCAGTGACGGTCATTTCCTCCAATTTCGTTGCGTTGCTGCTGATCATCACGATGTCCATGACCATTCATCTGGTGGTGCGTTTCCGAGAACTGCAGGCGCGGGAGCCCGAGGCGGATCTTCGCGAATTGGTGGCGCGGACGGTGCATTTCATGTTCGTTCCGATCTTGTACGCCGCGCTGACCACGATGGTGGCCTTCGCGTCTCTGCTCATCAGCGGCATCCGGCCGGTCATCGACTTCGGCTACATGATGACGGCGGGCGTGGCGATGGCGCTGGGCGTGATCTTCCTGATGTTTCCGGCCGTGCTGGTGCTACTGCCTCGTACGCGCGGCGAAGAGCGCGATTTCACCCGCGGCGTGACGCTGGCATTCGCTGGGCTGACCGAACGCCATCGCCGGCCGATTCTGGGGCTGGCGGCGCTGCTGGCGGTCGGCAGCGCGTTCGGTGTCGCCCGGCTGGGCGTGGAGAACCGGTTCATCGACTACTTCGACCCCGGCACCGAGATCTATCAGGGCATGCTGGAGATCGACCGGCATTTGGGCGGCACCACGCCGCTGGACGTCATTCTGGAAGCGGACCCAGAAGCGCAGGCCGTGGCGCTTGACGAAGAAGACTTCTACGCGGACTTCGATGACGAGGAGACAGAGGAAGCGGCCGGCTACTGGTTCAACTCGCTGCGCCTGCGCGAACTGCGGCGCGTGCATGACTGGCTGGACGCCCAGCCGGAGATCGGCAAGGTGCTGTCGCTGGATACCGTGGTGCGCATGGCTGAAAGCGTCAACGATGGCGACCCGCTGGACGATCTGAAGCTCAGCGTGCTGCGCGAAGGGCTGGCGCATCTGCCGGAGAATCTGCACAACGTGCTGGTGCGGCCGTACCTATCCGACGACGGCAATACGCTGCGCCTGACGCTGCGCGTGATCGATTCCGATGCGCAGTTGCGTCGCGCCGAGTTGCTGGAGCGGGCCGACCGGTTTCTGCGCGAAGAGCTGGGCTATGCGGAGGCGCGCTACCGCCTGAGCGGCCTTCTGGTGCTATACAACAACGTGCTGCAGAGCCTGTTCGCATCGCAGATTCTGACCATCGGGTTCGTGTTTCTGGCGATTCTTGGGATGTTTCTGGTGCTGTTCCGGTCGCTGCGGCTGTCGCTGATCGCCATCCTGCCGAACATGCTGCCGGCGCTGCTGGTGCTGGGCGCTATGGGCTGGCTGGGCATTCCGCTGGACCTGATGACGATCACCATCGCGGCGATCAGCGTAGGCATCGCGGTGGACAATACCATCCATTACATCGTGCGCTTCCGGCGCGAGTTCGCGGCCGACGGCGATTATCTAGCGACGATGCGGCGTTGCCACGGCAGCATCGGCCGCGCCATGTACTACACCTCGCTGACGATTGTCGTCGGGTTTTCGATTCTGATGCTGTCGAATTTCACGCCGACGTTCTATTTCGGGCTGTTCACCGGGCTGGCCATGCTGACCGCGCTGGTGGCGTCGCTGACGCTGCTGCCGTCCATGCTGCTGACGCTGCGCCCGCTCGGCCCGGGGCGGGTGGGGTAGCGGTGATTTGTGCGGAGTGGGGCTGCGGTTGGTTGTGGTATAGTTGGCCTATTCGCAGTTGCACCGTGGAGTATTCCTATGCGCACTATCGTCAAGCATGCGCTCGTATTGCAAATACTCGGGGGGATTATCGCAGGGGCGTCGGCATCGGCTTGGGCTGCCGATGAAGAGCTGGAGCACGTCACCGTCATCGGCACGCGAAGCCACGACCGCTCGGCTCCCGATTTGGCAGTCCCGGTGGATGTGGTCGACGGGGCCAGCCTCATGCGGCAAGGCGGAACGCGGATGGATTCGATGCTGTCGACCATCGTGCCGTCCTACAACGTCACCAGCAAGCCGATCGCCGATGCGGCGACGCTGGTGCGTCCGGCGAACATGCGCGGCCTGCCGCCGGATTCCACGCTGGTGCTGGTCAACGGCAAGCGCCGGCATCGCGCTTCCGTCATCACGTTCTTGGGCGAAGGCATTTCGGACGGCTCGCATGGCGCCGACATCTCCGCCATTCCTGCCATTGCGCTGGACCGCGTGGAAGTCTTGCGCGACGGCGCGGCGGCGCAGTACGGCTCCGATGCGATCGCAGGCATTCTGAACTTCGTCCTGAAGGACGCGTCGGAAGGCGGCACGCTGGAAGCGCGCTGGGGCCAGTACTATTACGGCGACGGCGAGAATGCGACCATTTCCGCGAATATCGGCCTGTCGCTGACGGAGCGCGGCTTCCTGAACCTCAGCGCCGAATACAACGAAGCGGATCCGACCAGCCGCAGTGTGCAGCGCGACGACGCAAAGGCCTTGATTGCGGCGGGCAATACGGATGTGCGGATGCCGAAGGCGCAGATTTGGGGGGCGCCGGAGATCGACGACGACTACAAGCTGTTCGCGAACGCGGGCATCGATCTTGCCGACAACGCCGAATTGTATTCCTTCGGAAGCTATGCGGAGCGGACCGTCGAAGGCGGCTTCTTCTTCCGTAGCCCAAATGACCGGCTTGGCGTGTTCACGATTGAGGGTTCTGATGGAAATCACCAGTATCTTCTGATTAATCCGACTGGAGGCGACTGCCCGGGCACTCCAAACACTGCCCTCAATGATGATGGTCGTCCGGCTTCCGGCAACTACAATGCCAATTGCGTTTCGTTCCATCAGGGCTTTCCGGGCGGCTTCACGCCGCAGTTCGGTGCCGATATCGAGGACAAGAGCATTGCGCTTGGCTTTCGCGGCGAGACGGCGGGCGGGCTGACATACGATGTCAGCGCCGTGTGGGGCGAGCACGAGTCCGATTTCTACATGGAGAACACCATCAATCCGCAGTTGTTGGGGAAGGCCGGCGTGACGGTGCATAACATCCCGACCTCCTACGATCCGGGCGCCTACATTGAGACCGACTACACGATCAATCTGGATTTCACGAAGGAGTTCGATATCGAGGGGCTGCATTCGCCGCTGCACGTCGGCTTCGGAGTGGAGCATCGGGAGGAGGAATTCGAGACCGTGGCCGGGGACGAGAATTCCACGTATGTCGCTTTGGACGCTCAGAATAATCCCCTGTTTCCGAATCTGGGCGTCGGCTCCAACGGCTTCGCCGGCTTCCGTCCGGAGGATGCGGGCAAGCATGATCGCTCCTCTTCCGCGGCCTATGTGGATTTCGAGGCGGATGTGACCGAGAGACTCCTAGTCAACCTTGCGGGACGCCATGAGGATCCGGAACAGTTTGATTCCACGACAGATGGGAAATTCGCGTTGCGCTATCAGGCGACCGACGAATTGGCCCTACGCGGCTCCGCCAGCACCGGCTTCCGGGTGCCGACGGTCGGGCAGGCCAATGTGCGTAACACGACGACCGAGTTTACGGGCGGTGTGCTGTCGGATTCGCTGACGCTGCCGGTGACGCATCCCGCACTGGTCGCACTTGGGGCCGGTCGGCCTCTGGAGGCCGAGGAGTCCGTCAGCTACGGGGTGGGGGCCGTCATCAATTCGGGAGACCTGAGCATCACCATCGACTACTACCGCATTGAAGTCGATGACCGAATCGCCCAAGTGTCCAAAGCGAACATGGACTGCCTGATTTTGAAATCGCTAGGTACGCTACCGCCGCATATTGAGTCCAGCAAGGTCGCGGCGATGAAATGCCATTCGCTGGTCGAAGCGGATGAAGACCTAATCTCGGGTGATAAGGGACGGGATTCGGATAACGATAATGAAACCGCCTCAGCAATTAATGCAAAGCGCGACGATCTTTTCGCGGCCGGCGTGAAGGATATCCATAGCATCACTTCTGCGACGTGGTTTTCCAACGAATTCGATACCACGACGGAAGGCATCGACATCGTGGCGACCTATCCGATGGCCATGTTTGGCGGCCTGACCGATTTGACGCTGGCGGCGAACTACAATCGGACCGAAGTGGACAAGCGCAATCCGGACAATATCGACAACAAGAAGGTGCATCAGTTGGAAGAAGCCCTGCCGAATTTGCGCATGACGCTGACCGCAGACCATACGAACGGGCCGTGGCGGATTTTGGCGCGGGCCCGCTACTATGGCGAGCATATCGAATACCATGCCAACGACAAAGACCGCTTCGTGCGCCCCGAAGCGCGCTGGGTGCATGATCTGGAGGTTTCCTACAGGTTTTCGGAACAGTTCGATTTCATTATCGGCGCGGAGAACATCTTCGATGAGGAACCGACGCTCAATCCCTACGCGGGCGTTGCCGGTTCCGAATACACGGAGAACCCCGCGTTCGATTTCAACGGCGGCTTCTACTACGTGAAGGCCCGCCTGAACTTCTGACAGGCTCCAAAGTGCAGGGGGGATTCGGTCGGCCGCCGGCCGCCGAAGCCCCTCGGTCTCCTAAAACATTGAAAATAAAGGATAAATTATCCTGATCAACGAGATCGTGCGGCCGCGGCTGCGCTATTCGCTGCTCCGGAAGCCGTAGTGGCGCATGTCGAGGTAGTCGCGCATCGCACGCACCTGCGCTTCCGACCAGTCGAGTTTGGCGCCGCGGCGGCAATGATCGACGCGCTGCTGCAATTGATCGAGGTCGGCGACCAAGCCGTCTTGGCGCCGGTACAACACGCTGCCGTCGCCGCCGGTGATGCGGGCATGGCAGGCTACGCAATGCGTTTGATGTACACTTTCCGACTCGAACGCGAACGCGTCCTGCCCGAGCGGCAGGCCGAGCGCCGCCGCCAGCAGTACGCGCTTCCCGACCGCCATGCCTAAGGACACCCGCCTGATCTGGATCGACATGGAGATGACCGGGTTGGATCCTGGCGCCGACCGGATTCTGGAATTGGCCACGGTGGTCACCGATTCAGACTTGAACGTGCTGGCCGTCGGGCCCGAACTGGTCGTGCATCAACCCGAGGCGCAGTTGGCGGCGATGGACGCTTGGAACACGAAGCACCATGGTGCTTCCGGCCTGACGGAAGCGGTGCGCCGTTCCGCGCTCGACGAGGCGCAGGCCGAACGCGCGACCTTGGATTTTCTGGCGCAGCATGTCGCGCCGGGCGCTTCGCCCATGTGCGGCAACAGCATCTGCCAAGACCGCCGGTTTCTGGCGCGCTGGATGCCGGAACTGGAGCGGTTCTTCCATTACCGGAATCTGGATGTCAGCACGCTCAAGGAGCTGGCGCGGCGCTGGATGCCGGAGCAGGTGCCGGACGTGGCCAAGCATTCCGCGCATCGGGCGCTGGAGGATATCTACGAGTCCATCCATGAGTTGGCGCATTATCGCACGCACATATTCCGGCATGGCGCGGATTCATGAGGCGCCCCGGCCGGCCTCGGGCTGCAGCACCGTATCGCGCCCGGCCATCGCCGCGTCCGCTTGCGGGTAGTCCAGCGTGTAGTGCAGGCCGCGGCTTTCCCGGCGCTGCAGGGCGCAGCGGATGATCAGTTCTGCGACCTGCGCCAGATTGCGCAGTTCGATCAGGTCGCGGGTGATGCGGAAGTCGCGGTAGTAGTCGTTGATTTCTTCGCGCAGCAGGGCGCAGCGCCGCTGCGCCCGCTCCAGCCGCTTGGTCGAGCGCACGATGCCGACGTAGTCCCACATGAAGCGGCGCAGTTCGTCCCAGTTGTGGGCGACCACCACCTCCTCGTCCGAGTCCGAGACCTGGCTTTCGTCCCATGGCGCCATGTCGGGCAGTGGCGCGCCGCGGTCCAGCGTCCGGTTGACATGCGCGCTGGCGGCATGCGCGAATACCAGGCATTCGAGCAGCGAGTTGCTGGCCATGCGGTTGGCGCCGTGCAGGCCGGTATGGGCCACCTCGCCGATGGCGTACAGCCCCGGGAGGTCGGTGCAGCCATGCAGATCGGTGACGACGCCGCCGCAGGTGTAGTGCGCCGCCGGCACGACCGGGATCGGCTGGCGCGTGATGTCGATGCCGAAGGCAAGGCAGCGGGCGTGGGTGTTCGGGAAGGCGGCGCGGAGCTCGCCGGCCGGCCGATGGCTGATATCGAGATGCACGTAGTCGAGGCCGATGCGCTTCATTTCGTGGTCGATGGCGCGGGCCACAATATCGCGCGGCGCCAAGGCGCCGCGGGCGTCGAAGCGCGGCATGAACTCTTCGCCGCTTCCGGGCAGCCGTAGTTTCGCGCCTTCGCCGCGCAGCGCTTCGGTTATCAGGAACGAGCGGGCCCGAGGATCGTACAGGCAGGTCGGGTGGAACTGGATGAACTCCAGATTGGCGACGCGGCAGCCGGCGCGCCACGCCATGGCGAGCCCGTCGCCGGACGACGTGTCCGGGTTGGAGGTGTACAGATAGACCTTGCTGGCGCCGCCGGTCGCGAGCAGCACGCAGCGCGCCCGGAAGGCTTCCACGCGGCCGGTGCGGGTGTCTTGCGCGTACAGGCCGACGCAGCGGCGTACGCCGCCGTGCGCAGCAAGGATCAGGTCCACGGCGATGCAATGGCTGCGCCATTGCACATTGGGGCGTCGGCGCACCTGCGCTGTCAGCATGTCTTGGATGGCGCGACCGGTATGGTCGGCGACGTGCGCGACACGGCGGCGGCTGTGGCCGCCTTCGCGCGTCAAGTGCAACTGGCCGGATGGCGGATGCGGAGTGAAGTCGACGCCTTGCTCCTGCAGCCAGCGGATCATGGTGCCGCCGCGGTCCACCACATGCCGCACCACGGCTTCCCGGCACAGCCCGTCGCCGGTCTGCATGGTGTCGCGAATGTGCAGGGCGGCCGAGTCGGAGTCGTCCAGCGCCGCGGAGACTCCGCCCTGGGCGTAGGCGGTCGCGCTTTCCGTCGGAGCTTCCTTGCAAAGGATCGTCGCACGCAGCTGCGGATCGAGTTCCAGCGCCGCACACAGGCCGGCGGCGCCGCTGCCGAGGATCAGAACGTCGGCATCATGGGGCGGGGGCACGTCGGGCAGAGGGTCCGGGCGGAAAGCAGGGATTATAATGGGCGCGGACGGTAGGGATGAACTATTTATGTGCGAGCGTGTCGGATATGCATCATGGATGGCGAAGTGGCCGCCGGGGGCATTGTGAGCGACCGTAGCGACCGGATGCTGGTGCGGCGCGCGAAGGCGGGCGAAATCGGCGCGTTCGATATTCTGGTCGAAAAATACCAGAACCGGATTCTGCATCTGATCACCCGCTACGTGTCCGATCGCAGCGCCGTGCATGATGTCGCACAGGAGACGTTCATCAAGGCGTGGCAGGGCATCCGCCGGTTTCGCGGCGAGAGCCAGTTCTACACGTGGCTGTTCCGCATTGCCGTCAACACGGCCAAGAATTACCTGACGGCCAGCCGGCGGCGAAGCGAGCAGCCGTTGCCGCAAGAGTCCGACGACGAACAGGCCGCCGTCGATTTGCCGAGCGAAGCTGGCACCCCCGAACAGGAAGCGCATGCCGGCGAAATCGAAGCGGCGGTGAACCAAGCCATTTCCGAATTGTCGGAAGAGTTACGCGTGGCCATTACGCTACGTGAGTTGGAAGGCATGAGTTACGACGAGATCGCCTACATCATGAAGTGCCCGGTCGGCACCGTGCGGTCGCGCATTTTCCGGGCGCGCGAAGCGATCGACGAAAAGCTGGAGCCGTTGCTGCGAGATTGAGGATGAAGGAACAGGCCATGACTGCGGAGACGATGGGAGAAGATGCGCCGACGAATGTCGGCCACGAGTGGGCCTCCGCCTATCTCGACGACGAGATGACGCCCGTCGAGCGGCATCAGAGTACGCGGCGGCTGTGTCTCGAGCCGGAGGCGCGGCTGCGGCTGGGGCGCTACCAGTTGATCGGCGACGCGATTCGCGGCGACCTGCCGGAGCATCTGGAGATTGGCTTCGCGAGGCAGGTGCTTCAGGTACTGGCGCGAAAGCAGGAGCAGGCCGCGTCCGGCCGGCATTGGAGTTTGCGCGAACTGTGGTACTGGCTTTGGCACCCGGGGCCGTCGGTGGCGCTGAGCGGCGCCTTGAGCGTGCTGGCGATTGCCGGGCTGTGGTTCTATATGGATGGCATGCCGGAGGAGGCCTCGAGGGTGGAGGCGGGGGCGCATGTGGTGCCGATGTCTGTGGAAGCGGCGGCTCAGGCGCAAGAGCGCCAGCGCATGCTGCACGGCTATCTCGCGGCGCACGCGCAGACGGCCGCACCGCCGGCCATGATTCCGTACATCCAGTTGGTGGATTATGCCGAATAGTCGCAGGTGGTGGGCGCTTCTGGCGCTGCTGCTGGGTCCGGGGGTGGCGGCCGACGGTTTTGGGGACGACCCGGCGGTTTGGCTGCAACGGGCCGGCGAGGCTTCCGAGCGCACAAATTTCGCCGGGACGCTGGCGTTTCTGCGCGGACCGGAGATGCGGACCATGCGCATTCAGCAGGGCTTCGACGGGCAGCGCATGCATCAGCGGCTGCTGTCGATGTCGGGCGAGCAATGCGAGATTTTGCGCATCGGTGAGGAATCGTCGGTCGTCTATCCGCAGCGGCGCCTGGTGTTCCGTGGGCGGTTCGATGCTGGGAAGTTACTGCCGCAATTCGGCGACCGCGGCATCTTGCTCAAACACTACGAGGCCACACTGGCGGGCCGCGACCGGGTCGCGGAACGGGATTGCCGCGTGCTGGAGATTACACCGCGGGACCGCTATCGCTACGGTTGCGAAATGTGCGTGGATGTTGCGACGGGCCTGCCGCTGCGAATTCGCACCCGCACGCATGCCGGGGATGTTCTGGAGCAGCACGAGTTTACCGCGCTGCATCTGTTCGATTCCATTCGCGGGTTCTCTCCGAACGCGTTCCGCCTGTTTACCGACACGGCCGAGTTCGCCACCGTCGACATGCCGCAGGGCGAACAGCCGCCGGCGGAGCATTGGATGGTCGGTAGGCTGCCGCCGGGATTCCAAGTGCACCGGTCGGTGGTTCGCCAGCGTGCGCGAACGCCGCTCGCCATACACCACATGGTGGTCGGGGATGCGCTGGCCAGCGTGTCGGTTTTCATCACCCGCCAGTCCGAACCGCGCGCCCGGGCGCATCGGCCGCCGCTGGCGACGGCCCGGGCGCATCACGCCTATACGACCGAGCAGAATGGCTACCAGATTACCGTCGTCGGCCAAGCGCCGGAAGAGACGATCCGAATGATTGGCGAATCGATGCGCCGGCAGCCCTGACCGGCGCGCTTTTACTCAGGACTTGTTGCATCTCATGCGGAGGCTTATGGTGCGTGCTTGGAAGTTAAGCATCGTGGGGGTGGCGTTCGGCCTGCTGGCTGCAGCACCGGCGGCGGCGGCCGGCGAACTGCCGGATTTCACGCAGCTTATCGAGGCGCATGCGCCAGTGGTCGTCAATATCAGCACTACGCGCAAGACGGAGCCGAAGAATCTGCCGCAGGGCAAGGAGCAGGAATTGCCGGAGGACATGCCGGAACTGTTCCGCCACTTCTTGGAGAGGCAACGGCCGATGCCGCGCACGCCGCGGCCCCGGCAGGGCACCGGCTCCGGCATGATCTATTCGGCCGACGGCTATATCGTGACCAACCACCACGTCGTGGACAATGTCGACGAGATTATTGTCAAACTGAGTGATAAGCGCGAGTTCACGGCCGAACTGGTCGGTTCGGATCCGCGCAGCGATTTGGCCCTGATCAAGATCGAGGCCGAGGGACTGCCGACGGCGACGTTCGGCGATTCCAGCGAACTCAAGGTCGGGCAGTGGGTGCTGGCGATCGGTTCGCCGTTCGGCTTCGAGCATTCCGCGACGGCCGGCATCGTCAGCGCCAAGGGGCGCAGCCTGCCGAGCGAGAACTACATCCCGTTCATCCAGACCGACGTGGCGATCAATCCGGGCAATTCCGGCGGGCCGCTGTTCGATCTGGACGGCCGCGTGGTCGGCATCAACGCGCAGATCTATACCCGCACCGGCGGCTTCATGGGCCTGTCCTTCGCGATCCCGATCAACATGGTGTCGGAAGTCATCACGCAAATCCGCAAGGACGGCCGCGTCATGCGCGGTTGGCTGGGCGTCTATATCCAAGAGGTTACGCGGGCGCTGGCGGAATCGTTCGGGCTCGACCGGCCGAAGGGCGCAATCATTTCCTCCATCACCGAAGACAGCCCGGCGGCCGACTCGGATTTGGAAGTGGGCGACATTATTCTGGAGTTCGACGGCAAGCCAGTGTCGGATTCCGCATCCTTGCCGCCGCTCGTTGGGCAGACGCCGCCCGGCAGCGAAGTGGCCGTGAAGATCATGCGCGACGGCGAGCAGAAGACCGTTACGGTGACGCTCGGCGAACTGCCGGCCGATGACGAGGAGCCATCAGCCCGCACGGAGCTGGGCGAAGCGCCCTCGGGCAAGGCGGAACTGCTGGGCATGCGTCTGGGCATGCTGCCGGAGGCGGAGCGCAAGCGGCGTAGCCTCGACGGCGGCGTGCGCGTGGAACAGGTCACGGGCGATCCAGCGCGGGCGGCTGGGCTGCAGCGCGGCGACATCATCCAGACGTTCGCGGGCCGCAAGATCCTGACGCTCAAGGATTTCGAAGACACGGCCGAGACGCTGGAAGCCGGCCGACCGTACCCGTTGCTGGTGCAGCGCCGGCAAGGCTCGCGCTGGCTGGCCTTGACGCCCGAATAGTCGGTGGCCGACACGTTCTCGCTCGACAGGATCCGCAATTTCGCCATCATTGCGCATATCGATCACGGGAAATCCACGCTTGCGGATCGCTTCATCGAATTGTGCGGTGCCCTGAGCGACCGCGAGATGAGCGCACAGGTGCTGGACGACATGGATCTGGAGCGCGAGCGCGGCATCACCATCAAGGCGCGTAGCGTCACGCTGCACTACCAAGCTCGGGACGGCGACGTCTACCGCTTGAACCTGATCGATACGCCCGGGCACGTCGATTTCTCCTACGAAGTGTCGCGGTCGCTGGCCGCGTGCGAAGGCGGCCTGCTGGTGGTGGATGCGTCGCAAGGCGTCGAGGCGCAGACGGTGGCAAACTGCTACAGCGCGGTCGAACAGGACTTGGTGATTCTTCCGGTTCTCAACAAGATGGATCTGCCGCAAGCGGACGCGGCGCGGGCCGGCGAGGAGATCGAGGACATCGTCGGCCTCGATGCGGCGGACGCCTTGCAGATCAGCGCCAAGACCGGCCTGAACGTCTCGGAGGTTCTGGAGCGCGTCGTGCGCGATATTCCGCCGCCGGTCGATGCGGCCGCCGCGCCGCTGCAGGCGTTGATTATCGACTCCTGGTTCGACAGCTACATCGGCGTGGTGTCGCTGGTACGCGTGTTCGCCGGCCGCCTGCGGCGCGGCGATCGCATCCGGGTGATGTCGACCGGCCAGACGCACCGCGTGGAATCGCTCGGCTGGTACAGCCCGCACCCGGAATCGGGAGAAGCGCTCGACTGCGGGCAGGTCGGCTACGTCACGGCCGGCATTCGCGCCATCGACGGAGCTCCGGTGGGCGATACCGTCACGCATGCAACGGGCGGCGCCGAAACCGCACTGCCCGGCTTCAAGGCATCGCAGCCCAAGGTGTTTGCCGGATTGTTTCCGGTGGATGCGGACGACTACGAGCAGTTGCGCGATGCGCTCGGAAAATTGCGCCTGAACGATTCCTCATTCCAGTACGAGCCGGAAACTTCCAAAGCGCTCGGCTTCGGCTTCCGCTGCGGCTTTCTGGGCCTGCTGCACATGGAGATCGTGCAGGAACGGCTGGAACGCGAATACCGCCTGAATTTGCTGTCGACGGCGCCGACCGTGGCGTGCCAAGTGCAATTGACGTCGGGCGAGACGCTGGAAACCGGCAATCCCAGCCAATTGCCGGAGCCCCCCAAGATTGCAGAGATCCGGGAACCGTACATCGAGGCGAACATTCTGGTGCCGCAGGCGCACATCGGCGCGGTGATCACCTTGTGCGAGGAGCGGCGCGGACGGCAGGTGCGGCTTCAGTACTCGCGCAATCAAGTCAGTCTGACGTACCAGCTGCCATTGTCCGAGACGGTGACGGGCTTCTACGACCGCTTGAAATCGGTGAGCCGCGGCTATGCGTCGCTGGACTACCAGTTGACGCACTTCGAAGCGGCACCGCTGGTCAAATTGGACATGCTGGTCAACGGCGAGCGGGTCGATGCGCTGTCCGTGATTGTGCACCAGTCGCGTGCGATGGGGCTGGGTCGCGATCTGGCAGAGCGCATGAAGGATCTGATTCCGCGGCAGATGTTCGATGTCGCGGTCCAGGCGGCAATCGGTTCGCGCATCATCGCGCGCACGACGGTTAAGGCCCTGCGCAAGAACGTGACGGCGAAGTGCTACGGCGGCGACATCACGCGCAAGCGCAAGCTGCTGGAGAAGCAGAAGGCCGGCAAGAAGCGCATGAAGCGGGTCGGCAACGTGGACATCCCGCAAGAAGCCTTCATGGCCATCCTGAAGATGGAATGATGCGGCGTTGCATGGCCGGACTGCTACTGCTGCTGGTGCTGGTTGCGCCGGCTGCGGGCGAAGTGCTGACCGCAACATTGCTCGGCACCGGCACGCCGCGCCCGGATGCCGAACGCTTCAGCCAAGCGATTTTGGTTGAGACCGCCGCCGGCGAGCGGCTGCTGTTCGATGCCGGGCGCGGTGCGGCCATGCGGCTGCATCAGATCGGCGTGTCCAGCAACCGGATCGACCGGGTATTCCTGACGCACCTGCATTACGACCATATCGTCGGGCTCGACGACGTGTGGCTGACGGCGCGGCTGTGGCAGCGTCCGAAGTCGTTGCCAGTGCTGGGGCCGGCTGGCACGGCCGCATTCGTCAAACATCTGTCCCAAGCCTATGCCGCGGATCATGCGGTGCGGCATCGGCAAAGCGGACTGCCGACGGACGCCGGCGCCCTCGAAGCGGTCGAGATCGAGCCGGGCGTGGTCTACGCGAACGGGCCGCTGAAGGTGACGGCATTCGCCGTCTCGCATGGCGCAGTCAAGCCGGCGTTCGGCTACCGCATCGACGACGGACCGCGCAGCGTGGTGATTTCCGGCGACACGACGTACTCGGAGAACTTGGTACGGCACGCCGAGGGCGCGGACGCGGTGGTCCACGAAGTTATGATGGCCAGCGAAGCTCTCCTAAAAAGCAATCCGCGCTTGCGCAAGGTGCAGGAATACCATGCGACGCCGGAACAGGTCGGCCGGGCGATGGCGCAAGCGAAGCCGAAACTGGTCGTGCTGGTGCATGTGCTGCGCTTCGGAGTCTCCCGAGAACAGTTGCTGGGGGCCGTGCGCGAGCATTATTCCGGGGATGTGCGCATGGGCGAAGATCTGATGGCGCTCGATATCGGCGAATCCGTCTACGTGTACCAGCGGCGCTAAGTGCGAATCACAAGGGTGGGCAGATGCGCTATTTCCAGATTCCGCTCTCGTCCATACGCATCTGACCTTCCGCGTCGGTCCGATGGTCTTCGGCTCCATATTCGATAAGCAGCTGCACTATTTCCGAATAATCCCCAGCGACCGCTTTGAGCAAGGGCGTATCGCCATCGCCATCCGCCGCGTTCGGGTCGGCACCGCGTTCCAGAAGCCATCGTGCGATTGTTTCGTGGCCTTCGTCCGAGGCTCCGAGCAGCGGCGTCCAGCCTGAGGGGGCGCGCGCATTGACATCCGCGCCTGCATCCAGCAATTCCCGGACGACTTCCTCATGGCCGTCCTTGACTGCGTATATCAGCGGTGGCAAATGCTGCTGTCCGTCCCGCGCATTGACATCTGCGCCCGCTTCGATCAATTCCTGAATGCGGGCCAGATCGCCTTGTTGGGCGGCGCGATGCAGTTCGGGCAGTTCGCCATCACGGCGGATGCGCCGGTCCCGCTTCTGCGCATTCCTTGATCGCCGCTTCGCAGCGGTCTTCCGCTTTGCCTCGGATGGAGTTCGCATCTCTTGCGTCCGAACCTTCGCCTCCTTCCGTTTCTGCTTCTCTTCTCGCGGGTCCGGCCATGGAAGTTCCAGCACCGATGCTTGAACGTCGCCTTGGATGCGAAAGACCAAGCGCAGCGTCTGCGGCCCAGCATCCATGCGGGACAGTTGCGTCTTCCGGATTTTTCCTGCGATCTTGAATTTCTCGGACGACAGGTCCGCAAGGGCGTTTTGGGCCTGATTTTCAATTTTCTGCAGCACGGGCTCGAGGCGCAGCAGCATCCGATCGGCGAACATCTTCAGCAGCAGGGGTTCTGCGGCAGTCGCCGCGGCTTTGATCAAGGCGTTTCGCGAGGCGATATCCAATGCGACATCCGTCAGGACGACGGCTTGGCGCTCAACGTCCAGTTGCGGCTTGGCCAGCAGATAGAGCGTGCCTTCGGCATCCAGCCATCCGCCGGTTTCCACCGAAACGTCGGCAGCGATCAGCAACGCTTGCCCGTGCGGCCGGATGCGGACGGCATCGATTTGCAGCGCATCCTTGTGCGCAGTGTCGGCCAGTTCATGCCGGACGGCTTCCGCGATGGCTTCGTATGAAAATTCGGCGGGCAGCGAGAAGTCGAACCGGCCCGGTTTGGGAGCGACGAGTTCGAGCCGGTCCGAGAACTCGCATTGGGGCTGCGTCGCATGCGCGGCGATTCGCGTCTCGACATCGAAGCCGAACTGGAGGCGGATGTCGCGCGGGCCGATGTTCGGCTGGGTCGCACGGATGATCGTGGGCCTCGCCTCCAGCCAAACGGGCGGGTCTTCGCGGATCTGGAAGCTGCGGCATAGCAGGTCGAACTGCTTGCGAGCCGCCCGTTCCAGAAAGTCGTCCTCTTCGATCTCCTGCGCGGCGCGGGCCTGGACTTCGGCCAGCTTGAGGTTGAGCAGCGGTTCGAGTATTTCGGCGACATTGAACAAGAAGAAGACGATCGCGCGATCCAGATCCACATGCGATTCCAGATTGGGGGCCAATCGCCACTCGGGCGTGAGCCTCGGCTGCAGGCCCAGTTGCATGCGGCCGCTGAGCGTGGCCAGCGTACGGCTTTTCCGCTTGGCCTTGCCGTGCAGTCTGCTGCTGACGTTCAGGCGGTCTGCGCGACCGGTTGCCTGAAAAGGCCCGCGCGCCACCGCCCATCGGACGGTCTTGCCGAACACCCGGCTTTCGTCGGCAATGCTGCCGGGCGTCGCGGCCTCAAGAGCCCGGGCGACGGAGGCATGCGGAATGCTGATCGGCAAGGTGACGGTGGATGTGTGCGCTTCCAGAGGCGGCAGTTTTTCCGTTTCCAGATGCGGTACTGCCGGGCGTAGGGATGGCGACGGCGGAAAGAACAGCAGTCCGGCGACGAGCAGAATGGCTGCGGCCGTCAGGATGGAACTGAGGGTTCTGAGCATCGCGCTCGCAAGGGGCTTTCAGGCCGGCGGTATTTTACGAATCTTTTGGAATCTGCAAGGAAGTGGGTATCAGGGTCGGACTGGGCAAGAAGTGTTTGATAGACTCGAGAAGTGCTTCTTGCTTTACGCAAAAGACCATATGCGAAAGATGTCGTTATCGTCTCGGAAACTGTTCGCGATAGCGTTCCCAGCATGGCCCGCCGATGCGGGCTCGAATCAGGTGCCCGTACCGATGGACTTCGTAGCACAGGGTTCCGGCTTGGTTCCGGCCGTCTTCGAAATCGGAATAGCGGCAGGGGACGACATCCGTGGCGATGCCGCAACCGGCGACCGGAAGGCCGGCGGCCATGCAATCCAAGGCCCTCGGACGGTCGTCCGGCAAGACCACCAGAAAATCGAAATCGCTGTCCGAGCGTTCCGTGCTGCGGGCGCGGCTGCCGAACAGGAAAACCGCTTCGGGCCGCATGGAGGTCTGAAGCAACGAAGCGAGGGTGTCCAATGCGGCATCGGCATCGCGGAAGGGGCCGATGTTGCCGGCGGTTTCGCCGCTTGTGCTGGACTGGCGGCATTGGCGGATATGCGCAAGCACCGGACCGCTCAGTTCGGGATTCTCTTTGAGTGCACGAACCACCTTGCGGATCGCCGGCTGCTGGTCTGGACGTATGCGGAAACTGACGGTCGGAGCGCTCATGGATGCCGCTTTTCCGTATGTAGTGCTTGTGCCGTAGTGTGCTATATGTCAATGCCCCATCACAGCCTGCGCAGTTCCACCACGCTTCCATGAATTCCAGCATCCCACCCCGGCGCACACGTTTCGATTCGGCGCTTTCCGAAGCGCGGGTGTAGAATTCGCTTCTGGCTTTAGGAGTTCATCATGCTTGTCAAACGCGCCTCCGAAAATCGGTTGGTCCTGCCTGAGGCTGCACTGGCTTCCTTCCCGGAGGCGGAATGCTTTGCCGTGGCGAAAGTAGGCGGGCGCATCATCCTGACCCCTGTTCGCCCTGGCCGTGCGGATCCGGTGCGCGCCAAGTTGGTGGATTCGGGCATTGTCGAAGAGGATGTGGCCAAAGCGGTGTCTTGGGCCGGATCCGCGGCTAATGCGTAGCAGGACGACTTCCGGATTCCGCTGGCTGCCAAGGTTTCGTCATGACGCACGACTTCAGCGCGCCCCAGATCATGGGCATCCTCAATGTGACGCCGGACAGCTTCTCCGACGGCGGCGCTTATCCGTCGGCGAGCCGCGCCGTAGCCCGGGCGGTCGAGATGGCCGAGGAGGGCGCAGCCATCATCGACATCGGCGGCGAGTCCACGCGGCCAGGGTCGGAGCGGGTGGAGGCCGCTGAGCAGAAGCGGCGCATCCTTGACGTTGTTGAGCAGGCTCGGGCCGCCGTGCCGGACGAGGTGCTGATCAGCGTGGACACGACCTTGAGCGAAGTGGCTGGTGCCGCGTTGGATGCGGGGGCCGGCATGATCAACGACGTGTCGGCGGGCCGCGACGATCCGGACATGTTCGCGCTGGCGGCGGAGCGCGGCGTGCCGTACTGCCTGATGCACATGCTGGGGGCGCCGAAGACGATGCAGGACGACCCGCAGTATGCGGATGCGACGGTCGAAGTGCGGGACTTCCTAGGCGAACGGGCGGAGCAGGCGCAGAAGGCCGGCATCCTCCCGGAGCAGATCGTGGTCGACCCGGGCATTGGCTTTGGCAAGCGCACGGTCCACAACCTGCAACTGATTGCGCGCTTGCAAGAGATCGTAGCACTGGGCTATCCGGTATTGCTGGGCGCGTCGCGCAAGCGCTTCATGGGCGAAGCGGCAGGGGCGGCCGAACCGGCCGGGCGCATGCCGGCGACGGTGGCGACGACAGGCTGGGGCGTGTGCGCCGGAGCCCGCATCTTCCGGGTGCATGACGTATGGCAGAACCGCCAAGCCTTGGACTTGACGCAGGCATTGCTGGCGGCCGAACGTACGTAGTCAGACGGCTTCCAGCCGCAAGGCGCAGAACTTGAACTCGGGGATGAACCCGTACGGGTCCAGTTCTTCGTGGGTCAGAAGGTTGGCCGCGGCCTCCCGGTAGCAGAACGGCGCGAACACTTGGCCCGGCAGGAGGCCGTCGTCGATGTGCGCCGCGCATTCGATGCGGCCGCGGCGCGAACTGAGGCGCACTTGCTGGCCTTCCTCGAGGCCTAAGTCGTCGGCGTCGGCTGGCGAGACGAACACCAGCGGCTCCGGCTCCAGCGCATCGAGGGCGGCGGCGCGGCGCGTGAGGGCGCCGGTATGCCAATGCTCCAGCAGGCGGCCGGTGATCAGGATGCAGGGGTATTCGGGGTCGGGCAGCTCGGCGGCGCGCATGAACGTCGCCGGCGCCAGCCTCGCCTTGCCGTCGGCGGTTGGGAACGACTGCTCGAACAGCACTTCCTGGCCGGGGTCGTCGGCGCTGGCGCACGGATAGGTGACGGAGCCTTCCGCCTCCAGACGCGCCCAGCTGATGCCGCGGATGCTGTCCATGCATTGGCGCATTTCGTCGAATACGTCGTGCGCTTCCATTTCGGGCCATTCCAGGCCCAGGCGCCGGGCCATCTGCTGGATGATCCATAGATCCTGCTGTGCCTGTCCGGGCGGCGGATGCGCCGGACGGCCGAGCTGGACGCGCCGGTCGGTGTTGGTGTAGGTGCCGATCTTTTCCAGCGCGGACGAAGCGGGCAGCACGACATCCGCATAGGCGGCCGTTTCCGTCAGGAACAGATCCTGCACGACCAGATGATCGAGCTGGGTGAGGGCGGCACGGGTGTGGCGCAGGTTGGGATCCGACATGGCGGGGTTTTCGCCCATCACGTACAGGCCACGGACTTCGCCGGCGTGCACGGCGTGCATGAGTTCCATGACGGTGCGGCCAGGCTCCGGGTCCAGTGACGCGCCCCACAGGTTTTCGAAGCGCAGGCGCACTTCCGGGTCGTCGACGCGCTGGTAGTCCGGATAGACCATCGGAATCAGCCCGGCGTCGGACGCGCCCTGCACGTTGTTCTGTCCGCGCAACGGGTGCAACCCGGTGCCGCGCCGGCCGATCTGGCCGGTGACCAGCGCCAGCGCAATCAGGCAGCGGGCGTTGTCGGTGCCGTGGGTGTGCTGCGAGATGCCCATGCCCCAGAAGATCATCGAGCATTCCGCCGTGGCGTAGCGTCGGGCGACGTCGCGGATGCGCTCCGCATCCACGCCGCACAGCGACTGGACGCGTTCCGGCGCATAGTCCTGCACATGCCGCGCCAGTTTCTCGTAGCCGTGCGTATGGGCTTGAATGAAGTCGGCATCGATCCAGCCCTGTTCGATAATGGCGCACAGCATGGCGTTGAGCAGCGCGACATCGGTGTCCGGATGGAACTGCAGGAACGCATCGGCGTGCCGGGCCAGTTCGGTGCGGCGCGGATCCAGCACGATGAGCGTCTTGCCGTCGCGAGCGGCGTTCTTCATGAATGTGGCGGCGACCGGATGGTTGCCCGTCGGGTTGGCGCCGATCACCAAGATCGTGTCGGCATCCGCGACGTCGCGGACCGGATTGGACACGGCGGCGGAGCCGAGCCCCTCCAGAAGGGCGGCGACGGACGAGGCATGGCACAGGCGGGTGCAATGGTCGACCTGATTGCTGCCGAAGCCGCAGCGGATGAGTTTCTGGAACAGATAGGCTTCTTCGTTGGTGCCCTTGGCGCTGCCGAAGCCGGCCAGCGCGAACGGTCCGTGCCGGCTGCGCAGGTGGAGAAACGGCTCGGCGGCGCAGGCCAATGCCTCGTCCCAGTCGGCCGGACGGAACCAGGCGCGGATGTTTTCGGCGGAGCAGTCTTCCAAGTCGAACTCCCGTGGCGCGTCCGGCTTGCGGATCAGCGGTTCGGTCAGGCGGTCCGGATGGTAGGCGTAATCGAAGCCGTAGCGCCCTTTGACGCACAGGCGCCCGCGGTTGGAGGGCCCGTTGCGGCCCTGTGCTTCGATTACGCGCCCGTCTTGGACTTTCCACGTGAGCAGGCAGCCGACGCCGCAGTACGGGCAGACGGAATCGACCTCGCGTTCGACCGCCGTTGCCGTCGAGGTTGATTGCAGGGCCCCGGTCGGACAGGCGCGCACGCATTCGCCGCAGCCGACGCAGGAGCTGTCGCCCATGGGGTCGGCCAAATCGAAGCTGATGAAGGCATCCGCCCCACGCCGGGCGTAGCCGATGACGTCATTGCCTTGGGTTTCGCGGCAGGCGCGCACGCAGCGGGTGCATTGGATGCAGGCATCGAGCTGCACTTGGATGGCGGGATGCGATGCATCGGGCGCGGGCTGGGCGCGGCTTTCGAAACGCGGGTGTTCGATGCCCAGTCGTTCGGCCCAGGCATGCAGTTCGCAGTCGCCGGCTCGCGGCTCGCCCAAGTCCGACAGCAGCAGTTCCACTACCATTTTTTGAGCGGCGCGGGCGCGGTCGTGGCTGGCGCGTACGGCCATGCCTGGGGTTGGCGTGCGTACGCAGGCCGGCTGCAAGACGCGCTCCCCTTCGATCTCCACCATGCAGGCGCGGCAGTTGCCGTCGGGGCGCAGGCTATCGGCCTCGCAAAGGTGCGGGATGTCGATGCCGGACCGGGCGGCGGCGCGCAGGATGCTTTCGCCGGGGCGGGCTTCCAGTTCCCGGTCGTCCAGCGTGAAGGCGATCCCGGTCATGCTTGCACCTCGTGCGGAAAGTAGCGTAGCATGGATTGCAAGGGGTTCGGTGCGGCTTGGCCCAGACCGCAGATTGAGGCGTCGCGCATGGCGGAGGACAGCTCGTCCAGCAGTGCCGCATCCCAGTGCGGGGCCTGCATCAGGGCGGCGGCCTTGACGGTGCCGACCCGGCACGGCGTGCATTTGCCGCAGGATTCGTGGGCGAAGAACCGCATGGCGTTGAGGGCCGCGTCGCGGGCGCGATCTTGTTCGGACAGCACGATGACGGCACCCGAACCCAGAAAGCAGCGGTACTCCTCCAGTGTGCCGAAATCAAGCGGCAGATCGCCGAGCGCGGCCGGCAACAGGCCGCCGGAAGCGCCGCCGGGGAAGTAGCCGTAGAACGTATGGCCGGGCAGCATGCCGCCGCCGCATTCGTTGATGAGTTCGCGTGCGGTGATGCCGGCCGGGGCCTGATAAACGCCGGGGCGGCGGATGCGGCCGCTGAGCGAGAACGAGCGCAGGCCGCGGCGGTCGCGGCGGCCATGGCCACGGTACCAGTCGCCGCCGCGGGCAAGAATCTTCGGCACCCAGCACAGGGTTTCGATGTTGTGCTCCAGCGTAGGGCGTCCGAACAGGCCGCATTCGGCGATGTAGGGCGGGCGCAGGCGCGGCATGCCGCGGCGGCCTTCGAGGGATTCGAGCATGGCGGACTCCTCGCCGCAGACGTAGGCGCCGGCGCCGCGCCGCAGTTCAATGGCCGGCAGGGCGCACGGCGGATGCGCATGGAGGTCGCGCAGGGCGGCGTCCAGCATGGCGCGGGCACCCGCGTATTCGTCGCGAATGTAGAGGTAGATGCGTTCGGCTTCGATCACTTGCGCAGCGATCAGCATGCCTTCGAACAGCGCGTGGAGGTCGTGCTCCAGATAATGCCGGTCCTTGAAGGTGCCGGGCTCGCCTTCGTCGATGTTGACGGCCAGCATGCGCGGCTTCGGATGGCCGCGCACGATTTGCCATTTGCGGACGGCCGGAAAGCCGGCGCCGCCCAGCCCGCGCAGGTCGGCGCGTTCGAGTTCCTCAAGTATGCGCTCGGCATCCAGATCGCCTTGCAGCAGGCGTTCGAGCTGGGCGTAGGCGCCCTGCGATTGGGCTTGGACGCATGTGGGGCAGGGCGGGGCAGGGTCTTCGAAGCGGCCGTCGTCGATAGCCGTGCAGACTGCGTCCGGCGTCGCTGAGCCGAGCGGAAATCGCCGTACGACTGCCACGGGCGCTTCGGCGCAGCGGCCGACGCAGGGAACGCGTTGGAGGCGTGCATCCGGTAGCCGGTGCGTGAGGTCGGCGAGCAGCTCCTCCGCGCCGAACAGGGCGCAGGTGATCGAGTCGCAGACGCGTACCGTGAGTTCGGGCGGCGGCTCTTCGCCGTCGCGCACGAGGTCGAAATGATGGTAGAACGACGCGACTTCGTAGACTTCGGCGACCGACAGGCTTAGCCAATCCGCCAGAGCGACCAGATGCGCGGCATGCAGGCAGCCGTGCGCATCCTGAAAGGCGTGCAGATACTCCAGCAGCAGATCCCGGCGCTTGGGACGATTCGCCAGCAACTGCGCGATGGCGTCGCGGGCGGCCGGTTCGACGGTGCGGCCGCGCCGGCGGCGGACTGCGGCAGAGGCTCGGCCGGGCATCGCTTGCGGCTCAGCGCTCGAGCGCGACGAAGAAGTCCAGTGCCTCGGGTGCGTCCCATTCCCGTTCGCCCAGAGCCCAGTAGCGCGCACGGCCTTCGGCATCGATCAGGAAGGTTGCCGGCAGCATCGGGACTTTCCAGTTCTCCAGTGCCAGATCCGCATCCGTCAGCAACGTGAAACTGATCGGCACTTCTTCCAGAAAGCGTTCGATGCCTTGGCCGGGGCCGACGTGAATGCCGACAACTTCGAAGGCGTCGCCGCCGAGTTTTTGCTGCAGCCGTTCGAGCGCCGGCATTTCGCGGCGGCACGGAGCGCACCAAGTGGCCCAGAAGTTGATGAGCAGGGTGCGGCCGCGATGCCGGCTCAACTGCCAAGGCTGGCCGTTCCGGTCGGGCAGCGTGAAGTCCGGCGCCATGGAGCCGGTGGACGGTTCCATCAGTTCCGGTTCCGCGTCGCAGCCGGCCAGAGCGAGGAGCAGGGCGCCGAAGAGCAGCGGATGGGCGAGGCGGCGCATGTCAGTAGCCGAGCGTCTGCTCGTGCGCCCAGTTCGGATCCGCCAGGCTCAGGTCGCCGATGGGCGCGGCGAAAGCGTCGGCGACGATCTCGGGCACGGTGCTGCCGGTGAGGGCGCGCAGGAAGGCTTCGAGGTCGGCCTTCTCCTGCTCGGCTAGGCCGAGCGGGAAGATGAGCGGGGACAGCAGTTCGTTCGGAATGCCGCCGCGGTCGTAGAAGTCGATGATGTCGCGCAGGGTGTCGAACTGGCCGTTGTGCATGTAGGGCGCGGTCAGCGCGACGTTGCGCAGGCTCTGGGTGCGGAACTTCCAGCGGTCGTCCGGGTTTTCGGTGACGCGGTACAGGCCGAGGTCGTTGGGCATCTTCTGCTGCGTGACGGCCGCGATCGTGTCGTTGGCGACATCGACGAAGACGCCGGGCGCGAGCTGCACCCGGGTGGTAGCTTCGGTCTCGCTGGCACTGAGCGGCCGGTCGAAGGAGACGGCGTAGCCGAGGCCGGTGTTGTGGAACTGCTGGTCGCTGAACAGCGCATGGTCCTGGCTCATCGTATGGCAGGCGATGCAGCGGCCCTTGCCGGAGAACACCGCAAAGCCGCGTTTGACGTCCTCGCCGACCGCGTCCGGCTGGTGGTCGAAGTGCCAGCGGTCGAACGGCGAGTCGCCGGACAGCAGGGTGCGCTGGTAGCTGGCGAGCGCTTGGCCGACGGTCAGGACGTCGGGGCCGGTGCCGTCGAACGCCGCTTCGAACAGGCCGTCGTAGTCGCGCATGCGACGGATTTTGTTGATCAGCCAGCCGATGGAGGGTGCGGCCATCTCATTGTGCGCGGTGAGGGGCTGCCAGACCTGGTTCTCCAGACTGGTCTCGCGCCCGTCGAGGAATACGCGGATGAGGTAGGCGCTGTTGTACAGGCTTGGCGAATTGCGCAGCACCGAGCGGCCTTCGACGCCGACTGCGGTGCGCATCTCGTTGTTGGTGAAGCCCTGCTCGGGAATGTGGCAAGTGGCGCAGGCGAAGGTGTCGTTGATGGATAGGCGGCGGTCGAAGAACAGTTTGCGGCCGAGGTCGATCTTGGCGCGGGTCAAGGGGTTGCCGGCCGGCACCGGCACCGGCGGCAGGCCGAGCGGCGGGCTCTGCGCGAGGCGGATCAGATCCTTCTTGACGCCGCGCCGCTCCAGCAGGCTACGCGAGCGGGTGACGTAATCGGCGCTTTCGTAGCCTTCCTTGACATCGCCGGGGCCTTGGGTCTGGCCGGCGTCGAAGGCTTGCGGGGAATCCACTTCGCCGCTGGTGCGGGCTTCGGCTTGAGCCAGAAGCCCGGCTCCCAGCAGGAGGCCGACCAGTACGCCGGGGCGCATGCATGCCATGGCCGGGTCAGCTGAGGGGATCTTCCATCAGCAGGGTTTCCAAATCGTTGAGCAGGATGTCGGGGTGCAGGAACGAGACGCTGTAGATGTTGCGGACGCGCCGCTGGCGGTCGATCAGATAGACGCGCAGCATATGCGCGAACTCGCCCGTGTAGTTGCCCTCTTCGTCGAACTCGCGAATGGTGTACTGGCCGTAGTCGTCAAGAATGGGCTGCAGCGCGGCGCGGTCGGCGGCGGTCAGGAACTGCCAGTCGATGCCCTCGCCGCCCAAGTCCTTGCCGAAGTCGCGCATGACTTCCGGACTGTCGCGTTCCGGATCGAAAGACATGGACAGCAGCCGCGTGGCTTCGGCGACAGCTGGGCGTTCGCGGAGCTTGGCCTGCAATTTATGGAGCACGGCGTTAGCGAGCGGGCAGCCGTTGATATCGGGGCAGCGGGTGTAGATGAAGCTGAACAGCACCAGACGGTCGCCCATCAGGTCGAACAGCCTCGCGGAGCTGCCGTCTTCGAGCAGCACATTGCCATCCGCGGCGGTCGTAATCGGCGGCAACCGGTAGGTGCCGGCGGCCGGGGCTTCGTAGCTGAGCGAGCGCCAGCCGGGGGCCAAGATATCCCGTCGCGGGTCGGCGGCGGAGGCGGTTGCAGCAAGCCCGGCGAGGAGCCATAGGCAGGCGTGTAGGGAAGCAGTGCGTGTCATGGGTCGGCAGCAGTGGTCTCGCGGCTATTTTATTACGAGTAGGATTTGAAGATTAAGTTCGCCCGTCCATAAAAAGCCGCCCTGACGGGCAGGGCGGCTTGATCGAGTGCGCCAGGCCCGAGGGCCTTGAGACGCTTATTCGGCTTTCGCGAAGCGCGAATTGGAGGCCGTATCGTCGTACAGCGAGTAGGCGCCGAAGCGCATCTGGTGCGAGCGGCCCAGTTTCTGCTCATAGAAGTCGATGGTCCACTGGTGCGCCAGTTGCTCGCCGTCCCAATGGTACAGTTTGACGTACTGCTCGTCGGCGTCGCCGGTCTTATCCCAGTTGTTCAGCAGCGAACTGGAGAAATAGACGCGCTGGCCGTCCCAGCTCTGGGAGACCATGTTGATCTGGCTGCCGACCTGCTCCTCGAACACCTGCTTGGGGGCATGCGGGTCGGAGATGTCGAAGTAGCGCGCCTTGCCGTCCATGAACGTGTCGATCCACAGGCCGTTGTCGTCCGAGGTGATCGAGATGTCGACCGGCAGCGGGACTTTGGACGGATCGCCGATGGTGGCCACGGCCTTGCCGTGCCATTCGCCGTCCTCGCCCTCGTACAGCAGCCAGACCTGCGAGGTCAGGGCCGTGGTGGTGAAGCAGTAGCGATGCTCCGGATCCCAAGCGCAGCGGATTTCCAGCGGCGCTCCGGGTACGTCCAGCACCTTGAGCGGCTTGCGGGCGTGCATGTCCCAGACCACCATGGTGTTGCCGAAGCGCTTCATGGCTTCGCCGTCCTGCAGCATCTTGCCGAAGTCCATCATGTAGTTGGACCAGCCGGTGAAGGACGAGGTCAGCATGACGTTGCTTTCCGCTTTCACGCGCACATCGTAGCCGTAGCCGTCCGCATGCTGGCCGGTCTTGACGGCATCGCGCAGGTCGGCATCGGTCGGCATCCAGTGGGAAGCGACGAATTCGCCGGCGTTGTTGTATTCCGCCAGTCCGGTGCGTCCGCCATGGTCGGCGTTGTTGGACAGCGCCGAAATCATGATGCGCCCCGGCAGGGCGTAGAAGGTATGCGGCCCGACCATGCCGCCGGTCTTCTCGACGAAGTCGGTGATGACCTTGTGCAGGTTCGGTTGGCGCGGGTTGGAGTGGATGTCGAACACGAAGATCTTGTTCGAGTCCAGGCCACCGGCCCAGAGGTATTTGCGGTCGTCGGACAGGCCGGAGTGGTGCGCCTCGTTGCGCCCGCCTACGGACAGCACGCTGACCACTTCGGAGTAGGTCTTGGACTCGGGGTTGACATCGATGGTGACCAACTTGTCTTGCTCGTCGCCGATGCCTTCCACGCCCAGCGTCCAGACGTAGACGTAGTCTTCTTGGCCTTGGATCTTGGCGATATAGGGAGACATGCAGGTCTCGTCGGCGTGCGCCGGCAAGGTCCAGGCAAGTACGGCCGCCATCGCCAGGCCGGTGCTTAAAATGGGGTTCTTCATAGGTATCCTCATCAGGTTTTTTCTGGTTGTTTCCTGGCGACAGAGGGGCCAGATCGACGCATCAAGCGCACGGCCGCCGCAATTGCCTGCCCCAATTATGGCGTAATTCTGCCGTGCGTCAAGTTTCGGCCGCCGGGAGGACGGGGGCGGATCCGAAGCGGATGCGGTTGGTGGAATAAATCTCCTTTTCAAACAATGGTTTGGAGAGGGTCGGGCCGGGAGCGCGGTCGGGGGGCAGGGTGCGTTCGGCAATGCGGCTTTCGGAAGATGGGGTATCTAGAAGGGCGGCGTGGAAGCGGTGGGCCATCAAAATGTGTATGGCGCTTCCCGTCTTTGCATCTTTTCGCGGGCAGGTTTTTGGGCGAGCGCGGGCGTGAGATGCTCAGCAGATTTCAGGGGAATGATCGTCTGCGGCCAATGAGGATTCCGGTTGATGCTGAACCTGTTTCCCGTGGATGCGCGCACGGATATCTTTTGCTACGTCGAGCACCTCGTCCGGCGCACGGACGTCCTTGTCATCGTGTTGGCGTAGGGCAACGATCAAAGGGAATAGTGCATCGGAGCTGTCGCTGTTTCCAGAAAGTATTTCAACAAGTTCAGAAGCAGGGGCTCCGGCTGCAGTGAGAGCAATGACGATGTCCATCATCGCACTGAGCGCAGCCTCGCTGTTAGGCGAGACCGCGGCATACGCGGAACGGAATTCTTTAACAGCAAGGCGAATGTTTCCATGGCGCAGAAGCGCTTGTATGTGCGCAATCCATTTCGTCCATTGGGATTCAGTTTGGTTATTTACGCAATGAAGCCAGAGTTTGCACATGCGTTTGCAGTGTGATGCCGTAGCAACGTTTGCTTGAACATCTTGTACGCTACTGGAGCCATATTTGTGCATCACTTCATCATAAATGGAGATTGCCTTTTCAGTATTTCCAAGCGCTTCATGTACGAAGCCCGTAGCAACTAATGCTTGTGAGACATATATCTGGAAAATCGATTCATGCCTCGTGCCAAATATTTCTACGATTTGCTCGTGGTCTGAAAGTGCTCCTTCAAAATCGTCGTTCTTACGTTTAACTTCACTTCTGCCTACTAGCGCCCTGACTTCCCATTGTTGAAGATCCTCTGTGCCGCAAGCATTGGATTGGTCCAATACTTCGCTATAGGCTTTGATGGCTGCTTCGTGATCATCTGCCTTTTCGTAAAACAAGCCTTTTGCACATAATGCCGCGGCGACCGCATTCTGAATATCTGGAGCGTCGACATCTCGGAACTGCGCAAGTAATCTGTCGACAGTTTCAACTGCCTTGTCATGGTCACCCAACTGGTCGTGCGAGAATGCTTTGTGATGCAACACTTGCGCAAAAAGAAGTGCGGGCATTCTATAGAGAGGCCAAGAAGAAAGGATTTCATCAATGATGGCAATGCACTTTGCATATTTTTCGCTGTGAAAGGATTTTTCGGCTTTCTTAATCTGTTGCTTGATTTGCCGTTTGCCGGCATCTAAGGCCTGGTCTAATGTTTCCGGCCCCGATCTTTCGGAAGCATCGTCGGTATCGCGTAGGAGTTCAGTTATTGCGCGCTTAATACCTTCCCGGATAGTTGTGGATTGTTCTGCTTCAAAAGTTAATAGGTTGAACATTTCTTCCCATTCCCTTTCTTCGCTATAGAATGCCACCATAAAGTGGACAAGGTTCTGAACAACGGCTGCTTCGTCGCGTTCATGCCGCAGTTTGTAATAGATGCTGTGGAGGCGTTCCGTTGCAGAATATCGTCGTTTTCTGTCGCTGCCGTATGAGGTGATGGCTCCTCTGCGGATGAGGCGCACAAGCAAAGATGAAACGGTTCGGACATCCATGCGGGCCCGTTCTGCGATTTCGCTGGCGCTTGAACGTTGCCAAAGGTCGATGACCGCAAGATATACACGGCGTTCGGTCTTCGGCAGTGCCTCCAAGCGGCTGCGGAAGTATTCTGTGTGGTTGTCAATGAGTTCGATCAGATCTTCCATCAGCTCGCGCAGGGACCGGTGTCGAGCGAATTCCCCGACGATGACCAGAAGGCGAGGATTTCCTCCAGTCAGGATCTCAAGAGCTCGTATCTTGTTCTCGTGCGCTGTTTTGCCGTCGCCACAAATCATCTGCCATAGGCGGCGGCAATCAGGAGTGTTTAGAGGTTCCAGATTAATGAAGCGAAACAATTCGAAGAATGGGTCATTTGCATCTTCCAGTTCCGCAAACCGGCTGGTAGCGGTAGCAAGCAGCATTATGCGCGGCTCCGTTTGGAGGGATGCTCGGAGTTTCCAGCCGAAGTCGTCGTTCGTGGTGCCGCATAACGCCTGCAGATTCTCCACCATGAGGACGAGTTTCCTCCCCAAATTGTTCGCAGCTTCTTGTACGGCAGCATGGGCGTGTTCTTCAAGTGCCTCTTCCTGCCAGCGGGAGGGCAGGGATGCGTGCGTCGTGCGCAGTTCTTGCGAGAGTTCCGGATGACTTTCCGCGATTTCCCGTGGTAGATGGAGTAGCATTTCGAACCAGAAATCGGCCATGTCGAAGATTTCATGGCTTTCTTCCATAAACCGGACCGGAAGCAGCTCAGCAAACTGGTTGTTGACATGCAGTTCTGCGGCGACTCGGGCCAGCAGCATTGATTTTCCTTGGCCACGAGGGGCCACGACCAGAATATGCTGGCACGAGGGAGAATTTGTGTTCTCGCGGAGGGTTTCTAGCACTACTCGGAGTTCATTCTTTCTGGCAACAAACTGGTCTATTACTTCCTGATCGGACTGGAATATTCCTGGATTGAACTTTCGGATAGGTCGTTGGAGCGATTCGTTCATGGCGTTTTCCTATTGCGAATAGCGCTTTGTGAGCGGGGTGTGGTGGTGCCGGAAACGCGCTGCCCACCAATCCCTTAGCAGACGCGAAGGAAAGCGATAGCCTGCGCCCGTTTCTTCCAAATAGCCGTCATGCACTAGCACATCCAGAGCATCTGAGACTCTTTCTGCCACATCTTCGTCGACAGAGACGTACCATTGTTCAAGGCAGTGCCATGCGTCCGGAGAAAAGTTCTCTTGGGTAGCCGCTTCAGCAAGAATTTCCATGGCGATCAGGTAGCTTCCCTTGTCTAGGCCGTCTTGAAGTCGTCGTTAACCCATCGGCCGGTTGCTGATTTCATGGCATTATGCTCCCTGCTCAGGTCGGTTTCAGACCTCTGCTATATATACAACAAACTTGTTGTCAACAGAATTGTTGTATAGGAATTCTCCAAAGTTTATTGGGAATGCGGCAATTCAGGCCCGCGGGCGGAGGGCCAGGTTTAGGGGGGCTTCCGGGCGGGAGTGATGCCTTGCTTGTAGCCCTACAGGGCTGGCGAGGGTACTGGATCTAGGGGAAGGTTGAACGTGCGGCGCTTAGTGCCGTTGTTCGATGGGCGGCAGGAACGTCTGCACGGCTTCGGACAGCCATTGCACGGCCCCTTCCGTCTCGGTCCAGTACTGTTCGTTCAGCGCCGCGTAGCAGGCGGCCTCTTCGTAGGTACCCGAGTCGAACTCTTCGGGCAGGTCCTCGGGGAGCGGCGCGATGCCGGCCAGCAGGCCCGGGACATGCGGGTTGAATTGCCATGCGTCTTCCAATGCGACGTGCGTGCGGTCTTCGTCGCCTTGGCGGAATGCCATCAGGGTTTCGGTGTACGGCCATTCGACGGCGGCTTCGTTGCCGTATTTGGCGAGCAGGCTTTCGACGGCGCGGTCGTCGCCGACCGCGTACAGCCAGCCGACCAGCAGGTAGCGCAGGCCTTGGTCGTCGCTGGGATTGAGGCGCAGCATATCCTGATAGTGCTTGATGGCTTCGGTGCCCCGGTCCGATTCCCACAAGGCGTAGCCGAGTCCGGCGCGGGCCCGCATGTAGGGACGGGTCTCCGGCAGGCGCCAGAACTTGCCGGCGCATTCCTTGAAGCGCCGCGGCCCCAGCACTTTTTCTCCGGCTGCGACGGCGGTTTCATACCAGCGGACCGCGTCCTTGGAGGTGTCCGGCATCTCCTCGGCCAGAATGGAATAGGCATCGACGCAGAGGTCGGAGAGGTTCAGTGCTTCGCTCGCCAGCAGTATCCGCTCTTCCGGGTCGTCCTGTTCCCAAGCGATGGCGGCGAGCTGGTTGGCCTCCTTCAGGGCGGCTTCGCGGGCGGCGCGGCCGCGAAGGGGCCGTTTGGCGGGGCGCTTGGCCATCACCGCGGAGCCCGAGTGCTGATCGGAGCGAAAGTCAGTGCAAGCCCGGCGGGCCGGCGAGGCTTGGTGGTCGGGCTGCTTCGGACGGGCATGGCGGGTTCAGGCCGGCGGTTGGGGAATGGGTGCTCTCGGAGGGGGGATTTTATCAGAGCGAGCAGGCTGCGGTTTCTTCGGCGGGTGTGTGCGGTTGGCAGCGCGTCTAGTATGATAGGGGCATCAGGAATCTGTCTTGGAGCCGCGCATGTTTAAGTGCCCCCCGAAAGTGCCTGTGCAGTTTCAGAAATCAGCGCATGCCATCATCCGGATGGTGGGCTGCCAGCTTTTCCGAGAGGTGCCGGATGAGTAATGCCGAAGAAAGCGCATTCAAGGAATTGACCTTGACCTATCCCAGATTGAAGCGGGCCGACCTAGAGGCCATTGCTGCGTTCAATGCCGCATTCGACCGGGATGATGTGCGGTTGGAGCCTAACGGGAGGCAGGTCACCGTCCTCTGTAGGCAGGTTGACATTCGCAAGCTGCGCCGTTTCCGGAATTCGTTGAACGGAGCCACGAATCCAAAGCTAGTTCAGGATGTCGTGTCCGCGATTGAGGGCATCAAGAGTTACGGCATTGCCAATGGCAAACGGAACTATGTGGATTACAACAAGGAGCGGAAGGTCAAAGACCGGGCGAAGAAGGCATCCGGCCGCTCGCCGTACTACTACGCCCAAGGGAATAGCTATTCGCGTACCAATAACGACTTCCCCGACGCGTACGTCAATCGGATCGTAACGGGCGACAGCAAGGAGGTTTTGAAGGACATCCCCGACAACTCTGTGGACCTGATCTTCACGTCGCCTCCCTACAATTTTGGCTTGGAGTACGCTGAAAATCAGGATGCGCATTATTGGGAGACGTATTTCGAGCAACTGTTCGCCGTGTTCGACGAGTGCATCCGGGTCGCGAAGCATGGCGGCAGGATCATCGTCAACGTCCAGCCGCTTTTTTCGGACTATATCCCGAGCCACCATTTAATCAGCAACTTCTTCATTCAAAAGAAGCTGATCTGGAAGGGCGAAGTGCTATGGGAGAAGAACAACTACAACTGCAAGTACACGGCTTGGGGAAGTTGGAAGAGTCCGAGCAATCCGTATCTCAAGTACACATGGGAGTTCTTGGAAATCTTCTGCAAAGGGGACATGAAGAAGCCGGGCTGCAAGGACGACATCGACATCAGTGCCGAGGAGTTCAAGAAATGGGTGGTGGCGAAGTGGTCGATCGCGCCGGAACGGCACATGAAGGAGTACGGGCATCCGGCCATGTTTCCGGAGGAGCTTGCGGCCCGGGTTCTCAAGCTGTTCAGTTATCGGGGAGACGTGGTGCTCGACCCGTTCAATGGAAGCGGGACCACGACAGCCGTGTCTGCCCGGCTGGGGCGCAGGTATCTGGGGGTCGATATTTCTGACGAGTACTGCGCGGTGGCAAAGCGCAGGCTAGAGACCCCGCAATGCGACTTGATCTAGAAAAAGAGGTCGACCGGCTGTCGCTCGATTACGAGCGTGTTATCAAGAGCATCGACCGTGAAGCGGCGGACCAGACCTCGCGGGCGTACGGGGGCGTCGTTCGTGCTGTCAAGGGCCAGTGGGTTGAGGATTTGACCGAACGCCTCATCGAACTGGCATGGGACCGCTTAGAAGCAGACCGGTCCCGGCTTGAGGTGAATCCTCAAAGGCATAGGATTCCGATGGAGTCGGGATATCTGGAAAAGCTGGATGACGAGACGCGAGCGCACATTCTTGCTTCGGACGAGGAATACACGTATCCTGCGAATGTCGATAAGCAAATATGCGTGGATGGCAAGTTCGTCATGGGGATAGAATGCAAGAGCTATACGGAAAATGCTATGCTGAAACGAATTCTGGTCGACTTCACGTTGCTGAAATTCGCTTTTCCGAAATTGCGCTGCCATTTGTTCCAGTTGGAAAGCCAGCTCGGAGGGGACTATTCGGCGCATAACGAAATCACGTACGGCAGCAAATCCACCTTGACCCTAATGTCGCATTTTCCCGACGTTGATTTGAAGATATTCACCTTTCTGAAAGGCGAACGCAAAGTCGATAGGCCCATCCATAAGCCCGAATTCTTCAAGCCGCTTGAAAAAGGCCGCGTACTGCAGGCGATAGATATTCTGGCCGACGATATGGCTCAGTATGCGGCGCCATAGGTTGGCGGATATGTCACCACGGCTTTTCGTTCGGAAGGCCTCACCGATTCTGCATGCTGAAGAAGCCCTAGTTAGAACTCCGTGCGCATGCCGAGAAACATGTAGCGTCCCAGAACATCGTAGGTGCCGGGGAAGACGTTCGCCGCGCCGTGCCTGGACGGTCCTGCCGCATTGCCGCCGACGGGCGGGGACTTGTCCAGCAGATTATTGATGCCCAGACGAATGCTGGCGTCGTCCGCGATCTTCCAAGTGGCGGCCAGATCGAGGTAATTCATTTTCCACAGGTCGGCCAGTTCTCCATCGGCCCCGTCGACCTTGCTGATATGGCGCCACATCAGGCTCGCCGTGACATCCCAAGGGGAATCCCAGGTCATGCGAAGCCTGTTCTGCAGATCCGGCAGCGGCGGGCCGCAGATCCAGGTTCCGGCGCAGCTCGTCGTCGGCGCGCCCTCAAGTTCCTGCCGGTCCCAGGAATCCAGATACGACAGGACGTTGTGGAACGACAGGCTGCCCCATGCCCCGAGGTCCAAGGCGTAGTCGAGCACGACGTCCACGCCGTCCACCTTCTCGCCGGGCAGGTTGGATTTGCGCGACACGACATGGCCGCTGCTTCGGGTGTCGGACCCGACCCACAGATCGCCGTACCTGCCCCGGCGGACATTCGCGCACGAGGCCGGATCGCCGGCGAGGCACTGTTTGACGATTTCTTCAGGATCCGGGAAGCGGATGCCTTGTTCGATCCGGATGCGGTAGTAGTCCACTGTGAGGGACAGGCCGGCGACGGCTTCGGGCGTGAACACGATGCCGGCCGACCAGGTCTTGGCGATCTCCGGAGACAGGTCGGAATTGCCGCTTTGCAGCACGTTGTACTGGGTGGCCGGCGAGTGCTCGATCTTCCCCCACTGTTCCGCGGTCACGCCCGACCGCCGGCATTGCTCCAGCGTATAGCCTTGAGCCGTCTTGCCGTCGGCGATTGGTCCCCCGCAGGGATCCGCCCCCATCTCGAACAGGCTTAATCCTTCCGGAAGGAACAGTTCCTGCACGTTGGGCCCCCGGACCGCGCGCTGGATGCTGCCGCGGAACTTGATGTTCGGGTCGACCTGCCAGCCGAGGCGGAACGCATAGGTGTGGGTCGTCTCGCCGTAATCGTAGTCGGAGTAGCGGTAGGCCGTGTCGAGCAGCAGTTCCTGCGCGTACGCCTCCTCTTCGATCAGGGGGATGCTGGCCTCCGCGAAAAACTCGGCCACGTGGTAGCTGCCGCCGATGGGGCGGGTGGCGCCGCCTTGGCCCGCGCCGTCGCCGGTCCGGAAGCCTTCATCGGGGTCGAAGTCCAAGGTTTCCTTCCGGTATTCGCTTCCCAGCACGATGCTGACGGCGCTGTCGGCGAACGGGGACCGGATGCCGTGTTCGTCCAAGTCGCCGGCCACGAAGGCGGACGCCACGATCTGTTCGGTCGTGCCGCGGGTCTGCAGGGGCTTGGTCAGGTAGCCGACCATTTCCGGCGTGACCGCGCCGGTCCTGAAGATGTTCCAGGGCACGCAGTCCGGATCCTCCACCGCCCCGTCGGCATCGGGCAGGGCGGCGCGGCACACGATCCTGCTGTTCGGATCGTTCGGATCTTCCCGGACCGCATCGAGCGCGCGCCGGATCCGGGTGATCGACAGGTCGTTGCGGTAGGTGCTGCGCAGTTCCACCTTCGCGTACTGGGCGAAGGCGTCGTAGCGCCACAGGCTGCTGAAGTCTCCGCGCAGGCCGAGCACGCCTCGGTAGCTGGCGTGGCGCAGTTCGTTCCGCCGATTGCCGCCCTCGACGTTGCGGCGGCCGATGTTGACGGTCTGCGTGTCTGCCCGGGTCAGGCCCTGCGACCCGCAGATGGCTTCGAACTGCTGATCCGACAGGAACGCGTTGCCGCATTTCAGTTCGTCGGTGTGGAAGAAGTTTCCGGAGGGCGCGATCTGCGCCGTGGTGCGGTCGTTCGCGTACATGAACTCGGCGTAGGCTTCCGCCTTTTCATGCAAGCCGTAGCGGGCGAACGCGCCGAAGGTGTAGCGCTCGTCGGGGCGCTGGAAATACATGGCCGGACGGAAGTTGTAGGTTTCGCCCTGGCGCGCCACGAACCGGTCCCCCTGCACGATGTAGTCGAACGGGCTCGCGGTCGCGCCGAAGTCGGTGAAGCGCCCCTGCGGCATGGTGGAAGAGCCTAGGCACGTCTCCAGATCCTTGCTGAAGGCGCAGGAGCTGTAGTCGCGTGCGCCCTGCATGACCGGGTTGATTTCGCGGTAGGTCGCGTAGGCCGTGAGGTTGCCGCGCCCGTCGGCGGCGTTGCGGCCGGCGATCATGGAGAAGTCGACGGCTTCCCCGTCGGTCTCGTAGCCGTGCGCGGTCGGGTAGCCGGATTCGGTGACGATGTTCTGCCATCGGCGGTCGTCGTTGTCATGGCTGTACTGGCTGTATTGGGCATCCAGGCTCACCCCCTCGAAATCGTCCGCCAGCAGGAAGTTGACGACGCCGGCCATGGCGTCGGAGCCGTACGCGGCGGAGGCGCCTCCGGTGAGGATCTCCACCCGTTCGACCAGGGCGCCGGGAATCTGGTTGAGGTCCGGCCCGATGCCTGTCAGCTGCGGCGAGCCGGCCGGCAGGCGGCGGCCGTTGACCAGCACCAAAGTGCGCACGGCGCCGAGGCCGCGCAGGTTCACGGTCGCGGTGCCGGTGGCCGCGTACGACCGCCCCGCGCTCTGGGCGGCGTAGACTTGGGGGTATGAGCGCAGCATGTCCTCGATGCGGGTCGCGCCCTGGAATTGGATCTCTTCCGCCCGGATATGTGTCACTGGACTGGAGCCGATCAGATCGTCCCGCTGGATCCGGGAGCCGGTGACCGTGACCTCCTCGAGGCCTTCGGAGTCTTCCTGCGCGGGGGCGTCGGGCGCAGCCATGGCGGCCAGCGCGAATGCGGCGCCCGTCAGGAGCAGGCGGGGCCGGGGCTTCTCATGCATCGTCCGGGCCGATGCGCGACTGGCGGCCGCGAAGGTCTCTGCCTGTTCGGGTTCTTCTTCCGCAGGCACGGCGGGCACGGCATGTCCGAACGCCATGGAAACGGGCGGCCTCATGTCCGAAATTCTCCGTCGCGTGGGTATTGTCATGTCCGGTTCCAGCCGACTATACCATTATGTTCGGCATGCCGACCGGGCAGGGCCGCGCCTGTGCCTGCCGGCATCAGGCTTCGTAATCAGGCATGAACTCCATGGGTCGATGTGGGGGAAGGTTGCCGGCGGGCGAACCGGGCCGGCTGCATCGAAGACACCGATTTGACCCGTGTAGTATCCTATAGCGGCATGCCGGACTTCCGGGGCCGATGCCTCGGGGCCGATGCGGTTGTCGTTCCACAACGTCCTGTCGTATCTGGATTCCTGGGACCGGCAGGAACTTGAGGGCGCGCCGACGACGAGCTGCGCCGGAACCTGGATCTGCGGCCCGCTGCTGCCGTCCTTGAACGACATGGACTGGTGGTTGAACGCGGCATTCGAAAGTCCGATGAGAGTGCGGCAAAAGGCGATGTTCAGAAGATCGCGGCAGCCTTCATGGCTTAGCGGGACTTGATTGATGGCGCCTTTGACCTTGCACAGGAATCGCATGGATTCTTCCGGCCACCAGCGCTCGATTCCGTGAATCGGAGGCGTTGGGATGGCTTAAAACGCCCCGTTCTCAAGCTGGAGCATATGCCGGCACGCATGGCGCACTTCTTCAATATGCGCTTGCGAGTAAATGCGGGTCTTCGCCTCGGCGAGCCAAATCAGGAACGGATTGATGTCGGTCGTGGTTGCGGGAATCCCGCGCCTGATGGCACAAAGCGCCGTCGTGCCCGTGCCGCAGAACGGATCCAAGACCCGGGTCGCGTGCGGATAGGCTTCGAGAATCTCTTCGACCACCTTGACGGAATAGGCAGGAGTGAGCCGCAGCCAGCCATGGCGCCCCGAAGCGGCGTTGTACTGGTGGGTATAGTCGGGACGGCGACTCAGCGGGGCGGCCGTTGCCATCTTCAGTTCACCTTCAGAAGAGTGCGGAGGACGAGGTTCAACTCTTTCTTCAGTCGGGCGGAGTTCCGGTTGAAAAACTCGGCAAGATCATAGCCGACGACTTCGCGCATGAAATCGTATGTTGACTGGAGGTCGTCTGCGCCTTTGATTATGACCCATTGTTCTAATTTTGTATTGAGCAAGCATTAGTAATAGCATGCCAACTTGATTTTACTCATGAGTAATGTATAGTTAATATTATATAATTCATGCATAGATTGCTCTGTGCATGGAGTTGTCATTATGGAACGTAGGCCAAAGGGTCTTGACCGCTATCTGACCGAACAGGTTCGTGCCGACCTTCGGCGGAAGATGGTGTTTCTCGGTGGGCCGCGGCAGGTCGGAAAAACGACGCTGGCTCTGTCGTTCTTGGACGGGGGGAGGCGCAGCCGCGGGTATCTGAACTGGGACGACCCGCGTGTTCGGCCGAAGCTGCTGCGCGGCGAATTGCCGAGCACGGAGAAGCTGGTGGTGCTGGACGAAATCCACAAGTACCCTCGCTGGCGCAATCTGGTCAAGGGGCTGTACGATACCGAGGGCGACCGTCTCGCCTTCCTCGTGACGGGTTCCGCCCGGCTGGACCACTACCGCAAGGGCGGCGATTCCCTGCAGGGGCGCTACCACCATTACCGCTTGCATCCCTTGTCCCTCGGCGAACTGGGGGCGAATCGGTCCGCCTCTGACCTGGAGGCGCTCATGCGGTTCGGAGGATTCCCCGAGCCGCTGCTGGCCGGGAACGTGCGCACATGGCGGCGATGGCAGCGGGAAAGGCTGTCGCGGGTGGTTTACGACGATTTGCGCGACCTCGAGCATGTCCGCCAGGTCGCGCTGATCGAACTCCTCGTCGAGTCCTTGCCGGACCGGGTCGGATCGCCGCTGTCCGTGCGTAGCCTGAGCGAAGACTTGCAGGTGGCGCATGCCACGACGGAACGCTGGCTCAGCATTCTGGAGAACCTGTACGTGTGCTTTCGCATCCCGCCGTTCGGCGCGCCCCGGATCCGCGCCGTGAAGAAGGAGACGAAGCTCTACTTCTGGGACTGGTCGCAGGTACCGGGAAAAGGGGAACGCTTCGAGAATCTGGTCGCTTGCCAACTGCTGAAGTACTGCCACCATCAGGAGGATACGGAAGGCTACCGGATGGAGCTCAGGTTCATCCGGGATACGGACCGCCGCGAGGTCGACTTCGTCGTGCTGCGGGACCGCCGGCCGCTGTTCGCCGTGGAGTGCAAGTCTGGCGAGAAGGCCCCGAGCCCCGCCATCGGCTACTTTCGCGAGCGCACGGCCATCCCCGAGTTCTACCAGGTGCATCGGGGGCGGCGCGATTTCGTGTCGGGCGGGACGCGCGTGCTGCCGTTCCCGGCGTTCTGTGGGGAGCTGGGGTTGCCGTAGACGGGCGGGTTGGGTGTGAGGTGCGGGTCCGCCGCCGTGCCGGAATGCGCAGGGTTGAAGCGGGGCAAGGGTCGATCTGCAGACTGGGATTACGGGGTCGGGGCGTGTGGTTTCAATCTGGCTATGCCGCGACTGCTTGCAGGCGTTTGGTGGAACTGGCTAATTTAACTGCTCGCATGCTAGGCGAGTCGACTTTTGTGCGAACACTTCGCATATAATGTGTTTTAGGTGGGCGGGTCGTTCTGTTCGGCATTCGCAATTATTCGTATTCGATGCCTATTTTCGTCGTAATACGTGCGCCATCCAATATTAATAAGGAACCAACTCATCATATGAAAAACACGAAATTTAAAAGCCTCTTTGAGGCATACTCTGATAGTTTGCAGGGAACCATGGAATCTCATGCGAACCGAGCTGGATTCAAAATACCTGAATATCAGCGTCACTACAATTGGAATATGAGCAATATTAAAAGATTGCTAGAGGATTGCTTGAATAGATTTTATAGCCATAGTTCATTGAAGCCTGAGGATGATAGTTCCTTATATACATTCCTTGGGACGATAATTTTGGTTACGGAAGATCATGAGAAGGGACCATTTGATGGTATTTCGCTAATTGTGATTGACGGCCAACAGCGCTTAACTACGCTTAGTCTCATCTGTTGTGCGTTAATCGAAATAATTAAATCATCTGAAAATGGCTTAGACGAGGTTTGTCTAGGAAGAGAGAAAGAATGGATTAAAGAAGAAATAGACTTTCAGCTTGAAGCCTTATTTAGTTGCGTTAGTGGTAGAATCTCGAGAGCCAATAGCACTACTGTATATCCTAGAATAATTCGCCATAATGATCAAAGGGGGTATACTGTCCATGAGACAGAGTATCTATCACCAATCTCAAAGTTTATATGCAATTTTACTAAATGTTATCTTGAAAAGGAAAGCTTTGCTTCTTTTCCAGGAGAATTGAATTCAGACAATGAACCACAACTACTGAGGAATTACCAATATATAAAGAAGCAAATGGCTCTATTGTACAGTGGGGAAGGCCGTATCGATGACGATGACGTAGAATGTGAATATATTACATACAAGGATTTTATAAGAGTACCATTCCGAAAATTATTTGACAAATTAACTAACCATTGCGACGATGATCCGCAAATAGAGACTCACGCAGTCCAAAAGATTTCGACCCCCAATATTGAGGGATTGATTCGAACAATTCTTTTCGTGTCTTATTTTACAAAACATGTGGTTCTTACGCGAGTCGAAACTGATAGCGAAGAGTATGCATTTGATATTTTTGATTCACTAAATACTACTGGCGAACCTTTGACGGCTTTGGAAGCCTTTAAGCCTAAAGTGGTACGTTTCGCAGATAATAATCTTCAGGGACAAGGACGTTATACTGGGTCTCAAATTAAAGCATATTTTGATAGTCTTGATAGGTATCTAGGTGATGATGCTGATAAGCGTCAAAGAATGACCAAGGAACTATTAATTTCGTTTGCCCTGTACCATGACGGTACGAAATTATCATTAAATTTAAGCAGCCAACGCATATATTTGCAAAAGCGTTTCGAAAAATTGGCGCATGAAAAGAAACCAAGCTTCGTTGCCTCAATCAATCATATCGCGGAATACTATAATGATTTTTGGGAAAATAAAGGCATTAAGAAATTAGACATAAGTCCTGAATCTGAAATATTGCAGTTTTGTTTCGGATTTGTCTATGATCTAAAAACAAAATTGGCCATTCCCGTTCTTACCAGATATTGGCACGAATCTAGAAGTAATCCACAGATTGATTTTTCTACTGCAGTAAAAGCATTGACAGCTTTTCTAGTCATACGTCGTGCTGCCACGGGATTTACTAGAGGGATCGACAGCGACCTAAGAAGTTTGATGAAGGAAAAACCCCACAATGGCGGCGACCCGTTATGCTTAGGTGAAGCACATACCAACACACTTCTCTCCACGAAAGCACTAAGGGCTGAGTTGAGGAATTACCTTGCAAAAGCACCAAATGGTGGGATTAAAGATCGGAATACTTGGATAGACCAGGCTTGTTCCAAACCGCTAGCTGATTATTCCCGTCCCTTATGCCGATTTCTTCTATTTGCAGCATCGCATAACGCATGTCCAGATGCTAACAACCCGGGTTTCTTAACGCGAGAAGGATATCGAGCAAGCGACAAGGATAAATATTTAAATTATTCTAAATGGGATGATATTAGATACTCGTCACTTGAACATGTTGCTCCGGCCACATCACCAGGAGCAGGGTGGAACGATAAAATCTATCAACAGGACTATATCCGTCACACTATTGGGAATATTATATTGCTTCCACGAATAGATAATTCTAGGATTGGGAATGCTTCGTGGGAGAAAAAGCATGTTTTTTATGAAGCACTCGCATCTAGAGATGTTCCCAGGTTTCACAAAATTATAGATGAGGCAATAACCAAAAAAATAATATCATCTCAAGTTGGAAGAAAGTTGAAAAAATCTCAAGATAGGCTGGATATGTTAGATTCTATAGTTTCGGTTGGCGTGTGGGATAAGGAATTTATAGATAGGAGAACAAAAAATATTCTAACTCTTGTATGGGACATCATTTGGCCTTGGTTAGAGGATTAATTGAAGGAGGCCATAGAGTCACTTGTGACATGCTAAGCAGACTTTTGATCTGCCATACAGCTCATCAAGATCCACAATATCCGAATTGGGGCGAAGTGGATTGGATTGCGCCTTGGCTTTTAGGCGCGATAGGCGTCTTGCGTGATCTTCCTTGATTTGAGTGACACGTTGGGGTCTTTCTAATTCTGCAAGAGATTCATTTTGGCTCCAAGTGAATGGCGAACCGTTTTCAACAGCTGTTTTCTCGTAACGCTTTGCTTCTTCAAATGCATCTGGATGTTGTTCCTTTAGGCGGACCCATTCGATTTTCTGTTGGAAGAAGCAGAAAGTGCACCCGCTGCGTGAACGCCAAGAATAATACTTCGGAAGCCCTAGACCAGATGCTTCGAGGATTTCTAGTACTCCCGCTTTGTCTACACCTTGTTCTCTAAATGGCAGTTTGATGATCAAATTATCTTGTTTGGAGTTGTAGCCTTCTCTATATTCCTCATCCGCTCGGATAGCAACGTAGGAATATACTGTCATACCTTGGTCAAGTGTTGGTTTAACCCAAGTCTCAAAAGGACGGAGCTTAAGTTTACGTGTGCACCATCGGGATTGTGGAGATGGGAGGTAGTTATTGAATTGCTTAAGCCAAAAATCAAAATCCCTGTCTGGATTAAGACGGGTAATCGGTTTGCCCAAAACTCCTTCGAGGTTGCCAAGAAAGTCGTAGACCTCAGGGAGCTCTTTTCCTGTATCTGTAAAAAAATAATCTATGTCTATTTCTGGATGGTGTTGCCTCATGTAAACGGCGAGTGCCGCGCTATCGCGGCCTCCTGATAGACCAAGAACATGCTTTATATCAATTTTCATTATGATATCTTTCCTGAAGGAAGGTGTTCTTCCCCATCGCTTATCATTTGGAAGCGCATATGTCGTGCACTCAGTTCCGCCAAGGCTGCCATGATAACGTTCTTCTTATTTTGATTGGTCGATTCTAGAACACATGTGATAGATTCTACTATCTTGTCGACATCTTGTCGTTCAGCATCAGTGATGTCGAATTCTTCCATAAGTGGAGTGGCCTTATCCTTCATCCCTAAAATAATAGCCATAGCATGTCGCTTGTCTTGCCGACCTTTTACGTGAGCAAATGCTTCGAGTCTATTAAACTTCTGGGCGAAATCAGCGACGACAATAGATGCTCTGTCCAAATCTGCATCTACCCAGTCATGAAGGGGCTTGCTTGTCGCTAAACTCGCTAGCCCTTCGATGTCTCCACGCGTGTTTTTAAATGTAGCAATACGGGTAATAAATGCATTCAGCCTGAAATCTCCCGAAATCTCCTGAATATTTGTGGCCCTCATTTGCAGATCGGCTAGATCCGAGGGCGAAGCATTAGGCACTTGGAGTTTCGCCAACATATCGTCGCCAATGCGTTTGAGCATGGTTGGATATGCGTTCACTAGTTCTTCGAGTCCGCCACGCACATAGGTTTCCACAGACGCTATATCTTGGTCTGTCGTACATCTAGGTTCAATACCAGCCAACGCAGGCAAGTCGTTGAATAGGAGCGCATTCGGGTCCGATGCCTTTTTGAATAGCACGCGGATTTGAATTGCGGTTTTGGAAAGTCGGGATGTTCGTTTGACCCACGGATGCAGGGAGTCGAATATGGCAATTAATCCACGCCCTACATTGATCGGCATTAGATTTTCGAGTGTGTTGCTCGGGGCAATCTCGTGTATTATTTCGGCCAAGCAGAACAGCAGTTGCTGGGAGATTTTATTGGAGTCCATCCAGCGCAGTTGGACTTCTTTGGGATCTTGGGCCAAGATTTCTGCATCTAGTTCTTTAAATCTAGACTGGAAAACTCCTTTGGAATAAAAAGCGATCTTGCTTTGGTTCGATAATATGTACGCGACCATCAATACAGGCATAATGCCCGCTTTCAGGCCGTATGGAGAAGTCTGCCACAAGGCATAGATTTCGTTAACCCCTATTGAACGCTTGTTGTGTTCGCGCAGATATTTGGAAGTGGTTTCCCACAATGTGGCGAAACGCTCTTGATGTTCATTCTTCCGCTTCGGGATAGTAAATCGCCAACCTTGTTTTGTTTTCGCGTACAATCCTGTCCGTTCTAGAATGGTTACAAATAATCCGCTTTCTGCCGGATAGCCATGAATGCCTAGTCGTTTCTCTCCAAGGTTGTTAATCATGTGTTTGAGAAGGAGATTTCGGGCAGATATGGCACTTGCCGAGGGTCTAGCGCGATTCAGCAATTCATTCTGGAGTGGCAGCGTACAAGGGTATTGTTCATCCGCTAATCTGGATACTAGATTGTTGATTTCCTGTGGCATGTATTGTCGAGTCTTACGACCTTTCCTATACCAACTAGCGCGGTTGAAAGCTTTCTGAAGATTTGTTTCCAATTGCGCTTGGAGTTCTGCTAATCGTGCTTGGACTTCTCGCCTAGCAACCGGGTCGCCCTGCAATTCAATGCTTCCATTTTGCACTCTTCCTAAGGCTGAGAGTTCTCGGGTCAGGCTTGTGATAGCCCACGAATGTTTGGATAACCCGACAACGACTTTCCGGTATTTGGAACACTTGGCGGCATTCCTGCAAAGCACTTTGGCACTTTCAAAATCTTCATTTGAGGTAGGAATAGCAAGAAGGAACTGCCCAATGGTGCAGGGGTCGTCATTAAATGAAGCTACTTTGTCGGCAAGATTCTTCAATGGAGCGATATCCACGTCGAACCATCGAAATGTTCCGTATTTGTGGTAATGGCGCTTTGCGAGAATGGGCTGTAAACTAACTAGTGCTCTTAGAGTGCTGAAATCTGTTTCGAACTGGCCATTTAGTTCATCCTTTGTTGCTTGCTCGATATCAAAGTCGCTGCCGGCATGGATTGAGTAGGCTCCAAGAAACTTCTTAAACAGAATCAACGACTGTGAGCCAAGCTGTTCGAGAGCCTTCTTAACAGATCTTGTGGATTTTTCAGGGACGCATGCTTGCAGAACTTCCAGACTAGGCAGTACGCCTGATCTGTCCTTGAAAAGATCGAGTAGTGCGATACTTTTTAGGATTCTGATGCAAAATTCATCTTCACCTGTAGCATCACACCGGTCAATGGCTTCGGCGGCAGTGGCCCAGCGATGGCCATCTGGAGATGCCAAAATGGCCGCTTCCATATTTGTGCGAAGATAATCCCACAGACGGGCTGGCTCATACAGCATAGTTTCATCAGCATGTTTCACGAAATCTTGAAAGCCTTCGGGTTCGGCAGAATTGAGAAAGCCAAAAATACTACGCTGGTTTTGTCCAAAACGACGACAAGAAATGGGCCCTAGGAGGGTTGCTGTTATCGGGTGCAGAGGCCAACAGTTGGCTAGCATCTGAGATATTTTCGAGGATGTTCCAGAACGCCGTTCCCTCATGTGGTTGCCAATCAAATTCGCCAGTTCACTTTGCCGCTCAGGCTTTCTCCTCGTCTTAATCGCTCGTGCTAGCAGGTCAATCTGTTCCTCCCCAACGACATTAACAGGCAAATCAATAAATCGTCCTTGAATTTTGGCCCATTCTTCACGTGCTTCGCGAGACAGGCGGTTGGCGTATTCGTCAAATGCCTGATGTAGGATTCCAATGATGATGAGCCGTCCATTGCTTCTAGAGGCTGATTCAGCTAGTTGCTGGAAAAAATAGACATCCGACGATCCTTGAACTGCAGCTTCTAAAAATTTCCCTAGTTCATCAATATAGATGATGAGTCCTCCATGACTGCGGGGATTAGATTTGGCAATGTCAAGCAGGCTTTTAATGAGGCCAGAATCGGTCCAATGCCGTTTTTTGACGGTTAGCAGTCCTGATGCATTGAGAGATTTCCCGATGACTTGGACAGGGTCAGCGCGTTTTCCGACCACTCCAAGAGACTGCCAGCCCCTAGTCTTAGGAGGGAGTCTGCCCCAAATTTTTTGGGCATTTCGTTTCCCGATCATCTTTTCCGCACATTCCCGTTGACTTGCACTGCCATTTAGGAGCGCACTCAACGCAACTACCAAACTTGATTTCCCGCTTCCATATGGTCCAGTCCATGTGAAAGCGCCTTGTCGCGATTCCGACACATGTTGGGCCATTGTAAGGACGGTCTCGATGGATGATTGCGGGCATACGAATCCCTCGAGGGACTTAGGATTGCCTAGATCTTCGTCTATTCTGATAGCCCGCTGGAATCTGCGGCTAATGCGGACATGCTTTGATAGGCTCATGTTTCGCTCCCTATGCAGCACTAGAGGTGCGGTAATCTGACCCAATGAAACTCAGAGCATCGCTGTCGCTGAATTCCCGCCGTCGGAGTAGTTGCTTGAGGCCCGATGTTTCCGACCACTGTATAAATCCATTTGAAGTGTGTTCTATATTCAAAAGTCGCTCGGAAAGATCGCTCTCATCTAACAGGAATACGCGGCATGGAGAACCCGGTTCATAGGCTGCCGTCTCAAAAGACATGGTATTAGTATGAGGGGCTTTCTGCAACCAAAAATCCATTAGAGCGTAAGTAAATACGCCATTTCCTAATGATGGTTTCATTCCCCGTACGAGGCGGAAGCAATCCCTTTTCCCCACGGTACGAATCAGCCCAAGTTCTGCCAAAGGCGATTCCAAGGCATCTTCACGACAAGTTTTTTCTGTCAATGGCCGCGTGGCATATGTGCGAACGAAACATTCAACATCACGCTTTATGGTTGCTTCAGAGGCTCGAGCTCGGGTGCATTTTTTTGCAAGGTGTTCGAGATTCTGAACCAACTGCTCCCGGACAAATATCGTAGCAGGATAGTAGTTGAAAACCCAATGCCATGTTGTACGTGTTGCCGGACTGCATAGTTTCCAATGCACAAGCCACAGAGAGGCCGGGTTTTCCATGAATGGGTCAAGTCCACTCTCACCAAAAAGTTTTTCGCCAAATCGCGTGGTTTTCACCCGTTTTCTCCGACCGGGGTCTTGCACTACGTCTGCAACTGTTGCCCAATGGCGAATTGAGGCAATCATGTTCTTGCCGACCCCAAAGCGGGCAATCGCATCATCGCCGCTGAATACGGACTCGTTTTCTGCTTTTTCGTCGGTTCGGCGGACTTCATCGAATGCTTTTCTCAACCATCCGTAGCGCAGAGGGAATGTCTCATGCCCGGTAAATCGAGGCCTGTAGTCCGGTTCGAAAAGTCCTCTTCGCAACATGTTTGATCCTCCGGTCTTGGTCTAACTTCTGGTAAATTCTTCCAGCCCAAAAGAGGGAAACGATGCGGAGTATTGTATAGTATTCTTTGTGAAAGCGAATTTTGCGCGAAGGATCCGCATAAAATATTGAAATATCATATATTTGTTTGTTTCGTTGCTCTGACTGGCGATATTCCGCATGACTTCCATCTACCTTGACTACCAAGCCTCGACTCCTGTGGATTCTGGGGTTTTGGATGCTATGGCTCCTTTTTGGAGAGAGGCATTTGGCAATCCTCATTCTTCCGAGCACTCCATCGGATGGTCGGCCAACCGTGCTATTGAGGCGGCACGAAGTATGCTGGCTGGCTTAGTTGGGGCTGATGCCGACGAGATCATCTTCACCTCTGGTGCGACAGAAGCCAATAATCTAGCACTGTTGGGTATGGCACAAAAATTAGGGCTCCAACAGAGGAGGAAACGCATTCTCGTCAGTGCCATTGAGCACAAGTGTGTAATGGCCGCAGCATCCGCGCTTTCAGAGCATCAGGGCTTTGTCGTGCAGACCATTCCTGTGGATAGCTACGGCTATGTGAGGTCCGATGAGTTAAAAAGGCTCATATCTGATGACGTGTTGCTTTGTTCTGTCATTCTCGCGAACAATGAAATTGGCACCCTCCAGAATCTTGCTAAGATCAGAGAGATTTGCGAACGGTTTGGAGTTCTTTTGCATAGTGATGCTGCTCAAGGTCCGGTTGCCATGGATTTGTCGAACATTGCAGATCATGCGGATATGGTAAGCCTTTCAGGTCACAAGATGTACGGACCTATGGGTATCGGCGCTCTTTATGTCCGGCGCAATCTTCACCCATATATTGAGCCCATTATTTATGGCGGGGGGCAGCAGGGAAACCTGCGTTCAGGAACGCTTCCGTTGCCTTTATGCGTCGGCATGAGTGCTGCGGCTCAGTTATGGCTTGGTGAAGGTGTCATCAATGCTCGTGCGAAATTGTGCGCTTTGAGAGATTGTTTCGCGGAAAAGGTGATGCGCGAATTGCCTGAAACCAAACTTAATGGACCGCCTCTCAAAGAGCGTCATTCGTGCAATATTAATTTTTGTTTTCATGACGTTGATAGTCATGAACTGCTTAGTAGGCTACAACCACATCTTTCGGCATCGACAGGATCAGCATGCTCTTCTGGAATTTCTGGAACTTCTCATGTGCTTCGGGCCATAGGACTGTCGGAATCGGATGCGAGCGCGTCCGTCCGCTTCAGCGTTGGCATGCTAACAACGGAGCAGCAAATCGACAGTGCGGTAGCCCTTTTGTTGGATGCGCTGAACCGTTCCCGTTCTGCACTTAGCGCAGCGGCTTGCTAGCGGTGCTTTTACCCCATTTTTCGGTTATTTTATATTAGGAGCACCAAATGGATAACGAGAAGATTTTTTGGGCATTGTACAGGGCTAACACCGAAAAAGAAGTGAGTGAAGTGTTAAAGCGTTATGACTTTATCCAAAATCCAGAGAACTGGAAATTTTACGGCGGGCAAGATAGCAATTATGCTGTTGTTGAAAATCAACAGGCGTCTCCAATTCCTGCGTTAATCGAAAAAATCACCAATAGCATCGATGCTATTCTAATGCGTGCCTGCATTGAGCGGGGCGTTGACCCTCGCTCGGAGGAAGCACCTAGGTCAATTGAGGAAGCCGTAAATCTATTTTTTCCAGAAAACAAGGATTGGGACTTGCATCCGCAACGCAGAAAACAAGCCGAGAGACTTCAAATCCTTGCGGATGGTCCAAAATTTGATACGGCTCTCACGGTCTATGATAATGGCGAAGGACAGGCTCCAGAAGATTTTCCGAAAACGTTCTTGTCGCTCTTACGAGGGAACAAGAACGACATTCGCTTTGTTCAAGGGAAATACAACATGGGCGGGTCTGGGGCGATTGTTTTTTGTGGAAAGCAACGATACCAACTTGTAGGCTCTAAGCGATTTGATGGTGACGGTCGGTTTGGATTCACCCTAATTCGCCGCCATCCTTTGACTCCCGAAGAGGAGAATAAGCGGAAGTCTACGTGGTATGAGTATCTCGTGATAGATTCTAGAATACCCTCTTTCCTCTGTGAAGCATTGGATCTAAATCTTCACAATCGCAAATTCGAAACCGGGACTGTGCTCAAACTTTATTCCTATGATTTACCTGCAGGCTCTCGTTCTGTTATCTCTCGGGACCTCAATCGGAGCATTAACGAATATTTGTTTAATCCTGCTCTGCCAGTTTTTACTATTGATAGGCCTGAACGTTATCCGGATGATCGAAATTTAGAGCGTGAACTATACGGTTTAAAGCGACAACTGGAAGACGATAACAGGAAATATGTTGAACATTCGTTTTCGGAAAATGACCATGATCCTGATATTGGCTTCATCAAAGTTACATGCTATGTGTTCAAGCCGCGGATGGACGGTCGAAACGTCAAGGAAACGAGAGCCACTATCCGGAGGGAGTTTTTCAAAAATGATATGTCTGTGCTTTTTTCTGTCAACGGGCAGGTTCATGGGCACTATACTTCTGAGTTTATTACACGATCTCTCCAGTTCAATCTTTTGAAGGATTATCTATTGATCCATGTGGATTGCACTAGGCTTCGTACAGAATTTCGCAACGAGCTATTTATGGCATCAAGGGATCGTTTGAAGCAAGGCGATGAATCTCGAAGTCTCCGCAGAAAACTTGCGGATCTATTGAAAGCTAGTCGCCTAAAAGAAATTAACAAGCAGCGGAAATCGGCCATCACTGTTGATAGCGATGACGCTGAAGAAGTTGTACGCAACCTTGCGCGAAACTTCCCGTTGCAGGAAGAACTAACTCGACTTATCCAGCAGACCTTTCAGTTAGATAAACAACAAAAGGGTAAAAGGCCCGAAAATGTTCCGCAACAACCAAAAGAGCAAGAAAAGCATCCTGAGTTCAATCCGGAAAGATACCCAAGCATTTTTGAGATTGATGCTAAGTCTCGTAGCAAAGATGGTTTTCCGCTGGTGAAACTTCCTTTAAATGGAGAGCGCGCCATAAAATTTTCTACCGATGTTGAAGATCAGTATTTTGATCGCGTCGAGGACCACGGGGAACTCGATCTTGATCTAATCGATCATGTTCAGAATGATATTACGATTAACAATCCTGATGGCCTCTCGACAGTCCTAGGGGTCGTCAAATCAAGTCCGCACAACGGCAGTATTCGCGTTCGAGTGAAGGCCACGAAAGAAGTTTCTGTCGGCGATGAAATAAAGATACGAGCGTCTCTGTCGAGTCCTGATCGAAAACTTGAGCAGATATTCATGGTGAAAATCTCGGATCCAGAGAAAACCCCGGGTAAGCTGAAGGAAAAACATCAGCCAGATGCGCGTCTTGGATTGCCGAGGCTCGTTATGGTTTATAAGGATCCGGACAAAGAGAGGCAGACATGGGAAAAATTGGAGGGCGTTGGAATTCCTATGGATCACGAAACCGTGGTTTATCTGCAGGAGGAAGAGAACTCACTCAGTGATGTATATATCAATATGGACAGCAGTTGTTTTCTAAAGCACCGGGCGAAACTCCACAATCAAGAGTCTTTAAGTGTTGCAAATAACCGCTATATTTCGCTGGTATATTTCCATACGCTGTTTTTGTACACCATTACCAAAAAACATAAATACGGGGTTGTCAAAGAGTCAGGGGATGAAGGATCAAGCGACGGTGAAAATGTGCCCGTTACTGAGTATATATCAAATCTTTTCCAATCTTATTATGCTCAATTTCTCTTGAATTTCGAAGGGAAGGATCTTATTGAAACTTTGGATTCTTAATGCTATTTCGTGCAAATTTCTTGGTTTAGGCATTTTGAGCATTAACGAATCCCAAATCTTCTATGCATGTGGCGATATTCGCATTTATTAGGCCATAACCACTACCCGATAATATGGAACTCCCAACCCCCCTTTCCCCCGCCATGCCTTCCAACTTCATCGACCTGACGCCGCGGGCGGCGACCCGCATCCTCGGCCAGTTGCCGCGTGGCGAAGAGGGCGTAGCCTTGCGCTTCGCGGCCAGGCGGCTGCCGGACGGCAGCTTCCATTACGGCATGGGCTTCGACGACGGCCGGCGCGAGGGCGACCAGGCGTTCACGGTGCGCAAGGTGCCGGTGGTGATTGCCGCCGACAGCCTGGCGCTGCTGCGCGGCATGACCGTCGACTTCGTGGAACTGGAGCCGGGGAAGAACGAGTTCATCTTCCTCAACCCCAACGACCCGGCCTACAAGCCGCCGACTGAGCCGGAATGACGATGGGCCCGGAGGCGCTGGTCGCCGCATGCCTGGCCGCCGCGCTGACGGCCGCTGTCGGGTTCGGGGCATGGGCGCATTGGCGGCGGGTGCGGCCGTACCGGGCGATCCGCGACTGGGCGTTCCGGATGCGCGGCGGCGACCTGTCGGCGCGCCTGCGCCCGCCGAAATCGGGCCAGTTCGCCGAACTGGCGGTGGACCTCAACGTGCTGGCGGAAATGGTCCAGACGCTGTCGCGGACCACCGAGGAGCAGCTGCAGGAGTTCCGCGACTACACGGCGATGAAGGAGCGCACGCGGATGTCCGGCGAACTGCATGATTCGCTGGCGCAGACCTTGGCCGGCATCAAGATCCAAGTGCGGGTGCTGGACGAGACCCTGCATCAGGGCGACGAAGAGCAGACGTGGCAGGAGCTCGAGCGCATCGAGGGCAACCTCGAGCAGGCCAACCGCGAACTGCGCGAACTGATTGCGCACCTGCGCGCCCCGGTCGGCTCGGCCGGCCTGCTGCCGGAGATCGAGCGGACGGTCGAGCGCTTCCGCCGGGATTGTCCGGAGACCCGGGTGTTCCTGCAGGCCGAATGGGACGGCCTGAGCCTGCCGGCCGAGCACGAACTGCAGATCGTGCGCATCATCCAGGAAGCCTTGGCCAACGTGCGCAAGCACGCCCAGGCCGGCACCGTGCGCATCATGCTGTCGGGCGATGCCGCCAGCCGCCAGTGCCGGGTCCTGGTGGAGGACGACGGGGTCGGCCTTGCGGACGCGCCGCAGGAGGGCGGGGCCGGCACGCACATCGGGATGAGCCTGCTGCGCGACCGGGCGCGGCAGCTGGGCGGGCAGCTGCGGGTGGAGAGCGAGCCGGGCGAAGGCGTGCAGGTGATGCTGGAGTTCCGGGCGGGCGAAGCATGAGGAAGGCCCTCAAGGTCACGATCGTCGATGACCATACGCTGTTTCGGGAAGGCTTGCAGGGGCTTTTGGAGCGGCACGGCCTGAAGATACTGGACTCGGTCGGCCATGCGGAGGCGGGCTACGCCGCGCTGGCGGCGCGCCGCCCGGACGTGGTGCTGCTGGACCTGCGCCTGCCGGGCGCCAACGGGCTCGACATCCTGCGCCAGCTGCGCGCCGACCCCGAATGCCCGCCGGTGGTGATGCTGACCACCAGCGATCAGGAAGCGGATCTGGTGGAAGCGCTGCGGGCGGGCGCGAGCGGCTATCTGCTCAAGGACATGGAGCCGGACGATCTGGTGGCGGCGCTGCGCTCCATCGTCGGCGGCGAGGCGGTGGTCGCGCCGAGCCTGGCGCCGGTGCTGGCGCGGGTGGTGCAGGGCCATGAGCCGGAGGCGGCGGCCGAAGACGCCACGCCGTTCGATGCCTTGACGCCGCGCGAGCATGAGATTCTGCTGCTGCTGGCGGAGGGGCTGAGCAACCGCAGCATCGGCAATCGGCTGGGGATTTCCGAAGGCACGGTCAAGGTGCATGTGAAGGCGATCCTGCGCAAACTCGATGTGGCATCGCGGGTGGCGGCGGCCGTGCTGGCCGTGGAATACGGACTGGGCGGCAAGAAGGCGTCCGACGGGTAGGGGGCATCTTTGGCGGTAAGTGGCGTATTGCGCCAGCCGCGCCGCGCTAGGCGGTATAATCCGCCTTGAAGGCCAAACACCTTCATCCCGGACCTCTTTCTCAGAGTTAGTCATCGATCTCGCCAAGCGAGGTCCGGGATTTTATTCTCCTCAGTCCTCAGGCAGCCCCTCCGGCGAGCCGGAGCCAATGCCTGCGTTTGTTCCAATATTCGGCCAATACACCGATGACCTTGCCGTCTTCCTCGCCCCAGCTGATGCGGCCAGCGGCAGAGAATTCCTTAGTATGTCGGACCGCAGTCTCGGTGGCAATTCCAGCTTCGGCGCTTTTGCGCTTTGCGGTCAACCAGATCGGCCCAAGAACACGCGGTGCGCCTGTTCGATGCGCTCGATGCTTCGCGGCTCGACTTCGGCCGCGGAGGCGAACTTCCGCCAGCCCCCGACCGCACAGGCAACCTCGTCGAGGATGCGCTTGGCGACGGATTTCTTCAAGCCGGAGGATTCGGCGAACCGGAGCACGTCTTCGCGCTCGAATCCGTTGCGCTTGCCCGCCATGCTCATCTGGTGGTCGCGCGTCCAGAAGCCCGCCGGTCGATGCGAATAGACGATGTCGTAGGCAGGCGACAGCCGCCATGCGCCCGCACGGTCCATCAGGAATGAGATGTTCTTGACATGGTCGTCCTGATTGCGGGCGACGAGATTGAAGACGGCGCGGCGGAATTGCTCCTCCGCCGCGGGCATCCCGAGTCCGAGCTGCCGGATCGTCTGCATGGCCTGCTCGTAGGCGTAGGCGCCCGGCGCATTGAAGTCGTAGTGCTGCAGCCCTCCCAAGGACTGCATGTGGATCTTGCGGCCCTTTTCGTCGCGGTCGAAGCGCCGCGTCATGAAATGGCTGCGGCCGCCTTCGTGGTGCAGCCGGCAGTCGGCCATGCCGATGCCCGCTTCGCGGGCCATGAGCGAGTACGCGTATTCGATGCGCCCGAATCCCTGAGAAGCTCCCGGCTTCCCGCCGCCGCCATCCGCGATGCCGTCGAATTTCATGATCCAGTGCTCGAAGCCTTCTGGAGCATCCGCCTGTCCGGACCGGAACTCTCCCGTCTCTGGATTCCAGGCCAGCACGGCCTTGGCGCGTGCGCCGCCGGCCGACGTCCCGACGCTCAGAATATCTTCAAGCGCGGCGCTGTCGTCCCGGTCTTCGAGTTTTCCGGCCAATTGCGTCCGATCCTCAAGCACCCGATTGGCAAGGTCGATGAGCTGCGCGATTTCCAGTGCGCCCGCGCGGTACTGCTTGTGGAAGGCCGGCCCGAATTCCAGAGCGCCGACGGCGCGTCTGCCGATGTAGCAGAGCCGGTCCACTGGGCTGAATGCCTCCAGACTCCTGCCCGTCTCGGCCAGCCAGGCATCGATCAGCCTGTTGCCGAAGTCGTCCGGAAGCGCATCCGACAGAAGCCCCGGCAAGCCCTTGAACGTCTCCTTGCTGAGCGCAGGGAACGCATAGGGGGCCTCACGCACCGGCATGACGAGAGGAGAGATTTCGATGCCGGCCGACAGAAACGCCGGGTCGTACTGGAAGGTGCCGACGGAACGCTCCCGATCCCAGGAAACGATGCCGACCCGGCGCCCCCACAAGTTCACGCTCGCTTCACTCATCTTAATCCTCCTTCCAAGTCCAAGGCTCGACAGGCGCCTCGGCTTTGGCGGGCCGCGCGCGCTTGCGCTCCGAGCGGCCGGAGTCCATGCGCAGAATCGGGGAGATTTCCTGCACGGGGAAGGCGTGGAGCAGGCTGTCCTTCAGGTCGAGGGCGATGACGATGCGCAGGAAGCTGTCGAGCGTGGCGGGCCCGCCTGCTTCAAGCCGGCGGAGCGTGCGCAATCCGAGTCCCGCTTCCCTGGCCAGAGATTCTTGAGTAATGTTGCGGGCGAGGCGGATTTTGGCCAAGCGTCGGCCAAGCCCTGCCTCCAAGGCTCGCGGAGTGTCCTCTTCGAATTCATAATAATCAGCCATATGTATCCTATAAATGGTTATTTTTTGCTTTTACAGGCCTATTATTGCCTGTAATTTCTAAAATGTCAATGGACCGACCGGGTATCGGGCTTGAATCATGGATCGACTACTTCCTTTGATTGCGTGCATGACCATCAAAGGGGGCATGGGTGTCGCTCTGGAGGGGGGCATCTTTCAGCTTCAGAAGATTTTTGAGTTATACGCCAAGCTATAGGCGCGGGCATTAATATTCTTCGTCTTCTTGCAGTGCCTTGCTCCTTCGCTGTTATACCGGGCGCATCCCCAAAACCTAGTCTTGTCTTTGACGTTGGTTCGTATCTTCATAGGCATCGGAGGGTCGCATTCGCAGAGCTCGACCATCTGGCCGCATAGAGGGCTGGAGCATTGCCCTTCGGATTCTCCAATTCTCTGGACCAAGGCTTTATTGCAGAACGGGCATAGCGATTCCGCATGTCGGCACTCGTGCGTCGGATCGCCGTAGCCGGTGCATCCCGCGAATGCTCCATGCGGGCCCTGCCGTATGACCAGTTGCGCCTGCGAAGCGTGCACGGCGTCCCGGCTGCAGCGCGGGCATTCCACTGTGACCGAAGGAATAAGTTCGCAGAATTCGACCAGCTCGTCCATGCCGACTGCGCTGCCGGGTTCGGAGGTCTGCTGCAGAAGTTCCTCGACGAGCGGCGCCGCTTCCTGTGTCTGCCCTGCAGTGACCAGATAGACCTTACGGCGCGTGCGCGTCAGCGCAACGTACCAGACCCTACGCTCTTCCGCGGAAGCATCCTTGGGTTGGCCAAAGGGCTCAAGAGCCTTTCTGAGGGCGCTTTCGGATGCCCGCCTTTTGGAGTTCCCGCCCGGATCCACCAAAACGACGTAATCCGCTTCCAGCCCCTTGGCGCCATGGATGGTGCGCGTACTTAAATCGACCTCCAATCTCAGGTCTTGCCCGGCTTGGCGGATTGCGGCGTGGTCGAGGCCTGCAGCCATTCTCTTCCCGGCTTCTTCCCGGGCGCACGTTTTCATGGCTGTTTCGGACCCGCGCGCTTCTTCAGGCATGCTGCCGCGCTTCTCCAGCCAGCCGGACATGACTTCCTTTTGCACTTCGCCGATGCTTCCGCCCCGGTCTTCAAGGGTGTTACGCCGCCGCGCAAGGATCATCACGCGGGGGCGCAATCCATGTGCGTCGTGTCGCGCCCGGCCGTGCGCCCCGATTGCCTTGAGCACGCAGAGCACGGCACTCGTCTTGTCGCCGCCGCCGACCTCACCAATCCATTGCCGCGCCGCCTGCAGGCCTTTCTCGCCGAGCGTCCAAGTCATGCTTTGAACGGGGGCCGGGTGGTGCGGGTCGCGCCAGCCATCGGCATGTCCCAGCAATTCCTTATCTAATGCGCGAGGATCCCGGCAGACGAAATTCCGCGACAGTTCGGCTAGCGCGGCACCGAAGCGGTAAGTCTGCTTGAGGGCGATCTTCGCCGTGCGCTTGTCATGCCACAGCTTTCTGATCCTCTCGACGTCGCTGCCTTGGAAGCCGTAAATGGCCTGCCAGTCGTCGCCGACCACCCACAGCCGGCCGGGCAGGCCACCCTCCGATGTGTGCTCGAAGCCATTCACGATGGCATGCAGCAAATCTTCCTGGAGCGGATTCGTGTCCTGATATTCGTCGACTAGCAGCTCCGACCACGGAACTGAGGCCTGTCGCTCTTCAAGAGCTTCTATGGCCCATTCGATTTGCGCCTGATAGTCGGGCTGTCCGGATTCGCGAAGTTCGGCCAAATAACGCTTCATCACCCGTTTGCCAATCGCCCACAGCGCTCCGACAACCATGGGGTCGTTGCTTCCGATCAGATGTCTCCAGCGTTCTTGGGGCATGAATCGGCGATTGCGCACGGTCGTCATCCATTCGTCGATGTCGTGAGACAGGCCGTTGATTTCGTAGTCTCCCCACAAGCGCCGGGTTTCGGCACCGATTTCTTCGGTCGGTCTTCGACGGCTCCGCTGTTCTTTGAGCCACGCATGGGGATGGTCTGTCTTCTCACTGATGCGGGTAAGCACGAGGTCAGCGAACGACTCGCCGCGCCGCAGGCACGTCCAGCGATCTCCGGCTCGGACCTCGACCAATCGCGTGCCCATTTCCCGGTGGACATTGTGCTTCCAATGGTATGTTCGACGGTATTCGCTCTGCTCGCTTTCCGCCCAATCAGGAGGCAGTTTCCCATCGTCGCCGAAGGCCCATACTTCGATCCATATTTTCTCGCGAGGCAAATAAAAATCCGGGTGGTAGGATTTTTCCTGCTCCGTTCCTAGACTTGGGGGAATCGGCATTTCCCGTTCGTATTCGTACTCTATCCGATGCGTCCACAGGGCGAGCGCGACCGCGCTTTCCGCTTTGGATCGCAGGAGGGCGGTTTCTCCTTTTCCGGCGGCGCGGTACAACGGTTCAGGTTCCAGTTTGTTGACTGTCTCGACGCTCAGGCGGGAGAACTCGATGTTCATCCAGTGCTCGTAGATGGCGTCGCGAAGCCATGCGTCTGCTTTCAGAAGGTCTTTGATTTGATTGCTGATCCACGCTCTTCGCTGCAGCGTGTTTTTGGCGAAAGGGTGCAATCGCGGCTTTTGCCCGCTGGCCGCCTCGATGATTTTTCGGGCCAAGGCATGGATTGTCCCGATGCACATGTCACCGGTGTCATGATCCAGTTGCGCTTGCACGCGGCTCTTGATTTCTTCGGCGCTTTTGACGGTGAAGCTGACGACGGCGACCTGCTCGGGCAGAATGTTGTCGTGTTGAAGCAGATCTGCGACCCGTGCGATTAAAGTCTTCGTCTTGCCTGTGCCGGCTCCGGCGAGGATGACGGTCGTGTCTTCGCCGGTCATTGCTGCCTCTCGCTGTTGGTTGTTGAGTTCTTCCAGCCAAGAGTACTGGGAAGCGGCGCGGTGCTCAAGGTAGCGGCGGTTGGATTTTTGGCGCTTCCGTTCGCATTCATGGAGAACATTGCGGAAGGTGCTCCAAGCGATCGTGCCCGAAAACATCTTCCGGAAGCGGGCAGACGCCGAATGGCTTGGTGTTTTCCTATGTTGTTGCCAGAGGCGTTTGAGCTGGTCGATTTCGCTGGCGCGTATCCAATGGGAAGGCTCCGCATCGTTTCGCCGCTTGTTTCTCCATGCTCGGGCCTGCATGATGGCAGGATGCCGCTTCTGGCAGGCATGGGCCGCCCATGCGCCGATAGCGAAGGCGAAGCAGGCGGCGAGGATGAAAGTGAGGGCCATGCACGGATCCTCGGGCAAGGCATACGCTCGAGGCAAGGGAAGCCTTTTCCGGCATGGCTCGGGAAGAGCGGTCCGGCATAGCGGCGACCAGCCAGCCCTCGGGGCAACGGATTATACCGAGCATCGGGGGGCTGGGTGGAGCGAATCGGGACAACCCGAAATTGCGTATGAGGGTGCCCTGAGCCAATCGCGAGGCTTCGGTTTTCAAGGTCTTCGGCATGCGCAGGTTCAACAACATATTGGAACAAAGGCAGGCGTCGGCTCCGGCTCGCCGGAGAGGCCGCCTGAGGACTGAGGAGGATAAAATCCCGGACCTCGCTTGGCGAGATCATTGACTAACTCTGGTAAGGAGGTCTAGGATGAAGGTGTTTGGCCTTCAAGGCGGATTATACCGCCTGGCGCGCCTCAGCTGGCGCCAGAAGATCCACGACGACCCGGACGTGCAGCTGCGCCTGCGAGGATGCGGTGCGGCAGCGCGGCGGGCTCTGCCAGGCATCCCCGTCTAGAACTACGGACTACGTGGTGATCGGGGCGTACGCGGAAGACGCCTGGATCCAGTCCGCCTTCGGGCGGAAGATCGAGCGGGCCGTCGCCCTGCGGACAGAGGGGCGCCCGGTGCGCATCATCGCCGAGTCGCACTGGCGCGCCAGCCTGAAGTAGCACGAGCGGTCCGAAGCAGCGGTATCGGCCAAAATCATGCCGGAGAGTGGCTTCCGGAGTCTGATGCGCAGGCGGCGAGCCGTCCGGCCGAGGGCGGGCCCTGTAATCTTTCTGTAATTTTCCGCAAGTATTCTGCTCCTCGTAAGTTTCCTCGCACCACTCAGCTTTCAGGAGGTTTCTTCGAACCATGTGGTCCCGACACATCCGGATGCCGGCCGCGCTGGCGTTGGCGATGATTCTGCCGACGGCGGCTCTGGCCGCCACCACGGAAGAGCAGATCGAGCATCTGAAGCGGGAAAATGCCCAGATGAAGGAAATGCTGATGCAGATGCAGGAGCAGCTGCAGAACGTCATGATGAAGACCAACGCCATGGAGCAGCAGGCCAAGGCGGCTGCCGGCGGCAAGGGCAAGAAGGGCATGGTGTCGTCCAAGAAGGAGAACATCACGATCTCCGCCACGGGCGGCGGCATCAAGGTCAAGTCCGACAACGGCAACCAGTTCAAGATCGGCGGACGGCTGATGTTCGACCACGACTCCTACGACGAGTTCTGGGATGAGGGCGACGACAAGGGCGGCAGCGGCGAGGAGAACGAGATCCGGCGCTCCCGCGTCACGCTGGCCGGCCAGAACGGCAAGCACTGGTCCTACAAGTTCACCGTCAACATCGACCATGAGGACGAAGGCGCCACGGTGGACACCGGCTACCTCAAGTACTCGAGCAAGCCGATGTACGTCAAGGTCGGCAAGTACAAGCGCCCGGCCATGCTGGAAGAGCGCACCAGTTCTAAGTGGATGTCCACGGTGGAGCATTCCATCGTGAACGAACTGTCTGGGGCGGTGCTGGGCAAGCCCGATTTCGGCGGCGTGGAAATCGGCTTCGCGACCAAGGGCGACCTTCCGATGAGCGGTGCGCTCGGCGTGTACGACGACGAGATCGACGAAGACGACGGCAGCGACGTCTACGGCATCGGCGCCCGCTTCTCCATCGCGCCGCAGTTGGGCGACGACTCGTTCCTGCATGCGGGCGCGTCGTTCTATACGGCCGACTTCAAGGGCGAGAACCACCGCATGCGTTCGCGCATGGGCGTGCATACCGCAGGCCGCCCGTTCGAAACCAACTCGATGGCAAGCGACGATATCGACCAGATGGGCGCCGAGTTCGCGTACGTCAACGGCCCGTTCTCGTTTCAGAGCGAGTTCATGAACGTCGAATCCGACGGCACGGATGACGCGGGATGCGGCTCGTACGCGTTTGTCGGCGATGCCGGCCAGGAAGCTGATGCGGTGGACGGGTACGAGTCGGGAGGGGATACGTGCGACTTGGAGATGGACGGCTTCTATGTCCAGGCGGCCTACACCCTGACGGGCGAGACGCGGGGCTACAAGGCTGCATCCGGCGAGTTCAAGGCGATCAAGCCGAAGGACGAAATGGGCGCTTGGGAACTCGTGGCGCGCTACGAGGATGCCGACATTGATGTTCCGGGACGAAGCCTTGATGCAGAGCTGGAGCGTTTGGTCCTAGGCGTCAACTGGTATGTCAACAAGAACGTCAAGCTGATGCTGAACTACGTGGATGCCGAGGCCGATTGCTCCGGAAGCACGGTCAAGGCGACGGATGGCTCAAACGATTCCGGTACTGATGCGAATGCCCTTTTGTCGAAGGATTGGAAGATCAAGCGCTGCGGCTACAACAATGAGGATAGCGGCGGTGCCGTCACGCTTCGAGCTCAGTACGTGTTCTGAGATGATGCACGGGCGCGGGTGCCGTTGGCGCGAGGCTCTTGCTGTACGCGGATTGCAGAGCATGTCGGCATTTCTGGGGGCTGGCCATGGATTCCGCATTCGTGAGTTCTCTGGCGATGGGCATCCGGCAGTTCAACTGGTATAATGTACATCTCAATAGGCATGTTTTTAAGAGTCTATGGACAAGCATTCTATTGCCGAAGCGCGCCGCAATCTTCCGCGGTTGGTTCACGAGGCTGAGAAGGGAAAAGCCTTGATGCTGACGCGGCGGGGCGAGCCGGCAGCGGTTCTCATCAGCCATCGGCAATTTGACCAGCTCGTTGCAGGCCGATCGGGCTTTGCCGAGCGCTATCGGGCTTATGCGGAAAGCGTGAGTCTCGCGGGTCTTGCCTTCGATCCAGATGAATTCCTGCGCGGCGTGCGCGAGACGGCATCAGGGCGCGATGTTGATTTTTGATTCGTGAAGTTCTTGTTGGACACCAACGTTGTTTCGGAGCCGTTGCGTTCAGAGCCGGTCCCCAGCATTGTACGAAAACTGCAGAATTGCCAGCACGAAATTGCCATCCCCGCGCCCGTTTGGCATGAACTGCAGTTCGGTTGCTCCCGACTTCCCCCATCCGAACGGAGAACAAAGATCGAGCGCTACCTGCAGGAAGTCGTGTTGCCAAGCTTTCCTGTATTTGATTATGACTGGCGATCCGCAGACTGGCATGCGCGCGAGCGGGCTCGATTGAGCGCCGTCGGGAAAGAGCCGCCATTCGTGGACGGGCAGATAGCCGCGATTGCCTGCGTGAACAGTCTGACGCTCGTCACGATGAATGTGCGTCATTTCCGCCATTTCGAAGAGTTGAGGACAGAGAACTGGGCGTAGGCCGGATGCCCTGCGGACCGCGTATCCCGGAGCCCCTTGCTATCGTTTTAACCCTTATTGAATAAGGGCAATTCCCGAAAATGCATACTTCATCTCATATTTTCATGAGCTAGGGTGTACATCATGGCGGAGGCTCGGAGGCCTTGCGAAAGGGTCGTCGTCGTCCATCCTGTAGATCGATGCCTGCAGGCGGCTTCCTCAGGCGCCCGAATATGCTACACTCCCGACCGTAGACTTCGCATGTCCGTTTCCTAATTGGAGAGTCCGCCTGTGAACTTGCCACGCCAGCCAAGTCGGATTTTGCGCCACGCGCCGTTCGGGCGCGTTCCCGCCGCCGCGTTCCCGGCCGGCCTGCTTGCCGGGCTGCTGCTGGCGACTTCCGCGCAGGCCCTGTCGGATCGCGAGCGCGACCAGTTGGTCGACGAAAGCCTCCAGATGCGGGAGTTGATGCTGCGCATGCAGACCCGCTTCAGCCAGCCGCAGCCGGGCGCCCGGCTGTCGGCGGGCCGTCTGGACGCGCTGGACATCAGTTTCACGGACTCCGACGCCTGGACGCCGATGTCGGCGATGCTGGACGGCTCGTTGCAGGAGCGCTGGTTCCGCGCTATTGAGCAGGGGGTTCTGGGCCGCTTCGCGCAAGGCCCGATCGAGTTCGAGCGCACCGCGCCGCCGACCGCCGTGACGTTCGTGCGCGGCGACGAGTTGCCGTGGTACGGTTCGGTGGAGCTTTACGGGCATGGCGGCCCAGTCTCGGCCGACGCGTCCGAAACCCGCATGCGGCTGACGGTGGCGCCGCGCTTCGAGGACGGCAGCTTCCTGCATGTCGGCATGACGTTCCGTTCCCTGAGTTCCTGGACCGAGGCGTTCGAGGCGGAAGACCATGCCGGCGAGACCGTCGCCATGCCGGGCGCGTGGCGGCAGCTGGGCTTCGATTTCGGCTACGCGCAGGACTCCTATGCGGTGCAGGCCCGCTACATGAAGCGCAGCGGCTCGGCGCATTCGAGGCTGCATCGCGAGCGCTCGGACCTGGATTTGGAAGGCTTCCACATCCAAGGCGCCTGGCGCATCACCGGCGAGCCGTCGCGGCGCCATTACGCGCCGGGCCTGCTGGAGCATATCGAGCCGCGCGATGAAGAGGGCATTTGGGCGGTGGTGGTGCGCTACGCCAATCTGGGCGGCCCGGCCCGCGCGTCGCGCGCGGATTCCGATTCCATGCTGCTGGGCGTGCATTGGCGCACCGGCTCGTCGCTGGAGCTGGAGCTGGACTACGTGGAAGGCGAGAGCGAGGACTTCCAGATGGCGGGCGACGGCGGCCTGATGCTGCGCGGCATCCTGTCGTTCTAGGCTGCGGGCCCGGGGCAGACTTCCGGAGCGTATCGCGGCATCCCTTGGACGGCGCATGGCGCAGGCCGGGAGCGTAATGAGGGCAAGGCCGGGTTGTGCCGCGTTGTTGCTGGCCGCGCTGCCGGCTGCCGCCGAGCCCGAGTTGAAATTGCTGGCGACGTGGGTGTCCGGAGAACCGGAGGGCACGGAGGCCGTGTCCTATCAGGCGGCGGTGCGGATGCTGGCGGTGGGCAACGGCAAGGCCGGGCGGATCGATCTGGTGTCGGTGGCGCGTCCGGAGTTGCCGACGACGGTGCGGACATTCGACTTGGGCATGCCGGACGGGCACGTCCTCAACTCCATTGCATTCCATCCCGAACAGCCGCTGCTGGCGGTCGCGATCGCCGGGCCGGCCGGCGTGCCCGGCGATATCTTCCTGCTTGATCTGTACGGGCGCGAGTTGGCGCGCTATGCAGCCGGGCACGGACCGGACGATGTGCGGTTCAGTCCTTCAGGACGGTGGCTGGCGGCGCCGAACGAAGCGGAGGATTATTGGCGCGAGGACGGCGCTTGGCGTTCGCATTCGGGGAGCGTCACGCTGGTGGACCTTCAGGCCGGAGTCGCGCAGGGCGTGGCGCATCAGATTCCGTTTTCGGCCTTGCCGCCGGGGCATGGCCTGACGTCCCGCGAGGACGGGCGGCGTCTGGAGCGCGAGGCGGGCGGCGGCGAGGCGGAGATTCCGTTCGATTCCGGCGACCCGGAGCATCTGGAGCCGGAGTACGGGGCGTTCGCGCCCGACGAGTCGGTCTTGTACGTCAGCTTGCAGGAAAACAACGGCGTGGCCATTATCGATCTGGAGCGTACGGTCGTGCGCGGCATCATCGCGCTGGGAGTCACGGAGCATGAGGCGGATCTGGAAGACGACGGCGATGTATCCTTCACGGATGTGCTACGCGCCTTTCGGGAGCCGGACGGCATTGCGGTGACGGCGGACGGCAGATATTTGGTGACGGCGGATGAGGGCGATACGGAGCCGAAGGCGAAGGCCGCAGGCGGCCCCGCGGGCGGCGGCCGCACCGTGAGCGTGGTGGATCTGACGAGCGGGCAGGTGGTCGGCGATACCGGCAACCAGTTGGATGCGGCAGCGCATGCGGCCGGAGTCTATCCGGACGGCCGCAGCGGCAACAAGGGTTCCGAGCCGGAGTCGGTGGCCGCATTCGAGGCGGACGGCGGCGCGTGGGCGGTGGCGGGTTTGGAGCGGGCGGATGCGTTGGCGCTGATCGACTTGCGCGATCCTGGCGCGCCGACGGTGCGGGCTTTGGTGTCGCTGCGTCGCCGGGGGGATGCTTCGCTGGCTCCGGAGGGGCTGGCGTATTTCGAGCAGGACGGCGCGCGCTATGCGGCGACGGCCAACGAGAAGTCGGGCACGGCGAGCATTGTGGCGATCCGGTTTTGAGGGCGGGCGGCCTGCGGAGCGCGTACAAAAAAGCCCCGGCCGCAGCACGGCCGGGGAGCAAGAACGACCGCTGTCGTGGCGGTCTTAAGCCGGACTTCCTGTCCGGATCTGACCTCTAGAGGGAGGGTCGGTCAGTCGAGGTAGCCCAGGCGCATGACGGCGAAGACAGTGGCCCAGATCACAATAGCAACGATAATATCCATCACATCCTCAAGGGTGGTATTTCGGCGATTGGCGCCCCACGCGTCAATCAATGATTCATAATATAATGAAATTCTAATATTAAGTCAAGCCATGCGCGAAGGCGTTCGGCTGGACCTTATCATCCTATTGTTAAATAAAGATATTTTAAAAACGCCTGCCGGAGCGTTCGGGAACGTCCGCTCCGCGATACCGTTCAACCTGTTGATTTATAATTATTTTTCAGTATGCGCGAGATGCGGCGCGAGATACGCCAGTTGCGCCAGCAGAAACAGCAGCGGCAGGCCCAGTGCCAGCCCGAACAGTTTGAACTGCACCCACGCTTCTTCCGAAAACCCGTACGCCACATACAGGTTCAAGGCGCCGCAGAATGCGAAGAACCCTACCCAGCCTGCATTCAGCCGCCGCCAGACGCGCCCGTCTTCCAGCGGCAGCGCCTTCGCCAGCATCCGTTCCACCAGCGTTCTGGCCCCGATCATGGCGGACAGCAGGAATGCGGCGGCCAACGCCCAGTAGAACACAGTCGGCTTCCATTTGATGAACAGCGGATCTTTCAGCAGCACCGTTAAGGTGCCTGCGACCCACACGAGGGCGAGCGCCGCGAGGTGCGTCGGCGTCAGCTGCCGCATGGCCAGAAGCGCTCCGCATTGCGCCAGCATGGCCGCCATGAGCACGAGTGTGGCAAAGTAGATGCGGTCGGCGGTCGCGCCGGCGGTCAGTTCCAGGCGCAGCCCGTCGCTGACGGCGCCCACCCAAGCGGCGGGCAGGTCGGGATAGAAGAAATACGCCAGCACGAATACCGCGATCGGCAGCGTCTCCACGAACAACTTCATGGCCCCATTATAGAAGCCCATGGCCCAGTACTTCGCCATCCACCCGGACAACCCCCAGCCGCGCTTGATTCTGCAGACGGCCGAGTTGCTGTGCGGCGGCGCCCTGATCGTCTATCCGACCGATTCCTGCTACGCCTTCGGCTGCACGGTCGGCGACAAGCCATCCATGGAGGCAATCCGCCGCCTGCGCGGCCTCAGCCCCGGGCGCCCGTTCACGCTGGTGTGCCGCGACCTGTCGGAACTTTCCGTTTATGCCCGCGTCGACAACGCGGCCTACCGCATTCTCAAGGCGCACACGCCAGGCCCGTACACGTTCCTGCTGGAGGCGACGCGGGAAGTCCCGCGGCGGCTGATGGAGCCTAAGCGGCGCACCATCGGCCTGCGCATTCCGGACCATCGGGTGGTGCAGGCGCTGCTCGAGACCTACGGCGCGCCGCTGATGAGCAGCACGCTGATGCTGCCGGACCTTGACGACCCGCCGGCGGAAGCGGGCCTGCTGCGCGAACGCCTGAACCGTCAGGTCGATGTGATCATCGACAGCGGCTTCTGCCCGAGCGTGCCGACGACGGTGGTCAGTCTGATGGGCGGCGTGCCGGAAATCGTCCGCCAAGGCGGCGGCGCCTTCCCATTGCTATAATTCCACGCATCGTGTCCAACCTCCTGTGGCTTGCCGGTTGGCGCCTGCCTTGCCGCCCATGCAGTTAGCGCAATTTCTGGCGATGGCGGCCGTGCCGGTGCTGCTGGCCGTTACCCTGCATGAAGCGGCGCATGGCTGGATGGCGCGCCGCCTAGGCGATCCGACCGCCTACGAGGCCGGCCGCTTGACGCTCAACCCGATTCCCCACATCGATTGGCTCGGCACTCTCGTGCTGCCGTTGGCATTGGTCGCGACGGCCGGCGTGGCCGTCGGCTGGGCCAAGCCTGTGCCGGTCAATGCCGCGCGTCTCCGCCGCCCGCGCCAAGACATGGCTTGGGTCGCGTTCGCCGGCCCCGCCGCCAACGGGCTGATGCTGGTCGGCTGGGCGCTGCTCGCCCGTTTGGCGCTGGAGATGGACGGACCCCTGAGCTCCATCCTGTTCGGCATGGGGCAGATCGGCCTCGTCGCCAACGCCGTGCTGATGTTGTTCAACCTGTTGCCGGTTCCGCCGCTGGACGGCGCCAACATCGTGGCCCGCTGGCTGCCGCCGGAGTGGGGCGCCCGCTGGGACGCGGCCGGGCGCTACGGCTTGGCACTGGTGCTGGGACTGCTGTTCCTCGGCATCTGGACGGGCGTCCTGACCGCGCCGCTCATGGCCTTCCTGGGTTTCGCCCACCATGCCTTCGGCCTGCCTTGGAGCAGCTTCTGATGGCCGCCGATATCCAAGCCGGGCAGCGCGTCGTCTCCGGCATGCGGCCGACCGGGCGGCTGCATCTCGGCCACTACCACGGCGTCCTCAAGAACTGGGTGGAGATGCAGCACGCGCATGAATGCTTCTTCTTCGTCGCCGACTGGCATGCGCTGACTACCCACCACGACGAGACCGGCGGCATGCAGGAGCATGTCTGGGAGATGGTCGTCGACTGGCTGGCCTGCGGCGTGAGTTCGGGCGCCTCCACGCTGTTCGTACAGTCGCAAGTTCCGGAGCATGCCGAACTGCACCTGCTGCTGTCCATGGTCACGCCGCTGAGCTGGCTGGAGCGCGTGCCCAGCTATAAGGAGATGCAGGAGCAGACGTCCCGCGATCTGGCGACCTACGGCTTTTTGGGCTATCCCTTGCTGCAGGCGGCCGACATCCTGATGTACAAGGCGCAGCTGGTGCCGGTGGGCGAGGATCAGGCGGCGCATGTGGAGTTCACGCGCGAAGTCGCCCGCCGCTTCAACAACCTGTACGGTCGCGAGTCGGGCTTCGCCAAGCGGGCCGAAGCCCTGATCGACCGGCTGGGTCGCAACGAGGCGCGCCTGTACCGCAAATGCCGCAAGCGCTTCCAGGAAGAGGGCCATCTGCGTTCGTTGGAAGTGGCTCGCGTCATGCTGCGCGGCCAGCAGAGCATGCCGCTGGGGGATCTGGAGCGCCTCGACGGCTATCTGGAAGGGGAGTGCCGGATGATTCTGCCGGAGCCCAAGGAGCATCTGGCGCCTGCGCCCAAGCTGCCCGGCCTCGACGGGCGCAAGATGTCCAAGTCGTACAACAACACGCTCGGCCTGCGCGAGGCGCCGGACGCCATCCGCAAGAAGGTGATGGGCATGATGACCGATCCGGCCCGGCAGCGTCGCACCGACCCCGGCGATCCGGAGAAATGCCCGGTCTGGGATCTGCACCGGATCTACTCCGACGAGGCGGCCCGCGACTGGGTGCAGCACGGCTGCCGAAGCGCCGGCATCGGCTGCACCGACTGCAAGCGGAAGCTGCTGGAGCCGATGCTGGCCGAACTGCAGCCGATCCGCGACGCCGCGGCCGAATACCTCGACGACCGCCCCGGCGTCGCCAGCATGATTCGCGAAAGCTGCGAGGCAGCCCGCGAAGTCGCCCGCGACACGCTGGAAGACATCCGCGAAGCCATGGGTCTGGACTATGACTGAGGCGCCGCCGGCCGCCGCCGCACAGCGCGAGATGCCGCTGGCCATGGTGCATGGCGAACGGCTGACCGAACTGCCGGAAGGCCTGTACATCCCCCCGAATGCGCTGGAAGTGTTCCTTGATGCGTTCGAAGGGCCGCTGGACCTGTTGCTGTACCTGATCCGCCGCCAGAACCTCGACATCCTCGACCTGCCGGTCGCCGAAATCACCGACCAGTACCTGCGCTACATCGGCCTGATGGAAGACCTGAAGCTGGAGCTCGCCTCCGAATACTTGGTCATGGCGGCGGTGCTGGCGGAGATCAAGTCCCGCATGTTGTTGCCGCTGCCCGAATCGGAAGACGACGAGGACGATCCGCGCGCCGAACTGATCCGGCGCCTGCAGGAATACGAGCGCTTCAAGACGGCCGCCGAGCAGTTGGACGCCTTGCCGCGGCTGGAGCGCGACGCGTTCGCCTTCGCCATGGATACGACCGACTTGACAGTGCCGCGGCCGCTGCCCAAGGTGGGCCTGCAGGATCTGCTGATGGCCTTGCAGTCCATGCTGCTGCGCGTGCAGTTCAATGCCGCCCACCAGATCGAGACGGAGCAGCTGTCCGTACAGGATCGGATGACCGGCATTCTGGAACGCATCGCCGCCGAAGGCGCTTGCGCCTTCGTCAGCCTGTTCCATGCCCGGGAAGGACGGCTCGGCGTGGCGGTGACGCTGCTCGCCCTTTTGGAACTGCTGCAGCTCGGCTTGGTCGAATGCCGCCAGACGGAGTTCGGCGGCCCGATCCGAATTGCGCGCCGCCATCATCCTGCCGATGAACTCGAAGCCCATGCCTAAGCCGCAAGTCCGGGACACCGTGCAGGCTGCCTTGATGGCGGCCGGCGAGCCGCTGTCCGTCGACGATCTGCTGAAGCTTTTTCGCCGCAACGAGCGTCCCGAGCGCAAGAAAGTGGCCGTGGTCCTTGAGGAACTGGCGAAGGAATGCGACGGGCGCAGCTTCTCGCTGGTGCGGATCGCCAGCGGCTGGCGCTACCAGATCGATCAGGACTACGCCGGTGCCATCGGCCGCCTGTGGGAGCAGCGTCCGCCGCGCTATTCGCAGGCGCTGCTGGAGACGCTGGCCCTCATCGCCTACCGCCAGCCGATTACCCGCGGCGAGATCGAACGCGTGCGCGGCGTCGCGCCGAGCACCGGCATCATGCAGACGCTGACCGAACGGAACTGGGTGCGCACGGTCGGCTACAAGCAGACGCCGGGCCGCCCGGCGCTGTACGGCACGACGCGGGAGTTCTTGGATTACTTCGGGCTGCAGAGTTTGAAGGAACTGCCGCCGCTGCCGGAATCTCGCGGCGCCGCCGAGGTCGACCCGCAACTGCCGATTCAAGGCATGGCCGAATCGGAGCCGTCCGCAGTTGCCGATGCGGGCGAGACGCCGGCAGGGGATGCGTCGCCCGAAGCGGACGCCGATGCGCCCTGATGCGCCCGCCGGTGCTCTGCAACGCCTGCAGAAACTGATCGCCGCCGCCGGCCTCGCTTCGCGCCGCGAGGCGGAAGCATGGATTGAGGCCGGGCGGGTGCGCGTCAACGGCCGCGTCGCGAAACTCGGCGACCGGGCCGGGCCCGATGATGCGGTGATGGTCGACGGGCATCCGCTGCCCGTGGCGGAGACTCAGGGCAGAGCTCAAGTGCTGGTCTATCACAAGCCGTCTGGACAGATCGTAAGCCGCGCCGACGAGCAGGGCCGGCCGACGGTCTTCGAGGCCCTGCCGGAACCTTCGCAAGGCCGTTGGATTGCTGTCGGTCGTCTCGACTTCCAGACTTCGGGCTTGCTTTTACTGACGACGGACGGCGCACTGGCGAACCGCCTGATGCATCCGAGCAGCCAATTGCAGCGCCGCTATCTGGCGCGAGTGCGCGGTGTGGCGGATAAGGAGCAGTTGGCGCAACTGGCGACGGGCGTGGAACTGGCAGACGGGTCCGCGAAATTCGAATACGTTCGTGCCGGTCGCGGACGGGGCACCAATCGCTGGTATGAAGTGGCTCTTCGCGAAGGCCGCAACCGCGAAGTGCGGCGACTTTGGGAAGCCGTCGGGCTGGAGGTGGGCCGCCTGATCCGAATCGGCTACGGGCCGATTACGTTGCCGCAGGATCATGCTGCAGGCGCGGCGCGGTTGCTTTCGGGACGGGAAGTCCGGGCCTTGGAGGCGGCTTGCGCGAGCGAAGCATAAGCTCGAGTACGATGTGTGCGGGTTCAGAAACATATTGGAACTAAGGCAGGCGGCGGCTTTGAATAGGTTGCGAATATCTGTCCTAGATGGTGCTCTGGCAACGATCCTTTGTCGAGCGCGTAGTTCAAACCATGCCCGCGACACGCTCATGGCAGGGGCGCGGATCGAGCTTGGCGGAGGCCGGGTCGCGAATCAGCCGTCGTAGCTCCTCTACCGCTTCCTCGAAATCGTCGTTCACGACGCAGCCCTCGAACTCCCCGCAGTGCAAAATATCTGCCCGCGCTTGCGCCAGCCGCCGCGCAATGATTTCGTCGTCGTCGGTGTTGCGGTCGCGCAGTCGGGCTTCCAGCGCGTCCAGCGACGGAGGCAGGATGAAGATGCCGATCGCGTCGGGCATTTTCGCTTTGATCAGGCGCGCTCCTTGCCAGTCGATCTCCAGAATCACATCGCGCCCCGCCTGCTGCAGACGTGCGACTTCTTCCTTCGCCGTTCCGTAGTAGTGGCTGAACACTTCGGCGCGCTCCAAAAAGGCGTCGGCTTCGATCATGGCTTCGAACTCGGCCCGCGCCACGAAATAATAGTCCGTGCCGTCCGCTTCGCCGCTGCGCGGCGGGCGCGTGGTGTGCGAGATGCTGACCGCCAGCTGCGCGTCCCGGCGCAGCAGCTCCCGGATCAGGGAGGTCTTGCCGGCCCCGGACGGAGCCGTGACGATGTACAGTCGCCCGTCACTCATCGCGCTTCTGAGTCGAGGGCGGGGCGTCTTTCGGCGGCTCCGCGGATTCGGTCGCGTCGAGTTCCGCGTCCATTTCCCGTTCCGTCATCGGCTCGAAGCGGGCCTCGCCTGCATCCTCGCCGTCTGTGGCGTCTTCCTTGGAGGCCACGAAGCGGGAGAACAGGATGCCGAGTTCGTACAGCAGCCACACCGGCACGGCGAGCAGAGTCTGGGAGATGATGTCCGGCGGCGTCAGCAGCATGCCGATGACGAATGCGCCGACGATGACGTACGGGCGGATCTCGCGCAGGCGGGCCGGCGTGGTCGCGCCCATGGCGACCATGGCGACGGTGACGATCGGCACTTCGAAGGCGATGCCGAAGGCCAGGAAGATCTTCACCACGAAATCCAGGAAGCGGTTGATGTCGGTCATCACTGCCACGCCGTCCGGCGCCGTGCTGACGAAGAACCCGAACACCAGCGGGAACACCGCCACGTACGCGAATGCCATGCCGGCATAGAACAGGGCGACGCTGGACAGCAGCACCGGCGCCGCCAGCCGCTTTTCGCGCCGGTACAGCCCCGGCGCCGCGAACGCCCACAGTTGGTACAGGGTGTACGGCACGGTCGCGGTGATGGCGACCAGCAGCGTTAGTTTGAACGGCGCCAGAAACGGCGAGGCGACGTCGATGGCGACCATCGAATGGCCTTCCGGCAGGCTGGCGAGCAGCGGCGCGGCCAGCCACGAGTACAGTTCGTTGGCGAATGGCAGCAGCGCCACCAGTACAAGGCCGACGGCGATCAGCACCCGCAGCAGCCGGTCTCGCAGTTCGACCAGATGGCTGATGAAGGTGCCTTGGGAGTCAGTCGCGTTCGCGTCGCTCGGCGGGCTCATGGTTCGACGTGGCGTCCGGGCGCGCCTCCAACTGCTCTTCGACGGCCCGGGCGACCGGATCGTCCGTGCCGTGCCGCTCTTGCACCATGTCGCGCAGCTCTTGGATTTCGTGCTGCTGCTGGCGCATGACTTCCTTGAGTTCTTCGGTCTGCAGTTCCTGTTGTATGGCGTTGCGGTACTGGTGCATCAGGCGGCGCATGCGGCCGAGCCATTCGCCGGCTTGGGCCGCCACCCGCGGCAGGCGCTGCGGGCCGACCACGATCAGGGCCACCAGCATGATGAGGGCCAGTTCCCAGAAGCCGAAATCGAACATGGCCGCAGGTGCGGGGCGGGCTCTCAGCGATCCGGGGAATCCTGCTGGGATTTGGCGTTGTCGTCCGCGTCGCTTTCCGTGGAGGATTTCTCGGAGCGTTTCATCGCATGCTTGAAGTCCTTGATGGCGCTGCCCAGATCGCCGCCCAGACTGCGCAGGCGCTTGCCGCCGAACAGCAACAGCACGACAGCCGCGATGATGAGGATTTGCCAGATGCTGATGCCGCCCATAGTGCGAACTCCTCTAGAGTGTCTTACGCCGTTGCATTGTAGCGCAGGCTAGCGCGGGCGACCGGCCTTCTCCTGCAGCCCGGAAGTGCCGAAGCGGCGCTGCAGCTCGGTCAGCACGTCTTGGGCATCCAGCCCCCGGGCAGCCAGCAGCACCAGCGTGTGGAACCACAGGTCGGCGACTTCGTGCGTCAGATGCGCGGCGCCGCCGTCGGCCGCCTCTGCGGTTTCTTCGGCTTCTTCGCGGATTTTGGCTGCGATGGCAGGGAGTCCGTCGCGGTATAGCGCGGCGACGTAGGAGTCGTTCGGATCCGCTTCGCGGCGCTGCCGCAGCGTCGCCATGAGCTGGTCCAGAATGTCGGCGCGGGTGTCCATGGCAGCAGTTTACAGGCGCACCTCGATGCCGTGCTGCTGCATGTACTGCTTGGCCTCGCCGACGGTGTGCTCTTGGTAGTGGAAGATGCTGGCGGCCAGTACCGCATCGGCGCCGCCGTCGCGCACGCCGTCGACCAGATGCTGCAGGGTGCCAACCCCGCCGGAAGCGATGACGGGCACGCGGACGGCGTCGCTCAGGGCGCGCGTCAGTTCCAGATCGAAGCCGTCGCGGGTGCCGTCGCGGTCCATGCTGGTGAGCAGGATTTCGCCGGCTCCGTAGGCATCCATCCGTTGCGCCCATTCCAGTGCGTCGAGTCCTGTATCCCGGCGTCCGCCGTGCGTGAAGATGTCCCAGCGGGGCGGTTCGTCGGGAGTGCTGACGCGCTTGGCGTCGATGGCGACGACGATGCATTGGTTGCCGACCGCGTCGCTGGCTTCGCGCACAAAATCGGGGTTGGCAACGGCGGCCGTATTGATGCCGACCTTGTCGGCGCCGGCGCGCAGAAGATCGCGAATGTTGCCGACGGTGCGCACGCCGCCGCCGACCGTCAGCGGAATGAACACTTGCTCGGCGACGGCTTCCACCATGTGCAGGACGGTCTCGCGGTCATGGTGGCTGGCTGTGATGTCGAGGAACGTAATCTCGTCGGCGCCTTCGAGGTCGTAGCGCCGTGCAATCTCCACCGGGTCGCCGGCGTCGCGGATGTTGACGAACTTGACGCCCTTGACGACGCGGCCGTCGTCGACATCCAAGCATGGAATGATGCGTTTGGCCAAGCCCATCAGTCGGCGGCCAGCGCCAGCGCCTCGCGCAGGTCGATGCGTTTCTCGTACAGCGCTCGGCCGATGATGACGCCGCTGATGCCTTCGTCGGCGACTGCCTGCAGCGCAGCGATGTCTTTCAGGTCGGTCACGCCGCCGGAAGCGATCACCGGCACCGGCAGCGCTTGCGCCAGCGCGACGGTGGACTTGATGTTGAGTCCCTGCATCATGCCGTCGCGGCTGATGTCGGTGAAGACGATGGCGGCTACGCCGTCCTGCGCGAAATGCTGCGCCAGATCCGTGGCGTCGTGGTGCGACAGCTTGGACCAGCCGTCGGTCGCGACCTTGCCGTCCTTCGCGTCCAGGCCGACCACGATGTGGCCCGGGAACTCCAAGCACAGCTCCTCGATGAAGTGCGGCTCGCGCACCGCCCGGGTGCCGATCACCGTGTAGCGCACGCCGGCGTCCAGATAGGCCTGGATGGCATCCTCGCTACGGATGCCGCCGCCGACCTGGATCGGGATGTCCGGATGGTTCTGGGCGATTTGCTTGATGATCGGGGCGTTGTGCGGCTCGCCGTCGCGGGCGCCGTCCAGATCCACGAGGTGCAGCAGTTGCGCCCCTTGCGCGATCCAGTGCTCCGCCATGCCGACCGGGTCGTTCGAGAACACCGTTTCGTCGTCCATGCGGCCTTGGCGCAGCCGCACGCAGCGGCCGTCCTTGATGTCGATGGCGGGGATGATGCGCATGCGTCCGACAAAGGTCGTTCAGGCCTGCCCGTCCCAGTGAAGGAAGTTGCGCAGCAGGGCCAGGCCGTGCGTGCCGCTTTTTTCGGGATGGCTCTGCATGGCGAAGACCTTCCCGTGGGCAATCGCAGATGCGAACGGCAGGCCGTACTCCGTCCGTCCGGCCACCGCCTGCGCGTCGCGGGGCGCGACGTAGTAGCTATGCACGAAGTAGAAGCGGCTTTGGTCGGGGATGCCTTCCCACAGCGGGTGCGCCTGCTGCGCGATGCGGTTCCAGCCCATGTGCGGGATCTTGCAGCGATGGTCGTCCGGCAGCCGCGGCGCGAACGCCTGCACGCGTCCGTCGAACAGTCCGAGGCAGTCGGTGCCGTCGTTTTCTTCGCTGCGTTCCATCAGCACTTGCATGCCCATGCAGATGCCGAGGAAGGGCCGGGTGCGGGCAGCGTCCCGCACCGCCTCGATCAGGCCTTTTCGGCGTAGGGCCTGCATGCAGTGCCGGGCGGCGCCCTGCCCGGGGAAGACGACGCGGTCCGCCTGTCCGATCGCGGTCGGCTCGGCGGCGATGCGCACGTCCGCGTCCGTGCCTGCCAAGCGCCGCAGGGCGTTGTGCACGGAGCACAGGTTGCCGAAACTGAAATCCACGATGGCGACGGTCTGCATGGGCGGGCCGCGGTCGATCGATGGCTAGAGCATGCCCTTGGTGGACGGCGTGCCGCGCTCGCGCGAATCCCGTTCCACGGCCATGCGCATGGCGCGGCCGAACGCCTTGAACACCGTCTCGGCGATATGGTGCGCGTTGCTGCCGCGCAGGCCGTCGATATGCAGCGTCGCCATGGCGTGGTTGGCGAAGCCCTGGAAGAACTCGTGCACCAGATCCACGTCGAAATCCTGAATGCGCGCGCGCGGGTAGTCGACGCGGTATTCCAAGCCGGGGCGGCCGGAGAAGTCGATCACCACCCGAGACAAGGCCTCGTCCAGCGGCACGTAGGCATGGCCGTAGCGGCGGATCGAACGCTTGTCGCCCAGCGCCTGCTGTACGGCTTGGCCCAGCACGATGCCGATGTCCTCGACCGTGTGGTGCGCGTCCACGTCGAGATCGCCGCGGGCGCGGATGCGCACATCCAGCATGCCGTGGCGCGCGACCTGTTGCAGCATGTGCTCCAGAAACGGCAGGCCGGTGTCCAGCTGCGCGGTGCCGTTGCCGTCCAGGTCGATGGCGACCTCGATCTGGGTTTCGTGCGTGTCGCGCTGGATGCGGGCGGTGCGGGCGCTCATGGGGGCGAGCGGAAGAATCGGTGCTGCTTATTCTAGCAAGGTGTTCAGACCTGCAGCAGAAACGTCACCGGCCCGTCGTTGGTCAGCCGCACCTGCATGTCCGCGCCGAACTCGCCGGCGCCTACTTCCGCATGCCGTTCGCGGCAGGCTTGCAGCAGCAGATCGAACAGGGGGCAGGCGCGTTCCGGCGGCGCGGCCGGACTGAAGCTGGCGCGATGCCCGCGGTCGGTGGCGGCCGCCAGCGTGAACTGCGGCACCACCAGCAGCCCGCCTTGCGTGTCCAGCAGCGAGCGGTTCATCTTGCCGGCTTCGTCGGCGAACATCCGCCAAGCCAGCATACGCCCGGCCAGCCGCCGGGCCTGCTCCGGACCGTCTGTCTGCTGCATGCCGACCAGAGCCAGCGCGCCCGGGCCGATGGTCGCAATGGGACGCCCGGAAATTTCCACGTGCGCGTGCGTGACGCGTTGCAGCAGGGCGAGCATGCGGGGCGGCGAAGGCAGGCGTCGGCGTCCGCCCGTTATAATGCCGAGCGACGCGCCCGTGGCTCAGTGGATAGAGCACTGGCCTCCGGAGCCAGGGGTCGCAGGTTCGAATCCTGCCGGGCGCGCCATCGCGGCTCTCCGGCCGCGGCGGGCTGCAGCGGCTTTGGCATGGCTAGCGCGGCGCCAGCGCGGCGCGCATGACGGGCTCCAGATGCGTGGGGCAGGGCGGGACATCCTCGCACACGCTGTCGATCTGGAGGCTATGGTAGTTGTCCATGGTGAACGGCCGGCCGGGCGCCAGACCCAGCACCCGCGCCTGCAACCGCGACAGACGCGGCGACAGGCCGATCACTTTGCGGCGCAGGCCGGCCATGTCGGCGATCAGCTCCACCAGTTCCTGAAAGGCGTAGATGTCCGGACCGCACAGCGGAACCGCACGCCCGTGCGTGCTCCAGTCGTCGAGGCTGTCGCACATGCGCTCGGCGACGTCGCCGACATAGACCGGCGCGAAGCGGCTGTCCGGGCAGGCCAGCGGGAAGCAGTACGGCGCCAAGCGCAGCAGCCGGGCGAACCCAGTGACGAAATGGTCGCCGGGGCCGAAGATGACGGACGGGCGGAAACTCGTGACGGCGGCCGCGTCGGGTGTCAGGAACAGGGAAGCTTCGGCTTCGGCCTTGCTGCGCAGGTACTGGCTGCGGGCGTTGCGGTCGGCGCCCAGAGCGCTCATCTGCAGCAGTCGGGGAATGCGGTGGGTGCGGCATAGGGAACTCAGCGTTTCTGCCAAGGCCGTATGCGCGGCGCGGAAAGTCTGGTGGCGCGCCCGCGATTCGTTGAGGATGCCGACTAGGTTGACGACGGCATCCATGTCTTCCAAGTGGCGGCCCAGCGTGCGCTTGTCGTGGATGTCGGCCTGCACGAGATCCAGGCCGGGCAGCACCAGCAGATCGCGGTGGCGGAAGCGCTGCCGGGTCAGAATGCGGATTCGATGGCCTCGCGCCGCCAGTCGGGCGGCGAGCACCTGCCCGACGAAGCCGGTCCCCCCCAAAATGCAAATGCGTGCCACAGGTTCATTATAATGGGGGCAAGCCCCCATCCACGCCATGCTGGTCCATGTCCCCGAAGTTTTGACGCCGGGCGAACTCGATGCCGTCAACGCCGGCCTGCGCGAGGACGGCGGGGATTTCGGCAGCGGCCGCTCCAGCGCCGGGCAGCAGGCGGCCCAAGTCAAGCGCAACGAGGAGTTCCAAGCTCCGCAAGCGGTGCGCGACAAGCTCGAACGCTGCGTCGCCGAGGCGGTGCGGCGCCACCCTTTGGTGCAGCGCGCGGCGCTGCCGCTGCGCATCAGCCATCCGATCTTCGCCCGCTACCGCAAGGGCATGAGCTATGGCTGGCATGTCGACGAGCCGGTGGAGGCCGTTCGAGGCGGCTACCGGACGGATTTGGCGATGACCGTCTTCCTGAACGACCCGTCGGCGTACGAAGGCGGGGCGCTGGTGGTGCGGACGCCGTACGGCGAACAGGCCGCACGCCATGCGGCCGGCGACGGGGTGCTGTATCCGGCCGACCGGATCCATCGCGTGGAAGCCGTGGCCGCGGGCGAGCGCCGGGTGGCGGTGCTGTGGATCCAAAGCCAAGTGCGCGACGCGCAGCAGCGTGAAATCCTGCTGGCTCTGGACGCGCTGCGCATGCCTGGCGCGGCGGGGGATCTTCCGGACGATCGGAAGCTGCAGCTCGACTGGCTGCATGCGCGGCTGATGCGGATGTGGGCGGATGTCTGAGCCGCAGCGCCTCGATGCCGCCGGCTGCCGCCGCGAACTGCGGCGCTTGCAGGCCGAGCTCGTCAAGCTGCAATATTGGATCCAGTCGCAAAGCCTGCGGGTGGTGGTGGTGTTCGAGGGGCGCGATGCGGCCGGCAAGGGCGGCGTCATCCGCCGCATCATGCGTCATACCAACCCGCGCATCGTGCGGGTGGCGGCCTTGCCGAAGCCCACCGAACGCGAACGGGGCCAGTGGTATTTCCAGCGCTACGTCGCGCATCTGCCGCGGGCGGGCGAAATGGTGCTGTTCGATCGCAGCTGGTACAACCGCGCCGGCGTCGAGCCGGTGATGGGCCTGTGTTCCGAAGCCGAGGCGCAGGAGTTCCTAGTCAGCTGCCCGCAGTTCGAGAACATGCTGATCCGTTCCGGCATCCGGCTGATCAAGTACTGGTTCCGACTGAGCTACGCCGAACAGGGGCGGCGCCTGCAGGCGAGGGTCGACGACCCTCTGAAGCGCTGGAAGCTGAGTCCCATCGACATGGAGGCGCGATTGCGCTGGACGGATTATTCGCAGGCTCAGGAGCGGATGTTCCGGTATTGCCACACGTCCGAAGCGCCATGGCATGTGATCGACGGCGACCGGAAGGAGACGGCGCGTCTGAACTGCATGCGCCATTTGCTGGCGCAGTTCGAATACAAGGACATGCTGCCGCCGCAGGCGGTGCTGCAGGAGCCGCCGTCGCCGGACGAGGCGCCGATCGATGCCATGCCGCCGGTGCTGCCGCCGGAGTACGTCTTCAAAGATTAGTGCGGCCGTGGCCGGCCGTCAGTTCTTGGAGCCTTTTTCCTGGTGCGCGAGCTCGACGACTTGCATGGCGCGGTCCATGTAGTCTTGCCGGTAGTTGTGCAGTTGCGAATCTTCGTCCGGCGCAAAGTATTCGTTCATGTCGACGCCCTGTTCGCGGTCGAGGGCAATGAAGCGGCGCTGCATCTCCAGCAGCTCCTGAATCTTGGCTTGCTTGTCACTCATGGTGCATGTTCTGTCGGATGGCCGGGTATGCTATTGTAGCGGACGCGGGCCGCACGAGGGCGACGATGGAGCAGACGGAGCGCCAAGCAGGCGGGCAGGATCGCTGGAAGCGCGAACGCCAGCGGCGGCTATGGCGGCTGGCTTGCATCGGGCTGGCCGGGGCTTGGTGCGCTTCCATTGGGCTGTTTTCGGTCGGGGTGCTGACATATCCGTGGGGCTGGCTGGTGCTGCTGGTGCTGCTGGCTTGGTGCTGGCACCGCCTGCGCGGCGTGGCGTGAGGCGCTTCAGTCCGGCGCCAGGCGCCGGGCGGCCCATTCCCGGACCGTGTGGCCCAACTGCTGGCCGCGACGCTCGAAGTGCGTCTCTGGTCGGGCCGGCAGGTCGCTGCTGAGGCGCCAGTCGGGAGAGTGCCTCAGCACCTGCTCGATCTGATCGGCGTAGTCCGCCCAGTCCGTTGCGATATGCAGCACGCCGTCCGCCGCGGTGCAGCGGGCGCAGGCGGACGCGAACCCGTCCTGGATGAGGCGCCGCTTGCGGTGCCGCCGCTTGGGCCACGGGTCGGGGAACAAGATGCGAATCTGTCTGCAGCCGCCGGCCGGCAGTTGCGGCAGCAGTTCTGTCGCGTCGCCGGAGATGATCCGCACATTGTGCAGGCCCAGCCGGTCGGCTTCACGCATCGTTTGCAGAAGCGACGGCGGGTGCACTTCGATGCCGAGCACGTTACGCTGCGGAAAATCGGCGGCTTCCTGCAGCAGTGCTTCGCCGCGACCAAAGCCGATCTCGAACGTCAGGGGCGCGGCTCGGTCGAACCAGGCCTGCGGGTCGCAGGCGCTGGCGGGCATGTCCCGGCCGAATCGCGCCCATAGCGTCTCGAAGGCTTGCTGCTGCTGTGGCGAGCGCCGGCGCGACCGGGGCGCGAACGAGCGAATGGCCCGCGGCGGCCCGTCAGGCATCCGGGTCATGCGGTGGCACCTATGCGCCCCGACCGGCCGAAAGCCGCCGAGGGCTGCACAGGCATGCGGAAGAATGGGGCATGCGGAGCCGGGCCGGAACCGTGTGCCGGCGAAGAGCGTCAGTTTGCCGGTATGCGGCTCTTCAATTCCTGCGCTTTCGCGCACTCTTCCGGGGTGCCGGCATCGAGGACTTCGTCGAGCAGCGGCTGTGCCATGTCGTGCTTGCCCATCTCAATGTAGGCGGCTGCCAGATCCAGCTGCGATTCGATCTGGGAGTTCGGGTCTTCTCCCGGTTCCATCTCGGGTTCCTGATCGGACTGGTCGTCGAAATCGTCTTCGGGGAGACTGTCTTCCAGTGCTTGCCGCTGCCGCCGCCGTTTGATGCCGATAAGCAGCATGGCCGCTACGAGCAGTCCGGCCAAGGCTCCGAGTGCGATGAGGATGTGAGGCCAGACGGGGCGGATGTTCATGCCGAGTGCCAGCACTTTGTTGGCCAGCCAGTCGAGGTTCATTTCCGAGACAGGCGGCAGGTCGAAGAGTCCATCCTTGGCTTCGGGTGCCGGTGCGGTGCCTGCATCCGCCGGTTTTTCGGCTTCCGCCGGGACTTCCGCTGTCGGGAGGTCGGCCGGTTTTTCGACTTCCGCCGGGATTTCCGCTGCCGGGAGGTCGGCCGGTTTTTCGACTTCCGCCGGGATTTCCGCTGCCGGGAGGTCGGCCGGTTTTTCAGCTTCCGCCGGGATTTCTGCTGCCGGGAGGTCGGCCGGTTTTTCGGCTTCCGCCGGAATTTCCACGGCAGGCGCCGGTGCCGCAGAGGTGCTGCCGTCCCCGTCGCTCAAGGCATCCGGGTTCGTCTCTGGCGGCGGCGGTTCGATGCTTGCTGCACTGGCGGCGCCATCCTCCTGAGCTTCGGGTTCCGGGTTGGCCGGCTCTGTTGCGGGTGCCGGTGTGGGGTCGGCGGCCGGTGCCAGCTCGGCGTACCTGCAATGCGGTAAGCGGATGTTGAAGAAATGATGTTTGTCGTCTTTGGTGCGAATCATCAGCGCCAACCTGCCCGGTTCGTCCTTGATCGGCGTGGAGCTGCGAATATGCAGGTGGGTTCCGTCCGTACCCGCAAATTGATCGAGGTCGGCGGTTCCGACCCAGTCGGGATACGGTTGCCCCAGATATTTGTAGACCTTCGGCGGAGCGATCTTGATGGAGGCGGGTTGCGGCTCGTCGGCGTTCGTGCGCAGTTTCGTCCTGAACAGCAGATTGCAGTCCTGGTCGAAGCGCAGCACCGGGCGTTCCATCTCCATGGCCGGCGCAGCCGGGGCCAAGGCCAGCGCGAGGAAGGCGCTCGCCAAGCGGGTATGCATGTTCATCCGGCGTTCTCCGTGAGCCAATGCTCGGCAATTTGGATGCTGTTGGTGGCGGCGCCTTTGCGCAAATTGTCGCTGACGATCCACAGGTTGAGGCCTTGCGGATGCGACAGGTCCTGACGGATGCGCCCGACGAAGACATCGTCGTGCCCGGAGGCATTCAGTGCCGCCGTCGGATAGCCGCCGTCCGCCTGCGTGTCGATGACCGTCACGCCCGGAGCCTGCTTCAGCAGGGCGCGCGCCTGCGCTGCAGTCAGCGGGGTTCGGGTTTCCAAATGCACGGCCTCCGAGTGCCCATAATACACGGGAACGCGCACGGCGGTCGGATTGACGGCGATGCCGTCGTCCTCCAGAATCTTGCGCGTCTCCCAGACCATCTTCATTTCTTCGCGGGTGTAGCCGTTGTCTTGGAAGGCGTCGATATGCGGCAGCGCGTTGAAGGCGATCGGGCACGGATAGACGTCGCGGCGGAGTTCGCGGCCAGCCAGCCAGTCCGCGGTCTGCTGGCGCAACTCTTCGATGGCGGCCTGCCCGGTGCCTGAAACGGCCTGATACGTCGCCACGTTGATGCGGGCGAGGCCGGCTGCAGCGTGCAGCGGATGCAGCGCGACCGCCATCTGGATCGTCGAGCAGTTGGGGTTGGCAATGATGCCGCGCCGGTGCCAGTCCGCAATGCGGTGCGGATTGCATTCCGGCACGACCAGTGGCACGTCCGGCTCGTATCGAAAGCATGAGGTGTTGTCGATGACGACGCAGCCGGCGGCGGCGGCCTGCGGCGCGTACTGGCGCGAAGGCCCGCTGCCGGCCGAGAACAGGGCGATCCGCACGCGGGCGAAGTTGAAGGATTCCAGCGCCTGCACCTCCAGTTCTTGGCCGCGAAACGGCAGGCGCCGGCCTTGGGAGCGGCGGCTCGCGACAAGATGCAGCGTACCGACAGGAAAATCGCGTTCTTCCAGCACTTGGCGCATGACGGTGCCGACTGCGCCGGTGGCGCCGACGATGGCGACATCGACCCGGTTCATGCCGGCAAGCGTCCTGCCAGCGCCGCGCCGACGGCATCGCCCATATCCGCCGTTCCGGCATCGCCGCCGAGGTCGGCCGTCTTCAAGCCTTGCGCCAGCACGTCCCGTACGGCCCCGTCGACCGCATCGGCGGCGGCCTCCTGCCGCAGGGAATGGCGCAGCATCATGCCGACCGACAGAATCATCGCCAGAGGGTTGGCCCGTCCGCGGCCCGCCAGTTCCGGGGCCGAGCCGTGCACGGGCTCGTACAAGCCCTGGCCTTGGGCATTGAGCGATGCGGACGGCAGCAGCCCGATCGAACCCGTCAGCTGCGCGGCGATGTCGGACAGGATGTCGCCGAACAGATTGCCTGTGACCAGCACGTCGAACTGGGCGGGGCGGGCCACCAGTTGCATGGCGGCATTATCGACGTACAGATGCGACAACTCCACCTCCGGGTACTGCGGCGCGATTTCGTCGACTACGGCGCGCCACAGTTCCGAGACCTCCAGCACATTGGCCTTGTCGACGGAGCAGACCTTTCGGCGCCGGGCTCGGGCAGCCTTGAAGGCGCTGTGCGCGATGCGGGCGATTTCGTCTTCGTCGTAGACCATGGTGTTGAGGCCGCGGCGTTTGCCGCCGCGCTGTTCCAATGCGCGCGGCTTGCCGAAGTACAACCCGCCCGTCAATTCGCGCACGATCAGCAGATCCAAGCCGTCGAGAACTTCCGGCTTGAGGCTTGAGGCTGCCGCCATGCCCGGCAGCAGTGTCGCCGGGCGCAGGTTGGCGTAGAGGCCCAGGCCTTTGCGCAAGGCGAGCAGGCCTGTCTCCGGGCGCAGCGGACGTTCCAGCCCGTCGTAGGCGGGGGCGCCGACGGCGCCGAGCAGGACCGCGTCCGACGTTTGCGCGGCCGCCAGCGTGTCCGGTGGCAGCGGACTGCCATGCGCGTCCACGGCCGAGCCGCCGACCGGAGCCTCCTGGAGTTCGAATGTCAGCCCGCCGTGCCGCGCCAGACAGTCCAGAACTTTGCGCGCTTCGGCCATGATTTCCGGGCCGATGCCGTCGCCAGGCAGCATCAGGATGCGGGTCATGCGGCATCCCCGAAGCGATCGAACAGCCATGGCTTCTGCGTGCGCCGTGCCGCTTCGAAGGCGTGGATCTCGTCGGCGTGCTGCAATGTGAGTGCGATGTCGTCCAGCCCCTCCAGTAGGCGGTGCTTGCGTTGCGGATCGATCGCAAAGGCATAGGCGACGCCGGAATCGGTTGTCACCGTCTGCGCTTCGAGGTCGACGGCCAGCTGGCAGCCTTCGTGCCGGTCGATCTCCTGCATCAGGGCACGGACTGCTTCGGCGGGCAGCACGATGGTGAGCAGGCCGTTCTTGGCGGCGTTGGTGTCGAAAATATCCGCGAAGCTCGGCGCAATGATGGCTCGGAATCCGGCATCCAGAAACGCCCAGACGGCATGCTCCCGGGACGAGCCGCAGCCGAAATTCTCGCCGGTTACCAGAATGGAAGCGTCGCGGTAGCGCGCTTGGTTCAGGACGAACGCGGGATTGCGCGGGCGGCTGGCATGGTCGCTGTCCGGGCCGCCCGGGGCCAGATAGCGCCAGTCGTCGAACAGGTTCGGCCCGAAGCCGGTGCGCCGGACGGACTTCAGGTACTGCTTCGGGATGATCGCGTCGGTATCGACATGGCGGCGGTCGAGAGGCGCGGCGCATCCGCGGTGGGCGGCGAACGGAATCATGCCAGATAGTCCCGCACGTCGACGAAGCGTCCGGCGCAGGCGGCCGCGGCCGCCATCGCCGGGCTGACCAGATGCGTCCGCCCGCCTTGCCCTTGGCGACCTTCGAAGTTGCGGTTGGACGTAGCCGCGCAGCGTTCGCCCGGTTCCAGACGGTCGGCGTTCATAGCCAGGCACATGGAGCAGCCGGGCCGGCGCCACTCGAAGCCGGCTGCCGTGAAGATACGGTCCAGTCCTTCGGCTTCGGCTTGCGCCTTGACGCGCCCCGAACCGGGCACTACCAGCGCCTGCCGGATGTTGGGGGCGCAGCGGCGGCCGCGCGCCACGGCGGCGGCGGCCCGCAGATCCTCGATGCGGGCGTTGGTGCAGGAGCCGATGAACACCCGGTCCAATTCGAGGTCGGTGATGGACTCGCCGCCTTGCAGCCCCATGTAGTCCAACGCGGTTTGCATGGCGGCGGCACGGGCCGGTTCGGCCGTGTCGTCCGGGCGCGGCACGGTGCCGTTGACCGCGGCGACCATCTCCGGCGACGTGCCCCAGGTCACTTGCGGCGCCAGCGCGGCGGCCTGCAGCACGACCGTGCGGGCGAAGACGGCCTCGGCATCCGAATGCAATTCGCGCCATTGCCGCTCGGCCTGCCGCCAAGCCGCGCCGGTCGGCGCGAAAGCGCGCCCGTGCACGTAAGCCAGCGTGGCATCGTCGACGGCCACCATGCCGGAGCGTGCGCCCGCCTCGATCGCCATGTTGCACAGGGTCATGCGGCCTTCGATGCTGAGGGCTTCGACGGCCGGTCCGGCGAATTCGACCGCGTGGCCGGTGCCGCCGGCTGCGCCGATGTGCCCGATCAGCGCCAGCGCCATATCCTTGGCGGTAATGCCCGGCGCGGCGCGGCCCTCGATATGCACCCGCATGTTGGCGGACTTGCGCATGGGCAGGCACTGGGTCGCCAGCACATGCTCCACCTGAGACGTGCCGATGCCGAACGCCAGCGTTGCCAAGGCGCCGTGCGTGGATGTATGGGAATCGCCGCAGACGACCGTCATGCCCGGCAACGTGATGCCGTGCTCCGGGCCGATCACATGCACGATGCCTTGGCGCGGGTCGCCCATCGGGAACTCCAGCAGTCCGTACTCGGCGCAGTTGGCGTCCAGCGTTTCGAGCTGGAGGCGCGAGACGTCATCGACGATGTCCGCAAGTTCCGGCTCGGTCGGCACGTTGTGGTCCGCGACCGCGACGATGCTGTCCGGACGCCACGGCGTCCGTCCGGCCAGCCGCAAGCCTTCGAAGGCCTGCGGCGACGTGACTTCGTGCACCAGATGGCAGTCGATGTACAGCAGGGTGTCGCCGCCGGCATCGGCGCGCACCGCATGGTCGTCCCACAGCTTGTCGTAGAGGGTGCGTCCCGTCATCAGAGGGTGCTTGCAATCGGTGTTCGTGTGGAGATCCGCAATTATAGTTAATACTCTACAGACAAAGGGGGCGGCCCGGTACGGACTATCGGAACAGGGTCTGCGCGGCATCCAGACGCTCCAGCGTCCCGACATCCATCCAGCGCCCGCGGAAATGCTCGCCGCGGACCTGTCCGTCCGCCATGGCGGTACGCAGTAGCGGCACGACCGAGAAGCGTCCCGGCGTGCAGCCGGCGAAAAGTTCCGGGCGATAGAAGCCGATGCCGGCGAAGGTCAGCCGCGCTGCGGCCGTTGCGCGCACGCGGTCTCCCGCTAGGCCGAAGTCCCCGTCCGGATGGTGGGCCGGGTTGTTGGCCAGCACCAGATGCGCCATGTCGCGATCGGCCAGCGGCGGTGTGGCGAACGCGTAGTCGGTGCAGACATCCGCATTGACTGCCCAAAACGGGCCGGGCCCCAGCATGGGCAGCACTTGCAGCAGGCCGCCGCCGGTGTCCAGCGGCGGTTCGGGTTCGGGCGAATACCGGATGCGCAGCCCGAAGGCGGCGCCGTCTCCGAGCCGCTCGCGGATCTGACCGCCGAGATGCGACAGGTTGATGACGACATCGTAGATTCCGGCATCGGCCAGTGCCCGCAGGTGGCGTGCAATCAGCGGCTCTCCCGCAACTTCCGCCAGTGCCTTCGGCAAACGGTCCGTCAGGGGCCGCAGGCGTTCGCCGCGCCCCGCCGCCAAAATCATCGCGGCCGGCACGGCCTACGGCTCCGGCAGCCGGGCCGTCAGTTCGCCAAATGCCCGCAGTTCCGGATAGGCGGCGCACGCGTCGCGGACGTACCGGAAGATGCGCGGCACGTCGTTGAGGTAGTCGGGCTTGCCGTCGCGGTGGCACAGTCGGGCGAAGATGCCGATCGCCTTGAGATGGCGTTGCACACCCATCCAGTCGAACCATTGCCGGAACTGTTCGGCATCGACCTCGCCGTCCAGAATGCCTTGCTGCTGCGCCTGCGCGCGGTACTGTTCGACCCAGCCGCGCACGCGCGCTTCGGGCCAAGCGATGTAGCAGTCGCGCAGCAGGGACGCCAGATCGTAGCTGACCGGTCCCCAGACGGCGTCCTGATGATCCAGAATGCCGGGGTTGGGTTCGGCCGCCATGAGGTTGCGGGAGTGGTAGTCGCGGTGCACGACGACCTTCGGCTGCTCCAGCGCCTGCGCGATCAGGCGCTGCCAGACGTCCTCGAGGAGCGTGCGTGCCTCGTCGTCGGGCTGCCATCCGAGGTGGCAGGCCAAGTACCAGTCGGTGAACAGATCCAATTCCTCGCGAAGCAGGGCCGCGTCGTATTCAGGCAGCAGTGCCGGGCGCGGCAGCACTTGGATGCGCAGCAGGGCTTGGATGGCGTCCGCGTACAGCGCGTCGGCCGAGGCTGCGTCCAGACGCGACAGGTACTGCGCATCGCCCAAGTCTTCCAGCAGCAGGAAGCCGCGGGCCTCGTCTTGCAGCCGGACGTCGGGGACATGCACGCCGGCTTGTTGCAGGAAGACGGTGGCATCGAGATAGGCGCGGACCGGCTCCCGCTCCGGCGGCGCGTCCATGGCGACCCAGCTGCGCGTTGCTCCCTGCGTCCGGAAATAGCGGCGGAAGCTCGCGTCGCCGGCGAGCGGCCTCAGGTGCAGCCCGGCTTCGCCGAGGCCGTCGCGCACCCAGTCTTGCAATTGGTTTAGGCGGGCATCGGAGGTCATGGCAGGGGAGGCGTCAGGCGGGAGCGGGCGGGCTGCCGGCGCATGGGGTTTCGTGCGGCCTATTTTGGCACGAGCGCGCCGGACGCGGCGGCGGCTTTGCACAGCAGGAGCGGAATGATATGTTTATGATATACTTAGGAGCGTTGCCACGGACAGGTACGTAGGCGTTCCTTGAGTGCCTCGAGCCGAGGGGAGGGTTTTATGCACCGGCACGGACAAGGCTTTACGCGGCCCTTTGGCGGCTGTTTTTTCCGGTCTTTGGCCTATAGGCTTGATTCCAGCCCGCGGAAAGCCCTCGCTGTTTTGTTTGGGGCACTGTCCTTGGCGCTCACGCTCAACGCTCCCAGTGCTTATGCCCAGAATTATACTTCGTGGCTAAGCACGCGCGTGATGGATTCCGATACGAATAACATGTACATTGGCAAGAAGGGCTCTGGCGGCAACGTGTACCGATGGGTCGTGTCGGGCTTTACGACGGGGCCGCATGAGGCAGGCTATATGCTGCATGAGGTGAGGGCCGAGTTTGCTGCCGCCAGTGGAACTCCGAAAGACATCCGGGTGTCCATCGTGTCGATGGCTACAAACTCTGGCGGCCCCCTCGCAAGTACCCGTAGCGCAGTGGGTTCTCTGACGGGCCCCAATCCGACGACTGCGAGCGTGTACACTTTCCGGTCCGTTGCGGGCATAAAACTCGAACCCGGCATGCGTTATTTCGTGGCTTTCGAATCGGCGTCGGACGAAGCGGACAATACTTATTACCATCCTCAGGTCATCTCACAAACGGATCGAGAAAACCTTCCTCCGACAGGTGGGGGTAATACAGATGTCATTGATGCGGCCTCCGGGTGGGAGTTTGATCAGCATAGTTGGGTTGGCGACGGTTCGTCTTGGACGGGGGCGGACAGTTCGACGCAGGAGCTCGAGTTTCTGGGGCGGCTGGCCGACGCCCCGAATGTGGCCGGCGAATGCGAGCAGGGGCTGCGCTCGGCGCTGGCGCCGTTCGGCGCGACTGTGGCCGCCGATACGGTGCGGGCGGTGCAGACACGGTTGCGGCATTTGCGCGAAGGCCTCCATGCGGCGGCGGCCGTCGAAACCGATGGCGCGACGGCTCTGGAAGCCGTCGCCTACCGCATGCTTGGGGGCGAATCGGGTTCGGGCGCGGCGCCGGCCGACGCCGGCTTCCAGTACGCGTCGGCGGGCCGCGGCAGTCTGCCGCTCACGCTGTGGGGTCGCATGAGCCGGACGCGGTTCGACGACTTGCCCGAACGGTGCGGGTTCGAAGTGGACGGGCATGTAGACACCGGATTCCTCGGCATGGATTTCCAGTGGAGCCCCGACATGACGCTGGGCTTGCTGCTGTCGTACAGCGACGGCGATATGGATTACAAGCGCCAGCAGCGGCGCGGCATGGTGGATGCAGACATCACCAATGTGGTGCCGTACGCCCACTGGACGCTTGACGAGGGGCTGTATGCTTGGGTGTATGCAGGCGGCGGCCGGGGCGATGCGAAACTGGAAGAGGAAGGGGGCGCCGGGCCGGTCGAGACCGACATCGATATGCGCATGGCCGCCGCCGGCATCCGAAAGGAGATGAGCGAGCGCTGGACCCTGCGAGCCGACGCGTTCGCCATGAAGATCGAATCCGAGGCCCGGGCGCCGGTGCTGCTGACCAGCGCGCGCGCCGAACGCGTTCGCGTGATGCTGGAAGGCCGGGAGCATTGGGGCGAGGATGAGGCCGACGAGCAGTTGACGGTCCGCTACGCGCTGGGCGCCCGGCTGGACAGCGGCGATGCGGCCTCCGGAACCGGCGCGGAGATCCAGGGCGGCTTGGAATACCGCAATGAGGAAGCAGGCCTGAGCGTCAAGGGCGAGGGCTGGTGGCTGCTGACGCATAGCGAAAGCGGCTACGAGGAATGGGGGGCCAGTCTGGAACTGGAACTGGATCCGGGCGAATCCGGTTCCGGGCCGCGGCTGGCCATTGCGCCGGCGTGGGGCACGGTGCCGGACGATGCCATGGCCTTGTGGGACGGCATCGCTGCCCACCGGCTGGACGGCCTGCAGCCGGAACGGCGCTTGGATGTCAGCCTCGGCTACGGGTTTCACGGGCCGAGGTGGAGCCCTCTGACGATATACGGCGGATATTCCTACAACGATTCGGGTGCTTCGTACCAGGCCGGCGCCTACTGGGAGGTTGACGAGAATGCGGTCATCACATGGGCGCTGGAGCGGAGCCGTCGCCGCGGGGAGCCGTCCGAAACCGGGGCGAAGTTCCAGTTCGAGATGCGGCACTAGGGCGCTGCAGGTTGCGTTGCGGCCTGTCCGCTGGGCACCGCGTATAAGGTACAATAGGCCAACGAGCAACGCCGGTGGAAGATGCAAGCCGTTCCGGGCGGCTTCCGGAGCGCTGGCATGGCAGGCGTGCGAATGCATGAAGGCTGCAGCCTGCCGCCGAATTTGAGACGATAACTTCTATGGCCGTTCAGAAAAGTCGCAAGAGCCGTTCCAAGCGGGACATGCGCCGGTCGCATCATGCGCGCCGCGCCGTTGCCGTTGCGGAAGATCCGGTCACGGGTACGCGGCATCTCCGCCATCACATTGCGGCGGACGGCTATTACCGGGGCCGGAAGGTATTCGACGTCGCCCAACCGCAGGAAGGGGCGGACGAAGCCGACGCCTGAGCGGGCCTTCCCGTCCGCGGCGGCTTCCCAGCATGACTGCCCCGGTTACGATTGCGTTGGATGCGATGGGCGGCGATCATGGCGCCGATGTCGTGTTGCCCGCGGCGCTCGCCCGGGTGCGGGCGGATGCGTCGTTGCGCCTGATTCTGGTCGGCGACGCGTCGCTACTGCAAGATCGGCTCGCGGCGCTCAACCTTCCGGAGCAGGTGCGGCTGCAGCACGCCTCGCAGCAGATCGGCATGGCTGATCCGCCGTCGCAGGCCCTGCGCGGCAAGAAGGATTCCTCCATGCGGGTCGGTTTGGAGTTGCTGCGCGATGGCGTGGCGCAGGCATTCGTCAGTTCCGGGAACACCGGCGCCCTCGTAGCGCTGTCGCACTACCTCGTCGGCATGCTGCCCGGCATCGCGCGCCCCGCCATCCACGCCTTGGCGCCATCGCTGCATGGGCATACGCACCTGCTGGATGTGGGCGGCAATGTGGACTGCCAGCCGGAGCGGCTGCTGCAATTCGCGGTCATGGGATCGGCTATGGCACGTGCCCTGGATGCGAACGAACGGCCTCGCGTAGGCCTGCTCAACGTGGGTGCCGAGGCGATCAAGGGCAACGTCCAAGTGCGGGATGCTGACGATCTGCTGCGCGCCAGCGGCCTGAACTACATCGGCTACGTGGAGGGCGGCGACATCTTCTGCGGCGAGGTGGATGTCGTCGTCTGCGACGGCTTCATCGGCAATGTGTCCATCAAGTCGTCGGCAGGCGTGGTCCGGCTGTGGCAGACGCGCTTCATGCAGGAGTTCCGGATGTCCGTCTACGGCCGTCTGGCGCTGCTGGCGGCGGCACCGGTGCTGCGGCGTTTCCGCCGCCGCAATGATTCGCGTCGTTTCAACGGTGCCAACCTGCTCGGCTTGCGCCAAGTCGTCATCAAGAGCCACGGCTCGGCCGATGCCTACAGTTTTGAACAGGCCATCCTGCGCGCGAAGCACGCCGTGCAGCATGACTTGCCGGCGCGCATTGACCAGCAGTTGGATGCGCATTTTCCCGATCGTTTGAAGCCCGCGACATGACCGTGCTGCATTCCGCCATCACCGGCACCGGTTCGTGCCTTCCGGCGAAGGTCGTGACCAACCGCGATTTGGAGAAGATGGTGGATACCACCGATCAATGGATCCGCGAGCGCACCGGCATCGTGCAGCGCCACATCGCCGGGCCGGACGAGACCACTATGTCCATGGGCGCCGCTGCTGCGCAGCAGGCGCTGGACGCCGCCGGCGTGGCTCCGGACGAGGTCGACCTGATCGTTCTGGCGACCACCACGCCGGACCAGACCTTTCCGAGCACGGCCTGCCAGGTGCAGAAGCAGCTCGGCATCCGCAATTGCCCGGCGTTCGACGTGCAGGCGGTGTGCAGCGGCTTCATCTACGGCCTGGACATCGCCGGCCGCTTCATCGCCACCGGCGGCAGCCGCACGGCGCTGGTGATTGGCTCGGAAGTCCTGTCGCGGATCGTCGATTGGAGCGACCGCAGCACATGCGTGCTGTTCGGCGACGGCGCCGGCGCAGTCGTGCTGCAGGCGAGCGACCGGCCAGGCATCCTGTCGACGCACCTGCATGCGGACGGCCGCCATGACCAGCTGCTGCAAGTGCCACCGCAGGCGGTGAACGGTGTCGGCCCGTTCATCGAAATGAAGGGCAACGAAGTCTTCCGGGTTGCCGTGAACACACTGGGAAGGATCGTGGACGAGACGCTGGCCGCCAACCGGATGGACCGCCACGAAGTGGACTGGCTGGTGCCGCATCAGGCCAACCACCGGATCATCGCCGCCACGGCACGGAAGCTCGACTTGCCGCTGGAGCGCGTGGTCGTCACGGTGGACCGGCATGGCAACACCTCCGCCGCCTCGGTGCCGCTGGCACTGGACAGCGCGGTGCGCGACGGGCGCATCCGGGCGGGCGATGTGCTGATGCTCGAGGCGTTCGGCGGCGGCTTCACATGGGGGTCGGCGCTAATCCGCTATTAGGTGGGGCATGCATGGCCGCCCGTATCGATCCGCCTTTCGAGGCCCGGGAATTCGCCCGAACCCTGACGCATGCGCCCGGCGTGTACCGGATGCTCGGCAAGTCCGGCGAAGTGCTCTACGTCGGCAAGGCCCGCGACCTTAGGAAGCGCGTTTCCAGTTACTTCCGCCAGAATTCGTTGGGGCCGCGCACGCGCCGCATGCTGGCGCAGGCCGAACGCATGGACGTCACGGTGACCGCCACCGAAGCCGAAGCACTGCTGCTGGAGAACACTCTGATCAAGCAGCACCATCCGCGCTACAACATCCTGCTGCGCGACGACAAGAGCTACCCCTACATCTACGCGTCCACCCAGCAGGACTATCCGGGCCTGTCGTTCTACCGCGGCCGCAGGCGCCGCCAGGGCCGCACTTTCGGACCGTACGCCAGTGTCGGTGCGCTTCGTGAGACCCTGAACACCTTGCAGAAGCTGTTCCGCATCCGGCAATGCTCGGACAGCTTCTTCCGCAACCGCACCCGCCCGTGCTTGCAGTATCAGATCAAACGATGCACGGCACCGTGCGTCGGCTACATCACGCCGGAGGCCTACCGGGCGGATGTCGATCTGACCCTGCGCTTTCTGGAAGGACGCAATGAGGAAGTGCTGCAGGATCTGACAGCGCGGATGGATGCGGCGGCGGCGCGGCTGGCCTATGAGGAAGCAGGCGAATGGCGCGACCGCGTGCAGGCCCTGCAGGAAGTTTGCCGGCGCTACCGCACGGGCGTTGGCGACGGCCGCTTCGATGTGGTTGCAGCCGTCTGCGAAGGCGGGTTGCACTGCGTGCAGGTGAGTACGTTCCGCGGCGGTGCCAGCCGCGGGCACCGCAGCCACTTTCCAGTCGTGGCCGGTGCCGATGTCGCGCCGCCGGAACTGCTGCGCGGGTTTTTGGGACAGTACTACCTCGACCGGCCGGCACCGCCGGAGATCCTAGTCAACCATCCGGTGCCGGACCGGGAGGCGCTGGAGGAATGGCTCGGAGCCAAGGCGCGGGCCCGTGTCGCCCTGCGCGCACGGGTGCGCGGCCGCCGCCGGGCGCAGGTGGAGCTGGCGGAGCGCAACGCCCGGCAGGCGATTGCGACGCGTCTGCAATCTCGGACAGGCTGGCGCAAGCGGCTGGACGCCTTGGCCGACGCGTTGCTGTTGGATGCCATGCCGACGCGGCTGGAATGCTTCGACATCAGCCACACCCGCGGCGAAGCGCCGGTCGCTTCGTGCGTCGTCTTCACGGCCGAGGGGCCGAGCAAGTCCGAATACCGCCGATTCAACATCACCGGCATCACGCCGGGCGACGACTGCGCCGCGCTGCGCAGTGCGCTGACGCGCCGCTATGCCCGCATCCGCACCGGCGAATACCCAGCCCCGGACGTGCTATTCCTCGATGGCGGCAAGGGGCAGATGTACGCCGCCCGCGAAGCATTGGACGCACTGGACGTGCCGCAGGTGGTGCTGGCCGGCGTGGCTAAGGGCGAAGGCCGCCGCCCCGGGCGCGAGACCGTCTACGCGGAGACGGCGGACGGCGCGTTGCGGCTGCCGGAACATTCCGTGGCGCTGCACTTGATCCAGCAGTTGCGCGATGAGGCGCATCGCTTCGCCATTGCGGGGCATCGGCGGCGGCGGGCGCGGCAGCGCACGGCCTCGCCTCTGGAGGAGATTCCCGGCATCGGGCCGCAGCGCCGCCAGAGCCTGCTGCGCTACTTCGGCGGCTGGCAGGGCGTGCGCGCCGCCACCGCCGGCGAACTGGGTCGGGCGCCGGGCATCGGGCCGGCGCTGGCGCAGGACATCTACGACTGCCTGCACGAGACGGAGGCATAAGCGATGATCGAAGCGACCATCCCGAATCTGCTGACGGCCCTGCGCATCGCCCTGATCCCGATTTTCGCCGGCGTGTTCTTCATTCCCGGCTGGGGGCATCAGGCAGCGGCGGTCGTCTTCGCATTCGCCAGCCTGACCGATTGGGCGGACGGCTATCTGGCGCGGCGCCTGCGCCAGCATTCGGCGTTTGGGAAGTTTCTGGATCCGGTTGCCGACAAGCTGCTGGTGGCGGTGGCACTGGTGCTGTTGGTGGCGCGCGACGGCAGCCTGTGGCTGGTGGCCCCAGCATGCATCATCATCGGCCGCGAATTGGCGATTTCCGCCCTGCGCGAATGGCTGGCCGGCACCCGCGCCCATGCACGGGTGGCGGTGTCGTGGCTCGGCAAGGTCAAGACCGCGCTGCAGCTGCTTTCTCTGCTGCTGCTGCTGTGGGCCGCGCCGGAGGCCGGCGCGACGCTGTACGGGCTGGGGCTGGGATTGCTGATTATTGCCGCATTGCTCACGCTGGTGTCGATGGCGTACTACCTGCGGCTTGCGGCGCAAGGCCAAGGCTAGCGAGCAGGTATGATACAATGCGCGGCTTCAACCATGTGGGCGCATCGGCGCCGTTCGTTACCGTCTCTTTCGTTCTCCATGTCCCTGTCTGCGCAAGCTAAAGCCGAAACCGTCCGGAAATACCAGCGCGCGCCCGGCGATGTCGGGTCGCCCGAGGTGCAAGTCGCGTTGCTGACGACGCAGATCGAGCAGCTGACGGCGCATTTCGAAACCCATCCGAAGGATCGGCATTCCCGCCATGGGCTGATGCGGATGATCCATGCCCGCCGTGGCCTGCTGAAGTATCTGCGGAATCGCGATCAGGAGCGCTATGCGGCGCTGATCGAAGCCTTGGGCCTGCGCCGCTGAACGCGGCCGCCGTCCTGATGCCGCGCGCTGTCATGCGGCCGGTCTGAGCGATTGCGGGCAAGGCCCTCCCTCTAGTTCTTTCAACGATTATCCAGGATCCAATCTGTTTATGAAACCCATTACCCAAACATTCCAGTACGGCGAGCATGCCGTGACGCTGGAGACCGGCGAGATCGCTCGGCAAGCCTCGGGCGCCGTGCTGGTGCGCATGGCCGACACCGTCGTGCTGGTCACGGCTGTCGGCCGCAAGGATGCCGAAGCGACCAAGGACTTTTTCCCGCTGACGGTCAACTACCAAGAGAAGACCTATGCCGCCGGGCGCATTCCGGGCGGCTTCTTCAAGCGCGAAGGGCGTCCGAGCGAGAAGGAGATCCTGACCTCGCGCCTGATCGACCGCCCGATCCGCCCGCTGTTCCCGAAAGGCTACAATCAGGAAGTTCAGATCATCGCTAACGTGGTGTGCTTGAACAAGGATCTGGATCCGGACATCCCGGCCATGCTCGGCGCGTCCGCGGCGCTGGCCGTATCCGGCATGCCGTTCCAAGGCCCGATTGCCGGAGCGCGGGTCGGCTACGTGGACGGCCAGTACGTCCTCAACCCCACCCGGGAGCAACTGCGCGAGAGCCGACTGGACTTGGTGGTGGCGGGCACGCGGGCGGCCGTGCTGATGGTGGAGTCTCAAGCCGATCTCCTGTCCGAGCAGGTCATGCTGGATGCCGTGCTGTACGGGCATGAGCAGATGCAGGTGGCCATCGAGGCCATCGAGGCCTTGCGCGAGGCGGCCGCGCCTTCGGACTGGGGCTGGGCGCCGCCTGCGCCGGATGAGGAGCTGGCGGCGCAGGTGCGCGCGCTGTGCGAGACGGAATTGGCGGATGCCTACCGGCTGGCGGAGAAGATGGAGCGGCAGGAGCGCGTAGCGGATATCAAGGCGCAGGCGCTGGCGCAGCTGGCTTCGGCGGACGCCGGCGCCGGCGAGGGCGCGGTGGCCGAGGCCTTCAAGGGGCTGGAGAAGTCCATTGTGCGCCAGCGCGTGCTGGGCGGCGAGCCGCGCATCGATGGCCGGGCGCGGGATGCGGTGCGGCCGATCTCGATTCGCACCGGCCTGTTTCCGCGTACGCACGGAAGCGCCCTATTCACCCGCGGCGAGACGCAGGCGCTGGTCATGACGACGCTGGGGACGACCCGCGACGCGCAGATCATCGACGCGCTGGAGGGCGAATACCGGGATCCGTTCCTGCTGCATTACAACTTCCCGCCGTTTTCGGTCGGCGAAGTCAGCATGATGCTGGCGCCCAAGCGCCGCGAGATCGGGCACGGCAAGCTGGCCAAGCGCGGCCTGATGGCGGTGATGCCGGATCCGGAAGAGTTCCCGTACGTGCTGCGCGTGGTCTCGGAGATTACCGAATCGAACGGTTCCAGTTCCATGGCCACGGTCTGCGGCTCGAGCCTGTCAATGATGGATGCGGGCGTGCCCATCAAGGCCGCGGTGGCGGGCATTGCCATGGGTCTGATCAAGGAGGGCGAGGAGTTCGCCGTGCTCAGCGACATTCTGGGCGACGAGGACCATCTCGGCGACATGGACTTCAAGGTGGCCGGAACGCGCGACGGCATCACCGCCCTGCAGATGGACATCAAGATCGACGGCATCACCCGCGAGATCATGGAGCAGGCGCTGGCGCAGGCCCGCGACGGGCGGCTGCACATCCTCGGCGAGATGGACCAGGCGCTGGCCGCGCCGCGGGAGGCGATGTCGGAATACGCGCCGCGCTTCCTGACCTTGCGCATCAATCCGGAGAAGATCCGCGACGTGATCGGCAAGGGGGGCGCGACCATCCGGGCGCTGACGGAAGAGACCGGCACCACCATCGACATCGACGACGACGGGCTGGTGCGCATCGCGTCGACCGAGAACGCGTCCGCCGAGGAGGCCCGCGAACGCATCGAACTGCTGACCAGCGAGGTGGAGATCGGCAAGACCTACACCGGCAAGGTGGTGCGGATCATGGATTTTGGCGCCTTCGTCAGCCTGCTTCCGGGCAAGGACGGTCTGGTGCACATCTCGCAGATTTCCGAACGGCGCATCAAGAGCGTGGACACGGAATTGTCCGAAGGCCAGACGGTCAACGTCAAGGTGCTGGATGTCGATCGGCAGGGCCGCGTCAAGCTGACCATGAAGGATGTGCCGCAGCCGGCGATGGAATAGCTGCGCTGTGCTAATATAGGTGGCGAAGCGGCAGGCGCGATGCGGATTTCGATGCGATTGCGCCCGGCCTCTGGTTGACATGCCATCCGGCAGGAGGAAACAGCCATGAAAGTAACCTGGGATGAAAACGTCTGCATTCACGCTGGCAAATGCGTGAGTGGAGCACCCGAAGTTTTCAAAGTCGAAGACGGACAATTCAAGATCGACGTGACCGCCGCACCCGAAGACAAGGTGCGGGCCGTGGTGGCCGAATGTCCATCCGGGGCTCTGGAAATTCAAGAATAACAAACAACCCATACCCGGAGGAAGGGGGCGATTATGATTGGTGACAAGCTCGCAACCGCCATGAACCTGTTTGGCCATCCAAGTTGCATCAATACCGCGAAATGCTTGCAGACCGCAGGCGAGAAGGGCGTTGATGTCGAGGCGAACCTGATCCAGGGGCCCGATGATGTCCGTTCCATGTCGCCGCTGGGGAGCGCCCCGGTGCTGAAAGACTTGGACAATGTCGTATACGGTACAGGCGCCATCATGTCTTATTTGGACGACAAGGGCTTCGGCCCGTCGCTGGTGCCGCGCAACGGCGTCATTCGTGCGCAAATGTACCAATGGGCGCATTTGGCGACGGACTACGTGCAGGAACAGGCGGCAGCGGCCCGCACTGGCGGCGGCGACCGCGAATTGCTGGCGAAGTTGTACGACATGCTGGAAGAGAAGCTGCAGGACCCGCGCAAGCGCGGCGATTTCCTCTGCGGCGAGTTTTCCTTGGCGGACATCCACTGGAGCGCATGCACGAATATGCTCATGCATTCAGGCGTCTCCGACCTGGTCGATTCGCGCGGCAAGGTTAAAGGCTGGTGGGATGCGGTCAAATCGCACCCCAGCACCAGCAAGGAGAAGATGACGCCGTACTCCGTGCTTCCGACCAAGGAAGACGTCGATTCCGGCACGTTGCGCAACGTGGCAATCAACGTCCTCTGAGCGTTCGCTTGCGGCCCCGGAAGAGTCTGCAAGGACCGATCGGGCGTCGCCATGCTCTGGGGTCTGCTGGGCGGCAAGAAAGATCGCCAGGCCCGCATCAACGACGGCGCGGCAACGCTGACCGTCAAGGCCGGGCAGGATCTGCTGACTGCGGCGCTGGAAGCCGGGTTGGCATGGCCTCATGATTGCCGGCAGGGGAGTTGTAGCACTTGCCAGTGCCGGCTTGCCTCCGGCAAGATTCGCCGGCGCACCGACTTCGGCACCGTACTGACGCCCGACCAGCTGCGCGACGGCTGGGTGCTGGCCTGCCAGTCCGAATTGCGCAGCGACATCGACATCGAAGTCGAACTGGCTTCCGCCGAGCCGCAGGCCGCAGTCGCATACTATCAGGGTACCGCCCGCCGGGTTGCCGTCCTGACGCACGATATCATTGAACTGACCGTGCAGGTGCCGGACCTCGTGCGCGTCGGATTGGCCGGGCAGTATGCGGAACTGAGCTATCCTGGGCTCAAAGTCCCGCGCTCCTATTCGTTTGCCAAGGCACCAGCCAACGAGCAGCCGGACGAGTTGACGTTCTACATCCGCAAGGTGCCCGGCGGAGAATTTACGGAATGGCTGTTTGAAGCCGACCGCACGGGCACGGAGTTGCATGTGTCGCTGCCGTACGGTGGATTTCACTACCGCCCGGCGGAAGCGCCGATGATCTGCATTGCCGGCGGTTCGGGCATGAGTGCCATCAAGGCGGTGCTGGAACAGGCGGCGTTGGACCAGGTGCCGCGCGATGCGCTGTTCCTGTTCGGGGCGCGTACCCAGCAGGACCTGTACGGGCAGGAGGCCATGGACCGAATCCGGGAAGGATGGCATCCCGACCATGCGTTCGAATACGTGGCGGTACTGAATCTGGAGCCTGAAGACAGCGATTGGAACGGCCCGCGAGGCTTGGTCACCGACTACCTTAAGGAAGCCTATGTGGCTTCGAAGCGGTTCGACATGGCCGCCTGCCAAGGATATCTATGCGGGCCGCCGCCCATGATCGATGCCGCCGTGGACGTGCTGAAGGCCGAAGGCATGAGCGGCGAGCAGATCTTCTTCGACAAATTCCTGGATGCCAGTTCCATGCCGGGCGGACGGCCGGGCGGTTGATGTTACAATGGCTTTTGCTGACTGACTTTATAGGGAGGAAGCGATGCGCTTCAGAGAAGTACTCGGATTGGCCGTCATGGGCGCGTGGGTTGCGCTGGGCGTTTGGGCGATGAACCAATTCGGCTTTCAACACCACCTGCACGATGCCTTGTGGAGCCTTGGCGCAGCCATCGCCTTGCTGATCATCCTAGTGGTCGGCGTGGCGATTTTCTTCGTTGTTGCCAAGGAAAGCCCGTGGGTCTGGTTCAATAGCTCTTCCGACGACTGACGTCCCGCTTGGCTCGAAGCGGTCGGTGCCTATGGGCGGCCGGCCGCCGCTGGCATCCGTGCAGGCGATCCCTGCCTTCCAAGACAACTATTTCTGGCTGCTGGCCCGCGACGGCTTCGGCGTCGTGGTGGATCCCGGTGACGCGGCGCCGGTGCAAGCGGCTCTGGAACGGCAGCAATTGCGCCTGTCCGCTATTCTCATCACCCACCATCATGCCGATCATATCGGCGGCTTGGCCGCATTGCGGGCGGCTTGGCCGGATGTGCACGTGGCGGGTCCTGACGATTCGCGAATTCCTGCCGACCGCCGAGTTGCGGAAGGCATGCAGGTTGATCTGGAGCGCTGGGGGCTTGGAACCTTCGATGTGCTGGAGGTGCCAGGGCATACGCGCAGCCATATCGCGTACTACGGCGGCGGCGACCTGTACTGCGGCGACACCTTGTTCGTCTGCGGCTGCGGCCGGCTGTTCGAAGGCACGCCGCAGCAGATGCATGCCTCGCTGTCCAAGCTGCGGGCGCTTCCGGATGAGACGCGGGTGTTTTGCGCCCATGAATACACGTTGGACAATATGGAGTTCGCCTTGTGGGTCGAGCCGGACAACGAAGCCCTGAAAGCCTTCCAAAAGCAGGCGCAGGAGGCTCGGGCTGCACAGATGCCGACGGTGCCTTCGACACTGGGCATGGAGAAGCAGTGCAATCCGTTCCTGCGCTTCGACCAGCCGCAGGTCGTGGCGGCGGCGCAACGGCGCTTGGGCCGGATAGCATTGGCCGAGCACGAAGTGTTCGGCGAGATCCGCCGCTGGAAGGATACCGAGTTCGATTGATAGGGAAGGGGCCCATTGCCGAAACGGCGCGGTGCCTCCGGCAGTTGTGCGGAGCGGCACGGCTATGGCAGGCTTCGTTCACGCATGGGCGTGCCCCATTGCAGAATCTTGAAGTCCTCCGAATCGCGTGCCATCGCCACAGGCCTATTCGGCGGGTCTGCGGCAGCCGGCAAGTGCAAAGCCGGGTCAGGATGCAGGCATTCTTGGGCAAGAATATCCTATCTTATTGATTTATATAATTTTACGTGAGAACTCGAAATCGTTCTCTCGGACCGGTCGCCGAAAGGGCGCAAAAAGGTTTGGGTTTTCACAGATTTTTATTTTTTAATCAATGGCTTGGAGCTGAGGCATTGGGCGAAGGCGATGATTGGAAAATGCATCCGAAATAGTGTCGCATGTATAAGACGATCATGTAGGCTATTGATTTAAAAGGTTAAAAAATGGTAAGATTTTCAGAACCGTTGTTGCTTCCAATGCGGGGGCATTGGGTATAAAGTACTGTCGGGTCGGGGGTGGCATGGATTGTCATTCGCCGCAACATCGGCGGGAATCTTAGCAGGCCCTGCCGCCCATGAAACCCACTACTGGAATTTGTTAGAATGGAAGCACTTAAGAAGCATAGCGATAATGCCATGAAATTGCAGAGAGTCGGGTTGCCGCAGGAGCAGGTGGATGCTCTATCGGCACTGACGCATAGCACGGTAGCGGTAGCAGTTCAACCGATGGTGCAGCGTTTCGACGGTCTGGAGAATTCCATCGAGATGGTGGAGAAGTCGATGGAGGCGCGCTTTGCTGCGGTGGAGAAGTCGATGGAAGTGCGCTTCGAGGCAGCGGAGGAAGCAAACAAGGCGCGCTTCGCCGAAGTAAGCACGCGCTTGGATGTCATGGCGGAACTGATAGCCGAAAATGGAAGGCAGATAAGCCAGTTGAGGAGTGAAATCAGGGCCGACCGCAAGCTCTTGATCTTCGCTTCCATGGCCATGTTCAGTGCAGCCATCGCGATGGTCGGTATGGCAGCGCGGCTCTTCGTCCAGTAGTTCCGGTTTCGCCAGCATGGAGGCCGCGTTGATTCCATGCGCTGTTCCCGGGTGCGATCAGATGGCCGTCCATCGCGCCGTGGAACGTTGGCGTCAATGTCAGGCCGATGCCGACCCGGCCATATGGGCTGACTTGCCCCGAGGGATTACAGGTGCCGGCTGATTTTCGCCCAGCTGTCGCGTAGGCTGACGGTGCGATTGAAGATCAACCGGTCTGGTGCAGATTCGGTGTCTTGGCAGAAATAGCCCTGCCGTTCGAACTGGATGCGCGTGCGCGGCGGCAGCCGGCGGATTTCCGGTTCGATGCGGCAACGATCCATATCAATGCGGGAGTTTTCGTTGAGCGCGTCAATCAAATCCGGTGCGCCGGCCGGGTCCGGAATCTTGAACAAGCGGTCGTACAAGCGTACGCAGGCGGGTACCGCATGCGTGGCCGAGACCCAGTGCAGGGTGCTGCGCACCTTGCGTCCGTCGGGTGCATTGCCGCCGCGGGTTGCCGGATCGTACGTGCAGTGCAGGGCGACCACGTCGCCGTTGGCATCGCGTTCGATGTCTTGGCAGGTGATGAAATAGGCGTAGCGAAGGCGCACTTCGCGGCCGGGCGCGAGGCGGAAGTACTTCTTGGGCGGGTCTTCCATGAAGTCGGAACGCTCGATGTACAGTTCGCGCCCGAACGGCACTTCACGGGCACCGAATTCCGGGTCGTTCGGATGGTTGGGCGCTTCCAGCAGCTCGGTTTGGCCTTCAGGGTAGTTCGTCAGCACGATGCGCAGCGGATCCAGCACGGCCATGAGGCGCGGAGCGCTAGCATTCAAGTCCTCCCGGATGCTATCTTCCAGCACGTTCATGGCGATACGGCTTTCCTTTTTGGTGACGCCGACCGCCCGGCAGAACTGGCGGATGGATTCGGGCGTATAGCCGCGACGGCGCAGTCCGCGCAGTGTCGGCAGCCGCGGGTCGTCCCAGCCGTCGACATGGCCGTCCCGAATCAGGCGTTGCAGGAGGCGCTTGCTGACGATCGTGTATTCCAGGAATAGGCGCGAGAATTCGATCTGCTGCGGATGGCAGGGCGTATCCAAGCGGTGCAGGAACCAGTCGTACAGCGGCCGGTGGTCCTCGAACTCCAAGGTGCACAGCGAATGGGTGATGCCTTCGATGGCATCCGACAGGCAATGGGTGAAGTCGTACATCGGGTAGATGGACCAGGCATTGCCGGTGCGGTGGTGGCGTTGGCGGCGGATGCGGTACAGCACCGGGTCGCGCATGTTGATGTTGTCGGCATCCATGCGGATGCGCGCCCGCAGGACATGGGCGCCTTCCGGGAATTCGCCGGCCCGCATCCGGGCGAACAGATCCAGATTCTCCTGAATGCTGCGGTCGCGGTACGGGCTGTCCGTGCCGGGCTCCGTGAGTGTGCCGCGGGTGTCGCGGATGGTCTCGCTGTCCTGGCTGTCGACGTAGGCGTAGCCGTTGTGGATTAGGGAGATCGCGTAATCGTGCAGGCGGTCGAAATAGTCCGAGGCATGGCACAGGTTCTGCCATTGGTAACCGAGCCAACGCACATCTTCTTCGATCGCGTAGGCGTATTCTGCCTCCTCTTTTTCGGGATTGGTGTCGTCGAAGCGCAGGTTGCAATGGCCGTCGAAGGCTTCGGCCATGCCGAAGTTGAGGAAAATCGATTTGGCGTGCCCGATGTGCAGGTAGCCGTTGGGTTCGGGCGGGAAGCGGGTGGCGATCTGCTGCTGCTTCCCGGAGGCCAGGTCTTCTTCGATGATCTTCCGGATGAAATGGGTCGTCGGGTCAGGCTCGGGCATGGGGCTGGAAATTCCGAAAACGCTATTTTACCGATTAACTTCGGGGCGAGGCCTGCGCCTTCCGGCTTGCCGCGGCGGCTGGTCGGCCGGTGCGACGCAGACTATGCCTTCGGCGGCGAGTCCGCTTCGGTCCTGGTCACTTCCGCTTCGAGCCGGCCTTGCCCCAGACGCAGTTCCAACGCGTCTCCGACATGGGCTTGCCGGCTTTCGCGCAGCAGTCGCGGCCCGCCCGGGGTGCGCAGCATGGCGATGGCATAGCCGCGTTCCAAGGTGCGCAGCGGGCTGACGGCATTCAGGGTGGCATCGATCCGGATTAGCCGCGCTTGCAAGGAGTGATGCCTGTTCTTCATGGACGCATGGAGCCGCCAATGTTGCCGACGCAGCGTTTCATCCGCGACAGCGAGGCGCGATTGCGGCGAGCAGGCCGCCAGTCGGCGGTTCAACAGGTCTGCGCGATGCTGCCGCTGCTGGAGGCTGAGGCGCAGCGCATGCGCCAAGCGTTCGGACGCATCGTCCACCTGCTGCTGTTGCGTCTGGAACCGGATGGCGGGGTGGGCCTGTTTCAGTCGCCGCTGTCGGTCGTCCAGATTTTGCCGGGCCTGCCGCAGGGCGGTTTTCGCCAGCGCCTGCAGGCGCTGCAGCAGGCGCAGGCTTTCTTGCCTCAGTTCGGCACCGTCCGGGCTGGCCTGTTCCGCCGCGGCCGTGGGCGTGGCCGCCCGGACATCGGCGGCGAAGTCCGCCAGTGTCGTATCGGTTTCATGCCCGACCCCTGCAATCAGCGGAATCGGGCAGGCGGCGATCGCCCGGACGACGGCCTCGTCGCTGAATGCGAGCAGATCTTCGATGCTGCCGCCGCCGCGGGCCAGAATCAGCACATCGCATTGCCGGGCGCGGCCGGCCAGTTCGAGGGCCAGGCAGAGCGAGCGCGGCGCTTCCGCGCCTTGAACCGCGGCGACGTACACGTAGAGTTGGGCGACGGGCCAGCGCCGACGCAGCGTTCGCGCTACGTCGCGCAGCGCCGCGCTTTCGGCCGAGGTGACGATGCCGATCGCCGTCGGGTAGTCCGGCAGCGGCTGCTTGCGCGCCGGGTCGAAGAGCCCTTCGGCCTTGAGTTTGCTTTTCAGTGCTTCCAGACGCTGCAGCAGTGCCCCCTGGCCTTCGGGGGACATGCTTTGGATGACCAGCTGATAGCGGCCGCGCTTCACGTACAAATCCACTCGTGCCTGCGCCAGTACGGCGTCGCCGTCTTTCGGGTCGTATGCCAGGCGCTGGTTGTCGCGGGCAAACATGGCGCAGCTGATTTCCGAGTCGCGGTCCTTCAGCGTGAAGTACCAATGGCCGGAGGGGTAACGCTTCAGGCCGCTGATTTCGCCGCGCACGGCCACGTCCGACAGGTGGTTCTGCAGTAATGTCTGGACACGCCGATTGAGTTCGGCGACGGAATAGACAGGTTGCGTTTCAGGCATGGGCGGGGCAGGATGCAGGCCGTGCGATCGGCAGTTCAGGATTGTACCTTCTGCGCATGGCGCGAGGGCTGCAGCCCGCCTCGCGTCCGTTCGTACGGATTCTTACGGATTCTTACGAAATCGCGATAAATGAGCGAATCTCTTTCTGAAAAACCGGTTCTGAAGTGCGTTGCAGACGGAGTTTGTGCTAAAGTTAACAGGTCTTTCTGGCACATTGACGCCACAATCACGGAACATGCGGAATTTTTGGTTCAAGACCGCTAAAAAGATTCCGCGGTACCTCAAAGTCCGATTCCTGCCGTTTGCGGCATGGCTGCCCGAAGTGCGTGCGGTCTCGGTGCTGCGCGCCGATGTCATCGCCGGCATCACGGTGGCGCTGGTGCTGGTGCCGCAATCGATGGCGTATGCGCAGTTGGCGGGGCTGCCGACCTATTACGGGCTTTATGCCTCGTTCGTGCCGGTCATCGTCGCCTCCCTGTTCGGCTCGTCCCGGCAATTGGCGACCGGCCCGGTGGCCGTCGTCTCCCTGTTGACAGCATCGGCCTTGGAGCCGATTGCGGCGGCCGGTTCGGAAGGCTACATCGCTTATGCGATCATGCTGGCGCTGATGGTCGGCATCATCCAGATGAGCCTCGGGCTGCTGCGGATGGGGGTGCTGGTGGATTTCCTGTCGCATCCGGTCGTGGTCGGCTTCACCAATGCGGCGGCGCTGATCATTGCGACCTCGCAGATTTCCAAATTGCTGGGCGTGGCGGCGGCGAAGGGCGAGCACCACTACGAAACCGTCTGGAATGTGATGGTCGCCGCATCGCAGCATCTGCACTGGCCGACGGTCATGATGAGCATTGCCGCCATCGGCATCATGCTGCTGCTGCGCAAGTTTTCGGATAAGGTCCCGGCGGTTCTAGTGGCCGCGGTCGCCACGACGGTCGTGTCTTGGCTCGGCGGGTTCGAGAAGCACTTCGGAGGCGCGATCGTCGGCAGCATTCCCCAAGGCCTGCCGAACTTCCAGCTGCCGGTGTTCGACTTTGGCTACGTGCTGGATCTTATGGGCGTGGCCATGGCGATTTCCCTGATCGGCTTCATGGAGGCGTATTCGATCGCCAAGACGATGTCCGTGCGCAAGACGCGCCAGAATTTGGATGCGAACCAGGAGCTGCTGGGCCAAGGGCTGGGCAATCTGGCCGCCAGCCTGTTCCAGGGCTATGCCGTGTCCGGCTCCTTCTCCCGCTCCGCCGTCAACCTGAACGCCGGCGCCCGCACCGGCTTCTCTTCGATCGTCACCGGGCTGGCGGTGGGGGCGACGCTGCTGTTCCTGACGCCAGTCCTGTACCACATGCCGCATGCGATGCTGGCGTCCGTCATCATCATGGCGGTCGTTCCGCTGGTGCGGATCAAGCCGATCGTGGACGCTTGGAAGGTGCAAAAGCAGGATGCCGTCATTTCGGTGGTCACGTTCGTGCTGACGCTGGCGTTCGCGCCGCATCTGGAGAACGGCATCATCGTCGGGGTCATGCTGTCGCTGGGCCTGTTCGTCTATCGGACCATGCGGCCCAACATCGCACTGATTTCGCGTACGCAGAGCGGCCGGTTCGCGGATGCCCGGCGGGCCATTCTGGAAACCTGCTGCAGCGTGGCGGTGCTGCGTTTCGACGGGCCGCTGTTCTTCGCCAATACCGGCTATTTCAGCGAGCATGTGTTGCAAGCGGCGGCGTCCGCCGAAAGCCTGCGCTTCATCATCATCGACGCAGTCGGCATCCACGAGATTGACGCGACCGGCGAGCACATGCTCCACAACCTGGCCCGGCAGCTGGTGGAATCCAACATCACCTTCGTCGTGGCGCGGCCCCAGTCCAAGATCATGGCGACGTTCCGGCGCACCGGCTTTGCAAGCGATGAATGGCTCGACCAGTTCACCCGGACCCGCGAAGAAGCACTGGAGATGGCGTTCAAGAGCATTAAAATCTGCGGCGCCAAGCCGTGCGGCTGCGTGCGCAAGGCGTGTCCGCTTTGGCGCAAGCCCGGCGCGGCGTAGTTCCGCCTTGCGTGGCGGACGGCAGACCGGCTCATGCGCGTGCGTGCGCGGCGTCTTGACAACTTGACGGCATAGATATTAAAATAGTGCCGCTTGCGGGGTGGAGCAGCCTGGTAGCTCGTCGGGCTCATAACCCGAAGGTCGCAGGTTCAAATCCTGCCCCCGCAACCAGATGCCGACGATCGCGCCCTGCCATGGGGCGCGATTGCGTTTAAGGGGAGAGCGCTGCCTGCGCCAGCGTCTCGTAACGCACCCCGTGCGGAAGCGGGTGCGATTCGACAATCTCAAAATGCCGTACCGGCCATGCGATGCCCGGTTCCAAGCGCGTCGGAGGGCGCGGCACTGGCGCTGCCTTGCGCAGCAGCGTCACATGCGGGCGGAAGGCTTCGGTCGGGGTGCGCAGCCCGAGGCGCACGCTTTCCCGGCACAGCGATTCGTGCAGTGCGAGCAGGTTCGGGGGCGTACGGGATGGGCCCAGCCACAGCATCCGGTCGCTCTTTCGGGCAAACCGCCCGAAGCGGTCCAGAACCAGATCGAAGGCGGCTGCAGGCGGGGTTTCCGCCATTTCCAACACGGCCTCCAGATGCGCGGCTTCGACCTGGCCCAGGAACAGCAGGGTCAAATGGAGGTTTTCCGGCGGCACCGGACATCCCTGCGGAAGGCCGGGGCGCTGCTGCTGGCGGTGCAGCGCGGTGCGTACGGCATTGTCCGGCGCCAATGCGAAGAACAGGCGCCGGGCCGCAGGTTCGCGCTTCAGGTCAATGCGCCTTGTGGAACTTGCCGTAGGACGTTTCCGCTTGGGGCGTCCGTTGCGGCCAGAAGGTCTTTTCCGGCTCTTTGGCGCACAGTTCGGCGCATTTTTTGGCGGCGTCTCCGTAACTCATTTCGCCGTCCAACTGTCCGGTCTCGAACTTGTATTTGCATCTCCAGGCGATGACGTAGCCGGATTCGTCGGCAGGCTTGAGCAGGGTTTCTTCACTCATGGGTCAGGCAGGGTTGCGAAAGTTTTGGCGTTAATACTATAAGGTATGCGCTCGTTATGGCGGCACACCCGAGGCATCCCGCGACGTGGAGCGCTTGACCCGCGATGTGGCCGGCGCGGATCCGCTGGCTCTGTTTTCCCGCTGGCTGGCCGAGGCCGAGCAGGCAGGCCTGACGCTGCCGAATGCCATGCATTTGGCGACCGTTGCAGCCGATGGGCGGCCGCGGGCGCGGATGGTGTTGTTTAAGGGCCTGCACGACGGCGGCTTCGTGCTGTACACCAATTTCCATAGCGCCAAGGCTCAGGAGATGGAGCGCTGCCCGGAAGCGGCGCTGACGTTTTGGTGGGATCCGCCCGGCCGCCAAGTGCGGGTCGAAGGCTCGGTGCGCCGCCTTAGCGATGCGCTCAGCGATGCCTATTTCAAAACCCGTCCGCGCAGCAGCCAGATTGGGGCGCATGCTTCCTTCCAGAGCGCTGTCGTGGCGGACCGCCATCAATTGGAGCGGCAGTTTCAGGAAGCCGAACGGAGCTTCGAGGGCTGCGACGTGCCGCGCCCGGAATTTTGGGGCGGGTATGTGCTGGCGCCGCGCCTGCTCGAGTTTTGGCAGAACGTGCCTGGCCGCATGCACGACCGCATTCGCTACCGGCGCGCCGAAGGCGAGGCATGGCGGCAGGACCGCCTGTCGCCCTGAGCGGCCATGGCCGACATGAACCTAGGCAATCTGTACGAGCAGTTGGGCGGCTGGTACGGCAGCCGTGCGGGCGCCGAATCGTTGCCGCTGATCCATCAGCACTTGGCGGATTTGCAGCAGGGCCTGTCGGGGCGGGACGCGTTGTATTGCGGGCCGCAGGCGTTGTTCCGCGACGAAGCGGCCCAAGCGGGAGCCATTCAGTACCGGTTCCGCATGCATCCCGGCCGCGAGCCCGGCCAACTGCGGGGGCGCCCGGATGCCTTGCCGATCGCTGCGAATTCCTTGAACCTTCTGGCTCTGGCACACGCGTTGGATTTGAGCGAACATCCGCATCGGGTGCTGCGCGAGGCCGACCGGGTGCTGATGGGCAGCGGGCATCTGCTTCTGATCGGCTTCAATCCGTGGAGCTGGTACGGGCTGTGCCGCGGCTTGGCTCTGGGGCGCTTTCCATGGAACCGGCATTTCTACGGGCTGCGGCGGGTTCGGGACTGGCTGGCGGTGCTGAACTTCGAGGTTCAGGAGTGCCGCTACGCGGCGTTTCGGCCGCCCATTCAAAGCCGGGTTCTGCAGCGGCATATGGCCAAACTCGAAATCCAGGCACGCTGGCGCGTCGATCACCTCGGTGGCGTATACTGCGTGCTGGCCCGCAAGCTGCGCGTACCGATCGTCCCGCTGCGCGAACGCTGGTACCGGCGCGAAGTGCTGATGCCAGGCATCGCGGGCGCCAAGCCGACTTCAAGGGGCATGACATGAAGGAAGTCCGAATCTATACCGACGGCGCATGCCGGGGCAACCCGGGCCCTGGCGGATGGGGCGCGGTGCTGGAATCCGGCGACCGGACGCAGGAATTGCATGGGGCGCAGGCCGATACCACCAACAATCGAATGGAGCTTCTGGCGGCGATCGAGGCTTTGGGCAGCTTGCCCAAGGGCTGTACGGTCGAAATGGTGACGGATTCGGAATACCTGATGAAAGGCGTGCGCTTCTGGATGGGCGATTGGAAGCGCAAGGGCTGGAAGACGTCCCGCGGCAAGCCGGTGAAGAACCGGGACTTGTGGCAGCGACTGGACGGCTTGCTGCCGGCGCATCAGATCCGCTGGCGCTGGGTGCGTGGCCATACCGGGGTGCCCGGCAATGAGCGCGCCGATGCGCTGGCGAACGAAGCGATCGACCGGATGCTGGGGCCATGAGCGAGGCGGACGGGCGCCAGGTGGCGCTGGATCTCGAGACCACGGGGCTGGCTGAAGGCAATTGGGTGATTGAGATCGGTTGCGTCGAGGTTGAGGAGCGGCAACTGACTGGCCGGGAGTTGCAGCGCTACGTCAATCCCGGATGCCCGATCGAAGCCGGAGCGCAGCGCATCCATGGCATCACCGACGAGCAGTTGCAGGACAAGCCGAAGTTTGCGGAGGTGGCGGAGGACGTTCTGGCGTTCGTACGGGATGCGGAAGTGTTGATCCACAACGCGCCGTTCGATTTGGGGTTTCTGGATCGCGAATTGAAGCGGGCGGGCTATCCGAATCCGTTCCGGGACCACTGCCGCAAGGTGACCGACACCCTTGGGCTGGCGAAGGAGAAGAACCCCGGCGGCACTAGTCTGGACCATTTGTGCGACATCTTCAGCGTCGACCGTTCCGAGCGGCAGATGCACGGTGCTCTTGTGGATGCCCGGCTGCTGGCGCAGGTCTATTTGCGGATGACCGGCGGCCAGCTGGGCATGGCCTTGGCGGCCGGCCGGCGTTCGCGCCATGCGAAACTGGCCGAAAGCGTCGCCATTCCGGTGCCGGACGCCACGCCGGAGGAAATGAGCGAACACGAAGCATTTTTGGATCTGATCGAGCAACGGTGCGAGGAGGGCCGGACGTGCGTGTGGCGGGCCTGAGCGGTGCCGCGGCAGACGGGCAAGACCTCGGCGCTTTTGGCACTGCGCGATTTGCTGAACGGTGGCACGGTCGGCGATTACCGCGGCATCTATGTTGCCATCGAGGCCGAACAGGCTTCGCGCGAGGACATGGGGCGCGCCATGCCAATATTTCGGATGAGTTGGCGACCCGGGCGGAGGCATCCTTGGGCGACGCATCCTTGAGGGGAGTCTGGCCTTTGCTGTTGGAGCGTTCGGGGCCGGATGGCCGGCTTCGGTAGGAAAACCGCGGCTGAACCGGGCCGGCATGGTCGGCGGATCCGTGGTGCGGCAGACATGCGACTGGCAGCCTGCCGCGAAATTTGGTAATGTATAGCCCACGCAGGTTGCGGTGCCGGTCGCCGGATGCCGCCTGCGGTCCGAATTCCAAATATAACCGAACGGGAGGTTGTTTCGTGGACAAGTTGATTACAGTACTGATTGTCGTGGCCGTGGCCGGGTTTTTCTATTATTTAAGCCAGCAACAGGATGCCAGCGAGAGTGCGCAGGACGATGCGGTCGTGAGCCAGCCGGCAGAGGCGGCGGCGGGAGATCCATGGGTCGCCGTGGTCGGAACGGGCGAAGCGGCGCATGAGGCCGGGCATTACGCCAGCTATGACGACTGCGTGGCCGGCGTCAAAGCCAAGGTCGACGTTCAGACCACCGTCTATTCCTGCACCAATCAGTAGGCATTTGCCGCCGACGGGCGCTGCGGCGGGGGCCTTCAGGGTTTCCCGCCTTTGGCGGCGTGCCGCAGCAGCCGCGCACGGTCCCGCTCCCAGTCGCGCGTCTTCAGGTCTTGGCGCCGGTCCCGCTGGTGCTTGCCGCGGGCGAGCGCCAGTTGCAGTTTGACGCGGCCGTTCTTCCAGTACAGTGACAGAGGAATCAGAGTGTAGCCTTGCCGGTCCACGGCGCCGCACAAGTGGGCCAGTTCTTTTTCGTGCAGCAGCAGCTTGCGCGGGCGCGTCGGTTCCGCGGCTACATGCGCATGGTTGGGCAGGGGGTTGATGTGGCATCCGAGCAGCCAGCCTTCGCCGCGCCGGATGGCGACGTAGCCTTCGCTGAGCTGCGCCCGCCCGCTGCGCAGGCATTTGACTTCCCAGCCTTGCAGGGACAGGCCGGCCTCGAACGTCTCCTCAATGGCGTAGTCGTGCCGCGCCCGCCGGTTGCGGGCAATGGTCGGGTCGGAGGCGGGGGGCCGTTTTTTTCGGCTCATGGGCGGACGGTGCAGGGGCGGACGGCAGGGGCGCAGCGCTTCGGCGGCGCTCGCAGGCTTCATTATAGGCGGGGCATCGGGCGGAGGTAGCCGTGGATCTTTTTTCGCCGCTGGAGCTGGGCCTCGCGCTGCTGCTTCTGTTTTTCCTGTCGGCGTTCTTCTCCGGCTCGGAGACAGCGCTGATGGCTCTGAACCGCTACCGCCTGCGCCACTTGGCGGAGCAGGGGCATTACGGCGCCCGTTGCGCCAGCCGGCTGCTGGAGAAGCCGGATCGGCTGATCGGGCTGATTCTGCTCGGCAACAATCTGGTCAACATCCTAATCACCCAGTTGGCGACGTATCTGGGCTACGTCTACTTTCAGGAGCTGGGCGTGGCGGTGGCCACCGGCGCGCTGACCGTGGCGATCCTAGTGTTCGCGGAAGTGACGCCCAAGACGCTGGCGGCCATGCATGCGGAGCGTGTCGCGTATCCGGCCGCAGTCGCCTATCGGCCGCTGCTGGTGGCAGCCTATCCGCTGGTCTGGCTGATCAATCAGTTTGCGAACGGGCTGTTGCGGCTGTGCGGCGTGGCGGACCGGAAGGCGCGCGATGCTCTGACTGGCGAGGAGTTGCGCAGTGCGGTGCGCTCCTCCAAGGGTCTGATTCCGGACGAGCATCAGGACATGCTTCTGAGCATTCTGGATCTGGAGAAGATCGCGGTGGAAGACGTCATGGTGCCGCGCAACGAGATTGTCGGCATCGATCTCAACGACGAGCGTAGCGACGTTTTGGAGCAGCTGCGCAATCCCGCCTATGCCCGCGTGCCGGTCTACGAAGGCAGCTTGGATCATGTGTGCGGCATTCTGCACTGGCGCAAGCTGCTGCCGCAGATTCGGGATGAGGATCTGTCGGCGGCGCAAATCCGGGAGACGATGCGCGCGCCGTATTTCATTCCGGAAGGCGTGAGCCTCAACCAGCAGCTGCGCAATTTTCTGAAGCACAAGCGCCGCATCGGGCTGGTGGTCGATGTCTACGGTGATGTCCAAGGCCTAGTGACGCTGGAGGACATTTTGGAAGAGATTGTCGGGACGTTCACGACGATTTACGGAGTGCCCGACCCTGGCGTGTACAAGACGATGGCGGATGGCAGCGTGGTGGTCGATGCCGGCATACATGTCCGGGAGTTCAACGCGCAATGGGACAGCCATTTCCATCAGGACGGTCCGCGCACGCTCAACGGCCTGATTCTGGAGCACTTGCAGGACATCCCGGAGCCGGGCACCAGCATGCTGATCGACGATTATCCGGTGGAAGTCGTCAAGACGGACGAGACTTCGGTGCGCACGGTGCGCGTGTATGCGCGCCGCCAGCCGGCCGGCGCGTCCGAGGAGGCGCCGCATGCCTGAGCCGAAGCTGAGCGATCAGGGGCTGGCGCCGACGCATGCCGTGGCCGCTCGCGACCAGTACGGCGATGTCCGTACGGTGCGCATTGCTGGCGAGCGCCCGCTGACGCTCAAGGTGGACGGCCGCGAGGTGGTTACGCTGATGACGCTGGGCATGCATCCGGAGGAGTTGGCGCTGGGCTACTTGCGCAACCAGCGTCTGGTGGAGCGGCTGGAGGATGTCGCCTCGGTGCAGGCGGACTGGGAGCGCGAACTGGTGGCAGTGGAGATGCAGCCGGGCTGCGGCATCGAGGATTTGGAGGCGAAGCTGTCGCGGCGCACGGTGACGACCGGTTGCGGGCAGGGTACGCTGTTCAGCTGCACCTTGGACAAGTTGTACGATCAGCGCCTGCCGAAAGCGACGGTCCGCCAGTCCTTGATCTATCGTCTGCTGGCCAATATTGCGAGTTCCAACCAGATCTACAAGCAGTCCGGCGCCGTGCACGGCTGCGCCTTGTGCGCGGGCGAGGAGATCTTGATGTTCGTCGAGGATGTCGGGCGCCACAATGCGGCGGATACGATTGCGGGGCGCATGTGGCTGCAGGGTTGCGACGGCGCCGACAAGATTTTCTACACCACTGGCCGGCTGACGTCCGAGATTGTGATGAAGACGGCCGGTATGGGCATTCCGGTGCTGCTGTCGCGTTCGGGCGTAACCCAAATGGGCGTGGAGTTGGCGGCGGATCTGGGTGTGGTGATGATTGCGCGGGCCAAGGGCCGAGCCTTCCTTGCGTACAATCTGGGCGAATGCGTTGCCTATGACGCGCCGCCGGCGCGGCCGCCTCCATCCAAGTCGGAGACGAGCGGCTGACGGATCGCGTCCGGGAAACCGAAATCCTGCATCCCGCAAGGCGCATCGAAGCAATGCCAAAAGCCGCTTTGGCGGGCCTTCAAGTCCGCCGGTATTTGTCTTCGAACCGGATGATGTCGTCTTCGCGCAATTCTTCGCCCGTCTGCACCTCGACGATCAGGGCGGGCGTGTCGGTGAGGTTTTCGATCCGGTGCACGGCGCCTTTCGGTATGTAAACGGATTCGTTGCTGCTGAGCGCGAACGTCTCGTCGTCCCGCGTGACTTGCGCTTGGCCTTGCACGACCACCCAGTGCTCGGCGCGGTGCTGGTGCTTTTGCAAACTGATACTGGCGCCGGGGTTGATCTGCAGGCGCTTCACCAGAAAGCCCGGCCCGGAGCCCAGCGTTTCGAAATGCCCCCACGGGCGGTATTGCCGCACATGCACGTCCGCTTCGTCGCGGCCGACTTCCGTCAGGCGGCGTACGATCGTGCGCATCGCATCGGCATTGCCCTTGCCGCTGACCAGCGTGGCATCCTCCGTCGCCACGGCAACCAGCCCTTCGACATCCTGCACGGCAAGCAGGCCGGCATCGGAACGCACATAGGAGTCGCGAACGCCGTCGAGCAGGACATCGCCGATTGCGACATTGCCGTCTGCATCCTTCTCGCTTGCGTCCCAGACGCCTTCCCAAGAGCCGATGTCCGACCAGGCCGAGTCCAGCCGTACGGCGGCGCCTTCCGCGGTCTTTTCCATCAGCGCGTAATCGATGGAAATGGAAGGACAGCCGGCAAAAGCGTCCGGTTCCAAGCGAAGGAACTCCAGATCCTCGACGGCGCGGTCGACGGCGGCTCGGCCGCCGGCCGCCACGGCCGGCGCATGCCGCTCCAGTTCGTCCAGCAGGGTGCGGGCGGCGAACACGAAAATGCCGGCGTTCCACCAGTAGCCGCCGTCGCGCAGAAATCGTTCGGCCGTCTGCGTGTCCGGCTTTTCCGTAAAGCGTTCGACGCGGCAGGCTGTGCCGGCAGCGTTCAGCGGTTCGCCTTGCCGAATGTAGCCGAAGCCTGTGCTCGGATAGCGCGGTTTCACGCCGATTGCCACGATCCGGCCCTGCGCCGCAAGTTCGGCTGCCTCCGCAATAGTGTGCTGTAGCGCCGTGCCGTCCGTGAGCATGTGGTCGGAGGGCACGGCTGCGATGATGGCATCCGGCTGGGCGCGGCCGATCCAAGATGCGCCGGCCGCAATCGCAGGCGCCGTGTTGCGCCGTTCGGGTTCCAGCAAGATGGCAGCCGGCGCGATGCCGGCAAGCCGCAACTGCTCGGCCGTAATGAACCGATGCGCTTCGCTGCAGATGATGGTCGGAGGCCGGGCGCTGTCCAGATCGAGCATCCGCAGGGCGCATTCCTGCAGCAGCGACTGGTTGGTGTGCAGGGTCTGGTACTGCTTGGGATGCGACCGGCGGGAGATCGGCCACAGCCGTTCGCCTGAGCCGCCAGCCAAAATCAGAGGGAAAAGTTCCATTGCGGGGTGTGTTTCGCGGCCGTTCGTTCCAGTGCGCCATTATCCGTCATGGCGGCTGCCTGCCGCCCCGACTTGCCATCCGGCGGGTTTGCGCGGATAATACGCGCCCGCAGCGGGAGACTCCAGGAAACCGACATGAGCGAAATCGATTTTAACCTGTCCGCGGAAGTGCGCGAGACGATGGGCACGCGCGCCGTGCGTCGCTTGCGGCGCACCGGCCAATTGCCGGGCGTGGTGTACGGGGCGGGCGGCGACACGGTGCCGATCATGCTGTCCGGCGCCGAAGTCGCCAAGCATATGGAGCACGAGGCATTCTATTCGCATGTCCTGACCCTGCATCTGCTAGGTCGGAAGGAGCAGGTCATTCTGCGCAGCGTCCAACGCCATCCGGTTCGCTCGGACGTGCTGCACATCGATCTGCAGCGCATCAGGAAGGACGAGAAGCTCCGCATGACGGTGCCGCTGCATTTCGTGGGCGAGGAGGTGGCACCGGGCGTTAAGCAGGAAAGCGGCCTGTTCAGCCATCTGATGTCGGAAGTGGAAGTGTCCTGCCTGCCGTCCGACCTTCCGGAATTCCTCGAGGTGGATGTCTCCGGGCTGCACATCGGCGAGCCGGTGCATCTGTCCCAGCTGCGGATTCCCGAAGGCGTGGAACTGGTCGAACTGGCGCATGGCCACGACCATGCGGTGGTGGTCATCAACGTGCGGCGCGAACAGCCCGAACCGGAGGAAGAGGCCGAAGGCGAGGAGCCGGCCGCAGACGCGGAGGCCGAGGGCGAGCAGACGGACGCCGATGCCGAGAACACGGATTCCTGATTCAGGGGACGCACATGGAGGCGTCGGACGCTCCGGTCCAATTGATTGCAGGGCTGGGCAATCCGGGCTCCAGCTACGTATGGACGCGGCACAACGCCGGCTTTTGGCTGGTGGACGAACTGGCTAGGCAACTGGGCATCGGCTGGAAGTCGTCCAAGCGGCTGGATGGCGAGACGGCCGTGGCCGAGGTCGACGGCCGCCCGCTGCGCTTATTCAAGTCCGACGAGTTCATGAATGTCAGCGGCACGCCGGTGGCGGCCGCCTGCCGCTACTACAAGATTCCCGTGCCGAGCCTGTTGCTGGCGCATGACGACATCGATCTGCCGAGCGGCGTGGTGCATCTGAAGTATGCCGGCGGCCACGGCGGGCATAACGGTGTGCGGGATGTCAGCCAGCATCTCGGCAAAAGCTTCTGGCGCATGAAGCTCGGCGTCGGGCACCCGGAGCTGGCCGCCGACGTAGTGCAGCATGTGCTCAAGCCGTTGTCGGAAGCGGACCGGCTTCCCATCCAACAGGCCGTGCAGCGGGTGGTTGCTCAGATCGGCAACCTGACGGCGGGCGATTTTCAGGCGGCCATGAACGACCTGCATGCCGTGCACGAGGCGGCCGAGTGAGTTTGAAGTGCGGGATCGTCGGCCTGCCCAACGTCGGCAAATCCACCCTGTTCAACGCCCTGACCGCTGCCGGTGCCGCGGCCGAGAACTACCCGTTCTGTACGATTGAGCCGAACATCGGTACGGTGCCGGTGCCGGATGCGCGCTTGGGCCGGTTGGCGGAACTGGCGGGTTCGGCGCGGCAGATTCCAGCCATGGTCGAGTTCGTCGATATCGCGGGCCTGGTATCCGGCGCCGCCCGGGGCGAGGGCCTCGGCAACCAGTTTCTGGCGCATATTCGAGAGGCGGACGCCATCGCGCAAGTGGTGCGGTGCTTTGCCGACGAGGACATCGCGCATGTGGACGGTTCGGTAGATCCGGTGCGGGATTGCGACACGATTCGAACGGAACTGCTGCTGGCCGATTTGGACACGGCAGAGCGGGCGCTGGAGCGGCAGCGCCGCCAAGCCAAGCCCGGCGACCCGAAGTTGCAGGCGCAGTGCGCGCTGCTGGAGGCGGTGCAGACGCAGCTGGATGCCGGTGTGCCGGTGCGCGAACAGGAACTGGATGCGGCGCAGCGGGCTGGATTGCAAGAGCTGTGCCTGCTGACGGCCAAGCCGTATTTCTACGTCGCCAACGTCGATGAGGCGGGACAGGCCGGTGCGGCCTTGCAGGCCTTGGAAAAATGCGTGCGCAGCCAGAATGCGGAAGTGATTCCGGTGTGCGCGGCGCTGGAGGCGGAATTGGCGCAGTTGGATGCGGACAGCCGCCGGGAGTTTCTGGCAGAACTGGGGCTGGAAGCTCCGGGGCTGGACCGGGTGGTGCAGGCCGGCTACCGGATCCTGAAGTGCATGACGTATTTCACGGCTGGGCCCAAAGAGGCGCGGGCCTGGACGATTCGTCGCGGGACGCATGCGCCGCAAGCGGCGGCGGCCATCCACACGGATTTCGAAAAGGGCTTCATCTGCGCCGAAGTGACGGCATATGAGGACTATGTGGCCTGCGGAGGCGAAGCGGGTGCCCGCGATGCCGGAAAATGCCGCACCGAAGGCCGGGACTATGAAGTCCGGGAGGCCGACGTCATCCACTTCCGATTCAATGTGTGATGGCGCCGGCGCTCTTTCCTGACGGAGTCACCTGTATTGCAGGTGGTCCGGGACGATGGGCGGAAAGCCCGGGTAGTAGGAGATCACCTCGCTCCGGGGCTTGGGCGTGGCCATGTTGATCAGGCACCGGGTTTTGTACTCGTCGTACCAGCGGTCGTAACGATCGTACTGGTCGCCGCCGTCAAAATCGACGGGCGTGAAGCCCGTATACGATGTCGGAGATGCCGCGACCTGGCCGCCGGCTTCGATGATCTGCCGATGGCAGGCATCGTCGCTGAGCCCGGCTTGGGCGCAGCCGCTGTAGGTGTGCGGCGCGACGACTTCGGGCAGCGCATCGGTTTCGGATGGCGCATCGGCCGCAATGGCGGTGGGACTGAGGCACGCCCCGACCAGCAGGGCGACGGCTTTTTTTGCTTTCATGATGGAAACTCCTTGCTCAGTACGAGCATTTGATGAATGCGGCGATGCTGGCCGCGGAAGAGGCGGGGGTCTCCTCGCCTCCGGAACTGATGACGACGGCGCGCACGCGCCAGAAGTCGTCCAAATCGTCGACCGGCAGCGCAATGCCGTGCAGCGGCTTGCCGCTGGGCGCCCGGATGTGGTTGAGGGCGGTGAAGATGCGCGGTTCCATGCCGTTCGGGCAGTTCGGCTTCTGGATGAGCTCTTGCGGGGCGGTGATGGTGGCGAACTGCAGCGAGTTGGCCAGCGTCTGCCCGGTTTCGGCCACCACGTCGCGTACGCCGAACATGTACTGGTTGCCCATGTCCCAAGTGCCGGTCGGGCGGGACGAGCCGTTCAAAGGCATGAAGTTGTTGCCGGGCGCATTGGCCGCTTTCGGGTAATGCACGGCGACGGTCGCGCCGGTCGCGGTGCTGCCGGGCAGCCGATGCGCGAGGTCGGCGGCCTGATTCGCGTTCTCGGCCGTCACCTCGATGGTGAAGTGGTTCGCATCGCAGGATAGCCGGTAGGGAGTCAGGTTTTCGTCGGCATCCAGATAGGGCGAGTCTTCCGGGGCGCCCTTGAGCAGGTTCCGCGCCTCCAGTTCGTCGTATGCACCGTCGCATCCAAGGATTTCGTGGGGCCACTCGAGGTGCTGGATTTCGTAGTGCTGCGCGGCGTTGGCTAGGCGGTAGACCTCGTCGGCGACCTGTTCGGCTTGGTTCCGGTCGACTTCTTCGAGCTGGCGGCGCGTCAGGCTGAGCTGCAACGTACCGGCCATGATGGAGAACAGTAGGATGGTGACGGCCATTTCCAGCAGGCTGAAGCCGGCTTGGCGCACGCACCGAGGGCGGTGGGCGGCATTCATTCGTCCGCCTCCTGCAACTGACGCTGCAGGCGGGCCCGCCATACCGGAATGCGCAGGGCGCCACGCGGAAGCGGCGCCCGGACGACCGCGCCGCCGGCCAGAATGCGGGGATCGTCGCGGTCGAAGGCGAAGGTGTAGTCGCGCCCGCCGGACAGTTGCAACGGGACGGACGCCTGCGGCAGAGCCTTCTGCAGGTCGGCAGGTTCGGCCGCATCTGCCGCCAAGTGTCCGCGCCGATAGGCCTGCCGGACCAGTCCGGCAAGGCGCCGGTCTTCCTCGTCCCGGGCCTGGGCTTGCAGCGTTTCGACGCGGGACAGCGATAGCGAGGCGAAGGCCGTTAGCAGCAGTCCCAGCACTGCCAGTGCCACCAGCATCTCCGGCAGGGTGAAGCCGTGCTGCCGTTGTCGCGTCATCGCACCGATACCGAGTAGATGGGCACCAGAAAGCCCTGCATCAGCAGGAACAGCAGCAGCATAAGCAGCGTCGAATAGAACCAGCGGCTCCAGCGCACGACCCGCGTCAGTCGCCATTTGATTTCGGCGTGGAGGTTGCCTTGCACGGTGGCGAACAGTTGCGGCAGACGGGTTTCCGGCGCATCTTCGAATTGATGCAGGCCGATGGCCAGAGTGCGGCTGAAGTATCGTTCCGACAGGCATTGCGACAAGCGGTGTCCGGCGCGCAGCCGTGCATATAGATGCTGGCTGGCTGGCGTGCCGAGCAGCGGGCGCAGCGAGCGCATCAGCTCTGCCAGATGGATGCCTTTGCGGAAAGCCGGCGCCAGCACGGCAAGCAGTGCGGTCGAGCGCTGGCCGCGCACGAGTTCGTCGATGTCGTGCATGGGCGGCACGACGCGCAGATAGGGCCAGCACCGGTGTGCGGCGAAGCCTAGGAGGCCGCCTGTGGCCAGCGTCACCGGCAAATAGCGCGTCAGTAGGGCATGCAGCGCCATCAGCACCTCGGTCGCTTGGGTGGTCGGCACGGTTACGCGATCGGACAGGCGCTCCAGCAGGAGCTGGAACAGGAACGGCGTGGCCGCGAACATGGCGAGGGCGGCGAGCGTGTAGAGGGCGGCTTTCAACAGAGGGCCTTGCAACTCCTGCCGGGTCTGCTGGAGCCGGTTCAGGAACTCGGCGGCCTGCAGCAGCATGTCCGGTACCTGTCCCAGGCGTTCGCCTTCCCGGCACAGGGCGACGGCGAACGGATGAAGGTTGAGGCGCAGCAGCAACTCGTGCGGAGCGAGGGCGTCCAGCGCCGGTGCGGAACCGGAACCGAGGTTGCGCCGCAGCGTGGGCAGGCGTCCGATGAGTTGCGTCAACTCCGAAGCCGGCAGGCTGCCGTGCGTCATATGCATGGCCATTTGGGTGAGCAGCAGGCGCTGCTCGTTGAGATCCGCCTCGCGCAGCCACAGCCATTCGGTCCAGTGCCGTCGCGCCGACAGGACCTGATGGCGGATGCAGGCGGGGTGGCGGCAGGCGGCTTCCGCGCTGTCGGCATGGATCGGCCGCGCGACGACGGTCTGCGCCGGCGTCAGGAGGCGGACGGTGTAAAGCGTCATGGCTAGGGCACCCGGTAGGTTACGGAAAGCGTGTCGCTTGTGGCGTCATAGCTGTGCGTGCTGATGGCGGAGCCGTCCACCAGTTCCAGCGACGACTTGAGGTCGGCGCCGAACGTATCCGCGCTTGCGGCGCCGGTGACGACCCAGGAGATAATGACGGTGCGCGCCGTAACCGTGCCGACGCTCCAACTGTCGCCAAACGGGCCCTCGCTGGAAACGCCGGCCCCGGTGATATCGGTTTTGGCGATGCCGGTCAGGCTTCCTTTCTTGGCGCGGTATGAGATCAGGGCGGCCGGAATCTCGTTGAGCAGCGTGTCCTTGCTGCTGGCCAGAGCCAGTTCGTTTTCGGCGCTGCCGAAGCCGGTCGCGATGGTCGTCATCAGAATGCCGATCAGTACGATGACGGCGAGGATTTCGGGCAAGGTGAAGCCGGTTTGGCGCCGGGTTCGGGTGGATGCTTCGTTCATGAGGGCGAGTCCTCCGCGGGGTGGAAGTCCATGGGCAGGGTGTGGGAGTCGGGCGGCCGGCGAGCTTCGTCCATGGCCCGGGGCAGCATGCGCAGGCATTCGGCCCACGTGGTGCGTCCGGTGCGCACCAGTTCCGTCGCGTGCGCCCACAGGCTTTGGAAGCCGCCGGCGCAGGCCGTATCCAGCAGCAGTTTCAGGCTGGCGCCTTCGGCAATGCGTTCGGCCAGCCGGGCATCGACCGTCAGGGTTTCGGAGACGCAGAGGCGCTGGCGGTAGCCGTGGTAGTCGCAATGTTCGCAGCCGCCCGGATGGGCGGTCGCCCAGCTTCCGTCCGACGGCAGGTTCAGCATGGCGGCGGCTTCGAGGGCGGCTTCGTCGCAAAAATGCATCGCGCAGTGCGGACAGACTTCTCGTACCAGCCGCTGGGCGCTGACGGCGGCGACGGTGTCCGCGATCAGATGCGAGTGGATGCCGAGGTTGCGCAGGCGCTCGATGGCGCCCAAGCTGTTTCGGGTGTGCAGGGTGGAGAGCACTAGATGCCCGGTGAGGCTGGCGCGGCAGGCCAGCCGCGCCGTCTCCTCATCGCGGATTTCGCCGATCAGGATGACATCGGGGTCGGCGCGCAACAGGGCCCGAAGCCCGGCCGCATAGCTCATGCCGATGTCGTCGTTGATTTGGATCTGGTCAATGCCGGGGACCTGCACCTCGATGGGGTCTTCCAGCGTCTTGACGGCCGCTTGGTCGCGGCTGCGGCGCAGGATCTCCATGATGACGGCATAGAACGTGGTGGTCTTGCCGGAGCCGGTCGGTCCGGTGAGCAGGAACAGGCCGTGGTTCATTGCTGCCACCCGGCGCAGCGACGCCGTGAAGGACGTGCCCAGTTCCAACTGATCCAAGGTTTGCACCGTGCGTTGATAGCCGCCGACGATGCGCAGCGTGAACGAGCCCCAGACCCGCCGGCCGATCATGACCGGGCACATGTTGACGCGGATGAAGAACACGCGCCCGTGCAACGGCACTTCCATGCTGCCGTCCTTCGGCGTGTTGTAGACGCCGTGTTGGTTGCCCGACAGCGTCAGCAGGGTGTTGGAGATGAGGCGGTAGCTGCATTTTTCCGACATGGCCATGCGCTCCTCGCGCAGGGTCACCAGCATGCCGTTGCGGCGCATCTTGATTTCCACCGACTCGTTGTCGCGGGGCGCAATGTGCAGATCGCTGGCCTTGTGCTGGACGGCGAGCGCAATCCACTCGTGCAGCACCTGCTCCGCTTCCGGCGACAGCGATGCCTCCTCGGCGCTTGCCGCTTGCGCGGGTGCGGGTGTCGGGAGCAGCCCGACTTCGCCGCGGTGCTGCCGCAGCGTTTCGGCAGGCAGCGCCAATTGCGGATTTCGGATTAGGTGCTGGCAGGCGAACGGGTCGGCGACGAACAGCCGACCGTCGGCCCAGGCCCAGCTGCCGTCCGGCGCGTATTCGAGCAGGCCGTGCAGGCTTTCCGAGTAGACTGGCAGTCCGAATGCCTCCGACAGGGCCAGCGTGACCGACTCGGCATCGGCGCCAGTGCGCAGCAGGCGGGGTAGGATCGCATCGGCAGAGTCCGGGCAGGCCATCTGGAAAGCGTTCGGCGGCAGCGCTCCGGCATCGATAAGGATTTTGCGCACGGCTTCGAAGCGGCGTACGACGCGGGCGGAGGGCGTGTTCATGGGGCCGGCCGGGGCGTGACGGGTACGCGGAGGCGATTGCCTTGCGGGGTCTGCACCTGCATGGAGTCGATGCCGACGGCGCGGATCAGCCACGGACCGACGTGCTGTCCGGGGAGTGCCTCCAGATGCCGGCCGTCGCTGAGTTGCAGCCGGGCGCGGCCCTGATAGGTGCCGATCAGCTTCGGCATGTCGAACAGCGGCGCCGGGGTAGGCCGCGGCGCGGCATCCGCCTCATGGGCCGGCATGGCAGGCGCCAGTCCCGGCGCGGTGCAAGGATAGCCGGTCTGCTGGCATTCCTGCAGCTTTCTGGCAATGCGCAGTTGCACCTCGAGCGAGGCGTCGGCAGCGTTCAGGCGCTGCAGTTCACGCACATGCGCCTCGGTTTCCTCCAGGATCTCTTGGGCCGCATCCGACAGTCCGCCATCGGCTTGGATGGCAGCAGGCAGCAGCATCAGATAGAGAGCTTTCATAGCGTTTCCGGATGGGCATCGGCTGCGGTGCCGACAACGAACAGCACGGCTTGCGCCTTGTCGTCGCGGGCCTGGACCGAGTCCACGACCAGCGGCATCAGCGGCTGGGCCATGCGGCACAGCGCAACGACGGACAGCAGCGGTCCCTGCGCCGCAACCTTCCAGACTTCGCCGCCGAAGTCGCGGATGTGCCGACCGAGCGGTTCCGGGTAGCGCTGCGAATCCGCCTTGACCGCCTTGAGTTCGTCTAGATTCGGCAGCGTGCGGGCCAGTTGCCGCAGCCGTTGCATGTGCCAATGGACCGGCTGGGCGGGCGGCCGTGCCTCCAGTTGCGCCAGCGTTTGCTCCAGTTGCGCATGCTGGAGAGCCAACCGTTCCAGATCTGGAGCGGCGCGCTGGCGGTCCAGCGCTCGCACGGCGGCGAACGTGACGGCCAGGCAAAACGCGACCGCCAGCACGTACTGCCATTTCCGGCTACCAGACAAGCTGAAGCGAACCATCGGGACGGCGCAATGCGTGTTGGACGGCCAAGCCTTGCGGCATGCTCGGCGGCAGGGCCGCACGGGGACGGATGATGGCCTGCATGGGGGCAGTGCCGAGGACGGAGGTCTGGGGAATCTCGAGGCTCCGACCATGGCGCGACAGAATCAGCAGCTGGTCGAGGCGATGCGACTGGTCGACGGGTTCGATGCGTGCGCCTGCGTTCAGATTCCGCAGTTCCTGCTGCAATCGGGAGATCTGCTGCGCCAGTTGCGCGGCTTCGTGCAGCTGCTGAGCGTACCGATAATGCAGGATGCGGTCGGCGATGGCACCGAGAAGAAGGCTGGCGAGCACTGCCAGGCCGGTTACCGTCAATGCTTGGCGGCGAGAGCGGGCATGCTTCTCCCGACGCGCCTGCAGGGTCTGGACCGGCTGCGCCGGCAGGCGCAGGGTGTTCGGGTTGGCGTTCAGCGCTTCGGGACGCTGGACCGGCTGGTCGGGTGCGAATGCGTCCAGCATGGCATCCTGCGTGAGGCGTCCGCTGTAGGCGCCGTCCGCTTCGCGCACCAGGTAGCGGCCTTGATGCGGCGAGTCGTCGGTGGCGATCTGGTACAGCCCGGCCCGCTTCGGGACGCGACCGGAGGCAATCAGGGTTTGCCACAGCCCGTACAGCGGCAGGCCGGGATGCAGTTCGGCCAAGGTGTCGACCTGCTGCTGCTCGACATACAGCGGCAGGTCGGCATCGTCCGTCGCAATCGGGATCAGACGTGCGGCGAGGGCATCGTCGAGATGCGTGAGCACCAGATCGTCGACCAGCAGCACATTGCGGGAATCGATGCGGACGGGAGCGTGGAGGGGAATCATCAGATGGCGACCTCGATGGGAGTGATGACGATCATCAGTTCGCGGTTCGAGCGTTCCAGCGAGGAGGCGGCGAAGGCATCGCACAGCGGATGGTCGCAGGGCGGACGGTAGCTGTCGTCCTTGGCGCGGCTTTGGATCAGGCCGCCGAGCAGAATCGGCTTGCCGCTGCGCGTGATGGCGAGCGTGGCCATTTCCTGCACGGCGATGTTGGGCCGAACGATGGTCGAAACGCCGGTCTGGAACGTGCTTTGAGAACGGATGGAGGACAGCACCGGCACGACTTCCACTAGGATTGAGCCGTCATGGCGCATGCGCGGCGTGACGGCGATGCGGAAGCCGACGCGGATATGCTCGAATTTGGTCGACAGCAGGGGTTTGGCATCGGTGCCGCTGCCCACGGACAGGTCGGTGCTGGCGATGAAGCTGACCTCTTCGCCATCGCCGAGGAAGGTCGTCATGCCGTTGACGACGGTGAACACTGGATCGCTGCGCACGGTGACCTGCCCCTGCTGGGCCAGCTGCTGCACCAGCGTTTCCACGCTCCAGCGGCCGAACTCGAGGGCTGCGTCCAATTCCCAGGCGCCGTTCGGAGTGTTCAGGGACAGGATGCCGCGCCCGACATCGCGCGTACTGCCATAGCGCTGATCGAGAGTGTTGAGCCGGTCGTAGATGATGTTCATGTTCAGGCCGCCGCTGGCGTTCTGGCTGCGCGTCACGTCCAGAATGGCGACGGTCAACAGAATCTGGCGGGCGCCGCGGCGGGTCTGTTCGGTTAGCCAGGCATCCAGTTCCTGCATGCGCGGCACCGGCCCGCGCGCTCGCAGCAGGCCGAGCCGCCGGTCGGCCACCAGCCAGGTCTTCGTCGGTACGGGTGCTGGCGACGCATCGGCGGCGGCGGCAGGCCGGCTGCCGAGCTCAGGCACGGCATCGCCGGTAGGCAGCCCCAGAATGGAGCGGGCGTTGCGAAGCAGGTCTTTCCATGGTTCGTCCATGTGGTCGTAAATCACCGTCGCGGGGCTGCTTTCGGCCTGTTCGGCTTGCGGCCCCGATTCCTGCGCCGTGCCGCCGCTGCTGTGGCTGCTGCTGCTGAGCGTGACGGACTGGCCTACTTGCAGGCGCGATTGGCCTTGCCCGGCGAAGGTGCTGACATCCCAGGATCGGGTCTGATAGGACGCCACATGCACGAGGGGGCTGTCTGCCGCCAGTTCCAGCGCATAGCCGCTCAGACCCTCGAGGATGTGCAGGTATTGCCAGAGGGTCAGATCGTTGACGCGGACGTCGTACCGGCGTTCGAGGTCGATGCCCGGGTCGTCCGGCACGAGGTTCAGGGCTGGGTCGGCCCGGGTCAGGCACTCGCTGAGCGTGGCGTCCTGCAAATGGAGGGTGACGCGCTGCCGGGCATGTTCGGACAGGGCCTGCTGCACGCGTACGAACGGACGGGGGTGGCGGTGGTCGGCCATTCTGGCGGCGGGCATCTCCAGCGGCTGCGGCTCGGTGGTCACGACAGGTTCGATCTCCGGGCCGGCGCAGGCGCCGAGGGCGAGCGGCAGCAGGGCGCGGATGAATTTCATGACTGCTCCAGCACCACCAGCTGCTGGTCGTCGAAGACATGCAGGTGAAGTTCGCTGTTGGTCTGGGCGCCGAGCTGGCGGGCCAGTTCATTGAGCGCATCCCACCAGGTCGTCGAGGAAATCAGCGAGATGCGGGCCTGCAGCAGAGCCGGCTGGACTTCTGGACGCAACTGCCAGCCGACCGGCACCAGAAGTTCCAGCGCCTGCTCCAAAGTCATGTCCTCAACGAAGATTTCGGCGGGGTCGTGCAGGCCGGTCGGGAGCGGCAATTCGAGGGCTTCTGGAGCCGGTTCCAGGTAAGGGGTCGCCGCTGCGCCGGGTGCCGCTTCGATTTCGAGGGCCGCATCCGCATGCTCCAGTTGCCTTTGCCAGGCTGCGGTCGGCTCGATGATCAGCGTGCGGTACAGCGGGTTGGCCTTCAGGCGCCAAGCGCTGCCGGCCAGCACGTTCAAGGCTTCCGCCAAATGGATCGGACCCAGATCGCGATGCACTTCCGGCAAGGGCTGCGGTAGCAGGATGGTCTGTGCCCAGCGGCTGCGCTCCTCGTCGAAGCGGTAGCCGGATCGCTCCAGCAGATAGTTCAGGGCGTCGCCGACGGTTGCAACCTCCTGCGGGAAGCGCATCTGGGTGATCGTGACCTTCAGAGGATGCCGTTGCGCGTAGTGGCTTCCTGGCAGCAGGTAGGCGTAGCGGGCGATCGGCATGGCGGATTCCTCGGCCCATGCGGAGCTCGCAGCAAGGAGGCAACCGGCAAGAAAAGCGATGCGCATGACAGGCTCCGGTTTTTCGGAGTGGCCAAGTTACCGCAATTCCGGAGCAAAATAAAGCAACAACGGTTCTGAAAATCCTACCGTTTTTTAATCTTTTAAATCAATATCTTATATGGACAACTCGTACATGGGGCGATATTTCGAAGCTATTTTCCCATCGTCGCCTTCAGCCGATGCAGGTGCTTCAAATAATTGATTAAAATTGTAAAAATCGTGGAAATCCGAGTCTTTTTCGCGTCTTGGCAGCGACCCGCCCGACGGGGCGAATTCGAGTTTTCGATTAAAATTATAGGAATCAAATAGCTACATGAATTTTTCGGGTTGTGGTCGATTTTTTCTTCAATTTGCACCCGAAATCGGGGCGGCATGGGCGGGCGATTTCGTGTTTCACGGGTCAGGCGGCGGCATAGCCGCGCTCGCGGCCTCTGGCGCACAAGAAGCGGGCGGAACGCGAAAGCAGGGAGCCAACCAGGCAGGGACCGGAAACCCGCTATCGGCTGGATGCAGACAAATAGGGTTTTGCTGATTTCAAGTATATAAATTCCATTGCTTGTCAGAGTCTCCCGGCGGGCCGCCGCGTGCTGCCGTCCAGATAGCGCCAGAGGGCCGCGGCCAAGAGGGCGACCCACAGCGTGGCGGCCCAGCCGCCCAGCGGGTCGGTGCCGAGCCCGTTGAGGGGGGCCGTGCCGGCATCGGTGAACTTCTGGAACATTTTGAGGCTGAACACCATGGCGGCATGGGCGCCGATGCACAGTGCCAACTGGCCGGTGCGCAGGCGCACGAGGGCCAGCACGAAGCCGATCAGCACCAGCAGGGCGAGCCGCGGCGCTTCGACGAGCCATGCGTCCGGCATGCCGCGGGCGGCCTGAAGCAGCAGCGTCCAGCCGCCGTCCCACTGGCCGGCCAAACTGGCGTCGGCCTGCGGATTGAGGAAATGGATGCCGCCGTACAGCAGTGCGGAGGCGGTCGCCGGTAGCAGCAGCGAGGTCGCTTTGGACAGCAGCAGACCGCGGAAATAAAGCTCCTCCAGCGTTCCGACGGCCAGCCCGATGAGCAGATAGACGGCGGCGCGGTAGCCCAGTTCGCGGCTCCACAGCCACAGGTCCGCTTCGCGGGCGCCTGCCGCCAGCAGGAAGACCCACAGCGGCAGCAGCAGCACGATGGCGGCGCCGAAGCCGACCAGCAGGTGCATCAGCAGGGTGCCGCTACGGTCGTCGAGGCCGAGGTCGCGGCGCGTGGTGCGCGGCCAGGCCCAGAGCGCGAGGACGGCCGCCGCCGTCAGCAGGGCACCGTATTTGACGAATTTGTGGTGCGGGACGTCGGGCATCCAGACTGCGTACGCGAGGCCCCACAGCCCGGCGCCGGCCAGCAGCGCGGCCAGCAGCAGTCCCGTGCACATCCAGAATTGGCGCATGGCGGCTCCTCCGTTCCCTTATACTATAGGCGCAAGCCGCAGGACGGCGGCGCAGGCCGTGCGGCATTCCTCAATACTATAAATGAAGAAACCGAGGCGGGCGAAAGTGGCGGAATTGGTAGACGCGCTGGCTTTAGGTGCCAGTGGGGCAACCCGTGAGAGTTCGAGTCTCTCCTTTCGCACCATGCCGGCGGCGGAGCTGGGCGGCTGATGGAGGCGTCGCTGGAAGTGCTGGATGCAACGGCCCGCGCCATGCAGGTGACGGTGCCGCAGCAGCAGGTCGACGAACGGGTGCAGCGGCGCTTGCGCGAGTTGTCGCGCAAGTTGCGCATCGACGGCTTCCGGCCGGGCAAGGTGCCGCTGCAGGTCGTGCGCCAGCGGCATTTGGGCGAAGTGTATGGCGAGGTGATGCAGGATTTGACCACGGATTCGCTGCAGCAGGCGCTGGAGGCGAAGGGCATGATGCCGGTGGCGGAGCCTGCGGTCACGGTGCAGGAGTTCGGCGAGGGCCAGGCTCTGAAGTACGAGGCGCGCTTCGATGTCTACCCGGAACTTAGCGAGGCGCAGGTTGCGCAGTTGGAACTGAAGGATCTGCAGGCGGCGCCGAGCGCGGAGGAAGTGGAGGCGGGCATGGAGCGTCTGCGGGAGCAGAATCGGGATTGGCAGGCCGTTTCGCGCCCGGCGGCGGCGGCGGACCAGGCGCGCTTCGATTTCGCGACGGTGGAGGCTGCGGCGGACGGGTCGGGGGAGCCGGCGCATCGGAGCGAGGCCCATACGATTTTGGTGCGGCCGGAGACTGCGGCTGAAGGGTTTGCGCGCGAGTTGCTGGAGGCGTTTGTGGGCATGAGCGCAGGCGAGGAGAAGCCGGTTCCGGAGACATGGCGCAAAGAGATGGAGCCGCCGTTGGCCGCGCACTCCGGGCCGTTGCGCCTGCGCGTTGCGGAAGTGCTCGAGGGGCGCCTGCCGGACTGGGATGACGCGGAGTTTCTGCGCCGGTGCGGCGGCGCGACGCGCGAGGAGGTGCGTGATGCCGTGCAAGCGCATTTGGAGCAGTTGTGCGCGGAATTGCGCCAGCAAGACCTTCGCGTCCAGATCGTCGCCGGCCTGACGGTGTCGCTGCAGCCGGTGCTGCAGGTGCCGGAATCGTTGCGGAAAAAGTGCTTGGAACGGGTCGGGGAGCTGCAGCGGCAGCTGACGGGGAAGGTCGTCGACGCGGTGGCGGAGCAGGAGGCGCTGCGGGATGCCCGGATGCTCACGGCGTTCGAGGCGCTGCGGGTGCTGAGCGGCGCGGAGCCGACCGAACAGGAGCGCCAGGCGCGTGCGGAAGCGCATGTGCGGCAGTACCGCAACCCGGACGACATGCGCCGCCGGCTCCAGCGCGACGCCCGGCTGCGCGACCAGATCGCGTTCGAGGCCATGTGGGACGCGCTGGTGCGCTGGGTGTTGGAACATGCTAAAGTGGCGACGCAATCCGTGACGCTGGAACAGTTGCAGGCGCGGGAGCGGGCGTGATGGACGCAGTGGCGCAGTACATTCCGATGGTGGTGGAGCAGGGTGCCCGTGGCGAACGGGCGTACGACATCTATTCGCGGCTGCTCAAGGAGCGTGTGATCTTCATCGCCGGCGCGATCGACGACCATGTCGCGAACTTGGTGGTGGCGCAGATCCTGTTTCTGGAGTCGGAAAACCCGGACAAGGACATCTCCTTGTACATCAACTCGCCCGGAGGCTCGGTCAGCGCCGGGCTGGCGGTGCACGACACGATGCAGTTCTGCCGCCCGGACGTCAGCACCCTGTGCGTCGGGCAGGCGGCCAGCATGGGCGCTTTGCTGCTGGCGGCCGGGGCGCGCGGGAAGCGCTACGCGCTGCCGCATTCGCGCATCATGATCCATCAGCCGCTGGGCGGCTTCGAGGGCCAGGCCACGGACATCGACATCCACGCCCGGGAAATCCTGCGCGCCCGCGAGCAGGTCAACCAGGTGCTGGCCCGCCACACCGGCAAAAAGGTTGATAAAATCAGGCAGGACACCGAGCGCGATCACTTCATGAGCAGTGAGGCCGCTTGCAAGTACGGCATCGTCGATCAGGTCTTGGAGACTCGGGCGAAGATGCTGGAGAGCGCGGAAGCCGCTTAACGAACCGCCCGCAGGGCTTGTAGGAGCATGAGTCGAAGCAATAAGGGCCATGGCGCGAAGGAGCCCCTGCTGTGCTCGTTCTGCCGCAAGAGCCAGCATGACGTCCGCAAGTTGATTGCGGGCCCGAAGGTCTACATCTGCGACGAATGCGTGGCGCTGTGCAACGAGATCATCCGCGACGAGCTGAAGGTCGAGACCGAAAGCCAAGCGGAGACGCTGCCGTCGCCGGAAGACATCCACGCCTCGCTCGAGGAGCATGTGGTCGGCCAGGAGCGGGCCAAGAAGACCTTGGCGGTGGCGGTTTACAACCACTACAAGCGGGTCAATTCGCGCCTCGACGACGGCGACGGGGTGGAGCTGGCGAAGAGCAACATCCTGCTGATCGGGCCGACCGGCTCCGGCAAGACGCTGTTGGCGGAGACGCTGGCGCGGCGCCTGAACGTGCCGTTCACGATGGCGGACGCGACCACCCTGACGGAGGCCGGCTACGTAGGCGAGGATGTCGAGAACATCATTCAGAAGCTGCTGCAGAAGTGCGACTACGACGTCCAGCGTGCCCAGAACGGCATCGTCTACATCGACGAGATCGACAAGATCTCGCGCAAGTCCGACAACCCTTCGATCACCCGCGACGTGTCGGGCGAGGGCGTGCAGCAGGCGCTTTTGAAGCTGATCGAGGGCACCATCGCGTCGGTGCCGCCGCAAGGCGGGCGCAAGCATCCGCAGCAGGAGTTCCTGCAGGTCAACACGAGCGACATCCTGTTTGTCTGCGGCGGCGCTTTCGCCGGGCTGGACCGGGTCATCCGCGACCGCACCGAGCGCAGCGGCATCGGCTTCGGCGCCGAGATCCATAGCCCGCAGTCCGCCAGCGCCGGCGAGATCCTGCGCCAGGTGCAGCCGGAGGATCTGATCCAGTACGGCCTGATCCCGGAATTCGTCGGCCGGCTGCCGATGATGGCGGTGCTGGAGGAGCTGGACGAGGCGATGCTGGTGCGGGTGCTGCTGGAGCCGAAGAACGCGCTCACGCTGCAGTACAAGAAGCTGTTCGAGATGGAGGGCGTGAAGCTGGAGTTCCGCGGCGATGCGCTGGCGGCGGTGGCGCGGCGGGCGCGGGAGCGCAAGACCGGCGCGCGCGGGCTGCGCACCATTCTGGAGACCGTGCTGCTGGACACCATGTACGAGCTGCCGTCGTTCGAAGGGGTCGCCGAAGTGGTGGTGGACGAGGCGGTGATCCGGGGCGAGAAGGCCCCGTACCTGATCTACGAGGATGCGGCGCTGGAGGCGCGGCGCGCGTAGGCGCCCTTGCGAAGGCGCCCGTACGCCCCCATGATAGGCTGTACTGCCATGGTTTCCGACCGACGACCGCGATGAGCGACAAGCCCCGCCTGACCCGCGCCAAGCCGCGCAAGCCCGACGAGGCGGCGCTGCCGGTGTTGCCGCTGCGCGATGTGGTGGTCTATCCGGGCATGGTGATTCCGCTGTTCGTCGGGCGCAAGAAGTCGATCCGGGCGATCGAGGAGGCGATGGCGGCCGGCAAGCAGATCCTGCTGCTGACGCAGAAGAAGGCGGAGGTCGACGATCCGGGGCCGGATAGCATCTACGCCGTCGGTACGGTCAGCGCCATCCGGCAGCTGCTGGAATTGCCGGACGGCACGATCAAGGTGCTGGTGGAAGGCCTCAGCCGCGCCCGCGTGGCGAGTTACGAGGGCACGAGCAAGTATTTCAGCGCCCGCACCGAGCCGCTGGCCGAGACGGCCGGGGCGCCGGCGGCCGAGATCGAGGGCCTGGTGCGCTCGCTGCGCAAGGGCTTCGAGCAGTATGCCAAGATCAACAACAAGCTGCCGCCGGAAGCGCTGGCGTCGCTGTCCGGCATCGACAACGCGTCGCGTCTGGCCGACACGATCTCGGCGCATATGACGCTGAAGCTTGACGAGAAGCAGAAGATTCTGGAGATTCTGGTCGTCACGCAGCGCATCGAGGCACTGCTCAAGCTGATCGAGTCGGAGCTGGACATCCTCAGTTTGGAGAAGCGCATCCGCGGCCGCGTCAAGCAGCAGATGGAGAAGAGCCAGCGCGAATACTATCTGAATGAGCAGATGAAGGCGATCCAGCAGGAGCTGTCGGACAGCGACGACAACTCCGGCGAGGCCGAGGAGCTGGCCGCCAAGATCAAGGAGGCCGGCATGTCCAAGGAGGCCGAGAAGAAGGCCAAGCAGGAACTGGGCAAGCTGCGCATGATGTCGCCGATGTCGGCCGAAGCGACGGTGGTGCGCAACTACATCGACTGGCTCGTCAACGTGCCGTGGAAGAAGCGCTCCCGGGTCTGCCGCAGCCTGCAGAAGGCCGAGCGGGTGCTGGAGCAGGACCATTACGGCTTGGACAAGATCAAGGAGAGGATCCTGGAGTATCTGGCGGTGCAGCACCGCGTGAAGAAGATCAAAGGCCCGATCCTGTGCCTGGTCGGCCCGCCCGGCGTGGGCAAGACCAGTCTGGGGCAGTCCATCGCCCGGGCGACCGGCCGCGAGTTCACCCGCATGTCGCTCGGCGGCGTGCGCGACGAGGCTGAGATCCGCGGCCATCGCCGCACCTACATCGGTTCTCTGCCCGGCAAGATCATCCAGAACATGTCGCGGGTCGGCGTGCGCAACCCGCTGTTCCTGCTGGACGAGGTCGACAAGATGGCGATGGACTTCCGCGGCGACCCGGCCTCGGCGCTGCTCGAGGTGCTGGATCCGGAGCAGAACCACATGTTCAACGACCATTATCTGGAAGTGGACTTCGACCTGTCGGACGTCATGTTCGTGTGCACCGCCAACACCCTGAACATCCCGCCGCCGCTTCTGGACCGCATGGAGGTGCTGCGCATTTCGGGCTACACCGAGGATGAGAAGATGCACATAGCCCGGAACTACCTGATTCCGAAGCAGCTGAAGAACAACGGGCTCAAGAAGTCGGAGCTGCTGATTCCGGACGCATCCGTGAAGAACATCATCCGCTACTACACACGGGAGGCGGGGGTACGGAATTTGGAGCGCGAACTGTCCAAGATCTGCCGCAAGACGGTCAAGCAGCTGTTGCTCAAGTCGCGGCAGAAGCAGATCCGGATCACGTCGGCGACGCTCGCCAGGCTGCTGGGCGTGCGGCGCTACCGCTACGGCTTGGCGGACGAGAACAATCAGGTCGGGCAGTCCAACGGCCTGGCGTGGACGGAGGTCGGGGGCGAACTGTTGCGGGTGGAGGCGGCGATCGTGTCGGGGACCGGCAAGCTGATCTACACCGGGCAGTTGGGCGACATCATGCAGGAATCGATCAAGGCCGCGCAGACGGTGGTGCGCAGCCGCGCCGAGGCGCTCGGCATCGCCAAGAACTTCCATGAGAAGAAGGACATCCACGTGCATGTCCCGGAAGGCGCGACGCCGAAGGACGGCCCCAGCGCCGGCATCACCATCACGGTGTCGATCGTCTCCGCGCTGTCCGGCATTCCGGTCAAGGCCGACGTGGCCATGACCGGCGAGATCACGCTGCGCGGCGAGGTCCTGCCGATCGGGGGCCTGAAGGAGAAGCTGCTGGCGGCCCTGCGCGGCGGCATCCGCACGGTGATCATCCCGCAGGAGAATGAGAAGGATCTGGTCGAACTGCCGCGCAACATCCGCAAGAGCCTCGACATCCGGCCCTGCCAGTGGTTCGACGAGGTCATGGAAATTGCCATGGAATGGACGCCGCGGCCCGAGCTGGGAGCGGGGGCTGGCGCGGCCAAGGAGTCGCCGCCGCGCAAGGCGGCGCGGTCCGGTGCGGCGGTGCGCCATTGAGGCTGCGGCGCGATATTGGCGGCGCGGGCGGACGGGCGGCGAAAACAGGTTATAATCACCTGTGCTACAAACGGCAGGCGGGGCCTGCCTCGATAAAAACGACTTCTAGATGGGGAGCAAGAAACATGAATAAAAGCGATCTCGTGGCACGCATGGCAGACGATGCCGGCATCACCAAATCTTCGGCGAACACGGCGCTGGATGCCTTGACGGACGCCATCATGTCGGCCCTGAGGGCTGGCGACAAGGTCAGCATTCCGGGCTTCGGCACTTTCCAAGCCAAGCACCAGTCCGCCCGTACGGGCCGGAATCCGGCGACCGGGGAGACCATCCAGATTGCCGCCTCCAACCGCCCGGCATTCAAGGCTGGCAAAGCGCTGAAGGATGCCATAAACTGAGCCGGCGACGGTTCGGGTGCTTAGCTCAGTTGGGAGAGCGTCGCCCTTACAAGGCGGATGTCGGGGGTTCAAGTCCCTCAGCACCCACCATCGCTTGCCGGCAGGCTGTGCATGGAGTGGTAGTTCAGTTTGGTTAGAATACCGGCCTGTCACGCCGGTGGTCGCGGGTTCGAGTCCCGTCCACTCCGCCATCCCCGCTGTCGTGGCACCGGGTCTTCCCCGCACCCGCAGGGAGCCGCTTGAGCAGGACTTATGCTGTACGCCATTCGCGAGCGGGCGACCGGCTGGATCGCCTACCTCATCATCTTTCTGATCAGCATTCCCTTCGCGCTGTGGGGGATTAACGAGTATCTGGGCTTCGGCGGCGGCAGCGAGGCGGCGGAAGTCGAAGGCGTCGCGATTCCGCTGGGAGAGTTCCATCGGGCCTACCGGGCGCGGCGCGCGCAGGACGGGGACGATGAGAGCCGCAGCCTGCAGCGCGAGGTGCTCGATGAGATGATCGACCGCGAACTGCTGCTGCAGTACATGGATCGCCAGCAGCTGGACGTGACGGATCTCGAGGTGATGGAGTCCATCCAGGCGATGGAACTGTTCAGCACGGCGGACGGCTTCGATCCGCAGCGCTATCGCAACATCCTGCGCGTCAACCAATTGACGCCCGCCGAGTTCGAGGCGCAGCAGCGCGCCTTGCTCCGCGGCTACATCCTGCAGGAGGCGCTGGAGGCGTCGGCGCTGATCACCGACACGGAGGCGCTGGAGTATCGGACGCTGCGGGCGCAGACCCGGGATTTCCGCTATTTCAGCATTCCGTACGACCGGTTCCTGGATCCGGATGCGGTCACGGAGGCGGCGATCGAGACGGCCTACCGCGAAAGCCTTGAGCGGCACGCCACGCCGGAGCGCGTACGGGTGGCGCATCTGGAATTGCGCATGGGGGGCATGGACGCGGACACGGTGCCGAGCGACGCCGATCTGCAGGCCTACCACGACGCGCATGCGATGGATTTCATGGCGCCGGAGTTGCGCCGCCTCCGCCAGATCTTCTTCAAGCAGGCCGCCGATGCTGAAGCGCGGGCGCACGAGGCGTACCGGCAGCTGCAGGAGGGCGAGGATTTCGCTGCGCTGGCGGCGCAGCATTCGGAAGACGACCTGAGCAAGGAGCATGGCGGCGACATCGGCTGGGTGGCGCAGGAAGACCTGCAGGAAGAACTGGGTACGCTGGTGTTCAGTCTGGAGCCGGACATCGTCAGCGAGCCGCTGACGACCGAATTGGGCACCTACCTGCTCGAGGTCGAGGAAATCCGGCCCGGCCGCTTGAAGCCGCTGGACGAGGTGCGCGAACAGGTCGAGGAACAGGCGCGCCGCCAGAATCTGGAACGGCGCTACGCGGCGGCGGCCGAGGAGCTCAGCGTCTTGGCCTACGAGAATCCGGAAAGCTTGGCGGCGGCGGCCGAACAACTGGATCTGGATGTGCAGACGACCGAACTGCTGCCGCTGGACGAATTGCCGGAAGGCGTGCTAAGCGTGCCGGCCGTGCAAGCCGCCCTGCAGCGCGACGAAGTCCGCAAGGAAGGCATGAACAGCGATCGGATCGATCTGGACGAAGGCACGGCCGTGGTGGTGCGCGTGGACGAATACGAGCCTTCCCGGACGCGGCCGCTGGAAGAAGTGGCGGAGCGGATCCGTGAAGAACTGGCAAGGCAGGCTGCACGGAGGGCGTTGCTGGAGCATGCAGTGGAATTGACGGAACGGCTGCGCGAGAAGCCCGACTTCGAAACGCTGGCGGTGCAGGAGGAAGTCCCGGTGACGGCCCACGACGGCGTCACCCGGAACGATCTGGATGCGGATCCGTCGGTTCTGAAGCGTGCGTTTCTGCTGGCGCATCTGGAAGGTGCGCCGGTCTTCGGCATGGCCGTCCTGCCGGAGGCGGTGGCGGTGATTGCGCTGGATGCGGTGCATATGGAGCAGCCGGAAGAGGCGCGGGAAATAGATCGGGAAATGTTGCGTCAGCAGACGCGCAACGCGGAAACGGACGCGTTCCAGACGGCGCTGGAGGCGCGGGCGGACGTGGTCCGCTATCTCGACCGTCTGGAATAGGCCGCGTCGGCTGGGGCGGGCACCTCGCCGACTGGCGGGGGAGTTGGCTAAAACGTTTTCTCGTCGAACGTTACGGTGATGGTGCCGGATGCATAGGAGGCACTGACATAACCCGGGATCTTCGTCAAGGCTTGGGTCAGGGGGGCTTCCACGTCGCTGGGGATTTCGAAGATGTCCAATTTCCATTCCGTGGCGCCGCTGGTCTGCGTATAGCTGGCGCTGGCGGAGCAGGTGCTATTGCTGTCCGTGGTCACCTCGTAGCCTTTTTGGGGGTTGCTGAACGGGTTGACGAACTCGCCGGCGCCATTGGATTCGATGCTGATCTTCTGCACGAACTTGCCTTTCTCCAGCGTCACCCCGACCAGCTTGAACTTGCCTGCGTCTGTGCCTGTGCAGCTCCCGTAGTCTTTGTATTCCACTTCGCCAAAGCGATTGGCGTGCTTGCGCATGTGCGTGGCAATCAGCGTGACTTCGTTCAGTACTTGCAGATGGCGCGGCTGCGCATTGATATGGCTCCATGCGAGCAAGGCAACCAACGAGAGCAGTCCGATGATGGAAACGACGATGGCGAGTTCGACGAGCGTGAACCCTTTTTGGGGACGGGAATTTTGCCCGTGATATTCGGATGGCATCATTCGGGATTTTCCGATTGGGGGGGTGCGCTGGAAGGACATCGGGCAATCAGACGGGACATGGCGCGCACATGCGCAGTACGGCGATGGCAGACCGTCATGCAACGGATTGCGAACGCTCGGTTGAGGCAATGCGCCGCTGGTCGATAGTTATACCGAAACGGCTGCAATTCGTCAAGCATTCGGTGAGGCCATGGTGCCGATTCGTGCGGGCATGGGGGCATTTCCGATGATTCATTGCCGTGGAGCCCCATCCCTTATGCTATGCTAGGCGTGGAGGATTGATCCGCCCTGCATTCCGCTAGCTTTTCTTACGAAGCGTTTTCCGACCCGGCGTTTTTACGGGGCGTCCGCTAGGCAAGACGATGACAAATTCCCGCTTCCAGAGAGGCTTCACGCTCATTGAATTGGGCATGGTCATCGGCGTGATCGGCCTGCTGGCGTTAGGGGTATTGTCCCTGATGTCTACGGTATTTCGCAATGCGGACTTAAAGCGCGTTGAGGCCGACATTGGGGAGATAACGAATGCCATGTCGCGCCATGCTGCTGAGCGAGGCGGCAGGGTCGCATACAAAATTTATGGCCAAGGCCCGGGTTGGGCCATGAGAGGCATCTCGACAAATAACTGCTCAAAAACCGAATTCAATGTGGTCGGCGTTCAGCTTCGTGTGCCGGATTTGGCGCATTCGAACTATACGGGCCGCCTCGGACAAATCAGGAAACGGAACTATCCCATCTGGGTGCATCGACTGAAGATTCCCACGGTTGCACTCAATCAGCACACCCGCGTGTTCATCAACCCGTATAGCAAAAATAGCATCGGCTACGACATCCAAACGGATCGAAGCACTGCATGCAACCCGACGCCGCCGCCGAGTTCTCCTTATTCAATTGGACTCACCCGATGGCGCCTGTTGATCTACGAGATCCCGGCAGACTTGGAGGCGCCGCTGCGGCGCTTCGTCCATGAGATTCCGGGGTTCTCCCAATTCAATTATGCCGCCGGCACAGTCACCGTGACGTTCGATGAGCATATCAACTAACGAGCCGCGCCCGCGCGGGTCCGGCTTATGGCGTCTCTGGGTGCCCTTCGTGCCTTGCGCAGGGCTGTCCGAAGAAGGCAGGATCCATGCATTGGGGGTGTGCGATGCCTTGCGTCGCGCACCTCGTCGCCGTACGTGTTATCATGCTTGGCCGTGCGAGAGCTTCCCGTAGCCCGGGCAGCGGTAGCAGGCGACGCGTGATGCTTTCGAAAGGCGGCAACGATCAACTTAACCGGGAGACGAAGCAATGAGATTAGCGGTTCACTGGCAGATTCTGATTGCGCTGGGCTTGGCCGTGTTGGCCGGCTTGGTGCTGGAGCCGGACGGGGCGGTCGGCAGCATGGCGGTGCCGGTGCTGGACTTCGTCGGGCAGATGTTTCTCAATGCCCTGAAGATGATTATCGTGCCGTTGATCGTGGCGTCCATCATCGTGGGCATCAGCAACTTGGGCGCAGGCGCTCTGGGCGTGCTGGGCGGCAAGACCATCGGCTACTATCTCGTGACCAGCGGCCTTGCGATCACGGCGGGCCTGCTGCTGGTGAATGCCGTCGAACCGGGCATCACTTCGGGCGGGGTGCCGGCCAAGGAGGTGCTGGGCCTGCATGCGGATACGGGGACGATTGCGGACAAGGTGGCGGGCCGCAGCGGCGCGGACGTGGTGGCGGTATTCCTGCGCATGATTCCGCCCAACATCGTGGCGGCGGCGGCCAACGGGCAGATGCTGGGGCTGATTTTCTTCAGTCTGCTGTTCGGCTATTTCATGGAGCGCGTCATCAGGCAGGGGCGGGACACGCTGCATGCCTTCTGGGAAGGCGTGCTGGAAGTGATGATGAAGATCACCCATCTGATCATGCGCTTCGCGCCGATCGGCGTGTTCGCTCTGGTGGGCAAAGTGGTCATCATTTCGGGCGTCGAGGTGTTCATCCCGCTGGCGGCGTTCTTCTTCACGGTACTGGGGGCGTTGGCGTTGCACATGTTCGTGATTCTGCCGCTGCTGATGCGCGGTTTCGGCATCAATCCGCTGAAGCACTTCCGCGCCATGCTGGCGGCGCTGCTGACGGCGTTCTCGACCAGTTCGTCGGCGGCGACGCTGCCGGTGACGCTGTCGTGCGTCAAGGATCGCGCCGGCGTGTCCAATCGGGTTGGCAGCTTCGTGCTGCCGCTGGGCGCTACGGTGAACATGGACGGCACGGCGCTGTACGAATGCGTGGCGGTGCTGTTCCTAGCGCAGGCTTACGGCTTGGACCTGAGCGTGGCGCAGCAGATGATGGTGGTGGCGCTGGCACTTCTGACTTCGGTCGGCGTAGCGGGCATTCCATCCGCCAGTCTGGTCGCGATCGTGCTGATCCTCGGCGTGATCGGTCTGCCGGCGGAGGCGGTCGGGCTGATTCTGGCCGTGGACCGCTTGCTGGACATGTGCCGCACGGCCGTCAATGTGTTCGGCGACTCCAGCGGCGCTGTGGTGATTGCCCGCAGCGAGGGCGAGGAAACGACGGTTCGCGCCTAACTACTCTCGAAGTCCGTCATGCCGACGGTGCTGTAGCCGGCATCGACGTACGTGATCTCGCCGGTGATGGCACCGGCGAGGTCGGAGCACAGGAACGCGGCCGCATGGCCGACATCCTTAATGGTGACATTGCGGCGCAGCGGCGCGTTGCGCGCGACATGCTCCAACATCATCCGGAAATTTCCGATGCCGGCGGCCGCCAGCGTCTTGATCGGCCCGGCCGAAATCCCGTTGACCCGTATCTGTTCCGGTCCCAGCGCATAGGCGAGGTAGCGCACATTGGCTTCCAAGCTCGCTTTGGCCAGACCCATGACGTTGTAGTTCGGCATGCTGCGCATGGCGCCGAGATACGTCAGTGCCATGATGGCCGAGGGATGTTCGCGCATGAGGGGGCGGGCGGCGCGGGCCAGAGCCGTCAGGCTGTAGCTGCTGATGTCGTGCGCCATGCCGAAGGCTTCGCGGGACGTATTGGCGCAGAAGTCGCCTTCCAGAGCCTCCCGCGGCGCGTAGGCGATGCTGTGCACGAGAATGTCGAGTTGCGGCCAGTGTGCTCCAAGTTCCTGGAACGTCGCTTCGACCTGCGCGTCGTCGCCGACGTCGCAGGGCAGCACCAGTTCGCTGCCGCAATTTGCGGCCATGTCCGCGACCCGCGGCTGCAGGCGTTCGTTCTGGCACGTGAAGGCCAATTCCGCGCCTTGCGCATGCATGCATTCGGCGATGCCCCATGCAATCGAGCGCGTACTGGCGACGCCGGTGATCAGGGCTTTTTTGCCGTCCAGAAATCCCATCGGATATGCGTCCTTGTACAATGACTGCGCCACTTCCATTATAACGAAGCCCCGGTTCGTGACCCCGATTCGATGCCGCGATGTGATGCGCTGGACAGGGGGCGCGTGCGTTCTGGCATGGACGGCGGGCTGCGACGGTCCTTGGAACAGTCCGTACGTGGCGGAGGCCGAAGCCGAACAGGCCATGCACTCCTCGTTCAGCGACCGCCCGCAGTTCATGGATCCGGCGCGGTCCTATAGTTCGACCGCCTACAAGTTCATCCAGCAGATTTACGAGCCGCCGCTGGCGTACCATTACCTGAAGCGTCCGTTCGAACTGGAGCCGCTGTCGGCCGCCCGCATGCCGCAGGTTCGGCTGCTGGATGCTGAGGGCCGCGAACTGCCGCCGGGTACGCCGGCCGAGCAGGTTGCGTACAGCGAGTATCTGATCGAGGTGCGGCCGGGCATCCGCTACCAGCCGCATCCGGCGCTGGCGCGCCTCGAAGACGGTGCCTATCGCTACCATGCCTTGACGGAGGCGGATCTCGCCGCGGTCGACACCTTGCGGGACTTCCCGCATACGGGGACGCGCGAATTGGTGGCGGCGGACTTCGTGCATGAGATCAAGCGCATGGCGGACCCGCGCCGGCATTGCCCGATCGCGGGCATCATGGCGGAATACATCGTCGGGTTCACGGAATTTCGCGAACAGATCAAGGCGGAAGAGGATGCGTCGTTCGATTTGCGCGATCGGGTGCTGGAAGGCGTGCGCGCGGAATCGCGCTATCGCTACCGGATTCGCCTGCGCGGCGTGTACCCCCAATTCGTGTACTGGCTGGCCATGCCGTTCTTCGCGCCAGTGCCGTGGGAGGCCGATGCCTTCTACGAGCAGCCGGGCATGGCGAAGCGCAACCTGAACCTGAACTGGCATCCACTGGGCACCGGGCCGTACATGCTGACGGAGAACAACCCGAACCTGCGCATGGTGCTGGAGCGCAACCCGAACTTCCGGGGGCAGCCGTATCCGCGCGAGGGCGAGCCGGGCGATGCCGAGCAGGGCCTGCTGCAGGATGCCGGGCGTGTCATGCCGTTTCTGGACCGGGCGGTGTACAGCCTCGAGAAGGAGAGCATCCCGCGCTGGAGCAAGTTCCTGCAAGGCTACTACGACCGTTCCGGCATCGGTTCGGACAGTTTCGACCAGGCCATCCAGTACGGCGGCGGCGGGGAGGCGGAGTTGACGGAGGAAATGGCGGCGAAAGGCATCCGATTGCAGACGACGGTGTCGCCGACCAGCTATTACATGGGCTTCAACATGCGGGATCCGGTCGTCGGCGGCGACAGCGAGCGCAGCCGGCTTCTGCGCTTGGCCATTTCGGTCGCAGTCGATTACGAAGAGAACATTGCGATCTTCAACAACGGACGGGGCATTCCGGCGCAAAGCCCCTTGCCGCCGCAGATATTCGGCGTGCGCGAAGGGGCGGCGGGCATCAACCCGTACGTGTACCGATGGCAGGATGGCCGGGCTGTACGGCACGGCATTGAGAAGGGCCGGGAATTGCTGCGCCAGGCCGGCTATCCGGGCGGCATCGATCAGGAGACCGGTACGCCGCTGACGCTGTATTACGAGGCGGTCGGCGCCGGGCCGGATGCAAAAGCGTCGCTCAACTGGCTGCGCAAGCAATTCGCCAAGCTGGACATCCAGCTGGTGGTGCGGGCCACGGACTACAACCGCTTTCGAGAAAAGATGCGCAAGGGCACGGGCCAGATCTTCCAATGGGGCTGGCATGCGGACTACCCGGACCCGGAGAACTTCCTGTTTCTGCTGTACGGGCCCAATGCGCAGGTGGACAGCGGCGGCCCGAACACGGCCAACTACAGCAACCCGGAATACGATGCGCTGTTCGCGCAGATGAAGAACATCCCGAACGGTTCGGAGCGCCAGCGAATCATCGACCGCATGCTGGAGATCCTGCGGCACGATGCCCCCTGGGCCTGGGGCTACCACCCGGTCAGTTACGTGCTGTCGCATCAGTGGATGCAGAATCTCAAGCCGAGCGACCTGTCTTACAACACGCTCAAATACCAGCGCGTGGATGCTGCCGCCAGAAGCGCCGCAGTCGCATCCTGGAACCCCCCGACGGTTTGGCCGCTGTGGGCCGGCGCGGGCGTGCTGGCGCTGCTGATCGCCCCGGCCGTGGCCGGCTTCGTACGTTGCGAACGGAGGCGCGGACGATGATCGCCTACATCATCCGGCGCATGCTGTACGCCATCCCGATCCTGATCGGGGTCAACCTACTGACGTTCCTGCTGTTCTTCGTCGTCAACTCTCCGGACGAGGTCGCCCGGCTGCATCTCGGCGACAAGCATGTCACGGAGGAGCAAGTGGAGGCTTGGAAGCATGAGCGGGGCTACGACCTGCCACTGGCCTACAACGCGGAGGCGGCAGGGCTGGAGCAGGCGACGCGCACGATCTTCTTCACCAAATCGGTGCGCCTGTTCGCGTTCGACTTCGGCAACTCCGACAGCGGCCGCAACATCGGCTACGACATTCGCCAGCGCATGTGGCCGAGTTTGGCGATCGCGGTGCCGAGCCTGTTGCTCGGCCTGCTGCTCAACACCACTTTGGCGCTGATGCTGGCGTTCTTCCGTGCCAGCTATCTGGATACGGCCGGCGTGGTGCTGTGCGTCATTCTGATGTCGGTCTCGGGGCTGTTCTACATTATCGGCGGACAGTATCTGGTCGGGAAGCTCCTGCAGCTGACGCCCATCTCCGGCTACGATACCGGGCTCAGCGCCGTGAAGTTCCTGATTCTTCCGGTCATCATAAGCGTGGTCTACGGCATCGGTTCCGGCACGCGCTGGTACCGGACCCTGTTTCTGGAGGAGATCTCCAAGGATTACGTGCGCACGGCACGGGCGCGGGGCCTGTCCGAGCCGCGGGTGTTGTTCCGGCACGTGCTGCGCAACGCCCTGATTCCGATCCTGACGGGCATCGTGGTGCTGCTGCCGCTGCTGTTCATGGGCAGCCTGATCACCGAATCGTTCTTCGGCATTCCGGGGCTCGGCAGCTACACCATCGATGCCATCCAACGGCAGGATTTCGCCATCGTGCGGGCGATGGTGTTCCTCGGCACCGTGCTGTATATTCTGGGTCTGCTGCTGACGGACATTTCCTACACGCTGGCCGACCCCAGGATTCGATTGCGCTGATCATGTGGGTCGTGCTGCTGACGGATTTCTTCCTGTTCCTGCTGCTGGCGGGCGTGGGGGCGTATGTGCTGCTGGTGTGGCGCTCGCCGCATTTGCGGCGCGCCTGGCGCACCGTCGTGGCCCGGCGCACGGGGGCCGTATCGGCCGTGGTGTTGGTGTCTTTCGTGGCGATTGCCGTGCTGGATTCGCTGCACTTCCACCCGCGTCTGGCGCATCCGACCGCGCAGGCGCAATATTCGAACGAGATCCTAAGCGCCTTCGATGTGCTGGTCGGGCCGTTGCGCACTCAGGCGGAGCGAACCTATTCGGCGCCTTTCGCGTACCGGGCGCACAGCAAAGAGGCACTGGAGACGCCCGGCGGAATGGTTCGCGACTACCCGCGCCTGCAGTACGGCGGAGCCCATCTGGAGAATCCGGCCCAGGAGCGCGGATGGGATATCGCTGTGCGCGTGGCGCAAGGGATCGGCCTAGGCGTGTTGGCGTGGGCCGTGCTATGGCTGGGCTTCCGTCTGATGCGCCGCCGGCGCGGCAGCGCTCCCGAAGAGCCGCCATTGCCATGGACGAGCATCGGGGTGACGGTTCTGGCGATTCTGGTTCTGATCGGCATCGTCACGCAATTGGCAGGCGCCTACCACGTCTTCGGCACCGACAAGGTGGGCGAAGACGTGTTCTACCAGACCTTGAAGAGCATTCGCACCGGCATTCTGATCGGCACCTTGACGACGCTGATCATGCTGCCTTTCGCGATGGCGCTGGGCATTATGGCCGGCTACTATCGCGGATGGGTCGACGATGTCATCCAGTACATCTATATCACGCTCAATTCGATCCCGGGCGTGTTGCTGATTGCGGCCGCCATCCTGTCGCTGCATGTCTATCTGAGCACGCATGCGGCGGAATATACAAGCCTCGCGGAACGTGCGGATCTGCGGCTTCTGTTCCTGTGCATGATCTTGGGCCTGACAAGCTGGACTGGGCTGTGCCGCCTGCTGCGCGGCGAGGCGCTGAAGCTGCGGGAGTGCGAGTACGTGCAGGCGGCGGTGGCGTTCGGCGTTTCCGGGCCGCGCATCCAATGGCGTCACATCCTGCCGAACGTCATGCACATCGTGCTGATTACGGTGACGCTGGACTTCAGCGGGCTGGTGCTGGCCGAAGCGGTGCTGTCCTACGTCGACATCGGCGTGGATCCGACCATGAACAGCTGGGGCAACATGATCAATAGTGCCCGGCTAGAGATGTCGCGCGAGCCGCCGGTGTGGTGGTCGCTGGTGGCCTCGTTCGTGTTCATGTTCGCGTTGGTGTTGTTCGCCAATATGCTGGCGGATGCCGTACGCGATGCCTTCGACCCTCGAGTCGGCCGATGACGACGCTGCTTGAAGTCAAAAATTTGCGAGTCGCGTTCGGCTCCGGGCCGGAGCGCGAGCTGGCAGTGGCGGATGTCAGCTTCGCCATTCCGAATCGGGAGACGTTTGCGCTTCTGGGCGAGTCCGGCAGCGGCAAATCGGTGACGGCACTGAGCGTGATGCGCCTGCTGCCGGAAGCGGCACACATCGAGGCCGGGCATGTGCGGCTGCGCGGGCAGGATCTACTGGATCTTCCGGAAGCGCAAATGCGCACGGTGCGCGGCACGTCCATCGGCATGATCTTCCAGGAGCCGATGACTTCGCTCAACCCGGTCATGACGGTGGGCCAGCAGATCGGCGAGTCGCTGCGGCGGCAGGGCCTGCCGAAATCGGAAGCTCGGGCGCGTGCGCGTGAATTGCTGGATGCCGTGCGCGTGCCGGATGCCCAGCGAAGGCTGAACGAATACCCGCACCATTTGTCCGGCGGCATGCAGCAGCGGGTGATGATCGCGGCGGCGCTGGCCGGCGAGCCGGATCTGCTGATTGCGGACGAACCGACGACGGCGCTGGACGTGACGATTCAGGCGCAAGTGCTCGAACTGCTGCGCGAACTGCAGCGCGAACTGGGCATGGCGATGCTGTTCATCACGCATGATCTGGCCGTCGCACGGCAAATGGCGGATGCCGTGGCCATCATGCAGCATGGGAGGATCGTCGAGGCAGGTCCGGCCGAGGAATTCTTTTCGAAGCCGAACCATGAATACAGTCGCAACCTGTTCGCCGCCTTGCCCGATATTTCCAAGCGCGGACAGCGGCTGCATGGCATCGAAGCGCGCGAAACGCCATTGGAGGAGAATCGGTCGCCTGCGCATTCCGAGGCGCCGGTGCTGCTGGAAGTCGAGGATCTGCGCGTGCATTTCCCGATTCGGCGCGGCGTCTTTCGGCGCGTGGTCGGGCATGTGCCGGCCGTCGACGGCCTGACGTTCGCGTTGCGGGAAGGCGAAACGTTTGCATTAGTCGGGGAATCGGGGTGCGGCAAGACGACGACGGGGAAGAGCCTGATTCGCCTGCTGCCGGCCACGCAGGGCCGCATCCGCTACCGCGGCAAGGATTTGGCGCATTGCTCCGCGCATGAAATGTCGGCCTTGCGCGCCGAGATGCAGATCATCTTCCAAGATCCGTTCGCGTCGCTCAATCCTCGCATGATGGTGGGCGACATCATCGCCGAGGGCATGCAGCAACTCAATGTGCTGGAGGATGCGGCGCGGCGGCAGGCGCGGGTGCTGGAGCTGCTGGAGCAGGTCGGCCTGAAGCCGGCGCATCGGAGCCGCTATCCGCATGAGTTTTCGGGCGGCCAGCGCCAGCGCATCGCGATCGCCCGGGCTCTGGCGGTGGATCCGAAGCTGATCGTGTGCGACGAGCCGACCAGCGCGCTGGATGTCACGATTCAGGCGCAGATCCTGAATCTGCTGCGGGAGATTCAGGAGCAGCATGGATTGACGTATCTATTCATCACGCACAACATCGCGGTGGTGTCATGGATGGCGCATCGCATGGCCGTCATGCGCCATGGCCGCATCGTGGAGCAAGGCGAAGCGACCGAGGTGTTGCGCAACGCGCGGCATGAATACACTCACGAGTTGCTGGCGGCGGCGCCTCGCCTGTAGCCGTTCGTGCCGAGCGGCGTTGAGGCTTTGAGCCTCTCCTGCTGTGAGCCGCTGGAGGTGGTGGATTCGCTGGCACCATGCGCCAAGGCGGCATAGGCGGAGCCATGCTGCGGATATGGAGATGTGGCCCGTTTTTCGTCGAGCGCGCCAAGACTAGTAGCCGCAGTAGGTTGCTGTGAATTTGCTGCAGGAATAATCCTCATACGTATTGGAAGTAAGGTCTTCTATGAGAATCTGATTAGCATGGTCATGCGACATGTCCGCTTTGTATGTATCCAGAAGTCGCTCCAAACGGCAAAGCCGGCACTGCAGGCTCTTGTGTCCGGATTCACCATACGCGAAATACATATCCCAGCTGTTGTTTCCTTTCTTATATTCTAGGCGGAAACGTCTTTCCGGGTCTAGCACGGTTGAGACGCTGCTCTTCTGTCCGATTGTCTCCCAAATCGGGGTTCCACCCGACACTCCAATTTTCGTTTGATTCTCTACGGACACAAGGGTAGGAGTTACACTCGGATACCGTGCAGTTTGCGCCCCTATCGTTGCTTCAGTGGATTCGGACTTCGCTTCCATATAGCCGCTCATTATTTTAGCACTAGCATGGGTCCAGTTATTCTTGTCGTTAATCGTCCCAATTTGCATTCCCCCGTCCAGCATGGCGAGCACCTCGCCCCCTTTTTCGCTTTGGGTGGTGAGGGGAGTCCCCGGCTCGTCCTCACGTCCGATTCCGCTATCCAGAATTTCCCGACTCATCCAGCGGATGCCTTGCATATCTCCATCGTCAAATGTTATGCTCGTACTGGATGGTACTGTCGTGATGTTGCCCGATGAGACCCCGACGAATTGGCTGCCGGTAGTTATAGGCGAGTTTTCTTTGAACAATCGCGCCTCGATGTTGTAAATGGTGTATGCTTGCGGTGTGCCTGCATTGTTCGTGCCTGTGCTTTCGATGCGCCCGTATGGGATTCTGGCGACGATGGAGTCGACAATGCGCCGTTCCTCTGCAATGATGAACTTGATGACGAGATCGTCGGCTTTGGTGGGGTCGTCAGTCAGTTTGGCGATAGCGGTCGTGCCGTCACGGTCCCAGCCTCGAAATTCGTAGTCCCATTGAGCGCAGGCGTTGGTCGGCTCGCATCTTTCCCGATACCGCGTCGTCCGAGGGTGGTAAAGATATAAGTCAGTCTCCAATTGGTCCATGTCAATTAGGGTCGTGCTGGAATCATATGGCCACTGCCATCCGCTCGCAACCGTCGAGTGGTCCACAGACCAGGCCCATGTAGCTTCCATGATATCTAAAACGTCTTGCACGACCATGTCCGCCCGGTGCTCGCCGCTTTGCAGCCTGTGCTGGGTGCTGGATAGGTTGGCGGTAAACAAGATAATAATGCCGACCACGCCAACGACGAAGCCCATCTCCAGCAGCGTGAAGCCCCGACGGCCCATGGGATTCTCTCGCCTGTCCATGATCGGATCAATCCGCCATCGTCCGAAGTATCAAGCCGGAATGCATCGTCACGGGCATGTCGTCGGGTAAGAACGACAGGCCGCATCTTCAAGTCCGCTCAGATTATACGGGGGCGTGTCGGAAAGATTGAATGTGGCGCTGCTGAGGGAGTTATGCAATTGTCTTTCGATTTCGCATAATTGAGTATGGATGCCTCGGTGGCAATCGTAGGCATTGCTATCGCCGGAATCGGCATCTTCGTCCGCCAAGTACAAGTCGAAAACGGCCTCGTCGGCGCTCTTCTTGTAGAAGTACTTCAGCGTCCATGCCATGTCATTAACCTTGGTGCCGGCTTTCTTGACTTCCATGGATGCGGAAGGCGTATAGGTCACCGTCGTGGGATTGATGCGCTCTCCGTCATACTCTATTGGCGTCCAGATGCCATCATAGTTCGTGCTGCTGTCCCGGTCGCGTATCTTCCATCGCGGAATGGCCTTGTTGAATGTGCCGATCGTGTCGTAGATCTTTTCGAGCTCGAAGTAGGCCTGGTCGGAACTGCTGCTGCTTGCCCCGACACCGGCATCGACATCCATTTGGGCATTCATTTTGATGCGTGTCTTGCCAGAGGCGGAATCGTCAGAAGTCGCTAACGACAGCCGCCTCAGTTCTATGTCTTTGGATACGACTGACCGATCCTCGCCGGTACGGCGGACATAGTTCAGACTGGATCGAGAAGCGACTCCGCCGATTAGGCGCGTTTTGATGGTAAATTGATCCAGCCTATTCCACGGTACCGATATACCCCCGTGCGGAATTCTGGAAGCGATACTGTCCGCAAATTGCCTATCGCCTTTGACGCAGAACAGTATCTCCAGATCGGTGGCCTCGTTGACGAATTTGGTTTCGACTTGAGATTTCCGCCCATAGCCTCTGCCAACGTATTCTCCATCGTTTAGTGGAATGAACCGTCCAGCTGCTGGGCTGTAATATCTGCCGCATTGGCCCGAAACGGGCGTCGTTGGCAGCGCGGTTAAATATCTGGCGCCTGACGGCCCCAATGCATCCAAGTCTATTATGCCCCCTATTCCCGGCCAAAATCCGTTGTGGCGACTGGCCCATAACCGAGCGGCATGGATGACGCTCCATACGTCTTGGACGATCTCATCGGCGACCTGCGCATCGTTCGGTCGTATGTGGGTGGCAAAGTGATTCGCCATCAGCAAAATCAGCATGCCCATGACGGCAATGACAAAACCCATTTCCAGCAAGGTATAGCCTTGGCGTTTCGTGCCGGTTGTCGTGCTGGCCATGGCCGCGCGCTGCGCGCGGCGACGGATGCCAAATGGGCGGGCATTCATTTCCTAGCAACCCGATGGTATGAGTGCTGCCGGCGTGTCGCCGTCCTCGGAGCAAAGAGCATCGTATTTGACGAGAGCAGCAGTGCCATACTGGGCTTTCCCCTGTAAAATAGGTTGGCGGAAGCGGCACAGGCGCTGCTGCACAGGGCGATGGCAGTTGGACGAGCCTGCATCCATCAGGTGGATATCCCAGCCAGCCGGATACGTCCAAGAACTGGTCGTCCCCGAGAAGGAGTTGCGGGCTTGCAGTTTGAACAAAGCCTCAATGGCGGGTGACGCGCCTACCCCTTGATAAGCCGCAAACTCGATGTAGGGGACGCGTGCGACATTCGAAACCCCGGTGCCTCCGGTTGGGTCTTCCATGCCATAGGTGAGCACGTGCATATTGCCGCTGCCGTCGCGGAACGTGCCCTCCATGCTCGGTTCGGTGCCGTCGGTCTCCATGCGCAGAACCGCGCTTGGACTTGTCGGGGAGTCTCCGCACGCGGCAATGCTTAATTCATCGGTGTCCATGGCAACGCCCGCGCCTTTGAGCCTGAAGTTCGCTTCGCATGTCGCACTCAGGCCTGAGGCGAGCTCTTGAGATCTTCTCGTAATCCGCCTGATTTTGTACATCTGGCCGACGCCAGAGTTGAACTCAACGTCTCTATCCTCTCCGCACAGCCGCATAAAGCTTCCGGATGGAGGGGGAGAGCATACCCCCGGGGAGAACGAATATTTTTCGTGGTCAATGCGCGCTGTAACCGTATGAGGATCCGTATCCGCGCATGTTGCGCCGGTCGAGCATTCATAAATGCCTGAGGGCAGCTGCGCCGCGACCGCTTTGGCCCTGCGCTCGTCCGGGACTTGGAAGGAGAGCTGGAGTTCGTCATCCACGGTGCCGGCGCTGGTGGTGCTGATGCTGGTGTCCCAGCCGATCAATGCGTATCCGGTGCAGGCGGCTCCGCTGCATTCGACCGGAAAGCGTGTGGGCGGTTCCTCAGCTAGAAATTGATTGTTTGTATCCCACAATTGGCCGATGGCGACGGTGTAGGTGGTGGTGCCGCCGGTCGTCGTCGATGTATGGGGCCATTTCGCGATGGCGGTCGTGCCCGAATACCAGTACACACGGGACGCTTCAAGAATGCCCAGTGCATCGTTGATGGCGCCGACGACCTGCGAGTCTTGGCGCTGCAACTTCAGGTCGGAGATGTAATGCTCCGTCGCGTAGATGGCCGACAGCCCCAGCATGCCGACGATAAGGCTGATTTCGATGAGCGTCAGGCCGGAAACGCGGCTGTCGCGCACGGCGCGGCGCTGTCGATGCTGCAACGGCCTGCTTTCAGTCATGCGCCTGCGTTTGGCGCCGGATGCCCGGGCATCAGTTTCGGCGCCGCAGGGCGCAACACGGTGCGAGCGTTTTGCGAAGCGCAATTTCGGGCAATGCAGAGTTGGGCAATTTCCATTGCTGATACGGCATCTCCATCATCGCATGGCAATCATTCTAGCATATGCTTCGATCGGCGACTGTGTCCGGGCATTGTGCAGCATAGGCGGCGCGTACGCGCCGCGGCCAAGCATGGTACGGCTACCGGGCAGGGGTGAGCACCGCCACGAAATAAGGCGTCCAGGCAAGCAGCAGCAGCGCCGCCCCGACGATCTCCGCCGCCAGTACGCGCCGCCATTGTGGACGGGTTTGCGCCTCGGCGTCGGCCAGCCGCACCGAAGTCATCAGGGTGTCGAACAGCAGCACGAACAGGACCAGCGGCGCGGCGGCCGGCAGCACCAGCGACGGCAGCGCCGCCCAGCCGCGCAGGTCCAGCGGCGTGTCCGGCGCGGTCGCGAACAGGCTGAGGGCGAGGGCCAGCGCGAGCAGCGCCAGCCGCAAGGGGCCGAGTTCCGCCAGACGCTCCCGGAGCCGAATCATGCGTTGCGGTAATGGTCCATTAGGATCTGGGCGATCTCGGGCCGGGCGAACTCGGGCGGAAGATTCTCGCCGTTGGAAAGCATCTCGCGCACCCGCGTGCCGGACAGCAGGATGAAGTCCTCCTTGCTGTGGTCGGGCGCGTCGCGCATCATCACGACCTTGCGGAGCTTCTTCGAATAGGCCGTGTGGTCGGCGCAGAAGATTTCGATGTCCAGCGCGTCCGCCGGCATCTCGTCGGTGAAGATGGCCTGGGCGTCGAAAGCGCCGTAGTAGTCGCCGACGCCGGCATGGTCGCGGCCGACGATGAGATGCGTGCAGCCGGCGTTCTGGCGGAAGATGGCGTGCAGGACGGCTTCGCGCGGTCCGGCGTAGAGCATGTCGAAGCCGTAGCCGGTGATCATCACCGTGTTGGCCGGAAAATACAGCTCCACCATCTTGCGGATGGCCGCATCCCGCACATGCGCCGGAATGTCGCCTGGCTTGAGCCGTCCAAGCAGCATGTGGACGAGCACGCCGTCGGCGCCGACGCGCTCTTGGGCAAGCTTGCACAGCTCCTCATGGGCGCGATGCATGGGGTTGCGGGTCTGGAACGCCACTACGGTGCTCCAGCCGCGCCGGCCGATCTCGTCGCGGATCTGCGCCGCCGTGCGGAAGGTGTCGGCGAACTCGTCCGGGAAGTAGCTGTAATCCAGCACTTCAATGGGGCCGGAGACGAGCGTGCGGCCGTTCTCGAGGAAGGTCTTGACACCGGGATGCTCCGGGCTGGCGGTGCGGTACACCTGTTCGGCCAACTGCGTGAAATCGGCCTCCGACAAGGTCTCGACGGCTTCCACTTGCTGGACGGCCAGCACCGGATGCCCGTTCCGGTTCGAATCGCGCAGCGCAATGCGCGTGGCGCCTGCAATGCCGCTGGCGTCGTGTGTCTGGTTGAGGACCGGCGCAGGCCAGAACAGGCCTGATTCGGTGCGCATCTCGCGACCGATGCGCAAGGCGTCTGCCACGCCCATGTAGCCGGTCAGCGGTGTGAAATAGCCGCCCGCCAGCATGACGGCATTGGAGACGGCGGCGGAATTGAGCAACAGGCTGGGCAGGGCGTTCGCTTCGTCCCGCAGGGCCGCCCGGCGTGCGTCGTCCGCAACGATGAGCGGGACCAGATGCTCCGAGGCATAGGGTCGGATCATGGTGTTTTCCGGATGGTGAAAATCCTATTGTACGAAATCCCGAAGGCGGCCTGCGGCCTTCTGGCCCCGCGAACGCCCCGGTGCCCGGAATATAGTATTATGGCAACCGTAGCGAGCCGCCGAGGCTGCGGCCGGCGGCGTTGCATCGGTAATCGCGCGCAATGAAAAACTTTCCGGTCCTATGGCTTCGCCGGCATGGCCTCATCAGCGCCCTGCGGCGCCGAGGCTCGGGGCTCGCATGGTCCGGCAGGAGACGGCAGGCGCCGCAGGCCGGCGTCACTCTTCTGGAACTGTCTTTCGTCGTCACCGTCTTGCTGGCGATAGGGTTTTTCGTGCTGACGGCCGCGGAAGGCTGGAAGGCGATGTTCGGGCTGACTCCCGAGGATCAGGCAATCAGGCAGGCCCAGCCCAAAGCGATCGCGTTGCAGACGGCCTTGCGCAACTGGTTCATCACCACGCGCTGCTCCGCTCAGGCTCCCGCGCCTCCGCGGCCGCCATTGGGTCCTGGGAGCACGCTTAAAGCAACGGACCAGAATTTGAAGGATTACGCAGCTGATGGGGCCGGGTATCTGGATGATGCGAAAACGTACGGAACCTATACGGGGTGCATCTCGCGCGTCGGCGGCCTATCTCGGGTGCAGTTGTACTGGGAACCGCCCGGACACATTGATGTTAATGCCTCGTTTGCAAGGCGGCTTCAGGCCCAGCAGTCCGAATGCCTTGACTTAAGTTCTGGCGCGTGTGCGAGATTCGTTTCGGCGAGTTCGTGTCTCCTTTGGGATGGGCAGCTGGCAATAGGGGAGCGCAGAGTTCGAGATGGGAAGATGCTGGAGCAATGGCTCGAGAGGTTCGGCATCACCTGCGACCGCGACGGCGATGGGGACATCGATGATGATAGCGGAGACAAACATCCTGATGATCCGACGACACAGCCCTATTGCGACAGCAATAAGGACGGGGATTTAGGTCCAGATCCGCCGTACAACTATGATTATTATGCGTCCGACTACTACCCCAAGGATTGCACGAAATGCCTTTTGGATTTGGATAGCAACGCAACAACGACCTCGTTCGGCGTGCTGGACTTTGACAGCGACGATGACGATGACGTAGACGCGGTAGATTATGCCCACTGGGGGTGTTGACGTATAATTCGGGAGCACGCGGAAAGCAGGTGCTGTCCCGGAGAGGTGCGCTTGCGACTGGAGAGCGATGGGTTACAGCGTCAATCAGGCATCGCGAAAGCCGTTCTTCTTACGCCCGGTCCATTCGGGCGGATTCCAAGGGAACGGATGTAACAAACAGCTATTCGCCGTCTCGGGCTGCCTGACATCTATGGCTGCAATTGGCACTGCGCTCGGTGCTTGAAGGGCTCTTTGCTTGGGCATTGCACGTATAGATGCCCCCCCCCCCCCCCCCCCCCCCCCTAATTTCTGCATGTTCGGGAGAGCCTCTCGACTGTGTGATAGACTGGGCGGGCCGATAGGGAGTCGGACGCTCTCGCATCGGTTCTGACGGAACTGAACGAGGTCGCCATGCCTAAAACGCTACTATCTGCATTCCGTATCTGGCGCTTGTTGGGTGTTGCCGCGTTGCTGTTGGCAGCAGTGCCGGCTGAAGCGCATGTCCTAGCGGCAGGTGCCACCTGCAAGGTCTGGGTTGATCTGGGTCAAGGACTCAGGCTGGAAACCGATTGTTATAATGACGTAGATGCCCCTGCCGGTACTGGCGGGCAAACGCATAGGACGCATATCGGCAACAGGTGCGTTCCCTCTCCCGGCACGTCGCTTGGTACGGCAAAGCGCACCGAGGGCCGGTTCGGCGGCCTGAATGCGACATATAGAAAGAGCATGGGCCATCTATCTGGCGATCATCGGCTATGGACTAATGGCAACGGCGAGGGCATGGCGCTGCATATCTGCTAGCATCCGTCGCCAACCTGTTCCAAACTGGATTTCGACTTGATTGCTGCGGACGGCTGATATCATGCCGTTCCTCTGAGCGGCGCCAATCGAGAATCTCCGCCTAAGTCTATTCTTCTACCCTTGGTTCCTCGATGCGGGGAATCAAGCTGAAGCCTTGGTTGATGCAGTGCTGGGCTATTTTCTTCCAGATACTCTTTGACGAACCCAATCGGCGGCGACCCATTCTCCCATTTTCTTGAAAGAGCCTTGCAGTCCTTGTTCCAAATCCACGAAGACCGAAACAGGCTGGCTCCAGAAGCGGCCTATCATGTAGCGTAGGCCCAGAATCGCCACACGGCTTGCCCGGAACAAACGAGAAGAACTCCGGAGATTGCGCCACCATGAGGCCGCGGTAGAAAGTATGGCCCCGTTTCTGGCATAGGTCATCGCGGCAAAAAGTCGCCCGTTTCAGTTGTTTGGAAGCCCTAGGAAGCAATCTTTGAGGAATGGGAGTATCAATTCCGTTTTCGTCCACAACGAACACGGTGTCAAGAAAAACAGCCTTCTTTTCTTTACCAAACAGTATGATGGAATATGGCGCAAGAGTGCGCAAGAATCTCCCATTCCTGTTTTGTCTGCAATTGGTATACCAAAAGCAAGGGCCGAAGACATAGGGGTCGGTATTAAGTCCGCGTCTTTCTTCATCGCTTACCGGGCCGGTCAAAAACATAGCAGGTTCATGAATGCAGTAGGGAGAGTCTCTTTGCGCCGGCCGGTAAGCCGGAATCTTGATTGCGGTTCCCATTCTCCCCAGAAAGTAAAGCAGCCTTCTTGCGCCGGCTGCCCGATTCCGCGCACATATTCGTCGCGGCATCGGATGCATTTTCTCTTATGTGCGGCCTCGCATCCGGAAGGATGACACCCAACCCTCGGCTGCATGGATTTCCCCTTATTTGGTTAGGGCCAAGGATTCCATTTTCGGATGCCGGAAGTTCTCCGGTAGTTATCCCAAATAACGCCGCTGTTCTCACCTCGGCTTTTTGGTTCGTATTCCACGCCGGGGTGCGTGAATTCGACGATTTGTATTTTTGCCGTCATATGGACCGCCGCGTCAAGATGCCAACCGCAAGCCAAGTTCTTCACATGGTCTTAAATCTTTGGGATTACTCTTGGCGAGGGCGGCTCAAGTGGTTGCACGGCCGAGCCGAAACGGCAGCCATTTCTTCCGTGAAATCAGTGCGGGGAATACGGGTTTGGCCAGCTAGGGAAAGTGTCGCGCCCGCAGGAGGGCCGCACAGATATTCCGCCTAGGCCATGGCACTGACCTCAAGCTTTTCGCCAGTCTTCAGCCAATGTCTGGATTTGCCGGCTTTCGGGCGAACTCGGCTCAATCGCACGAATCAGATAACTCGTGCCCAAATGGATCATGCCGGCAGCCCGCCCGCTCAGCGGTTTGCGCGGATCCTGCGTTCTTCCTGAACGTCGCGTTCCCATTGCGCGAGATCCATCTGTTTTTTGGCGAGTTGCTCATGCAACCGGTCCAGTGCTGCTATCGCCTCCATGCGGGGGTGCTGGGTGCGGCATGCCGCCTCGCTGATGGCACGGCGCAGGGCGGCAGACTTTGAAATGTCCCAATGCTCTGCCAAGTCTTCCAGTTGATGCATAGTGTCAACATCAAGGGCATAGGTCGACCGGATCGTTATCTTAGCCATGGTTTGATTAGTTGGTGTCTTAGTGGTGCCATATTTTACCTGCCATAATTGAGGTTCATTTATGAGAAACAATGAGTTTTGTCAACCACTTTCCGTAGAAAATGGCTGACAATTCATTTTGTCGCTCGTCTGATGATTACATGATATGGCTAAAAGACTAGAGAAAACAATATATTAAGGATTAACGTGGTATTTTAATCCGGTGAATTAGGCGTTCAAAGGCATACAGGCATACTGTCAGAATAGAAGGCCGTTAGCCAAGAGTCACCGCGGTCAGATTAGCCCGAGTATCGGAAGGTGCGCAGGTCTGAGGAGGTGTGCTATAATAACCTCGTATTTCAGGCCGGGCCTCCGTCCGGCAGGCGAAATCCAACCCTCATCGCGACGTCCCGGCACAAGCGGGCGTTTCTGGAATTATCCACGGCGGCGCATGGCCGCGCTTCCCTTATACCTATCTTCCCCTTATCCTCATCTTCCATTCTTGACATCATGAATCTTACCGAACTCAAACGCACCCCCATCACCCAATTGCTCGAACTCGCCGAACAGGCGGGCCTGGAAAACGCGGCGCGCGCGCGCAAGCAGGAGCTGATCTTCCAGTTGCTGAAATCGCATGCCCGCAGCGGCGAAGACATCTTCGGCGAAGGCGTCTTGGAAATCCTGCAGGAAGGCTTCGGCTTCTTGCGCTCGCCGGATGTCTCCTATCAGGCCGGCGTGGACGACATCTACGTCTCGCCCAATCAGATCCGGCGCTTCGGCCTGCGTTCCGGCGACACGGTATCCGGCAAGATCCGCCCGCCCAAGGAGAGCGAACGCTACTTCGCGTTGCTGAAGGTCTCGGAAATCAACTACGAGCCGCCGGAGAAGTCGCGCAACAAGACGCTGTTCGAAAACCTGACGCCGCTGCATCCGGACCAATGCATGCGCTTGGAGCGCGGCAACGGAAGCACCGAAGACATCACGGCGCGCATCATCGACATGACTGCCCCGATCGGCAAGGGGCAGCGCGGCCTGATCGTGTCGCCGCCGAAGGCGGGTAAGACCATCCTGCTGCAGAACATCGCGCAGAGCATCGCTGCCAACACGCCGGAATGCTACCTGATCGTGCTGCTGATCGACGAGCGCCCGGAAGAGGTGACCGAGATGGAGCGCATGGTGCAGGGCGACGTGGTCTCCAGCACCTTCGACGAGGCGGCCAGCCGCCATGTCCAAGTCTCGGAGATGGTCATCGAGAAGGCGCGGCGGCTGGTGGAGCATCGGCGCGACGTCGTCATCCTGCTGGATTCCATCACGCGGCTGGCGCGGGCCTACAACACGGTGGCTCCCTCGTCCGGCAAGGTGCTGACTGGCGGCGTGGACGCGAACGCCCTGCAGCGCCCGAAGCGCTTCTTCGGCGCCGCCCGCAACATCGAAGAAGGCGGCAGCCTGACCATCATCGCCACGGCGCTGGTCGACACCGGCTCGAAAATGGATGAAGTGATCTATGAGGAGTTCAAGGGCACCGGCAATCTGGAAATCCATCTGGACCGGCGCATCGCCGAGAAGCGGGTCTATCCGGCCATCAACATCAACCGCTCCGGCACCCGCCGCGAGGAGTTGCTGCTGGACCCGGCAGAGATGCAGAAGATCTGGGTGCTGCGCAAGTTCGTGCATTCCATGGACGAAATCGCCGCCATGGAGTTCCTGCTGGGCCGTCTGCAGGCCACCAAGACCAACGACGAATTCTTCGAAGCGATGAAGCGATGAAAGTCCGATTCGTGCCCTTCGCCGCTCGGAACTGCAGCTAAGGCTCATGGCGCGGCGCAAAGCCTCTTCGTCGGCATCCGGCCGTGCGCGGTCCGAACCGCTGATTCAGGGCCGCATCACTGCGCATCGCGACGGCTACGGGTTCGTCGTGCCGGATGAGGGCGGTGAGGACGTGTTCCTGCCGCAGGCGCAGATGCATACCGCGATGCACGGCGACCATGTGGCGGTCTGGCCGGGCCTGCCGCGTAGCGGCCGGCGCGGCGGAGGTCTATTCCATAAGGTGCTGGAGCGCGGCCAGCAGACCGTGGTCGGGCGGATTCGGACCGGTCGCGGTCGCAGCCGCATGCTGGTGCCGGAAGACCCGCGCCTGTTGCACGATTTCAAAACCCTCAACGGCCACGAAGCCGAAGAGGGCGATCTGGTGATTGCGGATATCCTGCGCTTTCCGGAGAATTGGCATCCGGGCGAAGCCCGCGTCACGCGCGTTCTAGGTTCGGACGGGCAGAATCTCGACACCGACTACGCCATCGCCGCCTTCGGACTGCCGCAGGCCTGGCCGCGCGTCGTGCGCCGCGAACTCAAGACGCTGGAAGAACTGGACGACACGTTGCCGCGCAAGGACCTGACGGCGGTGCCGTTCGTGACCATCGACGGCGCGGACGCCAAGGATTTCGACGATGCCGTGCATGCCGAGCCGGACGGCAAGGGCTGGATCTTGCGAGTGGCGATTGCGGACGTGTCGCATTACGTGCGTCCGGGCAGTGCCTTGGATGCGGAAGCGCGCAAGCGCGGCACGTCGGTGTACTTCCCCAATCGGGTCGTGCCGATGCTGCCGCCGGATCTGTCGGAGGACTTGTGCTCGCTGCGTCCGGACGTGGAGCGCAAGGCACTCGTCTGCGAACTGCATCTGGGCCCGAACGCCGGCGTGCGGTCGTTCCGGTTCTATCCGGCCCGCATCCGTTCGCGGGCGCGCCTGACGTATGCGGCCGTCGAGAAGGCGGTGTTTCAGCGCAAGGGCGCCGCAGCCGAGCATATCGAGGCGCGCCGGGCGGACTTGGAACATTTGGCGGCACTGTACCGCGCTTTCCATAAAGCCCGGGTACGGCGTGGCGCATTGGATTTCGATAGCGTGGAGTGCCGTTTCAAGTTCGATGCCGAGGGCCATGTCACCAGCATCCACCCTGTGACGCGCTTGGAAGCGCACCGGCTGATCGAGGAGTGCATGATCGCCGCCAATGTCGCCGCCGCCCGGCAGTTGCAGCAGCATAGCCAGCCGGGCCTGTACCGCGTGCACGACAGTCCGGACCCCGAAAAAGTGGCCACGCTGCGAGTGCTGGCGGCGAACTTCGGATTGGAGTTTCCGGCGTGCGATCCGATTACGGTGCACGATTGCGCTCGGCTGCTGGAGTCCGTGCATGGCACCGAGCTTCAGATGCCCATGGAGCGGGCCGTCCTGTGCACGCAAAGCCTGTCGGTCTATGCGCCTGAGAATATAGGCCATTTCGGGCTGGCGCTGGAGCGCTACGCGCATTTCACCTCGCCCATACGCCGTTATCCGGACCTTGCCGTGCACCGAGCCATCCGCCGTACGCTCCGCGACCGCAAGAGCGCCGAGCCGTCGCCGGCGGAAATGCAGGAATTGGGCCGGCATTGCTCCATGACGGAGCGCCGGGCGGACGAAGCGGCCTGGGATGTGCAGGCGGCCTGCAAATGTCGGCTGGCGATGCAGCATGTTGGCAAGAGCAGGAAGGGCGTGGTCAGCGCCGTGATGCAGTTCGGCGCCTTCGTCGAACTGGAAGGCCTGTATGTGGAAGGCCTGCTCCACGTCAGCCAGCTGGGGTCGGATTACTATGCATACGATCCGGAGACGCAGACGCTGCGCGGCGAGCGCACAGGCGAGGCTTGGGCATTGGGCCGGCGCGTCCGGGTGCAAATCGCGGAAGTCGATATCAGGCAACGTAAAATCACGCTGCTGCGGGCTGCGTGATGGGCATGGGAGATGGAAGCGCCGGAGTGGATTTACGGGCGGCATGCCGTGCAGGCGGTGCTCGCCGCGCGGCCTGGCGACATTCAGGAACTATGGGTGCAGGAACGCGCTGAGGGTGCGGCGGCCGATGCCATTGCGGCGCAGGCCCGAAAATTGCGCATCCCGGTCCAGCAAGTGACGGTTGCCGCCTTGAGGCGGCATACTCGGGCGACGGCGCATCAGGGTCTGGCCGCCCGCGTCCGTCCGCGTCCGGCATGGTCGGAACGCGATCTTCCCGAACTGCTGCAAGAGGCATCGTCGTCGCTGCGGTTGCTGGTGCTGGACGGCGTCACCAACCCGCAGAATCTGGGGGCGTGCCTGCGCGTGGCCGAGGCGGCCGGCGTCCATGCCGTCATTGCGCCGGCCCGGCGTCAGGCGGGCCTGTCGGGCGCCGTCGCCAAGTCGGCGGCCGGTGCGGCCGAACGGGTGCCGCTGGTGCAGGCGCCTAATCTGGGCCGCATTCTGGAACAGCTCAAGCAGACCGGCGTCTGGCTGTATGCGGCAACCGCCGATGCGGAGGCCGAACTGTGGCGCACCTCGTTCCGCCCGCCCTGGGCGATCGTGGTCGGCGGCGAGGGCAGGGGTCTGCGCGCCCGCACCCGTGCGCTGTGCGATTTTGCCGTGCGCATTCCCATGCAAGGCCAGACGGAAAGCCTGAACGCGGCGACGGCCGCCGGCATCCTGCTGTTCGAAGCGGCCCGCCAGCATGCGGCGCAGGAGGCTGCGGCATGAAGGTGCTGGTCGTCGGCGGCGGCGGGCGCGAGCACGCTTTGGCCTGGAAGCTGGCGCAGTCGCCGGGTGCCGAAACGGTGTTCGTTGCACCGGGCAATGCCGGCACCGCATGCGAACCCAAAGTACGCAACATCGCCATCGCTGCCGGCGATGCGGATGCGTTGCTGGCGTTTGCGCGGACCGAGCGCATCGGGCTGACCGTCGTCGGGCCGGAAGATCCGCTGGCGGCAGGGCTGGTTGACCGGTTCGAAGCGGCTAGTTGCCGGATCCTGGGTCCGTGCCGGGAGGCCGCGCAATTGGAAAGCTCCAAGGGCTATTGCAAGGATTTCATGCAACGCCATGAAATTCCGACCGCACGCTATCGGCGCTTCGACGATTTCGCAGAGGCGCGACGGCATCTGATCGAACAGACGGCCCCCATCGTCATCAAGGCCGACGGCTTGGCCGCCGGCAAGGGCGTGGTCGTGGCTTCGACGATCGCGGAAGCGGAGCAGGCAGCATCCGCCATGCTGCAGGACGGGAGGTTCAAGGCGGCCGGGCAAGCCATCGTCGTGGAGGAGTTTCTGGAGGGCGAGGAGGCGAGTTTCATCTGCCTGGTCGATGGCACGGACATCATGCCGTTGGCCACCTCGCAGGATCACAAGGCCCGCGATGCCGGCAACCAAGGGCCGAATACCGGCGGCATGGGCGCGTATTCACCGACGCCGTGCATCACGCCGGCCATGCAGGAACGCATTCTTGGCACGATCATCCGACCCACCGTCGAGGGGCTGGCCCGAGAAGGCGTCGCCTACCGCGGCTTCCTGTATGCCGGACTGATGATCGATGCGCAGGGCGAGGCGCGAGTCCTGGAATACAACTGCCGCTTTGGCGACCCGGAAACCCAGCCGATCCTCATGCGGCTGCAATCCGATTTTCTGGAACTGTGCTTGGCGGCGACGGACGGGTGCTTGGGAGGCATGGAAGCGGCGTGGGATACGCACCCGGTCCTGGGTGTCGTGCTGGCCATCCGCGATTATCCGGGAAGCTACCCCAAAGGCATTCCCATTGAAGGTTTGGACAAAACGGCCGATGCGGGGGCGAAGATATTCCATGCCGGCACCGCTCTGGAGGGCGGGCGCGTGGTGACCAGCGGCGGTCGCGTGCTGTGCGTCTGCGCGCAAGGCGAGACGTTGGCATCGGCGCGGGAGCGGGCGTACCGGGCTACGGACCCGATCCGGTTCGAAGGGAAATTCTGCCGCCACGACATCGGCGCGGCAGGGGTGCGCTAGCCGTCGCAGGGAGGTCGGCCATGGGTCTGGTGCGGACAGGCATTGATGGCCTGAGGAATGAGCTGGACGCGGCGTACCGGAAATTCTTCCGGCACATGGGAATCCATCCGAAGACTGGGCGACTCAAGGGCGTTCCGGACAAGAAATTCGCGACTTACCCATACATCGGCTCGCAGTACGGCGCTTCCAAAAAAATCCTGTTCGTGGGCCTGGATCTGGGGATCGATCCCGAATGCGGCAGCATCCAGAGTTTCGAGGCGCGGCGCCGATCGATTGAGGAGAAGCCGCTGCCCGACCATAATCCGCATATCTCCGGCACTTGCATCACCGCACTTTATTTCCTGCAGGATGCGCTGGGCTGGAACGTCTGCTGGGACCGTCTCAAGCACCTCCCGACATTCAAGCAGGCGCTGCGCCGTTCGGACATGCTGCCGGCGGAGAATCCCCTATCGTACGTCGCCCTCACCAACTACTACAAATTCGCTTCCGAGGGCCGCACCGAAAGATCGGGAGCGCAAGATCGAAGGCATCTGAGCGAACTGGTGGAGCGCGGGTTGTTTCTGGAAGAAATCGCGGCCTTCGATCCGGATGCTGTCGTCTTCCAAGGCGTCAGCTGCGGTTTCCCGGAGACGGCGTGCTGGCTGAAGGAGCAGACGGGCAGAGAGGTCCACATAGGCCTCCATCCGTCGTACCGCGGCCGGCAGGAACTGGAGACTTTCGTGAGCCGGATAGGGCGCCTCTAGTCCCTTCAGCCATCCATCCATCGGCTATACTTGGCGGCATTCGGTCTGTGAGGCCGACCGCGGCCGTCTTCGTGTTCCGTCTGCTTGCTTCCCTTGATCGGGCGCTGAGCGCCTTATGCGCCCTCGTCGGGCGGGCGGTCGCATGGCTGACGCTGGGCATGGTCGGCCTGACCTTCGCCGTCGTGGTTCTGCGCTATGGCTTCGATTTCGGGCGCATCTATCTGCAGGAGCTCATCACCTACATGCATGCGGCGGTGTTCATGCTGGCGGCAGCATGGACGTTGCGGCTGGGTGGACAGGTGCGTGTGGATGTGTTGTACCGGGCCATGCCGCCGCGCCGTCAAGCGTGGGTCGATTTGCTGGGGTCGATCTTCCTGCTGCTGCCGACGGCCGCCGTGCTTCTGTGGCTGTCGTACGACTATGCCGACAAGGCGTGGGCTCTGCGCGAAGCCTCGCGCGAGACGGGCGGCCTGCCGTTCCTGTATCTGCTCAAGACCGTGCTGCCGGTGGCGTCCGGCCTGCTGCTGCTGCAGGGAGCGGCCGACATTTGCCGCCGCATCGTCGAGTTGGCGAGGACCGAATCATGAGCTGGGCGCTGGCGCTGTTCGCGCTGGTCGTGCTGGCGCTGCTGGCCGGCTATCCGGTCGCGTTCACGCTGGCCGGCATCTCGCTGCTGGTGGCGGGCGCAGCGGCGATGTTCGGCGTGTTCGACTTGGCCTTGCTGCTGACTTTGCCGTCGCGGGTCTTCGGCATCATGACCAACGACATCCTGATTGCGGTGCCGTTGTTCGTGTTCATGGGCGTCACGTTGCAGCGCTCGCGGGTCGCCGAGGACTTGCTGAATGCGCTGAGCCGGCTGTGCGGTGCGCTGCCTGGCGGCTTGGGTCTGGCGGTGCTGCTGGTCGGGGTGCTGCTGGCGGCCAGCACGGGCATTGTGGGCGCTACCGTGGTGACGCTCGGACTTCTGGCGCTTCCGGGCATGCTGCGGCGCGGCTACGACCCGTCCGTCGCCTGCGGCGCCATCTGCGCTTCCGGCACGCTGGGGCAGATCGTGCCGCCCTCGATTGTGCTGGTGCTGCTGGGCGACGTGATGTCTTCGGCGTTCCAGAAGGCGCAGTTGGACATGGGCATCTTCTCGCCGCGGACGGTCTCGGTTGCGGACTTGTTCGCCGGCGCGGTCTTGCCCGGTCTGGCGCTGGTGGGCATGTACCTGGCGTATCTTCTGGTGACGGCTTGGCGCAGCCCGGAACGCCTGCCGGCAGGCAAGCACGAGGCCGAGGAGCCGTTGGCGCCCGGCGAACTCGTGTCGGCTCTTGTGGCCCCGCTCGCATTGATCGTCGTCGTGCTGGGCGCCATCATGGGGGGCTTTGCCACGCCGACGGAAGCGGCTTCGCTGGGTGCGGTCGGCAGCCTCATGCTGGCGCGGCGCGAAGGGTCGGTAGGCGCGGCCATGCTGCGCGACATTGCGCACGACACGGCGCGGACAACCAGCATGGTCTTCATGGTGCTGCTGGGCGCGTCGATCTTTTCGCTGGTATTCCGCGGCTTGGGCGGGGATGCGTTGGTGCACGAATGGCTGACGCAGCTGCCCGGCGGCGTGGTCGGTGCGATGGCGGCGGTGATGCTGCTGATGTTCGTGTTGGGGTTTGTGCTGGATTTTATAGAGATCACCTATGTGGTGGTGCCGCTGGTCGGGCCGGTGCTGCTGATGATGGGTCTGGATCCGGTATGGCTGGGCGTGATGATCGCCATCAACCTGCAGACGTCGTTCCTGACGCCGCCGTTTGGCTTTGCCTTGTTCTATTTGCGCGGCGTCGCGCCGGATTCCATCGCGACCGGACAGATCTATCGCGGCGTGCTGCCGTTCATTGCGCTGCAACTGCTGATGCTGGGCGTGCTGGCTTTGTGGCCGGGCCTGGCGACTTGGCTGCCGGAGCGGATGTTCGGGTTTTGAGCCGCGTCGGCGGCTGGCTCAGTAGGGCGATTCCAGCACCATTTGCATGGTGGCCACGGCTGTCACGATCAGGATGGCATAGACCGTGCCGGTTCCCAGCGAAATCAAGCGCTTTTGCGGCAGCAGGTCGTCGTTGAGGATGGCATTGGTGATCAGCCAGATGGCTGCCGCCATATTGGCGGCGAAGAATCCGTAGTACGTCGCCAGTTCGTTGAATGCCGCTTGCTCCTCGAAGACCATATAGGCGCCCCAGAACGCAAGAACGGCCGACAGGTAGGACAGGATGCGCATCGCCAGCGGCGGAATCTTCCGGAAGGTGTTGATCAGCGCCAGCACGCCCAACAGGGCGATCGCCCACCACCAGACCAGACTGCTCGCATGCGGCGCATAGTCGGGATTCTTGAACATGGAGACGGCGATAATGGCATGCACCAGCCCGGCCAGCATCACCAGCATGCGGAAAGGCCAATAGTCGGATTCGCGCATATGCACGATGGCCGTTGCCATCCATAGCGCGGCTAGGAAATTGAGCAGGCTCGCCGCGTAGTACAACGCAAGCGCGGATATCGTCGGGTTGGCGAGGAATTCGTTCATGCGGAAATGGCCGAGTCGCTTCTGCAGGCATCCATTTTACACGATTCTCGCATCAAGGTACGCCTTCTCGGAGATAGCCGTCCAAGAAGCCGCTTTGGCGTAGAACGCCTGATAGCTGTCGTGCACGCGCCGAGCGAAGGGATCGGAGGCGGCCAGTTCCGCCACTACCGCGTCGGCGTGCTGGCGCAGCGCCGCGAGCACTTCCTTCGGGAACGCCCGAAGTTTGACGTTGTGGGTGTGGACCAGCGCGTCCAGCGCATCGTTGTTGTGGGCGGTGAAATCGCACATCATGTCCGCATTCACGGCGCGGGCGGCGTTGCGCACGATGGCCTGAAGGTCGGCCGGCAAGGCTTGGAACGCCTCGCGATTGACCAGTCCTTCAAGCGTGGTGCCGGGTTCGTGCCAGCCCGGATAATAATAGTATTTCGCGGCCCGATGCAGGCCGAAGGCCAGATCGTTCCACGGGCCCACCCATTCGGTGGCGTCGATGGCGCCGGTCTGCAGCGACACCAGCAATTCCTTGCCGCTGATATTGACGGGCGTGCCGCCGACTCGGCGCAGCACTTCGCCGCCGAGTCCCGGAATGCGCATGCGCAGGCCCTGCAGATCCTCAATGCTCCGCACCTCCTTGTTGAACCAGCCGCCCATCTGCACCATCGTGTTGCCGGCGGCCAGCGGTACCACGCCGAAGGGCGCATACGCTTCTTCCCATAGGGCCATGCCGTCGCTCTTGTACAGCCAGGCATTCATTTCGGCCGCGGTCATGCCGAACGGCATGGTGGAGAAGAACTGGAAGGCCGGATTCTTGCCTTTCCAGTAGTAGGCTGCGCCGTGGCCCATGTGCGCCGCGCCTTGGCTGACGGCATCGAACACTTCGAAGGCCGGCACCAGTTCGCCCGCGCCGTACACCTGCACGGTCAGACGCCCGCCGGACATCTCGCCGATCAGTTGCGCCAGGAATTCGGCGCCCGTGCCGAGTCCGGGGAAGTTCTTCGGCCATGTGGTGACCATTTTCCATTGCAGCGGCTCTGTGGCACCGGCTTGGCGGGGCAGGGACAGTTGGCCGGCGGCGGCGGCCACCGCGCTCGCGCCGAGGAAATCTCGTCTTTTCATAGGGTCAGGGTTCTCCGATGTTCCGGGTTGGCGGGCGACGGGCGGGCGTCAGGCCATTGCCGGGCAACCATTGTACGCGTGCCGGCTCCCATCCTCGGCAGTTCGCCGATGGCAATGTCCCATTACAGCAGCGTCAGGCGGGCGACGTCGTAGACCAGAAACTTGGAGCCGGCTTCTTCGAAATTCACTTTCACCCGCAACTGCGGGGGGCGCCCTTCGTATTCTTCGATCGTGCCGGCGCCGAATGTCGGATGCGAGACGGCGGCGCCTGGAGGCGGGTAGCCGCGGGGATTCGGCTGACCGGCCGCCACGGCGGGCGTACTGCGCTGCGGGCCGGCGAGGGCCGCTCCGCCGTCGGCTTCGATCGCGACACCGGCGTGCGCCAACTCCTGCAGGAAGCGCGATGGCATCAGGCCCGAAAAGAACTTGCCGTAGGTGCGCCGAGAGAGGGCGTATGTGAGTGCCAGCTCCCGCTGGGCGCGGGTGATGCCGACGTAGCACAGCCGCCGCTCCTCCTCCATGGGCGAGTCGTCGCGGCCCAGCGGCAGCGTGCCGTCCTCCATGCCGGCGATGACGACCAGAGGAAATTCCAGCCCTTTCGCCATATGCAGCGTCATCAGTTGCACGGCATCATGGCCGCCGCGTCCTTCGCCGCGCTCTCCGGCCTCCAGCGTGGCGCTGTCCAGAAACGCTTCGGCTGCGCTCGCCTTGCCGTACATCTCCGGATCGAAATGCTCCTCGAACGCGGCGGCCGCGTTCACCAGTTCCTCCAAATTCTCGCTGCGCATCTCTTCCAGATCCTCATCGCTGGTTCGATACATCTCGCCGAGCCCCGAGTCTTCGAGAATGCGCCGGATGGCTTCGGCCAGTCCGCATTCGGCGGTTTTGCGGCGCAAGGCGGTGAGGCAATCGCCGAAGGCTGCCAGTGCCCGCGCGGCCCGCGCTTCAGGCTTCTTGCGGGCGACGGTTCGGGCCGCTTCGGCCAGAGCCATGCCGCTGGCGTTCGCTTCGTCGCGCACCTTCTCGACCGTGGTGTCGCCAATGCCGCGGGGCGGTTCGTTGCAGACGCGCAGCCATGACACGTCGTCGTTCGGATTCAGGCACAGCCGCAAGTACGCCAGCGCATCCTTCACTTCGCGCCGCTCGAAGAACCGCAGGCCGCCATAGATCCGGTAGGGGATGTCTTGTCGGGCCAGTTGCGTCTCGAACGCTTGCGATTGCCGGTTGGTGCGGTACAGCACGGCGCATTCGCACCAGCGTCCGCCATCCTCCACCCATCCCCGAACCTTGCGGGTGACCCAAGCCGCTTCGGCGTCGCCGCTCGGCAGTTCGAGCATGCGGACCGAGCCGCTGTCCGGGAGTTTCGACCACAGTTTCTTCGGCAGGCGGTTGGCGTTGTGCTCGATCAGTGCATTGGCGGTGTTCAGAATCGTCGTCGTCGAACGGTAGTTCTGTTCCAGCGCCCAAGTCTTGGTGCCGGGATGCTTCTGTTCGAAATTCAGCATGTGGTCGGGTTGCGCTCCGCGCCAGCCGTAGATCGACTGGTCGTCGTCCCCGACGACGAACAGCGGCCGTTCGTCGCCGGCCAGCAGGCACAGCCAGGCGTATTGCAACTCGTCGACATCCTGGAATTCGTCCGCCAGAAAGTGGCGGAGGCGCTGTTGGTAATGTTGTCGGACGGCGTCGTGGTCGCGTAGCAACTCCACGCAACGCAACAGCAACTCGTCAAAATCCACCATGCCACTGCTCTGGCAACGGTTCTCGTACCGCTCCATCACCTTGATGTAGAGTTCTTCGTTGTGGCTGAGTGGCTCGATGTGGCGGGCCCGCTGCCCGTTCCGCTTGTGCAGGCTGATCCAGCGAATGGCGTTGGCGACGTCGCGCTGTTTGCGCGGACGGTCCATATCGCGCAGCACTTGCCGCACGAGAGTCTTCTGGTCGTCCCGGTCCAGTATCTGGAAGTTTTCCGGCAATCCGGCTTCGGTCGGGAAGCGCAGCAGCATGCGTCGGCACAGCGCATGGAAGGTGCCGATCCAAGGAAGGGGGGGCGCCCCTCCCAGCATCCGCTCGATGCGCTCGCGCATTTCGGTGGCGGCCTTGTTGGTGAAGGTTACCGCCATGATTTCGCGCGGCGGGATGCCTTGCGTTTGCGCCAGCCAGGCGAAGCGGTGGGCGAGGGCGCGGGTCTTGCCGGAGCCGGCGCCGGCCAGCACCAGAGTGCAGCAGGTCGGGTCGGAGGTGACGGCGGCGCGTTGCGACGGGTTCAGACCGTCCAGAAGCGGGTCGGCCGGGCTCATCCGTTGTTCCACCACTGCCAGGCCAGCCAGCCGGCCAGCGTCAGCATGGCGGCGATGCTCGCAGCCAGCCAGCCGCGCAGTCGGGCAGCGTTGCGCTGCGCCGTTTGCATCTCGCGGCGCAAGGCGGCATCCGGTTCCGGCGGCTCCGGAGTTTCGTGCAGCAGGCGTTCCAGCAATTGCGGCAAGCGCTGGCGCAAGGTTCGGGAAAGCGCCGGCAATCCGGTCTGTTGGCTCACCCAACGGTCGAGGAACGGTTTGGCGGTCGTCCACAGGTCCAATTCCGGATACAGTTCGCGGCCCAAGCCCTCGACGTTCAGCAGGGTCTTCTGCAGCAGCGCCAGTTGCGGCTGCACTTCCATATGGAAGCGCCGGGCGGTTTGGAACAGGCGCATCAGCAGCTGGCCGTATGAGATTTCCGCGAAAGGACGCTGGAAGATCGGTTCGCAGACGGTACGGATGGCCGCCTCGAAATCCGCAATCCGCGTACCCGGCGGCACCCAGCCGCATTCGATATGCAACTCGGCCACGCGGCGGTAGTCGTGGTTGAAGAACGCCGCCAGATTGAGTGCCAGATAGCGCTGGTCGAAGGCGGACAGCGAGCCCATGATGCCGAAATCGACGGCGCTGTACTTGGGGGTTTCGGGCGTCTCGCGGGAAATGAAGATGTTGCCCGGGTGCATGTCGGCATGGAAGAAATTGTGGTCGAACACCTGCGTGAAGAAGATTTCCACGCCGCGTTCCGCCAGTGCCTTCAGATCCACGCCATGCGCCAGCAGCGCCTCGCGGTCGGAAATCTGGATGCCGTCGATGCGCTCCATGGTCATGACGCGCCGGGCCGTATGGTCCCAGTACACGTCGGGCACGTACAGCAGGTCGCTGTGCAGGAAATTGCGCCGCAACTGGCTCGCGTTGGCGGCCTCCCGGGTCAGGTCCAGTTCGTCGAAGATGATGGATTCGTATTCGGCCACCAGTTCTACCGGATGCAGGCGATGGCTCTCCGGCCAGTAGCGCTCGGCTAGGCGCGCCACGGCGTACATCAGTTCGATGTCGCGGCGGATGATCCGCTCGATGCCGGGGCGCAGGACTTTGACGATGACATCGGCGCCGTCCAGCCGCGCCGCATGCACTTGGGCGATGGAGGCGGAGGCGAGCGGAGCGGCATCGAAGCGCTCGAAGATCCGCGCCACCGGCTGGCCGAGTTCGCGTTCGATTTCAGCGCGGGCGACCTGGCCGTCGAAAGGCGGCACGCGGTCTTGCAGTTTCGCGAGTTCGTCCGCAAGATCCGGCGGCAGCAGGTCGCGCCGCGTCGACAGCATCTGCCCGAACTTGACGAAGATCGGTCCTAAATCCTCCAGAGCACGGCGGATGCGCATGGCTCGCGCCGCTTGGTTCGGGCGCAGCCACTGCCAATGCCATGGCAACAGGCGGAACAGCCAGCGCAGCGGGCGATGCAATGGCGACAGGACGAGGTCGTCCAAGCCGTGCCGCATCAGCGTCCAGCGGATGCGCAGCAATCTCGCGGCGACGCGCCCAGGCAGGTTCATGTCTGGAGGCGGTCGAGCCGCAGCTCCAAGCGGGCGGTGTCATCGCGCAGCCGGTCGACGTCGCGGACGAACCGTTCGAGCTCCTCGGCGCGTGGCAACAGCCCGGATTCCTCGTGCAGGTAGTCTTGGGCGTTGACTTCAGCTGCTTTGGCGATGCGCCGGGCGGCCTGCGCGAATTCCAGCCCGGTCCGCGCCATCAGCCGCGCCGGAGTGCCCCCTATCCGTTGCGCCAGCAGTGCTTCCCAATCAATGTCCAGCTGGGTCAGGAAGGCGCGCAGCTGCTGCGCCACCTCGGCCCGTCCCTCGAGATGGATGCCGTCGGTGCGGCCGTCCAGCGCGTAGCGGGCGAACGCGGCCGCATGGCCACGGACGGACAGATCCGGATTCGCGCTCGGCTCCTCGATTGCCAGCTGCCCGTCCCGAACGCTCCAGCCCATCGCCGGCAAGGGCTCTAATTCCAGCCGCACCGTGCACGGATCCATGGCTTGCAAGCGCTCCTGCGCTTCGGCATCGGTGCTGAGCGTCTTTTGGATGAGGGCAGATAAAGTCGCGTACATGGCTCCGGAACTTGGCGGAACATGCGGGAGTCGGAATTATAGAGGGTTCGGGGAATGCGCCGGCCACGGCCGCATCGGGGGCGCGCATCTTGAAGGCTTCCGTCGCCGATACCTCCGCAGCCGATGTGGCATCGGCAAATCGCCGGGTTTATAATAGGGGAGCCATGAAAAATCTCTGTCTTCTACCAGTTTTCCTGCTTGCGGTGCTGCTTGGCGATCAGCTTCATGCTGGTGAAGCGGCATTCGGCGACCGCTGGGGCTCAGGCGTGCAAATAGTGCTGCGTCTGGTGGACGATTACGGCACCTCGGCGGAAGTCGAAGAACCGCAACCGGTCGGCGCAGAAGTTGCCGACCCTCCGGCTTCGGATGCGACGACGACGGGAGCGGCACCTGATCTTTCCGGACGGATGAGCACCGAGGAACAGCGCGAAAAACTGCTCGAGGATGCGCAGGCGACGCTCGACCAGATAGACGGGCTCCTGTTGGAAGCGCATGCGGAAGCACGCAGCGCCGGCGATGCTACGGCGAGCGGCGCGGGTCTGGAGGATTTGGAAAAGGATGGCGCCGACGGCGGAACGGGAAGCGCTGCCGGCGGTACGATGGACGAGGATCCGGATGCTTCCGGTACGCAGGAACCCGATACGGCGGAAGGACGTTTGCCGGGCAATGTTGCGACTGGCAAGTCCGGCCGGGTAGGCTCCTACGAGGAGGATGACGACATTGTGGCTCGGCAGGTGTGCGACATGGCGCAACGCGAACCGGACCCTGAGATCAAAAGGAAGCTGGAGGAGAAATGCAAAAGTCTCAAGTCGAACTGAACTTGGTTGTGCTGGTGCTGGCGGCCGCGCTGGCCGGCGGCTGCCAGACGCCGAAGCTGGGCGCGGACTACTGGTCGTCGGAGACGGTCGACGAGCCGGTCGCGGAGGCGATTCCGGAAGAATTGCATCTCGATGTGGGCATTGTGCGCTTTCGGGGCAAGGTGAGCGACGCAGAGGTTGAGGCGGGCGAAGCATTCCGTCAGGTGCGGGCGGCGGAGACGCTGTATTTTCCGCAGCAGTTGCGTCAGGCGATGCTGCGCGGTGGCGGCTGGCGAAACGTGTGGCTAGCACCGGCCCGGGCGATGACGGACCTGCGCGTCGAAGGCGCCATCCTGAAGTCCAACGGCACAGATCTGGAATTGGAGATCCGCGCCACGGATGCAACGGGGGCGCAATGGTTCCAGCGCATCTACCGGCACGAGTTCACCGAGGCCGACTATGCGGAAGGCTCGAAAACCCGTGCCACCGATGCCTTGTTCGAGCAGATTGCGGTTGATCTGCTGCACAAGCGGAACTTGCAGGGCGCGTCCGCCCTGAAGGAGATCCGAGCGGTTGCGGAGTTGCGCTTCGCCAAGGAGTTCGCGCCGGAGGCGTTTGAACGGCATGTCGAGCAGCGCGACGGGCGCTTGCGGCTTGCGGCGTTGCCGGCTCAGGAGGACACGCTGTACCAGTTGGTGCTGCAAGTCAAGGAGCGCGACGACGTGTTCGTCGAGTCCGTGCAGAAATACTCCGAGAACTTCGCGAACCAGATCGACGCTGCGTATCGGGATTGGGCTCGGCAGAGCTATTTCGAGCGGCGGGCGCACGACGAAGGCGTCTTCGCGAGCGTCGCGCAGGGCCTGCTGGGCGTGCTCGCCATTGCCGGCGGCGTGGCGATGGCGGCCGACAGTGGCTCCAGTCCGCAGATGCGCGACCTCGGCGTGCTTGTTGCGGCGGGCGGCGCGTACGCCACCTACGACGCCTATCAAGACTATGAGGCGACGGAGATCCATGAGGCGGCGCTCAAGGAGCTCGGGCAGTCGCTCAATCTGGAAGTGGAAACGCAGGTGGTGCACGTCGAGAACCAGACGCATACCCTGACGGGTTCCATCGAAGAGCAATACCAGCAGTGGCGAAAAATTCTGGCTCAGGTTTACGCGGCGGAACGCGGCGGTTCCAACTGATTCGGTACGGAGCAGGCTGGGCGGCAGTCTTGGCTGCCGGGCTGGCAAGTGCGGCCGACGGCGTGCGCGAGCAGGCATTCCGCGCCATGCTCGAGGGCGATTGGGAGCAGGCGGCGAAATATTGGGCGCAGGTTGACGGCGACCGCGCGGCGGCCTATCTGCAGCAGGCGCAGGCGGAATGGCGTCAGCAACGGGCGCGGCGGCTGTTGCAGCAAGCCGCAGCAGCTCGCCGAACGGAAGACTGGGCGGCTGCGGACGCGCTGTATCTTAAGGCTCTGGCTGTATCGCCGTACATGAAGGCGGCGCAGCTGGAGCGTGCCAAGGTGGCGCCGTATTTGGCGGCGCATCGGGAACTGGTGGAACTGAAGGTCGAAGAAGGCCTGTACGACGCGGTGGTGCGTGCGCGTGCGCGCCAGTGGCTTGTGCGCCTCGACCGGGAGGGCTTGCGCGACCGTCGCCTCGAGCAGGCGCGACGCGACTTGGCGGCCGCTTTCAAGCTGGCTGAGACGCCGGTGCTGCTGACGCTGACGTCGGACGGCTTGTCGCAACTGGAAATCTATGGCGTCGGCCGGCTGGGCCAGCTGGAGCGCGAGACGCTGCAGTTGCTGCCAGGAGATTATGTGGCGGTGGCCAGCCGTCCGGGCTTTCGCGATGTTCAGGCCACGCTGCGCGTGCGTCCCGGCGAGAGTTTGACAGCGGATATCCGATGCACGGAGTCGATTCGATGAAGCACGAGTCCGAACGGGTCGTGCCTCGGCCGTATGAGCCGCCCCGAAGGAAAGCCGTGCGCCGCCGCACGGGCATGCCGCTGGGCCTGTTGCTCGGGGGGCTTGCGGTACTGTTGGTGGGAGCGGCATGGTACGCGGTGGGGCAGCTGCATCTGATGGGCTTTGATGTCAGCCCGGCCTCCGCGACGGTGAGGATGGAGACGCCGCACATGCTGGTGGGCAATCGATTCCTGCTTTGGCGCGGTTCGCACGCCGCCATGCTGGAAGCTCCCGGCTATCGACCGTTGCGGGTGGAGTTCGAGGCGGATGAGGAAGCGCCGCGCATCGTGCGGGCACAGTTGGAGCCGCTTCCAGGCGAATTGAGGGTGCGTGTGAAGCCTGCCGTCGAAGGCGGCGTGTGGCTGGACGGGAAGCAGGCCGGAGCGACGGGCAAAGTGATCGGCGAGCTTGCGCCGGGCCGCTACGCCATGCAAGTGCGGGCGCCGGGCTATGCGGCCCATCGCCAGGATGTGCAGATTGAAGGGTACGGGCGGCGGGTGGAGATGGAGGTGGCGCTGAAGGCCGTGGTCGTGCCGGCGACGATGACGGTGACCAGCCGGCCCGAAGGCGCGGATGTGCTTCTGGATGGCGTCTGGAAGGGCCGGACGCCATGGACATTCCGCGGCGCTCCGGGCGCGAAGGTAAAGATTGCCGTCCTGCATCCGGGCTACGGGCCAAGCCGGCAGTCAGTGGTCTTGAAGTCCGGTCGTCGGCAGCATGCCGTCGTGCTGGAGCCGCGCTACGGGCTTGTCGATGTGCGGCCAGTGCCGGCCAATGCCACGGTGCGCATCAACGGCCGGGTCGAGACGCAGCGTCAGCTGCGCCTGTTGCAGCGGGCGCAGACCCTTGAGGTATCGGCGCCAGGCTACGTGGCTCGACGCTACACTGTGGTGCCGCATCCGGACGAACCGCAACGCGTGACCGCCGCCTTGCCGTCGCAGGCGCAGGTGGCACTGGCGCACCGGAAGAAATACGAACAGGAGCAGGAGTTGACGTTCGTGGCATTCCGACCGTACGAGTCGCTGGAACTGACGACCACGCGGCGGCGCATTCCGGTGCGGCTGACGCGCCCGTTCGCCATCATGGATAAGGAGGTGGCCAATGCGCTGTACCGACGCTATCAGGCGGAGCATGATTCTGGCGAATTCAGCGGCCAACGGCTGAATCGGGAGAGCCAACCGGTCGTGCGTGTGGCTTGGGAGAATGCGGCGCGGTTCGCGAACTGGCTGAGCCGGCAGGCCGGCGTGGCCCCATTCTATCGCGAGCAGAACGGCAAAGTGGCCGGCTTCGATGCCGGTTCCATTGGCTACCGATTGCCCAGCGAAGCGGAGTGGGTATGGCTGACCCGTTCCGGGAAACGCTTCGCTTGGGGCAGCGCCGCCGCGCCGCCGCGCCGCTATGCGAATCTGGCGGACGCCAGCGCCTCCGGCCTGTTGAGCGCAGTCATGCAGAACTACAACGACGGCTTTCCGGTCAGCGCGGAGGTCGGCAGTTTCAAGCCGTCGCCGCGCAAGTTGTATGATTTACCGGGCAATGTGGCGGAATGGATGCACGACGTGTTTCTGGACAAGTTGCAAATCTCGGGGCAGCCGGAGGCGGAACGCGTCAATCCGCTCGGCGAAGCGCACGGTCGGCACCATGTCATCCGCGGCTTCGGCTGGCGCGACAGCAATCAGAAGGTGCTGAGCTTGAATCATCGCCGCTACGGTCTGGAGCCTCGCGACGATGTCGGCTTTCGGCTGGCGTATTATCTGGAGGCGCCATGAACGCATGGCGGCTGCTCGGCTTGGGTTTTCTGGCGGTGTGCGCGCACGCCGACGAAGAGCCGAAGGCGCCTGCCGAAGCGCCGGCTCCGGAAACGGAGGCGCAAGTGGTCGAAGTCATCAGCGGCGCGGAACTGAAGCGCTTGCAGGATGCGCCGGTCACGCTCAAGCAGTTGACGCCAAAGGAACGCATTTCTTTGGATCAGGCCGTGGATTTGCCGAACGACATTTGAGATGGACGCAGTGAAGCATTGGCGCGAACGCGAAGCCTATTGGCAGGCGCTGGCCTTGGCGGTGTGCTTGGTGTTCGTGCATGCGGCGTACGAACTGGCGGTGCGGCCGGCAGCGCACGAACATGCGCAATTGGCGGCGGTGCAGGCCGAGGAGGAAGCAGCGGAACTGCCGCTGTGGGGGCGGATCGCGACGGTCATCAAGGACTACGAGCAGGAAGCCTGTTTCATCGCGATGTTTTGGGCATTGTCGATCATGTGGATGAAACTGTTCAAGCTGAGGTTTGCGCGGCGGCTGCTGAGCCGGCCGGGGAGGCGCGGCGAAGCGAGTTTTCTGGAGACCCGAGACGCCGACCTGATTTTGCCGCAGTCGCAGGATTTGGCGCGCTTTACGGAAGTACGCGAGCAGGCGCGAACGCAGGGTTACGCCGACACCGCCCTGTACCGGGCGGCCGATGCCTGTCTGGACCGGTTCTTCACCACGCATTCGGTCTCGGATGCGACGGCGGCGATGAAGGCCAGCTGCGAACTGGAATCGGAGCGGCAGGATACGGAATTGGCGCTGGTGCGCTATCTGACTTGGGCTATTCCTTCCATCGGCTTCGTCGGTACGGTGCGCGGCATCGGCGCGGCGCTGGGGCAGGCCGAAGAAGCGACGCGGGGAAACATCGGCCCGGTGACCGAAAGCTTGGGCATTGCGTTCAACTCCACTTTCGTGGCGCTGCTGATTAGCCTGTTCATCATGCTGTTGCTGTACAAACTGCAAGAGTCCCAAGAGGTGCTGGTGCTGAATTCCCAAGAGCATTGCCAGCGTCATCTGTTGCGCTATATGCGCGAACGGGTGCGGACGGATGAGCCGGCTACTTAGGGTCGACGGCTATCTGCTGGCGCGCCCGGATGGCGATGCTTGGCATTCCGAATGGTGCATTGCCAAGACGCAGGGGCGGCAGGGCTTTCGGTTCGGGGAAGCGGCCGGTGCCCTCTTGCGTCCGACCGCCGAACGTGCCGAGAACAACAGCTATTTCGATACGCTTGAAGCCGTTGGCGCCGAGGACGGCTGCTCAAATCTGGACTTGGCGTACTTTCAATTGCAGGAATTCATGCCGTCATCCGGCGAGCCGCTGGATTTGGCGGCGAGCGGAATGCTAGATTTGCCGCGTTTGGAACGGCTGCTGGGCGTGCTGCAGGCATTGGGCCACCAGCCGCGCCATATCCTGCCGCGGGCCCTGCTGGCGGCTCGCGAGTTGCCGGAAGGGCGCTACCGGATGCTGGAACTCAGCCGCACATGCACCTGCGCCTCGACGCTCGAAGTGCAGGCGGATGCGGTGCGGCTTGAAGCCGGCGAGATGATCCGGGACTTCGGCTTCTACCATATCTTCGCGGAGTGGATGGAACTGGCGGCTGAGGCGTTTGCCACGCAGCGGCGGTTCGACATCCATCGCAATCTGGTCTCCAATCGGGAACAGTTGTTCGCGCAACTGCGCCAAGCTTTCAGACGTCCTTCGCCGACGGTGGGACTGGAACTGGATTCGTGTCAAGTGGCGCTGGATGCCGAAGCGTTCCGCATCCATTGGCCGGAGCAGCTGGCTGAGAACGGTGCGGAACTGCGGCTTCTGTCGCCCTTGGACTTGCCGCTGCCGCCGGATGCTTCGGACATTCCGTGCTGCCCGGATCCCATGCCGGATGCGTATGCGCGGGTGGCGGAAGAGTTGCCGCCGACGGAGTCGCCGGAGCACCTCATGATGATCGGAAATCTGCATGGCCAAGCGTCGCCGTAGCCGTTTTCTGAATCCGTTCGGATTGGCGTTTCTGGATGTCATGGCCTGCGGGTTGGGTGCAGCGGTACTGCTGTTCCTGATCATCGACCACAACTTGACCGAGTTGGCGCACGCATCGGAAAGCGGCGAAGCCGACGTGCATCTGCTGGAGCAGGCGCTGCAGGAGCAGGAAGAACTGGTCGCCGAGCATCGGCGCCAGCAGCAGCAGTTGCGCCGCGAACTGCAGCGCGTGGCACAGGAGCGCATTGCCGCCATTACGGCGGAAGCGCAATTGCGTGCCAGCCAGCCTCAGGCTACAGACACGCACCTTCTGGAAGCGGAAGTGCGCCGCATGCAGCAAAAGCTGCAGGAAGCCAAGACCAGCCGGCAGGCACGAGCACGCGCCGGCGAAGGGCAGCGCCAGTACGTCGCCGGCTTCCGCATGGAAGGACGGCGGATCCTGATTCTGGTCGACCGTTCGGCCAGCATGATGGATGCGCGAATCGCAGCCGTCATCCGCAATAAATTCCTGCCGATCGAGCATCAGAAGCAGACGTATAAATGGCGCTGGACGCGTTCCATCCTCGAATGGATGCTGGCGCATCTGCCGCAGGACGCGCACTATCAGGTGTGGGGCTTCAATGTCGATGCCGTACCGGCACGATCCGGCTGGCTGCCGGCAAGCGATGCGCGGAAAATGCAGGAGGTCCTCGACACGGTCGCGGACTGGGTGCCGGCCGGCGGCACGCGGCTGGATACGACGTTCAAGAAGATGGCGCGCCTCGCACCACGGCCGGATGCGGTGTACATGATTACGGACGGCTTGCCGACGCAAGGCAGCGGCCTGTTCGGGAAGGTCTTCAGAAGCTCCCGCGTCAGCCCCCAGAAGCGCATGGAGTTCTTCGCAGATGCGACGCGCAACGTCAGCCACCCGCCGTTCGGCATTGTGCTGCTGCCGCTGGAGGGCGACCCGCAGGCGGCCGGGGCCTATTGGCGCTTCGCCATGCAGACCGACGGGCAGTTTTTGGCGCCGTCGGAGGATTGGCCATGAGGCGCGCCCGCCGTCGCGACGACAACAACTTGGCGTTTCTGGATGTCGTCAGTTGCGGGTTTGGCGCCATGGTGCTGCTGCTGTTGATCACCAAGAACACGGTCGGCGAGCCAATTGAGGATTTGCGTGCCGAGATCGAACGCTTGCAGGACCGGTTGGCGAACATCATGCATGTGCGGGCTGTCCTAGCGTCCGAAGAAGACGCGACGCAGCATCAGGTTCGCAAACAGCGGCAGCAATTGCAGGCGGAGCGGCAAGCCTTGGCTGCCGCCCGGCAGGAGCAGGCCGGTGTCCGCGCCCAAGCCATGATCGAAGACAGCCTTAAGGCCGCGCTGCAAAGCCTTACCAAGGAAATGCGCGCTTTGGATCTGACGGCCTCAAGTCCGGATGTGATCGGCGGCATTCCGGCTGACAGCGAATATTTGATTTTCATCATCGACACGTCCGGCAGCATGAAGCAATTCGCATGGACGGAAGTCAAGGAGCAGTTGATCGCCCTGCTGGATGCCTATCCGAAAGTACGCGGCCTGCAAGTGATGAACGATATGGGCCAGTACATGTTCGGCGGCTATCGCGGACGCTGGATTCCGGATACGCCGGCGCGGCGCAAAGTGATTTTGAATCGCATCGACTCCTGGCATTCATACAGCAACTCCAGCCCGGCCGAAGGCATTCTCGAAGCCATCAAACGGTTCCGGATGAAATCGGACAAAATCAGCCTGTTCATCTTCGGCGACGAATACACGGGGCAATCGATCCAGACAGTCGTGGATCAGGTGGAGCGGCTCAACCATCGGAACGGGAAGCGCCAAGTGCGGATCCATGCGGTCGGCTTTTTCACGCGCATGCAGATCGAGAACATCGACCCGAGCTATGCCAATACGACCAGCCGTTTTGCCGGGCTGATGCGGGAACTGACGCGCCGCAACGGCGGCACCTTTCTGGGCATGATGGTCGAATAGGGAAGCGCCTATGCGGCTGGTCGGACGGCGTCAATCAACCCGCGCACCGCGGTGGATGGCGACGATGCCAGCATTCAGGTTGAAGTAGCGGCATGCCTCGAAGCCGGCCGCGCGCATCATTTCGCGCAGCGTACGCTGGTCGGGGTGCACGGCAATGGACTCGGCCAAGTACCGGTAGCTGCCGCGGTCGCCTGCCACCATTTCGCCGAGTTTCGGTAGGACGCGATGCGTGTATCGGCGGTGCAGCGGTGCCAGCCATGCGGCAGGGTGCGAGAACTCCAGCACCAAAGCCAGGCCGCCGGGCCGTAGCACCCGCCGCATCTCGCGCAGGCAGGCCGAAGGGTCGGTGACATTGCGCAGGCCGAATCCGATCAGCACGCGGTCGAACGATGCGTCTTCGAAGGGCAGTTTCGCGCCGTCACCCTGCACGGCAGGCACATCCGCAATGCCGGCATCAAGCAGGCGGTTGCGTCCGTGCTCCAGCATGCTTGCGTTGATGTCGCACAGCACCACGTGGCCGTCTGCGCCCACCAGCGGCCGCGCCAGTCTTGCCAAATCGCCCGTGCCGCCGGCCAGATCCAGCAAGTGCTGCCCTTCGCGCAATTGCGCGTACAGCATCAGCGTACGTTTCCAGAAGCGGTGCAGCCCCAGCGACATCAAGTCGTTCATCAGGTCGTAGCGGAAAGCCACGGAAGCGAAGACGTCATGGACGCGTTGCGTCTTTTCATCCGCCGGGATTTGGGTGTAGCCGAATTGCGCCATGCGCTTAGTTCTCGGCCGTCTTGCGCTCGACGCCTTCCTCTTTCAGGCGCTCGAGATAGTGCTGCCAGCGTTGCGGGTAGTCGCGGCCAAGTTCGTACAAATAATCCCAAGAGTAGATGCCCGTGTCGTGGCTGTCGCTGAACACAAGCTTAATGGCGTAATTGCCGACCGGCTCGATGGCGTCGATGGCGACATCTTCCTTGCCGACCTGCAGGCTTTCCTGCCCCGGGCCATGTCCCATGACTTCGGCGGAAGGAGAATGCACGCGCAGGTATTCGCAGCTGAGCCGGAAGCGTTCGTCGCCGAACGCAACCTCCAGAATTCTGGAGCGCTGGTGCAGATGCAGTTCCGTGGGGACGTGCCGGGCCATCGAAGCGTTCAGTCGCGGCGTCGTGCGCGCGGATGGGCGGCATCATAGGTTTTGGCCAGATGCTGGTAATCGAGATGCGTATAAACCTGCGTGGTTCTAAGGCTCCGGTGGCCGAGCAGTTCTTGCACGGCGCGGAGATTGCCGGACGACTCCAGAATGTGGCTGGCGAACGAGTGGCGCAGCATATGGGGGTGCAAGGCTTGCGCACTGCCGTGTTCGTAGCCGAAGCGGCACAGGCGCATTTGCACGTTGCGGGTCGTCATGCGGCGGCCTCGGCGGTTGACGAACAGTGCCGTCTCGTCCGGCTTCGCCATCTGATCGCGGACTTCGAGCCAGCCGCGCACGGCATCGACGGCGCGACGGCCTACCGGGAGTTGCCGTTCCACTCGGCCCTTGCCGAACACTCGTACTTCTTCGGCATGCAAATCCAGACGGTCGCAATCCAGGCCGACCAGTTCGGAAACGCGTAGCCCGCTGGAATAGAGCAGTTCGAACATAGCCAGATCGCGGCGTCCGAGGTTTCCCTCCGGGGTGGTGTCGAGCAGGCGCATCATGGCATCGACATCCAGTACTTTCGGCAACGAGCGCGCTTGGCGCGGCGCCTTGATGGCATGCGCCGGGTTGTCGCTGAGTTGTCCGATGTCGACGAGATGCCCGAAGAAATTGCGCAACGCCGCCAAGCTGCGCTGGATCGAGCGCGGAGCATGCTCTTGGCGGAACAGTTGCGAAGCATAGCGCCGGACGTCGTCGGACCGGGTGTGCGCGAGTTCCAGCGATTGCCCTTGCAGCCAGGCGAGGAACTTTTCGACGTCTTGCATGTATGCAGCCACCGTGTGTGGCGAATAGTTGCATTCCCAGCGCAGTTTCTTGTGGAAGCCGCGCAGCCATTCGCTTGCCGGGTTCGGTTCGGTCATGACGGTTTGCAGAAGCGGGCGAGGAAGGCGGTCGTGAGGTTGGCGACATGCAGCAGCAGGGTGGTGTCGCCGTCGTGGCTGGCGCCGGGCGGCAGTTCGCGGCACAAGATGCCGTAGTGTCGCCGCTGCTTCAGCGGCGCGATCAGCACGGTTTCGGAATTTGTTTTCGTTGCAGGCCAGAGCAGTCGCACCGTGTCGCGGTCGGATAGGACTTGCGGCCCCTTGCGGAAGCATTTCATGATGGCTTGGGCGAGCGGTTTGTGTTCCGGAATGATAAATTTTTTGGATACGCGCTGGATTTCGGGCCGCATTCGGATGGCCCATGCGGCATTCGGAAAGTGTTGCCGCAGGCGCTGCTCTTGCGCTTCGATGGCCCGGCGCAGGTTGCGCGGACGGTCGGCGACGCTCTCGGTTGCCAAGGCCAGCGTATGGTCGATCAGGCCCTGATTGCGGCGGGCCTTCCGGAACAGGGATTCGAGGTATGCGTTGCGTTCGCGCAAGTGGTCCGCTTGATAGGCTTGGAAAGAGAGGATCCCATCCTCCCTTTTCGGCTTGGGGAGTTCCATGCGTTCCAGCACGTCCGGATGCCGCGCCAAAAAATCCGGATGCTTTGCCAGCCAGTCGCGCACTTGCCGCGAGCTCAAGGTGCGCTTGGCGGTTTTGGGCTTGGTGCTCATGCGTCCACCGCGCCACGGAAGGCGTATTCGGCACTGCCGCGCAGCTGCACGGACCGGTCTTTGCCTGGCCACCGGACATGCAGGTCGCCGCCGGGCAGCGTGACCGTGACGCGTTCTTCCAGTTTGCCTGCCAAGCACCCGGCTACGACGGCTGCGCAGGCGCCGGTGCCGCAGCCCGGAGTTTCGCCGATGCCGCGCTCCCATACGCGCAGCCGGATATGCCGCGGCGTGGAGATTTCCATGAAGCCGACATTCGCATGGCGCGGAAAGCGCGGGTGGGTCTCGATGCGCGGGGCCAAGGAATGCATGGGTGCGCTATCGACTGCGTCTACCGTCAGTACGGCGTGCGGATTGCCGACCGAGACGGCGGCAATGGAATGCTCGCACCCGCCGACCTCCAGCGCATAGGCGGTCTGCTGATGGCGGTGCGTAAACGGGATCTCGTCCGGCGCCAGTTTCGGGATGCCCATATCGACGCTGACGGAGGCGTCGTCATGCAATTCCAGCGTTACCACGCCGCACGGGGATTCGGCGCGTTGTTGGGCTTCGGCGGCGTAGCCGCGGTCGTGCGCATAGCGCCCCAAGCAGCGCGCTCCATTGCCGCATTGTTCAACGGACTGGCCGTCGGCGTTATAGATCCGGTAGGAGAAGTGGGCCTTGTCGTTCGTGGGCGCATCCAGAATCAGTATCTGATCGCAGCCGATGCCGACGCGACGGTCGGCCAGACGGCGGATTTGCGCCGGGGTCAGGGAAATCTCGCGCTCCCAGGCATCGAATACGATGAAGTCGTTGCCCAAGCTTTGCATTTTGGTGAAATCCAGCCGCATGGAGGCATTGTACTGCACGATTGGATGGGCAGGCGATGGAGGGCGGCTTCATGCCGCCGTGAGGCAGGCGAGTATAATTGGTCGGACACTGGCATGGAACCTACGATGGACGACAATGGCACCGCTCCGAAGCCGCATGGCAGCGGCGACATTGAGGTTTTGGCAGGCGACAGCCGCGGTTTGCTGCCTCAAATCGCGGCAGGTTCGGTGCAGTGCTGCGTCACGTCTCCGCCGTATTGGGGATTGCGCGATTACGACCATTCCGCACAGGTCGGTGCGGAGGATACGCCCGAAGAGTATGTGGAGAATCTGGTGGCAATCTTCCGCCAAGTTCGGCGGGTGCTGTCGAACGATGGCACATTTTGGCTGAACATCGGAGACGGATATGCCAGAAACGGCGGGGTCGGCCGCTGCGGTCCCAATGCGCAAGTCGGCAATACTAGAAAGCTGGTGCAGCGCCGGAACTGCAAGGTGCCGGAATGCTGGGGGCTTCAGGACCGGAGCTTGATGGGATTGCCGTGGCGCGTGGCGTTTGCGCTTCAGGAAGATGGATGGCTGCTGCGTTCGTGCATCACTTGGATCAAAAAGGCGCCAATGCCGGAAAGCGTCAAGAACCGTCCATCCAATGCCACGGAAGACATTTTCCTGTTTGTCAAGACGCCACATTACTATTACGACAATCAGGCAATCCGCGAAAAAACGGGTGCCAATCTCAGGAATTACTGGCTTTTGGGACCTGATGCCGAAGGCAGAGACCATCCTGCCGTCTTTCCTCGGGAGTTGGCGAGGCGATGCATCCTTTTGGGCAGCCGCCCCAAGGACGTGGTGCTGGATCCATTTTCCGGCTCAGGCACGACGGGGGTGGTCGCCGCTGAACTGGGACGCAGGGCTATCTTGGTCGAACTCAACGAAGAATACGTAGGGCATGCGAAATCGCGCATTGAGCGCAATGTGCAGCAATTGCTCTCGGTCTGAGAACAGACTTCGCGAGGGGCATCGTGCAGACTTTGAATGAGTTGCGGCGCAACTACCATGCCAAGATCGGGGACCAGATCGTCCGCATGGTCAAGAGCAGGGGCGCGTCTTATCCGAATTTCGCCGATGGCAGCAGCCAGTCCAGTATGCTCATTGCTAACGGTATCTCTGAGATACTGGGATTTGGACAGCGACAGGCATCAATCGCGGGACAGACGGCAGGGTCGCTTTTTGAGAAAGTCACATGCGATTTCGTGGAACGCGCATTTGAGTCGGTTAGGCATTTGCGTCCCGGGCAGTGGACATACATGACGGCGCAGACGAAGATCTACAATTTCGCGCAGTACCAGCATTTAAATGCGTTGGATGCCATCGTAAGCGGTAACCAAGCACTTTCGGCTGCGTTCGGGCAAGGATACATTGTGACCCCGGATATCGTCATTGCCCGCGACCCGGTCACGCCAGATCAAGTCAACATGGACGGAGCCTTCTTGAGAGATTCCCATGAGGTTCTGCTTACGCCTTTCCTAGGCAAGAATCCAGACGAGTCTGTGCCGTTCCTGCATGCCAGCATTTCATGCAAGTGGACGATCCGGAGCGACCGTTCTCAAAACACGCGTACGGAGGCGCTGAATCTGATTCGTAACCGCAAGGGTCGCCTCCCGCATATTGTGGCGGTGACGGCGGAACCTCTCCCCATGAGGATTGCATCGCTGGCATTAGGCACAGGCGATTTGGATTGCGTCTATCACTTTGCCTTGGATGAACTGCGGGAAACCTGCGCTGCAACTTCGCAGCTGGCGGATCAAGCGGAGATGCTGGAGACTATGGTGCATGGCCGTCGCTTGCGTGATATTCGCGATCTCGCATTCGATCTTGCGGTGTGAGGTGCTCGTGCCATAGAACTGCATGGTTTTGAACCGGACCAGTCTTTTCGAACCTGCTGTCCAGCATCGGCCGAACTGCGGGCTGGCCAAAACATAGCAGCCGCAGGATCACACGCACATGGGCATGGCCATCCGACATCCGTCGGAGCAGTTGCGCCATTTGGAGGCACGCAGCAGGCTACGAATCACGCTGTCGGACGGATGGCCCGAAGATACGCGGCATTCATCCGTTTTGCATTACCATCGATGAGAAGGGCTGGGAATGTCTTCTGCGCATGTGTGGCCGGCCGGCTATACGGTCGCAAGTATTCGATATTTACCGGCGCTTGGCACCTGATTCATGCTCGTCTGCCGCGGATGGTTTCGGGACGGCTACGTGCGTGCGTGATTTCGTCGCCTGCGGCGTGGTTCGTAAGCGGCGACGGACGGAATGACGTCATGTAGCGGAATGCCGGCCAGACTGCCGTAGGCATTGGCGGCGCGCTCCAGCAACGCGGCAATGTCCTCTATCCCGGATGCCGTTTCGAGAAGGACGGCCAGGCCGAGCAAGCCTCCTGTTTGCACTTTGGCTTCCAGGCGATGCGGCAGGATGTCAGGCATTTGGGCTTGCGCCAGCGCGAAGCGCGAGGCCGGGCGCAGCAAATGCAGCCAATTCCCGCAACGCTCGTGCGCGAGGACCTCGGTGCAGCCGACGCCTTCGCGGTCGGCGAGGTTGAAGCGCCGCATGCAGCGGCAGGCGCAGGTTCGAGAGGTGATGGCCTTTTCGAAATGGCAGCGCCGTTCGTTGATCGCGTGGTAGGTTTCGCGATACTGGGTCTCGTCCATGTCGGGCGCGCTGCCTACTTCTCCCATTCCTGCAGAATGGGGGCCTCGCGCGGCTGCAGCAGGAGGGCTTCGGCCAGTTCCTGGGATGCCGCGAAGACGACGCGCACGGCTTGTGCCGCCGCTTCAGGCTGCTTGCGGCGTTCGGCCCGAGCTAGGGCACGGGCATCCCGGTAGGCATCGAACGAGTCCAAGCATTGCATGCGCCGCTTGGCGGGTTCTTCCCCCTCCACCTGAAAGACGAAATAAGGCATGGGCAATCAGTGCTACACTAGGCCATTATAGGCGCGATTCCTGGCATGAGCGACAACGCGAAGAAGAAGGCTGCGGAAGCCGCTTTGGAATACATCGAGCCGGGCGATGTGCTCGGCGTGGGTACGGGCTCCACCGTCAATTTCTTCATTGATGCCTTGGCTTCGGTCAAGGGCAAGATCGAGGCGGCCGTATCGTCGTCGCAAGCCAGCACGGCGCGTCTGCAGGAGGCGGGCATTCGCGTGGTCGATTTGAATGCGGCCGGGCCCTTGCGCCTATACGTGGACGGCGCGGACGAAGCGACCCGGCATCGCAGCCTGATCAAGGGCGGCGGCGGCGCGCTGACCGGCGAAAAAATCATTGCGGGCTGCAGCGACATGTTCGTCTGCATCATTGATGCCGGCAAGCAGGTCGATTGCCTAGGCGCCTTTCCGTTGCCGGTCGAAGTCGTGCCGATGGCGCGTTCCATGGTGGCGCGCGAACTGGCGCGGCGCGGCGGCATGCCGGAGTGGCGCGAAGGCTTCGTGTCGGATTACGGGAATGCCATTCTGGATGTGCACAACCTCCGCATCCTCGATCCGGCGGGCATGGAAGCCGATCTCAACCAGATTCCCGGCGTGGTGACGGTGGGCTTGTTTGCGCAGCGCGGCGCGGATGTGCTGCTGGTCGGCACGGAGCATGGCGTGGAGGTTCTTGCATGACGCGCCCTTTGGTGTTCGAAAGCGGCTTGCGCCGGCGCGTGTGTGCCGGGGAAGTCCTAGTGGGCACGATCGTCAGCTTGAACAGTCCGCAAGTTGCGGAAATCATGGCAGATGCCGGGTTCGATTGGCTGTTCGTGGATGCCGAGCATGGCGCGTACGGGCCGTTGGCGGTAGAGGCCCTGATCCAAGCGGTCGGCGATGCGACGCCGTGCGTGGTGCGGATTCCGGCGCATGAGGAGCCTTGGATCGAGAAGATGCTGGATATTGGCGCAGCCGGCATCATTGCGCCGCAGGTTAATACGGTGGAGCAAGCCCGGCAGGTGGTGCATTACGCCAAATACCCCCCGGTCGGCGAGCGCGGCGTCGGCATTGCGCGGGCGCAGCGCTACGGGGTGCGCTTCGAAGACTATCTCAAACAGGCGAATGAGGCGCTGCTGACCGTGATCCAGATCGAGCACATCGATGCGGTCGCCCGGGCCCATGAACTGGCGGCGGTGGAGGGCGTGGACGTCTTGTTCGTCGGGCCGTACGATCTGTCCATGAGCATGGGCATTCCAGGCCAGATTGATGCCCCGGACATGCAGCGCTGCATCGCGGAGGTGCTGGCCGTCTGCCGCGAGTCGGGCAAGGTGCCGGGCATTTTCGGGGTCGCGCCGGAGAAGGTGCGCCAGTACGTCGGCATGGGGTTCACGTTCGTGGGCGTGGGCGTGGATGCGATGTTCCTGTCAAGCGCGGCATCGGAAGCCGTGCGGGCGCTCAAGACATGAGCCTGAAGCACACGCCCGTCTGCGATTTCGGCCGTGCTGCCGTCGATTTCCGCTTGCTGGGCATCGACGGGCGCGAGTGGTCGCTGCAGGATTGCCGCGGGCCGGCCGGTACGTTGGTGATGTTCATCTGCAACCACTGCCCGTATGTTAAGGCGGTGCGACGGCGCATCGTGCGCGATGCGGCGGAACTGCAAGCGCACGGCATCCGGACGGTTGCCATCATGCCCAACGATCCGGAGGAGTATGCGGAGGATTCATTCGACAACATGGCGGCGGTGGCGAAGAAATATGCCTTTTCTTTTCCGTACCTGATGGACGAGACGCAGGAGGTCGCCCGGGCGTACGGTGCGGTGGCCACGCCGGATTTCTTCGGCTACAACGCCGATTTGAAGCTGCAGTACCGGGGGCGCTTGGATGCCAGCGGGATGGTGGCCGTGCCGAAGGCGCGGCGGGAGTTGTTCCAAGCCATGGTGCAGGTGGCCGAGACGGGCGCGGGCCCGCAGCAGCAGACACCGAGCATGGGCTGTTCGATCAAGTGGCGCCGGGGGGGATGAGTTCCGAGAGTGGCCAGCGGGCGCGGTTTCGGATGGTGGGGCAGCCCTCCGGTTCGGCATCCTGAAAGCGCAGCATGCCGGCATAGGCGATCATGGCGCCGTTGTCCGTACAGTATTCCGGGGGCGGCCACAAGGCGCGCCGGCCGTGTTCCGAGAGTGCCTGGGCCAGCCGCAGCCGAAGCCGGCGGTTGGCGCCCACGCCGCCAGCGACTACCAGATCCTGCACGCCGCTGTGCGCCATGGCCTGTTGCGCCTTGGCGACTAGGACATCAACGGCCGCCTCTTGGAATCCCGCGGCGATATCGGCGGCGGCCTGCGGTTCTTGCGCATGGCGTTCGGCCAGGCGTCGCGCATGCGTCTTGAGTCCGCTGAAGCTCATATCGCAGTCGTCGCGGCCCAGCATCGGTCGTGGGAAATCGAAGCGTTCCGGGTCGCCGCGCTCCGCCAGAGCCGCAAGCGCCGGCCCGCCCGGATAAGGCAGCCCCAGAATGCGGGCCGTCTTGTCGAACGCTTCGCCGACGGCATCATCGAGGCTTTGGCCGAGGCAGACGTACTGGCCGATCCGGTCCACGCGCACCAGCAGGGTATGACCGCCTGAGACCAGCAAGGCTGCGAACGGCGGCGTCAGTTCCGGGTTGTCCATCAGCGGCGCCAGCAGGTGCGCTTCCATATGATGGATCGGGAGCGCCGGGCGACCCAGCGCGTAGGCCATGGCGCAGGCGAAGGCGGAGCCGGACATCAAGGCGCCGATCAGTCCCGGCCCGGCGGTATAGGCGATGGCATCCAATTCGGCAGGCTTGCAGCAGGCCGCATCAAGCGTCTCCAGCGTCAGTTGCGGGAGGCGCCGTACATGGTCGCGCGAGGCCAGTTCGGGTACCACGCCGCCGTAGGGGCGGTGCGTCTTCACTTGGCTGTAAAGCCGGTGGGCCTGCAGGCCGGCTACGCTATCCCAGATGGCGATGCCGGTTTCGTCGCAGGAGGTCTCGATGCCGAGTACGCGGGCGGCTGGCGGCACGTTCATGGGCGTCGACGGCCGTGGCTGGAGCCGCGGCGCAGGTTCTGGTAAAATGCGCCCGGCAATTCAGGGATTTTCCGCATGTCACGCATTTGTCAGGTTACCGGCAAGGGCCCGATGTCGGGCAATAATGTCTCGCACGCGCACAACAAGACGCGGCGGCGCTTCCTGCCCAACCTTCATACCCAGCGCTTCTGGGTGGAGAGCGAAAACCGTTGGGTGAAGTTGCGCGTCTCCCGCAAGGGCATGCGCATCATCGACAAGAAGGGCATCGATGCGGTTCTGACGGAACTCCGCGCCCGCGGCGTGAAGGTCTGACGTCATGGCCAAAGCAGTCCGCGAGAAAGTCAAGCTGGTCTCAAGCGCTGGGACGGGCCACTACTACACGACCACCAAGAACAAGCGCGCGGCCACCGGCAAGATGGAAATCCGGAAGTACGATCCGGTGGTGCGCAAGCACGTCCTCTACAAGGAAGCCAAAATCAAGTAGGCGGGCGGCTCTGGCCGCCGGTCTAGGATTCCGGGCGCTCCGGGCAGGAGCACTGGCATTCGCCGCGTGCGTTCCAGCAGCATACGCCGCCGGTTTCCTTTCCCGGGTTATCCCATTTGCCGCACGTGGCGCCTGTCGGACGGTTGCCGAGCGGGTCTTTGATGCGGATGCCAACATTGTCGTTGATGTTGATGTCCACGAATTTGTCGGCCGGAGCCCGCGTTTCCGCAGCCGGCTCGTCGTCGCTGAACGGGTTGAGGGTGTCCAAGGACATGCAGCCTGCCGAAGCGAGCGGCACGGTCAAGAATAAGATCCAAGCGTATCGTTTCATGGGTGTCATCGGTTCGAGGTTGGGGGCATGGGCAAGTTGGGCGGTCGGCATGCTTCGGCCCGGCTGGCTTCCCGGCGGAGCCGGGAGGGCGCCATTGCATGGCCCGAGCCTTCCGCTCGGGTGCCGGCGCGCTTGAGACGAGGCTTCAGAGCTTGCGTTCCAAGCAAATATTACCATAGGCATCGACGGTGCCGCGCCAGCCGGGCTTGATGCCGAGCGTGGCCGTGGCCTCCAGTACGATGGCAGGGCCGGCTATCGTCTGCTCGATTGCCAGCGCTTCACGCCGGTACACTGGCACGGTCGTGCCAAGATCCTTCGGGGTTGCGGACGCCATTGGTTCGGCGGGCGTGCGGATGGGCCAAGGCGGCAGCGGGGGCGGCGGTTCGGGATTGCGCAGGCCGAGCCGCAGCGTAACCAATTCGATCGGGGCATCCAGAGCGTGGCCGTAGCGTTCGCGGTGGCGCGCATGGAAGCCGACCTGCACTTGGGCGATCGAAGTCCAAGGCAGGCGCAGGGTTGATGATTGGCCCTCATAGCGCACATCCACATGCTTGGATTCGAGCCATGCGGCGGAGGCTTCGGAACCTTCTTTTTGGCGGATGCGGTCGCCGAGGGTGCCGAAGTGCTGTTCAATGCTGGCATCGCTTAACGCTTGGAGTCTGCCGATCAGGGTATGAGACAATTCCCGGCTTTGCGGCGCCAGCAGCAAGCCCAAGGCGGAAAAAGCCCCGGCGTGGGCGGGCAGCATGGCTCGGGGCATGGCCAGCGCGTCCGCCAGTTCGCACAGGTGCAGTCCGCCGGCTCCGCCGAAAGCCATCAGCACGAAATCCTTCGGGTCGTAGCCTTGGCGCACGGATACGACGCGCAGGGCCTGCGCCATGTTTTCATTGGCCACGCGCACAATGCCGCGAGCCGCGTCTGCGAGGCTTAAATCCAGTTTTCGGGCCAATTGCCCGACCGCCTGCTGCGCGGCTGCGGCATCCACTGGAAGGCCGCCGGCCAAGCGGGTTTGCTCCGGCAGCCAGCCGAGTACGGCATGGGCATCGGTCACGGTCGGCTGCGTACCGCCTCGAGCGTAGCAGGCCGGGCCGGGCCGGCTGCCGGCGGATTGCGGGCCGACCCGCAGCAGCCGGCCGCTGTCGCAGTACGCCAGCGACCCGCCGCCGGCGCCGATGGTGTGCATGTCGACCATGGGCGTTGAGACCGGATAGCCGCCGATTTCGCCCTCAGATGTAAGCCGTATGCCGTCGTCGAGCAAAGCCACGTCGGTCGATGTGCCGCCCATGTCGAAACTCAGTACCCGGGCGCAGCCGGCTTGTCGGCCGATGTGCAGAGCCGCTGCCAGTCCGCCAGCCGGGCCGGACAGCAGCAGGCGCACGGCGTGCCGGGCGGCGAGCGTGGCGGGAATGGTGCCGCCGTGGCTCTGCATGACGTCGATCCGGGCTTGAGGCAGGGCTTGCTCCAATTCGTCGAGGTAGCGTGCCACCCGCGGGCCGACGTAGCTGTTCAACCATGTCGCCATGCCGCGTTCGTATTCGCGGATTTCAGGCAGCACTTCGGACGAGCGGGAGACGAACACATCCGTTGGCATGGCATCCGCGATGCGCTTTTCGAAATCGTCGTCCAGAAACGAGAACAGAAGATTGATGGCGACGGCTTCCGGGCGCGCTTGGGCGACGGCTTGCCGGAGCTGCCGCAGATCCGCATCGGTCAGCGGCTCCAGAATCTGTCCGGCGGCATCGAGGCGTCCGCCGGTTTCGAAGCATAGTTCCGCCGGCACGGGTTCGGATTCCAGCGGCGGCGTCAAGTCGTACAGAGCAAGGCGCGCTTGGCGGCCGAGCGCGAGCAGGTCGGCGAAGCCGCGGTTGGTGATGAAGGCGCAACGCGCACCCTTACGTTCCAGCAGGGCATTGGTGGCGACTGTGCTGCCGTGCACGAGGCGGAATGCATGGTGCGGTTCGATGCCGAGTTCATGCAGGCCGTGCAGGATCGCCGTGGCCGGCGAGGCCGGGTCGGACAGCACTTTGTGGACCCGCCAGCCGTCGGCATCCAGTACGATGAAGTCGGTGAAAGTCCCGCCGGTGTCAATGCCGATCTGCATCATGCGTGTGCTGCCGGTCGGCTAAAATGTGCGCATCTCGCAGGGCTGCGGGTATGGATGGTTGTGTCATGTCCCAGAAGTCGTCGCTCTGCCGCATCGTTCATGGCTTGGAGGCGCACCCTCAGAGATCGGCCGAGCATACGCTGTTGCGCATTGTATATGGCGCCGAGACGGCTGCAGTCGGGTCTGAACTGCGGCTGGCACTGCCGCCGGTCGGATGCGAGGCGCTATACGAGCATTGGCTCGCAGAGCGGGTCGATGAGTGCGGCGAAGGGCACGGCTTTCGCTTCGCGTGCTGCGGGCCGCTGATGTTGGCGCACGCCGTATTCCGCGAGGAGGGGCAGGGGCTGCAGGCGCTGACGCGACGCATTTATCGTGCGTTGCTGGCCCTTGGGCGCGCGCAGGGCTATCCGTGGCTGTGGCGCATCTGGAACCATTTCCCGGCAATCGGCGCCATGGAGGGCAGCAAGAGCCGGTACCGGCAGTTTTGCGAAGGCCGCCGGCAGGCTTTGAACGACGACGCGCATGCCCGGAATGCGCCGTTGCCCGCCGTGACAACCACAGGCAGCCAAGCGCCGGGCTTCGCCATCTACTGCCTGTCCGGGCGGGAAGCGGGCCGGCCCTTAGGCAATCCCCGGCAGACGGCGCCCTCGGACTATCCGCAGCATCTGGGGCCGCATGGGCTCTCGTTTTGCCGCGGTGTGGCAGCGCATCCGGCCGGCGGCGGGCCGATGCTGTACTTGTCGGGCACGGCCAGCATTGCAGGGCATGCAACCTTGCATCCGGGCGATGCGGCACGGCAGGCTCGCGAGGCGCTGCGCAATCAGGCGCTGGTCATGGGGCAGGCGCGGCGGGAAGGTTCGGCGTATCCGGCGCAATTGCGCGAGTTGCCGTTCGAAAAGGTGTATCTGGCGGCACCCGGGCATATGCCGAAAGTGCGCGCTGAACTGGACGCGGCCCTTGACGCGGCGCAGCCCTGCTACTTCCTGCACAGCGCATTGTGCCGGGAAGACCTGATGCTCGAGATGGAAAGCACATGCCTGCCGTGAGGCGGGCGGAGCCTGTCCGGCAGGATTGCGGCGCGTGTCAGGCATCGGGGATTTCCAGTCGCGTTCGCCACATCACATGCATCACGTTGCCTTGCAGATTGGGGCCTTTGGGGCCGCCATGGCTGACGCTATGGCTTTGCCGCCCGTAGACGTAATCCAGATAGGCGAAGACGGCATCGGCGAGTCCTTGGCAGGGAAGCGTGAAGTCCGAGGTGACCTGTGGCTGCTCTTCACCATCGACCTGAATGACGTAGGCCATGTGATGGGGGTGCAGCTGGCCCCGGTATTCGACGTCAAAGAGTACGCGCGACACGATGGTCTGCCCGTTTTCGCGCATCTCGTCCGGGAAGACGCCGTGGAACGTGCATTGTGCCTGAGCCATGTGAAGCCGTGCGCGGGAATGGACGAAGGACATCCATTGTACGAGTTGCGGCGCCGTGCGGTTCTCAAGTAATATGGGGCGGCCATGATTTACCGACTCGAAACGCCAGTGGCCATGTTCGAACTTCGACGCGAGCCGCTTGGCATGTGGGATCTTTGGGTGAATGGGACGCCGACGCTGACGTTCGCGTCGCCGGAAGAGGCGGCCGTGGCGGTGCATGGTCGGGAGTCCGGCTATGCGGTTTGGGATAATGCCGATGCCGCGTCGCCGGCGAGTTTGGACGGTTGGGAGCAGCTTGGCGCAGGCTAGGCCGCCTGCCGTGCGGCGGAAGCGCATACGGAGCCGTTTGGCGCGAGAGGTCGGCCGGGTATGAGAAAGGCGCCCGCAGGCGCCTTTCCCATTGCGTTCGGCAGGTTCCGCTTAATGGATGCGGTAGCCGAATTCCTGATGCTGGCTGCTGTCCAGTCCGGCCAGTTCCTCGTCCGCATTGGCGCGGACCGGCGTGAACATGTTGACCAGTTTGAGGATGGCGGCGGTCAGTACGACCGTCCAAGCCAGCACGGCGGCGACGCCGATGATTTGCTTCGTCACCTGTTCGCCGATGCTGTCGACGCCCATGGGCAGGCCGGCGCCGCCGAGGGCCGAAGCCACGAACACGCCGCACAGGACAGTGCCGAGAGCGCCGCCGATGCCATGCACGGCGAACACGTCCAGCGAGTCGTCAATCTTGAACTTCTGCTTGACGGCGTTGGTGACGGTGAAGCACAGCACTCCGGCGGCGAGGCCGATGACCATGGCACCCAGCGGGCCGACGAAGCCGGACGCGGGCGTGATGGAACCTAGGCCCGCGACCATGCCGGTGATGGCGCCGAGGATTTTGGGCTTGCCGTAGCGCAGCCATTCGGCGGCCATCCAGGTCAGGGCGGCGACGGCAGCGCTGATGTGGGTCACCAGCATGGCCATGCCGGCATCTTCGCTGGCTGCCACAGCACTGCCGGCGTTGAAGCCGAACCAGCCGACCCACAGCATGCCGGCGCCCGTAACGCTCATGGTGAGGTTGTGCGGCGGCCGGAGGTTGCTGGGGAAGCCGTCGCGGGAGCCTATGACGATGGCCGCCACCAGCGCTCCGACTCCGGCGGTCAAATGCACGACCAGACCGCCGGCGAAGTCCAGAACGCCCATCTCGCTGAGCCAGCCGCCGCCCCAGACCCAATGGCACACGGGCAGGTAGACCAGCGTGATCCACAGGGCGCTGAACCATAGCATGGCTGGGAAGCGCATGCGTTCGGCGAAGCCGCCGACGACCAGCGCCGGCGTGATGATCACGAACGTCATTTGGAACATGACGAACACCGTCTCCGGGATGCTTCCGGACAGGGATTCGCGGGCGACTTCCGCCAAAAACAGGTTGGATGGCCCGCCGATCCAGGCGTTGAGGCCGCCGCCGTCGCCAAAGGCGAGGCTATAGCCGAACAGCACCCAAAGCACGGAGGCCAGACAAGCGATCGCAAAGCATTGCATCAGCACGCTGAGCGCGTTGTGCGATCCGACTAGGCCGGCGTAGAACAGAGACAGGCCGGGCAGCGTCATGAACAGCACCAGTGCCGTGGCCGTCAGCATCCAGCCGGTATCGCCGGCGCTGAGTTCGGCAGCTAGAGCGAGCGATGGCGCGGCAAGCAGGATGGCGGCAAGGCCGCCGAGGAGGTTAAACCGCTTCATTGCCGCGTTCCCCCGTGCGTACCCGAATGATATCGGTCAGTTCGTAGACGAAGATCTTGCCGTCACCGATTTTCCCGGTGTTGGCCACTTCGGAAATGGTTTCCACGACATCATCGAGGTGATCGTCTTGGATGGCGATTTCGATCTTGATCTTGGGCAGGAAATCGATGACGTATTCCGAGCCTCGGTACAGCTCAGTGTGCCCTTTTTGCCGCCCGAAGCCTTTGACTTCGGTGACGGTCATGCCGTGAATGTCGTGCCGGGACAAGGCTTCCCGGATGTCGTTCAGTTTGAACGGCTTGATGACGGCGGTTACCATTTTCATAAAAGGCGTCCTCCTTTCAAACTCATGTAGGGATGGCGGAACGGTTGCGCGGCATTGAGCCTTGCGCGCATTTTACCGCAACTGGATTTCCCGTGCAGGGCCGGGGCAGGAGCCCCTAGAACAAGGGGCGCCGAAGCGCCCCTTGCCATTGCCGCAGCCGGCGGCGGCTTACAGATGGTAGCCGCTTTCCTCGTGCTGCGTGAGGTCCAGCCCCATGCGTTCCTCTTCTTCGGAGGCTCGTACGGCTGTCCACAGTCCGATCAGCTTGAGGATCACGACGGTGGCGACGGCGGTCCAGACGAAGACGGCGACCACGCCGGTGGCCTGGATGGCCAGCTGCTCGCCGATGTTGTCCGCATGCAAGCCGGTGCCGCCGAAGGATTCGGCCGCGAAGACGCCGCACAGAACGGTGCCCAGAGCTCCGCCGATGCCATGCACTGCGAACACATCCAGCGAATCGTCCAGCTTGAAGCTCTGCTTGACCAGATGCGTCACGGCAAAGCATACCGCGCCTGCCGCCAAGCCGATCAGAGCGCCACCGGCGGGGCCGACAAAGCCGGAAGCCGGCGTAATGGCCACCAGGCCGGCAATCGCGCCGGTGATGATGCCGAGCACTTTCGGCGTTCCATAGCGCATCCAGTCGCCGACCATCCACGTCAATGCGGCGGCGGCGGTGGCGATCTGCGTCACCAGCATGGCCATGCCGGCATCGGATCCGGCGGATACGGCGCTGCCGGCATTGAAGCCGAACCAGCCGACCCACAGGATGCAGGCGCCGATGACGCTGAGGGTCAGGTTATGCGGCCGTGCCAAGCGGTCCGGAAAGCCTTCGCGCGCCCTCAGCACGATGGCCGCCATCAGTCCGGCCGTGCCGGCGGTGAGATGCACGACCAGGCCGCCGGCGAATTCCAGCACGCCCATGTCGCCGATCCAGCCGCCGCCCCAGACCCAGTGGCATACCGGGAAGTAGACCAGTGTCACCCAAAGCGCCGCGAACCACAGCAGGGCCGGGAAGCGCATGCGCTGAATGAAGCTGCCGACGACCAGCACCGGCGTGATGATCGCGAACGTCATCTGGAACGTCACGAACACCGATTCCGGAATGGTGCCGGACAGGCTGCCGTGCGTCACGTCCGACAGGAACAGGTTGCCCAGCCCGCCGATCCATGCATTGAGGCCGCCGCCGTCGCTGAACGCGAGGCTGTAGCCGTAGACGAACCAGAGCACGGAGGCTAGGCAGGCCACGGCGAAGCCCTGCATCAGCACCGACAGGACGTCGGTAGACCGGGTCAGGCCGGCATAGAACAGCGACAGCCCCGGCAGCGTCATGAACAGCACCAGTGCCGTAGCCGTCAGCATCCAGGCTGTATCGCCGGTGTCCGGCGCGATCGCCTCGGCCAGCGCCGCTTCAGGCGCGGCAGAGATCAAAAGTGCGTAGCAGGCCGGATGGAGCAGGCTCCGGCAGGCCCGTAGTTTAGACAGCATCATTGCCCGTTTCTCCTGTGCGAATGCGCACGACCTGTTCCAGATCGTGCACGAAAATCTTTCCGTCGCCGATCTGATTGGTGTTGGCGGTCTCGCTGATGGTGGCGATGACGGCCTCGACCTGTTCATCGGTGGCGGCTATTTCCATCTTCACCTTGGGCAGGAAATCAATGACGTATTCCGATCCGCGGTACATCTGGGTATGGCCTTTCTGCCGCCCGAAGCCCTTGACTTCGGTGACGGTGACGCCGCTGACATTCTGCTTTGCCAGCGCTTCCCGCACTTCGTCCAACTTGAACGGCTTAATAATGGCAACAACCATTTTCATAGTTGCTCGTCTCCCTGAAGGGGCAGGCCCCTCCATGTAGAAATTAAATAAAGGTGTATTTCGGGTAGGGGAATAGAATCAGCAATGCCGCAACGGGCATTGTTGATTCCGGGCGTCATGCAGACGGGCGACGGATGCGCCAGACGCGTACAAGGCGGACGGCAGCTTTGAAGCCGAATCGTTCCAGCGTGCTGTTCGTGCCATAACCTACTCTCGGCCGGTGGCCGCAGGCTAGTTCCTTGTGCGGCTTGCCGGGAATGGCGATTCCCGCGAAGCCTCGGGCAAATCGTAGTGCCGCTGGCAGGCATGGCCTGCGTGGCACATCAATTCGTAGGCTATCGTACCACTTTTCTCGGCGACCTCCTGAATGCCGATGTGCGGGCCCCAGAGTTCCACCCGGTCGCCGGGCGCGGCGCGGCTGCGAGTGAGATCTATGGCGAGCAGATCCATTGAGACGCGGCCCAGCGTGGCATGGCGCACGCCGCCGATGGCCACGGCGGTGCGGCCGCTCGAAGCGCGCGGGTAGCCGTCGGCGTAGCCGGCCTCCACCAGGCCGACGCGCATCGGTCGAGGGCAGACGAAGGTTGCGCCGTAGCCGAGCCGGTCGCCGGCGCGGCAGGCGCGGATGCTGAGCAAGGGCGCTTCCAGCGTCATCACGGGGCGCAGCGTGGCGGGCGTGGAGACCGGCGCGACGCCGTAGAGCATCAGTCCCGGCCGCACCCAGTCCAGATGGCTGTCCGGAAAGCGCAGCAGAGCGGCGGAATTGGCGGCGGAGCGTTCACCGGCGCCGGGCATGGAGGCAAAGCGTTCCAGTTGCGTACGGGTGGGGCGGGCGTCCGCTTCGTCCGCACAGGCCAGATGCGTCATCAGCCGGACCGGACGGGGGTGCCACGGCAGGGCTTCCAGCCGCTGCAGGCAGGCGGGAGCCGTTTCCGGGCCGATGCCGAGCCGATGCATGCCAGTATCGGTTTTCAGCCACAGTTGCGGCCCGGCTTCGGTGCGGCGGGCGCTTTCCAGAAGATCGATCTGTCCGGCGTCGTGCACGACCAGTTGCAGATCTTGGGCGAAGGCGGCCTTTAGATCGGGCGGCGTACGTGCTCCGTGCAGCACGACCAGCGGGCCGCGGATGTCGTGCTCCCGCAAGGCGCAGGCTTCGCCGATCGTCGCCACCGCCAGCGCATCGGCATGCGCTTGCAGCGTACGGGCGCAAGGCAGCGCTCCGTGGCCGTAGGCATCGGCCTTGATGACGGCCATGATGGCGCAGTGCGGAGCCAGTTGGCGCACCTGTGCGCAGTTGTGGGCCAGATTGGAAAGCGAGATGCGGGCCCGGGCGGGCCGGGTCATAGCCCTTTGCCCTCGAACGATGGCGTCTCGCCCTGATAGTCGTCGGGGCTATGCGGCAGGAAGCGCGTGATCGGCTTGGTGAAAACCAGTTTCATGGCGAAGCAGGGGCCGTTGCGGTTTTTGGACACTTTCAGTTCGGCCACGCTGGTGTCGTCGCGGGGCTGCTCGTTGCCTTCTTGGGCCTCGTACAGGAACATGACGATGTCGGCATCCTGTTCGATGGCGCCGGAGTCGCGCAGTTCCTGAAGTTTCGGAGCATCGCCGGCATCGCGCTTGGAGCCTTCGCGGTTGAGCTGCGATAGGCAGAGCACCGGGGTTTGCAGTTCGTTGGCGATGGCCTTTAATTCCCGCGTGATGGAGGCGAGTTCGGCGTTGCGGTTGTCGTGCCGCGTGCCGTCGCTGGGCATCAGCTGCAGGTAGTCGATGACGATCAGGTCGAGCCGGTTGCGGTGGGCGGCGCGCAGGCGCCGCGCCATGCGGCGGATGAAGCTGGGCGGTGCGCTGGAGATGTCGTGCACGTAGAGGTTCGGATGCTTCAGTTCGTCGACCGCGCTTTCGATCTTTCGCCAGTCGGCATCTTCCAACTGCCCGGTATGAAGCTTCTTCTGGTCGACGCGGGAGACCAGTGCCAGCAGCCGGTCGGCCAACTGGCGGGCGGACATTTCCATGCTGAAGATGGCGACGACGTCCTGCTCATGGCCGGGGATGCCGCCCATGGCGACGTTGTAGGCGATGTTCATGGCGAGGCTGGTTTTGCCCATGCCGGGGCTGCCGGCCAGAATGACCAGCTCGCCCCGTTGCAGGCCGGAGGTGCGGGAGTCGAATTCGCTGAAACCGGTCGGCGTGCCGAGCACCATGGTCTTGTGCGGATTGTTGCGCACCCATTCGTGCCGGTCTTCGATGTGCCCCACCGACTCTCGGGCGGCATCCTGAATGCGGACGAAATCGGAGCGGTTGTGCTGGTCGGTGTCGGAAATCTCCAGGATCTGGCGTTCCGCCTCGTTCAGGATGGCTTGCGCGTCCCGTCCTTCGGGGTCGCTGATCAGGCCTTCGATGTTGCGGCAGGCGCGCCGCAGGCGCCGCTGCACCGAGTAGTCGAGCACAATGCTGACGTAGTGCTCGATGCGGTCGGAGGCGTAGTTCTCGTTCGCGATGTGGTGCGTGTGGCTCAGGATGTCCGGATGGTTCTGGTATTCCTCGTGTTTGCGCAATTCGTATGAGAGCGTGACCAGGTCGATAGGCTTGCCTTGGCGTTCCAGCGTTCCCAAGGCCTCGAAGATCATGCGGTGTTCGAACTGGCTGAAATCGGCGACCGTCAAATTGCCGATCTTGTCCCAGGACTTTTCGTCGTTGATTAGGGAGCCGAGCACGGCGCTTTCGGCATCGAGCAGGGCGGAGGAGTCGGGGCCGACCGGTTCGACGGCGGCCAAGTGCATCGGCTCTTCAGGCATGGCGGCGGTACGGATTCTCGATGGCGGCAGGCAGTAGGCGGTGTCGCCGCATTTTTTGGACGAGCCTTCGAGGGCCGATCGGAATGCCTGCGGCGACGCGACCCTTATCGTAAACTATTTTCGGCCGCCAAGCAAGGGATAATTGGTTGATTTATAGTGAAATTTATGGGGACACCCCTGTTGCATTCCGGTGGATAGCCTGTGCATGAATTGTGGGCAAAAGCCGTAGTGCGTGGCACGGCCCTAGTCCTCGCGTTGTAAGGTATCGGGAGCGGCCGGACTAGGCGGTCGGGCTGTCGGCTTCGGGCGCATCCGCCGATGCTTCGGCGGCTGCGTCAGGCTCGTCCTTCAATTCCTGTTCGGTTTGCGCGTCAATGACGGTGCCGGAAGCCACCGTCACCTGCAGCAGGGCTTCAAGGTCGGCATGTACGTGCACGGCCACTTCAAATTCTCCGAGGCTGCGCAACGGCCCGTCCGGCAGTCGCACTTCGCTGCGTTCCAGTTCCTGGCCGGCCGCGCTGACCGCTTGGGCGATTTCGTTCGGGCCGACCGAGCCGAACAGTTTGCCCTCCTGATTGGTCTCGACCTGAATGGTGATCTCGAGGCCGTTCAGGGCCGTGTGGCGCTGTTGCGCGGCAGACATGGCCGCTTGCGCTCGGCGTTCGAGTTCTTCGCGCTGCGCCGTGACTTCTTTCAGGTTCTCGGCGGTCGCATATTTGGCCTTGCCGGCGGGGATGAGATAATTGCGGGCGTATCCTGGCCGTACGCGGACCACATCGCCCAAGGTGCCTAGGCGTTCGACGGTTTCAAGCAGGATGATTTCCATGAGATTGGTCTCCGAGCGTCAAGTGGGGCGCGGGTTGTTGGGCAGGCGCCGGCTCAAGCCTAGAAGGTCGGCGGCGGCGCCCAGCGTGGCTGCGATAGGGGCCATTTCCTGCACGATCAGCAGCAGCACATAATACGGCGCCAGCGCCATCATCGGGTAGCGGAGGCATCGCGCCATGCGATGCATGAGGGCGCTGGCCGGGAACAGGAAGGCGATGATGAGCGTCAGTGCCAAGCCCAGCATGATGGATTCCGGGAGCAGCCAGGCCAGCGCGGCAATGGCCAGAAATGCCGCATCGGCGGCGCGGCCGTAGCGCATGGCGCGAAATTCTGTGCCGAAGAAGGGTTCGTCCTGCAGGGCGCTTTGCCATGCGCGGGCCAGCAGCGTCATCAGCACGAACAGCAGCAGCATGCTGGCCATCACCAGTTCGGTGCCGACACGGTCCAGCAAGGCCAGCGGCACTTGCGGGAAAGGTTCGGGCTGCCCGGCCGCGCGGGCTGCTTCGCGCGCCTGCTCCAGTTGCACGCTCCAGTTGGCATCGATGCCGGCCGGCAGCCAGCCGAGCAGAATGGCACTGAGCCAGCCGAGGACGAAGCCGCCCAGAATGGCCAGCGCGAGCGAGTTGCTTTGCCGCAGGATGCCGGCCAGCAGGAGCGGGGCGCCGAGGTACGCCAGCGGCGCAAGGGCCACCGTGGCTTCCTGCGTCAGCACATAGGCGAGCAGCGCGTAGGCGCCGCCCGAGAGCGCCAGCAGCATGGCGGCTTCGCGCAATGGGCGCACCAGCGCCAAAAAGGCGGCCGCGATGCTGACGAACAGAATGCCGAACAGCAGCATGGGCACATGCATGGCCAGCAGCTGCAAGAGCGTCAGGGCGGTCAGCACGGGCGCCGGCGGCCCTTGAAGAAAGCGTCCGAGACCGGCAAGCATCAGTGGTTGTCGCAGTAGGGGAGTAGGCTCAGGTAGCGGGCGCGCTTGATGGCGGTGGCGAGACGGCGTTGGAATCGTGCCGGCGTGCCGCTGACGCGGGCCGGCATGATCTTGCCAGTTTCCGTGATGTAATCGCGCAGCAGGTCCAAGTCCTTGTAGTCGATTTCGGGAGGTTCGCCCTTCGTGAAGCGATGGGCGCGCTCGCGCTTGGGATTGGTCGGCATGATCTAGTCCTCGGTTTTGGCCGATGCTTCGGCCGAAGGGTCGTCGGTCGGGGCATCGCCGGATGCGGCCTCCGGTGTGGCGGCGGGAGCTTCTTCCGGGCGTTCCGCTGGAGTTTCGGCCGGAGTTTCCGCCGGCTTGGCAGCGGGAGCATCGTCGGCTGCAGCCTCCGCAGGTTTCGTTGCGGCTTCTTCCGCGGTTGCGGGCTTGGTTTCGGCCGGCGTTTTCGCCGCGTTTGCGCCGGAGCGCCATTGGGCCTCTTCGGAATCTTCTTCTTCCGCCGATTTCGCCAGCGGCGATATGGACGTAACGGCCGTCTCGCGGCGAATCACCAAGCTGCGCAGCACCGCATCGTTGAAGCGGAAGGCGTGCTGGATCTCGTTCAGGGCTTCGGCGTTGCACTCGATATTCATCAGCACGTAGTGCGCCTTGTGCAATTTGTCGATGGAATAGGCCAGTTGGCGCCGGCCCCAGTCTTCCAAGCGATGGATCTGGCCGCCGCGGTCGGTGACCATGAGGCTGTACCGCTCAATCATCTGCGGAACCTGATCGCTCTGGTCGGGATAGACCAGAAACACGATTTCATAATGTCGCATGTGCGTTCCCTTCGGGTTGTCAGCCCCCCGCCGTCGCGGTGGAGCAAGGAGTCGGGTATTTGCGCCGCGTATTCTAGCAGAACGGATGGGACCGGGCCCATCAGCCCCAAGCCTCCAACTCCGGACGGGACAGGATTGGCCGCAGGAACGACTGCCGGGCCTCGTGTCAAGCCAACTGCCAGTGCGTCGCGGCGTCAGGACCGTGTCTCTCCTTTGGCGACGGGCGCGATGCTCTTATGCGGCAGGAAGATCCCGCAGCCCAGCAGCCGCGCCGGGCCTAACCCTTGCTGCTGCAGGCGCAGCGAAGGTTCGGGGTCGAGGCCGTCCAGCATCAGGCTGCGGCATTGCCGCGTCGTCGCGTCGTCGCGGACTGGGTGGTAGCGCCCGGCCAGCATCCGCGGTGCTTGGATGTTGGCGGCCTGCAGCTGTTCGGCGCAGGCGCGCAGGAAAACCTCTTCGTCTTCAGCCTCAATCGCAATGTAGCGGGCGAACATCGTGGCGTGGACTTGCAAATCATGCTGGCGCATCTCGCCTATCGCGAGGGCGTCCGCGCCAACCTGCAAGGTGGCGCCGCACAGTTGCGCGGCAGCATCCAGCCGGCTTCGGGGCAGCCGCACGGCCAGACGGGTGCGCCGCGACAGCGGCAGCCGGGCATCCGGATCTTCCGGGCGCAGCCATCCGTTGCCGGATTCGGCTCCATGGATCGCATGAATGCCGGCTTCTGCTTCGTCCTCTAGCCATGGCCAGAATTCCGTCAGCGCCCGGCGCAGGTCGAGGGCGTGGTCGACCGGCAGCGCTGGACAGCGGATGCGGTAGCGGACGTCGACGCAGGCGGCGGCGGGCGGAACGGGGTCGGGGGAATCCGGATCCTGCCAGTGCATGGTCAGGGGCGCCGGGCTGTGAAGAAGCTTTCCAGTTGCGCCTCCCAGTCTTCGGGCGTATCCGGGAAGGGTGGCCGCACGTCCAAGCTCAGGAAGCGTTCGCCGGCTTCGATGCGCTCGGCGATGAGCGCTCGGAGTCCCTCGTACGAGGTCAGTTCGTGGTGTGCAATCAGCAGTTCGCTCAATCTCAGCATGGCGGGCGGGCGTAGTCCAGATAGCGGGCGCGGTACAGCAGGCGCGGCCGTTCGGCATGATCGTCGTAGGCGCTTCTGCAGTGCAGCACATTATGCGCGATGAGCCCGTCGCCGGTTTCAAGGCGCAGTTCTCGGCAGGCAGGGGGCAGCGTGCCGAGCAGATGCCGGATGCGTGTGCGTGCGGTCGCGGTGTCCGTACGCCAGCGGATATGCTCCGTGCGTTCGGTGTAGCGCAGATGCAGCAGGCGGCCGTCGATGGAAAAGACGGGGCCGCGGAACTCCGGGCGCCGTACGCGGCCGTCGTCGAGGTGGGCCGGCACCGTGAAGGCTTCAGGATGGCTCAGGGCCCGCACCAGTTCCGGGTCCTCGTCGCGCAAGGCGATGTACAGGCGGCGCGGGTCGAGGAGCTGGTTCGCGCCGCCAGTGGCGGCCGGGGCGACGCAGTGCAGGATGAAGCTGCGGATGTTTGGTGCTAGATAGTAGCCGTCGGTGTGCCAGCGCAGCGGCTGGCGCGTATACGGAATGAAGCGTCGGGCGGCGTCCTGCCGGGCGGTCAGGCGCGCCACGCCGTCCGGCTCGGCGCACTGGTGATGGTTGAGGCGCGTCAGGCCGAGCTGCGCTCCCAGAGCCAGAATTCCAGCCGGTTGCGGGTCGGGCCGCGTGCGGTAGCAGGCGGCGCCGGTCGCGTGCAGGCGCGCCAGAAGGGCGCGGCGTTCGGCCGCAGTCAGATGCGCGGGGTCGGCGATGGCCACCGGTTCGAACTCTGCGTCGCCCGCTTCGAGCACGGCCGCCCGCCAGTCGCGGTACGCGGCGGCATGGGCCAGATCCCACCATGCGGGCGGGGGGAGCCGGGCGTCAGTCAAGGAGGTCGTGGAGGCGCGCGATGCCTTCTTCCAGCGTCGGCATGTCCGTGGCGAACGAGACCCGGATGTGGTTGGGCGAGCCGAACGGCATGCCGGGCACGACGGCAAGCCGCAGCTGGTCGAGCAGCAGCGTCGCGAATTCGATGTCCGAGTCGCATTTCAGGCGCCGGATGGCCTCGTTCACGTCCGGCAGGCAATAGAAGGAGCCGTCGGGCTTCAGGCAGGTGATGCCGGGCAGTTCGTCGAGGGCCGAAACGATGTAGCTGCGCCGCTGCTCGAATGCGGCCACCATGTCCGGCACGGAGGACTGGTCTTCCAGCAGCGCGGCGCAGGCGGCGGCCTGCGCGATGGAGCAGGGGTTGGAGGTGCTTTGCGACTGCACGTTGCGCATGGCGCTGATGACTTCGGCCGGCCCGGCTGCATAGCCGATGCGCCAGCCGGTCATGGCGTAGGCTTTGGAGACGCCGTTGATGAGCAGGATGCGGTTCCGCAGATCGGGCGCGACCTGGGCCAGATTGTAGAACGGGTGGTCATCGAAGCGGATCAGTTCGTAGATGTCATCGGACACGATCAGAACCTGCGGGTGCGCCCGCAGCACGTCGGCGAAGCCTTCCAGATCCTCCTTGTGCAGCATGGCGCCGCAGGGATTGGACGGGCTGTTGAGAATCAGCAGCCGGGTATTTGCGCTGATCGCCTCTTCCAGCTGCTCGGCGCTGGGGCGGAAGCCCTGTTCGAGCGTCGTCGGCAAGAACACCGGATCGCCGCCGGCCAGCCGCACCATGTTCGGATAGGAGGCCCAGTAGGGTGCCGGCATGATGACCTCGCCGCCTGGGTCGATCAGCACCTGGAGGCAGTTGTACAGGGCCTGTTTGGCGCCGGTGCACACCAGGATCTGGTTCGGTTCGAAGTGCAGGCGGTTGTCGCGCTGGAACTTGTGGGCGATGGCGGCGCACAGCGCCGGCGTGCCGCCGACGGCCGTATAGCGCGTCTGCCCGTCGCGGATGGCCTGCATGGCCGCCTCGCAAATGATGTCCGGCGTGTCGAAGTCCGGTTCGCCGGCGCTCCAGTCGATGATCCGCTGGCCGGCGGCGCGCAGGCGGCGGGCAGTGGCGGAGACAGCCAGCGTGGCCGACGGTTCGCAGCGGCCGACGCGTTTGGCAAAGGTGTAGTCCATAAGGGTATTTTCGGCCGCGTTGCCTAGTGTACAGTACTTCGGGCTTCCGCTGCGCGGAGTGCAGCATGTCCGATATGTCGTTCGCCTTGCAATCTTCGTTCGACCCGGCCGGCGACCAGCCGGAGGCGATTGCGGCGCTCACGGCCGGCCTCGAAAGCGGACTCGGCCACCAGAGCCTGCTGGGCGTGACCGGTTCCGGCAAGACCTACACCATGGCCTGCGTGATCGAACGGGTGCAGCGCCCGACGATCGTGCTGGCGCACAACAAGACGCTGGCCGCGCAGCTGTATGGCGAGATGAAGGAGTTCTTCCCGCGCAATGCGGTGGAGTATTTCGTCTCGTACTACGACTACTACCAGCCGGAAGCCTACGTGCCATCCTCCGACACCTACATCGAGAAGGACGCGTCGGTCAACGACCACATTGAGCAGATGCGCCTGTCGGCGACCAAAGCGCTGTTCGAACGCCCGGACACGATCATCATCGCGACCGTGTCGTCCATCTACGGCCTAGGCGATCCCAAGTCCTACCATCGCATGGTGCTGCATCTGAGCCGCGGCGACCGCACTGGGCAGCGCGGCATCCTGCAGCGGCTGGCGGAGCTGCAGTACCGGCGCAACGAGACCGAACTGCGGCGCGGCACATTCCGGGTGCGCGGCGATGTCGTCGACGTGCATCCGGCCGATTCCGACCGCGAAGCGGTGCGCATCGAACTGTTCGACGACGAAGTGGAGAGGCTGAGCTTCTTCGACCCGTTGACCGGCGACGTGCTGCGTACCATGCCGCGGGTGACCGTCTATCCGAAGACCCACTACGTCACGCCGCAGGAGGTTCTGGAGCGGGCGGTGGAGCAGATCCGCGCCGAGTTGGACGAGCATTTGTCGGTGCTCAGGGCCGGCCAGCGGCTGGTGGAGGCGCAGCGTCTGGAAGAGCGTACGCGCTACGATCTGGAGATGATCGAAACGCTCGGCTATTGCGCCGGCATCGAGAACTATTCGCGCTACCTGTCGGGTCGTGCGGCCGGCGAGCCGCCGCCGTGCCTGCTGGACTACCTGCCGAGCGACGCGCTGATGATCGTGGATGAAAGCCACGTCACGATCCCGCAGTTCGGCGGCATGTACCGGGGCGACTACTCGCGCAAGAAGAATCTGGTCGACTACGGCTTCCGCCTGCCGTCGGCGCTGGACAATCGTCCGCTGAAGTTCGAAGAGTTCGAGGCGCTGGCGCCGCAGATGATCTTCGTGTCCGCGACGCCGGGCCCGTACGAGATGCAACGGGCCGGACAGACGGTGGAGCAGATCGTCCGGCCGACCGGGCTGGTGGACCCGGAAGTCGAAGTTCGGCCTGTGGCCTCCCAAGTCGACGACCTGCTGTCCGAGATACGCAAAGTGGCCGAAGCCGGCGACCGGGTGCTGGTGACCACGCTGACCAAGCGCATGGCAGAGGATCTGACGGACTACCTGCGCGAGCACGACGTGCGGGTGCGCTACCTGCACTCCGACATCGACACCGTCGAGCGCGTCGAGATCATTCGCGCCTTGCGCCTGGGCGAATTCGACGTGCTGGTCGGCATCAACCTGCTGCGCGAAGGGCTGGACATTCCGGAAGTGGCGCTGGTGGCGATTCTGGATGCGGACAAGGAAGGCTTCCTGCGCTCCGAGCGCTCCCTGATCCAGACGATCGGCCGCACTGCGCGCCATCTTCACGGCCGCGCCATTCTGTACGCGGACGAGGTCACCGATTCGATGCGGCGCGCCATCGACGAAACCGGCCGCCGCCGCGCCCGGCAGCGGGCGTTCAATCGGCAGCACGGCATCGTCCCGCGAGGCATCCGCAAGAAGGTTTCGGACATCATGGAGGTCGCGCCCGACCGTGCGGCGGGCAAGCGCAAGGCGCGGCGCAAAGTGGCGCTCGAGCCGGTCGAGGTGTTGAGTCCCGAGGCGGCGGTCAAGAAGATCAGGGAACTGGAGCAGCGGATGTACCGCCACGCGCGGAATTTGGAGTTCGAAGAGGCGGCGCGCCTGCGCGACCGGGCCCGCACCATCCACGAGCAGGCTTTCGGCGCGGCGCCGGAGATTGCCGCCTAGCAGCGGTTCAGGCGCACCAGCGTGCGACCGCGTGCGCGGCCGTCTAGGAATTTCTGGAAAAGCTCCGGAAGCGCTTCCAGTTCGACGGTCGCGGCGACCAGCGCTTCCAGCTCATCCGGGTCGACCGCTTCGAACAGGCGCCTCCAGGCTTCTCGGCGCTGCGGCATCGGGCAGTTGGCGGACGTCACGCCCAGAATGCTGACGCCGCGGATGATGAACGGCGCGACCGAACCGCGGAAGTCCGCGCCGGTCGCGACGCCGATGCTGACGACGGCGCCCCAGGGCTCCGTCAGCCGCGCCAAGGCCGGCAGCGTTTCGCCGCCCAGCACGTCGATGGCGCCGGCGATGGCGGCGCGGGCCAGGCCCGACTTTCCGTACGGCAGTTGCTCGGGTGCCCAGACCTCGCTTGCGCCCAAGGCATGCAGGGCGTCATGCGCTTCCTCCTTTCTGGTGACGGCGATGCAGGGGTAGCCGAGCCGGTGGAGCAGCAGCACGGCCAGACTGCCGACGCCTCCGCTGGCGCCGGTCACTAGGATGGGGCCGCGGTCGGGATGAACATGGCACTCCTGCAAGCGCACGATGGAAAGCATGGCAGTCAGGCCGGCCGTGCCCAAGATCATGGCGGCGCGTTCGGTAAAGGGTGCAGGGATGTTGATTAGCACGTCACCCGGTACGCGCAACCGCTCGCAGAAGCCTCCGTCGCGGATCTCTGACAGTCCGCAGCCGGTTGCCAGCACGGGCTGGCCGATGGTGAAGCGCCGGTCTTCGCTGCGTACGATCACTCCGGCCGCATCAATGCCGCCGTTCAGCGGCGAGGTGCGCAGGATCGGGGCAGCCCCCAAGGCGGCCAAGGCATCCTTGTAGTTGATGGCGGAGTAGCGCGGCGCAACGACCACGTTGCCAGGGCTGAGTTCCTCAACGGCGAGTTCCGTCAAGGCGCAGCAGTGCTGCTTGCCGTCCCGCTCGATGCGCAAGGCTCGATAGACAGGGGCGGTCATGCGGCGAGCCTTGCATACAGTTCATCGGCTCGCATCCGGGCAATGGACAAATCCGCATCCAGAACGCAGAAATGCCCCATCTTGCGGCCGGGCCGCGCCTGCCGCTTGCCGTACAGGTGCAGGCGCACGGCCGGGTCTTCGCGCAGCATCGCCCAGTCGGGTTCGCCATCGCGCCACAGGCCGCCGAGCAGGTTGACCATGACGGCAGGCGTATGCTGGGCAGGGTCGCCCGGCGGCAGTCCGCACAGGATGCGGGCCTGCTGCTCGAACTGGGAGATGCGGCAAGCATCCAGCGTGTAATGGCCGCTGTTGTGCGGACGCGGCGCCATCTCATTGAAATAGATGCCGTCGGCCGTGAGGAAGTACTCGACGGCCAGCACGCCATGGTAGTCGAGCGCCTGCGCCAGCGATCGGGCGCTGTCCTGTACGGTTCGCCGCATCTTCGCATCGATGCGCGCCGGAGCGCAGGTCCGATGCAGGATGCCGTCGCGGTGCTCGTTTTCCGCGACCGGGTAGGTGACGCAGCGCTGCGGGCCGCAGGCCACGATGACGGAGACTTCCGACTCCAGTTCCAGAGCGCGTTCCAGCACGCATGGCCGTCCGTCGTGCGCGGCGAATGCCTGTTCCGCCTCCGCGACGGTGCGCACCCGGGTTTGGCCTTTGCCGTCGTAGCCGAGCTGATCGGTTTTCAGGATGCAGAGGGGGCCGAGCCGTTGCAGGGCCTCGGCCAGCTGCGCCGCGTTCGTGATGGAGGCATGCGGCGTTGGCGGCGTGGCGGGCGCGTGGGCATCGGCGAAGCGCTTTTCGGCCAAGCGGCTCTGCGCGATGGCCAGAGCGCGAGCGTCCGGGTACACCGGCGTTCGAGATTCGAGCCGTTGCACGCTGGCGGCCGGCACGGCCTCGAATTCGTAGCTGGCGGCGTCGCAGCGGGCGCCAAGAGATTCCAGCGCCTGAACATCGTCGTATTCGGCGATCAAGTGCTCGTCCGCCACGGCGGCTGCTGGGCATTGCGGATCCGGTGCCAGCACGCTGACGCGGCATCCCATCCGTTGGGCCGCTTCGGCAAACATAAGCCCCAGCTGGCCGCCGCCCAGCATGCCGAGGCGTTTGCCCGAGGCGTTCGGTTCAGTCGAGGACCTGTTCAAGGACGGAGCGGGTCTGGGCATCCCGGAAGGCGTCCAAGCGCGCCGCCAGTTCCAAATCTTCGCCCGCCAGCATGGCGGCGGCGAACAGGGCCGCGTTCGCGGCACCGGCCGGGCCGATGGCGAATGTGGCGACCGGAATGCCGCGGGGCATCTGCACGATCGACAGCAGCGCGTCCTGCCCTTGCAGCGCGGTGGCCGGAATCGGCACGCCGAGTACGGGCAAGGGCGTCAGGGCGGCCAGCATGCCCGGCAGATGCGCGGCGCCGCCGGCGCCGGCAATCAGGCAGCGGATGCCGCGCTCCCGTGCGGACCGGGCGTATTCCGCCATGAGGTCGGGCGTGCGATGCGCGGAGATGACGCGCGCTTCGTACGAAATTTCCAGCGCGTCCAGCTGCTCGGTTGCCGCCTGCATCGTTTCCCAGTCGCTGCGGCTGCCCATGGCGATGGCAATGGCCGGGGCCGGATTCGAATCGGTCATAGGGTTTCGGATGCGTCCAAAACGGGGATTATACTGCCTGCCGCCGCGAATTTCCCGATTCCGTTCCTGCCCCACATTTTCCGGAAACGCCATGGTTCATAATGGCGCATCGCCTTGCGACCTTTCGATGGATTCCCAACCTGTCTTCGAGACCGCGCTGCCCGGGTTGCCGTTGCTCAGCCGCGGCAAGGTGCGGGATTTGTACGCGATTGACGCCGAGCACATGCTGCTGGTGGCGACGGACCGGCTTTCGGCTTTCGATGTGGTGCTGCCGACGCCGATTCCCGGGAAGGGGCGCATCCTGACGGCCATCTCGGAGTTCTGGTTCGAGCACCTGCAGGCACTGACTCCGCACCATTGCCGGCCTCTCGACTTGGAGGCGTTGCCGCTGGAGCCGGAAGAGCGGGCCATGCTGGTCGGACGGAGCCTGCGCGTGCGGCGTCTCGAGCCGCTTCCGGTGGAGGCGGTCGTGCGCGGCTATCTGATCGGTTCGGGTTGGCGGGACTATCAGGACCAAGGCCACGTGTGCGGCATCCCTTTGCCTCCGGGCCTGCGGCTTGCGGAGCGTCTGCCGGAGCCGCTGTTTACGCCCGCGGCGAAAGCGGCACCCGGGGAGCATGACGAGAACATCGATTTCGAGCGGGTCGCGCAGATGCTCGGCCGCCGCCGCGCCGAAGAGGTGCGGGATGTGAGCCTGCGCCTGTATGCCGAGGCGAGTGCGTATGCCCGCGAGCGCGGCATCATCATTGCCGACACCAAGTTCGAGTTCGGCTTGGATGCGGAAGGCGCGCTGGTTCTGATCGATGAAGTCCTGACGCCCGATTCGTCCCGCTTCTGGGATGTTGCGCATTGGCGTCCGGGCGAAAACCCGTACAGTTTCGACAAGCAGTTCGTACGCGATTGGCTGGCGGCGCAGGCGTGGGACAAGCGCCCGCCCGGTCCGGACATTCCGGACGACATCGCCGAGCGCACGGCGGAACGCTACCGACAGGTCGGCCGCCGTTTGTGCGGCGCACGAATCACCGATTAGGAGTATTTTCCATGGCCAACACCCCGCAAATCGAAAAAACCCCAGAAGCCCGCATCGCGGAATTGGAACGCTACGTCACCCGCCTGCGGATCGGGCTGATCGCAGTCGCATCGCTGATTCTGTGGCAGGCGACCTCGGAGTTGGGCTGGCTCGGACCGGTTCGCGTGTATGCCACGGAGGTGTACGCCAACCAGTTCATTCTGGAAGATGTGGAGCAGAGGGTGCATGGGCGCTGGGAGACGTATGAGGAGTCGCCGGCGCAATTGATGGTGTTTGGCCCGAGTGCCGACTATGTTCGATTGAGCGTCAAGGGCGTGGAGCATATCAAGGCTGAAGACTTTCTCGAAACGCCGGAATGAGGCGAGAGAGGTACTCCGGTCGCAGCGAAGCAGGCGCCGACTGCCAATGCGAAAGGTTTGCAGTATCGCTCTTATTTCGAGCCTTTTCGGGAACTAGCCCTGCAACAGAATTTCCGCCGTAGCGTGGTGCTGATGGGCCCGCGCCGCATCGGGAAGACAGTGCTGCTGCTGCAATTGGTGCAATGGCTGCTTGATGACGGATTCCCATCGGGACGCATCTTTTACTTGTCGCTGGACACGCCGATGTATCACGGGGCACCGCTGGAGAAACTGCTGAATCTGTATTGCACTCAAAAAGGCTGCGGGCCGAATGAACGCAGCATCGTCATCTTTGATGAAATTCAGTATCTCAAGGACTGGGAAGCCCATCTCAAGTCTCTGACGGACCGCTACCCGGAGTTCCGATTCATCGCGTCGGGGTCGGCAGCCGCAGCCTTGGAGTTGAAAAGCCAAGAGTCCGGTGCAGGCCGATTCACGGATTTCAATCTGCCGCCACTTGCGTTTTCAGAATTTCTGTGTTTCAGGAATCTGGAAGGGGAATTGATGCAATCGGACTCGAAGCGCCCCGGACGCTACAAGACGGTTGACATAGACCGGCTCAATACGCATTTTCTGGATTATCTGAATATTGGCGGCTATCCAGAAATGGTGCTGCATCCCCAATCGCACACATCTGTCGTGCGCCATCTCCGTCAGGATGTGGTCGACAAGGTTCTGCTGCGCGACCTGCCCAGCTTGTACGGCATCCATGATGTGCAGGAAATGAATCGTCTTCTGACATTTGTGGCCTACCATTCGGGTAAGGAAGTCAGTTTGAATAATCTTGCGGAGGGCTCCGGCGTGAGCAAGAACACCATCCAGAAATATCTGGAATATCTGGAAGCAGCGTTTCTGATCATGCGGGTGCGGCGCGTAGACGATAGCGGGAAAACATTTCAGCGCGCTACCGCGTTCAAAATCTGCCTAACCAATCCGACATTGCGTTCCGCCTTGTTCGCACCGCTCGCTCCAGATGATCCGGCCATGGGGAGCATGGTCGAAACGGCGATTTTCAGCCAGTGGCTTCATGCACCGCAAATGCGCTATTTGCACTATGCACGGTGGGGGCGGGACGGTCGGGAAGTGGACATTGTGGCACTTAATCCGACGACGCTGAAGCCCAAGCGGGCGTACGAAATCAAATGGTCGGACAAATACGCTGGCTGCGCTAGCCGGCTCTCGGCGCTGTTCGCCTTTGCGGAGAAAAATGGCTTGCAGAAAGTCGGGATCAGCAGCAAAACGCGTACGATAAATGAAAAAGTCAAAGACATTGCGGTGCAGCATTTCCCTTGCGCCTTGCATTGCTATGAGCTGGGGCGCAGGATGTTGCACGATCAAACGCTATGATGGTGTGGCGCACACATTTGCCGGAGGAAACCGCCGCCGCCACGACTGCGGCGACGGGCTCCGAGCGCATATTCCGGCGGTCGGATGCAGGGCGTACGGAAGGCGCGGCGCCACGGATGCCCAAGACCCTGTTAAAATCCCCATTCAAATGGCCGGGAATACGATTGGCACGCTGTTTGCCGTAACCACGTTCGGCGAGAGTCACGGACCGGCGATCGGTTGCGTGATCGACGGCTGTCCGCCAGACTTGGAATTGGCGGAGTCGGACATGCAGCGCGATCTGGACCGGCGACGGCCTGGGCAGACCCGGCACACCAGCCAGCGCCGCGAACCGGATCAGGTGCGAATTCTGTCCGGCGTGTTCGAGGGCCGGACCACGGGCGCGCCGATCGCGCTGCTGATCGAAAATCAGGATGCCCGCTCCAAGGACTATTTGGCGTTGCGCGACTTGTTCCGTCCGGGCCATGCGGACTATACGTGGCAGCGCAAGTACGGCATCCGTGATTACCGCGGCGGCGGACGTTCGTCGGCGCGCGAGACGGCGATGCGCGTGGCGGCAGGCGCGGTCGCCAAGAAATGGCTGCGGGAGCGGCATGGCGTGGGCATTCGCGGCTGCGTGCGGCAGGTCGGCCCGATTCGTGCCAAGGGCATCGATTGGGGGGCGGTCGAGGCCAACCCGTTCTTCTTCCCGGACGCGGCACGTGTGCCGGAACTGGAACAGTATATGGACGATTTGCGCCGGGCCGGCGATTCGGTCGGCGCGTGCGTGGAGGTGGAGGCCGAAGGCTTGCCTGTCGGCTGGGGCGAACCGGTTTTCGACCGGCTGGACGCTGCGGTGGCGCATGCTCTGATGAGCATTAATGCGGTCAAGGCGGTCGGCATTGGCGACGGTTTTGCCGTCGTCGAGCAGCGCGGCAGCGAGCATCGCGACGAGATGACGCCGGACGGCTTCCTGTCCAATCATGCCGGCGGCGTGCTGGGGGGCGTGAGTTCCGGGCAGACGCTGCGGGCGGCGGTCGCGTTCAAGCCGACGTCCAGCATCCGCATTCCGGGCCGTACGATCGACCGGAGCGGCAAGGCGGCCGAAGTGGCGACCAAGGGGCGCCACGATCCATGCGTCGGTCTGCGTGCTGTGCCGATCGCGGAGGCGATGCTGGCGCTGGCGCTGGCGGATCACGCGTTGCGCCATCAGGCCCAGTGTGGCGATGTGGCGGAAGCCGACGCGTGAACGTCGCGCAGTACGCCCGCTTCTCCGGGTTCTATTTTTTCTACTTCGCGTCGCTTGGCGTCTTCCTGCCGTTCTGGCCGCTGTATCTGCAGCATCTGGGCTTCAATGCGCTGGAGATCGGGCAGTTGGTGGCCATCGTCATGGCGGCCGGCATCGTGGCGCCGAATTTGTGGGCTTGGCTGGCGGACCACACCGAGCAGCGGCTGCTGCTGATTCGGCTGGCGGCGGCGGCCGCCGCCGCCGGCTTGCTGGCGCTGCAGTGGGTCGTCAGTTTCGACGGCATGGTGTTCTGGCTGCTGCTGTTCAGCTTCTTCTGGTACGCCTCGCTACCGCTGGTCGAAGGCGTGACGCTGACGCATCTGGATTATGCGGCAGGCCGTTTCGCCTACGTGCATATTCGGCTGTGGGGTTCGCTCGGCTTCGTGGTCCTATGCGTGGCATTGGCGGTGCTCACCGCCGATGGCACGGCATGGCATTGGGTGCCGCTGGGGCTCCTGTTCTGCCATCTGGGCGTTTTTCTGATGACATTGACGCTGACCAGCCGTCCGCACCGGGTGGAGCATCCGCCGCATGTGACGCTGCTCGATCTGCTGCGCCATCCCGTCGTGCTGGGGCTGATGGCGGCGTTGGTGCTGATGCAGGTCAGCCACGGGCCGTACTATACGTTCTATTCCATCTATTTGGAGAGCTACGGCTATCCGAAGAGCAGTCTGGCCGCGTTGTGGTCGATCGCCGTATGCGGGGAGATTCTGGTGTTTTTGTTCTTTGCGCGCTATTTCGCGCATCGCGGGCCGAGCGGGTTGTTCGCTGCCGCCTTCCTGCTGGCCGCCGTGCGCTGGGCGGTGCTCGGCAGTTTTCCGCAGCACACGGCGGCGGTGTTGGGAGCGCAGCTCCTGCATGCGGCGACCTACGGCCTCTACCATGCGGTCGCGGTGCGACTGATCCATCGCCTGTTTCCAGGGCGGATGCAAGGTCGGGGGCAGGCGTTGTATTCTTCGATGAGCTATGGCGTGGGCGCGTCGCTTGGATGCTTGTTAGCCGGCATCGCTTGGGATGAGATCGGTCCGAACACGACGTTTTATGCGGCGGCAGGCGTCGCCCTTCTGGGCATGGCGGTCGGCTGGCTTGCGGTGCGCCATGTCGCGCCGCTGAGTTCGAGTGCGCCGTCCTCCGGCGCCAAGGAGGCGTGACGCTCCGGGCGGCTGCCGCCGAACAGGCGGTTACGGCGCGGAATCGACCGCTTCGCGCAGCAGCGCGTTGATGCCGATCTTGCGGCGGGTCTTGTCGTCGACCTGCTTGACGATGACGGCGCAGGCCAGACTGTAGCATCCGTCCGCCGACGGCAGCGAGCCTGGCACGACGACAGCCCCGGCGGGTACCCGCCCGTAGGTGACTTCGTCCCGGGCGCGATCGTAGATGCGCGTGCTCTGACCGATGAAGACGCCCATGGAAATGACGGCGCCGCGCTCGACGATGACGCCTTCGACGATTTCCGAGCGCGCGCCGATGAAGCAGTTGTCTTCGATAATGGTGGGCGCGGCCTGCAGGGGTTCCAGCACGCCGCCGATGCCGACGCCGCCGGACAGGTGCACGTTCTTGCCGATCTGGGCACAGGAGCCGACGGTCGCCCACGTGTCCACCATCGTGCCGGTATCGACGTAGGCTCCGATATTCACGAAGCTCGGCATCATGACCACGCCGGGCGCGACGTAGCTGCCGAAGCGGGCGGTCGCCGGCGGCACGATGCGTACGCCGCCGCGTTCGAGGTCTTCGGCCGAACCCTGCGCGAATCGGCTCGGCACCTTGTCGCGGTAGCGCGTGTAGCCGTGGTCGATGACGGCGTTGCCGTGCAGGCAAAACGACAGCAGGACGGCCTTTTTGAGCCATTCGTGGATGGTCCAGACGCCGTCCGCAGGTTCCGCGACGCGCCGCCGACCGTCGTTGAGGTCCTGCAAGGCTTCCTGAACGGCTTCCCGCACGGACGGCGGGGCCGCCTGCGGCGTGAATTGGTCGCGCTCTTCGTAGGCTTGTTCGATGGTGGCCTGAAGCGTCATGGGGGCGATGGGCGAAACGGTGCGCGTATTATAGGGGTGGACAAGGCCGGCGCGGGATCCGCCCGGCGCAAGGGCTTCCGTAAAGCTGCGTGGCTACTGCGAGGTCGCCGTCTTCAGAAGTTCGACGAGTTCGCCGCATTCCTTGCGGCGCACCGATGCCAACGGAGTGTGGCCTTCCGAATTTTCTGCATGCGCGTCCGCGCCGGCCTCGAGCAGCAGCCGGGCCATCGCGATGTTGCAGTCGGCGGCCGCAGTGTGAAGCGGCGTCATGCCGGCGCGTGCGCCCGTATTGACGTCGGCGCCCAGTTCGATGAGCTGGCGGACCGTTTCGATATGGCGGGAGCGGACGGCTTCATGCAAGGGAGTATCGTCGTGGTCGCTGCGTGCGTTGATCGATGCGCCGTTTTGGATCAGCAGTTCGGCGGTGGAAGCGTGGCCTTTCCGGGCGGCGTCGTGCAGTGGCGTGCGGAGATCGTGGTTCGCCGCATTGATTTCCGCCTCGGCTTCGATCAGCACATGGACGACCCAGACGCGCCCTTTTTCTGCGGCCGCATGCAGCGGCGTGTTGCCGTCGTCGTCTTGCGCACTGACATCCGCGCCCTCGGCAAGCAGCAGTGGGACGATGTCGTGGTGCCCGTTGCGGGCCGTTTCGTGCAAGGCGGTGCGGCCGTCCTTGTTCCTCATGCCTGCGTCCGCCAGTTCGGCAATCAGCAGCTTGGCCGTATCGAACTGGCCGTTTTGCGCCGCTTCGTGCAAGGGCGTATTGCCGACGCCGTCGGACGCGTTGACGAGGGCTTCGTGCTCGACCAGAAGCTGGACCATGTCGGTATGCCCGCCTCTGGCCGCGAAATGCAGGGGCCGGCTGCCGCCCAGATTGGTGAGCGCATTGGCGTCCGCCCCATGCGCGAGCGCGGCCTTCGCGGCCGCATGGTTGCCGTCGTGGGCAGCGCGCATCAGATACGTGTCTTCGGGGTCTCCGGTCTCCACGACCGCGTCCGTGGCCGCATCAGCCACGTATTCCATCGCGTCGGCTGTAATGTCGGCAAGCGCGCAGGCACCCAGCAGAGGTGCAGTCGGAATCAGGAGCAGGGCTTTATGCATCGGACGCCGCAGCTTTATTCGGCCTCGCTAGTTTAACCCATGCTCCCGGGTGCGAGGCATTTTTGTTGGCGCTTTGTGCCTTATCGCGCCGGCCGGCAATCCGGTTTCGGTGCTACAGGAGCAATGCCAGATAGCGATCCAGAAGTAGCGCGGTGAACAGGGCCATCAAGTAGACGATGGAGTAGGTGAACGTCGGCATGGCCAGTCGGTTGCTGGCTTCGGCCTGCATGCGTACGGCGTAGGCGAGGAAGATGCCATCCAAGGCGAGGGCGCCGGCGAGGTAGGGAAGGCCGGACAGCCCGATCGCGAACGGCAGCAGGCTGACGGCGGCGAGCAGCACGGTGTAGAGCGTGATCTGCAGCCGCGTGTAGTCGTCGCCATGGGTGACGGGCAGCATGGGGATTTCGGTTTTCGCGTAGTCTTCCTTGCGGTGCAGGGCGAGAGCCCAGAAGTGCGGCGGCGTCCAGACGAAGATGATCAGGAACAGCACCAGCGCTCCGGCCTCGACGGCGCCGGTGACAGCGGTCCAGCCGAGGAGCGGCGGCGTGGCACCGGCGGCGCCGCCGATGACGATGTTCTGCGGCGTGGCCCGCTTGAGGTACAGCGTATAGATCAGGGCGTAGCCGATCAGCGAGACCAGCGTGAGCCAAGCGGTGAGGGCATTGACGGCGGCGAGCAGTAGCGCGAAGCCGCCGCCGCCGAGGACGGCGGCCAAGCGCAAGACCTGCGCAGCGCGCAGCGTGCCGCGGGGCAGCGGCCGGGTCTGGGTGCGGCTCATGCGGGCATCGATGTGCCGGTCGGCGATCTGGTTGATGGCGGCGGCGGCGGCGGCCATCAGCGTGATGCCGATGGCGCCGTGCAGCATCCGTGCCGGCTGGAGCATCAGGGGGTCGGCCAGCACCATGCCGATCAGCGCGGTGAACGTCATCAGCGCCACGACGCGCGGCTTGGTGACTTCCAGATAGTCGCGCCATGCAACGGCGCCGGCCGTCGCGCTCATGGCATGCGCTTGCGTTCCCGCAGCCGGTAGAACTGGGTCAGGACGGCGAGCAGCAGCACGGCGGCGCCGGCATGGTGCGCGGTCGCGATGGCCAGCGGCAGCTGCCAGACGACGTTGCCGATGCCGAGTCCGAACTGGCCGGCGAGCAGCGCCAGCAGCAGCAGGCCACGGCGGCGCCATGCGGCGACGCGCGTGCGGATGCCGGCGAGCGCCAGCGCCAGCATCGCCAAGGCGGCGAATGCGGCGCCGATGCGGTGGGCGACATGGATGGCAGTGCGGGCCGGGCTGTCGAGGATGCCGAACTCGTAGTTGACGCCGAGCCCGCGCCACAGCACGAAGGCGTCCCGGAAGTTCATGTCCGGCGGCCACCATTGACCGCGGCAAGTAGGAAAGTCGGGGCAGGCGAGAGCGGCGTAGTTGGTGCTGGTCCAGCCGCCGAGGGCGATTTGCAGGATGAGCAGCGCGAGCGCGGCGGCGCACCAGCGTTGCAGGGTCGGCGGCGGGCCGGGCGGCGGGTCGGGCCGGTTCCAGTGCCGCAGGAGCAACCACCACAGCCAGGCCAGCGTGGCGAAGCCGCCGAGCAGATGCGCCGTCACGATCAGCGGCTTGAGCTGCAAGGTGACGGTCCACATGCCCAGCAGGGCCTGAAAGGCGACCAGCGCGAGCAGGCCGAGCATGCCGCGGGCGAGGCGGGCATCGCCGCGCCCGCTCAGGCACAGCAGCGTCAGCGCTAGCACCACCAGGCCGAGTGCGCCGGCCAAATAGCGGTGCAGCATTTCGCGGAAGGCCTTGCCGGCGTCGTACGTGCCGCGGGGATCCTGCGCTTGCGCGGCGGCGATTTCCTGCGGCGTGTCAGGCAGGGACGCGAGGTGGCCGTAGCAGCCGGGCCAATCCGGGCAGCCCAGCCCGGCGTCCGTCAGCCGCACGAAGGCGCCGACCATGGCCACGAGAAGAGCGAGCCCGACGGCGGCCTTGAGCAGGCGGGAGAACCCCATGGCGTCAGCCGATGCGGGATGCGGCGAGCAGGCGCTTGAGATCTTTCAGCAGGCCGCGGGACGTGGTGTGGTTGCCGTAGTGCATCAGGAGGTTGCCGAGCGGGTCGACGAGGAACAGTGTGTCGGGCGGCAGGTCTGCGAACGGCGCCGCGTCGAAGGCGGGCGGCTGCGTACGGATGCGATCCGGTGCGAAGCGTTGCAGGACAGGCGCGTAGCTGCGGCGCAGGCCGTCGTTTTCCAGCATGATCAGAAGCTGCGTGCGGTGGCGCTTGGAGCCCAAGGATTCGCGCACTTGGCGCATCATGAACAGGGTGGCTTCGCAGTCCAGGCCGCAGGCATCCGCTTGGGCGCGGTACAGGAGGGTCCAGCGCGGCGCTTGGCCGGAAGCGCGGAACAGCGCCGGCTCCAAGGGTCGGGGTGGCAGGATGAGGGCGCCGTGGCTGTGCCCGCCCGGGTCGGTGCGCAGTTCCGGGTTGTAGTACAGCACGGCCGAAGCGACCAGCGGCCCGATGAAGGCCAGCACCAGGCCGAGCAGGTAGAGGCGCGAGCGGAGCAGGCGCCGGTCGGCAGGATGCGAGCCAAGATGGAACATCAGGCGCGCGGCGCGCGGACGCTGCGGATGTAGTACAGCGCGAACAGCAGCAGCGCCATGCCGGCCATGGCGAACCATTGCATGGCGTAGCCGGCATGCTTTTCGGCGCTCATCGGCGGCGATGGCCAGCGGCGCTGGAAGCCGTGAGGCTCTCGTTCGCCAAGGCGGACGACGGCGGGCACGAGGGCGAGTTCGCCCAAGCGTTCCGCGAGCCGTTCGTAATCGATGTCTTGGATCACTTGCGGCCAGCTTTCGCCTTCGAGCAGGTGCGCGGCGTTGGTGAAGGGGTTGGGTTGGGGCAGATGCACGAGGCCTTCGAGCAGCATGTCGGCGGCGTCGGGCAGCGGGGCGGCAGGGAGTTGCCGGCGGCTCGGACCGGCCGGCACCCAGCCGCGATCAATGAGCACGATCTGCTGGTAGGTGGCCAGCGCGAACGGCGTCAGCACGTAATAGCCGAGGCGCTTGTCGAGCACTTGGTTGTCGCGCAGGAATTGGTGCGGGAGGTAGCGTCCGCGCAGGCGCACCTGGCGGCCGGCGAGTTCTGCCAGCGTGCCATCTTCGGGGAAGCGTGTAATATACACGGGAGTCAGTTGCGCCCGCGCCTGTTGCCGGGCATCCTGCGCACGACGCATTTCGGCACGGTCCAGTTGCCAGAAGCCCAGCGCCAGCAGGACGGCGATCAGCACCAGGGCGGTGCAGCCGATCGAGAGCAAGGGGCGGAGCCGACGCATCGCTAGGGCGAGGGGCTTATGATGAAAATGGTGGTGGTCGTGGTGCTGCTCGTAATCGTCGCGAGCCTGTTTTCGGCCTTGCTGTTTCTGGTGCGGGACCGTGGCGGTTCCAGTCGGGTCGTGCAGGCGCTGACGTGGCGGATCGGCTTGTCGATCGGCTTGTTCCTGCTGCTTCTGCTGGCGAGCTGGATGGGCTGGATGGAGCCGCACGGGCTGTATCCGGCGCCCTGAGGCGTACGGCCTACAGCCAGTAGACGAACACGAACAGACCCAGCCATACCACGTCGACGAAGTGCCAGTACCAGGCGGCCGCTTCGAACGCGAAGTGGCGCTCCGCCGTGAAATGCCCGGCGATGCAGCGCAGCAGCACGACCGTCAGAATCAGGGCGCCGATGGTGACATGCAGGCCGTGGAAGCCGGTCAGCATGAAGAACGTGGAGCCGTAGATGCCGGAGCCCAGCGTCAGGTTGAGTTCTTGGTAGGCGTGCACGTATTCGCCGGCCTGCAGGCCGATGAACAGGAAGCCGAGGCCGACGGTCAGGGCGAGGCCGATGATGAGCTGGCCGCGGTGCCCGGCCTTCAGGGCGTGGTGGGCCCAAGTGACGGTCGCGCCGCTGGTCAGCAGCACGAGGGTGTTGATGGCCGGCAGGCCCCAGGCGGGCATATGCAGGAACGCGCCGCCGACGTTGCCGGGGCCGTTGGCAGTCTGCGGCCACAGGGCTTCGTAGCCGCTCCACAGGTAGGTGTTGGTGAGCACGCCGTGGCCGTCGCCGCCGATCCAGGGCATGGAGTATTGGCGGGCGTAGTAGAGGGCGCCGAAGAAGGCGGCGAAGAACATGACTTCGGAGAAGATGAACCAGAACATGCCCCAGCGGAACGATAGGTCCACCTGCGCGTTGTAGCGGGCGGCCTCGTTCTCATGGATGACGGTGCCGAACCAGCCGAACATCATCAAAAAGACGATCATGACGCCGCCGGCCAGCAGCCAAGAGCCGGCCACCGAACCCAGCATCATGAGCGCCGCGCCGACCATGGAGGCGCACACGCCGACGGAGCCGACGATCGGCCAGTGGCTGGGATTGGGAATGTAGTAGAGCGTGGAGTCGGACATGGGGTTCAGCCGGATCGGGCGGCCGCGGGTTGCGTGATGTCGAAGAAGGTGTATGACAGGGTCAGGGTGTCGACCTGCGCGGGCAGCTGTTCGCTGATGCGGAACACCAGCGGCATGGCGGCGCTTTCGCCGGCTTCGAGAGGCTGCGCCTCGAAGCAGAAGCATTCCTGCTTGACCAGATGCGGCGCGGCGGCGGTCGGTGCGACGCTGGGCACGGCTTGGCCGATCATGGGTCGGGCGGCGCGGTTGCGGGCGTGGAACACGGTCTGGTAGGCCTGTCCGGGCCGGACGGCCATCTCGAACTGGTCGGGGCGGATGTCCCACGGCATGGCATGGTTGACGGCAGCGACGAACTGCACGGTGACGCGGCGGTCGGCGGCGGCGGTCGGCGCAGGCGCGGGCGTTGCCTGCGCGGTCAGGTTGCTGGTGGAGCCGGACAGGCCGGTGAGGTCGCACAGGGCGTCGTAGAGCGGCACCAGCGCGTAGCCGAAGCCGAGCATCAGCACGCAGACGGCGGCGAGTTTGGCGGCGGTGCGGCGCGGCCGGTTCATCGGGCGCTGCCGACCAGGAAGTAGAAGCCGACGTAGATCGCGAGCGCCACGGCGCCGACGATCCAGGCGGTGCGCGAGGCGGTCCTCATTTGACCACCGGCGGCGTGGTGAAGGTGTGGTAGGGTGGCGGCGACGGCAAAGTCCATTCAAGGCCTTCCGCGCCTTCCCAGCATTCGTCGGAAGCCTTCTCGCCGCCGCGTACGGTCTGCACCACGATATACAGGAACAGCAGCTGGGCGAAGCCGAAGCCGAAGGCGCCGACGGATGCCAGCATGTTGTAGTCGGTGAACTGCAGCGCATAGTCCGGAATGCGGCGCGGCATGCCGGCGAGGCCGACGAAGTGCATCGGGAAGAACGTCAGGTTGACGAAGATGGTGGACAGCCAGAAGTGCCATTTGCCGAGGCGCTCCGAGTAGTGGTGGCCGGTCCATTTCGGCAGCCAGTAGTAGACGGCCGCCATGATGGCGAAGATCGAACCGGGCACCAGCACGTAGTGGAAGTGCGCGACCACGAAGTAGGAGTCGTGGTACTGGAAATCGGCGGGCACGATGGCCAGCATCAAGCCGGAGAAGCCGCCGATGGTGAACATGATGATGAAGCCGATGGCGAACAGCATGGGCGTCTCGAAGGTCATGGAGCCGCGCCACATGGTGGCGACCCAGTTGAACACCTTGACGCCGGTCGGCACGGCGATCAGCATGGTGGCGAACATGAAGAACAGTTCGCCGGCCAGCGGCATGCCGACGGTGAACATGTGGTGCGCCCACACGATGAAGGACAGGAACGCGATGGAGGCGGTGGCGTAGACCATGGAACTGTAGCCGAACAGGGGCTTGCGGGCGAAGGTCGGCAGGATGCTGGAGACCACGCCGAACGACGGCAGGATCAGGATGTACACCTCGGGGTGGCCGAAGAACCAGAAGATGTGCTGGAACATGACGGGGTCGCCGCCGCCGGCCGCGTTGAAGAAGCTGGTGCCGAAGAACTTGTCGGTGAGCAGCATGGTGACGCCGCCGGCCAGCACCGGCATGACGGCGATCAGCAGGAAGGCGGTGATCAGCCAGGTCCACACGAACAGCGGCATCTTCATCATGGTCATGCCGGGCGCGCGCATGTTGAGAATGGTGGCGATCACATTGATCGCGCCCATGATCGAGGACATGCCCATGAAGTGGATCGAGAAGATGACGAACGGCAGGGCGTCGCCGGTCTGCAGCGTCAGCGGCGGGTACAGGGTCCAGCCGCCGGCCGGGGCGCCGCCGTCCATGAACAGGGTCGACAGCAGCATGGCGAACGCGAACGGCAGGATCCAGAAGCTCCAGTTGTTCATGCGCGGCAACGCCATGTCGGTGGCGCCGACCATCAGCGGAATCTGCCAGTTGGCCAGCCCGGTGAAGGCCGGCATGACCACGCCGAAGATCATCACCAGCGCATGCAGGGTGGTCATGGAGTTGAAGAACTGCGGGTCGACGAACTGCAGGCCGGGCATGAACAGTTCGCCGCGGATCACCAGCGCCATGGCGCCGCCGATGAAGAACATCAGCATGGCGAACCACAGGTACAGGGTGCCGATGTCCTTGTGGTTGGTGGTGGTCACCCAGCGCCAGAGGCCGGCCGGGTGATGGTCGTCGTGGTGCTCGTGCGCGGCGGCAGTGTCGCTCATGGGGGTCTCCGAAGGTTACGGGCCGGCGGCCTTCTGTTGCGCCAGCCACGCCCGGTAGTCTTCCGGGGGCACGGCGTGCACTTCGATCGGCATGAAGCCGTGGTCGCGGCCGCACAGTTCGGCGCATTGGCCGCGGTACACGCCGGGCACGTCGATGCGGGTCCACATTTCGTTGATGAAGCCCGGCACGGCATCCTTCTTCAGTGCCAGATCGGGCACCCACCAGGCATGGAGGACGTCGTTGGCGGTGATCAGCAGGCGGATTTTGGTGTCCGTCGGCACCACCAGCGGGCGATCCACTTCCAGCAGGTAGTGCTCGTTCTTCTCGGCTTCATCGAGGATCGCATCGCGCGGGGTCGCCAGGTAGGAATAGAAGCCGAAGCCTTCGTCCGGATAGTCGTAGCGCCACAGCCACTGGTAGCCGGTGATCTTGATGGTCATCTCCGGGTTGCGCGAGTCTTCCATCTTGATGAGCGTGGCGGTGGCGGGCACGGCCATGGCTACCAGGATCAGGAACGGGATGACCGTCCAGACCACTTCGACCGTAGTGCTTTCATGGAAGTTGGCGGCCACGGCGCCGCGTGCTTTGCGGTGCATCAGGATGGCGTAGAACATGGCGCCGAACACGACGATGCCGATGGCGACGCAGATCCAGAAGATCAGCATGTGCAGGTCGTAGACGATGCGGCTGATTTCGGTCACGCCGACGGGCATGTTCAAGGTGTCCCAGCCGGCATGGGCCGCGCCGGCGAGGAGGCTTAGCAGGAGGCTCAGGCCGAGGCGCATGTCGGACTCCGGGGCAGGGCGCGCTGCAGGGTGAGGGCGAGGCGCGCCCGTTCAGGGTTGGTCAGGCAGGCGCCGATGGCCGGGCCTCGGCCATGTTGCTGCAGCAAAAGGCGGCTCGGCAGGGCTTCTGTCGCGCCGGGTTCGAGTCGCACCCGGGTCCAAGCGCGGGCGCTGCGCCAGCAGTGCTGGAGCGGATGGCGGAAAGTGCGCACTTCCACGGTGTGTTCGGCGATGCGGACCACTTCGCGCCAGCCGGCGCGGCGGCAGCAGAGGCCCAGAGCCAAGGCCAGCAGCAGCAGTTCGAGGCCGGCGAACGGCAGGATCATCCAGAAGCCCAAGTGGGCGAAGGCGCCGGCGATAGCCAGCGACACGACGGCCATGAGCAGGAAGAACAGGCGGTTGCCGCGCGGCGACAGCGACTGGTTGGGGCGAATCACGATTTCGGTGATGCCAGGGCGTGCGGCGGTGCCGGTCGGCGGATGTGCGGGCATACGTCTTGGCGTGCGGGCAGGCGAAGTCGGGGGAGCGCGGCCTTGAGCCCCTATTATACGCCACGCCCGGCGGACGGCGCAGTGGCGGCGCGCTCGTACGCGGCGCGATGCAGCAGGAATTCGCCGATCGCAAAGGCCGAGCCGAACACGACGACGGTATCTTCGCCACGGACCTGCCGCACGGCCGACTGATAGGCTTGCGCGAGCGTCGCGTGGTAGTGCGCGGAGGGCAGGCCGCAGTCTTCGGCGAGCACGCGCAGCGTGTCCAGCGCCATGGCGCGGGGCGACTCCACGGCGCTGAAGTGCCAGCTGTGGAACAGCGGGCCCAGCGGCAGCAGCATGCGCGTGACATCCTTTTCGCGCAGCGCGGAGAACACGGCGTGCAACCGGCGGCCGGCGCGGTAGCGGCGCAGGTTGCGGGCCAGATTAACGGCACTGTCAGGGTTGTGCGCGATGTCCAGCACCGTATCGACCGGCGCGTCCAGAATCTGGAAGCGCCCGATCAGGCGCACATCGTCGAGGGTGGCACGGACGATCTTGGGATCGAAGCAGTCGAGCAGGCGCAGGGCCGTGACGACGCCGGCGGCGTTGCGGATCTGCACGAGGCCGGGCAGGTGCGGAGGGATGGGAAGCTCCAGAGTCATGCCGTCGCGGTGGCGGTAGCGCCAGCGCTGCGGGTCGAGGACATCGGCGAAGTAGTCGACGCCGAAGCGCTGCATGGGGGCGCCGAGGCGCTGCGCCTGGTCCGCCAAGCTGAGGGGCGGTTCGGGCTCGCCGCAGACGACCGGTCGGCCCGGGCGCATGATGCCGGCTTTTTCGCGGCCGATGGCTTCCCGGGTGCGGCCCAGCCATTCGGTATGGTCGATGCCGATGCTGGTGATCAGGGCGACATCGGCATCCCATAGGTTCACGGCGTCCATGCGGCCGCCGAGGCCGACTTCCAGCACGGCGTAATCGACGGCCTGTTCGCGGAAGATCCAGAGGGTGGCCAGCGTGCCGTATTCGAAGAACGACAGACTGGTGGCGCCGCGGGCCTGCTCGACCTGTTCGAAGGCGGCGCACAGGAGCGCATCGTCGACTTCCGCGCCGTCGATGCGGATGCGTTCGTTGTAGCGCAGGAAGTGCGGCGAGGTGTAGATGCCGGTGCGGCCGTGCGGGCGCAGCATGGCTTCCAGCATGACGGCGCTGGAGCCCTTGCCGTTCGTGCCGGCGATGGTGGCGACCCGGAACTCGGGAGTCAGAAGCCGCATGCGCTTGGCCACCGCCCGGATACGCTCCAAGCCCAGATCGATGCTGCTGGTGTGCAGGCGCTGTTGCCAAGCGAGCCAGTCGCCGAGAGTGGTGCAGCGCATGGCGTCAGGCGGCTTCGGGCCGCGCCGGGCGGCGCATCATCAGGTTGAGCAGATCGGCGATGGTGTCGCGCATCTCGGTACGGGCGACCAGCATGTCGAGGGCGCCGTGCTCGAGCAGGAATTCGCTGCGCTGGAAGCCTTCCGGCAGCGTCTCGCGCACCGTCTGCTCGATGACGCGCGGGCCGGCGAAGCCGATCAGGGCGCCGGGCTCGGCGATCTGGATGTCGCCGAGCATGCCCAGCGAGGCGGACACGCCGCCCATGGTCGGGTCGGTCAGCACCGAGATGTACGGCAGGTTGCGTGCGCGCATCTGCGCTAGCGCGGCGGCGGTTTTCGACATCTGGAGCAGCGATACCAGCGCTTCCTGCATGCGGGCGCCGCCGCTGGCGGAAAAGCAGACCATCGGGATGCGGTCTTCCAGACAGGCGCGCACGCCGGCCGCGAACCTTTCGCCGACCACGGAGCCCATGGAGCCGCCCATGAAGCTGAACTCGAAGGCTGCACAGACCAGCGGGGAGCCATGCAACCGGCCGCGCACCACGACGAGCGCGTCCTTCTCGCCGGTGGCCTTCTGCGCCTGGCCGATGCGGTCGCGGTAGCGCTTGCTGTCGCGGAACTTGAGGAAGTCCTGCGGGGCGAGGTCGCCGGCCAATTCCTGCGGATCGCCGTCGTCCAGGAAGATTTCCAGCCGGCGGCGGGCCGAAATGCGCATGTGGTGCTGGCATTTCGGGCAAACGTTGAGATTGCGCTCCAGTTCGGAACGGTACAGCGGCGCGTCGCAGGCGGAGCATTTGACCCACAGGCCTTGCGGCACCTTGCGGGCACTGCTGGTGTCGATCTGGATCTTCGACGGCATCAGGCGCTTGTACCAGCTCATGCGTCGCCTCCTTGCACGGCGCGGGCATCGAGGCCGCGGCGCAGCTCTTGCATTAGAGCGGAGACGGCCGCGCAGGCGTCGTCGGCTTCATGCGCCGTTTGCACCAAGGCGCTGCCGACGATGACGGCATCTGCGAGTTCTGCAGCTCGGGCGGCGGTAGCGGCATCCTTGATGCCGAAGCCGATGCCGATCGGCAAGGCCGTCCGTGCGCGAATGCGCGCAATGCATTTCGCGGCATCGTCGAAGTCGAGACGGTCCGCGCCGGTCGTGCCGCGCAGCGACACGTAATAGATGTAGCCGCGGGCCTGCGCGGCGACCTTGCCGATGCGCTCGTCGGAACTCGTCGGCGCCAACAGGAAGATCGGATCCAAACCTTCGCCGAGCAGGGCATCGCGCGTGGCCTGCGCTTCTTCGGGCGGCAGATCGACGACCAGCACGCCATCGACGCCGGCGGCGGCGGCGGCCATGGCGAAGGCGCGTTCGCCCATGGCGGCAATGGGGTTGCAGTACGTCATCAGGATCAACGGGGTGTTTGGATCTTTGTGGCGGAAGTCGGCGGTCATGTCCAGTACGTCGCGCAAGCGGGTCTGTTGCGCGAGGGCGCGTTCGCAGGCGGCCTGGATGACCGGGCCGTCGGCCATCGGATCCGAGAACGGCACGCCCAGTTCGATCAAATCGGCACCGGCGGCCGCGACCGCCTGCAGCAGCGGCACGGTGGCGGCCGGCTCCGGATCGCCGGCCGTCAGGTACGGAATCAGCGCGGTGCGGTCGTCCCGGCCCAGCTGCGCGAAGCGCTCGATGATGCGGCTCACAGTTCCAGATCCTCCCGCTCGGCGACGGCGCCGATATCCTTGTCGCCGCGGCCGGACAGGTTGACGAGTACGACGGCGTCCGGCGGCATGGTAGCGGCGGCCTTCACGGCGCCGGCCAGCGCATGGGCGCTCTCCAGTGCCGGGATGATGCCTTCGGTGCGGGTCAGCCGGTGGAAGGCCGCCAGTGCCTCTTCGTCGGTGGCGGCGGTGTATTCGGCGCGGCCCAAGTCCTTGAGCAGGGCATGCTCCGGGCCGACGCCGGGGTAGTCCAAGCCGGCGGAGACGCTGTGCGTGGCCAAGATCTGCCCGGCCTCGTCCTCCATCAGGTAGGTGCGGTTGCCGTGCAGCACGCCGGCGCGGCCGCAGGCGAGTGGCGCAGCGTGCCGTCCGGAAGCGAGACCTTGCCCGGCGGCTTCGACGCCGAGCAGGCGCACATCAGGGTCGTCGAGGAACGGATGGAACAGGCCGAGCGCGTTGGAGCCTCCGCCGACGCAGGCGACCAGCAGATCCGGAAGGCGGCCGGTCAGGTCTTGCATCTGCTGCCGCGCTTCTCGGCCGATGACGGCCTGGAAGTCGCGCACCAGTTCGGGGTAGGGGGCGGGGCCGGCAACGCTGCCGATGATGTAGAAGGTGTCGTCGACGTTCGTGACCCAATCGCGCAGTGCTTCGTTGAGGGCGTCCTTGAGGGTGCGCGAGCCGCTGGTCACCGGCACGACTTCCGCGCCCAGAAGCTTCATGCGGTAGACGTTGGGCGACTGCCGGACGATATCCTCGGCACCCATGTACACCACGCACTGCAGGCCGAGGCGGGCGCTGACGGTGGCGGTGGCGACGCCATGCTGGCCGGCGCCGGTCTCCGCGATGATGCGGGTCTTTCCCATGCGCTGCGCCAGCATCGCCTGGCCGACGGTGTTGTTGATCTTGTGCGCGCCGGTGTGGTTGAGGTCTTCGCGCTTGAGCCACAGTTGCGCCCCGCCGACTTCGCGGGTGAGCCGTTCGGCGAAATACACCGGGCTCGGGCGGCCGACATAGTGCGCCAAGTCGGCTTCAAAGGTCTCCCAGAACGCGGGGTCACGTCGGACTTCCCCGTAGAGCGCGGTCAGCTCGTCCAGCGGACGCATCAGGGTCTCGGCGACGAAGCGGCCGCCGTACTCGCCGAAATGCCCGTCGGCGTCCGGCCAGTCGTACGTGGCGGCAGCCTTACTCGGCGGCACGGCGCACCTCCTGCATGAACGCGTCAATGAGGGCGGGGTCTTTGCGGCCGGGCGCGGACTCGACGCCACTGCTGACGTCCACGCCCCACGGTCGGACGGCGCGGATGGCGGCGGCGACGTTGTCTGGAGCGAGCCCGCCGGCCAGAATCAGCGGGCGGGGGTCTTCGGTGCGCACGGCCGTCCAATCGAAGGTTCGCCCAAGCCCGCCGGCCTCGCCGGCCGCATGGCTGTCGAGCAGGAAGCCGGCCGCCTCGGGGTAGCGGCGCTGGCAGTCCGAAAGGGCATCGGGCGGGTTCATGGGCACGGCCTTGATCCAGCGGCCGCCGAAGCGGGCGCAAAGTTCGGGGGTTTCGCGCCCATGGTACTGCACGCCGTCAAGCGGGACCTTTTGGAACAGCTCGTCCAGAAAGTCCGGCTCCGGATCGAGCACCACGGCGTACGCGGCGACGAACGGCGGCAGAGAGTCGGCGATGGCGCGGGCCGCATCCAGCGTGATGTGCCGCGGGCTCGGCGGATGAAAGACCAGGCCGATGGCGTCGGCACCGGCCGCGGCGGCGCATTGCGCGTCGGAGGGCGAGGTGATGCCGCAGATTTTGGCACGAGTGCGCATGTTACGAATCGGGCGTGCTGTAGTCCGGTAGCCAAAGGGGCGGCGGGATGCCGTATTCCGGAGGATAGTTTACGCGCACCAGGTACAGGCCGTCCGGCGGCGCCGTGATGCCGCCGGCGGTGCGGTCGCGCCGATGCAGCAGTTCGGCCATCCACTCCGGCGGGCGTTCGCCGCGGCCGACGCACATCAGCGACCCGGCCAGGATGCGCACCATGTGGTGCAGAAAGCCGTTCGCTTCGATGTCCAAATGCACGAACGGCCCGTGCGCGGAGACGTCCAGCCGATGCAGCGTGCGCACCGGATGCTTGGCTTGGCAGCCGGCGGCGCGGAAGCTGGCGAAGTCGTGCTCGCCAAGCAAGGCTTGGGCGGCGCGGTGCATGCGTGCGGCATCCAATTCTTGCGGAATCCGGGTGACTTTGCCGGCCAGCAGTCCGGCGGCGCTGCCGCGCTGCAGGATGATGTAGCGGTAATGGCGCCGCGTTGCGGAGTAGCGGGCATGGAAGTCATCCGGCACCGGCTGCACCCAAGCCAAACTGATGGCAGGCGGCAGCTGCGCGTCGGCGCCGCGCTGCCAGGCATGCATCGGACGTTCGGCCGCGGTGTCGAAATGCGCGACCTGTCCTGCAGCATGCACGCCCGTGTCGGTGCGGCCGGCGACGGCGACCGTGACAGGATGGTCGGCGATGGCGGACAGGGCGCGTTCCACTTCGTTCTGGACGCTGGGCGCATGGCGCTGGCGCTGCCAGCCGTTGTAGTGCGAGCCGTCGTATTCGAGGCCGCAGGCAAGGCGGGGCATGGCGGCGGGGAGAAGGGGGTTTGGGCGGCGGGCCGGGAAAGGTTCGGCGTATGGAGGGTATTGTAGTTCAGTGCAGCGACAGGATTGGCATGTCCTGTGGCTGTGGCTGCGCATGTGTGTGAACTTGCATATGGTTTTTTGATACACATGGTAGTAGGGTTTGTACAATGCCAAACGGCCTAGCCTCTGCGGTCTTTGCATATTCGGATTTTTGGGGGCATCATGAATTCAAACATTATTTCGTTCGCTGTCATTCTCACACTGTTTTTGGGAATGCCTGCACATGCATCTGACGCGCTGGCATTAATCTGGGGAGGGGCGGTGCTGACCTCCGGTGCATGCTTGGTTTCTTGCAAGGCGTGTCCCATCTCTTTTGCGGCACGAGGCGCTGGACTGTCGGCAGAACTCTCGCTGAGTAATGATGCTTGGTGTAGTTGCCGTCTATGACGAATCTGGTATAATAAGTAGACATGAAAATGATCAATAATTAATTTTAAAGTTCCTATGAAGAGGACGGAAGCCATCAAACGCTTGTTTGATTGGAGCCGACGCGGGCGCTATGTCTTCACGCGTGGAGATTTGGGGCGCATCTTTCTTGAAGACCGCTTCGGAACGATGCAGGCGGGATTGGATCGCTTGGTGCGGGACGGCCTGCTCCAGCGGGCGGTGCGCGGGGTGTACGTCTTCCCGATGGGGCGTTGCGACAGTTATGCGCTGGAGCATATCGCCAAGACGATGCGCCGGGGCGAGTACAGCTACGTGAGTCTGGAATCGGCCCTGAGCGAATACGGAGTGATTTCGCAAATCCCGGCTGCATGCCTGACAATCATGACGACGGGGCGCAAGGGCCGCTACGGCACGCCTTACGGAGACATCGAGTTCACGCATACGAAACGTCCGGCGACCGCGATTTTGGCCGGGGTCAGGGAAGTAGGACGCCCCCTACGCTGGGCGACGGCCGCTTGCGCCCTGCGCGACCTGAAGCGGGCCGGACGCGATATCTATCCGCTGGATGAAGAGGCACTTTTGGATGCTTGAGCAGAAGGATTTTACGCAGTGGGTCGAGCAAGCCGCGGCAGCGCCGGGGCGGGAGCATATGCGCCCCGTTATTGAAAAGGAGTTGCTGCACTACGACATCGTGCACGGACTGGCGGAAGCCGGATTACTGAATGCCTTGACTTTTCAGGGCGGGACGGCGCTCAGGCTATGCTATGGCGCACCTCGCTTCAGCGAGGATCTGGATTTTGTCGGTGGCTCCGAATTCGCGGCGAGCGACTGGCGCGAAATCACCCTATGCCTCGAATGCTGCATTCGTGATCGCTACGGCCTGGATGTCCTGATTCGAGAACCGCATAGGCAGGACCTCAGCGACGTGCCCGCTGGCTTTGAAGTCGCACGATGGCGCGTGGCGGTTACGACGGCGCCCCAGAGAAAGGACTTGCCGAAGCAAAGGCTGAAACTGGAAATCGCCGGTATTCCGGCCTATTCGCGCAAAATCAAGGCATTGCAATGCAGCCACTATCCGTTTCTGCCGGACGGTTACGGCGACACGCTGGTATGCGTGGAATCGCTGGACGAGATGATGGCGGATAAGTTGATTGCGCTGGTGAATGTGTCGAAGCAGGTGCGTTACCGGGACATCTGGGACCTAGGCTGGTTGAAGCGGAAGGGGGCGGCAGTGCGCGGCGACTGGGTCCGGCAGAAGGTGCGGGATTACCGGATTGCGGATTACCCGGCCAAACTGGACGCCATGGCGCAGCGTCTGCCGGACCTCGTCCAGAGCGAGACATTTGCTCGAACGCTGAGCCGTTTCGTGCCGGAAGATGTTCAGGAGCGGACATTGCGCAAGGGCGAGTTCCGGGAATATTTGGTCCATGAAGTCGTGGCGTTGCTGCAAGATGCTGGGGAGGCCGTTTGAGCAAAACGGCAAAACGGCGCAGAGTCTGGCATGCATTCCGCGAATCGTCTATAATTTGCTTCCCGTTCCCCTTGATGGATGATTCGACCTGATGGCCCGCATTACTGTGGAAGACTGCTTGGAGCAGATTGACAACCGCTTCGATTTGGTGCTGGTTGCGGCGCGGCGCGCCCGGCAAATCAAGTTGGGCGCAGAGCCGCAGCTGGATGTGGACAATGACAAGCCGACGGTGCTGGCATTGCGTGAGGTCGCGGCCGGCGCGGTGGGCCGCGATGTTTTCCAGGAGCCGCTGATGCCGCCAGAGAAGGAGGAGGCGCTGGAGCCGGACGAGCTGCATCGGCAGGCAGCGGAGATGGAACCGACCGATGTGGCGGAAGATCCGGAAGACGACGAGGAGTTCGACGAAGACGATTTCGATCAGGAGCCCGAGCCGGAGAGAGAGGCCGGCCCGGCGCCGTTCGAGGATTCGGGCGCGGGCGCGGAACCCCAAGAGGAGCCCGACGCCCCATCCGCCTGAGGGTCATGGCGGCGGCGGTCGAGGCGTCAGTCGCGCCGGAGTTGGGGACGCCGCCGGGCGCCGTTCGCTTCAACGGCCTATGCCGGAGTCTGGACCAGTATCTCGAGCCGCGGCAAGTTCAGAACATCTACAGCGCCTATCTGTTCAGCGCCGACCGCCATGACGGCCAGCGGCGTTTGACGGGCGAACCCTACATCAGCCATCCGCTGTCGGTCGCGCAGACGCTGGCCGACCTGCATCTGGACGCGGACACGATCGCCGCGGCGTTGCTGCACGACGTCATCGAGGACACGCCGACCGCCCGCGACCAGATCGTGCAGCAATTCGGCCACGACATTGCCCATCTGGTCGATGGGGTCAGCAAGCTGACGCATCTGAGCGGCATGTCGAAGAGCGAGGAGCAGGCCGAGAACTTCAGCAAGATGATGCTGGCGATGGTGCGCGATGTGCGCGTGATGTTGGTCAAGCTGGCCGATCGCCTGCACAACATGCGCACGTTGCAGGTGCTGCCGATGGCAAAGCAGCAGCGCATCGCCCGCGAGACGCTGGAAGTCTATGTGCCAATCGCGCGCCGCTTGGGCATGAACGCAATCTGCATGGAACTGGAGCGGCGGTCGTTCCGCACCCTGCACCCGTTTCGCAGCCGGGTGCTGGAGCAGGCCATTCGCAAGCGTTTGGGCCGGCAGCGCGAACGGATGGAGGAGGTGTGCAACAATTTCGAGCAGGCGTTGCACGAGTACGGCATCAAGGCGCAGATTGAAGGCCGGGAGAAGAGCGCCTACAGCATCTATCGCAAGATGCGCGACAAGCGCTTGTCCCTAGACGAGGTGTTCGACGTTTACGGCTTCCGGGTCGTCGTCGACACGACGGACGAGTGCTACCGGGCACTGGGCGTGGCGCACAGCCTGTACAAGCCGGTGCCTGGAAAGTTCAAGGACTACATCGCGATTCCGAAGGCGAACGGCTACCAATCGCTGCACACTTCGTTGCGCGGCCCGGGCGGCGTACCGGTGGAAATCCAAGTGCGCACCCACGACATGGAGCAGGTGGCGGAGGGCGGCGTGGCCGCGCATTGGAAGTACAAATCGGACGCTTCCATGCCGCTGCCGGCGCATGCCCGCACATGGATGCAGAGCATTATGGACATCCGCGAATCGGCGCCGGATTCCGTCGAGTTTCTGGAACATGTCAAAGTAGATCTGTTTCCGCACGAGGTGTATGTGTTCACGCCGGCCGGCGACATCATGCGGCTGCCGCAGGGCGCGACGGCACTGGACTTCGCGTATGCGGTGCATTCCGACGTGGGCGATACCTGCGCGGGCGCCAAGATCGACCGCATCGCGTCGCCGCTGAGCACCGAATTGCACAGCGGCCAGACTGTCGAGATCATCACCCGCGCCGACAGCACGCCGTCGGCCGCTTGGTTGGACTTCGTGGTGACGGCCAAGGCCCGCTCGTCGATCCGCCACTACCTGAAAGGCCTGAAGGAAGAGCAGGCTGAGGATTTGGGTCGGCGGCTGCTGGAGCGGGCACTGAGCCAATTCGGCAAGACCTATCAGGAACTGGACGCCAAGCGCATCGCCGGCATTCTGGATGTGATGGAGGTCGCGGACGAGCAGCAGTTGCTGCGCGGCATCGGTTTGGGGCAGTTGATGGCGCCGATTGTGGCGCACCACCTGATGGGGCAAGCGCTGCCGCGCCGGTCGACCGGGTGGTTGGACCGGATGCTGCGCCGCTCGCAGAATCGATCGGTGGCCTTGCAGGGCACGGAAGGCATGGCGGTGACGTTCGCCAAATGCTGCCGCCCGATTCCGGGCGATGCCGTCGTCGGCATGGCTTCGGCCGGGCACGGTCTGGTCATCCATCGCGGGCAATGCCGCAATCTGAAGCGCCGGCGCAAGGCGCCCGAGCAGTGGATCCCGTGCGAGTGGGCGGCTTCGGTCAGCGGCGAATATCCAGTGGCGGTGCAGGTGTCGACCACCAACCGGCGCGGGCTGCTGGCGCGGGTCGCTGCGGCCATCGCTGAAGAGGGAAGCAACATCGTCGGCGTCAATCTGGACGAAGCGCACGCCAGCACTATCAACATGGGCTTCATTCTGAATGTGCGCGACCGGGTTCATCTGGCGGCCGTCATCAAGGCGGTGCGGCGGCTCACCGGCGTGCACAAAGTGGTGCGCCTGCTGGGCTGAAGGCTGTTGGGCATGGTAGTATGAGACCTCACGACGCGATGTCCCGCACGCTTGGCACCGCCTGATATCCATGCCCCGCACGCCCGTTGTCGCCGCCGACGCCCCGAATGCCATCGGCGCCTATTCCCAAGCCGTCAAAAGCGGCGATCTGGTGTTCTTGTCCGGCCAGATTCCGCTGGATCCGGCCACGATGGAATTGGTGGACGGCGATATGCGGGCGCAGATCCGGCGCGTGCTGGACAATCTCGAAGCGGTCGCGCAGGCGGCCGGCGGCAGCTTGGAGCAGTGCGTCAAGCTGACGGTCTTCCTGACGGATCTGGCGCATTTCGCGCTGGTGAACGAAGTGATGGCGGAGCGGTTTGCCGAGCCTTACCCGGCGCGGGCGGCGGTCGGAGTGGCGGCCTTGCCCAAAGGCGCGGCCGTGGAGATGGACGCCATTCTCGACTTGCGCGGCTGATTCGGCGCACGATGCCGCGGACGGATTCCAGCGCGTCCGATGCGGCGTCGTCAGGGCCGCTGGAAGCGGCCTTGCGCGACCTGCCGGGTGTCGGCCCGAAGATCCAGGAGAAATTGAGGCGCTTGCGCATCGAGCGTCTCGACCATTTGCTGCTGCACTTGCCGAAAGCCTATGAAGATCGCACCCGGCTGGTGCCGCTGGATGCCTTGCAGCCCGGGATGCGGTGCATGGTGGAAGGCGTGGTGCAGGGCGCCCGCGTCGAATATTTCCGGGGGCGCCGGCTGCGGGTGCAGCTGGGCGACGATTCCTTGGCATCGCTGGAACTGCTGTTCATGCGCTTCACGCCGTTCCAGAAGAGCCAATTGGCGCCGGGTACGAAGGTGCGTTGCTTCGGCGAGGTGAAGCTCTGGCAACGTACGCTGCGCATGTTTCATCCGGAATACGAAGTGGTGGAGGCGGACGGGCCGGTCGCGGCGCCGGAGGACCTGACGCCCTTGTACCCGGCGACGACCGGGCTGGCGCAGGTGTCGCTGCGCAAGTTGATCCGGCGCGGCCTTGCGTGGGCGGAAGCGCATCCGGCGGCGCTGGAGCATCCGGGCTGGGAGCGGCTGTTCCGCACCCGCGGCCTGCCCGGCTTCCTGCAGGCTCTGCGCCGCTTGCACGCTCCGGATGGGGCGCAGGGCGAGCCGGAGGAATCCGACCCGGCCCGGCAGCGCCTGATCATGGAGGAACTGGCGGCCTACCTTCTGGTCTTTGATCGCTTGAAGCACAAGGCGGCGCGGCAGGAGGCGGCGCCGATCGCTGGCGGCGAGGAACTGATTCGGGCTTTGCGGGCGGGTCTGTCGTTCACGCTGACCGGGGCGCAGGACCGGGTGATCGCGGAGATTCGCGAGGACTTGGCCCGGAACCAGCCGATGATGCGGCTGCTGCAGGGCGATGTCGGTTCGGGCAAGACGCTGGTGGCGGCGTCGGCGGCGCTGTGCGCGGTGGCGTCCGAGATGCAGGTGGCGGTGATGGCTCCGACCGAACTGTTGGCGGAGCAGCACGACCGCTGCTTCCGCGAATGGCTGGAGCCCATGCAGATCGAGACGGTGCTGCTGTCCAGCAGCCTGAGCCGCAAGGCGAAGGAGCACGCGAAGCAGCGCATCCGTGCGCATCAGGCGCGCATCGTGGTCGGCACGCATGCGCTGATCCAGAAGGCCGTGGAGTTCGACCGGCTGGGTCTGCTGATCATTGACGAGCAGCAGCGCTTCGGCGTGCACCAGCGGCTGGCCTTGCGGCGCAAGGGCGAGAGCGGCCGGCTGCGGCCGCATCAGTTGATCATGACGGCGACGCCGATCCCGCGCAGCCTGGCCATGACGTTCTACGGCGAGTTGGATTCTTCAGTGCTGGACGAGTTGCCGCCCGGGCGCAAGCCGGTTACCACGGTGGCCATGTCGGACGAGCGGCGGGAGGAGTTGATGATGCGCATTCGGGAAGCCTGCCTGAGCGGGCAGCAGGCGTACTGGGTCTGCACGCTGATCGAAGAGTCCGACGTGCTGCAATGCGAGGCCGCCAAAAGTTCATGGGAAAACCTGCGCCAAGCCTTGCCGGAACTGGAGATCGGGCTTGTGCACGGGCAGATGAAGGCGGCGGACAAGGACCAGGTGATCCGGAAGTTTCGGGGCGGGGGGATTCAATTGCTGGTGGCCACCAAAGTCATCGAGGTGGGCGTGGACGTTCCGAACGCGTCGCTGATGGTGATCGAGAATGCGGAGCGCTTGGGTTTGGCGCAATTGCACCAGTTGCGCGGACGGGTGGGGCGCGGTGCGCAGCAGAGCAGCTGCGTGCTGCTGTACAAGCCGCCGCTGCCGGAGGCGGCCCGGGAACGCATCCGCACCATGCGCGAGACGACTGACGGCTTCGAGATCGCGCGATGCGATCTGCGGCTGCGCGGCCCGGGCCAGTTGCTGGGGGCCCGGCAGGCCGGCGAGAAGGTGTTCCGGGTCGCCGATCTGACGCGCGACGAGCAGCTGCTGGAGGAAGTGCGCAAACTGGTCCGGGAATTCTCCCGAGCTTCGCCGGAGGCGATGGATGCCGTAATCGAGCGCTGGCTGGGGGAGTCCCGCGAACTGGGTTCGGTCTGATCGGAGCCGGACGTTCAGAACAGGCAGCAGGCCAGTTCGAACTCGAGATTGTCGCCGATTTGGGCGGGCCGCTCATGCAAGCTGCGGCCGTCGCGGAAGACGATGCTGAACGAGCGCCGGTCGATGCTGATTTCCGGATAGCAGGTCGCATCGGCCGGCAGCCGGATGCGGATCATCTGGTGCGTCCGGCTCGGATCCAGAGGCTCTTCGTGCCAGCCCGACTGCGCAAAGGCTTTCCGGAACGAGGTGCTGTTGCGGATCATGTCCAGAATCGTACGGGCGATGCGCACAATGGGTTCGAGCGGTTCGTTCCACTGTTGGATGATGGCCGTGTGGTCGAGTTGGCGGTTTGCCAGCCAGTTCTGGTACATTGGCAGATCCGTCTCGCTGCCGCAGCCAGGCATGCGCAGACGCTGGCTGAGGGTGTGGAGCAGTTCGTGCTGGAACGGATTGCGGTGCACCGGGTAGTCGAGGGCGTGCGCGTCTTCGCGCAGGCCGCGGTGCAGTTCGATGACCTTGTGCAGGCGTTCCGGGTGCGCCCCTTCGGAGCCTTCCAGCATTTTTAGCCAAGCCAGACGCTGATCCAGTTCGCGGATGAGGTCGAGTTTGATATTGTGCCGGCCGATCAGATCGAAGAGTTCCAGCAGCGTGCCGACGGCGGCCCGCTTGTCCCATGACGCGGTTTGCTGGCGGTGGTGTTCGAATTGGCGCATCAGGAAGTCGACGCGCAGCAGCGTCCGTATGCGTTCGCCGACCGCCTGCTCGTAAATCAGCGCGTCGTCGGATGCGGGTGATGGCGGGTTCATGCGTGTGCGTAGGTGTGATGCAACTCGCGAATGGCACCGCCAAGGTCATGCAGGCGGCCGGAGTTGTCGATCACGTCGTGGGCGTATTGCCGGCGCTGCGTGGAAGTGGCTTGGGCTTGCAGGATCGCATCCGCTTGGGCGGCGTCCATATCCGGGCGTTGCAGCAGGCGCGTGCGCTGCATGGCCTGCGGGCAGTCGACGACCAGAATCCGGTCGACGTCATCGTGCCAGCCCGCTTCGATCAGAAGCGGCACCACGGCCACGGCGTAGGCGTAGGCTTGCCGTGCGAACCAGTCGCGGATGGCCTCGCGCACGGGCGGGTGCAGCAGCGCCTCGATGTCGCGGCGCAGGCCGGCGTCTTGGAAGATTTTCGTGCGCAGCGCCAGTCGGTCCAGACCGCCATCGGCGCGTCGCACATCCGGGCCGGCGCGTGCGACGACGGCCGCCAGCAGCGGCTGTTCCGGTGTGGTCAGATCGTGCACGATATCGTCGGCATCGATGACGGGAGCGCCGGCTTCGGCGAAATGTCGGGCGGCCTCCGATTTGCCGCAGGCGATGCCGCCGGTCAGGCCGATGCGCAGCATGGATCCGATCCGGTCTGACGCGATTCCGGAAGTGCGGTAGCCGGGCCAAAGGCCGGGATGCGCCGGCGGCCAGATGGGGTGGAGCGGGCGGGGTGCGTACAAGCCCATGGTTCGGCTTCCAATTGGCGTCGACGGATCAGGATGGGCTGGCGGACAATCAACATGCGCGGCAAGGATGCCACCTTCCCGACGGCTTGCGGACCTTCCCCTTAGTACTCATGGGCTTGGAATTTCCTGTTCTCCACGTGCGCCAAGCCCTTTTCCTCGGCATCGAAGCGTACGGCCACGGTTCGGGCATCCGCGACGGCAATCTGCTGATTCATCGGCACAAGCACATCGCCGATCATGACCATGGTTAAGGTCTCGGCGGTCCGTATGTTTTCAGCAGCAATGTCCATGATGACGTAGTAGGTTTCATCGGCTGCGACGGTTGCTTGCAGGCTGTAGGCGGTATGCGATTCATGGTCAGGCTTTTGGAGCCAGTGCTGATTTTCCTCGAAGGTGTATTCGCCCGGTTCTAGTTGCATCCACGTATAGTCGTCCTGTTTCAGCGTAGCGGCCTTCTTGCCGTTGATTAAGAGGCGCGTATTGCCGTGGTTCTGGTTCCAATTGCCGATGCGATAGATATAGACTGTCGCCAGCCCGCTGGACGCGGGCGGTTTTGGTGCGTCGACGAAGGAGGGGCTGTACGTGGTGGTTGTGCATCCGAGCAGCAATGCCGCCGCGCATGCGAGCGCGGCCATCCGCGCACCGTGCGGCATGCCCTGTGCAGACGGAAGCTTTGTCAATGGCTGCATGGTTTCCCTCTGCTGCAGGAACGGCTTAATTGTAGGATAGGCCACATGGCATGTGGATTTCCAATATAGCACAGGCGCAATCTGCGCTGGGCATGATTCGGCGCCATGTCGGATAATAGTTGCAGGCATCATGCGCCTCAGCGGGCTGCAAGTGCTGGGACGCGGCAGTCTAGGCGCACCGCTTGACCTTATCGCTCATGGAATCGAAGCTCCTATTTCTTGCAGGCCTTATGCTCGCAGGGGTCGTGCAGGCCCAGGAAGCCATGCCGGATTCGGGGCAGCCCGATGACGCGACGTATCGGGTCGAAGTTCTGGCTGAAGGCTTGGAATATCCGTGGAGCTTGGCGCAATTGCCGGACGGGTCGCTGCTGATTACCGAAAAAGTCGGCGGCCTAGTGCATCTCTCGGCGGATTTTCAGACGTGGCGGAGCCTTGCCGGAGTGCCGCAGGTCGCATGGATCGGGCAGGGAGGGCTGCTGGATATCGTGTTGCATCCCGAGTTCGGGCTGGAGGCGCAGCACTGGATTTATCTGAGTTACAGCAAGCCGTGCTCGACGGGCTTCACGACGGCGTTGAGCCGCTACCGGCTGCGTGACGGGGAGCTTGCCGATGGGCAAGTGTTGTTCGAGGCGCGGCCGTGCGGTGGCCTGACGTGGCATTTCGCGGGGCGGCTGGCATTCGATGCCGAGGGCATGCTGTACTTGACGGTGGGAGACCGCGGCGAACGGATGCGAGCGCAGCAGTTGGACACGCATTGGGGTAAGCTGGTCCGCTTGCATGCGGACGGCCGGGTACCGGTAGGCAATCCATTCTTCGAAGAGCCGGGCGCCTTGCCGGAAATCTATTCGTACGGCCACCGCAATGCGCAAGGCTTGGCGCTCCATCCGGAGAGCGGGGAGATCTGGCTGCATGAGCATGGCCCGCGCGGCGGCGACGAGTTGAATCGGGTGCGCGCCGGCGCCAACTACGGCTGGCCGCGGGCGACGCATGGGCGCGGGCATATGGGCGGCATCATCAGCGAGTTGACGCATGCGCCGGGCATTGAGCCGCCGCTGTGGCATTGGACGCCCTCGATTGCGCCGTCGGGTCTGGCCATTTACGCTGGCGAGCCGTTTGCGGCATGGCGCGGGCAATTTCTGATCGGTGCCTTGAAGCTCCGCCAAGTGCATCGCGTGCGTCTGGCGCCCGGCGGCGAAGTCGCGGAGGCGGTGCTGCCGCAGCCGCAAGGCGAGCGCATTCGGGATGTGCGCGTGCTGGCGGATGGATTAATCTATATGCTGACGGATGCGGCCGAGGGGCGATTGCTCCGGCTGGCTCCCGAAGCGGATTTCTGATGGCTGATTGATGCGAGGCATGGCGCCATGACTGGTTTCCCTCCTGTCCGGCTGGTGCAGTTCAATCCGCTGGTCGGCGATGTGGCGGGCAACCGCGCCCGCATTGAGGCGCATCTGGCGGCCTCGCCCGAGCCTGCGGTCTGGATCTTTCCGGAACTGGCCCTGTGCGGCTACCCGCCGGAAGATTTATTGCTGCGCGACGATTTTCTGGAGCGGGTGGAGCAGGCGCTGAAGGCATTGGCACAGGCTTGTGGCCCCCATTGGCTGATCGTAGGTGCTCCCGTGCGCGAGGGTGGAGCCCTGAGGAACGCTGCGGTCGTGCTGCATCGCGGCGAGCGGCGCGGATGCGCGTGCAAGCGGCTGCTGCCGCAGTACGACGTGTTCGACGAGCAGCGCTATTTCGAAGCGGGGCGGCAGGCGTGCGTGGTCGAGGTTGCAGGCCGTTCGCTGGGCCTGCTGATTTGCGAGGATTTGTGGCAGCCGCAGGTTGCGGCCGAGTTGGCGGCGGCGGGTGCCGAAGCGCTGGCGTGCCTGAATGCCTCGCCGTTCGATGCCGAAAAGATGGAGCGACGTCTTGAGGTGGCGTGCGCCCGGGCGTGCGAGGTCCGCTTGCCGGTGTGGTACGTCAATCAAATCGGCGGGCAGGACGAGCTGGTGTTCGACGGCGCGAGTTTTGCACTGGATGCTGCGGGCCGGCGCATGGCGCAAGCACCGGCATTCGCCGAAGCGGTGCTGGAGATCACGGCCGCGGAGGACGACTGGCACGGCGCGCCGATGGTTCCGGACTTGGACGCGGACGCGGCGCTCTACGAGGCACTGGTGCTGGGCATTCGGGACTATGTGGGCAAGCATGCGGCGGCGGGTGCTTTGGTGGGCTTGTCGGGCGGCATCGATTCGGCGCTGACGCTGGTGCTGGCGGAAGCGGCCTTGGGCGCGGAGCGCTTGGAGGCGGTGCTGATGCCGTCGCGCTATACGTCCGAAGCCAGCGTCGAGGATGCGCGGACCTTGTGCGGGCGGCTGGGGGCCGCGGCTCGGGAACTGCCCATCGAGCCTGCGTTTGAAGCACTTCTGGCGACGCTAGGGCCGGAGGCTGCAGAGCATGATTTGGTGCGCCAGAATCTGCAGGCGCGCATTCGGGGCCAATTGCTGATGGCGTTGTCGAACCGCAGCGGCAAACTGCTGCTGACGACCGGCAACAAGAGCGAGATGGCGGTCGGCTATGCGACGTTGTACGGCGACATGGCGGGCGGCTTTGCGCCGCTCAAGGATGTCTACAAGACGCGGGTGTACGAACTGGCTCGCTTCTGCAATCGGACCGGGCCGCTGATTCCGGAGAGGATTCTGGAGCGTCCGCCTTCGGCCGAGTTGAAGGAAGACCAGAAGGATACGGACTCGTTGCCGGACTATGCGGAACTGGATCAGGTGCTGCGCATGTTTGTCGAAGAGGACTGCGCCGTGGAAGACATCGTGGCTTCGGGGCTGGATGCGGTCATGGTGCAGGAGGTGGCGGCACGGGTGCTCGGCAGCGAGCACAAGCGCCGGCAAGCGCCGCCGGGCGTGAAAGTGACGGCGCGGGCCTTCGGGCGGGACCGCCGCTATCCGATCACTTCCGGCTACAAGGCCTGAACTTTAGCCGGTCGGTTCCGGCACGCCCACCGGGCCGTCGTCGATGGGCGGTGCGGGTTCGGTTTCAAGAGGTTCTTCAGGCGTGGCCGGTTCGCCAGCCGTTGCCGGCGCAACCGAAGGTTCGTCGTCGCCGAGGCCCAGCAGGCTCTTGAACTGGTACCACACACTGTCGGTATCGGCGGAGGGATCCGGGCGATGGCCTTCGGGCACTTCCGAAACGACGATCTTGTCAGGCTTGCGGGAGGCGGCGTAGGGGCTGCTGGCGCTGCTGTGCAGCGTAATCATCTGGTATTGCCCGGAGAAGTCGTCCGCAGGCAGTTCTTCGATGTCGAAGCCGACGAAGGAAGCGCCGCTGTCGACGGCATCGCTAAGCCAGTCGCCAGTGGTGGCCATGAAGGAGGGCTCTTCCGCTTCGGTTGCCGCCTTGCGGGCCTCATAGCCCGGAAAGTTCAAGTTCCGCACATGGCGGGCATCGTCGGCCAGCTTGTGCATTTCCAGATGCCGGTAGCCTTGCTCCAGATACCAGAGCATCTCGTCCATGCGCGGCGAGCCGTGGTAGCGTTCCAAGGCATGTTTGGTGCGGTTGACGACGGCCACGTACGCCTTGCGGCGCAAATAGAAATCGGCGACATGCAATTCGTAGTCCGCCAGCAGATTGCGGAGGAAGACCGTGCGTTGGCGCGCATCGGCTGCGTACGGCGTGTTCGGGTGGCTGGTCACTAGCAGGGAGAAGCTTTCGAACGCGATCTTCCACGGGGTCGGATCCTTGTTGTGGCGGATGTATGGAAGCACGTAGTGCAGCAGGGTGCGGCCGTAATCGTAGTACGTAATGCCGCGCAGGTAGTGCGCGTAGGCGATGTTGGGATGGGCCGGGTTTTGCTCGATGAAGCGCTGGAGGACGGCGATGGCGGTGGCGTATTCTTCCTGGCGGTATTGGGCGTACGCCATTTCCAGCATGCCGTGCTGCGCGTACGCATCGAACGGGAAGGTGGCCTCCAACTGCTCGAAGGCTTCGATAGCCTTGACGAAGTCGCCGCCCCGGCGGTAGGAGAGGCCCATGGCGTAGATCTGCCCGGCCGTCTTGCCGCTGTACTCGTCGTCCGGAGCGTCGGGCAGCAGCCCGCAGCCGCTCGCCAGTATGGCGTAGGCGCAGAGGGATGGGAGGGCGAGAAGGCGCATGGCAGGCATCCTGTCGGCTTTGATTATAGCAGTGGGTGCTACCATGGGCAGGGCAGGACAGGGTCGGAAGTTTGGACGGATTGCCGCTGGTGCGCCGCGTGCCGGATGCATGCGACGGGATGCGCATGGATGCTGCGCTGGCGCGCATGCTGCCGCAGTTTTCGCGGCGCCAGTTGCAGGGCTGGATGCGTGCCGGGCGCGTCTTGGCGGAAGGCGAGCCGGTGCGGGTTCGCGAGCCGGCGCATGGCGGTGAGCGTGTGGAAGTCTGGCCGCTGGCCGCCGCTCCGTCCGCCTGCGTGGCGCAGGATCTGCCGTTGCATGTGGTGCATGCCGATGCCGATCTGATCGTGTTGGACAAGCCGGCCGGTTTGGTGATGCATCCGGCGCCCGGCCACCCAGACGGCACGGTGCAGAATGCGCTGCTGTTCCGCTTTCCCGAGACGGCCCGGCTGCCGCGCGCCGGCCTGGTGCATCGGCTCGACCGGGATACGACCGGACTGGTAGTGGCAGCACGAAGCGCGGAGGCCCACGCGGCTCTGGCGCAGCAGTTGCAGGCGCGCACCATGCAGCGGCGCTATCAGGCTCTGGTGCGGGGCGAACTGATTGCGGGCGGCGTGATTGATGCGCCGATCGGGCGGCATCCGCGCCAGCGCCAGCGCATGTGCGTCCGTGCGGGCGGTCGTGAGGCTCGAACCCATTACCGGGTGCGGCAGCGCTTCGCGGGCTTGACGTTGTTGGATCTACGGCTGGAGACCGGACGCACGCATCAGATCCGGGTGCATCTGGCGCATCTGGGCAATCCGGTGGTTGGCGACCCGGTGTACGGCGGGCGGGCTCGCGTACCGGCCGGACTGCCGCCTGCCGCACGCGCCGGCGTCGGCGGCTTCGTCCGTCAAGCGCTGCATGCCTGCGTCTTGCAACTGGAACATCCGGCGAGTCGGGAGGTCTGCGCCTGGGAAGCGCCGTTGCCGGAAGATTTTCGCGCCTTGCTGGCGCAGTTGGAGACGGCGGATGCCTGAGGTGCGCTGGATCGTGCCGGACTGGCCGGCTCCTGCGCATGTGCAGGCTGCGGCGACGACCCGGCTCGGCGGCGTCAGCCGCCCGCCGTGCGAAGGGCTTAATCTGGCGGATCATGTCGGCGATGCGCCTGCCGCCGTGCAGGCGAACCGCTGCCGTCTGCGGCAAGCACTGGATTTGCCGTCCGAACCCTGCTGGCTGCGCCAGCAGCATGGCGCTTTCGTGCATGACGCCGCGGCGGGGCCGGCCGATGCCGATGCTTCGTTCGCGTCGCAGACGGGCATCGTATGCGTGGTGCAGACGGCCGACTGCTTGCCGGTGCTGCTGTGCTCGCGAAGCGGCGACTGGGTGGCGGCCGTACATGCGGGTTGGCGCGGGCTGGCACGGAATATTCTGCAGGCAGCAGTCGACGCGTATCCGGGAGAGCCGGCGGAATTGATGGCTTGGCTGGGTCCGTGCATCAGCGCCAAGCATTACGAGGTGGATGCGCCGGTGCGGGCTTTGCTGGGCAGAGGGTTGGCGGGTGCTGCACTGCATGAGGGGCGCCGCCGCGGGCATTGGCAGATGGATTTGCCGGCGGGGGCGGCCTGGTGCCTAGCTCAAGCCGGCGTGGCAACATGCTTCGGCTGCGGCCTGTGCACATACGAGAATGCACGGCAGTTTTTTTCTCATCGCCGCGAACCGCAGTCCGGACGCATGGCCGCACTGATCTGGATGGCCTGAGCGGCCGTGCCGCCATCCGGTTGAAATTCGCGCCGGGCAGCGCAATTAATTAAGGTATGGAAATATGGCATAGAGACGATGAGCCTTGACAAGTTGACCCAGCCGTTCCAGCAGGCACTGCTGGAGGCGCAGTCGTTGGCGGTCGGTCGGGATTGCCCGGAAATCGAGCCGGCGCATGTGCTGTTGGCGCTGCTCGGGCAGCCGAATACGTCGGTCGGCCCGATTCTGCAAATGGCAGGCGCGGATGCAGGACGGTTGCGTCGCGAATTGACGGCGCATGTGGAGTCTATGCCGCAGATTACGGGCGAGCGCGGCGAGGTGCGCCCGTCGCGCGATTTGCAGCGGCTGCTCAATGTGAGCGACAAGTTGGCACAGGACCGCGGCGACCAATACATCGCGTCGGAATTGTTTCTGCTGGCGGGGCAGCAGGATTCGGGCGCGTTCGGCAAACTGCTGCGCGACTGCGGCGTGGACGGCGTGAAATTGGAGCAGGCGATCGAGCAGGTGCGCGGCGGTGAGCCGGTCGCGGATCCGAACGCGGAACAGCGTCGGCAGGCGCTGGAGCAGTACGCCGACGATCTGACGCAGCGGGCGGAACAGGGCAAGATCGATCCGATCATCGGGCGGGACGAGGAGATCCGGCGTGCCATCCAAGTGTTGCAACGGCGCACCAAGAACAATCCGGTGCTGATCGGCGAAGCCGGGGTCGGCAAGACGGCGGTCGTCGAAGGCTTGGCGCTTCGCATCATCAATAACGAGGTGCCGGAGAGCATGCGCGGCTGGCGCGTGCTGGCGCTGGATCTGGCGGCGATGGTTGCCGGCGCTAAGTTCCGTGGCGAGTTCGAGGAACGCCTCAAGGCTGTGCTCAAGGAGTTGGCGCAGCAGGGCGACGGCGTTGTGCTGTTCATCGACGAGTTGCATATGCTGGTCGGCGCCGGGCGCGCCGAAGGAGCCATGGATGCGGGCAACATGCTCAAACCGGCGCTGGCGCGCGGGGAGTTGCATTGCATCGGCGCGACGACGCTGGACGAGTATCGCGAGCATATGGAAAAGGACGCGGCGCTGGAACGACGCTTCCAGAGGATCGTGGTGGAGGAGCCGAGTGTGGAGGATACCGTCGCGATCTTGCGCGGCATCAAGGAACGGTACGAAGTGCACCACGGCATTGAGATCACGGATCCGGCGCTGGTGGCGGCCGCAACGCTGTCGGCCCGCTATCTGCCGGAGCGTCGCTTGCCGGACAAGGCCATCGATCTGGTGGACGAGGCGGCGTCGCGCATTCGCATGGAGGTCGAATCCATGCCGGAGGAAATGGACCGTCTGGATCGCCGCATGGTGCAATTGCGCATCGAACAGCAGGCATTGCGCAAGGAGGATGATCCAGCCTCCCGCCGGCGGTTGGCGGCCTTGGAGGAGGAGTTGGAGCGGCTGGAGCGGGAGTACGCGGACCTGAAGGAGGTGTGGCAGGCCGAAAAATCGTCGGTCACCGCGACGGCCGAACTCAAAAAGCGGCTGGACCAGGCGCGGATGGACATGGACCGGGCGCGGCGGGCCAACGATCTGGAGCAGGCGGCCGAACTGCAGCACGGCGTCATTCCCGACCTGCAGCGGCAGTTGGAGCAGGCGCACGGCGCACAGAAGCCGGCCGCGACGCTGTTTCAGGACACAGTGACCGAAGAGGGCATTGCGGAAGTGGTGGCGCGTGCGACCGGCATTCCGGTGGCGCGCATGCTGGAGGGCGAGCGGGAGAAGCTGCTGCGCATGGAGGAGGTGCTCCATCGGCGCGTGGTCGGCCAAGACGAGGCCGTCCGCGCCGTCAGCCATGCCATTCGGCGTTCGCGTTCGGGCTTGACGGATCCCGGCCGTCCGGTGGGTTCGTTCCTGTTCCTCGGACCGACCGGGGTCGGCAAGACCGAGTTGTGTAAGGCGCTCGCCGAATTTCTGTTCGACGACGAGACGGCGATGGTTCGCGTAGACATGTCGGAGTTCATGGAGAAGCATTCGGTCGCCCGTCTGATCGGGGCGCCTCCGGGCTATGTGGGCTACGAAGAGGGCGGGCGGCTCACGGAGGCCGTGCGCCGCCGGCCGTACGCGGTCGTCCTGTTGGACGAAATCGAAAAGGCGCATCCGGACGTGTTCAACATCCTACTGCAGGTGCTGGACGACGGGCGGCTGACGGACGGGCGCGGCCGCACCGTGAGCTTTGCGCATGCGGTGGTGGTGATGACGTCCAACATTGGCAGCGACACAGTACGGCGCATGGTGCGCGAAGAGCATGGGGCGCTGCAGGAAGCACTTCAGCGGCAGATCGCGGACCATTTCCGCCCGGAGTTCGTCAACCGGATCGACGACGTGCTGGTGTTTCGCGTCCTGCAGCGCGAGCAGATCCAGTCGATCGTCCGCATTCAGATGGGGCGTCTGCGCAAGCGCTTAGCGGAACGAGGGCTACAAATGGAGGTGTCGGAGGGCGCGATTGATTTTCTCAGCAATGCGGGCTACGATCCCGAGTACGGCGCCCGGCCGTTGCGCCGGGCCTTCCGCACGCATCTGGAAAATCCGCTGGCGCAAGCGCTGCTTGAAGGGACGTTCTTGCCGGGGCAGACGGTGCGCGCCGAGTTACGGGACGGGACGTTGGCGTTCGACGCGCAGTGACGCGGCGCATGGCCGCCGCAGGCATCAGGCCGGGTCAGGGCTGGCGCGTTCGCGGAGAAAGTCCAGAGTTGCGGCGACGGGTGCGTATTCCGGGTCGCTGGTGCGCCGGGCCTGATATTCGACCCGGCCGTCGTCGAGGCCGCGCTGGCTGACGACCACGCGATGCGGGATGCCGAGCAGGTCGGCTTCGGCGAACATCACGCCCGGGCGCAGGCCGCGATCGTCCAGCAGCGCTTCGATGCCGGCCTCCGTGCATTGCCGGTACAGGGTTTCGGCGCATTCGTGCACGGCCGGGTTGCGGTCGGCGCCGATCGGGCAGATGATGAGCGCAAAGGGCGCGATGGCATCGGGCCAGATGATGCCGCGCTCGTCGTGGTTCTGCTCGATGGCGGCGGCCACAATGCGGGTGATGCCGATGCCGTAGCAGCCCATGATGACGATCTGCCGTTCGCCCTCGGGATTCAGCACGGCGCAGTCCATGGCCCGGCTGTACTTATCGCCGAGCTGGAAGATGTGGCCGACTTCGATGCCGCGGGCGCTGCGCGTGATGCCGCATCCGTCCGGGCTGGGCTCGCCGGATTCCAGATTGCGCAAGTCGCAGACGGCGTGGGCTGCGGCATCGCGCTCCCAATTGGCGCCGGTGTAATGCACGCCGTCGCGGTTGGCGCCGCAGACGAAGTCGCCGAGCGCGGCGGCGCTGGCATCGACGTACAGGGGCAGTTCCAGGCCGACGGGGCCGAGCGAGCCGACGGCGCAGCCGAGACGTTCCCGAATCTCTGCTTCGTCGGCCATGCGCAGCGGACTCAGGATGCCCTCGAGCTTGGCGGCCTTTGTGGCATTCAGGCGGTGGTCTCCGCGCAGCACCAGTGCCACCAGCGGCTGCTGCTCGCCGCAGACAATCAGGGTTTTGACGGTGCGCGCGGCGGGAACATCCAGAAAGGCGGCGACCTGCTCGATGGTGTGCTGTCCGGGCGTGTCCACCGGTTGCAGTTCCTGGCCGGGCGGCGGGCGGGCGGCTTCGGGCGCGGGCGCGGGCGCCTGCTCAACATTGGCGGCATAGTCCGACCGGTCCGAATAGACGATCTCGTCTTCGCCGGAATCCGCCAGCACATGGAACTCGTGCGACACGGCGCCGCCGATGGTGCCGGAATCGGCGCGCACATGGCGGTAGCGCAATTCCAGACGGTCGAAAATGCGGCAGTAGGCGCGCCGCATCTCCTCGTAGGTTTCGTCCAGACTGGCTACGTCCAGATGGAATGAATAGGCATCCTTCATGACGAATTCGCGGGCGCGCATGACGCCGAAGCGGGGCCGGATCTCGTCCCTGAACTTGGTCTGGATCTGGTAGTAGTTGGCGGGTAGCTGGCGGTAGCTTTTCAGTTCCTTGCGGGCGATGTCGGTGATGACTTCTTCGTGCGTCGGGCCGAAGCAGAAGTCGCGCTGATGGCGGTCGGCGAGGCGCAGCAGTTCCGGTCCGTACTGCTCCCAGCGCCCGGATTCGCGCCATAATCCCGCCGGCTGAACGGCCGGCATCAGCAGTTCGACGGCGCCGCTGCGGTTCATCTCTTCGCGCACGACGGCTTCGACTTTGCGCACGGCCCGCAGGCCGAGCGGCATCCATGTGTAGAGGCCGGCGGCCAGCATGCGGAGCATTCCGGCGCGTAGCATGAGCCGATGGCTGGCGACCTCGGCTTCGGCCGGTGCTTCCTTGAGCGTCGTCAAGGGCAGGCGGGAGAGGCGCATGGACGGAAGCAGGGGCGAATCGCGTGCGGACGAGGCCATGATACCGAATCCGAAGCGGGCGGAGCCCGGTGCTATACTGGCGCCTGTCCTCATTGCGCAGCATGCCCGCCATGTCCGATCGGCGTCTGAAAGCTTTTTATACTGTGGCTCGGCTGGCGAGTTTCACCAAGGCGGCCAAGGTGCTGCATTTGACGCAGCCGGCGGTTACATTTCAGGTTCGCCAGCTGGAGAGTTACTACAAAACGCGCCTGTTCGACCGCGCCCACAACCGCGTGACGCTGACGGAGTCCGGGCGTAAGGCGTTCGGCTATGCCGAGCAGATCTTCGAGTTGTACAAGGATCTCGATCTTGAGATGAACCGGCTGTCCGGAGACATGAGCGGTCCGGTCACCATTGCGGCAAGCAACACCATCGCCGTGTACATGCTGCCGCGCCTGCTACGCGAGTTTCGTGCCCAGCATCCGCAGATGGCGCTGCGCCTCAAAGTGTCGAATACCGAGGGCGCGGCCATGATGGTGGAGAACGGCATGGCGGATATGGGCATCGTCGAAGGCCCGGTGTTCAGCCGAGGCCTGCAGGTGGACGTCTGCAAGATGGACGAACTGGTCGCGATTGCCCCGCCGAGCCACCCGCTGCTGCGCGCCGCGTCCGTGCGCGTCGGGCAGGTGCTGCAGCATCCGTTCATCATGCGCGAGGAAGGCTCCGGCACGCGGGAAGTCATCATTGAGTATTTGAAGAGCCGGCGCGTCAACTTGGAGCGCATGGACATCGTGATGGAGCTCGGCAGTTTGGAGGCCATCAAGGCGGCGGTGGAGTCCGGCATGGGCGTGTCGATCCTGTCGCGGGGGACGATCCGCAAGGAACTTGATCTCAAGACGCTGGGCTGCGCCTCGCTGGCACCGGCGCTGAAGCGCAAGCTGTCGCTGGTCTGCATGCGGCGGCTCCCGCATCCGCCGGCGGCGACGGCGCTGATGGATTTCGCGCTCGATTTCTGCGCGGCTTCGGAGGCGGTGTAATGGGCAATCCCCTGCGCGACTGGTACCGGCGGAATTTCCAGGATCCGCAGACCGTCATTCTGCTGCTGCTGCTGGGCTTCGGGTTGGTGCTCGTGCTGCTGGCCGGCCGGCTTCTGGCGCCGTTGCTGCTCAGTGTGCTTCTGGCGTACATTCTGGAGGGGCTCATCCGCGCCTTGGAGTCGCGCTTGGCCCGGCTGCCGGCATTCCTAGCAGTGTATGCGCTGTTCGTGGCCGGCTTGGTGCTGTCCCTATTCCGGGTCGTGCCGCTGCTGTGGCAGCAGGTGTCGGACTTGGCGGGGCGCCTGCCGAGCATGATGACGGCCGTGCAGGACTGGGTCGAATCGCTGCCGCGGCTGTACCCGGAACTGATCAGCCCGATGCAGGCCGATCAGATTCTGCTGGCGATCCGCGCCGAGGTGCTGAGTTTCGGCGAGCAGGTGATCCGGCTTTCGCTGGATCGGGCCGTCGATGTTCTGTCGGTGGTGGTGTATGTGATCGTGGTGCCGATTCTGGTGTTCTTCCTGCTCAAGGACAAGGGCCGCATTCTGGAGTGGGCGAAAGCCTATTTGCCGACGCCGCAGTCGCTGAGCGGCACGGTGTGGCACGAGATGAACCTGAAGGTGTCCAGTTATTTGCGCGGCAAGCTGATTGAGATCGTGGTGGTGTGGGGCGTGACGTTCGTCGCGTTCGCGCTGCTGGGGCTGCAGTACGCGCTGCTGCTGTCGCTGCTGGTCGGCCTGTCGGTCGTGATTCCTTATGTGGGCGCGATCGTCGTGACGATCCCGATCGCGCTGGTCGGGCTGTTCCAATGGGGCTTGGAGGCGCAGTTCGCGTACCTGATGCTGGCCTATCTGGTGATCCAGTTCCTAGACGGCAATCTGCTGGTGCCGCTGCTGTTTTCCGAAGTGGTGGATTTGCATCCGGCTGCCATTTTGACGGCGATTCTGGTGTTCGGCGGCCTGTGGGGCGTATGGGGCGTGCTGTTCGCGATCCCGCTGGCTTCGCTGATCGACGTGGTCTTGCGCACTTGGCCGCGGCAGCAATCCGGCTGAAGCCGGTAGCGTGCGGGTCAGTCCTTCGGCAGGTCGGTAACGGCCTTGAGCACTTCGCCGGCGTGCTCCGCCACTCGGACCTTGCGCCAGACGCGGCGCACGACGCCTTGCGCGTCGATCAGGAAAGTGCTGCGCTCGATGCCGCGCACCTTGCGTCCGTACATGTTCTTGAGTTTCATGACGCCGTAGCTTTGGCAGGCGACCTCGTCCGGGTCGGAGAGCAACGGGAACGGGAACTGGTGCTTGGCCTTGAAGTTCTCATGGGTTTTGACGGAATCGCGCGAAATGCCTAGAATCACGGCTCGGCGGCGGCGAAAGCGCGTGTGCAGGTTGCGGAAGTCCTGGCCTTCCGTGGTGCAGCCCGGGGTGTGGTCCTTGGGATAGAAGTACACGACGACCGGCCGGCCACGCAGTGCGGACAGGCGGACAGTGCTGCCGCCCGTGGCCGCCAATTCAAAATCCGGCGCGGCGCTTCCTTCCGCGATTTCAGTCTGGCTCATGTCCGCATCCTCGCTGATTAATTAACATACCATAAACTGGATGGCGGCCTTCGAGCGGGGCGCGCGCCGCTGCCGCTGTCGTGCGCTGCGCCGGATGCGTCGGCGGGCGGTTTGTTAAACTTGCCTGCCGCAGATTGCGAATTTCCTGACAATGCATCAGTTCCAAGGCAGCATGGTAGCCATGGCGACGCCCATGGCCGCTTCGGGGGCGGTGGATTATGCGGCGCTGGATGGTCTGGTGGAATTCCATCTGGAGCAGGGCAGCGATGCACTGGTGCCGGTCGGGACGACGGGGGAATCGGCCACGCTCAGCATGGACGAGCATCAGGAAGTGGTGCGCCGGGTGGTGGCGCATGCGAGAGGGCGGGTGCCGGTGATTGCCGGGACGGGCGCGAATGCCACGGCGGAAGCGGTGGAGCTGACGCGCGGCGCCCGGGCGGCGGGCGCGGATGCTTGCCTGCTGGTGACGCCGTATTACAACAAGCCGACGCAAGAGGGGCTGTACCGGCATTACCGGACGATCGCGGAAGCCGTGCCGATTCCGCTGATTCTCTACAATGTTCCCAGTCGCACGGCGTGCGACTTGTTGCCGGAGACGGCGGCGCGCTTGGCCGGTCTGGATACGGTCGTCGGCATCAAGGAGGCGACGGGGGAGCAGGCGCGGATTCGGCGCCTGCGCAAGTTGTGCGGCGAAGCATTTAGCATAATAAGCGGCGACGATGCGACCGCTTTGGAGACGTTGATGAATGGAGGATGCGGAGTGATCACGGTGACCGGGAACGTGGCGCCGAAGCTGATGCACGACATGTGCGGCGCGGTGCTGACGGGCGATGCCGGCGCAGCGAAGGCCTGCGATCGCAAGCTGGCGCTGCTGCACCGGGATTTGTTCGTCGAGTCCAACCCGATTCCAGTGAAGTGGTGCTTGGCGCAGATGGGCCTGATTCCGGACGGCATCCGCCTGCCGCTGACACCCCTGTCGCCCGAGCATCACGAACGGTTGCGCACGGCGATGCGTGCGGCGGAAGTGCTGGCATGAAGCGGCGATTTTGGGTGCTCGGTCTCGCCCTGCCCTTGGCCGGCTGCGGCGATGAGCCTCTGACGATCGAGGAATTGGTGGGCGACGCGACGGAAGCGATCGAGACCGGCTGGTTCGAAGGCGAGCAGGAGTACGGCGCCAGCCAGTCTGTGGAGGCGCTCAAGGTGCCGCCGGAACTGAGTCTGCCGGACACCAGCCGGAGGCTGGTGATTCCGGAACTGGGCGGCGTCAGCGCCAAGCAGAGCGGCCGCGGCCGTGCTGCCGTGCTGCCGGAGTTCGTGGCTATGAAAGTGCGGCGGGAGGGCGCGGTGCGCTGGCTGGAGGTCGGGTTGGACCCGGTCAGCTTGTGGCCGCATCTGCGCATGTTCCTGACGGAGCAGGGCTTTGAACTGATGCGCGAATTGCCGGCAGTGGGCGTGCTGGAGACGCGCTGGCGCGAACGCCAGAATGCCTTGCAGGCCGTGTCCGGGCAGGAGGCCGACCAGTACTATGCGGCGACCCGCGAGAAGTACCGCTTGCGTGTGGAGCGTGAGCCGAATGCATACACCAACGTGTTCGTGGCGCAGCAGGAGATGCAGGTGGCGGGCATCGATTCGAACCAGGTGGTGGTCTGGAAGCCGGGTCCGCCGAATCTGGAACGGGAAGCGGAAATGCTGGTACGGCTGATGGAGCATTTGGGGGCGACGCGCTTGGAAGGCGTTGCCACGCTGGAAGAGGAAGAGGCGGTGGAGGCGGTCGCGCTGGATCTGCAGTACATCGGCGGCGTGCCGGTGCTGCTGGTGGATGACGACTACAGCAGCGTGTGGCGGCAGACCGGAGTGGCGCTCGAACGTTCAGGCCTCGCCATTGCCGATGCGGACCGGGAGCAGGGCACGTACGTCATCCGCTACCGGGGCCGGGCGGCGGCGGGAAAGGATCTGCTGCTGGAAGTGCATCTGCTGGCGCGCGGGGATCGCGTGACGCTGGTGACGGTGCATTACCACGATTCGGATGATGCGCTGCCCAAGCAGTTGACGCGCGAGGTGCTGCGTCATGTTGTGGCCGCGTACGCGCTGACGGCGCGCACGGCGCAAGCCGAGGAAGATTGAATCCGGCCGCGGGGCGTTATTCGACGCGGTCTTGCGTCATGGTGGCGGACTGCATCCGCGACATGGCCAAATAGGTGATGTTGCCTTTCCGGGAGAGGACGCTGCGCGATTTGTCCTTTTCGATGCAGGCGTATGCGGAGTGGTTGTGGATGGATTCGAAATTTTCCGATTCCACCTTGTAGGCGCGGACCCGGTCGTCCGCATTCAATTGCACGGCGATGTCGCGCACCATGTCTTCCACGAACTTGGGGTTGTCGTAGGCGCGTTCGGTGACGAATTTCTCGTCCGGCCGCTTGAGCAGGCCGTATAAGGCGCATGAGGCTTGGCTTTCCGCCATCTCGATCAGCTCTTCGATCCAGATCGGTTGCGTCATGGTGATGCCGAGCGTGATGTGCGAACGCTGGTTGTGGGCGCCGTAATCCGAAATGTTCTTGGAGCAGGGGCACAGGCTGGTGACCGGAATGGTGACGGTGGCGGTCAGGCGCGTCGCGCCGTGGCGGAATTGGCCAAGCAGGCGCACCTGATAGTCCAGATAGCTGCGCACGCCGGATACCGGGGCGGCCTTGTTGATGAAGAAAGGGAAGGCGACATCGATCAGGCCCTGCTCCGCGTCCAGCCGCGCGGTCATATCCTGAAGCAGGGTATGGAAGTTGCTGAGGGAGACGGGCTGCCGGCGGTCTTGCAAGACATGCACGAAGCGCGACATATGGGTGCCTTTGACGTCTGGAGGCAGGTTGACCGTCATGGTCAGGCGTGCGACGGTCGCCTGTGGCGTGCCGCTGCGGTCGACGAACTCGAGGGGATGCAGGATGTCCTTGATGCCGACCTGATTGATCGGAATGGCGCGGGTGTCGGCCAGACTCTGCTCGTCGTGCAGCGGGTCGTCTGGAAGGGCGGGCTTGGGCTGGGCCATGGCGGTGCGTTGCTCCTTGGGCGGGTGCGCCTGAACTGGAGATTATACTGGTTGTTCGGAGAGCATCCCCGATCCCGCCAGACTTCCCCCCGTATCGCCGCATGTCCCGCTGGACCGCCGAACCGTCGACCTTGTATGTGGTGGCTACGCCCATCGGCAATCTCGACGACCTGAGCGCACGGGCCGTCGCCGTGCTGAAGACCGTGGACTGGGTGGCGGCGGAGGATACCCGGCAGACGCGCAAGCTGATGGCGCACTTGGGTGCTTTCGCCCGTCTGCACTGCTTGCATCGCGGCAATGAGGCTGCCGCCGTGGCGCCGCTGCTCGCTTCGCTGCAGGACGGCGCTTCGGGTGCCTTGGTGTCGGATGCGGGCACGCCGCTGATTAGCGACCCGGGCCGTAGGCTGGTCGCCGCCGTGCAGATGGCGGGCGTGCCGGTATCGCCGCTGCCGGGGCCGTCGGCCGTGGCGGCGGCCCTGTCTGTGGCCGGATTGGAGGCGGCGCGGTTCGTCTTCGAGGGGTTTCTACCGGCCCGGGCGCCTGCCCGGCGGCGGCGCTTGGCGGAACTGGCGCAGGAGCCGCGCACATGGGTGGCGTACGAAGCACCGCACCGGATTCGGGGCATGATGCGCGATGTGCAGGAGTTGCTGGACGCGGACCGCACCGTGGCGTGGATGCGGGAATTGACCAAGCGGCATGAACAGGTATGGCGCGGGCGCCTCGGCGACGTGCAGATCGAGCAGCTGCCCGAACGCGGGGAATACGTCGTGGCAGTGGACGGGGCGCCGGCGATGGAGGTGGTTGCAGCGGAGGCTCTGGATGCGTTTCTCAAGCCGGTTCTGGCGGCCGGCGTAGGCATGGGTGCAGCGGCCGGGCTGGCGCGCGACTGCTTGGGCGCATCCCGCAAAGCGGCCTATGCGCGGGCGCTGGAGTTGGCGGGCGAACCGGCAGGACGGGATGCCGACAGGGTATGATGGGGACGGAAGCGGGCCGGGCAGCCGCTGCTTGACCGCAGAGGAAAGTCCGGGCTCCATAGGGCGGGATGCCAGGTAACGCCTGGGGGGCGCAAGCCTACGGCCAGTGCCACAGAAAACATACCGCCGGGCTGCGGCCCGGTAAGGGTGAAAAGGTGCGGTAAGAGCGCACCGCGCGGCTGGCAACAGCTGCGGCAGGGTAAACCCCATCCGGAGCAAGACCCAATAGGGGAGCAAGCATGTGGCCCCGCATGGCTCCCGGGTAGGTCGCTTGAGCGAAGCGGCGACGTTTCGCCCAGATGAATGGCTGTCCTCGACAGAACCCGGCTTACAGGCCCGCTTCCCTTCATCAGGGGCGGCATCCCGCCTGCTGCGCGATGGCCGCCGCGTCATGGGCAGAACGGACGGTATGTGGCCTAAGGTATAATCTGCCGCACCGAAGGAACTTGCTGCGGGATGTAGCGGTGGCAGCCGAGCAAATGATGTTGATTCCGGGACGGTCCAGCAAGCAGGGCACGTCCCTGAATGCTGGGAAACTCAAGGAGGAGTACCAGACCGTCACGTCGACGATCGAGTTGAACGAGAGCGCCATGCGCCGGTTGGGCCTGAGCGCGGGCGACCCGGTGCGTCTGTCCTGCGAGACCGGCCAGGTGGACGTGGTGTGCGGCAAGCCGCGCAAGGACGAGGATCTGCCGGATGGGATGGCGTTCATCCCTTACGGGCCGGCCTCCAGCGAGTTGATGGAAAGCGACACCGCCGGTTCGGGCATGCCCATGTCCAAGCAAATGATGGTGCATGTGGAGCCGTTGACCGGCGACTGAATGCCGCTCCCGCACCCTTGACCCGAGATTCGCCCATGACCGACAAAGCGACCCTTTCATCCGCTTCAGAGACGCCCAACATCCGCATCGTCGAGGATGCGACCTGCACCTTTTGCGGGTGCGTGTGCGACGACATGGATCTGACCGTCGATCTGGACGCGAAACGCATCATCAAGGCCAAGAACGCATGCGTGCTGGGCCGCGCCTGGTTCCTGCAGCACGGCATCGAAGACCACCCGGCGGCTCTGGTCGATGGCCGCGAAGCCCCGCTGGAGGATGCCATGGACGAAGCGGCGGGCATCCTGTACGACGCCAAGTTTCCGATCACCTACGGCCTGAGCGATTCGCCGTGCGAAGCGCAACGGGTCGCGGTGGCGATCAATGATCTGGTGCGCGGCAACATCGATACGACCACTTCGGTGTGCCACGGCCCGTCCGGCATCGCCTTCCAGGGCGTGGGCGAGAGCACGGCGACGCTCGGCGAAGTCCGCAACCGCGCGGATCTGGTCATCTACTGGGGCGGCAACCCGGCGGAATCGCATCCGCGGCACTTCACGCGCTATGCGGTCACGCCGAAGGGCCGGTATATCCCGAACGGGCGCAAGGACCGGTACGTGGTGCTGGTGGACGTACGCAAGACGCCGAGCGCTCCGGTGGCCAACCAATTCATCCTAGTCAAGCCGGGCCGCGATTTCGAATTGCTTTGGACGCTGCGGGCGCTGGTGCGCGGGCGGCGCGTGCACGGCGACGTCGAGCAGGTGACGGGCGTGTCCCGCGAAGTCTTGGACGAACTGGTTGAGCGCATGAAGAACTGCAACTACGGCGTGTTGTTCTTTGGCATGGGCCTGACCATGACGCGCGGGCGCCATTTCAATTCGGGCGCCTTGCTGGCGCTGGCGACCGACCTCAACAAGCATACGCATTTCGTGGCTAAGCCAGTGCGCGGCCATGGCAACGTGACCGGTGCCGACAACGTGGTGTCGTGGCAGACGGGCTATCCGTTCGGCGTCAACTTCCACCGCGGCTATCCGCGCTTTAATCCGGGCGAATTCACGACCGTGGACTTGCTGGCGCGCGGCGACGCCGATGCGGCCTTGATGATTGCGACCGACCCGGCATCCAACTTTCCGAAGCGGGCCATCGAGCATTTGAAGAAGATCCCACTGATTACGCTGGACGCCAAGCCGACCTACACCACTCGGCAGGCCAAGGTCGCCTTCATGGTGGCCACCTACGGCATCAATACCGGCGGCACCGTGTACCGCATGGACGACGTGCCGATCACCTTGCGCCCGGCCTTCGAGTCACCGTTCCCGACCGACGAACAGGTTCTGACCGGCATCCTTGAGCGCCTGAGGAAGCTCAAGGCGGCCGAACGCAAAAAGGCGGCCTAGAGCCCGCCGTGCCTATTCTTGGCTGGTGAACGACGTGGCGAAGAACGGCACGGAATTGCGCATTGCGGGCGGCCGCATCTACGACCCCGCTAACGAAGTCGATGGCGAGGTCCGCGACGTGCTGATGCGCGACGGCCGCATCGTCGACAAGGTCTCCGATCAGGCGCGCACCATCAATGCCCACGGCATGGTCGTGATGCCCGGCGGCGTGGACATCCATTGCCACATCGCCGGCCCCAAGGTCAATTTGTCCCGCAAGCTGCAGCCGGAAGACCACCGGCTGGACGTGCATCCCGCCACCGATGTCACCCGTTCGGGCGTCGGCGGCGTCACTCCGTCGACATTCGCGACCGGCTACCGCTATGCCACCCTTGGCTACACCACGGCATTCGATGCGGCGGTGCCGCCGCTGGCGGCGCGGCACGTCATTGAGGAATTCCATGATACGCCGGTCATCGACAAGGGCTTCTACGTGCTGCTTGGCAACAACCTGTTCCTGTACGACATGCTGCGGCAGGGCCGCAAGCAGGAGTTCAAGGACGCCATCGCTTGGTGGGTGACGGCCGCGCGCGCCGCCGGCGTCAAGTTGGTCAACGCCGGCTCCGACGAATTGTGGAAGGGCAAGCGCAACGAAAACATCACCGATGTCAACCAGCGCATCGAGCCGTTCGAACTGACGCCGCTGCAGGTGACGGCGGCGTTCATCGAGGCGGTCGACGAACTGAATCTGCCGCATCCGGCCCACATCCACAGCAACAACTTGGGCCACAGCGGCAATGTCGGCACCACGCTCGAGACCATGAAGGCGGCGGACGGGCACCGGGTGCACATGGCGCACATCCAGTTCCACAGCTACGGCGGCGAGCCGGGCGGCCGCATGCAGACTGCTTCGGAAGCGATCATCGACTACATCAATACGCATCCGAACGTCACGACGGACGTCGGCATGGTGATGTTCGGCAAGGCGACTGCGATGACCGCCGATGCGCCTCTGGCCTGGATGCTGCGCAACAAGGACACCAAGTGGGTGAATGCCGACACCGAGTGCGAAAGCGGCTGCGGCATCATGCCGTTCGCGTACCAGGACCGCAACTACACGCATAGCATGCAGTGGGCGATCGGGCTGGAGCTGTTCCTGCTGTCGGAAGACCCATGGCGCGTCATGTTTTCGACCGACCACCCCAACGGCGCCTCGTTCCGGACGTATCCGCGGTTGATTCGGTTGCTGATGGATCGCGGCTTCCGCAAGGAGATGATCGGCCGCGTCAACCAGAAGGCGATGCGCAACTGCCTGCTACCGCAGCTGGAGCGCGAATACACGCTCTCGGAGATCGCCATCATCACGCGGGCCGCCCCGGCCCGGGCGCTGGGCCTTGCGAACAAGGGCCATCTGGGCGTGGGTGCCGATGCGGATATCACAATCTATACGGAAGACGCCGACCGCGAGCGCATGTTCGAAGCGCCGCGCTACGTGATCAAGGACGGCAAGCCGATCATCGAGGACCACGAGTTCGTCGACGACCATGTCGGGCGCTTCCTGCATACGGAGCCGGGCTACGACGATGCCATCGAGAACGAGCTCAAGCCGTTCTTCGAAGACTTCTACTCGGTGCGGTTCAACAACTACCGGGTGGACGAATCCTACCTGCACGAGCACGAAGTCGTTCCTCTGCGCGCCGAGCCCGCCAAGCGTGCGGGCAAGAACGCCAAGAAGGGCAAATGAAGATCAATCGCACCGAGGTCGTCGACACGTTCGCGGAGGCGTTCGGGATGTGGGGCGCCCGGGTCGTCATTACCGCGGATACCAAAAGCTGGGCACGGGCGGCCGCGCAGTCGATGACTGGCTTCGCCACCTCCGTCATCCGCTGCAAGTGCGAGGCGGCGGTGGAATGCGAGATCCCCGAGACCGACACGCCGGACTTGCGCCCGGGCGTCAGCGTGCTGCTGTTCGCCATGAGCGAGAAGGACATGAGCGACCGGCTGGTCGAGCGCGTCGGCCAATGCGTCATGACCTGCCCGACGACGGCCTGCTACAACGGGCTGGAGGCCGAGCAGAAGGTGCCGGTCGGCCAGCGGCTGCGCTTCTTCGGCGACGGGCACCAGATTTCCAAGGTGGTGTCGGGGCGGCGCCTGTGGCGGATTCCGATCATGGGCGGCGAATTTCTGGTGGACGATGTCTTCGGCATTCAGCCGACGATCGGCGGCGGCAATCTGCTGATGCTGGGCGCCAGCCGCCAAGTGGCGCTGCGGGCGGCCACGGGCGCGGTCGAAGCCATGCGCGACGTGGCCGGCGTGTTTCTGCCGTTTCCTCAGGGCGTGGTCGGCTCCGGCAGCAAGGTGGGTTCACGCTACAAAGGCATGATCGCCTCCACCAACGAGGCGTACTGCCCGACGCTGCGGGGCCGGGTGGAACATACGGCGCTGCCGGAAGGCATCGTGGCAGTCTACGAGGTCGTGGCGAACGGCCTCGACGAAGCGTCGCTGCGCGACGCCATGCGCCGCGGCATCCATGCGGCGGCGGAGCGCGGCGTGGACGTCATCAGCGCCGGCAACTACGGTGGCACGCTGGGCCAATACAAATTCCATCTGAGCGAACTGCTCGACGGCGCGCCATGAGCATGCATACCGAACTGCAGCTGACGGCGGCGCCAGACGTGCCGCTGGAGGCGGAATGCCTGTCGCCGGCGCGGCTGGCCGGGTTGTCGCAATCCGGCATCGAACGGCTCAAGGTGCTGCACGGCAACCGCGAAGCGCGGGTCGGCGATTTCTTCAAGGTGACCGGCAACGGCCAGCCGCTGCTGCATCTCGAAGGCGACCTGTCGCGGGTCAAATACATCGGCCATCGCATGGCGCACGGCGAAGTGCGCGTGGACGGCTCGGCCGGCATGCATCTCGGGGCCGGCATGTCGGGAGGACTGATCCATGTGTCGGGCGATGCGTCGGATTGGGTGGGCCCGGAGATGAGCGGCGGCCGCATCGTCGTCATGGGCGACGCCGGGCACATGGTCGGCAGTGCGTACCGCGGCCAGAGCGTCGGCATTCAGGGCGGCGAGATCCTGATTCATGGCAACGTCAAGAACGAGCTCGGCTCGGCCATGCGCCGCGGCCTGATCGCGGTCAGCGGACAGGCGGGCGACTACGTCGGCGTCAACATGCGTGCCGGCACCATCGTGGTGATGGGCGGCATGGGCATCCGCCCCGGGGCCGGGATGCTGCGCGGCAGCATCGTATCGTTCCAGCCGGCGGAACTGCTGCCGAGCTTCACGTATTCCTGCTGGATGCGGCCGGTATTCCTGCGCTTCTACCTGTGCCATCTGGGCCAAAGCGGCTTCGAGATCGGCGACGACCACATGGGCGGGCGCTACCGGCGCTATTGCGGCGACGGCGTCGAGGAGAACCGCGGCGAAATCCTAGTGTACGATTCGCGCTGAGGCCTCTCCGCTATAATTTCCCCATCTGACTTGTTCCATGCGCACTACCGCGTGCGCCATCCACTTACATTAGGAGGTTCGGATGACCACGATCGTAACCGACAACTGCAAAGGCTGCCGTTACACGGACTGCGTTGCCGTCTGCCCGGTGGCATGCTTCCATTACGACGACGAAATGCTGTACATCGATCCGGACGTCTGCATCGATTGCAGCGCCTGCATTCCGGAGTGCCCGGTGCAGGCCATCTACGAGGAGGACGACTTGCCGGAGGACAAGCAGGAATGGATCGAGATCAATGCCGAACGCGCTCCGGAATTGCCCGTGATCGAGGACAAGATGGATCCGCTGCCGGGCGCGGAGGACCGCAAGGCCGAACTGGGGTTCTGAATCCGTGGGCGAACTGGGAACCAAAGCCTCGCCCTTGCAGGTGGCCGTCGTCGGCGCCGGTCCGAGCGGATTCTACGCGGCAGAGGCGCTGCTGAAATCCGACATCGCCGTGCGCGTGGACATGCTCGAACGGCTGCCGTCGCCGTACGGCTTGGTGCGCAGCGGGGTCGCTCCCGACCACCCCAAGCTCAAGCAGTCGATCGAAGTCTATAAGAAGGTCGCCGCTCTGGAAGGCTTCCGCTTCTTCGGTAACGTCACGGTAGGAAAGGATGTCGCGCCGCACGAGTTGCGCGAAGCCTATCACGCCGTCGTTTACGCCTGCGGTGCGGAAACCGACCGGCGGCTCGGCATCGAAGGCGAGGATTTGCCGGGCAGCCACACCGCGACCGAATTCGTCGGCTGGTACAACGGCCACCCGGACTACCGCGACCGCGAGTTCGACTTTTCGCATGAGACCGCCGTCATCATCGGGCAGGGCAATGTGGCTGCCGACGTCGCGCGCATTCTGGCGAAATCCGTCGACGAGCTGAAGCACACCGATATTGCGCAGCATGCCTTGGATGCGCTGGCGGAAAGCCGCATCCGCACGATCGCGGTGATCGGCCGCCGCGGTCCGGCGCAAGCCAAGTTCACCACCAAGGAATTGCGCGAGTTTCTGGAATTGGAGAACTGCCGCGCCGTCATCGACTCGCAGGAGCTGGAACTCAATGCGGCCAGCCGCGCCGAAGTCGACGACCGCAAGGAAGGCGTCGTGGCGGCCAAGAATCTGGCGATCTTCGAGAAGATGGCCGCTTCCGAAGATGCCGGCAAGGCGCGCGCCTGCCGCATGATGTTCTGCCGCAGCCCGGTGCGGCTGGAAGGTGACGGCCGCCTCGAACGGGTGGTGCTGGAACGCAACGCATTGTCGGGCGAGCCGTTCCGGCAGCGGGCGTCCGGCACGGGTGCGACGGAGACGCTGGCATGCGGGCTGCTGTTTCGTTCCATCGGCTATCGCGGCGTGCCGATTGACGGCGTGCCGTTCCACGACGTGTGGGGCGTGTTCCCGAACCGGACCGGGCGCATGACGGACGGACCTGATGGCGATGCGGTTCTAGGCCTTTATGCGACCGGATGGATCAAGCGCGGGCCTTCCGGCATCATCGGTACGAACCGCGCATGCGCGGTGGAGACGGTCGGATCGCTGCTGGAAGATATGGAGTCCATGGCGGTAGAGGGCAAGTCGGAAGATGCGCTGCCGTCGCTGCTTCGGGAGCGCGGCGTGCGCAGCATCGGCTTTTCGGAGTGGCAACAGGTCGATGCCGAGGAGGTTCGCTTGGGCGAGCCGAAAGGCAAGCCGCGCGAGAAGTTCACGCGCCGCGAAGAAATGCTGGAAGTCTTGGGCTGAGCCGTTGCCGGGCCGGCGAAGGCGGGTTCAGCCGTACAGGACGCCGATGAAGAACGTGGTCAGGTAGATGACGATCAGGCCCAGCATCGACAGCAGGCATAAGGTCGTCAGCGGGTGCTGCGAACGGCGCGGCCATAGCAAGGTGCCCGCGCATGCCGTCAGGAACGAAGCGAGCGCCAAGCCCTGCACGCAGCCGGTCTGGCAGCTGCGTTGCGCGAACGGGCCGTCCAGCAGGTTGTAGACCAGCACCACGGCCAGCCCCCAGCTGAGGATGGCGGCCAGCACCGTCCATAGCGAGATGCCGGCGTATTGGCGGCTGAATAGCATCGTGGGCTGCAATCGCGTCCGTGCCTACATTCTACCCGATTTAGGGGTATGATAAGGCGGGAGCCGGGACGGACGTATGGCATTCAAATCTCCAGCCGATGCCGAGAAGGTGTTCTACGCGGCATTTGCGCAGCAGGACATGGAGGCCATGATGCAGGTCTGGGCGGCGGAGCATCCGGTCTTCTGCATCCATCCGGGCGGCGATTTGCTCATCGGGCGCGAAGCGGTGGCGCAGAGCTGGCGCCAGATCTTCCGGGCCGAAGCGCCGTTCCAGTTCGAACTGGAGCATCACTACCGCGAAGAATTCGCGCAGCAGTTCGCCATTTCGCAATTGACCGAAACGCTGTACTTGCAACAGCGCATAGTTGGCGTGGTGTTGGCTACCAACAGCTATTCCTTCTCTGGCGACGGCTGGCGGATGGTTCTGCACCATGCCTCGCCCAAACCGGCGGCAGAGCCGCCCACTTCGCCGGTTTTCCACTAATCCGACTTTAGTTCGGCCGGCCGGGCAAAGCCGCGCCTGTACCTTTCGTCATCAAGCATCATAGTTGAAAGGGACAAAAAATCTTTATGCTGCAAGCATCTCCGAATCTAACGCAGTAAAGTTGAGTGAGTCAGTAGATCCATCGGAAGTCGATGCCGAGGCTGCTACCGTCCGGCCCTTCCCGTGAACCATGCTCGCCGAACAACTCCACAACCAGTTCTTCCGCACCGGCACGATAGCGAGCAAAGCGCAAGCCCAGTCGTACCCGCGATGCAATCGCATCTGCCCGTTCCAGTTCGCCGAACCAGACCAGCACGCCGCCCAAGTTTGGCGACCATACGCCCCAGCCCAGTTCTGCATCTAGAGACAGCCCCCGGGCTGATGAGCGGTTGCCTTCCATCTCCCAAGACCGACCCCGTTCCCACATCGGCGAATCGCCCCCGGTCGGCATGCCTAGGCGCGGCTCCAGCCTCAGCGACAGGCCGCGTCCGTCCGCGTCCGGAAGCACCTGCGTCGACACGCTCATGCTCCATTGGTCGTAGCCGCTTTCCGAATGTGCCGTCAGCCATCGCCCGCGGGCCTCGGTTCGTGCGCGGCCATCCGCGCTGGCGTAGCGCACGCCTCCTTCCACGTCCATCCCCGCGCCCTCCATGCCGTCGCCGCCGTCGTAGCGCGCCGCCACCGCGCCGAACGGCGAAACCTTGCCGGGCCGCTGTACGCCCGAGAACTCCAGTCCCGCCCGAATCTGATGCACATCCGCCTTCAGGTCGTCCACCAGCTGCGTGCCGCTGTCCGTTTCCATCCGCGACATCGAGGCATCGCCGCGTAGAGCCCATTCCAGTCCGTCGGACGCATGCAATTTCCACCGCATGCCAAGCGCGCCCATGTGCATCTCCAGATCGCTTTCCTCCATGTTTCCGTCCGTCAGACGGTAGCGCGCATCGCCGCGCCCTATGCCAGCCAACGCCCACACCTGCGTGTCGTCCCCCAAGGCTGCGCGAAAATACGGATGCGCCGCCAGCATATCCGTCTCCAGTCGTCCGCGGTCCGCCCCCAGTCCTCCGTAGCCGGGCTCTGCATGGTGGTCCGCATCTCCTTCGCTGAACGAGATCGCCAAGCCCAGCACCCGGCCGTCATTGGTATGCATGTCCATTCCCAAATAGGCTGAGCGCACATCGCCGTCGTGTTGCAATGAACCGGAATCTTCCTCGAAGTTCGCGTAATGGCCGGCCCCCCACAGGGTCCAGCGCTTCCTGCTATTCGCGCCCGCGTTCAGCGCCAACTCGAAGTCGCCGCGGCGCAATCGCTCCGGTTCCAGCAGCAGGGAATCCGGCGCCAATGCGGCGGGTGCCGACCCGAACCCCATCGACAGGCGCTTGCCAATCACATCGACCGTGCCGCCCATCATGTTGCGCGCCACCTCCGCCAACGTGTCTTCAAGCCCTTGTTTGAGATCTCCGGAGCAGGGCGTCCCATTGCCTGCAATGGCGGCCATGGCCGGCGGCGACCAAGAGCCGGAGCCGTACGTATCGATTGCCCGTATCTGCACCTGATACGAAGTGCAGACGGTCAGGCCGGTGATGGTGGCAGAGGTTCCCGTTCCGGTGTGGACGTGCGAGGTCCAGAAGCCGGAATTTCCGGCTCGGTACTGGACATCGTAGCCGGTGATGGGGGTGCTGGCTGCGGGCGCGGTCCATGACACGGAGAGTTGCAGGCCGTCCGGCATCACGGTCGGTGCGGCGAGCGCATCTATGGACGGCGTATAGAGTAGTTCTGTAATACCGATTTGAAAACTATAGCTCCCGCATGCGAGGTCGGTTCTTGTTCCTCTGTCTTTGCAGGCAGTAAATTCCCACCCCTTAGCCGGTTGCAAGCCGGTGATCGTTATGGTTTGCGTGCCTTCGGCCTCCGCCGTGTATGTCTCGGGAACGTTCTCATCGTAAGGATATTCCGAATAGGAAATTCTCCAAGATCCCGTCCAACCGTACAACCTGAAAGACATTGAGGTCGGCGTGATGCTTTCCAGAATAGGCTGCAGGTAGGCTTCGCTTTTGGGATTTGGCATGGCTGGCACCGAATTGCGAGATGCCGGACTGCAACCCTCCGAATTGCACGCGCGCATCTGAAATATGTATGTTGTTCCGTTGGTGAGCCCGGTTACCCATTGATAGGATCTATAGTTGGGATAGTCTCTTCCGCTGCTCGGGATTGCTGTCCACCCGCCGAACGTCCCATTCTCCGTCTTGTACCTGTACTCCACACGCGAGATCGTTCCTAGGTTCTGGGTGAGAAGCTCTAGAACTAGAGCCTTGTCTAGTTCATCAACAATATATGGCTGGTTCGGCGTGTTCGGCACTGCCGCCGATGCAGGAAGCAAGCAATCGGCAGCGGCGATCAGGATGAAGAAGGCAGCGAGCCTACGGCCGGATCTGATGCAACTGAGATCGCGGATCCGGGCCCGCGGTCGGAGAATAGCCGCAGGCGATGCATTCCTACGGCGCAGGCTCGGGGGGGGGGGGGGGGGGGGGGGCATGCAAGTCCAATGTCAAGGGCAGGTTTAGGATAATGCAGGAACTTTAACACAATATTTGTTGAATGCCAAATTTGGCGCGCAAGGCGGCGGCCCGCGCTCGCCGCAGGTGCGGGCTTGGCGGGCTCGGCTGGAAGACGAGCTTCGTTAGGCACCGGCGCTTGGAATCTTCCCGGCCCCTTTCCGCCATGCGCTGAAGCCCATGGCGTGGCTCGATGCGCCCGTCCGGCGCGATTCCCAACGCTTCGTCGCTGTCCGGCTTCGGTCGCTCCGCTCCCTGCGCCGAACAGCGAGCCGCGACCCGGCGCCATCCGCCCACTCCTCGGTCCTGTTAAACTTGTTGCACTTGCAATTTGAATCCAGGTTTGGCTTGACAAAAAACCGCGCAGCAACTTGCGAAGACCATATTTTTTGGTATAATGGGCGAATCTGAGCACCCACAAACAGGAAGACCCCGGGTTCCAAAAGACATGTTTGCCAGCAATCCCTTTGCTGAGCTGTCGGCGTACATTTCCAGCGCCGTGGCACAGGCTTTCGTCGCAGTGATGTTCGTGCTGGTCGTGGCGGGCACGCTGTTTGATGTCATCCATAAGAAGAGCGCCAAATACTTTTTTGAAGACTGGCAGAAAGCCAAGAGCAAAGGAGCCAGGCAAGTCGGAGGCGGGGAAGTCGTATCCATGGCCGCACGTACCTTGGCGAGCGAAGTGCTGACATCATCGGAATTTTGCTCCGCTCGGCGCAGGATCGCCCATTTGCTGACAATGTACGGCTTTGTCGCCTATATCGTGGCAACCGCCGTCATGGTATTCGGATACCCGACTTCGGCCAGTCCGACACCTGTCGTCTGGCCGATGGTGTGGCACATTGGAGCGCTGATGGTTTGCGTTGGCGGGTACTGGTTCTGGTTTTTCATTCGCGTCGATGTCACGGCCGAGGGCCATTCGCCGTTCCGCATCGTGCGCGCCGACCTGTTCGTCCTCTCGCTGGTGGCGAGCACGACCTTGGCCTTGGCCTGGTCATGGCTGCAGCCATCGATGCTTGGGTGGCTGTTTTTTGGGCTGTACGTGCTGGCTAGCGCCATCCTGTTCGGATCCGTACCTTGGTCCAAGTTTGCGCATATGTTTTTCAAGCCTTCTGCCGCCTTGCAGAAAAGGGTGGCGGAAGCGGCCGGCACGAGAAGCAATTTGCCGGCGCCGGTGGACAAGCCCGAAACATTCGGTTCGGCGCGCCGGCTGCCGATGGATTATTGACCCACCCAGCTTGGTAGCAGGAGGAAACACAATACCATGCCAACTTTCGTATACATGACACGCTGCGACGGCTGCGGCCACTGCGTCGATATCTGCCCTTCGGACATCATGCACATCGATAAGACCTATCGGCGCGCCTACAACATTGAGCCCAACATGTGCTGGGAGTGCTACTCCTGCGTGAAGGCTTGCCCGCAAAATGCGATTGATGCGCGCGGCTATGCCGATTTTGCGCCTCTCGGCCACAGCGTCAGAGCGCTTCGTGAAGAAGAAAAGGGCACGATTTCCTGGAAAATCCTGTTCCGCGACGGCCGGGAGAAGAATTTCGTTTCGCCGATCCGGACCACCAAATGGGGCACGATTCCGTCCCCGGCCGAGTTGGAGGCACCCGGTGCGGAAGCGATGCAATCTCAAGAACTCGCGCACGAACCGGATGCGCTCAACATCGACGGCGGACTACCCACGCTGTAGATGGCCCACTAAAGCAAAAGCAGGAGCACATGATGGGATGGCTTAACCGAAGGAAAACGATCCTTGTGGATTCCGATGTCCTCGTCGTCGGCGGCGGCATGGCCGGCTGCGGGGCCACGTACGAATCCAAATACTGGGGACGCGACCTGAAGGTGGTCTGCGTCGAAAAGGCGAATATCGAGCGCAGCGGCGCAGTCGCCCAAGGCCTGTACGCAATCAACTGCTACATGGGCATGCAGTGGGGCGAGAACCAGCCAGAGGATCATGTCCGCTATGCGCGCAGCGACCTCATGGGGCTTGTGCGGGAAGATTTGGGCTACGACATCGCCCGGCACGTCGATGCCACGGTGCATAAGTTTGAAGAATGGGGCCTCCCCATCATGCGGGATCCGGAAACGGGGCGCTACCAGCGCGAGGGCAAATGGCAGATCATGATCCATGGCGAAAGCTACAAGCCGATTGTTGCTGAGGCTGCCCGCAAGGCTGCCGACGAGATATACAACCGCATCATGGTGACGCACCTGCTGATGGACGAGCTGAAACCGAACCGCGTGGCCGGTGCCGTCGGCTTCAATGTCCGCACGGGCGATTTCTATGTGTTCCGGTCCAAGGCCGTAATCGTTTGTGCCGGCGGTGCCTCGCACATATACAAGCCCCGCTCTGTGGGCGAAGGCATGGGGCGCACGTGGTATGCCCCGTGGAGCAGCGCATCGGCCTATGCGCTCCCGATTCTCGCCGGTGCCAAGATGACGCAAATGGAGAATCGGATCGTCCTTGCCCGGTTCAAGGACGGCTACGGCCCTGTCGGTGCCTACTTCCTGCACCTCAAGACTTATACGCAGAACGGCTACGGCGAGGAATACGAATCCAAATGGTATGAGCAGACGAAGGCGCTCGTCGGCGATTACATCGACAAGCATCCGACTCCGACCTGTCTGCGCAACCATGCTTTCCTTGAAGAAGTGAAAGCGGGCAGAGGCCCCATCCGCATGGTGACCAAAGAGGCTTTCCAGGATCCGCATAAGGAGACCGTGGGATGGGAGAACTTTCTCGGCATGACCATCGGCCAAGCGGTCGTTTGGGCGTCGCAGAACATCGACCCCAAGCATACCAACCCGGAACTGACGACTTCCGAGCCCTACGTCATGGGCTCTCATGCCACCTGCTCGGGAGCTTGGGCAAGCGGCCCTTCGGATTGCGCGCCTTCGGATTATCAGTGGGGCTACAACCGCATGATGACCGTGGAAGGACTATTCGGCGCAGGGGACACGATCGGCGGCACCGCGCACAAGTTTTCGTCGGGCTCCTACACGGAAGGCCGAATCGCGGCCAAGGCAGCGGTCAATTACGTGAACGACATGAAAAACGAAAAGATTCGAGTCGGCGAAAAACAGTATCAGGATCTAAAGAAGGCCATCTACAAGCCCTTGGAAAATTACGAAGTCGGTCGTAACGAGATCGTGGCGGGGACCGTCTCGCCAAGCTACATCTTGCCGATCCACGGCCTGCAACGCCTGGAAAAGATCATGGACGAATATGTCGGTGGCATTAGCACGAACTATGTGACCAATGAGCCCTTGCTGACTCGCGGCTTGGAGCTGCTGGACATGCTGAAGGAGGACCTCGACAATATCGGGGCCGAAGACCTTCATCAACTGCAAAGGGCATGGGAGCTTCAACACCGGTTTCTGGCTTCGCAGTCGGTGGCCCACCATACGCTGTTCCGCAAGGAGACGCGTTGGCCGGGGTACTACTACCGGGGCGATTTCCCGAAACTCAACGACGAGGACTGGCACTGCTTCACTCTGTCCCGCTATGATCGGAGTTCCGACAGCTGGGAGGTGGAGAAGGCTCCCGTCCACCACATAATCGACTAAGCGGCGCGGCGCTTGTGCCCTAATTGATCGCTCGGCGGGTGCCCGCCTGTCCCAAGCTTTTGCGAACCGGAGACGTTCATCAAAGCGTTGTGGCCGGTTCGGCCGCCTTGCGCCGGCAGCGTTTTCCGTCCGCTCCGGGAAGCCTTCCGAAGTTCCGAGAGGAATTGCATGCGCTTGTTGCCCCGCTGAATGGCGCGGCTTCGAAACCCGATGGAAATTCCGGTGACCGGGGAAGGGTTTTGGCGATTTGGACTCCGTCCAAATATGGTACAATGGGCTACGCTCTGGGGATGGGTCGGAAATTCCTCGAGAACCGGTTCCCCGAGCCAGAGGCGCAAAGATCCGACAAAAGCAGCAATATAAGGAGGAGGAACGACTTATGGCTGAAGAGAGCAAATGCCCGGTCATGTCGACGCTGGAAAGCAATCCGGTCGGCAGCGGCACCACGAACCGGGATTGGTGGCCAAATCAGTTAAACGTCAACATACTGCATCAGCATTCCCTACGGTCCCGTCCGACTAATGGCACGACCTACGCCGAGGAGTTCAAGAGCCTCGACTACTTCGCGCTGAAGAAGGATCTCTATGAGCTAATGACGACCTCGCAGGACTGGTGGCCGGCCGATTACGGCCACTACGGGCCGTTCTTCATCCGCATGGCGTGGCATGCGGCCGGTACGTACCGCATCGGCGACGGTCGTGGTGGCGCGGGCACCGGCAACCAGCGTTTCGCGCCCGTCAACAGTTGGCCGGACAACGGCAATCTGGACAAGGCGCGCCGACTGCTCTGGCCGCTCAAGCAGAAGTATGGCAAGAAGATTTCCTGGGCCGACCTGATGATTCTGGCCGGCAACTGCGCACTGGAGTCGATGGGCTTCAAGACATTCGGCTTCGGCGGCGGTCGCGAAGACGTGTGGCAATCGGAGGACGATATCTATTGGGGCGCCGAAAACGAGTGGCTGGGCGACAAGCGCTACTCCGGTGTGCGCGATCTCGAAAACCCACTGGCGGCGGTGCAGATGGGCTTGATCTACGTCAACCCGGAAGGACCCAACGGCAACCCTGACCCGGTGGCTTCGGGCATCGATGTCCGCGAAACCTTTGGGCGTATGGCGATGAACGATGAAGAGACCGTCGCGCTTACGGCTGGGGGGCACACGTTCGGCAAATGCCACGGTGCCGGCGATGCCGAACTCGTGGGGCCGGAGCCGGAAGGCGCCAGCCTCGCGGAGCAAGGTCTCGGGTGGACGAGCAGCCATGGCTCCGGCAAGGCCGAAGACGCGATCACCAGCGGGCTCGAAGGCGCATGGACGAACAGCCCCACCAAGTGGGACATGGGGTATTTCGAGAACCTGTTCGGCTACGAGTGGGAAGTAACCAAAAGCCCGGCCGGCGCGTACCAGTGGGTGCCGAAGGACGGCATGGCGGACGGCACGGTGCCCGATGCGCACGACCCGTCCAAGCGGCATGCGCCGATCATGACTACGGCGGACATGGCCATGCGCATGGATCCGGACTATGAGCCCATCGCACGGCGTTTCCACGAAAATCCCGAGGAGTTCGCCGATGCGTTCGCCCGTGCATGGTTCAAGCTGACGCACCGCGACATGGGCCCCCGCTCGCGCTATCTCGGCCCGGAAGTTCCAAAAGAGGAGCTCCTCTGGCAGGATCCCATTCCTGCGGTGACGCACGAGCTGATCGACGAGCAGGACATCTCCGATCTCAAGAGCCAGATCTTGGCTGCGGGGCTGTCCGTGGCGCAACTGGTGTCCACCGCTTGGGCCTCCATGGCGACCTTCCGCAATTCCGACATGCGCGGCGGTGCGAACGGAGCGCGCATTCGCCTCGCGCCGCAAAAGGACTGGGAGGCCAACCAGCCGGAGCAGCTGGCGGTCGTCCTGCAGACGCTTGAAGGCATCCAGCAGGCGTTCAACGACGCGCAGGCCAACGGAAAGGGGACCTCGCTGGCGGATGTAATCGTGCTGGCGGGCTGCGCCGGCGTGGAGCAGGCCGCGAAGAACGCCGGTTGCGAGGTGACGGTGCCCTTCAAGCCGGGACGTGCGGACGCCACGCAAGAGCAAACGGACGTCGAGTCGTTCGCCGTTCTTGAGCCGACGGCAGACGGGTTCCGCAACTACCTCAAGGCGAAGCACACGGTCACGGCGGAACAGTTGCTGATCGACCAAGCGCAGCTGCTTACACTCACCGCGCCGGAAATGACGGTCCTCGTGGGTGGCATGCGTGCCTTGAGCGCGAACCATGGGCAGACGCAGCACGGCGTCTTAACCGAACATCCGGAGACCCTGACGAATGATTTCTTCGTGAATCTTCTGGACATGGGGACGGTCTGGACGCCGACTTCGGAAGACTGCGATCTGTTCGAAGGGCGCGACCGCGCCACGGGAGAACTGAAATGGACCGGCACGCGCGTCGATCTCATCTTCGGTTCGAACTCGCAGTTGCGGGCCCTCTCGGAGTTCTATGGCTGCGAGGATTCCAAGGAGCAGTTCGTGCAGGACTTCGTGAAGGCGTGGGACAAGGTCATGAATCTGGACCGGTTCGATCTGGCCTGAATTAGACGCATAGGGGGCGCTTCGCTCCATCGTGAAGCGCTCCCTTTCTCTTTGGGAACATCCGGAGCGTTCGTCTCCAAACACAGAAGCCCGCCTCTCGAAACGGCCAGAAACATGTTGTTCGCCAATCTAAAGACACTCGCTGGCGATTGCGGTGCAGCAGCCTGAATCGGGCTGTTCGCGGCAGCGCATCAGAATGATGGGGAATCCGCTTCTGCGGATTTTCGTATGTGGTTCCCTTTTCCATCAGGGGCGCGGGTCATCGTCTCTAGCCCCTCGCGGTAATAGTCTTGCGCCGCTTCACGTAGGCCTAATTGCTCCAGTGCTTCCGCCAGTTCCCGACATAGCGCGGCGTTCGAGCCTTGCTGCACGGCGCGTTCCAAGTAGCGGCGCGCCGGCTCCCATTCTCCGAGCCGGGCATGCAGCCGGGCCAGAGTACGCAGTGCCATCGACCGCTCCGGTTCGCGCTTAAGCCACGATTCCGCATGCCGGATCATGTCGTGCGTGACTGGATCCGGGAGGTTGGCGTACAACTCCATGCCCGCTTCGCTGGCAGCCATGCTGCGCACATGCTGCTCCAGTTCCGGCAGGTTCGTTCCGCAACACTGCAGAGCGGCTGCATACATGCGCAATACTTCCGGATCATCGCGGGCATGGGCCAGCTTGGGCCACAGGGATTTCAGCCCGGGTCCGTCGGCCTTGGCGCATAGGCGGCCCGTCGCCTCCTGCTGCCATTCGCGAACTTCGTTTTGGAGCAGATGCGTGCGAGCGGTAGGGGATTGCGCAAGTTCCAGCAGGCTCGTCCAATTGCTCAGTTCCCGGTAGCAGCGGGCCAGATGGCGCAGGGTGCGCGGATGCTGCTGGTCGCATCCGTCGGGTGCTTGCAGTACGGCCAGTGCTTCTTCCCACTCATGCGCCGCAACAAGGCCATCGGCGCGCAACATGGCGCAAATCTGTTGATAGGCAGGGTCGTCGATGGCCCGCAAATGTTGTTCCCAAGCCGGCCGATCGTTCGTTTGCGTGGCCGCCGCCGCCGCGAGCAGGCGCAGCAAGGGATGCTTGGGGCTGATCTTGGCTGCTTGCGCCATATCGCGCTGCGCCTGGTCCGGAGCGTCTTCCAGCATGGCGCGCAAGCCGCGGGCCAGCAACGCGTCGGTATGGCGGCGGCGGCGGTTGCGATTGCGGGAGCGGATGCGTTGCGGCGCTGCCATCAGCCGCGACAGCGTCCAGACCAGCGCGAAGAACCCGAACATCGCCCCGATGCCGAGAAGCAGCGCCATCAGCAGCGACATGTTCGCCGTGTAGTCGGCCAGATGCACGATGATTCGTCCGCCCTGCATTTGGGTGGCCAAGACGGCCAGTACGGCGGCCAGCACCGCGACGAGCGTCAGCACCAAGAGTCTCATCGGGTTTGGGACAGGGTATGGCGCAACAGCGGAAAATCAATGTCGGGCGGAAACGGATGCTCCCCGCGCAAGGTTTCAAGATCCTGCTTCAGTGCCGGGTACGCGTCGTCCAGCGCCGGATCGGCCAGCAGCACCAACGCATGTTCGATGGAATGCGCATAATCCTCAGAGCGGTGCGATTGCAAGGACAGACGCGCCAAGTACAGTTCGGTTTGCACGGCATACAAAATGAGCACATGCTGGTAGGCCGAGATGGTTTGCACGGCCTGCGGGGCACCTTGGCGTACGGTGAGATGCTCTCCGAAATTGACGGTCAGATCGTCCCAAAACGCTTCCCAGCTGTCAGACGGCGGCGTGTGGTTTTGGTGCGCGACGGCGGTTTGGAGTTCGCCGATCTTGTCGCTCAGCACCAGCCAGCTGGCCGTCAAGATGCGATGGGCGCGGTCGGCTTTCTGGCCGGTGTAGCCTTCCAGCGTTGCCAGCGCTTCATCCAGCTGCTGGATCAAGGTGTGGTAGCGGACCTGATCCATGGTCTTGAGAATGCGCCGGGCTTGGCGCATGGCGCTGAGCGTGCCCAAAGGGTCTTGCAGATAGTTTTGCTTGTACTGCGCGATCTGCAGCAGGAAGGAGATTTCCTCGATCGGGTACTGGCGCGGATCGGGCGCGATCGTGATGGGCGCAAGTTTCTCCTGCAGTAGCGTGTCGTAGGCCGTATAGCGGATGCGCAATTCTTCAAGGAACTGATCGACCAGGTCCTGCGTGTGTTGCTGTTCGCCCGACAGCGTTGCAAGCCGCTGCTCAATGTTGCCCAGTGCCTGATGCGCAGTCTTGTGTGTATCGATCTGGCGGTCGCGGAGTTCTTGGAAGCGGCTTTGGGATTTGGACCAGTGGACGTACAGGGCGCCGCCGACCAGCAGCATGCCGAGCCAGCCGACCGCCGTCAGCGCGAGGAGCAGGCGCGTACCGCGGCTCATGCGGGTTCCGGTGCGGTCGTGAAGTTGCGGAGGATGGCGTCTATCATGGCATCGTCGCCTGGATTGCTTGCGATGCCGCCAATTATGGCGTAGCCGCGGCCGCGGCAGGCTTCAGCAATACGTTCGTTGCCCGCCAGCAGCGGGCAGTTGAGGAGTGTCGTGCGTTCTTGCGGCGCGATGCACTGCAACAGGTTGATGGCAATTTCCGCGCTGGTGACGCAGATTAGTTCCGGCAGGCCGTGGGGCAGATTCTTGAGGGACAGCATGGCGGCAGGTGGTTCGCGGCGGTAGACCTCCAGATAGTGTACTGCCGCGCCGCGCCGATGCAACTCCGCAGCCAGCAATTCCCGGCCGCCTTGGCCGCGGACAATGACTACGCGACGGTCGGGCAGTGCCTGGAATTCGTCCAATGCCAGCAGTGCTTCGCTGTTGTAGGGCGGTGATGCTTTGAGGTCGACCTCTAGGCCATGTTCCTGAAGCGCTCGGGCGGTCGCGTGGCCGATGGCGGCAATGCGCGGTACTGCAGGCGGATGGAGGATCGGCCAGTGCGGCGCCAGCCCGCGTGCCGCATTGGCACTAATGAAGATCGCCAAGTCGGCCTCTCGAAGACGCTGGAGAGCAGCCGCATCCGGTTCTTGCAGCACGATTCGAAGTGCCGGGAAGACGTCTGCGATAGCTCCGTGCTCCTGCAGACGCCGACGCATAGCTTGAGCTTGTCCGGCAGGGCGGGTCAGCAGAATGCGGCGACCAGTCAGTGCGGCATTCATGCGAAGCCTGCAACGCCGAGTTCCTTGAGAATGGTGCCGCCGCCTTGGGCCAGCAGGCTCGCGGCGGCCTCAGCGCCCGCTGCTTCCGGGTCGCCCTGTGCTTCCGCATGCAGCAGCAGCCGGCCGTCGGGGCGGGCTAGACAGGCGCGAAGCCGCACCTCGCCCGGATGGTCGCAGGTGGCATGGGCGGCAAGCGGAATCTGACAGCTAGCGGACAGGGCGCGGCTGACAGCACGCTCCGCCATGACGGCGGTTGCCGTACGGGGCTCATGCAGTGCTTGAAGCCAATCGCGCACTCGCGGATGGGCGGCGGCAATCTCGATGCCCAAGGCGCCTTGGCCGATGGCGGGCAGGCAGTCTTCAGGTTCCAGCAGTTGCGTGATGCGCCGCTCCAGACCAAGCCGCTGGAGGCCGGCATAGGCCAAGATGATGGCCTCGAAGTCGCCAGCGTCCAGACGTTGCAGGCGCGTTCCGACATTGCCGCGCAAGTCTTCGAACCGCAAGCGGGGAAAGCGCGCCTGCAACTGCGCACGCCGGCGCAGGCTGGACGTGCCGATGCGGCTGTTGGGAGCGAGCGTCTCGAGCGTTTGCCGTCGCTGGGCGATGACGGCATCGCATGGATTGGCACGGGCGCAAATGGCGGCGATTTCGAGCCCTTCGGGGAGTTCCGCCGGAAGATCCTTCATGGAATGCACTGCCAGATCGGTGTCGCCGTACAACAGGCTTCTCTCCAACTCCTTGATAAATAATCCTTTTCCTCCAATAGCGGCCAGCGGATGCTCCAGCATCCGGTCGCCTTGCGTCTGCAGGCGCACTAATTCCGGACGCAGTCCGTGGTGCCGGGCCAGTTCGCCGGCGACCCATTCGGCCTGCCGGACGGCCAGAGGACTGCGGCGGGTTGCGATGCGGCATCGGGCGGCATTCATGGCTTTGCGGCATCGAATTGGATGGGGTGCTCGTCAGGCGCGTAGCTGCGGTCATTGACGAAGGCAATGTCCCAGCCGCCGGAGCGACGGCTCCGGTACTGGATTTGCTTGAGGTCGGGCAGGGATGCGCAAATCATGGCCAATACTAGGCCCGCTTGGGAGTCGTCGCCTTGGTGTAAGGCCTCCGGGAGCATGCTGGCAGCGAATTGCGCGCACTGGAGCGCATCCGGCCGGTCGTACCGCACGCCTGCCGCGCTGAAACCTAGGCGCAACTTGTCTTCCAATTGCGCGATGGCGGTGCGCTGGGCATCGTTGAGGCGGATGGTTCGGTCCAGATGCATTTCCAAAGTGCCGTCGATAAGTACGACGACCTTGTTTCGGTAGTTTGCGGGTGCAGATTCGGGGTTCATAGGGAGCGGCATGGCCGGAAACAGGCGCAGACAGGTAAAATGTTGCATATTTCCGGATTCTCGCATGTCTGATTCTACCGTGAAACCTTGGGCCGGGCGGTTTGCCGGGGCGACCGACGGCGCGGTGGAGGCGTTTACCGCCTCCGTCCATTTCGATGGGCGCTTGTACCCCTACGATATTGCGGGGTCGCAGGCCCATGCTCGCGGTCTGCAGAAAGCGGGCGTACTGAGCGCGGAAGAATGCGAGATGCTGGTTCGCGGCTTGCAGAAGGTGCGCGACGATATCGAGGCGGGCCGGATCGAATGGGATCCAGGCTTGGAAGACGTGCACATGAACATCGAGGCGCGCTTGGTGGATGAAGTTGGCGAGGTGGGCAAGAAGCTGCATACCGGCCGTTCCCGCAACGATCAGGTAGCGACCGATCTGCGCTTGTATGCGCGGGCCGCGCAGACGCATCTGGAAGCCCGGGTGCACGAACTTCAGGGTGCCTTGGTGGCGCGCGCCGCGGCGGAAGCGGAGACACTGATGCCCGGCTTCACGCACTTGCAGACGGCGCAGCCGATCACCCTCGGCCATCATCTGCTGGCCTGGTACGAGATGCTGCGGCGCGATCGGGCGCGGTTGGCAGATGCCTTCCGGCGCACGGGCACGCTGCCTCTGGGGGCGGCAGCGCTCGCCGGCTCGGGCTACGCGATTGACCGCCGCTATGTCGCCGAACTTCTGGGCTTCGAGGCCGTCAGCGACAATTCGCTGGATGCGGTCAGCGACCGCGATTTCGTGGTGGAGACGTGCGCGGCCATCAGCCTGCTCATGGTGCACCTGTCGCGCATGGCGGAAGAAATCATCCTGTGGGCCAGTCCCGGCTTCGGCTTCGTGCGCCTGCCGGACGCGTTGTGCACCGGCTCGTCCCTGATGCCGCAGAAGAAGAATCCGGACGTGCTGGAACTGATCCGCGGCAAAAGTGCCCGCGTCTGCGGCCATGTGCAGGCGTTGCTGATGCTGATGAAGGCGCAGCCGTTGGCCTACAACCGTGACAATCAGGAAGACAAGGAGCCGCTGTTCGACAGTGTGGATACGGCACTCGGCTGCGTGGCGATGCTGGCGGCCGTCGCGCAGGAGATGGAGTTCGATCAGGAGCGGATGCGGCAGGCGGCCGGCGCCGACTACGCCGTCGCCACCGATCTGGCCGACGCACTGGTGGCCCGCGGGGGCACGTTCCGGGATGCGCACCATGCCACCGGGCGCATCGTCGCGCATGCGGCGGAGCGCGGCGTGCCGCTGCATGAGTTGGACGTTGCTGAAGCGCAAGCGATCGATGCGGCGATCGATGCCGAACTGCTGGCTACCTTGACGCCGCAAAGATCCGTGGAAGCGCGGCGCCTGCATGGCGGCACGGCGCCGGAACAGGTGCGCGAACGTGTCGCACAGGCACAGGCGGATCTGGCCGCCGGTCCGCTTTTGAAGCTGGCAGCGCCCGGAATCTGAGGGTTCGGCCGGGCCGATCAGGTCAGGCGTTCGCGCAGGAATGCGCCGAGTTCGGCGAGTTCTTGCGGGTGCACTTCGTGCGCATAGGTGCTGCTGCTCCAGCACACGGATGCGCCGTGCCGTGCCAGCCAATCGCGGCTTGCTTCGCCGAAGATGACAGGGATAGTGTCATCAAGGGTGCCATGCGCGCAAAAGATAGGCGTATTCCATGTCAGATGTTCGGCACGGTGCTGCAGATGCGCATCTTGCGGCAGGTAGCCGGACAGGCAAACGGCGGCCGCCAGCGGCTCCGGATGGGTTAGAGCCGTATAGAGTGCCATGGCGCCGCCTTGCGAGAAGCCGCCGACGGCGAGATGCTCGATTCCCGCTTGCCGCTGCCGCTCCAGCTCGTCGCGCACGCATGCGGCGCTGGCATCCAAGTCTTCGAGGTTGCTGAGGACGAGGCTGCCGAGCAGTGGCTGTATATCGAACCACGACGGTGCGGCTTGGCCATCGAACATGGTGACAGGCCGGACAGGAGCTTGCATGGCGACCACGCGCAGGCGCGGGCATTGCAGTTGTCGGCCCAAGCCGGCGAAATCGTGTGCATTTGCGCCAAGGCCGTGTAGCCAGACGAGCGCGGCGCGGGCCGGGCCATCGAGCGGTTCTTCAATCAACGGATCGGATGGTTCCATGCGAGGACTGGAGGCACCATGGGGCAGGCGAGGAGTTTGTGCGGCGCTGTCTCGGCACCGTCCGTATTGTAGCGATGAATCATGGTGGCACCGCGGACGGTTGCGGAACGGGTCGTCTGCTTGGCCGGGCGGGCGACCAAGCAAAAGTAGTATCATTAATCGGTATTTTGCTGCTTTCGGGTTTTCCAATGCATCGATCGGCTCTTGACGGAAGGGGCACGCCCCCGGTGCACTGTCTGCTGCGGCAGGCGGTTTTGTGGCTCGTGTTGTCCGGCGCAGTCGCGGGATGCGGGCAGATGGGTCCGCTGGAGCCGCCTCCGGAGACGGAATTCGCCGCCACGAGCCGTTAATGGAAGATTTCATTTATCGCGAGGGCCGGCTGCACGCGGAGTCGGTGCCAGTACGGGAGATTGCGGAAGCGTACGGCACGCCATGCTATGTCTATTCGGCGACCGCAATGACCCGTCGCATCACCGAATTGCATGCGGCCTTCGGCGCACAGCCGCATCGAATCTGCTACGCCGTCAAAGCGAACGGCAATCTGGCCGTATTGCAGCGCTTGGCGCAGTTGGGCTGCGCTTTCGACATCGTGTCTGGCGGCGAGTTGGCGCGCGTGCGTGCGGCTGGCGGCGACCTGTCGCAGACGGTGTTTTCGGGGGTGGGAAAATCCGAGGTCGAAATCCGGCAGGCGCTGGAGGCGGGCATCGGCGCCTTCCATGTGGAATCGGTCAGCGAACTGAAGCGGATCGACCGGATCGCCGGCGAAGAAGGCGTGACGGCGCCGGTCTCGTTGCGCATCAACCCGGCCGTCCAAGTGGACACGCATCCGAATATCGCGACGGGCTTTCGCGGCAGCAAGTTCGGCATTCCGATGGAGGATGCGCTGGACGGCTACCGACTGGCCGCCGAACGGGATGCCCTGAAGATTTGCGGTGTGGCTTGCCACATCGGTTCGCAACTGGTCAATGCGGAGCCGATTCTGGAGGCAGTGCGGCAACTGGTCGAATTGGCGGATACGCTGCGCGATGAGGGCATCGCGCTGGACTATGTGGATGCCGGCGGCGGGTTGGGGATCTGCTACAACAACGAACATCCGCCGCAGGCGAACGCGTATGTGGAAGGGCTTCAGCAGGCGATCGGCGATCGGCCCTTGACATTGGTCATCGAGCCGGGGCGGTTTGTCATGGGCAATGCGGGAATTCTGCTGACTCGTGTGGAATACATCAAGCGCACGGCGGGCGGCTGCTTCGCGGTGGTGGATGGCGCCATGACCGAACTGATGCGCCCGGCCCTGTATGGCGCTTGGCATGCCATCATGCCGGAACGGCAGCGCACGGAGACAGACGAGACCATCACCTGCGATGTCGTGGGCCCGGTGTGCGAGACGACCGACTGCCTCGGCCGCGCCCGGCGCCTGGCCGTTCAGGAAGGAGACTTGCTGGCGGTGTTTTCCGCCGGCGCTTACGCGTCGTCGATGTCCAGTTCCTACAACGCCCGTCCGCCTGCGCCCGAGGTCATGGTTGAGGAGAATCAGTATGACCTGATTCGGCAACGCGGGAATGCGGCGCAGCTGTATGCGGAAGACCGGCTTCTGTACAATGACGGCTGACAGCGGCTACCGAAATCGCATGAACGCCCGTTTCCCAGCCATTTTTTTACTGGCCGCGTCGTCTGCAGCGCAGGCCGAATGCTCCCGGGAAGATGTCCAGTTCTATCTGGATCGGGGCTTCAGCCATGAACAGGTGGCCCAATTGTGTTCCGTGCAGCCGCACGCCAAGCAGTCCTACCGTGCGTATACGGACGAGTACGTCGACCGGGCCGACCACGAGTACCAGGCGCGCATGCGGCTGGAGCGGGAGGTCACCTTGCGCGGTGCCATCGAAGGCAACGATGTGCAGTTGCAGGGCGGCTACCTGTCGTATATCCGCAAGCAATGCGTAAGCGAAGGCGTGGAGAAGGATCGCATGTTCGGGCTCAAATCCTGTCCGAATGTCCGGTACCGTATCCGCTTGGCGGGGCTGACGATCGATCCGAAGGAATACAAGAAGCGGTTCCTTTACGGCCAGCGCATGATTCGCGTGGAAGGCGTCATCCGTCGCCAACCGATGCCGGATGCCTTCTCCGACATTCCTGACGAGTACTGGCGGGCGCAATTGCGCAAGAAGCTGGAATCCGGCAATTCCACCAAGATTCCGTTGCGTTCGGGCGTGGACTTCCATTTCGTGCGCGGCACCATGGAGGACATGGTGGCCTTCGAAACCCGCCGCATTGAGGAACGCAACCGCCGCCATGCGGAAGAGAGTTCGGACGATCTGGATTTGAGCGGCGCTCTCGAATAACCGCCCACAGGGCCTCCCTTCGCGTGATGAATCAATTATTGATTCCAAAGAATTTAAGCTATTCCGTGAATTTCATCGGTTTCATAAAAATGGCGATGTGCGCAATGCCGTTTTCTTTGCTAAGGCAGTCTTCATGGCCGGGGTGTATGGCACCCTGCGTGATGAACTTTTTCAGGAGGTAGATATGCCGACTTTCGTACGCACCGACAAATGCGACGGGTGCAAGGGCCAAGACAAGGCGGCCTGCATGTACATATGTCCTCACGATCTGATGCGTCTGGACGAGGACGGCACCGAGACCGGGCATGCCATGAAGGCATACAATCAGGAGCCGGAGCAGTGCTGGGAATGCTATGCCTGCGTCAAGATTTGTCCGCAGCAGGCGATCGAATGCCGCCACTATGCGGATGTCGTCCCGTTGGGAGCTTCGGTGCAGCCGTTGCGCGGCACGGATTCCGTCATGTGGGCCATCAAGTTTCGCAACGGCACCATGAAGCACTTCAAGTTCCCCATCCGCACCACGCCGGAAGGCTCGGCCAACCCGTTCGGCGGCGAGAACGAGGCGGTGACGGCGGAAGGCAAGGACCACAGCACTCTTTTTACCAAAGGCACGCACAGCTGCGACATGTCGCAGTTTGCGAACTGACAGCCGTGCCGGGCAGCGTGAAGGATGGGAGAGACAACCAATGGCTGAATTCGGGAATCCCGAGATTGTCGAGGAAGAAGTCGATATTCTTCTGATCGGCGGCGGCATGGCGTGTTGCGGCGCGGCATTCGAAGTGTCGCGCTGGGTCGAGAAGGCTCGCGCCGAAGGCCATGACATCAAGGTCAAGCTTGTGGACAAGGCGGCCATGGACCGTTCTGGCGCCGTGGCGCAGGGGCTGTCCGCAATCAACACGTACATGGGCGAAAACGATCCGGCGGAGTATGTGCGGTATGTGCGCGGCGACCTGATGGGCATCGTGCGCGAAGACCTCGTCTACGACGTCGGCCGGCATGTGGACGATTCGGTGCACAACTTCGAGAAGTGGGGCCTGCCGATCTGGAAACAGTCCGGCGACGAAGGCAAGCGGCTGGCCGACGGCGGCAAGCCGGTGCGCTCCGGGCGCTGGCAGATCATGATCAACGGCGAGTCCTACAAGTGGATCGTGGCCGAGGCGGCGAAGAAGGCTTTGGGCATCGAGAACATCGACGAGCATATCTTCATCGTGCGGCTGATTACCGACAAGAACGACCCGACCTGCGTGGCGGGCGCGGCCGGCTTCAGCGTGCGCGACGACCGCGTGCACATCTACCGCTTCAAGTGCTGCCTGTTGGCATGCGGTGGTGCCGTCAATGTATTCCGCCCGCGTTCGGTGGGTGAAGGCATGGGACGGGCTTGGTACCCGGTGTGGAACGCCGGTTCCACCTACTCGATGGCGGCTGAATGCGGCGCCGAACTGACCATGATGGAAAACCGCTTCGTGCCGGCCCGCTTCAAGGACGGCTACGGTCCGGTGGGCGCATGGTTCTTGCTGTTCAAAGCGAAGGCGATGAACGCATTCGGCGAGGACTATCAGGCCAAGAACTACGAGGATCTGAAGACCTACGGCTACGATGCCTACGCCAGCGGCCGCAAGATGGGCACCTGCCTGCGCAACCATCTCATGATGAAGGAGTTGAAGGAGGGCCGCGGCCCGATCTTCATAGATACGCCGACGGCCATGGCCAAACTGGCGGAAAACATGACGCCGAAGGAGATCAAGCATATGGAGGCCGAAGCATGGGAGGACTTCCTCGACATGACGATCGGCCAGTGCGGCGTGTGGGCCGGCGAGAACATCGAACCGGACAAGGAAATGTCCGAACTGATGCCGACCGAGCCCTACCTGCTCGGCTCCCATGCCGGCTGTGCAGGCATCTGGGTGTCGGGTCCGGAAGATTTGCCGGGCACGCCCGACCACTACCATTGGGGCTACAACCGGATGGCCACCGTGTCCGGCCTGTTCACCGCCGGCGACGGCGTGGGCGCTTCAGGCCACAAGTTTTCCAGCGGGTCGCATTCCGAGGGACGGATCGCCGGCAAAGCTATGGTGCAGTACGTGCGGGACAATGCGGACTTCAAGCCGGAATTGGGCCGCTCCGTGGAGGATATCGTGGAAGAGATCTACCGCCCGGTGCGGAACTTCCTCGATCACAAGGACTACACGACCGCGATCGATGTCAATCCGCACTACATCACGCCGAAGATGTTCCAGTTCCGCCTGCAGAAAGTCATGGACGAATACGTGGCAGGCATCTCAACCATGTACCAGACGAACAAGCGCATGCTGGAACTGGCCGAACGCAAGCTGGAGATGTTGCGCGAGGATTCGCTGAAAATGCGGGCCAAGGACCTGCACGAGCTGTTGCGGGCTTGGGAGAACTACCATCGCCTGATTACTGCCTTCGCGCATATGAAGCACATCAAGTTCCGCGAGGAGACGCGCTACCCGGGCTACTACTACCGGGCCGACTACATGCGGATCGATGACGAGAACTGGAAGTGCTTCGTCAACTCCCAATTCGATCGGGACACCGGCGAGTGGAGCATGAAGAAGGTTCCGTATGTGCAACTGATCAAGGCCAGCGAGGAAGAGCCGGAGGGCATGGGTCGCGTTGGCAGTGCTTGCTGATCGGGCATTCGTGGCAAAGCGGGGCTACAATAGACGTCATGGACATGCAGCAGCGCATCACAGACAAGCTGACGGCGGAACTCGCGCCGACGCACCTTGAAATCGAGGACGAGAGCCCCATGCACAACGTTCCGGTTGGGGCGCAATCGCATTTCAAGGTTACGGTCGTCGCGCCCGAATTTGCCGAGAAATCCCTCGTGGAACGGCACCGGCGCGTGAATCGGATTTTGGCCGAAGAATTGGCGGGCCAAGTGCACGCGCTGGCACTGCATACGCTCAGCGAGGCGGAATGGGATGCGGCCCCGGAGGTGCCGGACAGCCCTCCATGCCGAGGCGGTGGCGCAAAAGCCTAAACGCCGACTTGGCGGTATCCCTGCGTTGGCTCCAGCACTTCAATATCGCAGACGGCGCCGGGTTCGAGCGCGAACCAGTCGCCGCCTTGCAGGTCGACCGCCGCTTGCTCCGCCATGTGGATGCGGAGGCGGCCTTCAAGCAGATAGTATTCTTCGGGAACCACCACGGTTCGCCATGTCCGGCCGGGCTCGGCCTGCCAGTCCGGCCAGTCTTCTATCGCCCAGACTTCCAGTTTGCCTGGCGGCACACGTTTTTCGTAGCGGAGCATGGGCGCATTATAGGTTTCACGGCATTAGGCCGGGCCTTTATTTGGTTCGGACAGCGTATGCCTGGAAGAAGCGATCTTGCTGAGACGTCATGGCGCGATGGGCTCTTCCATATCCATAGTATACGAATAATCTATATTTGCAAAAATGTATAGAAAATTCTATTTTTTATGCATATCATTCGGGTGGTTGGATGTTATTTAATATAAATATATGTTAAGTATAATATTTAATGATTTCCAAAGAGATTCGGCATAAGTTGAATCAAGAGAAAATCTCCAAGAGAAAAAGGAGGCATATGTATAGAAAAATCTCAAAACTATTGCGCAGGTTCAACAACATATTGGAACAAAGGCAGGCGTCGGCCAATCGGGCTTTGGGCGAAGTCAAAGGCCGGGCTGCCAGCATCCCCAATCAGGATATTCTGATTGATACGTTGGTATTGCAGGAAGCGTGTTCCAGTTCTGAAATCGAAAACATTGTGACCAGACAAGATGAATTATTTCGGGCGGATAGCGGACCTCAGGTTTCGGATTCTCCGGAAGCCAAAGCAGTCTTGCGCTACCGAGTGGCTTTCAAAGAAGGGTACCAACTTCTGCAAAAGCATGGAAACATCACGAATGAGACGCTAATCACAATGTACCGCCGGATTAAACTTGCGGATGACAGATTTCGCAAGAAGCCTGTTTATATCGGCAATCCTGCAATGCAGGAGATCATCTGCACGCCGCCCAAAGATCCTGCGGAGATTCAAGAATTGATGAACGGTCTTGAACGCTTTATCAATGACGATGCCATGAGTGTGCTGGACCCATTAATAAAAATGGCTCTCATCCATTACCAGTTCGAAAGCATTCACCCGTTCTCGGATGGCAACGGGCGCGTCGGACGCATCCTCAATATGCTATACCTCACGAAATCGAAGTTGCTTGACAATCCCATTTTGTATCCGAGCCGAATGATTGCGCAGACCAAAGAACGGTACTACCGGCTCTTCACCGAAGTGCGGGAGCAGGAGGCGTGGCATGAATGGGTGGCCTACATGCTGGGCATCGTCGAGCAGTCCGCGCACTCTTCGCTGCATATGGTCTCGCGCATTCGCGAGTTGATGGCCGAATACGAAAATCGAATTCGCGGGCAATTTGGATCCTACTCGCAGGATTTGCTCAATAATCTGTTTCGCCACCCCTATTCGCGCGTGGCGCATCTGAACATGACCTCGGAGTCGCGAGGCTGACCGCGACTCGTTATCTGGATGCGCTGGCAGATGCAGGACTTCTGGAAAAGCGTCGCGTGGGCCGGAGCAACTACTACATCAATCTGCCTCTGGTCGAGATTTTCACGGAAATCTCGCATCGCTCGGATCCGGGCCAATTCATGCGAATCACGTGATGTTTGGAGACAGTGCCATAGAGTTCAAAACCTATGCCATTCGCCTCAGTGCACGGCTTCGGCAAGCAGCGCCTGTTCCATTTGCTGTTCCGAAACCGGGAGATCCAAAGTCGCGTGGAATTCGTGCCAGTCTTCGAGCCGCTTGAAATGCGCACGGTGCGCGGGCTCCATCATGGCGACGGTGCGGATTCCAGAGTGCTTCTGAATCGCTCCGATCATGGATTCCAAGCTGCTGGTGCGGTCGCGGAAGTCGGATTGGTAGTTGAACTCGCAGACGATGACATCGGGCGGCTGCCGTCGAATGGCGGCCAGAGCCTTGCGCATTGAGGCGCACACCTCGACCGAGAAGCCCAGCCGGCGGTACAGCGGCGTAAAATCGGGATACCCTCCCAGTTCGACGATGGCCAGCAGGCGGCGTTCGCTCATGCGCCCGGTTCGGTTTGGGCTTCCGAGCCGTGCGACGGCATGACGACTCCCGTGTGCACCGTGCCGTTGCCGGGGCCGAACTCGAGGTACAGTTCGAGATTGATGCGAATGACATCGAAAGCGAGTTCGTCCCATGGGATGTCGTCCGGAGCAGTCAATCGGGTGCTGCTGGATTCCGGGCCCGGAGAAGCCTCGCCGCCGGCCAGAATGCCGGAGTACATCGCGTAGATTTGGGAGACGTGCGGCAGGCTGTACAGGCTGAACAGCTTTAGGTTTTCGATTTGCGCATTCGCTTCTTCCATGCATTCACGGCGTGCGCATTCTGCTAGGGTCTCATGGTTTTCCATGAACCCGGCCGGCAGCGTCCACAACCCGAGCTTGGGCTTGATCGCACGCTTGCACAGAAGGATTCGTCCTTCCCATTCCAGCACGGCGCCCGCCACCGTCAAGGGGTTCTGGTAGATGATGTGGCCGCAGCGGTCGCATACGTGGCGTCGCTTGGTATCCCCATCGGGAATGCGGTAAGCGAGATTGGCGTACCCGCATTGCGGGCAGAACGAAGGCTTGGCATGCATGGCGAATCTTCAGGCGTCGCCAGTAGCGATGGGCCGTTCAGGGTTGCGTATCCAAGCACTCCATGAGCCGACGTAGAGCCGGCCTGGTTCAAGTCCTGCATGTGCCATCGCCAGCAGGTTGTGGCATGCGGTCACGCCGGAGCCGCAAGAGTGGCAGACAGGCTGGGGATTTGCGGACAGGGCTGCGAAGCGTTCGCGCAAGTCGGCACGCGAACGGAACGTGCCATCCGCATTCAGGTTGCCGCGGAACGGTAGGTTTTGGGAGTTGGGAATGTGCCCGGCTTTGGCGTCCAGAGGCTCGATGCGCCCCGCGAAGCGGTCAGAGTCGCGGGCATCAACGACTTGGAGCGTCTTTTGCTCCAGTCCCGCTTCAATGTCTTCGGTCGAGACCCATAGAGCGTCGTTCGGTCTGATCGGATGGCAAGCGCGGGCTGCAGAAGGGCGGTCTTGGGAAAGCGCTCGCGCTTCCTGCACCCATTGGGGCAGTCCGCCATCCAAGACCGCAACGGCGGCATGGCCGACCCAACGTAACAGCCACCACATGCGTCCGGCAATGGCACCGCCCGCATCGTCGTAGACGACGACTTGCGCCCCCGGTGTGATGCCGAATGCTTCGAGCCTTGTCTGGAAAGCCTCGGGATCGGGCAGGGGATGCCGTCCGCTGGACGCATCAGGAGCGGCTGCCATGTCGGTGTCCAGATGGGCATAGCGTGCGCTTGGGATATGGCCTTCGCGCCACGCGGCTTCTCCGGCGTCCGGGTGTCCGACATCGAAGCGGCAATCCAGAACTATGGCCGCATTCTGCGCCAGCAAATCCGCCAGTTGCCCGGTTTTGATCAATGTTGTGTACATGCTCGTAGTCGCGGGAGACGCTTCCTTGCCCCAGTGTGCGAGATGTGCGCGATTATAACGAGTCAGCCGTCCGCGATGAAAATGGCGCGTTCCGGGGCGGGATGGCCTTCCTTGGTGAGTCGGGGATTTTCGGGGTCCAGCGCGTCCTGCAGCGAATAAAAGGGCATCCAGTCCGTGGTGCGTTGCTCTTCCGGCGTGGTGGCGGAGCAGTCGGCGCAGCGTGGCGTCAGGAAGCCGGCATCCTCAAGCTGGTGCAGGATGCGATCCGGGTGCATGAGCATCCAGACATTGTGCATGTTGGCATAGCGGCCGTCGATGGCGAGGATGCCGGAAGCCGGTGTCTGTGTACTGATCAGCGTCTCGAGGATCAATTCGCCGCCGGGGCGCAATTGCGTGCGCAATTGCCGCAGGTGCTCCTGCGGGTTGCGGCGATGATGCAGTACGCCCATCGAGAAGACGCTGTCGAAAGCGGCGGGCGGCAAGGCTTCGAAAGGTGCGGGAATCATCCAGGCCGGAAAATCTTCTGGCAGGAAATGTGTGAGCGCGGCGAACTGCCAATTGGCCAACCAGGAAGGTTCGACGCCCAGCGCGAAGCGGGTTCCTTGCCCGGTCATGCGCAGCAGGTAGTAGCCGTTGCTGCATCCGACATCCAGAACCTGTCGGCCTTGGAGGCCGGAGATATGGGGCAGGATGCGATTCCATTTCATACCGCTGCGCCATTCCGCATCGATTTGTACACCGCATACCGAGAATGGGCCTTTCCGCCACGGAATCAGCGTTTGCAGGCTTTTGCGCAGGCGCGCATGCTGCGGGTCGCTTAGTTCGCTGTCGGCGCCGATGACGGGCCGGTCGGCATGGAGGGCCGTGTGCCGGGCAGCATGGGCGGGCAGAACCCGAACCGCATCGCGCCAGCGGGCGAAGTCGCCGTGCTCGGGATGCTGCCAGCGCTGTGCCGCAATTGGCAGCCATGCGTCGAGGCCGCCTTGCGCCAGAGTTTCGGTCAGGTAGGTTTCCCGCTGCAGCGCAAGGCCAGTATGGAGATGAAATGCAGGCATTGGAACCATACGGCGGTCGAATCGAATCCGGCCGCAACCAGGCGGCTGCGGTGGGTGGCAAGCGAATCCCGCACCAGCGTCTGTTCGAGTGCGGTGCGCTTCTGGCTGATTTCCAGCGCACTGTAGCCTTGCGCCTTCTTGAAGGCGTCGTAGCGCTCTTGCGTACGACTTTCCAGCGGCTCCTTGAAGCGGAGCTTCTCCGTGAGAATCAGTGCGCCGCAAGGCCGTAGCGCATGCGCGATGCGCTGCAGCAGGGGCAGGCGGTCTTCCGGATCCAGAAACTGCAAGGTCAGGTTGAGCACGACGACGCCGGCCGGCTCCAAATCGACATGGCGGATATCGGCGCAATGGTAGCGGACCGGAGGGCCGGGCAGGCACTGGCACTGCTCGATCATATCTGTCGAAGCATCAATGCCCACGACCGGGCTGCTGGAGCCTAGGCGTGCGCTCAGGGCCCGGGCGACGGCGCCGAGGGAACAGCCGAGATCGTAGCACAGGGTGCCGGGCTGCGCGTGCCGAGCGCCTAGAATGCTGATGCCGTGAATGAGCGAAGCGTACCCCGGCACGGACCGTTCCGCCATGTCCTGAAACACTCGGGCGACTTCGGCATTAAAGCGGAACGGAGCCTCGGCGCGAGGCGCCGCATAGAGCGTGTCGATGGCGGGCGCCAGTTCAGGCGCCTTTGAAGCGGGTGCCCGGGGCGAAGCCAAAGATGTTTTCCAAGTGCAGTTCGCGAGTCAGGCCGTGACTGCCTGTTGGCCGTGTTCCCTGGACGTCTCTGCCAGAATCAGGCGAGCGCCGTTGCGCACGTAGCCGCCGGCGACTTGCGCTTGCTTGCGCAGCAGTTCGCGGGCTTTGTCGAGCGTCATGGCGCGAACGGCGGCAGTTTGCGTTCGACGGCAATGTTTTTGAGCTTGGCATAAGTCGGCAGGCCTTGTCGGAACGGCGGAGGCTCTTCGCCGCGGATGAGCGGCTCCAAGTACGCACGGCAGCGCTTGGTGATGCCGAAGCCATTGCGGGTGATGTAGCTGCGCGGCATCATGCGTTCCCGGTTGGCGACGCGGGATAGGGCGACATGGCCAATTTTCCAACGGTACGGACGATCGGAGGTGCGCACGATCGTCGGCATCACGGCCGTGTGCCCGGCAACGGCCAGCCGGACGGCGGCGCGGCCGACCCCATACGCCTGTTGCAGGTCGGTCGCGGAAGCGATGTGGCGAGCGGCGCGTTGCAGATAGTCGGCGACTGCCCAGTGGTACTTGTAGCCGAGGCGCTCTTTGACCATGTGCGCGAGAATCAGGGCGTTGCCGCCGAGTTGCGCATGGCCGAAGGCATCGCTAGAGCCGACCTCGGCCAGAAATTTGCCGTCCGGGGTGCGTACGCCTTCGGACGCGACGATGGCGCAGAAGCCGAAGCGTTGCACGCAGTCGTCGACGCGGGCTAGGAAGGCCTTGGCATCGAACGGGATTTCCGGGAACAGGATGAGATGCGGGGCGTCGCCGGGGGCTTCGGCGGCCAAGCCGCCGGCCGCGGCGATCCAGCCGGCGTGGCGGCCCATTACTTCGAGAATGAACACTTTGGTGGATGTCGCCGCCATGCCGGCGACATCCAGACCGGCCTCGCGGATCGAGGTGCCGACGTATTTCGCGACTGAGCCGAAGCCGGGGCAGTTGTCGGTGACGGGCAGATCGTTGTCGACCGTCTTCGGCACACCGATGCAGCGAAGAGGATATTTCAGCGAGCGAGCGAGCTGGGCGATCTTCCAGGCAGTGTCTTGCGAATCGCCGCCGCCGTTGTAGAAGAAATAGCCGATATCGTGCGCGTCGAACACCTCGATCAGGCGTTCGTATTCGCGCCGGTTCTCTTCGAGGCCCTTGAGTTTATAGCGGCAGGAGCCGAACGCGGCGCCCGGCGTGTTGCGCAGCGCGGCGATCGTGCGCGAGGTCTCGCGATGGGTGTCGATCAGGTCTTCATGCAGAGCGCCGAGGATGCCGTGGCGCCCGGCATACACGCGGCCGATATGCGTTCGGCAGCCCCGGGCTGTTTCGATTACGCCGCAGGCCGAAGCGTTGATGACGGCCGTCGGCCCTCCCGACTGGGCGTAGAAGGCGTTGCGGGGGCTCATGGCGCCTCCGATGCTCGTCCGCGACCGGTCATGCGTGCATAGTCGGACTGCATCTGCAGCAGTTGCATGACGCATTCGGCAAGTTCCGTGTAGTCGGTCACATCCGGGCCCATCTGCTGCAAGCCATTATAGAAAAATGGGCATCGGTAGTGGCTCTCGCCGGCCTTGACGATGAGGAAGTTGCAGTCGTTGGCGGCCCAGAACAGGGCCGGGCCGGGCGTGCCGCTTTCGGCCTTCGGGCGCAGGCCGATTTCCATGTCGGCCGCATGCAGTTCCACGGCACCTTGGCCCCAACGTTCCTTGACGGCGGTTTGGGTCACCCGTTTTTCACGATCCGTGAAGTCGGCGATGTTCGAAGGCACGGCGGATGCGGCCATGGGCGTACCGGGCCGGCCTTATTGCTGGCGCAGTTCGTCGGACAGGGCCATGGGCGACGGGTAGAACAGGATGATCCAGTAGGACGAGATGATGAAGGTCAGCAGGGTTGCCGTCTGGATCGTATAGGAGGCGGCTTCGCTGATGACGCCGCCAGTCAGCGCCAGCACCGAGATCAGCAGGGAAAATTCGCTGATATTGGCCATGCGCACGCCGACTTCATGCGATCGGTTCGGCTTTTCCCCGCCTTTCCGCAGCAGCGTGCGAAACAGCCACGGCTTGCTGAGCATCACGAAGGCGACCAGCAGCACGGAGGGCAGCATGACATCGCCGAAGGCATGCCAGTTGTATGCGGCGCCGACGGAGAAGAAGAAGATCACCAGGAAGAAATCGCGCAATGGCCGCAGCACTTCCGCAATGTAGTTGGCGATGGGGCTCGCAGCCAGTGCGACGCCGGCGATGAAGGCTCCGGATTCGCTGGACAGGCCAAGGAAAGTGGCCGCTTCCGCCATGCCCAGGCACCAGCCGATGACGACCAGAAAGACGTACTCCTGAATCTGGTCGAATTTGGTGAACAGCGGCACCAGAACATAGCGTTGCATCAGGAACGCCAAGCCGACGACCGCCGGGAAGCCGATCATCAGGCGCAGGAATTCGTTGCCGACGAAGATTCCGGTCTGCAGTTCGATCAGTAGCAGGATGATGATCGCGATCAAGTCCTGCAGCAGAAGGATGCTGATCATCAGTTCGCCTGTAATCTGGTGGTGCAGGACGGTGGTCGGCAGCAGTTTCAGGCCGATGATGGTGCTGGAGAACATCAGGGCAGCGCCGATGACGGCTGCATCGATCAGGTTGAAGCCGAGCATATAGCAGATGGCAAAGCCGCCGGCAGCGAAAAAGCCGCTGGTGAGCGTGGTGATGATGGCGGTCTTCTTGAACAGGCCTACCAGTTTCTGGGGCACCAGATTGAGGCCGAGCAGGAACAGCAGGAACGTGATGCCGATATGGGAGACTTCCTGCACCATGTGCACATCCGGAATGAGTCCCAGGCTGTAGGGGCCGATGAGCAGTCCGAGCAGAATGTAGGCGATGAGCAGGGTTTGCCGGGCGAACAGGGCTAATGTCGCTAAAATAGCCGCACCCGTATAGATCAGGAAGATGGGAAATACGATATCGCCGTGCATGGGGGAATTCCCGGCAGGTTTCCTATGCTGAAAGCCGTATTCTATCAGGATTTCAGACCGTGCGCATGAAAGTGGCGGCTGGGCTTTTGCACGGCGTGCGCTATGCGGCGTCGCCGAATTGCGATGCGCGTCCGCCCGGATGCGAGCCGGAATTGGTCGTGGTGCATGGCATCAGTCTGCCGCCCGGGAAATTCGGCAGCGACGCGATCGAACGCTTGTTCATGAATACGCTGGACATCCAGGCGCATCCGTATTTCGAGCGGCTTCGGGGCTTGTGCGTATCCGCGCATGCCTTGATCCGCCGCGATGGGGAAGTTCTGCAGTTCGTGCCGTTCCATCTTCGGGCGTGGCACGCCGGCGAATCCTGCTATGCGGGCCGGAAGGATTGCAACGATTTTTCAATCGGCATCGAACTGGAAGGGACGGACGATCAGCCGTATGCCGAAGTGCAGGTGCGGATGCTGGCCGCGATGATTCGGGCCTTGTGCGAGTGCTATCCTCGCTTGGGCCCAGACCGCGTGGCAGGGCATAGCGACATTGCGCCGGGGCGCAAGACCGACCCCGGACCGCATTTCGATTGGGTGGGCTTGCGGGAGCTGCTGGCCGAAGATTAGTCTTGGCGCGATTCCAATTGCAAGGCCGCCGAATTGATGCAGTAGCGCTGGCCGCCCGGTGCCGGACCGTCGGGGAAGACATGGCCCAAATGCGCGTCGCATCGCGCGCACAGCACTTCCGTGCGGCGCATGCCGAAGCTGAAGTCGTCTTCTTCCGTCAGGCAGTGCGCCGCGGCGGGCCGTGCGAAACTGGGCCAGCCTGTGCCGGAATCGAACTTGTCCTGCGAATCGAACAGGGCTTGCCCGCAGCAGACGCAGGCGTAAATGCCGTCCGCATGGCAGTCCCAATAGAGCCCGGCAAAGGCCAGTTCGGTTCCTTTGCGGCGGCATACGGCGTATTGCTCGGCACTGAGCTGTTTGCGCCATTCGGCGTCGTTGCGGCGAAGCTTGTCCATTCGGGGTCGGGGTTTCTCGGAGGTGTCGCCTTTCATCATACCATTCCGGCGGCAGCGGCGGCGAATTTGAGGTACAATGCCGCCTACGCCGACCCACACACCTGATTGATGAGGAGAGCGATATGACCGGATGGGCTTGGATGGCGCTGGGCGCCGTCGTTCTCGCCGTGGTGATTATGCAGATCGCCGCGCGCATTAAGTAATCTGGCCGAGCGGCCAGCCATCGTCGGCAGCTGCGGCGCGGCGCTCTGGCCGGTGCTTGCGCGCCGGTTTTCGCTAGAGCTTTGATGCCCCTGAATCCGCGGCTTTTCCAAGCGCGCTTGGATGCGATGCGCACTTCTGGCGTGCGAGCGGAATTGCGCGACATCCGAATCGGCTTGGAGCGCGAAGCCTTGCGCGTGGATGCGGAAGCGAATTTGAGTCGGCGTCCACACCCCCCGGAACTGGGTGCAGCTCTGACGCACTCCTACATCACGACGGATTACTCCGAGGCGATGCTTGAACTGATTACGCCGCCGGGCCGTCTGGACGAAACGCATGCCTTCCTCGCCGAACTTCATCGCTATGCCTACGGCCACCTAGGCGGGGAGAATTTGTGGTGCGGGAGCATGCCCTGCGTGATTGCGGGCGACCCGGACATTCCGCTGGCGCGCTATGGGGAATCCAATGCCGGGCTCATGAAGACCGTTTACCGCCGCGGGCTCGGCTACCGCTATACCCGATCCATGCAGGTCATCGCCGGCCTGCATTTCAATTGCTCCATGCCGGACGGTTTCTGGCGGCACGAACAAGGCGGCGTGCCGGATCGTCCGGCGGTCTCCGAACGCTATTTCGGCGTGCTGCGCAATCTGCTGCGGTTCGGTTGGCTGGTCGCCTACCTGTGGGGCGCCTCGCCAGCGACCTGCCGGCGTTTTCTGGCCCGCAATCCCAGCGACTACGAGCTGGAATCCTTTACGCCGGGGACGTATTACGGCCCGTATGCCACATCGCTGCGGCTGGGGGGCATCGGCTACCAAAACAATTTGGGAGCCAGCACCGGCGTGCAGGCCGATTACAACAGTTTGGCCGGCTATATCCGGAGTCTGGAGCGGGCGACGAGCACGCCGTGCCCGGCCTACGAGCGCATCGGGGTGCGACAGGCGGACAAGTACCTGCAACTGAACGCGAACCGGCTGCAGATCGAAAACGAGTTCTACAGTTCGGTGCGCCCGAAATGCGTCCCGCACGGCAACGAGCGGCCGATTCGCGCGTTCCGGATGCGCGGTGTGGAATACGTGGAACTGCGTGCGCTGGACATCAACCCGTTCGAGCCTTGCGGCATCGATCGGACGGCGATGCGGTTTTTGACGGCACTGATCGTCTATTGCCTTTTGGATGACAGCCCCGACATGTCCGAAGCCGAGCAGCAGGAGGCGCATGGCAACATGCAGTGGGTCGCGCAGCGCGGGCGAGGTTCGGGCATGATGCTGGAGCGCAGCGGCGCGGCTGTGGCGTTGCGCGATTGGGCGGAAGAATTGCTGAAGGACATCCGGCCGGTCTGCGCGCTCTTGGACGACGCGTACGGGCAGGCGCATTTCGCCCAAGCTTGGCGGCAGCAGCAGAATCGCGTACGGGATGTGACGCAGACCTTGTCCGCGAAGATGGTGGAGGATATGCGGATGCATGGCGAGGGCTATGTGGAATGGGTGCTGGCCCGTTCGCAAGCGCATCGAGAGTTCTTCATGCGGCAGCCTCCGGATGCGGCCCTGAACGCGCGGTTGGATCGGATGGCCGTGCAGTCGCATGTGCAGCAGCAGGCGATGGAAGCGGCGGAACGTGAGACGCCGATGTCGTTCGAGGACTATTTAGCGGCGTACGAGGCGCGGCGATGAGGAATGATATGAGCCCTCTGGGTTCGTCCAAGCCCGATAGAATCAGATGGATTCATGGGCAGGGCCTTGTTCATGCATGCCCGCTGCCAATGTCCGATTGCCCGAAACGTGAGATTCCGGTACGATTGTCGTGAGTTGGGGAGGCGGCTTGAACTGGCTTCGGCGGCGAAAGGTCAGAACATCAGTTCGATTTTCAGATGGATGCTCAAGCCATTTGCCTCGTTGCTGGCGGCATGTTCGCCGAACACATCCGCGCGCCATTGCGCCATGGCGCCTGTCTCGCGCCCGAACCGCACACCCAATCGCATTTTCGAGAGGTCGCTGCTGTGTTCCGCCTTGCCAAACCACTCGATCGGCCGCCTCAGCCACGGCGACCACATGCCGTATCCGACTTCCACTCCCATGGCTGCGGATTCATTCGGTGCTGATCGATCAGCCAGATCGGCGGCGTTCTCCTCCCACATCGTGGACGAGCTGTCGGTTGGCGCGCCCCATCGCGGGGACAGCATCAGGGACAGCCCGCGACCGTCCGCGTCTGGATTTTTCTTCAGCGTCACACTCACGCCCCGTTCTTCGTAGTCGCTCTCGGAATGTGCTGCCAGCCATCGCCCTTGTACATCCAGTGCCCAGCCGTCGACCACACTTTCGAAATACATGCCGCCGGCCAATTCCAGCCCGACTCCTTCGGACCCGTTGCCACCATCGTAGCGGGCAAACGCCTGCGCGTACGGATTCGTGAAGTTGCCAGCCTCGTCCTCGATTGTCCGGGAATATTCCATTCCGGCACGGACCTGATGCGCATTCGCTGTCAGGTCGTCAATCTCCAGAATCTCGCCATCGGCTTCCAGCTGGACGTATCCGGCATCGGCCATCAGTGCCCAGCGATGGTCCTTCCGCTCCGATTCCCCGAGTTCTCGGCGCAAGCCCACCGAAGCCATCTGCATCGATAGGTCTCTGTGCTCGGAATCCGCGCTGTCCATGCCGCTACGCAAGCTCTCCAATTCGATATCCCCCTCGCCTGCGCCCAGCATCATCCAAACCCCTACACCATCTCCCAAGTCCACATGGGCGTAAGGATGCACACTGGTCAGTTTCATCTCCATCGTGCCCGACCCGTTTAGACCTTGCTCGCCGAAAGAATAATCCGAATGCGCCCGACGATGCGATACCGCAACTCCGGCGATCCATTGTTTCTGAATGCGGGCATCAACGCCTACGTAGAACGAGCGCATGTCGCTTTCGTAATGGCCATTGCCATTGATTTCACCGGAGCTTTCCGTGTAGTCGCCCTGACCCCAGACGCTCCATTGCGCATGCGACGCTTCACTGCCCGCATTGAGGGAGAAGTCAAAAGTGCTTTCCAACAACCATTCGGTTGTGCTGATGCGAGAGCCCTCGTCCGTTACCGAGCCTGCTTTGAACCTTTCGATAACATCTAACGCGGCTGGCTGCGTCAAGGTTCGACGGTCGGATTCCGATGTGTCTGGCTCCAGTCCGGCCATACGAATCACGTCGTCGGGCGGCTTCGCAAACCTCCAATTTAGCACTTGCTGCGTACTTGCCATCATGCTGCCTGCGATTTGGCTCAAGGAGGCTTCCAAGACTGCCTTTTCCTCAATGGTATCTGTTTGCACCGCGATGGTAAAGGCGGCGGCGGCACTGTTGCCGTCGGCGTCGGTGGCGGTGTAGGTGTAGCCGGTGGCGGCCTGGGTGCCGCTGGGGGTGCCGGACAGGGTGCGGGTGGCGGCGTCGAAGCTCAGCCCGGGGGGCAGCGCCGGGGTGCCGCTGGTGCGCGCCAGCGCGTAGCTGAGCGCGCCGTTGCCGCCGCTGGCCAGCGGCAACGCCAAGTCCGTGATTCTGCGGCCTCGTGCATACACCTGGTCGGCAATTGTGTCGTTCAAGGTTGGAGGGCCCAAGGGGGGGCTCTCTATAGATTCCTGCACCATGATGGTGAAGGTGGCGGTGGCGGCGTCGCCGTCGGCGTCGGTGGCGGTGTAGGTGTAGCCGGTGGCGGCCTGGGTGCCGCTGGGGGTGCCGGACAGGGTGCGGGTGGCGGCGTCGAAGCTCAGCCCGGGGGGCAGCGCCGGGGTGCCGCTGGTGCGCGCCAGCGCGTAGCTGAGCGCGCCGTTGCCGCCGGTCGCGGCCGGCAGCACCAGATCGGTGATCGGGCGGCCCTCGGAGTAGGCCTGGTCGGACGGCGCGGTCACGGCGGGCTGGCTGTTGGACTCGACCGCGAGGCTGAAGGTCGCCGAGTCGGTCTCGCCGTCGGCGTCGGTGACCGCGTACTTCAGGCTGGCGGTGGCGGCGCTGCCCGGCGTGGTGCCGGACAGGGTGCGGGTGGCGGCGGCGAACGACAGCCAGGCGGGCAGCGCGGTGCCGTCTTCCTTGGTCAGCGCGTAGCTCAGCGGGGCGTTGCCGCCGGTGGCGGCCGGCAGCTGGTGCGAGACGCTGCGCCCGGTGCCGTAGGTGAGGCCGGCCTGGGACGGCAGGTCCGGGGCGCTGTTCGCGGCCACCGCGATGGTGAAGGTGGCGGTGGCGGCGTCGCCGTCGGCGTCGGTGGCGGTGTAGGTGTAGCCGGTGGCGGCCTGGGTGCCGCTGGGGGTGCCGGACAGGGTGCGGGTGGCGGCGTCGAAGCTCAGCCCGGGGGGCAGCGCCGGGGTGCCGCTGGTGCGCGCCAGCGCGTAGCTGAGCGCGCCGTTGCCGCCGGTCGCGGCCGGCAGCACCAGATCGGTGATCGGGCGGCCCTCGGAGTAGGCCTGGTCGGACGGCGCGGTCACGGCGGGCTGGCTGTTGGACTCGACCGCGAGGCTGAAGGTCGCCGAGTCGGTCTCGCCGTCGGCGTCGGTGACCGCGTACTTCAGGCTGGCGGTGGCGGCGCTGCCCGGCGTGGTGCCGGACAGGGTGCGGGTGGCGGCGGCGAACGACAGCCAGGCGGGCAGCGCGGTGCCGTCTTCCTTGGTCAGCGCGTAGCTCAGCGGGGCGTTGCCGCCGGTGGCGGCCGGCAGCTGGTGCGAGACGCTGCGCCCGGTGCCGTAGGTGAGGCCGGCCTGGGACGGCAGGTCCGGGGCGCTGTTCGCGGCCACCGCGATGGTGAAGGTGGCGGTGGCGGCGTCGCCGTCGGCGTCGGTGGCGGTGTAGGTGTAGCCGGTGGCGGCCTGGGTGCCGCTGGGGGTGCCGGACAGGGTGCGGGTGGCGGCGTCGAAGCTCAGCCCGGGGGGCAGCGCCGGGGTGCCGCTGGTGCGCGCCAGCGCGTAGCTGAGCGCGCCGTTGCCGCCGGTCGCGGCCGGCAGCACCAGATCGGTGATCGGGCGGCCCTCGGAGTAGGCCTGGTCGGACGGCGCGGTCACGGCGGGCTGGCTGTTGGACTCGACCGCGAGGCTGAAGGTCGCCGAGTCGGTCTCGCCGTCGGCGTCGGTGACCGCGTACTTCAGGCTGGCGGTGGCGGCGCTGCCCGGCGTGGTGCCGGACAGGGTGCGGGTGGCGGCGGCGAACGACAGCCAGGCGGGCAGCGCGGTGCCGTCTTCCTTGGTCAGCGCGTAGCTCAGCGGGGCGTTGCCGCCGGTGGCGGCCGGCAGCTGGTGCGAGACGCTGCGCCCGGTGCCGTAGGTGAGGCCGGCCTGGGACGGCAGGTCCGGGGCGCTGTTCGCGGCCACCGCGATGGTGAAGGTGGCGGTGGCGGCGTCGCCGTCGGCGTCGGTGGCGGTGTAGGTGTAGCCGGTGGCGGCCTGGGTGCCGCTGGGGGTGCCGGACAGGGTGCGGGTGGCGGCGTCGAAGCTCAGCCCGGGGGGCAGCGCCGGGGTGCCGCTGGTGCGCGCCAGCGCGTAGCTGAGCGCGCCGTTGCCGCCGGTCGCGGCCGGCAGCACCAGATCGGTGATCGGGCGGCCCTCGGAGTAGGCCTGGTCGGACGGCGCGGTCACGGCGGGCTGGCTGTTGGACTCGACCGCGAGGCTGAAGGTCGCCGAGTCGGTCTCGCCGTCGGCGTCGGTGACCGCGTACTTCAGGCTGGCGGTGGCGGCGCTGCCCGGCGTGGTGCCGGACAGGGTGCGGGTGGCGGCGGCGAACGACAGCCAGGCGGGCAGCGCGGTGCCGTCTTCCTTGGTCAGCGCGTAGCTCAGCGGGGCGTTGCCGCCGGTGGCGGCCGGCAGCTGGTGCGAGACGCTGCGCCCGGTGCCGTAGGTGAGGCCGGCCTGGGACGGCAGGTCCGGGGCGCTGTTCGCGGCCACCGCGATGGTGAAGGTGGCGGTGGCGGCGTCGCCGTCGGCGTCGGTGGCGGTGTAGGTGTAGCCGGTGGCGGCCTGGGTGCCGCTGGGGGTGCCGGACAGGGTGCGGGTGGCGGCGTCGAAGCTCAGCCCGGGGGGCAGCGCCGGGGTGCCGCTGGTGCGCGCCAGCGCGTAGCTGAGCGCGCCGTTGCCGCCGGTCGCGGCCGGCAGCACCAGATCGGTGATCGGGCGGCCCTCGGAGTAGGCCTGGTCGGACGGCGCGGTCACGGCGGGCTGGCTGTTGGACTCGACCGCGAGGCTGAAGGTCGCCGAGTCGGTCTCGCCGTCGGCGTCGGTGACCGCGTACTTCAGGCTGGCGGTGGCGGCGCTGCCCGGCGTGGTGCCGGACAGGGTGCGGGTGGCGGCGGCGAACGACAGCCAGGCGGGCAGCGCGGTGCCGTCTTCCTTGGTCAGCGCGTAGCTCAGCGGGGCGTTGCCGCCGGTGGCGGCCGGCAGCTGGTGCGAGACGCTGCGCCCGGTGCCGTAGGTGAGGCCGGCCTGGGACGGCAGGTCCGGGGCGCTGTTCGCGGCCACCGCGATGGTGAAGGTGGCGGTGGCGGCGTCGCCGTCGGCGTCGGTGGCGGTGTAGGTGTAGCCGGTGGCGGCCTGGGTGCCGCTGGGGGTGCCGGACAGGGTGCGGGTGGCGGCGTCGAAGCTCAGCCCGGGGGGCAGCGCCGGGGTGCCGCTGGTGCGCGCCAGCGCGTAGCTGAGCGCGCCGTTGCCGCCGGTCGCGGCCGGCAGCACCAGATCGGTGATCGGGCGGCCCTCGGAGTAGGCCTGGTCGGACGGCGCGGTCACGGCGGGCTGGCTGTTGGACTCGACCGCGAGGCTGAAGGTCGCCGAGTCGGTCTCGCCGTCGGCGTCGGTGACCGCGTACTTCAGGCTGGCGGTGGCGGCGCTGCCCGGCGTGGTGCCGGACAGGGTGCGGGTGGCGGCGGCGAACGACAGCCAGGCGGGCAGCGCGGTGCCGTCTTCCTTGGTCAGCGCGTAGCTCAGCGGGGCGTTGCCGCCGGTGGCGGCCGGCAGCTGGTGCGAGACGCTGCGCCCGGTGCCGTAGGTGAGGCCGGCCTGGGACGGCAGGTCCGGGGCGCTGTTCGCGGCCACCGCGATGGTGAAGGTGGCGGTGGCGGCGTCGCCGTCGGCGTCGGTGGCGGTGTAGGTGTAGCCGGTGGCGGCCTGGGTGCCGCTGGGGGTGCCGGACAGGGTGCGGGTGGCGGCGTCGAAGCTCAGCCCGGGGGGCAGCGCCGGGGTGCCGCTGGTGCGCGCCAGCGCGTAGCTGAGCGCGCCGTTGCCGCCGGTCGCGGCCGGCAGCACCAGATCGGTGATCGGGCGGCCCTCGGAGTAGGCCTGGTCGGACGGCGCGGTCACGGCGGGCTGGCTGTTGGACTCGACCGCGAGGCTGAAGGTCGCCGAGTCGGTCTCGCCGTCGGCGTCGGTGACCGCGTACTTCAGGCTGGCGGTGGCGGCGCTGCCCGGCGTGGTGCCGGACAGGGTGCGGGTGGCGGCGGCGAACGACAGCCAGGCGGGCAGCGCGGTGCCGTCTTCCTTGGTCAGCGCGTAGCTCAGCGGGGCGTTGCCGCCGGTGGCGGCCGGCAGCTGGTGCGAGACGCTGCGCCCGGTGCCGTAGGTGAGGCCGGCCTGGGACGGCAGGTCCGGGGCGCTGTTCGCGGCCACCGCGATGGTGAAGGTGGCGGTGGCGGCGTCGCCGTCGGCGTCGGTGGCGGTGTAGGTGTAGCCGGTGGCGGCCTGGGTGCCGCTGGGGGTGCCGGACAGGGTGCGGGTGGCGGCGTCGAAGCTCAGCCCGGGGGGCAGCGCCGGGGTGCCGCTGGTGCGCGCCAGCGCGTAGCTGAGCGCGCCGTTGCCGCCGGTCGCGGCCGGCAGCACCAGATCGGTGATCGGGCGGCCCTCGGAGTAGGCCTGGTCGGACGGCGCGGTCACGGCGGGCTGGCTGTTGGACTCGACCGCGAGGCTGAAGGTCGCCGAGTCGGTCTCGCCGTCGGCGTCGGTGACCGCGTACTTCAGGCTGGCGGTGGCGGCGCTGCCCGGCGTGGTGCCGGACAGGGTGCGGGTGGCGGCGGCGAACGACAGCCAGGCGGGCAGCGCGGTGCCGTCTTCCTTGGTCAGCGCGTAGCTCAGCGGGGCGTTGCCGCCGGTGGCGGCCGGCAGCTGGTGCGAGACGCTGCGCCCGGTGCCGTAGGTGAGGCCGGCCTGGGACGGCAGGTCCGGGGCGCTGTTCGCGGCCACCGCGATGGTGAAGGTGGCGGTGGCGGCGTCGCCGTCGGCGTCGGTGGCGGTGTAGGTGTAGCCGGTGGCGGCCTGGGTGCCGCTGGGGGTGCCGGACAGGGTGCGGGTGGCGGCGTCGAAGCTCAGCCCGGGGGGCAGCGCCGGGGTGCCGCTGGTGCGCGCCAGCGCGTAGCTGAGCGCGCCGTTGCCGCCGGTCGCGGCCGGCAGCACCAGATCGGTGATCGGGCGGCCCTCGGAGTAGGCCTGGTCGGACGGCGCGGTCACGGCGGGCTGGCTGTTGGACTCGACCGCGAGGCTGAAGGTCGCCGAGTCGGTCTCGCCGTCGGCGTCGGTGACCGCGTACTTCAGGCTGGCGGTGGCGGCGCTGCCCGGCGTGGTGCCGGACAGGGTGCGGGTGGCGGCGGCGAACGACAGCCAGGCGGGCAGCGCGGTGCCGTCTTCCTTGGTCAGCGCGTAGCTCAGCGGGGCGTTGCCGCCGGTGGCGGCCGGCAGCTGGTGCGAGACGCTGCGCCCGGTGCCGTAGGTGAGGCCGGCCTGGGACGGCAGGTCCGGGGCGCTGTTCGCGGCCACCGCGATGGTGAAGGTGGCGGTGGCGGCGTCGCCGTCGGCGTCGGTGGCGGTGTAGGTGTAGCCGGTGGCGGCCTGGGTGCCGCTGGGGGTGCCGGACAGGGTGCGGGTGGCGGCGTCGAAGCTCAGCCCGGGGGGCAGCGCCGGGGTGCCGCTGGTGCGCGCCAGCGCGTAGCTGAGCGCGCCGTTGCCGCCGGTCGCGGCCGGCAGCACCAGATCGGTGATCGGGCGGCCCTCGGAGTAGGCCTGGTCGGACGGCGCGGTCACGGCGGGCTGGCTGTTGGACTCGACCGCGAGGCTGAAGGTCGCCGAGTCGGTCTCGCCGTCGGCGTCGGTGACCGCGTACTTCAGGCTGGCGGTGGCGGCGCTGCCCGGCGTGGTGCCGGACAGGGTGCGGGTGGCGGCGGCGAACGACAGCCAGGCGGGCAGCGCGGTGCCGTCTTCCTTGGTCAGCGCGTAGCTCAGCGGGGCGTTGCCGCCGGTGGCGGCCGGCAGCTGGTGCGAGACGCTGCGCCCGGTGCCGTAGGTGAGGCCGGCCTGGGACGGCAGGTCCGGGGCGCTGTTCGCGGCCACCGCGATGGTGAAGGTGGCGGTGGCGGCGTCGCCGTCGGCGTCGGTGGCGGTGTAGGTGTAGCCGGTGGCGGCCTGGGTGCCGCTGGGGGTGCCGGACAGGGTGCGGGTGGCGGCGTCGAAGCTCAGCCCGGGGGGCAGCGCCGGGGTGCCGCTGGTGCGCGCCAGCGCGTAGCTGAGCGCGCCGTTGCCGCCGGTCGCGGCCGGCAGCACCAGATCGGTGATCGGGCGGCCCTCGGAGTAGGCCTGGTCGGACGGCGCGGTCACGGCGGGCTGGCTGTTGGACTCGACCGCGAGGCTGAAGGTCGCCGAGTCGGTCTCGCCGTCGGCGTCGGTGACCGCGTACTTCAGGCTGGCGGTGGCGGCGCTGCCCGGCGTGGTGCCGGACAGGGTGCGGGTGGCGGCGGCGAACGACAGCCAGGCGGGCAGCGCGGTGCCGTCTTCCTTGGTCAGCGCGTAGCTCAGCGGGGCGTTGCCGCCGGTGGCGGCCGGCAGCTGGTGCGAGACGCTGCGCCCGGTGCCGTAGGTGAGGCCGGCCTGGGACGGCAGGTCCGGGGCGCTGTTCGCGGCCACCGCGATGGTGAAGGTGGCGGTGGCGGCGTCGCCGTCGGCGTCGGTGGCGGTGTAGGTGTAGCCGGTGGCGGCCTGGGTGCCGCTGGGGGTGCCGGACAGGGTGCGGGTGGCGGCGTCGAAGCTCAGCCCGGGGGGCAGCGCCGGGGTGCCGCTGGTGCGCGCCAGCGCGTAGCTGAGCGCGCCGTTGCCGCCGGTCGCGGCCGGCAGCACCAGATCGGTGATCGGGCGGCCCTCGGAGTAGGCCTGGTCGGACGGCGCGGTCACGGCGGGCTGGCTGTTGGACTCGACCGCGAGGCTGAAGGTCGCCGAGTCGGTCTCGCCGTCGGCGTCGGTGACCGCGTACTTCAGGCTGGCGGTGGCGGCGCTGCCCGGCGTGGTGCCGGACAGGGTGCGGGTGGCGGCGGCGAACGACAGCCAGGCGGGCAGCGCGGTGCCGTCTTCCTTGGTCAGCGCGTAGCTCAGCGGGGCGTTGCCGCCGGTGGCGGCCGGCAGCTGGTGCGAGACGCTGCGCCCGGTGCCGTAGGTGAGGCCGGCCTGGGACGGCAGGTCCGGGGCGCTGTTCGCGGCCACCGCGATGGTGAAGGTGGCGGTGGCGGCGTCGCCGTCGGCGTCGGTGGCGGTGTAGGTGTAGCCGGTGGCGGCCTGGGTGCCGCTGGGGGTGCCGGACAGGGTGCGGGTGGCGGCGTCGAAGCTCAGCCCGGGGGGCAGCGCCGGGGTGCCGCTGGTGCGCGCCAGCGCGTAGCTGAGCGCGCCGTTGCCGCCGGTCGCGGCCGGCAGCACCAGATCGGTGATCGGGCGGCCCTCGGAGTAGGCCTGGTCGGACGGCGCGGTCACGGCGGGCTGGCTGTTGGACTCGACCGCGAGGCTGAAGGTCGCCGAGTCGGTCTCGCCGTCGGCGTCGGTGACCGCGTACTTCAGGCTGGCGGTGGCGGCGCTGCCCGGCGTGGTGCCGGACAGGGTGCGGGTGGCGGCGGCGAACGACAGCCAGGCGGGCAGCGCGGTGCCGTCTTCCTTGGTCAGCGCGTAGCTCAGCGGGGCGTTGCCGCCGGTGGCGGCCGGCAGCTGGTGCGAGACGCTGCGCCCGGTGCCGTAGGTGAGGCCGGCCTGGGACGGCAGGTCCGGGGCGCTGTTCGCGGCCACCGCGATGGTGAAGGTGGCGGTGGCGGCGTCGCCGTCGGCGTCGGTGGCGGTGTAGGTGTAGCCGGTGGCGGCCTGGGTGCCGCTGGGGGTGCCGGACAGGGTGCGGGTGGCGGCGTCGAAGCTCAGCCCGGGGGGCAGCGCCGGGGTGCCGCTGGTGCGCGCCAGCGCGTAGCTGAGCGCGCCGTTGCCGCCGGTCGCGGCCGGCAGCACCAGATCGGTGATCGGGCGGCCCTCGGAGTAGGCCTGGTCGGACGGCGCGGTCACGGCGGGCTGGCTGTTGGACTCGACCGCGAGGCTGAAGGTCGCCGAGTCGGTCTCGCCGTCGGCGTCGGTGACCGCGTACTTCAGGCTGGCGGTGGCGGCGCTGCCCGGCGTGGTGCCGGACAGGGTGCGGGTGGCGGCGGCGAACGACAGCCAGGCGGGCAGCGCGGTGCCGTCTTCCTTGGTCAGCGCGTAGCTCAGCGGGGCGTTGCCGCCGGTGGCGGCCGGCAGCTGGTGCGAGACGCTGCGCCCGGTGCCGTAGGTGAGGCCGGCCTGGGACGGCAGGTCCGGGGCGCTGTTCGCGGCCACCGCGATGGTGAAGGTGGCGGTGGCGGCGTCGCCGTCGGCGTCGGTGGCGGTGTAGGTGTAGCCGGTGGCGGCCTGGGTGCCGCTGGGGGTGCCGGACAGGGTGCGGGTGGCGGCGTCGAAGCTCAGCCCGGGGGGCAGCGCCGGGGTGCCGCTGGTGCGCGCCAGCGCGTAGCTGAGCGCGCCGTTGCCGCCGGTCGCGGCCGGCAGCACCAGATCGGTGATCGGGCGGCCCTCGGAGTAGGCCTGGTCGGACGGCGCGGTCACGGCGGGCTGGCTGTTGGACTCGACCGCGAGGCTGAAGGTCGCCGAGTCGGTCTCGCCGTCGGCGTCGGTGACCGCGTACTTCAGGCTGGCGGTGGCGGCGCTGCCCGGCGTGGTGCCGGACAGGGTGCGGGTGGCGGCGGCGAACGACAGCCAGGCGGGCAGCGCGGTGCCGTCTTCCTTGGTCAGCGCGTAGCTCAGCGGGGCGTTGCCGCCGGTGGCGGCCGGCAGCTGGTGCGAGACGCTGCGCCCGGTGCCGTAGGTGAGGCCGGCCTGGGACGGCAGGTCCGGGGCGCTGTTCGCGGCCACCGCGATGGTGAAGGTGGCGGTGGCGGCGTCGCCGTCGGCGTCGGTGGCGGTGTAGGTGTAGCCGGTGGCGGCCTGGGTGCCGCTGGGGGTGCCGGACAGGGTGCGGGTGGCGGCGTCGAAGCTCAGCCCGGGGGGCAGCGCCGGGGTGCCGCTGGTGCGCGCCAGCGCGTAGCTGAGCGCGCCGTTGCCGCCGGTCGCGGCCGGCAGCACCAGATCGGTGATCGGGCGGCCCTCGGAGTAGGCCTGGTCGGACGGCGCGGTCACGGCGGGCTGGCTGTTGGACTCGACCGCGAGGCTGAAGGTCGCCGAGTCGGTCTCGCCGTCGGCGTCGGTGACCGCGTACTTCAGGCTGGCGGTGGCGGCGCTGCCCGGCGTGGTGCCGGACAGGGTGCGGGTGGCGGCGGCGAACGACAGCCAGGCGGGCAGCGCGGTGCCGTCTTCCTTGGTCAGCGCGTAGCTCAGCGGGGCGTTGCCGCCGGTGGCGGCCGGCAGCTGGTGCGAGACGCTGCGCCCGGTGCCGTAGGTGAGGCCGGCCTGGGACGGCAGGTCCGGGGCGCTGTTCGCGGCCACCGCGATGGTGAAGGTGGCGGTGGCGGCGTCGCCGTCGGCGTCGGTGGCGGTGTAGGTGTAGCCGGTGGCGGCCTGGGTGCCGCTGGGGGTGCCGGACAGGGTGCGGGTGGCGGCGTCGAAGCTCAGCCCGGGGGGCAGCGCCGGGGTGCCGCTGGTGCGCGCCAGCGCGTAGCTGAGCGCGCCGTTGCCGCCGGTCGCGGCCGGCAGCACCAGATCGGTGATCGGGCGGCCCTCGGAGTAGGCCTGGTCGGACGGCGCGGTCACGGCGGGCTGGCTGTTGGACTCGACCGCGAGGCTGAAGGTCGCCGAGTCGGTCTCGCCGTCGGCGTCGGTGACCGCGTACTTCAGGCTGGCGGTGGCGGCGCTGCCCGGCGTGGTGCCGGACAGGGTGCGGGTGGCGGCGGCGAACGACAGCCAGGCGGGCAGCGCGGTGCCGTCTTCCTTGGTCAGCGCGTAGCTCAGCGGGGCGTTGCCGCCGGTGGCGGCCGGCAGCTGGTGCGAGACGCTGCGCCCGGTGCCGTAGGTGAGGCCGGCCTGGGACGGCAGGTCCGGGGTTAGCCTCAGTGGCGTTGCTTTTGCTGTATCTGAAGGGGGGCTGCCACCGGTCGAATTCACCGCACGAATCTGAAAGGAGTATTCCACCCCGGTGGTCAAGTTGCCAACCGTGTGGCTTGTGGTATTTGCTCCGCTTTTGTTGATATTTCCCCAGATCTCGAATACGCTATCCGTTTCGGTCTTTTTCCGTATTTGGTATGTCGTAATGTTCGTGTCGGACGGATCCGTCCATTCGAGCAAGACCTGCTGATCGCCTGCAGTGGCCGCGAAGCCGCTCGGTTTCGCCGGCCTCGGCCTCGGTGTCACCGACACCTCGTCCGATTCTGTGCCATTGCCCACTGGGTTGACCGCTCTGATCTTGAACGTGTATTGGGTTCCGCTGGTCAATCCGGTGACCGTGTGGCTTGTGGTGGTCGCGCTGCTGGAGCCGATATCCGTCCACCCGCCATAATTGTTCGAGCCTTCTTTTTGCCGGTACTGGTATTTCGAAATGCTTGCGTTGGACGGATTGGTCCATCCCAAGAACACCCGAGTTCCATCAAGTGCTTGTGCGGTGAAATTGCTTGGTTTGCCCGGTGCCGTCAGATTCGCCATTACTGTAGATGAAGAACCAGCACCCGCTGGATTCACTGCACGGAGTTGAAACGTATATTCCGTCTCATTGGTCAATCCGGTGATCGTGTGGCTTGTGGTGGTTGCGCTGCTGGAGCCGATATCCGTCCATACGCCATAATTGTTTGAGCCTTCTTTTTGCCGGTACTGGTATTTCGAAATGGTTGTGTCCGACGGATCCGTCCATTTCAATGCCACGCTCTGATTGCCTACTGTCGCGGCAAGGTTGGTCGGGGCCGCTGGCGGAGGCGTTGCCGTTGCTGTTGCTTCATCCGATTCCAGCCCATCGCCGACTGAGTTGACCGCTCTGATCTTGAACGTGTATTGGGTTCCGTTGGTCAATCCGGTGACCGTGTGGGTCGTGGTGGTCGCGCTGCTGGAGCCGATATCCGTCCATCCGCCGTAATTGTTCGAGCCTTCCTTTTGCCGGTACTGGTATTTCGAAATGGTTGTGTCCGACGGATCCGTCCATTTCAAGTTCATGCTTTTGTCAGCCGGCGTCACGGTGAAGTCGGTTGGTTTGTCCGGCGATGCCGACATGGAAACCGAGTTGGAGCCTAGGGAGAGTCCGCAGGATGATGATGTATGTTTAAGCCAATTGCTGTCTTTTGTGAACGATGACAGGTTCATGGTGTTGGTGCCGATCTTGACTTTCACGTCAGCGGTTTTCAGGTTGTTCGGATCCTTATTGAACTGGATCCAGCATTGGCCAGAAGATTGGAAAAAGTCTTTTATTTCGTATGTGGTCCCCCGGAAATCAAAATCGTCATCGCTTAAACTCCCATATGTGATGATGAGTGTGCTGTATCCTAGAGAATTGCCGAAACCCTGTGCTGCATTTAACGTGGCACTCCAGAAGAGTCCTGAATTGGCCGCGTATGTCGGTCGCGCTTCTCCTGTCAGTAGCACTGCAAGCAGCAATAAGAGATGTACTGCCTTGGGTTCCTTGCACATGTCCTGCAACCATTTCTCAATGGCCTTACGACAGGGCCGATGGGGGGGGGGGGGGGGGGGGGGGGCTGTAATGTTAGGAATGCGCCGCCTGCTGCCATTCGCTGGCCGGGCCGGATCAATGCTGGCCAAAGCCTTCCGGAAATCCATGCGCGCTAAGCCTTCCCGTGAAAAGCGGAGAATTTGCTCTGGCACCAATTGCGCGGGTTATAATCCATAGAGATAGCATCTCCACTATGTTTGAATTCTTGTTGTGGTTAATGTGGGTTTGTTCGTTACTTTCTGTTATGTATTTATTAGTTACATCACATTTTTGCATGCATGTTTAGGTATCTTATAGCAGATTCCCACAATTTGTCAACAACTGCAAGGCAAATGTCAAACCAAAGCCGGAACGACTATGGCGAGAAAACTAAGACTTCCCCGAAGGTCCAAAGTGTCAGAAGACTCGGATTCGAAGCGTCAAGTCGGTGTTGAGTTTCAAGGACTGGAGACGGATTTGGAGACTTAAGGCCGCAGGATTCGACTTGTATCCTTCCTGCCATGATTACGTGCGGATGGTCATAATCAATCTATGGATGACTGCATGAGCATGCTTGATCGGACGCACGAAACCGTGCATGGCATACATCGGAGCGTATGCCCACAAGGACGGCATCGCCATCGCCCGGGCGCTGTCGGTCGCAATGGGTGGCATCGCCCGTCATTCCATGAGTCTTTGCCGCGACGTTCACGATACGGGAGGCTTTGTCGAATGCTGCAGTCGAAGTGTCGCGGCCGGTCTGGGGAACCCTTGATCATGTTCCAGAGTGCCGGAAAATTCCTAGTAGCAAGACGAAAGCAGCTCGCGACGAACGTGTGATCTTGCAGCAGCCAATCCGCACATAGCAACTTGATCAATCATCGTCATTAGCAGTGGCACCCTGACTTGGTGCAAACCTCCGCATTCTCCACTACAAGACATGGTATCATGAAATGCTGCATCGCAGAGCTTTCGCCCGACATCGGCGGAGGTTACGAGCCGGTCACAACATAGCAGCACAATTATTCTCCAACGATGAGCTACTGCATTCTGGACACGCGGGGACTTTGGATTGAGCGCGTTGAGCAGAGTTCGGAATGCCTGTCGCTGGCCTTTGCGCAGGCGAACATCGAAAAAATCATGGACAATGCAGAACAGCGCACATTGTGGACGCAGGCGGGAGCGCTTGAAATCTGGACGGCGCAGATGGTGCCGGACCTGCCGGAGGCTCCGTTCGTGATTGCGCATTCGGGTCTGGACGACGGCTTGTACACGCAACGCGACATGATTCGCATCCCGATGGATGCTTCGGGGACGGTCGCGATGGAGTTGCAATGCGCGGGGCTGCCGGAGCCTTGGCGCATCGAAGGGGAACGCGTGCGGCTGCGCTTGGATGGAAACCCGCGCTATGTGCGCCATTTGGAGCCGGAAGCCTAAGCCCATGCCCAACCTGCTCGGCACCGTCCTGAAGACGATCCTCTTCATGCTGATCGGCGGTTTTTTTCTGGGCAGCTGGGGCATTCTTCTCGGCGCCATGGTGGGCTTCATGTCGGGCATGAACAGCGAACGGGTGCGCGTCTCGCGCAGCGACGAATTCTTCCGTGTCACGTTCCGGATGATGGGGCACATGGCCAAAGCGGACGGCCGGGTTTCTGAGCAGGAGATCGCATGCGCCCGGCAGGCGATGCATTCCTTCGGGCTGGATCCGGTGCAGCGGGACCGTGCCATCGACTACTTCCGGGAAGGGGCGCAGGAGGAGGTAGATCTGGCCGCGGAATTGCGCGAAGTGGCGCAGATTTGCCGCCGCGACGTCCGGCTGGCGGCGATGTTCGTGGAAATCCAAGTCGCGCTGGCCTGCGCGGATGGCGAGTTCTCGCCGCCAGAGCAGGAAATCGTTCGGGCCTGCTGCACGACATTGGGATTTTCGGAAGAACAGGCGCAGGTCTTTGTGGAGCATCATCTCGGCGGCGGAGACGCTGGGACGGATGCGGGCATGGCGCGCGGGCAGGAACTGGAGCGGGCGTACGGCCTGCTGGAAGTGGAGGCTTCGGCCTCGATGGAAGAGGTGCAGCGGGCATACGGCCGCAAGATGAAGGGCTTCCATCCGGACAAATTGGCATCCAAGGGCCTGCCGAAGGAATTCATGGATTTCGCGACCGAGCAGACCAAGAAGTTCACGAAGGCGTACCAAGTCATCAAGCAGGCGCGGAGGTGACCGATGCGTTTGGTGACCGTTGCTTTTGAAGGCTGCGACCAGTTGGGCGTATGGCAGGAGGATCTGGTGTTTCTGCCGGCTCGGCAGGATGCCGCACTGCCGGCGACGATGCTGGCATTGATCGACGGAGGGGATGCCGCGCTGCTCGCCTTGCGGCAGGCGGTGGAGGCGGCCGATGCGCAGGCGCATGTGCCCGCGGACCGAATGGAATTGCTGGCGCCCATACCGCGGCCTCGCCAGAATATCATGTGCATGGGGTTGAACTATGCCGATCATGTCGAGGAGGCATCCGCTTCGCTGGGGCGCGGATCCGACCTGCCGAAATACCCGATCGTATTCACCAAGGCTGCCAACAGCATCAATGCGCCGTATGGAGATATTCCCTACGATGCCTCCGTTTCGGACAAGCTCGACTGGGAAGCGGAATTGGGCGTCGTGATCGGCCGTGCGGGCCAGGGCATTGCGGAAGCGGATGCGCAGACGCATGTCTTCGGCTATACCGTCATCAACGACGTTTCAGCTCGCGACTTGCAGCGCCGGCACAAGCAGTTCTTCATCGGCAAGAGCCTCAGCGGCTTCTGTCCCATGGGGCCATGCATCGTGACGGCGGACGAGATCGAAGACCCGCACAATTTGGAACTGTGGTGCCGCGTCAACGGTGTGGAGAAGCAGCATTCCAATACGCGCCACCAGATATTCCGCATCGAGCAACAGATTGCGGTGCTGTCGCATGGCATGCGGCTGGAGCCGGGCGATATTCTGGCGACCGGCACGCCGAGCGGCGTCGGCTTCGCCCGTACGCCGCCGGAATACTTGCGGCCGGGGGATGTGGTGGAATGCGAAGTCGAGCGGGTTGGCGTAATCCGCAACCGCGTGCGCGGCTGAAGGCTGGCCGCGACGGCCCCTACCAGTAGCTTTCGGTCGTAATTTGCCCGGGTGCGCTTCGTCGGTTGCGCGCCAAACCCATCGTGCGCAGCAGCGCCGATGTGTCTTTCACCATCTGCGGGTTGCCGCAGAGCATGACTTGGGCGTGCGCCGGATCGAAATCCATGCCGGTGCGTTTTGCCAGCCGGTCGTCCTCAATGGCGGCGGGAATGCGTCCGTCCAGCGCATTCGGATCGTTTTCGCGGCTGACGATCGGGACGAAGGCGAATTGCTTCGGATGCTGCTGCTGATAGGTTCGGATGGTCTCCCGGTACGAAAGTTCGCGGCTGTAGCGTACGGCATGCACCAAGGCAATTTTCCGGTGCCGGGCCCATGGCTCCGGCGTGCCGAGCATGGACAGATACGGGCCGATGCCGGTGCCGGTCGAAAGCAGCCAGAGGCATTCGCTTTCAGGCACTTCGCTCAGCACGAAGAACCCGACGCCCTGCGACGACACCCAGATCGTATCGCCGGGCTTCAGGGCTTCCAGACGCGACGACAGCGGCCCTTCGGGCACGATGATGGAATAGAATTCCAGCGGCGAGGTGCCGGGCGGGTTGACGAACGAGTAAGGGCGCGCCACACGCTCGCCGTCGATATCAAGCGCCAGACGCCCGAATTGCCCAGCTTGAAATCGGACGCCCGGAGCATCGATGCGCAAGGAGTACAGTTGATCGGTCCAGTGGCGATTTTCGACCACCGTGCCGGCGAGCCATTCGGTTGCCATCGAATCTCAGCAGCGGACGAAGATGTGATTGTCCTCAACGCGCACCGGATAGGTGCGCAGCGGCTCATCGGCCGGTTCTTCCATCGGCTGCCCGGTGCGGACGCTGAAGCGGCTGCCATGCAGCGTGCATTTGATCAGTTCGCCATCCAGGCATCCTAGGGACAGGGAAGAGTCTTCATGCGTGCATGTGTCGTCGCAGGCGTACACCGTGCCCGACACGTTGGCTAGAAGAATAGGGCCGTTCGGGTGCTCGATGCGAAGGGTGCAACCAAGCGGCAAGTCGGCCATTTTCGCGACCCGTTGGTAGGGATTTGGCATAATCAATCCGGCTTTACGGAGCAATTATAGCCGCAAGCCGTTTGGCGCAGGCGATCAGGGCGCAACTATGGACTATTTGGAACGCATTCGGCAGGCGTGTCGGGTTTACGATGTGGCGGAGCGTACGCCGTTGCAGCGAGCGCCGCGGCTGACGGAGCGGCTGGGTTGCGAGGTATGGCTCAAGCGCGAAGACCTGCAGCAGGTTTTTTCGTTTAAATTGAGGGGCGCGTACAACAAAATCGCGTCGCTCGATGCGCAACAGCGTGTGCACGGCGTGATTGCTGCTTCCGCTGGCAATCATGCGCAGGGCGTGGCGTTGGCTGCCGCCAAACTGGGCCTGGATGCGGTCATCGTGATGCCGCGCACCACGCCGCCTATCAAGATCAACGCCGTGCGTGCGTTGGGCGCGAAGATCATTTTGGAAGGCGATGATTACGATGCGGCGCAGCAATATGCGCTGGACCGGGCTGCGGCGGAACAGCGCGCCTTCGTGCCGCCGTACGACGATCCGGACGTGATCGCCGGGCAGGGCACGATCGCTGTGGAAATTTGCGAGCAATGCGAATCGCCGCCGCATGCGGTCTTCATCCCAGTGGGCGGCGGCGGGCTGGTGGCTGGCATGGGCACGTGGCTGCGCCATGCCATGCCCGAAACGCTGGTCATCGGTGTGGAACCTGAGGATGCGCCTTCGATGGAGCGAGCCTTGGCAGCAGGCGAGCGCGTGCGTCTGGAGCAGGTCGGCCTGTTCGCGGATGGCGCGGCCGTGCGCCAAGTGGGCGAGGAAACGTTCCGGCTGGCGCGCGAGTGCGTGGATGAAATGATTCTGGTCGGCATCGACGAGATCTGCGCGGCGATCAAGGATATGTTCGAAGAGACGCGGGTGCTGGTCGAACCGGCCGGTGCGCTGGCGGTCGCCGGCATCAAGCGTTATACGCAGAACCACGCTGTCCAAGGCCAATCGCTGGTGGCCGTGAGCAGCGGCGCCAATATCAATTTCGATCGCTTGCGGCATGTGGCCGAACGTTCCGAACTGGGCGAGGGGCATGAAGGCATTTTTGCGGTGACGATTCCGGAAGAACCCGGCAGTTTCCTGCGTTTTTGCAAAGCGGTCGGCAAGCACAGCATCAGCGAGTTCAATTACCGTTATGCGGATTCCCAGAATGCGCAGATATTCGTCGGCATTAAATTCCGCGATGCCGAAGCCGAAAAGCCGGACTGGGTGGCGCATCTTCGGGATTGCGGCTACCGCGTGCAGGACTTAAGCGACAACGAAGCTGCCAAACTGCATTTGCGCTATATGGTCGGCGGGCATACGCATAGTCCGCAGCGCGAAATCTTGTACCGCTTCGAGTTTCCGGAACGGCCGGGGGCATTGCTGAACTTTCTGTCCAGCATGAGCCAGAATTGGAACATCAGCCTGTTCCATTACCGGAACCACGGTTCCGCATACGGGCGGGTGTTGGTCGGCATGCAAGTGCCGGAAGGCGAAATGGATTTGCTGAGGGAATTTCTTGATACGTTAGGCTACCGCTACTATGAGGAAACGAGCAATGCGGCCTGCCAGATTTTTCTGGGATTGGTAGCAGAGGCTTGATCGCTACTGGAAAAGCATAGGGCCTGCCGAAGCAGGCCCTGTACAAAACATCGCGGCAGCAGCGGCTACTGTCCGCAGATTGCTTTACGCCTTTTTAGCGGTTTTCCGCTTGGTGTATTTGCGCTTGGCGACCTTGCGTTTAGCCGTCTTGCGCTTGGCGGTTTTCCGCTTGGTGTATTTGCGCTTGGCGACCTTGCGTTTAGCCGTCTTGCGCTTGGCGGTTTTCCGCTTGGTGTATTTGCGCTTGGCGACCTTGCGTTTAGCCGTCTTGCGCTTGGCGGTTTTCCGCTTGGTGTATTTGCGCTTGGCGACCTTGCGTTTAGCCGTCTTGCGCTTGGCGGTTTTCCGCTTGGTGTATTTGCGCTTGGCGACCTTGCGTTTAGCCGTCTTGCGCTTGGCGGTTTTCCGCTTGGCGACTTTGCGTTTAGCCGTCTTGCGCTTGGCGGTTTTCCGCTTGGTGTATTTGCGCTTGGCGACTTTGCGTTTAGCCGTCTTGCGCTTGGTGACTTTCCTCTTGGCCGTCTTTCTCTTGGCGACTTTGCGCTTGGGCGTAGTTTTTTTCTTTGCTACGCGACGTTTGGTCGCGGATTTCGCGGCGCTGGCCTTTTTCTTGACGCTACGGCGCTTTTTCTTGGTGGTGCTTTTGACAGCCATGTGATTCTCCCTTGGTTTGTGGAAAGAAAATATTTACGCCAAGGCAAGACGGCAGGCTGCACGGTAATGCGCCTTAGCGTGGTTGGGAGCGCGGTTCGCAGCCTGTAGCAGGCCTCGAATTGCGCAAGGTGACGCATGTGCGCCGTGGATGGTTGGCAGTTGTAGAGGGTGCACTCCGCATGCCCCATGCCGCATCACGACACTGAACCGGAGGTTCAGGTGGGTCCCTAGGAGACGCCGCAGGCTTCCCGGCATCGTACGCCGGTACTGCGCAAAGGCATCTGCACGCTGGGTCCCATGATTGTGTGATAGGTTCACGGGCGTGATTGGCGAGGCATGCGGAGGCACGTGATTAGAAGCATCGGAACTTGGGGTTGCGGAAGGCATCACGAAAACTTTACGTTTCTGGCCTGTTCCAGAACCTTCTTGATGCGTTGCGATTGCGCATCCAAGCGCGTGGCAAGATCGTCCGGCATGGCTTGAGAAAATTTCAGGTAGTCATGGCTGATATTCAAGGCCGCAACGACGGCGATCTGATCCATCGGCGCATTGGCATCGTGGTCATGGATATTCCGCACCCGTTGCTTGAGCATTTTGACGGCGTCGTCGAAGGATTTGCGTTGTTCGGGCGGACACGTGACCTCGTAGGTCTTCTTGAGAAGCCGGAACGATACATGCGAGGAATCGGAGTTCATTGGATTTCGGCGTAGGGGCGAAGTTGCGTCAGGATGCGTTCGACATCTGCGCGGGCTTGTCGATTCTTGCGACGCAATTCAAGTTGTTGCTGCTCAAGTTGGTCGCAATTCTGAACCAGCAAACGGTTCGCTTCCAGCAGATCTTCGCACAAGGCCGTAAGCGCGTCAACATGCTGCTCGAGCGAGGCGAGCGCCAATTCGGACGAGGGCTTTTGCGGACTCACGCTTGAATGAAAAGTTGTTTTTCAACTCCCGCAGTATATCAAACCACAAAATGCGCATTATTGCAAGTCCAACTTGTCAAACCAAAGCTAAAATTCCCGGATTCAAATTGCAAGCGCAACAAGTTTAGCAGGACTGAGGAGTGGGCGGATGGCACCGGGCCGCGTTTCGCCGGAGGTATCGCCATTTTTCTGCTTTGCGAATCCTGAGCCGGATGCGCGCGGAAGATGAAAGCTTCAGGCTCGCAAGGCTTCGAGAGCTGCCGCATAATCGGGCTCGTCGCCGATTTCGGGGACCAGTTCCGTGTAGGTCACCTTGTTGCGGGCATCCAGCACGACGATGGCTCGTGCCATAATGCCTTGGAGCGGCCCCTCGGCAATCAGGACCCCGTAGTCGCGGGCAAAATCGTGGTTGCGGGTCATGGACAAGGTGATCAGCCGGTTGGTGTCCTTGTCCGTGCAGAAGCGGTTCATGGCGAACGGAAGATCGGCCGATATGACCAGCATCACAGATTTCTCGTCGAGCTTGGCGGCTTCTTCATCGAATTTTACGGAAGACGTGGCGCAGACCGGCGTGTCAAGGCTGGGGACGATGGACAGCAGCTTGCGCGTATCTCCGAATGTGCTGAGCGTGACATCGTTGAGGTCGCGGTCGACTAGGATGAAATCCGGCGCGTCGCTGCCGATCTTTGGCAGTTCGCCCTCTAAATGGACTTCATTGCCGTGCAGAGTAACGGTGGTCATGATATGGCTCCTGTGCGAAATAATGGGCAATTCGGACTGCTGATTCTACCCTCTTTTGCGTTCCATGTAGAATGGCACACCAAATAAGGCCTTGGGAGGGCCGGATTCATGCAGCAGGGCTTGTTCACTTCCGAGGCGGTGTCGCGCGGGCATCCGGACAAGGTCTGCGATCAGATTTCCGATGCGGTGCTGGATGCGGCACTGGCATGCGACCTTCAGGCGCGGGTGGCCGTGGAGGCGATGGTCAAGGACCAGCACGTGATTCTGGCGGGGGAATTGTCGCTCAAGCAGGGCCGCGAGACGCTGGATTACGACCGGATTGTCCGCACAGTGATTGCCGACATCGGCTACGTTGAGGAGTTGCAGGTCGGGTTCGATGCGCGCAATTGCCGGATTACGCAGCATCTCGGCGGCCAGTCCGCGGACATTGCGGGCGGCGTCGACCCGGATCCGGCCAATGCGAAGGAGCTGGGGGCCGGCGACCAGGGCATCATTTTCGGGTATGCCTGCGATGAGACGGAGCATTTCATGCCGGCGCCGATCCATTACGCGCATGCGCTGATGCGCCGCCATGAGCAGGTGCGCTTGGGCGAAGGGGCCGGCGCGCTGCGTCCGGATGCGAAGAGTCAGGTGACGTTCCGCTACGACGCGCAGGGGCATCCGATGGAAGTGGTGGCCGTGGTGCTTTCGACCCAGCACAGTGCGCAGGTTCGCGGGACCGACTTGGAGGAACTGGTGCGCCAGCAGATCATCGATCCGGTGATTCCTGCCGAGATGCGGGCTGCGGAATTCCGGATGCACGTCAATCCGGCCGGCGATTTCGTGACGGGCGGGCCGGTCGGAGACTGCGGCGTGACGGGGCGCAAGATCATCGTGGACACGTATGGCGGCATGGCGCGGCATGGCGGCGGCGCCTTTTCCGGCAAGGATCCGTCCAAGGTCGACCGTTCGGCCGCATATGCGGCACGCTACGTCGCCCGGCATGTGGTCAGCTGTGGCTTGGCGCGACGCTGCGAAGTGCAGTTGGCGTATGCGATCGGACGGGCGGAACCGGTTTCGGTGCGTGTGGAAACGTTCGGGAGCGGCCGGATCTCCGATGAGCAACTGCAGCGCGTGCTGGAGGCGGGCAGCGTGTTCGACCTGTCGCCATCCGGTATTATCGACATGCTGGGGCTGTTGAATGCGGACGCGGCACGGCGTCCCTGCTACCAGCGGACCGCGGAGCATGGGCATTTTGGTTGCCCGGACTGGTCGTTCTCATGGGAAGCGGCGGACCGGGCGGAAGCATTGCTTGAAGCAGTGGGAGAATACGCATGACGGAACTGGCTACCCAACTACACCCGGATTACGAGGTTGCCGACTTGGGCTTGGCCGCATGGGGGCAGCGCGAAATCGCGATTGCCCGCACGGAAATGCCGGGGCTGGTGGCGCTGTGCGACAAGTACCGGGAGGCGCAGCCGCTGGCGGGTGCCCGCATTGCTGGCTGCCTGCATATGACCATCCAGACTGCGGTGCTGATGGAGACCTTGGCAGCGCTGGGCGCAGAGCTGCGCTGGTCGTCGTGCAACATCTATTCCACGCAGGACCATGCGGCGGCGGCAATGGCCGAGCAGGGCATTCCGGTGTTCGCGTGGAAGGGCGAGACGGAGGAAGAATATCTGCAATGCATCCGGCGCACCATCGAAGGGCCGGGCGGCTGGCGGCCGAATTTGCTGCTGGACGACGGCGGCGATCTGACGCGCATCATGCACGACGAATACCCGCAGTTGCTGGAGGATGTGCGGGGCGTTTCCGAAGAGACGACCACGGGGGTCAGCCGTCTGCATGCGATGCATCGCGCCGGCGAGTTGAAGATTCCGGCGATCGACGTCAACAATTCGGTCACCAAATCCAAGTTCGACAATACGTACGGATGCCGCGAGTCGTTGCTGGACGGCCTCAAGCGTGCGACGGATGTCATGATCGCCGGAAAGGTTTGCGTGGTCGCGGGCTACGGAGGCGTCGGCAAGGGTTGCGCCCAGTCGCTGCGGGCGCAAGGCGCGGTCGTCTGGGTCACGGAAATCGATCCGATCTGCGCTCTGCAGGCGGCAATGGAAGGGTTGCCGGTCGTTACGATGGAGCAGGCCGCGCCGCAGGCGGACATCTTCGTGACGGCGACCGGCTGCCGGCATGTCATCGACCGCCGGCACATGGAGCAGATGAAAGACGAGGCCATCATCTGCAATATCGGGCACTTTGACAACGAGATCGATATTGCGTCGCTAGAGGATTGCGTGTGGGAAGAGATCAAGCCCCAAGTGGATCATGTGGTGTTTCCCGACGGCAAGCGCCTGATCGTGCTGGCCCGGGGTCGGCTGGTGAATCTGGGCTGCGCCACGGGCCATCCGAGCTTCGTCATGTCGTGTTCGTTCACCAATCAGGTGCTGGCCCAAATCGAGTTGTGGCGGAACCCGGAGGGTTACGCCATCGATGTCCACACGCTGCCGAAGGCCAAGGACGAAGAAGTGGCGCGGCTGCATCTTGGCAAGCTGGGGGTCGACCTGACGGCTTTGACGGAGGAGCAGGCCGCCTATCTGGGCGTGCCGGCCGACGGGCCGTACAAGCCGGACCTGTATCGCTACTGACAGGGTTGCGGGGCTGGCGGTCGGCGAATGCCAGAAGTGTGCCGCGTAGCCGTCGTCATGGATCCGCCGGCGCGGATCCGGGCGGCCAAGGACTCGACGGTGGCCTTGATGCTGGCGGCCCAGCAGCGCGGTGCCGAAGTCTTCATCACCACGCTTTCCGAACTGCGCGCCGGGCCGGCCGGCATTGATGCGGACGTCCGCAAAATCAAACTGGCGGATCGCGAGGATTGGTGGCAGGAGCAGGAGCGTTGCGTGGCGGCCTTGACGGATTTCGATGTAGTGCTCATGCGTAAGGACCCGCCCGTGGACATGGCCTACATCACGGCCACATGGATGCTGGATCGGGTTCAGGCTGCCGGGACTTGCGTACTCAATGCCCCGGCAGCCCTGCGCGGCATGAACGAGAAGCTGTCGATCTTGGGCTATCAGGATTTGGCGCCTCCGTTTCTGGTGGGCGCGCGGCGGGAAGACCTGCTGGCGTTTCTGGACGAGCACGGCGAGATTGTCATCAAGCCGTTGGATCGCATGGGCGGCGCTCTCGTGTACCATCTGCGTCGTGGAGAGCCGAATGTGGAGACGATCATCGAGTCCTTGACGCACGCAGGCGGGGAGGCGATCATGGCGCAGCGCTTCCTTCCGGAAGTGGCCGAAGGGGACCGGCGGCTGCTGCTGGTGGATGGCCAGCTGGTTCCGGATGTAGCGGTACGCATGCCGAAACAGGGCGAGTTCCGGGCGAATCTGGCGCAGGGCGGGACGTTGAGGGTGGAGCCTGCCAATGGGCGGGATCGAGAAATTGCCGAGCATGTGGGCGAACCTTTGCGCCGTGCAGGCGTCTGCTTCGCCGGCCTCGACGTGGTGGGCGGATGGCTCACCGAAATCAATATCACGTCGCCGACCTGCATCCGCGAAGTGGAGGCGCACACCGGGCGTTCAGTGGCCATGGGCTTCTGGGATGCCGTAGCCGATCATTGGCTGGAGTCTTGAGGTCATGGAGACGTTGCGCGGCAGATTGCTGGTGGCGGCGCCGGACATGCAGGATTCGATCTTCCAGCGCGCCCTGATTCTGGTGTGCGAGCATGATGCCAAGAATGGCGCGATGGGGGTCATCGTCAACCATCCGTCCGAAATGACGTTGCGCGATTTGCTGGAGGATTTGGATATCAAGCCTCTGGTCGAGCAAGGCTTGACGCGGCCTATTTTCCTGGGCGGCCCGGTGCAGCCGAGTTTGGGCTTCGGGTTGTATGCCGGCGCACTCGAACTAGTGGACAGCATGGCGATCGACGGAGATCTCAAGATAACGGCCTCGCGCGATTTGCTGGAGAAGTGCGCGGTCGGCGAGGGGCCGAAAAGCCTGCTGCTGATCATGGGCTATGCCGGCTGGTCGCCTGGGCAGTTGGAACGGGAGTTGCAGGTGGGCGCTTGGTGGCTGGCATCGCCGTCGCCCACGCTCATGTTCGAGTTGCCGCCCGTGCAGCGCTGGGGCGAAGCGGTACGGCAGCTGGGGCTGGACGAATCGACCCTGTACCATGGCAGCGGGCATGCCTGAAAAGCAGGGGCTGGCCTTGGCGTTCGATTTCGGACTGGCCCGCATCGGCGTGGCGGTCGGGTCGTTGGAAGCCGCCACTGCTCACGGGCTGGATGTGGTTCCGGTGCGCCGGGGCGTGGTCGATTGGGCGGCCGTGGACCGGCTGGTTGCGACGTGGCGCCCGGACCATCTGGTCGTGGGGGAGCCGCAGGCGCAGGTTGGTGGCGATCGCCGGCTCTTGCAGGCTTTGCGCCGCTTTTGCGCGGAGCTTGCGACGCGTTACCGGCTGCCGGTCAGCCGGATCAACGAGGATTACACGTCCGCGTGCGCCCGTGCGGAATTGCGGGCGCGGCGGCAGGCCGGGGGGCGGCGGCGCACATTGCGCGGCGAAACTGATAAAATGGCCGCCGCCTACATCCTGAACACGTGGCTTTCGGAGCGCGATGCCGTCACAGGAAAAGATTGAGACCGGTGCAGTGTTGGCCCACTTGGGCGATGCCGTTAAATCTTTTCTGGCCACGCGAAGCATCTCGCAGCCGGTATTCGTCGGCCTTCACACGGGCGGCGTGTGGGTCGCCGAGGTCCTGCATGCGCATTGCGGCATTGCAGAGCCTCTGGGCATGTTGGATGTCAGCTACCATCGCGACGACGTGGGGCGTACGGGAGTGCGTCCGCTGCAGTCCGTGTGCATGCCGGCGTCGCTGGACGGGCGGCATGTGCTGCTGGTGGACGATGTGCTGTATACCGGCCGCACGACGCGAGCGGCCCTCAACGAACTGTTCGAATATGGCCGGCCTGCATCGGTGGTGCTGGCCGTGCTGGTCGACCGGCCCGGGCGCGAGGTTCCGGTGGCGCCCAACCTGACCGGCATGCGTTTGGAGCTGGGGCCGGACGACCGGGTCAAGCTGCATGGCCCAGCGCCGCTGGAACTGATCATCACGCGGGCCTCTGGCTCGCTGCTGGAGGAGGCCGGCGGGTGAGCGCGCAGAGCACGCTGTTCCCGATGCCGGATACGGCGCAATGCCAACTGGACGAGCAGGGCCGGCTGCGGCATTTCCTGACAATCGAAGGGTTGCCGGCCGAGCTGCTGGAAGCCGTTCTAAGAACGGCGCAGTCGTTCCATGTTGCTTCGAGTCGGGCGGTGCGCAAGGTCCCGCTATTGCGCGGCAAGACGATCGCCAATCTTTTTTTCGAAGCGAGCACGCGCACGCGCACGACCTTCGAGTTGGCTGCCAAGCGCTTGTCGGCCGATGTGCTGAATCTGGACATGGCGACTTCCGCCACCCGCAAGGGCGAGAGCCTGCTGGATACCTTGCGCAATCTGCAGGCGATGGGCTGCGACATGTTTGTGGTGCGCCACGACGAAAGCGGGGCCGCGCATTTCATCGCCCGCCATGTGGCGGAGCATGTCAGCGTCATCAATGCGGGAGACGGTCGGCATGCGCATCCGACGCAAGCCATGCTGGACGTGTTCACATTGCGCCAGAAGTTTCCGGACTTCCGGACTCTGACGGTGGTGATCGTGGGCGACATCCTGCACTCGCGGGTCGCCCGCTCCCTGATGCGGGCCTTGCAGACGCTGCATGTCGGCGAGATTCGGGTCGTCGCGCCGCGGACGCTTCTGCCGCCGGAAGCGGAAAGCATGGGCGTGGTGCCGTTCAAATCGATGGAAGAGGGTCTGGCAGGCGCGCAGGCCGTCGTCATGCTGCGCTTGCAGAAGGAGCGGATGCACGGCAGTTTCGTGCCGAACGAGAGCGAATACTATCGGCTGTACGGCCTGACGCAGGCGCGGGCGGATCTGTTGGCGGACGACGGGGTCGTGATGCATCCCGGGCCAGTCAATCGCGGGGTGGAGATCGAGTCGGCGGTCGTGGACGGGCCGCGGTCAGTGATTCTGCAGCAGGTGCACAACGGCATCGCGGTGCGCATGGCGGTGCTGTCGATGGCGATGCAGAGGCATTCATGGTGATGCGGCTGGCGATTCGCGGCGGGCATGTGCTGGACCCTGCCAATGGGGTCGATGCGGTGCAGGACGTCTTTTGCGCTGACGGCGTCATCGTTGCGCTGGGCGCAGCTCCGGAAGGCTATGAGGCGGAGCGGGAGTTGGATGCGCGGGACTGCCTGGTCATGCCTGGTGCCATCGACTTGGCGGTCTGCCTGAGCCCATTGGGCGAGCAGCGAGCAAGCGTCGCGAGCGAAGCGCGGGCGGCGGCCTCCGGCGGCATTACGACCGTCTGCTCGGTCGCGGAGACGCATCCGGTGCCGGATTCGGCGGCGACGGTGCGGCTGCTTCTGGAGCAGGCGCAGCAGGCCGGCTTCGTGCGGCTGGCGCCGTTGGGGGCGGCGATGCAGGGATTGGGCGACACGCAATTGGCCAGTCTGGGCGCCTTGCGCGAAACCGGTTGCGTAGGCGTCAGCAACGGGTTGCGGCCGTACGCCAATTCGCTGGTGCTGCGGCGCGTCATGGAGTATGCGGCTAGTCAGGACATGATCCTGTTCTACCATCCCTTGGATCATGCCTTGGCGGGCGAAGGTTGCGCCCACGAGGGCACGTATGCGGCCCGGCTGGGATTGCCGGGCATTCCGCGCGCCGCGGAAACGGCGGCGCTGGCGCAGATGATGGCGCTGGTTCAAGACACCGGGGCGCGAGTCCACTTCTGCCGCCTGTCGTGCGCCCTGGCGGTCGATATGCTGGAAGCGGGGCGGCGGTCCGGGCTGCCGGTGACGGCGGATGTCGCGGTGCACCAGTTGTTCCTGACAGAGGCGGCGGTCGAAGGCTTCGATGTCAACGCGCATGTCTGCCCGCCGTTGCGTACGGAAGGCGATTGCGTGCGTCTGCGCGAAGCGGTGCGGGACGGCGTGGTCGACGCGGTCTGCTCGGATCATCAGCCGCTGGATCCGGATTCCAAGGCGGCGCCGTTCCCGGCGACTCGGGCGGGCATATCCGGCGTCGAGACGCTGGTGCCTCTGACTCTGCGTCTGGCAACGGACGGGGTGCTGTCGCGGATGACCGCGGTGGAGCGGCTGACGTCCGGGCCGGCGAAGATCCTCGGGCGCGGAGGCTCGCTGGAGGCGGGCGCGGATGCGGACGTGTGCGTCGTTCGCCCGGATGTTCCGTGGCATTTCGACCGAGAGTCCATGCTGAGCGCGGGCCGTAACACGCCGTTCGACGCCTGGCAGTTGCATGATCGCGTGCAGGCGACGGTCTGCAGTGGCCGAATCGTCTATGCGCGTCCGGAACAGGCGGCATGAACGAGTCCCGTAATGTCATCTACAGCATCGAGGCGCGGGTGGCGCAGGTGCACCATCTGGGGGCGGAGCAGCATGTGCTGACGCTGGAGGCTCCGGACATTGCCCGCACGGCCGTGCCGGGGAGTTTCGTGCATGTGGCGCCGGATGAGGAGGGGCGCAGCCTGCGCCGGCCCCTTTCGATCCTGTGGAGCGACCCGCAGGCGGGAACCGTCGATGTGCTGTACAAGGTCGTCGGCGAGGGCACGGCGGCGCTGGCGAGGATCGAGCAAGGCGAAATGCGGCCCGTGCTCGGACCGGTCGGACGCGGCTTCGCGTTTGATCCGGCGTACGACCGTCCGCTTCTGGTGGGCGGCGGCGTCGGCATTCCGCCCATCCTGTTTCTGGCGCGGGAGATCAGGCAGCAGGCCGAGCCGCTGGTGGTCATGGGCTCGGAAGTGCCGTTCCCGTTCAAGAGTCGCCCGTCGGCCATTCGGGTTCCGGGCATGCCGGACGGCGTCATCGCCGGCATGGAACTTCTGGAGGATTGGGGCATTGCGTCGCGCTTGTGCTCGCTGCAAGGCTACGCAGGCTGCCATGCGGGCTATGTGGATGCGTTGGCGCGGATGTGGCTGGAGGTCCAGACCGACGAACTGTGCGCTCGGGTGGCGGTGTACGCATGCGGCCCGATGCCGATGCTGGAAGCTGTGGCGAAACTGGCGCGGGATTTCGGGCTGCCGTGCCAAGTCTGCGTCGAGGAGTACATGGCTTGCGCCGTAGGCGGCTGCGCCGGCTGCACTTTGCCTGTCATGGGCGAGCATGGCCTCGCCATGAAGCGGGTATGCGTGGACGGGCCGGTGTTTGATGCACGTTCCGTGTTCTATGCCGAGGCAGGGGCCTAGGCACCGGGCCGGCTTGTCCTGAAAGGCGCCTATAATGGATGCGGACAACTCTGTCGCGGAGCGGCTGCAGGCATTGCAGCAGCGCGTCCGGGAAGCGGAACGACGGTACGGACGCGCTCCGGGCAGCGTCCGGTTGCTGGCGGTCAGCAAGCAGCAGGATGTCGCCTTGATGCGTGCGGCGGTGCGGCTGGGGGTTCAGGATCTTGGCGAGAATCATGTGCAACCGGCCATGGAGAAAATGACGGCCATGTCGGATTGCGCGGTGCGCTGGCACTTCATCGGTTCCATCCAAAGCCGCAAGGCGAAGGAGGTGGCGCACCGCTTCGATTGGACGCACAGCCTGGATCGTCTGGAGGTGGCCCGGCGCCTGCACGATGCGCGTCCGGAGGGCATGCCGAAGCTTTCCGTGTGCGTACAGGTGAAGATCGGCGGCGAGTCCGGAAAATCCGGCATCGAGTTGGTGCAGGTGGCATCCTTCCTCGAGCGCTTGGCCGAATTGGGCCGGCTGCATGTGCGCGGTCTGATGACCATTCCGGCGCCGGTCGCCGGGTTTGATGCGCAACGGGCGCAGTTCGCTCTCTTGCGCGCTTGCCAAGAGCGGATGAATGCGGCCGGCTTCAATCTGGACGTGCTGTCGATGGGCATGAGCGGCGATTTCGAAGCGGCGATCGCCGAGGGGGCGACTTGGATCCGGATCGGCACCGCCTTGTTCGGGCCCCGGCCGCAGCAGGAGCGGAGGCATGCACATGTCTGATGTGCCGCGACTGTTGCTGATTGGCGGCGGCAACATGGGCCGTGCGCTCATCGGCGGCCTGCTTCGGCATGGCTGGGAGGCCGGACGCATTGCGGTCGCAGACCCGGATCCGCAATCGCATCAGGTGCTCTCCGAGGAGTTCGGTTTGGAACGGCGCTTCTATGATAATTCGCTGGCGTACGACGAGGTGCGCCCGGCGGTGCTGCTGTTCGCCGTCAAGCCGGGCCGGATGCCGACGACCGCGACGGACTTGGCGCCTTGGATGGTGGCGGAGCCTCCGCTGCTCATGACCATCGCCGCCGGCGTGCGTGCGGACGATCTGGCGCGATGGACCGGCGGGCACTGCCCTGTGGTGCGCGTAATGCCGAACACGCCGGCTCTCGTTGGTGCGGGCATGAGCGTGCTGTATGCCCGCGATGAAGCTTCGGCTGCGCAGCGCGAACTGGCCGAACGGATCATGCGAAGCGTCGGGCGGACGCTGTGGGTGGACGACGAGGGCCTCATGGATGCGGCGACGGCGGTGTCCGGCAGCGGGCCGGCCTATTTCTTCGCCTTCATGCAGGCGATGATCGAGAGCGCTTGCGGCATGGGCTTGAATGAGGAGCAGGCGCGCATGCTGGTGCTCGAAACGGCGCGCGGTGCGCAGCAATTGGCTGGCGCGTCCGAGGGGTCGCTGGATGCGCTCTGCCGGCAGGTTACGTCCAAGGGCGGAACGACCGAGAAAGCGCTCGAGGTCATGGAATCGAGCGACTTCCACGGAATCGTCGCCAAGGCGCTGGAAGCGGCGCGTCGGCGAGCTCAAGAGATCGGGGATGAAAACGGTCGGGCTTGAGTTGCGTTCCATGTTGCTGATGCAGACTTCGATGGGTTCGATGCGCCGCAGAGGCTTGCGAACGGGAATTTGAGAAAAGCGATTCGATCGGATGGATTTCATAGCGCTGCTTAAGCTCTTGCTGAGCCTGTATTTGTACGGGCTGCTGCTGCGCTGGCTGCTGCAGGCGCATCGTGCGGATTTCTACAATCCGCTGTCGCAAATGCTGGTGCGGGTCACCAACCCGGTGTGCCAGCCGGTGCGGCGCATCGTGCCGCTGGTGCGGGGATGGGATCTGCCGCTTCTCGTCGTGGCCTTGGCTCTGAAGCTGCTCATCTTGTACCTTTCGGGGGCCATGCACATGCAGGTCTCGGCGCTGGGCTTGGGGCTTTTTGCGCTGGCGCAGTTGGCGGCGATGGTGCTGAATCTCTATCTGGTGCTGCTGATCGTGGCGGTGGTGGCGAGTTGGGTGCAGCTGGCGGCGGGCGCGGCGCCGCTTTTGATGCTGGTGCATAGCGTGACCGCGCCGCTTCTGTCGCGCATCCGAGCGGTGCTTCCGAACACGGGAATGCTCGACTTCTCGCCGATGGTGGCGCTGTTCGGCATCTATTTCGCGGGCACGGCGTTGAATCAGTTCGGTGCTTGGGTATTGCGGCTGTAGCGTTCTCGGGGCATGCAGGCTGGTCCTGCGGGACCGTCTGCTTAGCTTTGGCCGGTAGCACGGCCGGTCGCCGCTACGCGGCCGGCGGCTGGTACTGCCATTCGTCCACCGCAAACCGCCAGACCTCGTCCACTCGCGCAATCACAGACGGGTCTTCGGGATAAACATTCTTATGGTATCCCTCGAGGCTTTTCAGATATGCCTCGATTGGCGCATGCGCATCGTCCCAGCCCTCTATGCCCAATTGCCGATAAATGCGCTCCAACTCTGAAACCGGCCGCCGCTCGAGGTCTTCGTAACGCACTTCCACGAGGCGTCCGTCCGGAATCAGGTCGCGGTCTTCCAGATACTTGCGCATGAACCATATGTAGAACTGTTCAATGTTTTGGCGGGTCTGCTCCATTGTCGTCGCCTGCAGCTGGCAGACCTCCGTAAGCCGGGTGAACAGTCCTACGAGCGAGTTGTAAATGGTGTACGGGCTGCGTATGATATGGATGAAGCGTGCTTCAGGGAACAGGCGCAGCAGATGCGGAATCCGGCCCATGTTGCCCGGACTCTTCAGCACGAGGCGCTTGCCGCCGGCGTTGTAGGCCGCCTTGCGCAACGTTTCCAGATACAGCCGTTCCCAGTGCGCCAGTTCGCGGGGCGACAGGGCATCCAGAGTCGAGTAGCGATGCAGCAGGAATGCTAGGCTTCGCGGGAATGAAAAGCAGTGCATGAAGGAACGATGGGTCATGTTGGATAGGGCGATTTCCTCTTCCTGAGGGGTGTTCGCTGAGACTTTCATGTTGTCCATCGGGCGCAGGATTTCCGGCATATTCTGCAAGCGCCGCCATGTGACCCCTTTGGACAGGAACAAGCCGGGCATCATCGCTTGCTGATTGGTGAGCGAGCCGAGGCGGGGATCCTGCGCCATCAGGTTGTGCAAGTGCGTGGTGCCGCTGCGGTTGCAGCCCAGAATGAACAGCGGCGAAGAATCGATAGGAACCCGTGCGACATGCCGCCTGTACAGCGGCCGTTCCGCCAACCGCCGCGGAGCGTGCATCGCCGTCACCAGAAGCATCTTCGCCAGCCGCTTTCGGTATTCCGTATCCGGGCCTCCGTGCTCCCACAGCAGCCGCATCCAGACATGCAGCGGGGCCATGATGTTGAGGGGAATGGTGACCCGGGCGGGCTTCGCCGCAGAAGCAGAATCATTCATCGCGTTTTGGGTACCTGTCGATCATGTTCGTTCGGATTTTCCTGAGCGTGCCTATCGTCGCTTCTGAACCTTGAAAGCAAACGAGTCGGCCGGGCGCAAGTTTGGCAGATTCTGAACCGGCACCGGCCCTTTCCTTCCAACCCTTCCCAGTTCCAGTCCATGCAGTAGCGTCGCTACGACCAACGGGCAAAGCATCATCGCAAAACTGGCTCCAAGGCAGGCATGTGTGCCCAGTCCGAAAGGGGCGTACGTGCCCGGTGTGCTGTTTTCCATGCGTTCCGGCAAATAGCGGTCGATGTCGAAGCGCTCGGGATCGGGGTAGCATTCCGGAAGGCGGTGCACCACGGTCGAAGCGATGAGCACAGGCTCGCCGGCGGGAATCCGATAGCCGCCGAAATCGAAGGTATTGGCGGTCGTCCGAGGCATCACGTTGAGTGGTGGGTACATCCGAAGCGTTTCCATCATCACGCGGCGCAGGATATCCAGTTTCTTCACGGCCTCCGGCGCGGGCGTGCCGTGCGCAAACAGTTCGTCCGCTTCCGCCGTTCCCTGCATCATCAGATCCGGATTATCGAGCAAGGCGTACAGCATGAAGCCTACCGTGCTGCCGACCGTATCAATGCCGGCGAGGAACGGCAAACTCGTCGTTGCGGGAAAATCCGCTTCGGACAGGAATCCGGGGTCTTCCTCGTGCAGGGCAAGCATGGTGTCGAGGTAATGCTGTGCGGTGCCATCGCGTGGCTTCGTACGGTGCTGTCGCACGATGCCGGCGAGCAGTTCCAGCACCTGCTCGCGATGCTTCTCGTAATTCGGATATTTCATTGGCACTAGGAATTTGGGCCCACCACGCCTGAGCACCTGAAGGGCTATCTCCGCATCGATGAACTCCACCAAATCGTCCACGTATTCGCCCGCGGAGGTGCCGTAATGCAGGCGGGCCTGGACTTCCGCCATGAGGCGGAACAGTTCGTGGTTTGCGGGGACGGGCTTCCCTGTCGCCCATGCCGCCATCCGACGGTGCGTGGCATCTATGACATCGGGAATCCGGTCTGTTAGGCAATGGGGGCCGAATGGCTTTTTGAAAGCTTTGCGCATCCGGTCGTGGCCTGAACCGTCCATGGCGAGAAGAAAGCCTTCTCTCCCCGCTCCCATGTCTCTGCCGAACCGGCCCCATGCATCGAAGCTTCTCAGGCAGCGCGCGCTGTGCCGAGCGATGAAGCGATTCGCTTCCGGCCCGGCCAAGACCGTGCTCATGCGGTGCATCCCCCAGATGCGGAAAACCGGCCCCAGTTTGATGTACTGCTCCCTTAAGAAGCGGTAGGGGTCCGTGATGACATCCGCATAATTTCCTACGACCGGCAGCCCTTCGGTCACTGGCTGCCCGTGGCCCGGCCCGGCGGCGACCTCGCTGTCCATGACCGCGTCCAGCACCGCTGCGCCCGCCTCGTCAAGACAGCACACCTCCTCGATGCGCTTCGCCGTCTGCTGCAACTGCAGATGGGGCAGAAGTTTCCGGAGAATGTGGCAGGCATGCGCCAGATGGATGAGCGCGATGTCCCGCGGTTCGGGCTCCTCATCCTCCAGCAGCACGGCCCAAATGCGCAACTTGGCCTCCACCTCCGCCATGGCGGTCGGATAGCGCCGCGAGCCGTGCACCCACAGGAACAGTCCGGACTCGCGGCGAAGCACGCCATGTCCGACCAGGCTTTCCAGCGCCTCGTCCCGCAGCCGCTCCGCCTGCCGGGCGAAATGGTCCACCCAGTGGTGGGGGTCGCGCGGCGGGTCGGCGGCCGCGATTTCGGCCAGTGCCGGATCCAGCAGCGGGTCTCCCAAGGGGTCGGGGTCGACGGCTCGCAGCAGCCCGGGCTTGGCGGCGATTCGGCCTTCCAGTAGCAGGTCCATAAGCAGGCCGCCGGCCAGCGCACAGTGCAGGGGCCAGTCCCGCATCTCGGCGAACTCGCCGTCCTCGTCATGCAGCGCCAGCAGCATGATCTCCTCAGTGAGGCGCAAGCCCATTAGCCCATCCTGCCCCCGCGAGAGGCTTGGAGATGCATCGGCCGCCATGGCGGCATGGATTGCAGCGTCATCGCCGTTGCCGGATACGGAATGCGAAAGCATCCCCTGGGCATAATGTGGGCATGAACTTGAGCGGCATTTTGCTGCCTCGATCCACAGTCCCTTCCAGTTCCAAGCCATGCAGGAGGGTCGCCATGGTCAGCGGTACTTGGATTTGGGCCAGGCCTGCGCCAAGGCAGGCATGCGAGCCTAAGCCGAAGGGAGCATATGTGCCGGGCACGCTGTTTTCCATGCGCTCCGGCAAATAGCGGTCGATATCGAAGCGCAGAGGGTCGGGGTAGAACTCCGGCAGGAAATGCGCCACCGTGGAGGCGAGGACGATTCTCTCGCCGGCCGGAATTCGGTAGCCGCCGAAATCGAAGGTATTGATCGCCCAGTATCCCAGCATGTACAGCGGCGGGTACATCCGCAGCGCTTCCAGCATCAAGCGGCGCAGGACATCCATTTTCTTTGCGGCCTGCGGCGTGGGCGTGCCGTTTGCAAATAGTTCGTCCGCTTCCGCTGTCGCCCGCGCCATCAGGTCCGGATCTTCGAACAGGCCATGCAGCATGAAGGCCAGCGTACTGCCGATCGTATCGATGCCGGCGAGGAGCGGCAAGATCATCGCTGCAGGAAAATCCGCTTCGGACATGAGCCGGGGGTCTTCCTCGTGCAGCGCGAGCATGCCGTCGAGGTAATTCTTCGGGCCATCCTCGCGCGGCTCCATGCGGCGTTGCCGAACGGTTTCGGCGAATAGTTTCTGCACCCGTTCGCGCTTCTGTTCGTAATGCGGGTATTTCACCGGAGCCAGATATTTGGGTACATGCTTGGACACCCGAAGGCTTCCTATCGCATCGACGAACTCCACCAGATCGTCCTCGTATTCGCGCACCGAAGTGCCAAGGTGCAAGCGGCCTTGAACGCCTGCCATGAAGCGGAACAATTCGTGCTTCGCGGGGATGGGCTCTCCCGTTGGCCATGCCGCCATCCGGCGGCGCGTGGCATCCACGATGTCGGGAATCCGGTTCTGTCCGAAATTGCGGCTGAGGGCCTCTTTATGCGCTTGGCGCATCAGGCCGTGCTCTGGGCCGTCAATGCTCAGCATAAAGTGCTTGCCTCCCAGAGCTTCGGCAATTCCGTTCCATATCTCGAAGCGCCGCAGATAGCGTGCGTCGTGCCGGATGACGAAGCGATTCGCTTCTGGGCCGGCCAGCATCATGGTGTCCCGGCCTCCGATGCGCAGCTGGAACACCGGCCCGTATTTCACGTACTGCTGAGGCAGAAACTCCAAGTTTCCCTTATACAATTCCGGAAGATTGTCCACGATCGGCAATCCCTTGGCGATCGGCTGCCCGTGGGACGGTCCGGCGGCGACCTCGCTGTCCATGACCGCGTCCAGCACCGTTGCGCCCGCCTCGTCGAGACCGCACACCTCCTCGATGCGTTTCGCCGCCTGCTGCAACTGTAGATGAGGCAGCAGCTTCCGAAGGATGTGGCAGGCATGCGCCAGATGGATGAGCGCGACATCCCGCGGCGCAGGCTCCTCATTCTCCAGCAGCACGCCCCAAATGCGCAGCTTGGCTTCCATCTCGGCTATGGTGGCCGGATAGCGCCGCGGGCCGTGCACCCACAGGAACAGTCCGGACTCGCGGCGGAGGATGCCGCGCCCGACCAGGCTTCCCAACGCCTCGTCCCGTAGCCGCTCTGCTTGCCGGGCGAAATGGTCTACCCAGTGGCGGGGGTCGCGCGGCGGGTCGGCGGCCGCGATTTCGGTCAGTGCCGGGTCCAGTAGCGGGTCTCCCAGAGGGTCGGAGTCGACGGCCCGCAGCAGTCCGGGCTTGGCGGCGATCCGGCCTTCCAGCAGCAGATCCATCAGCAGGCCGCCGGCCAGCGCGCAGTGCAGGGGCCAGTCCCGCATCTCGGCGAACTCGCCGTTCTCGTTGTGCAGCGCTAGCAGCATGACTTCCTCGGTGAGGCGCAATTCCATCATCGACTCGACTTCATGCGGCAGTGCTGACCTGCATCCTTCATCCCGAAAGGAATCCTATAGCAATGTGCCAAGCCGGATGCGGCTACCCAGAGGGGGGGGGGGGGGGGGCTTGCACTTAAGAAAAATTGCCCTGCCTTCGGTCTGCTTTCCCATTCTGTCTCAGAGGGGCTTGACGTTGGAAAACGATGATGCATATGCTGGCACGCCCCTTTCAATGGTCTACTGCCGAATTATATAGTGCATCTACGCTCAGCCTTGCGGCGCCAATTCCTCCAGCCAGTTGCAGTACAACTGTCGGGCGATGTCCTTCCACGGCCAGCGCATCTCCTGCGCCAATAAATCTTCCGGGAAATCCTGCATCAGTTCTTCGTGGCGCGCTTGCGACAGGACGGTTTGCCGGAATTCGTCGGCGAGGCCGGCGGCGCGTTCGGAGAATGTGCGCTCGGGCAGGGGCGGGTAGTCCTCGCGCTCGCCGGAGAGGAAGCGCATCACCTCGCGCTTGTATTCCTTCAGCAGGCTGACGGCCTCGTATTCGGGGTGTCCTTGGAAGTAGATGCGGCGTCCGTCTGCTTCGGCGGCCATTTGCACGCCCGCTTCGTCGGATGCGACGAGGACCTCGACCCCATGATCGCGGAGGGCATCCTCCGAAACGTCGTTGAAGCGTGAATGCGGCATGTCGAAGCACGCCGGCAATTGGGTCGTCATAGGATGCTCCGGGGCGCGGACGGCGTGAGCGAAGATGCCCCAGCGCTTGCGTGGCAGGTGGCGGCGTTCGATGCCGTGGAAGATGCGTGCGGAGGCGTGCGCGGCCAGGCACGAGCAGACGACCGGAATTCCTCGCTTCTCGGCGCATTGCAGCGTTCGCGCCAGATCCTCCCAGAACGGCTCCGACTCCAGATCCGGGCGGGTGACGTTGGCGCCAGTGATGATGAGGGCATCCAGAGCCGCATGTTCGACGGCCGCACAGTCCTGATAGTTCTGGCGGAGATATTGGAGTCCTTCTTCGCTGCGCGGAATGCCGTCGATGCGGAATAGATGCACGGCGCAGCAGCGCCGGTCGTGGCTGTCGAGGAGGTGCAGGAACTGCCGTTCGGTGGCGGCCAGCGCACGATCCGGCATCATGTTGAGCAGGCCGATATGGAGCAGGGGGGCATCTTCGGAGGTGGCGGAGACGACCCGCGCGCCTTGCTCCGCGACCCGGCTCAGACTGGGCCAGTCGTGACGCAGCAGCAGAGGCATCGAGGCTTCAGTCCGTGCGGTCGATGGCCCGAGCGATGAGGTCGACGAAATCGTCGGCGTTCTGCACCTGTTCGGATTCGTCCATATGCACGGTGTATCCGTACTGGTCGGCAATGCTCCGGTAGCGTTGCAGCCGGTCTTTCAGCAGGCGAGGGAAGGTCCAGCGCGTAAAGGCGTCCGGGTCGATGTCGGAGTACTGCGAAATGTCGCATTCTTGGCAAAAGTCGTTCAATCCCCGGTCCAAAAAAGCTTCCGGATAATACAGCGGCTTCGGGTTTTCGGCTTGGCGCATGCACAATTCCTCGATATGCTGTTCGTCGGCATGGATGTACAGAATCAGGGTATGTTCCGCCAGCAGTTCGAACACGGTGGGATCTTGCAGTTCGCACAGGCTGCCGCCGGCATCGTTGACGAAGTGCGGGTAGCCGTAGACCTGCTGCCCTTTGCGGATGAACTCCGGCACGTCGCGCATCGCCTTGATCTCGGCATCGTGGTGCAGCCGCAGGCGATGCTTGAACTCGTTGAGCGACAGGCCGTCCAGATTGGGCTTGCCCAGAAAGGTGGAGACCGGCTCCAGATTGTCGACGGTGATGTTGTTGCAAATATAGATGGAGTCCGAGCGCAGCAGGTTCGCCAGAAACGGCACTTCCATCATGCGCAGCTTCAGGTTGTCCAGAATGTTTTCGCTCAGATAGCGCGTCCCAATCCGATAATCGCCGGAATAATGGAACCACGTCTGCTTGTCGAGCCGGTTGGACAGTTGCGTCTTGCCGACGCCGGACATGCCAAGCAGAGTGACGGCTTTGTGCGGCAGAGCGCGAAATTCTTGGGAAGTCAGGCGCATGGCAAGCGCGGGGCCGGGGTCCCGTCGGCGGTTACAGGGCAGGGGAGCGGACGACCATCAGCTTGTCGACCTGCATATCTTCGAACGTATAGGGGATGCCGCCGATGCCGTGGCCGGATTGCTTGAGGCCAGCGAACGGCATCCAGTCGACGCGGAAGGCCGTGTGATTGTTGATCATCACGGTGGCGGCTTCCAGCTGGTGGTAGCAATGCAGCGCGGTGTCGAGGCTGCGGCTGAAGACAGCCGCTTGGAAAGCGAACGGGCCGTCGTTGGCCTGCGCAATGGCTGCGTCGATGTCGTCGAAGCCGTAGACGCAGATGACCGGTCCGAAGACTTCATGGATGCTGACCTTGGCATCGGCGGGCGGATTCAGAAGCACGGTCGGCTGGTAGGCGGTGTCGGACAGTCGCTGGCCGCCGCAGACCAGCTCTGCGCCCGCGTCGATGGCCTCTTGGACCCAAGCTTCCACCCGGTCCGTTTCCGCCGGCCGGATCAAGGGGCCGATGTCCGTGTCCGGCAGAGTCGGGTCGCCTACCTTCATGGCGGTCCCCTGTGCCGCGAGGCCCTCGGCGATGCGCGGCGCCAGAGCGCGTTCGGCATACACGCGCTGCACCGATACGCAAACCTGTCCGGCATGGTAGAACCCGCCTTTGGCCAACAGCGGCAGAGCATCGTCTACGTTGGCATCTGCGGCTATGATGACGGGAGCGATGCCGCCATGTTCAAGGGCGCAACGGGCGCCGGGAGCCAGTTTCGAGCGCAGCATCCAGCCGACCTCGGCGCTGCCGATGAAGCTGAAGAAGGCCACGCGGGAATCCTGGACCATCTGCTCGGCGATGTCGTGGCCGGACAGGTTGATGGCTTGCACGTAGCCTTCAGGCAGGCCGGCCTGATGCAGCATCTCCACGAAACGCATGCAGGACAGTGGCGTATCCAGTGCCGGTTTGATAATGGCCGGGCAACCGGAGGCGATGGCGGGGCCGACCTGATGCACGATCAGGTTGAGCGGGTGGTTGAAGGCGGAGAATGCCAGCACCACGCCGATCGGGTATTTGCGGGTAAGCGCCATATGGTGGGCGGAAGCGGCATTCAGGTTCATCGGGATTTCGCGACCGGCTTCGGTGCGTAGGACCTCAATGCAGCTGCGCATGCCGTCGATGGCGCGGGCCACTTCGACTTTGGAGTCGGGCAAAGGCTTGCCGCCTTCGCGGGCGGCCTCCACGGCCAGTTCGTCGGCGCGCTCGGCCATCATCTGCGCGGTGCGTTCCAGAACCTCGATGCGTTTGGCGGGCGGCAGCCAGCGAGATTTGTCTTGGTAAATGGAAAAAGCGGTGGCCAGCACACGCTCCGCCTGCTGGCTGTTGAGGACATCTACGGAGGCAATCGGCGCGCGGTCCCAAGGCGCGTATACGGTGGCCTGCTTATCGCAAGCGCCAATACTCGGTGCTAATACTGGGTAATGCTGCATGATCCGGTGCTCCCAGAGCGGATGGGTTGAACAGATTTTATGATGCTGATTTTATCGCAAACCCGCATCTTGGGCCGAATCGGGGAACCTGAAGAATTTCTGGGCGCAGGCTTGGGTGTGTTCGGCGAGTTCGGCGGGCTTGAGGTTCAACGCCTGTGCGAGCTGTTCGGCAATGTGCGGCAGCCACATCGGTTCGTTGCGGCGCGTTGCCAGACGCGGGCGCAATGTGCGCGGCAGCAGGTAGGGCGCGTCCGTTTCCACCATCAGCCGGTCGAGCGGGATGTCGGCGAGCGCGTCCCGCAAGGCCTGTCCGCGGCGCTCGTCGCAAAGCCAGCCGGTAATGCCGATGTACATGCCGCGTTCCAGACAGGCATGCAGCAGTGCGCGGCCGCCCGTGAAGCAATGCAGGACCGCACGCGGCGGGCGTACGGAGGCCGCATCGAAGAGGCGCAGGAAATCCGCATCCGCGTCGCGGTTGTGCATCAGCACCGGGAGTTCGAGTTCGCCGGCCAATTCCAGTTGCTCCAGAAAGGCCTGCTGCTGCGCCGGGCGCGGCGACAGGTCCCGGAAGTAATCCAGCCCGCATTCGCCGACGGCGACAACGCACGGGTCGTGGCACCATTCGCGCAGCGTTGCCGCGCTGTCCGAAGCCCATGCCTGCGCCTGATGCGGATGGACGCCGACGGCTGCCCAGCAGTCCGAGTATTGCCGGGCAAGCGTGATGCAGGCGCGGCTTTCTTCCATGCTTGAGCCGGCCAGAAGGAACCGGGTCACCCCCGCAGTTCGGGCCCGTTCCAGAACCGCCGTGCGGTCATCGTCGAAGGATTCGTGCGTCAGATTGCAGCAGATGTCAGTCAGTTCCAAGTCGGAAATCTCCGCAATCCGCGCAACGTTGGCGCCGCATGTCTGCGATGGGCTTCTGGCATGTTCGGCAGAGCCGGGGATAGGTGGCGTGCAAGCGGGGATCCACAGCTAGGCGGTCGTCGAAGACGAAGCATTCGCCTTGCCAGTGGCGGCCGCCGCATTGCTCGAAGTAGTTGAGGATGCCGCCGGACAGTTGCCAGACTTCGGGATGTCCTTGCTCGCGCAGCCAGTTGCTCGCCACTTCGCAGCGAATCCCGCCAGTGCAATACGTAATCAGCGGCACGGTACCGGGCCGGAGCCGTTGCGCCAGAGTTTCGAAATCGCGGAATCGCTGCAACGGCAAGGCTTCGGCCTTGGCGAACCGGCCGAGGTGCACTTCGTAGGCATTGCGCACATCCAGCAGGCGGAGGGGCCGTTCTTCGTCCAGCCATTGGCGTAATTGCCACGGTGGCAGGTGCGTGCCGGGCCGGCGGCGGGCGACGAGCGCATCAAGGCGCACGGGCAGCAGCGAAGGGCGCAACCGCACGATCAGTTTGGAGAAGGGCCGCTGGGCGACCCGGCTGTGCCGGAACCGGAGCCGTTGGAACGGGCTGTCTTCCAGCAGCTGCCGTTCCAGCTGCGGCACGGCCTCCGATGCGCCCGCCAGACTAAGGTTGATGCCTTCCGGAGCGAGCGTGATATTGCCGACCAGCTGCAGTTCCGTGCAGGCTGCGGCCAGTTTCCGGCGCAACGCCTCGTTCGGGGCGATGTCCAGGAATTCATAGGCCGTCGTATGCAGGCAGTCGATGGCCATGTCAGAACTCCGGCGTTTTGGTGAACAGGCCGACGCGGAGGTCTTGCGCCGCGTAGATTTCGCGCCCGTCCACATGGACCCGCCCGTCCGCGATGCCCATGACGAGGGAACGGGTGATGAGGCGCTTGATGTCGATCTGGTAGATTACCCGCTTGTCGTCAGGGGTGACCTGACCGAAGAATTTGACGCGGCCGACGCCCAGAGCGCGGCCGTGGCCGGGGTAGCCATGCCAGCCGAGGAAAAAGCCGACCAATTGCCAAAGGGCGTCGAGTCCCAGGCATCCTGGCATGACCGGGTCGCCGATGAAATGGCATTGGAAAAACCAGAGGTCGGGACGAATATCGAGTTCCGAGCGCAATTCGCCCTTGCCGTAGATGCCGCCTTCCGTGCTGATATGGGTGATGCGGTCCAGCATCAGCATGGGGGGGGTCGGCAGCTGGGCGTTGCCCTCGCCAAACATCTTGCCGCGTGCGCAACGCAGGAGATCTTCGTAGGAAAAGCTGGAGGGGGCGCGGCTGCGGGGTGGATGCTTCATGCCTGTGGCGGCGGCGGGCTAGTGGCCGGCGTAGGCGGCATTCTATCGCATTGCATGGCGCCGCCGGCATTCGCCGCAGGCTGCCGGCAACGCAGGTTTTGCGCTACGGACGGTCGGCTTGGGCGTCCAGCCGGATGCGTCCCAGCGCCAGACGCAGTTCCCCGAAGGTTTGCACCGGAATGATTTGGGCATCTTCGATGACCGCCTCGTACGGCCCCGGATTGAGGGCATGCAGCAGGATGGGGTGGTTGGCGGTGGTGGCCCGGCGTAGTTTGCGCAGTTCATTGGGCAGCAGGGCGTCGTCGCCCGAGTCGGCCGCAATCGCCGAGCACAAGGCGCGGCTGCGTTCGGCAGTGAAGGCGATTTCGTCGGCGGACAGTTCGGTGCCTAGATAGACCGGGCTCCAGTCGTACGCACGGATGGCTACGGCCAGCCGCAGCACGGGCAGTTCATCGGCGCGCGCCACGCCGCTGGCGACGACGACGCGCAGTTCCCCATTGGAACTGCCGCTAGCCTGTAGCGCATAGCGCGCCAAGTGGCTGCGAATGACGGCGTCGGCGACGCGCTTTTGCGCCAGGCGCATGGTGCCTTGGCGGCATTCGTCCTGCATGTGCTGCACTAGCGGGGCGATCAGGTCCTCCTGCATGAACAATTCGGCGAGATGCTGCTCGGCCTCGTTCAGGGTCTGGAACAGCCGTTCGGGATTCAGCGTGTCGATGGCCTCAATGCACCGGTCGAAGTAGGCCATGACGGATTCCGTGCGCGGCCGCGCGGCGTCGGTGGATGCCGGCAGGTCGGCCGCCTGCGCGTCCTGTTCCACCATGACGGAGAGTTCGGCGGTGGAGAGCCGGGCGATGTCGCTGATGCGGCGGCCGGCCCGCGTCGCGTGGGCCAGCAGCCTCAAGCGTTCGATATCCTCGTCCCGGTATAATCGGCGGCCGTTGCGCGAACGCTTGGGACGCACGGCCCGGTAACGGCGCTCCCAGGCTCGGACCAAGTCGACGCTCAGGCCGGCGCGGCGCGCCGCGACTTGGATGGGATGCTGGGAGGGGGAACCTTTCGGCATAGCGTTCAATGTTTGTTCAGGATTTTGTACAGGGATTGTACCATGAATCGGTCCGATATTGGCCTTATGGTTCAACCTTTGTCATGGATATATCTATGCATAGGGTATGGCAATTCTGTCGGCAATGTGCTAGATTAGATGCCAAGAGATTGCGCCGGGCGCGATCCATGGACGAAAACTCATTACGAGAGGGTTTCTTATGAAAAAGTTCTTTATCAATGCGCGCTACTTCATAGCGCCGTTGCTGATTCTGGCCTCCCTATTCGGCGTTATGGCCGGCGGGCCGTGGGCCTACCTCGGTGCGGCTCTGGTGGGCGTCGGCATCGTGGTGGACACCATCACGCCGCAGCGCACGATGGGCGCGGGCTTTGACGAGGAGGGCAATACCTACGGCATTCCGGCTTTGCAGAATGGCGTGATGTACGGGATGCTGGGCATCTTCGTCCTGCTGCAGCTGGCCATCGCATGGCGCATCTACCAGTATGTCACGGGCGTTCCGGTCGGCGGCACCGGCACGTTCCTGGGCCTGTCCTATGCGGAAGGCATCAGCGGCATCCATCTGGTGGGCGCGGTCATTTCGACGGGCAGCTTCCAGGGCATCGGCATCATCTATGGCCACGAGCTGGCGCATACCAAGGGCTTCAGCTTCGTGATTGCCCGCTGGATGATGGCCCTCTCCGGCACGGCCCATTTCTGCTACGCCCATGTCTACAACCATCATCTGGAGCTGGGCTGCGAAGACGATCCGGCGACGTCGCCCCGCGGACGGAGCATTTACGCGCATCTGCCGAAGTCCTATTTCGGCCAGAGCAAGTTCCTGTATACGATGGAGAAGCATCGGCTGCAGCGCTTGGGGGTGCCGTTCCTGTCTTGGCAGAACCGCTGGATTCGCGGCTACGCCATGAGTTTGCCGACGTTGTTCCTGTTCTGGCTGGCCGGCGGCTGGGTGGGCATTGCCGCCATGCTGCTAATTTGGCTGATTTCGAACTTCGAGCTGGAGGCGCTCAACTATCTCGAGCACTACGGCCTGATTCGCGAGAAGGGGCAGCCGATCGATTACCGCCACAGTTGGGACAACAGTACGGCCTTCACCAGTTGGTTCTTCATTGAGATCGGCCGTCAGGCGGATCACCACGATCGTGGCGAGACGCACTTCTGGGAGCTGGACGAGGTCGGAGCGCCGAATACGGGGATGGGCTACTTCACCCTGTATGCGATGGCTCTGGTGCCTCCGGTGTTCCACAAGCTGATGGAGAAGGAGCTCAAGAAGTGGGACGACAACGAAGCCTCTGAGGGCGAGTTGGAAGTTTCGCGGAAGATCAATGAGGCGGCAGGCTACGCCTAAAGTCCTGCGCTCCGAGCCTATGGAGCAGAAGCGCCCCCTTTCGAGGGGGCGCTTTTTTATGGGCTGTCCAACAATCTACAATAGCCGGGCATGGGCCGACTGGGACAAGCGAACCCTCTACGGGACCGGCTGCTTAACGGGATGCCTGCCGAAGGACGTTCGGCGCGCCAGCAGCGGCGCTTGGAATTGGAAGCCGAGCTTCGCCGTGCGGGTCTGGACGGCGGCAGGCGTCTGGAGAGGCAGCTGGAACTGAGCGGCATCCTGCTGGATCTGGACGAATCGGCGGAGGCCTTCGAACGGGCCCGAGAGGTCTTGGATGCGGGGATTCGGATGGCGCGCTGGGAAGATGCGGCGCTGGCGTGCCGGGTCATGTATATGAGCGAACAGCCGCAGGCTGTGGCCGCACTCGGGCATGGCGTCTGGCTTGCGATCGCCTGCCCGATCGCTCCCGAACTGAGTCTGCAGATGCTGCAGGATCTGGTGGAAGAGACGCCGGCGGCGTCGGATGGCGCCGCAGTGGCGGCCATGCTGGGCTATTTTCTGATGGAGCAGCGCACTGCGGGCTCGGAGCGGGAACGGCTGGTGTTTCTGGCGCGGCAGCTGGTCGGCCAGGTGGCGGAGCGCCATCGCGGCATCACTGACGAGGAGGCCGTCGGCATTTGGGTGCAAATGCACGAATTGGATGATGTGGACATGCTGCTGGAGCGGATGGGTAACATGCTGGATGCCATTGTGCCGGAGTGGTGGTTTGATCGAGAAGCGGTGCGGGCCCGCTTTCCTGCGTAATGGCGGAGTCGCCCGCAGAGGAGTCCGTGGAGCGCGTCGGCGATCCGTTTATGCGGCGCATCATCCATATCGATATGGATGCGTTCTATGCGGCGGTCGAGATGCGCGAAGATCCGAGCCTGCGTGGCAAGCCGCTGGTGGTGGGCGGCTATCCGGACCAGCGCGGCACTGTCGCGACCTGCAATTACGAGGCACGGACATTCGGCATCCATTCGGCCATGCCCAGCAAGACGGCCCGGAAGCTCTGCCCCGAGGTAATCTTCATGCGTCCCCGATTCGATCTCTATCGCGAAGTTTCAGCGGAGATCAACCGCATTTTCTGTCATTACACGCCGCTGGTCGAGGCCTTGTCTCTGGACGAAGCGTATCTGGACATCACGAGATGCCGTCTGCTTGGCGGCATTGCCACCGACATTGCGCGCGACATCAAGCGGCGCATTCTGGAGCGGACCCGGTTGACGGCTTCCGCAGGCGTGTCGTACAACAAGTTCTTGGCAAAGGTCGCGTCCGACATGGACAAGCCGGACGGCCTGACGGTCGTGCGCCCGAGGGACGGGCCGAAACTGGCGGCCGAGTTGCCGATCGGGAAGTTCTTCGGCATCGGGCCGGTGACGGAAGCGCGGATGAAGAAGCTGGGGATTCGGACGGGTGCCGATTTACGGGAATGGTCGCTGGAGCGGCTGCGCCCGGTGTTCGGCAAGCATGCCGAGTACTACCGTCAGGCGGCCCTAGGCCTGGATGCGCGCGAAGTGCAGCCGAACCGGCCGCGCAAGTCGGTGGGTTCGGAAACGACGTTCCTGTCGGATTTGGACGATCTGGGGGATATGCTGAAGGCCCTGAAGCTGCGGGCGCGGGAAGTGGCTTTGGATCTACAGGAGCGGCATATGACCGGAAGGACGGTGACCGTCAAGGCCAAGTTCAGCGACTTCACCCAAGTGACGCGAAGCCATTCCTTTGATAAGCCGCTGGCGTCGTACCAGCAGATTGCGGACATTCTTCCGCAGCTGCTGCAGCGTGCGGTTCCGGCAGGGCGTTCCGTGCGGCTGCTGGGCGTGACGGTCTCCAACCTAGTTCGGCATGCCGATGAGCGGAGCCTGGCGCAGCGCAGTCTTCTGTGAGCGGTAGGGCAGGGTTTGAAGCCGCGTCGCGTCGACGCATCCGAATCGGGGACGGCTTGCGGCGCGTAAGGGCCGGCGAGTTCAGCTGCGCCCGTAGACCGGTACGGCGGCGCCGCGTATGGAACGGTTGGAGGGGTCGGCCAGCGAGGCGATGACGGCGGCGATGTCTTCCGGAGGAACCCATTTCGAGTGGTCGGCGTGGGGCATGTCGGCGCGGTTGCGCGGCGTATCGATGGTGCCGGGCAGGATGCAATTGACGATGATGTCGGTATCGGCGCATTCCAGTGCCAGCACTTCGGTCATGGTGACGACGGCCGCTTTGGAGACGCAGTACGGGGCCATTTTCGCCGCCGGCCGGCGTACGGCTCGGGCGCCAATGTTGACGATTCTGCCGAAATTGGCGTCGCGCATGGCGGGCAGGGCACAAGCGCAGGCCATCCATGCGGTCACGGCATTGATCTGGAGCATGGCCAGCCAGTCGTCGCGGGTGGTCTCTTCCAAGCGAGCGCCCATGGAGAAGCCGCCGGCGATGTTGGCAAGGATGTCAATGCGTCCGTGCTTATGGAGGATGGCTTCGAATGTGCGGCGGGCGGCGGTCTCGTCCGTCAGGTCGCATGGATGGGCGGATGCGGCGTCCGAAACCGCTCCCACGCGGTCGGCATCGAGGTCGATGGCGACGGGAATGGCATCCAGTTGCCGGAAGTGGCGCACTGTCGCTTGGCCCAGCGCTCCGGCGGCACCGGTAATGATGGCAATGCGGCCTTCGAGCGGCATGCGCGGGCAGCCGTAGTTACGGTTGCGCCCATTCGGGCATCGGGCCCAACACGCCGAAGATTGCATCGCCCAGGGTGACGACGGCGGCGGTCAGCAGAATGAAGGACAGGATGTCCAGCCAGATGCCTGCGACGACCATTTTGATGATGGGCACGCGGCCGGAACTGTAGATGACGGCGTTGGGCGGGGTGGCCACCGGCAGCATGAACGCGCAGGAGGCTGCCAGCGCGGCGGGCATCATCAGAAGCAGGGGGTGCACGCCGATGCCTTGCGCGAGGCTGGACATGATCGGGATGGCGGTGGAGACGGTGGCCGTGTTCGAGGCCAGTTCGGTCAGGCTGGTGACGAAGCCGACGGCGCCGACCACGATCAGGCCCGGGTGGCTGCCGTCCAGCAGCACCTGGAATTCGCCGGCGATCCAAGAAGACAGCCCCGAGGTGCCGAAGCCTTTGGCCAGGGCCAGACCTCCGCCGAACAGGATGAGGATGTCCCACGGCGTCTCTTTCAGGTCCTTGGCTTCCAGAAGCCGGTTGCGGGTGCTTTTGGCCGGGATGGCGAACAGTAGCAAGGCCATGGCGATGGCCACAGTGCCGTCATCGATCAGGTGTCCGACGGCTGCGATGTCGAAGCGGGCCAGCAGCATATCCAGATAGTGACTCCAGCCGTTGAGGTCGACTTGGGGGCCGAACAGATGCTCTTTGCGGGTGAACCACAGCGCGACGAGTACGGCGAACACGGCGGCTACGCGCTTTTCTTCGGAACTCATGCGGCCCATGCCGTCGAGTTGCTGCTTGAGGACGTGGCTGCTGTCGAACGGGCCGGTGGCAGGCAGAGGGAAGACGACGTGGGTCAGAAGCCACCAGGCCAAGCCCATGAAGACAAGGGAGAACGGCAGGGCCATCATGGACCAGGATGCGAACGAGATGCCGGGCCCGTCTGGGAACAGCTGGTCGAACTGGGCTGCCAGAATCGCGTTAGGCGGGGTTCCGGTCAAGGTCGCCATGCCACCGATGGTGGCGGCGTAGGCCAGCCCCAGAAGCAGGGCCAGCGAGAAGTTCCGGTCGCGGGTGCTCGGCGCTTCGCCGCGGGCGGCATGGGATTCCTCGTACAGCAGGATGATGGACAGTGCGATCGGCAGCAGCATCACGGTCGTGGCGGTGTTGGACAGCCACATGGACAGGAAGCCGGCCGCTAGCATGAAGCCGAGCACCATGGTGTCGAGGCGGTTCCCGGTGAACTGCAGAATGTTCAGGGCGATGCGCTTGTGCAGGTTCCACTTGCGCACGGCGATGGCGACCAGGAAGCCGCCGAGAAGAAGGAAGGTGACCCAGCTCATGTACAGCCCCGCGACGTTGTGCACGCTGATGCTGACGTCTTCGAGGGACAGGCCGCTGGGAAGCGCCGAGTCGCCGAGTTCCACTTTTTTGGAGAGGTCGGCATAACGGCCCTTCATGATGCCCAGCGTCGGGAACAGCGCCAGCGGCATGAGGGCCGTCGCGGCGAGGGGGATGGACTCGCAGATCCACCAGATGGCCATCCAAGCGGTGATTGCCGCCATGCGGGTGACCATGGGGTTATTCGGATCCAGATCGGCGAAGCCGAGAATCAGGAAGAAAGCCAGCGGCCCCAGCCACATGCCGATGCGGTTGCGAAGCGTAGCCTCCGTTTCCGGATGGAATCCGGGGGTGGCGAACATGCCGGGGTTATTCCCAGACGAGGGCGCCGCCGGTCTGGTATTCGGTGACGCGGGTCTCGAAGAAGTTCTTTTCTTTCTTCAGGTCCAAGGTTTCGGACATCCACTGGAACGGGTTTTGCGTCCCCGGGAATTGCGTCGGCAGGCCGATCTGCGTCAGCCTGCGGTTGGCGATGAATTTGACGTAGTCCTCGAACATTTGAGCGTTCAGGCCCAGAATGCCGCGTGGCATGGTGTCGCGGGCATAGGCGATTTCGAGGTCCACGCCTTCCAGAATCAGGTCCGTCATCTGTTGCTGGAATTCGGGGCTCCACAGTTCAGGGTTTTCCAGTTTGATTTGGTTGATGACATCAATGCCGAAGTTCATGTGCATGGATTCGTCGCGCAGGATGTACTGGAACTGCTCGGCGACGCCGGTCAGCTTGTTGCGCCGGCCCATGGACAGGATCTGCGAGAAGCCGACGTAGAAGAAGATGCCTTCGAACACCACGTAGAACGCGATCAGGTCGCGCAGCAGGCGCTGGTTGTTCTCGTGGGTGCCGGTGTGGAACGTCGGGTCGCCCAAGCTTTGGGTGAACGGCAGGGCCCATTCGGCCTTGCGCGCCACGGACGGCAGTTCGCGGTACATGTTGAACACCTCGCCCTGATCCAGCCCCAGCGATTCCACGCAATACTGGTAGGCATGGGTGTGGATGGCCTCCTCGAAGGCTTGGCGCAGCAGGTACTGGCGGCATTCCGGATTGGTGATATGGCGGTAGACGGCCAGCACCAGATTGTTCGCGACCAGCGAGTCGGCGGTGGAGAAGAAGCCGAGATTGCGCATGACGATGGTGCGTTCGTCTTCAGTCAGGCCGTCCGGGTCCTTCCACAGTTCGATATCGGCGGTCATGTTGATTTCCTGCGGCATCCAGTGGTTGTTGCAGGCGGCCAGATACTTGTCCCAGGCCCAAGCGTATTTGAAAGGCACCAGTTGGTTGAGGTCGGCGCGGCAGTTGATAATCTGCTTGTCGTCGACTTGGATGCGGGCGGCACCCATCTCGAGGCTTTCCAAGCCGGTCGCGCCGGCCGCAGCGGGATGTGCGGCAACGGCTTCGGGCGCGGGCGCGGCCGGAGGCTGATGCGCCGCGCCGTCGGGCATCGGGGCTGGCGGGATGGGCGGCTCGCCGCTGAGTGGCGGTGCGCTTGGCGGGGTGAACGGGTCGTTCCAAGAGGAAATCGTGGCGGTGCTCATGGTAGGTTCCTCAGCATGCAGGGAGTCATTGGCAGGCTTCGCACTCCGCGTCCATGGAGCAGGCGGGAGCCGGGATGCTGCCGTTGGCGTTTGGGGCTGCGGTTTCGGCGGCGACGGCGTTCAGGCTGCTGCGTTCGTCGCCGGTGCTCTTCTCGACGTGGGTGGCGCCGAGCGAGCGCAGGTAGTAGGTGGTTTTGAGGCCGCGCACCCAAGCCAGCTTGTACAGATTGTCCAGCTCCCGGCCCGACGGCTTGGCCATGTACAGGTTGAGGGACTGGGCTTGGTCGATCCATTTCTGCCGGCGCGAGGCAGATTCCACCAGCCAGCGCGGATCCAGTTCGAAGGCGGTAATGTACATCTGCTTGATGTCGTCGGGGATGCGCGAGATGTCTTGGACGCTGCCGTGGTAGTGCTTCAGGTCGTTGATCATCACGTCGTCCCACAGGCCGAGCTTCTTGAGGTCGCGGGCCAAGTACAGGTTCACCACCGTGAACTCCCCCGACAGGTTGGACTTGACAAACAGGTTCTGGTAGGTCGGCTCGATGCTCTGCGTGACGCCGGTGATGTTGGAGATGGTGGCGGTCGGCGCGATGGCCATGGTGTTGGAGTTGCGCATGCCGCGGCGAACCTTCTTGCGCAGGGCCTTCCAGTCCAGCGTGGCGTCGGTGTTGACTTGGTAGAACCGGTCGTCCTTGCGCGTTTTGCGCACGCGGTCGATGGAGTCGATGGGCAGGATGCCCTTGGCCCAGAGCGAGCCGTCGAAGCTCGGATAGGCGCCGCGCTCCTTGGCCAGTTCGGCGGAGGCTTCAATGGCGAAGTAGCTGACGGCTTCCATGGAGCGGTCGGCGAAAGCGACGGCCTCGTCGCTGGCGTAGGAGATGTGCAGCTGGTACAGTGCGTCTTGAAAGCCCATCAGGCCGAGGCCGACCGGGCGGTGGCGCAGGTTGGAGCGGCGCGCCTTGGCAACGCTGTAGTAGTTGTAGTCGATGACGTTGTCCAGCATGCGCATGGCGGTGCGTACGGTGCTCTTGAGCTTGTCCAGATTCAGCCCGTCCGTGCCGATGTGCGCGCTCAGATTGACGGAGCCGAGGTTGCAGACGGCGATTTCGTCCTCGGAGGTGTTGAGGGTGATTTCGGTGCACAGGTTGGACGAATGCACCACGCCGCGGTGCTGCTGCGGCGAGCGCAGGTTGCAGACGTCCTTGAACGTGATCCAGGGATGGCCGGTCTCGTACAGCATGCCGAGCATCTTGCGCCACAGGTCCTGGGCGCGCACCGTCTTGTGGTTTTTGATGCGCCCTTCGGCGGCCATCGCTTCGTATTCGCCGTAGCGCTGCTCGAAGGCGTCGCCGACCAGGTCGTGCAGGTCGGGGGCGTCGCAGGGGCTGAACAGGGTCCATTCGCCGTCGTCCGCGACGCGCTTCATGAACAGGTCGGGCACCCAGTTGGCGGTGTTCATGTCGTGCGTGCGCCGCCGGTCGTCGCCGGTGTTCTTGCGCAGCTCCAGAAACTCCTCGATGTCCAGATGCCAAGTTTCCAGATAGGCGCACATGGCGCCTTTGCGCTTGCCGCCCTGATTGACGGCGACGGCGGTGTCGTTGGCGACCTTGAGGAACGGCACGACGCCTTGCGAACGGCCGTTGGTGCCTTTGATGTGCGAGCCCATGGCGCGGACTTGGCTCCAGTCGTTGCCGAGGCCGCCAGCGTATTTCGACAGCAGGGCGTCGTCCTTGATGGAACTGAAGATGCCGTCCAGATCGTCCGGGACGGTCGTCAGGTAGCAGGACGACAACTGCGGGCGGCAGGTGCCGGAGTTGAACAGCGTCGGGGTCGAACTCATGAAGTCGAAGGTCGACAGCAGGTTGTAGAACTCGATGGCGCGGCCTTCCCGGTCCACTTCCGGCCCGGCGAGGCCCATGGCGACGCGCATAAAAAAGGCCTGCGGCATTTCGAACCGGGTGCTGTTCGAGTGTATGAAGTAGCGGTCATACAATGTCTGCAGGCCAAGATAGGTGAATTGCAGGTCCCGTTCCGGCGCGATCGCGGCGGCCAGGCGTTCCAGGTCGAACTCCTGTGCCAGATGCGGGCTCAGCAGTTCTAGTTCGACGCCGCGGCGGATGTAGCGCGGGAAGTAGTCGGCGTAGGCATCGGCCGTCCGGTCCAGCGGGTCGGAGTCCGCGTAGACGAAGTCTAGAGCTTCTTGGCGCAGGCTGTGGAGCAGTAGCCGGGCAGCGACGTAGGTGTAGTTCGGCTCCTTTTCGATCAGGGTGCGGGTGCTGATGGCCAGCTGGTTGTCGACGTCGGCTTCCGCCACGCCGTCGTACAAGTTGCGGCAGGTTTCCTCCAGCACTGGCTCAGGATGTACGTCCTCGATGCCGCGGCAGGCGTCTTCCACGCGCAGGCGCAGGCGCTCCATGTCGAGCGGCTGAAGTTGCCCGTCCGCGGTCGTGACCTGCAGGGCGGCATCGGCGGGGGCTTGCGTCGCTTCCGGACCGGCATCGGCCTGCTTGGCTCGTTCTTGAGTGCGCTGCTCGCGGTACAGCACGTATTCGCGGGCCACCTTGTGGTAGCCGTTGCGCATCAGGGCCAGCTCCACATGGTCTTGGATGTCTTCGATGTGGAAAGTGCCTTGGTTCGGATGGCTGCGGGTGACCGCATGCACGGTCTGCCGGGTCAGGTCGGCGACGATGCCGTGGATGCGGCTGGAGTCGGCGGCGGAGTTGCCTTCGACGTCCAAGAAGGCCTTGGTGATGGCGACCCGGATCTTGGATTCGTCGAACGGCGTCAGCTGCTTGTTGCGCCGGATGACTTGGTATTTGCAGGGCATGGCCTCAGCCGGGGCGGGTGCAATGGGCGGAGTGACGGGCGCGGGAGCGCCGGTGGCGATGCCAGAACCGTTGCCGGCGGTCTGCTCAACAGAAGATTCGGTAGCAGTCATTGTTCCTATGGTCCTTTTTGATTTTTAATTTTTCAATTCCGGATTGCCGGCGGCTACACGGCCACGCGAATCCTGCAACACAATATATAGGGGATATTGCTTCTGTCAAGTACGAGATTTGGGGTAACACCGTGAATAAGTTGCGCCTTTCCGGTAGAGAATGGGTGGATAATTTTTTGAAATCTAGATAACTACCTAAGAACTAAAGGAAATTCTTGGGGAAAGTTAGTGCTATTCTATTTTTGTATGGAATAGACAAGAAAAACAAGAAATATTTATATATATGGATTTGCATGCCGCTGGGTGGCAGGGTCGGCGGTCTGGTATGGTTAGGCGGCATGAAAGCCATGCGCGGCCAAGAGATGCTTGAAGCGGGCGCGGACCGCTGCGTCAAGTGCGGCCTGTGCCTGCCGCATTGCCCGACGTGGCGGACGTTGCGGCGCGAGAGCGATTCCCCGCGCGGGCGCATCGAATTGATGGCCGCGCTGGCGGCCGGTTGCTTGGAAGACGAAGCGGCGGTCCGGACGCATTTGGACGGCTGCCTGCTCTGCCGGGCCTGCGAGACGGCATGCCCGGCCCATGTGCCTTTCGGTGCCTTGATGGATCAGGCGCGCCGGCGCTGGCGTTCGGGCCAGGCATGGCAGGCGCGGCTGTTCGCTTCGGCTTCGGGCCTGCGCCGCACTCTGCTGCGCTGGGGGCTATGGCTCGCCGTTGCTAGCGGCTTGGCGCGCCTTGCGGGCTTGCGGGCTCCGAAGCGCTGGCGGATGCTGCCTGGCATGCTGCCGGATGCCATTGCGCTGCGCCGCCGAACCTCGGTCGGGCAGGGCGCGGCGGCCGTCGGGCTGTTTCCGGGCTGCGTGTCGGATGTCGTCGACCGGGCGACGCTCAACGACGCGGCGACGCTGGTCGAGCACGGTGGCGGGCGCGTGGCATGGCTGGGTCGCGCCGGCTGCTGCGGCGCATTGGACCGGCATCAGGGCTGCACTGCCCGGGCGGATGCGCAGCTACGCCGCAATCTGAAAGCCGTGCCGCCGTCGCTGGAGCATCTGGTGTCCGTTGCGACCGGGTGCGCGGCGGAGCTGCAGGACTACGCGTCGCTCTCGGACGACCCGAGGGCCCGCGGTCTGGCGGCGCGGCACTGCGAGATTATGGCGTTCCTGCACCGGCGCGAAGAAGCGTATGCATTCCGGCCGCTGGAGCGGACAGTATTGCTGCATCATCCGTGCAGCGCCCGGCATGCGCTGCGGGAGACCCGTTCGGCCGCGCACATGCTGCGTAAGATTCCGGGCTTGCGCGTCATTGAAACCAGCCGTGCGGCTTGTTGCGGCGCGGCGGGAGCAACCATGTTCCGTACGCCGCAGATGGCGGCAGCGCTGGCGGAGGGCGTGGTCAAGGAGTGTCGGGACAGCGGTGCCCACATTTTGGCGACATCCAACATCGGATGCGCCTTGCATCTGCGGCAGGCATTGCGCCGCCGCGGGGTGGCGGCGGTCGTGCAGCATCCGGTAAACTTGCTGGCAGCGCAACTAAAAGGAGAATCATGCGCCGATTAAGCATGCTGGATCATGTGCTCGATGGGGCAGGTCGCCGGCTGGCCGAATGGCGGCAGACGGGCCGTGCGGCGCGACCCTGTCCGGGCGACCAAGAGAAGGATGTGCCGCTGAATCCGGAACAGAAGCGCACATCAGCCGCTTGCATGCGCGTCAACCATGCGGGCGAGATCGCGGCGCAGGGGCTGTACTGGGGACAGGCTCTGACGGCCCGCGACCCGGAGGTGCGGGCGCATATGCGGGCGGCGGCGGACGAAGAGACGGATCATTTGTGCTGGTGCGAGCAGCGCTTGCGCGAACTGGATTCCGGCATCAGCAAGTTGACGCCGCTGTGGGCGGCGGGATCCGTAGCCATCGGCGTGGCGGCCGGGCTGGCCGGGGACCGGCGAAGCTTGGGCTTCGTGGAGGAAACCGAACGGCAGGTCGAGGCGCATCTGGAATCGCATCTGGTGCGCCTGCCGGAACAGGATGCACGCAGCCGCGCCATCGTGGCGCAGATGCGCGAGGATGAAGAGCGGCACCGGCAACAGGCATCGGAGGCCGGTGCGCTGCCCGTGCCGTTGCTGGTACGGGTCGGCATGGCCGCTACGGCCTGCGTCATGACGCGTACGGCCGGGCGGCTGTAGCGTTGCGCAAAGGGGAAGGTGCATATGGCACAATTTTACGGCGAAAAACGCCGCAAATAATAATCATAAACCATGCCAGCCATTCGCTTTCCGGCTTGCTCGAACTGGTGCCGCACAGTCTCCTGATCACCCGGGCGTGGCTGCGAAGCAAGGGGTTGCGCGGCACACCCTTGATAGCTGGGTCAAGAGCGGAAAGCTTATCCATGCGTCCGGACGCATCGGCGGACCCCCGGCGCTGCTCCCTGATGGTTGCGGACCAGGGATTCAAGCGTGGAGCAGGAACGGGTTTTGGGCTATGACAGCGCCATATGCCCGGCCATGCTGGAAGTCCTCGGACAAGATCGTCGAAATGCCATGGACTTCGGCATAGGCCCACATATGCGCATCAAACCATGCCATGCCGTAGGCGGCAGCCCCGCGCAGTGCCATGCGAAGGATGGCGTCGGTGGGGTAAAGAATCGGAAATTGGCCCATCAATTCTTCGGCTTCTCGGCATGCATCGGGCATGTCGAGCAATCGGCTTTTGGAGGTGCCGCGGGTCGCTGCGGCAATGAATTCAATGATGGCTTGATGCGCAATGCGCGCACGTCCGGTCATAAGGCCGTCCCGCAGGAGGCCCGATGCGATTTGCTGTTTCTCTGGAAACCGGCGGTCATAGCGATAGACCAGCACATTGGTATCGACCAGAACCCGGTCAGCCACGTTCGTAAAGCTCTTTTCGGGTCCACCCCCGCGTGCTTGCGCGGCGAGTCTTCCGCCCGGCTTCGCGTTTCCGCTGTCGGTCGGTTGCTACATCGAAGAGGCGCAGGCGCGTCGCGGCATCAAGCCCCTCGGTAGGCATGGCAGCATTGGGAGGCACTACGCGGATGACCTCGCCGGCCGCTTCGAAGCGGATATTGTCGCCAGGACGAAGCCCATACTGCGTGGCAAGCAACTTGGGGATCGTAACCTGAAGCTGTCTACTAATCTTAGACATACATTTAGTATAACAAAGAAAAACTCCCTGTCAACGCAGACCGATGCGACGACCATCCGTTTCTGCGCCATGCTTGAGTCCCCGATTCGTATTCCTTATTCTTGATCGAAGACGCCGCGCTGACCGGAGCATTCCGGTTCGTCGCACCGCCTTTGCACACTCTCCGCAAGGCGCGGGAATTGGCAGTTCCGCTACTGCAAAATCCATCGGGCACGCCGTTCGGACACGAAGGTTCGGCGGCTCCGCCAAGCCTTGGCGCAGGCCCGACTTTTGCATAATGCGCTGCAATCGTATATCATTCCACACCGGAATGCCCGAAAAGAGGCGTTCCGCAAACCTCAAGGAGAGCAATGACCGTTCTTGGCCAAGCAAAGGAATGCACGAGTAAGAGCGGTTGCATGCCAGCGCAAAAGGGCAATATGGCGGTGTTGGTTGGCCGGACGAGGAGCATCATGCACCGGTTCGGCGATTCCTTATTTTCCATGCACTGGAGTTCGCCGGCTCCCGTAGGCTCGGGCGTGAATGTCGCATTCGCGCTGTGCCGCGTCGGACGGCGGGTGGGATCCGGCGCCATAAAGTTGTCAAGGAGACAGCATCATGAAAGTAGCCAGAAATTCTGCACAGCATGCCCTTATTCATTTCATCGCACGCTGCTGCAAAACCGAAAACTGGGCATCGCTCAGCCATTTGGGCGTTTCTCCCCAGCATGCCTGCCGGGTCGGCCGTTTGTCTGCGTATGAGAGCCATGTATTAGGCGATATCTTCCAGCGGGTTGCAGTCCTGCAACTGCGTTTCGCGAATCTGAAGGAATGCCTGCGTGAGATGCAGGCGGGCACGCTGGCGGAAGACGGTTCCGGGCAATGCCCGGAAACGGAACTGTGCATGCATCTGTTTTGCCATGTCGCGAACCTGTATCGGGATAATTCGAGCCGGGAGCTGCACCGCATCGGGCTGCGGGCGGAACAAGCGCGGCTCATCTGTTCGCTGTCGTCGTTGGAGGTGCAGGGCTTGTCGCAGCATTTCTGGCGGTTCGCGATGTTCGAAATGGATGCCGGAAAGTTGGAGCAGGTGATCGAGACTGCCGTGGGGACGGCCCGTTGGCTCCAGCAGTGCACGGAATTGGTGCGTGCCGGCGCACCGCGGGACCTGATGATGCGCTATTACGGCATGAGTTGTGGGATGTATGCCGAGATGCGTGAGATGCACGGCATGCGCTTGCGCGGCCGGCCGCGTGTACTGTCGGACGATTTGCAGGGTCGGCTGTACAAAGAGTTCATGGGCCGCTACCGCCATGGCGGAGAACAGGCGGATACGTTGCGCCAGCCGGATTTCTTCCTGAGCCTGTACGACGGCATGGACCGGAAGGTGTCCCTGCGGGAGATTTGGACGCTGGTGCAAGGATGGCTCGACGATAAGGAAATACGCGGGCCGTCCGGTCGGGCCTAGGGCTGAAAGGGTCCGAACGCCTTGCTAGGCGTTCGGCCGAGGGTTCCGGGTCAGCGCGAGTCGGCCGCCTGCGGCCAGATGCCGAGGATGGCGCCGCGCTCGCGCAGCCGGTCCAGCAGTTGCCGTCCGCCGTCCATGGCGGTCGCGTCTCCGTTGCGGCCGAGTTCGGCGGCGATCGTCTGCAGTTGCGTTCGGGCTGGCGCGTCGGGCTGGTGGTGCAGCAAGGCGACCAGCCGGGCGCTGACCGGGCTGAGTTCGATGAAGCGCACATGGTCGTCAAGCGTACGGAAGATCAGCAGGAACGTCGGCGTGTCTGGCTTGCGTTGCGGCGGGCACTCGGGACGGATGTGCTGCACGGCGTAGGCATAGGTGCAGAGTTCCAGATGCGGCGTCCAGGCGAGGCGGCCGTCCAGAAGGTCGCCGTCGCGGTCGATGCGGTCCGCCGCTTCCGGCAGTTCGGCTTCGGAGAGCCGCACGCAGGTTTCCGCCCATTCGTAGTGGGCCAGTTCCGGCAGAAAGGGCAGAGTCTCGGGGATGGCGGCACCCGGCTGCGCCAGATAGGCGACGAATTCCGCGCCGATGCGGTGGAAATAAGGCGTGCGGCAGCCGTGCCGGGCGAAGAAGTCGTCGGCCATTTCCGCGAGCGCATCCGGTTCTAGAAGCCCGGTCGTCGCCGGAAAGGAACGGCACAGCAGCCCTTGGATGTTCTTGAAGAACAGGTCGCGGTAGACGGCCATGCGCCGTTCTTCGATGCCCTCGGGGCAGGGCTGTCGGCGCGGGTTGCGCAGATGGGCGCAGAACTCTTGCTGGACGCGCTGGAATGCGGGCGCGGGAGGCATCGAATCAGGCGGCGGCCGCGTTCGTCTGGTGCGCCCGGATGCGTTCGACTTCGCCCAGCAGCGCTGCCATGGGCGGGAAGTTGAAGTCGCGTTCCAGCAGGGTCGGGCGGATGCCGAACCGCCGGTAAGCGGCATCCAGGAGGGCCCAAACCGGTTCGATGACGTCGGCGCCGTGCGTGTCGACGATCAGATCCGCCGCTTCGCGGTAGTGTCCCGCGATATGGAAGTACGCCACGCGCTCCGGGGGCAGCGCGGCCATGTAGTCGTAGGGGTCGTAGCGATGGTTGATGGCATTAACGTAGACGTTGTTGACGTCCAGCAGCATTAGGCAGTCGGCTTCTTCCAGCACTGTCCGCACGAAATCGATCTCCGGCATCTGCTGGCCGGGTGCGGCGTAGTAGGAGACGTTTTCGATGGCCATCCGCCGTCCCAGAAGGTCTTGCGCTTCGCGGATGCGCCCGGCGACATAGCGCGCGGCTTCTTCGGTGAACGGGATGGGCGCCAGATCGTAGAGTTGCGCATGGTCGGAGCAGTAGCTGAGGTGTTCGCTGTAAAGGCGCACGTCGTAGCGGTCCAAGAACCGGCGTGTGGCGCCGAGCAGATCCCGGTCCAGCGGCATGGGGCCGCCCAACGACAGGGACAGTCCGTGCGTGGCGATCGGAAAGCGTTCCGCCAAGGCCTCGAAGCGGGCCTTCAGGACGCCGCCGATGCCGATCCAGTTTTCCGGCGCGACTTCGAGGAAATCGATCGCGTCGTCGCGGAAGCCGAGGAAGTCGCCGAGGATGTCGCGCCGCAGGCCCAAGCCGGAGCCGTGCAGGCGCAGCGGTTCATGCATTGCGGCAGCGCCTTGCCAGCCAGTAGTCCAGACTGACGTAGCGCCCGGAGCCGAAGGCGAGCAGGGCCGCGAGCATGACGAAGTACGTGGCCGCGAATTCGATGCCGTTGTTCAGCATCACGAGCCGGCCGTGTTCGGTCAGCCAGGCGTAGTCGCCATGCTCGCGCAGGATGTCCTTGGCGGCCGCGAGCCGCTCGAGTGCCGCCTGGGTGCGCTCTGTGGAAAAGAACAGGCTTTGGCCGGCGATGGCCAGCCAGTCGTACTTCCAGTGGACGGTGATGGCGGCGACCAGCATCGTGGCCATCAGGGGCATGGCCGTCCAGCGCACTGCCAGTCCGAGCAGCAGCAGGATGCCGCCGAACAGTTCCGTCCAGCCGGCCAGCGCGGCCATCAGCGTCGGCCATGGCAGCCCCAGTCCGTGCTCGAACCATTGCACGACGCCGTCTTTGGGCCACAGGCTGGGCAGTGCCAGTTTGTTGGCACCGGCCTCGATGAAGATCGGCGCCAGATACAGGCGCATTAGCAGGGGGGCCAGAAAATCGAAAGTGCGGGCCTGTTCCGGAAGCCATCGGCCGGCGCGACACGCAAATCGGACAGGGTTCATCAAAGCAAAAAGCATCTCCAAGGAAGACCGCGCTCCCTTGGAGATCATCGGCGGAGTGCCGTTATAAGACGGGCGGGAACTTGCCGAGCTCCGCTTCCGCCATGGCGATTATTCGCCGCCTTCGGCAGCAGCTTCGCCTTCGCCTTCAGCGGCGGCCTCGCCTTCGCCTTCAGCGGCGGCCTCGCCTTCAGCGGCGGCTTCGCCCTCAGCGGCGGCTTCGCCCTCAGCGGCGGCTTCACCCTCAGCGGCGGCTTCGCCGCCGTGGCTGTCAGCTACTTGAATGTATCCGGACGATGCTTCGGGCAGGCTGAATGGATTGTCGGCGGCCAAGGCCCCGGTGCAAGCTAGTGCGCCTGCGATGCCCAAAGCCAGCGCGATGGGGTTGAGATCTTTTTTGTCCATGGTTCAAACTTCTCCTGTAGTTGATAAGCAATGGCGTACCGTATTGTAGCAGTATTCCAGAGCGATGGCACACGCAGAGTGCGCTGGCCTCGCGGGCGGATCTACTCGGTCGAAATTCCGGCTTTGCCGGTTGCAGGCGGCTCATTCATGAGCCGCCTGCGGGTCCCGTAGCGGATTATTCGTCGCCTTCGGCAGCAGCTTCGTCCCCGGCGGCTTCGCCTTCCTCGGCGGCTTCGCTTTCGTCGGCAGCTTCGCTTTCGTCGGCAGCTTCGCCCTCGGCAGCCTCGCCCTCGGCGGCGGCTTCGCCTTCAGCGGCAGCAGAAGAGTCTTCACCGCAACGGCCTTCGCCGCAACGGCCTTCGCCGCATTGGCCTTCGCCGCCATGGCTGCCAGCCACTTGGATATGTTCCGGCGACACTTCTGCCAAGCTGAACGGATTGCCGCTGGCCAGCGCTCCGGTGCAGGCCAATGCGCCTGTGACGCCCAAGGCCAGCGCGATGGGGTTGAGGTCTTTTTTGTCCATGATGAACGTTTCTCCAAAGGTTAATAGCACGCCGCATTGTAGCAGTGTCGGGATGGGGCGCGCACGGAACGCGCCGGCCGCGCCGGGATCGATGCTGGGAGGCCATCTTCGAGGGATAGGAGCGGCTTCGTAGAGGAATCCTCGGGGCAATCGCGCTTGTTGAGATGGCGGCGGACCGCACGGCCGGAGCCGGCCTTCAGGGCTGCTTGCCGGGCCATTCGCATAAATCGGCGATACCGCAGTCGGCACACTTGGGATGCCGTGCGGTGCAGGTGTAGCGGCCATGCAGAATCAGCCAATGATGGGCATGCTTGAGGAACTCTTCCGGGATGCGGCGCATCAGGCCTTCCTCCACCTCGCGCACGGTGCGGCCTGGCGCCAGGGCCAGCCGGTTGCTGACCCGGAAGATATGCGTGTCCACGGCCATCACCGGCTCGCCGAAGGCGGTGTTGAGGATGACGTTGGCGGTTTTTCGGCCGACGCCGGGCAGTGCCTCCAAAGCATCGCGGCTGCCGGGCACTTGGCCGTCGTGCTGCTCGACCAGCTGGCGGCATGTGGCGATGATGTTCGCCGCCTTGGTGTTGTGCAGTCCGATGGTGCGGATGTACGGCTTCAGGCCGCGGATGCCGAGTGCTAGCATGGATTTCGGCGTACGGGCGCGGGCGAACAGCTTGGCGGTCGCCTTGTTGACCGCGACATCGGTGCATTGGGCGGACAGGACTACCGCGATGAGCAGTTCGAAGGCGTTGCGGTAGCGCAATTCCGTGGTGGGGTGCGGCCGCTGCCGGCGGAAGCGTCGGAAGATTTGCGCGCAGCGGCGTGTGTCCATCAGGCGTCGGCGCGCGGCGACGTCCGACGCAGGGCGGCGGCAATGGCGGCTTGCCGGGCCGCATCGCTGCGAAAGCACTCGTGCGCTTGCTGCAGACGCAGCTCATGGGCCTCGCGGCGCAAGGTTCGGCGCCGCAGGCAGCGGCGGGCGCGATCCCGGGCGTGCGTACGGTAGCGGCGGTCGCGCCGGGCATGCGCCGGATCCGGCTGCAGCGCAATGCAGTCGACCGGGCAGGCCGGCAGGCACAGTCCGCATGCAGTGCACAAGTCCGGCACGACGGCATGGCCTTGCTGGGTGGCACCGGCGATGGCATCGAAAGGGCAGGCTGCGATGCATAAGGTGCAGCCGATGCATTGTCCGGGCTCGACCCGGGCCACCTGCGCGGCCGCGTTCATGTGACTTTCTGCCCGGGCCGGCCGCCTTCGTCCACCGTCAGCAGCCGCACGTCCGCGCCGCCGTTGCCGGCGGCCAGCACCATGCCTTCCGAGAGGCCGAAGCGCATCTTGCGAGGTTCCAGATTGGCGACCATCACGACCAGCCGTCCCTGTAGCCGCTCGGGATCGTAGGCGGCGCGGATGCCGGCGAAGACCTGGCACTGCCGGTCGCCAACATCCAGCGTCAGCGCCAGAAGCCTGTCGGCGCCTTCGACCAGGCGGGCCTCGACGACGCGCGCGACGCGCAGGTCCAGCTTGGAAAAATCCTCCATGGAGGCTGGCGCCGGGCATTCGGGGACGGGCGCGGAAGCGGGCGCGGCGCGGGTGGCCTCGACCATGGCATCCACATACTTGGGGTCGATGCGCGTGGCCAGCGGCTCGAACGGCCTGATGGGGCAGTCGAGCAAGGGCGTGGAGGGTGCCTCCCAGTCCAGCGCAGCGCAGTTCAGGAATGCCTCGCTTTTCGCCGCCAGCGACGGCAGGACCGGCTTGAGATAGGCGATCAGCGTGCGAAACAGGTTGAGCCCCTGCGTGCAAGCTTCCCAAGCCTTCGTACGGGTGGCCTCGATGCGTGCGGCCTCCCACGGCTTCTGTTCGGTGACGTATTGATTGGCGGCATCCGCCAGCGCCATGATGTCACGCATGGCATGGGAATAGCGGCGCGCTTCGTAGTGTTCGGCCAGCGGCTCGGCGGCTTCCGCAAAGCGCCGGAACAAATCCGGATCCGGCAGGCGTGGCGCCAGCCGCCCGTCGAACAGGCGCTCGATGAAGCCGGCGCAGCGGCTGGCGATGTTCACGACCTTGCCGACCAGGTCGCTGTTGACGCGGGCGACGAAATCGTCCAGATTCAGGTTGAGGTCGCTGATGTCCGGCGACAGTTTGGCAGCGAAGTAGTAGCGCAAGTACTCCGGGTCCAGATGATCCAGATAGGTGCGCGCCTCGATGAACGTGCCGGTGGATTTCGACATCTTCTGGCCGTTGACGGTCAGGAAGCCATGGCACCAGACGGCATCCGGCGTACGGTAGCCGGCGCCGTGCAACAGGGCCGGCCAGAACAGGGTGTGGAAATAGGCGATGTCCTTGCCGATGAAGTGGTACAGTTCGACTTTGGAGCCGAGCTTCCAGTAGTCGTCGAATGCCAGTCCGTGCTGCTGGCAATAATGCAGATGGCTCGCCATGTAGCCGATGGGAGCATCCAGCCACACATAGAAGTACTGGTCCGGTGCATCGGGGATCTCGAAGCCGAAGTAGGGGGCGTCGCGGCTGATGTCCCAGTCGCGCAGCCCGGCTTCGAACCATTCGTCGAGCTTGTTGCGGATCTCCGGCTGTACGCTGCCGTGGCCGGCCCACTCCCGAAGGAAGCCGTCGAAGTCGCCGAGTTGGAAGAACAGGTGCTCCGTCTCCTTCAGGACCGGCGTCGCCTCGCTGAGGGTGGAGCGTGGCTGCCCCAGTTCGGTGCTGTCGTAGGTGGCGCCGCACTTTTCGCATGCGTCGCCGTACTGGTCTTCGGCATGGCAGCGCGGACAGATGCCGCGCAGGTAGCGGTCGGACAGGAACAGGCCGGCCTCCGGGTCGTAGTACTGCGCGATCGTCTTGCGGCGGATATGGCCGGCATCGGCCAGAGCCCGGTAGATGCGGCACGACAGTTCGCGGTTTTCGTCGCTGTGCGTGCTGTGGTAGTGGTCGAAGCCGATCAGGAAATCCGCGAAATCGCGGCGGTGCTGCGCGCCGACCGTCTCGATCAGCTGCTCCGGCGGGATGCCTTCCTTTTGCGCCAGCAGCATGATGGGCGTGCCGTGTGCGTCGTCGGCGCAGACGTAGGTGCAGTCATGCCCGCGCAGGCGCTGGAAGCGCACCCAGATGTCGGTCTGGATGTACTCGACCAGATGCCCCAGATGGATCGGGCCGTTGGCATAGGGCAGGGCGCTGGTGACGAGGATGCGGCGTGGCGAAGGCATGAAGGGTGTGGGGCGGAGGCGTGCCGCCTATTGTAAACGGGCGGCCGCGCCGGAGCGCACGGTACGGGCATCCGCTTTATAATGGCAGCGGTTCTTGCAATTCGTGACGACTTATGGAACTTGAAATCTACCGTCAGGTCCTGCTGGCGGCCTTCGCCATCGCCGCGGTGCTGGGCGCTGTGGCCTTCAAGACCAACTTCTGCACCATGGGCGCCGTCTCGGACCTTGTGAACATGGGGGATTCGGGGCGCATGCGGGCTTGGGTTCTGGGCATGGCCGTCGCGGTGCTGGGCGTGGGCCTGCTGGAGTACCTGAGCTTGGCCGACATGTCGCTGACGACCAGTGCCGAAACCGCCCGCCCGCCGTATCGCGCCGCCGTGTTTCCGTGGCCGCGCTTCATCCTTGGCGGCTTGCTGTTCGGCATCGGCATGACGCTGGGTTCCGGGTGCGGCAACCGCACGATGGTGCGCATCGGCGGCGGCAACCTGAAGTCGGTGCTGGTGCTGCTGTCCATGGGCGTGGCCGGCTACCTGATGATCTTCACGAATTTCGGCTACTACGTCTTCTTGCAATGGATGCAGCCGGCGTTCGTCGACCTCCGCGAACTCGGCATTGCGGACCAGTCGATGGGGGCCGTCGCGTCCGGGCTCTTCGGATTGCCAACGCATGCGGCGGCAACCGCGGCCAGCCTGCTGGTGGCGGCGACCATGCTGATCTGGGTGCTGCGTTCGGCGGATTTTCTGCAAGGCCGCGACAATGTGCTGGCAGGCGTGGTGCTGGGCTTGTGCGTGACGGCTGCTTGGTACGTCACGGCCGGACCGATGGGGCAGGGACTGCTGGACGAGGTCGCATTTCTGGATGGCGAGGCGCAGCCGTACGGCGTCGGCGCGCAGTCGCTGACGTTCGTGCAACCGGCAGCGGTGCTGGTCCGCTATCTGGAGACCGGACTCGCGAGCCGCTTCGTGAGCTTCGCGCTGGTGTCCGGCGCCGGCGTGGTCGCCGGGGCCTTCCTGTATGCACTGCTGGCGCGCCGGCTGCGCGTGGAATGGTTCCAGTCGCTGGGCGATGCGGCACGGCATCTGACTGGCGGACTGCTGATGGGCTTCGGCGGCGTGCTGTCCATCGGCTGCACCATTGGGCAGGCGGTGTCGGGCGTTTCCACGCTGGCGCTGGGCTCGTTCCTGACCTTTGCCAGTATCTGCCTAGGCTGCGCGTTGACGATGAAAGTCCAATACTACAAAATGGTTTACGAAAGCGAAGCCAGCTTCGCCGGGGCCTTGCTGACGGGACTTGCCGATTTGCGGCTGGTGCCCAACCGCTGGCGCCGCTACGAAGCGGTCTAGGTTTGTTGCGGGTCGTTAGCTCAGCCAGGTAGAGCACCGGACTTTTAATCCGTTGGTCGCAGGTTCGATTCCTGCACGACCCACCAGCCCCGTACAGGTGCGGGAGTGCCCGCCCGCGCCTGCGGGCGGCCCGCCAAGATCATGGGGAATCAGTGGAAGCCGTACGGAGACGGTCGTTTCCGGAGTTTGACGGCGCCCCAGAGGCGCCGGTTTTTATTTTAAAAAATTATTTTTATTATCAAAAAGTTATACGAATTTTAAGAAAAAAAACGGAAATGGTTGAATTTTCCTAACCGTTGTTCCTTGCCTTTCCAGAAATCCTGTTTAGAGTCGGCCTTCCTTGAAATGCAGCCAAGGAGGAGCGGCCATGCTGGCCATACGCACTCTGCACATGCTGGCGGTCGGGGTCTGCCTGTTTCTAATCGCCAAATACTGGGACTTCGTCCTCGCGACGGTGCGCGGCGTCGAAGCACTGATGAAGCGTCCGTTCTTCGATGTGGACGAGATAATGGCCGAAATCCGAATGCACACGGCGCATCACCGCAATGATTCGCAGCCATACCATCTGCCGCTGGAATTGCTGCATGGCTTGATTTGCCGCTGGCTATGCGTGCAATTGCGCAAAGTGACCGGCGCGGGTGCCGGAGGCCGCTGATGCGCCTGCTGCTTGCGGCCTGCGTTGCGGCATCCGGATTGCTGGATGCGGCGGCCGAGACGTTCACGTCTGCGGATGTGGCGAAACGTTCGCTCCAGCGGTCCTGTCTGGACTGGAAGGTCGTGGGCGTATGCTTGTGGCTGCATTGCAAGTACGGCCGCTGCCGGATCAACGTCACGCCCCGGGTGCGGCACCATCTCCCGGATCTGGTGTTTTCGGCCTACGACCATACGGGTGCGCCGCCTTGGAAAGAGCTTGCGGCAATGCTGCCGGACTTTCCGCTCATGCAAGGCGGCTCGTTCCCGATGACGGGCGTGCGCGACAGCCATGCCATGCGCTTCAAGGAAGTGGATGCGATCGGGCACCCGTTTCCGATGCGCCGCAGGATGTTCGATGCCGGCTACCTGTGCCGTTCGCAGGCCAAGCCTATGTTTCCGTATTTCGTTTCGGCGCTGGATCAGGCGGAATGGCGCGGCGGATTCGAGTCCGCACGGGTGGAAAGCGTGACGCCGGGCCTGCGCGAAATCGGCGTGTGGCCGCGCAATTCGTGGGGTTCGGTGTTTCCGCGCACCGGTTTCGTCATGCAGACGGAAGACGCGAAGGCTGCGGCCGTCGCGGTGCAGCGTGCCGCCGACATCGTAACCCAGCAGCATCAGGCCCGCGTGTACGTGCCGTTCGCCTACGACGGGCCCCGCGAAGTGCGGCATGGCGACTCCAGTGCGCAAAACTGCCAAGCCTGCGAAGAGTCCGGCGGACTATGGCAGCCGGAAGCATCGGAGGGTGCCGAGCCTTGTTCGGAGCAAGGCCGCGGACGCTGCCGGGTTCAGGTGCAGATGGCGTGGCTGCCGCCGATTAACGAGCGCAACGCACGATGGCAAATGATCAGTCCGAAGACGCAAACGCATTGCGAAACCTTCGGCACCCTGTCGGACTGGTCGTCCGGCAAAACCAGCATGGATGGCAGTTACGCTTGGAACCTGTGGCGCCCGTACGAGTGCTGCAAGCCGGGCAAAGGCCGCTATCTAGGACACCGCAACCTATAGGAGACCGCCATGGGCAAGAAAAAGAAAAAATCGAAATTCATGAACAGCATGGAGCGCGTTCTGGACAATCCGGTAGCCAAGCGCTTGTACATCGCCTTGGTTCCGCTGGACCATACGATCCGCGACATGCGCATTGACATTGAAGACGGAGACCTTCCGGAAGACGACCCGCATTTCGTGCGCATCTTGAAGCTGCGCGACGACATCGTGGAGCTTCTGGAGGATCTCATGCAGGCTAGGTAGGCAGAAATGCGCGTGCTGGAGCGTTGGTTCGGCAGCCGCAGGGCATCCTTGCCGGCGGATTCCCGGCACGCGCCGCATGCCGGGGCGCGATGCTGGAATGGAAGGCATCGGGCTCCGGTGACGCGTACGCAATTCCAGCGGCCGGTCGGGGAACTGGGCGGGCAGAAGATTAAGGCCGCCGCATCGTTCGCGGATTTGCTGTTTCCCAAGGCCGCATTGGGCCGCGGCATCGTGCTGATGAAGGATTTGTGCAGCGTGGGACGTCTGTTCGATGTGGTTCCGGCCCAGACGGAAGGCCGCCCCTCCGAGTTTCTGGAAGATTTGCATCGGCGCCTTCTGCCGCTGCTGCGCGATGCATTCCCGCAGGACGAGCGGTCGCCGTGGGTCGCGCAATTCTTCGTGCAGGACCGGTACTGCCTGGATGGCTGTATGCGCCAGTTGGAGCAGTACATCGAGCCGACCGTGCGGGGCAGCGAGTATGCGCGGCACTGGTTGGAGAATCTTCGGGCGCATTTTCAGGACGCATGCGGCGAATCGGGGTTTTTCGTTGATCCGGTCGACCGGGTCGTTTGGAAGGGGCGGCTGCGCAGCATCCGACTATGCGTGTGGCGCATTGCCGATCAGGATACGATCCTGAACGCGCAGCATATTGACGATGTATGCGAGCGGCTAAGCCATTCGCTGGCGCAAGCCGGCATTCGTTTGGTCGCACGGGATGCCGATGATCTGTGCGGATGGCTGGGGGACTGGTTCGGGCCGTCGGAGGCGGCGGCTGCAGAGCCGGAAGCGCCGCTTGCCGCGACGCCGTTGGCACTGCTGGGGGAGACGGCGCTGGGCGATATTGCGCATCGGGCCTTGCGGCATGGCGCCCCATGGTCGGCATCCGATCGCGGCTGCTGGTACTTCCATGGCCGACCGCACCGGTTCTTAACGGTCAATGCGCTGCTGTGCGAACCCGAAATCGGGCATCTCACTGCGGAACGGGCGCAGGGCCCGCGCAAGCAGGTGCTGTGGGACCGAATGCCGGAAGGCACGATCTGGACGATGGCTGTCGCATTCGTGCCGCAGGACCACATCCTCGAGCATGTCGGGCGCGTTAAGCGCAATGCGGTCGGCAGCGACCCTCAAGCCGTGGCGATTCGTTCGCTGGCAGAAGCGGCGGTGCAGGAGGTTTCCGAGGGGAATCCCATCCTGCCGGTGTTCAGCGGCGTCTTCGTGTCGGCGGCCGATGACGAGGCGCTGGAGCGTCGGGTCGTCGAGGTGAGCGCCATTCTGATGGCGCATGGCATCACCCTGATTCCGCCCAAGGACGACCCTTTGGCGCAGGACTCTTATGTGCGCGCCTTGCCGTTCAATTTCAATCCGGTGCAGGACCGGCGCTTCTACATGCGCCGGTCGCGGCTGTGGTTCGCCGACCACGTGGTGCGCTGCCTGCCGTTCTACGGCCGTTCGTCGGGCACGCGGCATCCTGGCGTGTTGGCGTGGAATCGCGGCGCCGAGCCGCTGTCCTTCGATCCTCTCAATCGTCGGGACCGCACCAAGAACGCGCATCTGTTCGTGTTCGGGCCGACTGGCTCCGGCAAAACGGCTTTCCTGATCAATACCCTGCTGCACGCCATGGCGGTGCATCGGCCGCGCCTGTACCTGATTACGGCCTTGCCGACCTTCGGCCTGCTGGCGGAGCATTTTGCTTCCAAGGGCCTGACCGTGCACCATGTCCACGGCGACCGGACTTCGATTCCGCCTTTCGCCGAAGCCCGTTTGCTACTGGAAGGTGAGGCTGCCGATGCAACGCGGCTTGGCACGGAGCGGGACCTGCTGGGCGAGATGGAAATCCAGGCGCGGCTTATGATTACCGGTGGCGACCCGAAGGAGGAATCGCGCTTGGCGCGCGAGGATCTGAACCTGATCCGAAAATCGCTCCTGGCCATGGCGCGGGCGGCGGCGGCGCGTCCGGAAGAGCCTGTGCGAACCCGGGACTTGGCCGCCAGCATGCATCAGGCGGCGGAAGCCGGATGCTTGGGCGAAGATCGGCTCAGCGAAGCCCAGCGCAGCAATCTGAGCCGCATGGCCAATACGATCGAACTGTTTTGCACGGGCCGGGCGGGGAAGATCTTCGATCAGCCCGGCGAATCCTGGCCCGAGGCGGACGTCACCGTCGTCGAATTGGGAGCCTTGGGGCACCGGCGCAACGAGGCATGGCTGGCGGTGGCCATGAGCGGCCTGCTGTCGCGCATCAACGATCAGGTGCAAGCCCAGCAGTACTCGTCGCGGCAGACCGTCGTGGTGCTGGACGAAGCGCACCTGCTTCTGAAGAATCCGCTGATTTCTCCCTACATCTTGACCATCTCGGCGATGTGGCGCACCTATGGCGCATGGCTGTGGATCGCGACGCAGAGCCTGCGGCAGATTCCGGAAACGGCACGGGAACTTCTCAACCAGCCGGAATGGTGGGTCTGCATGGCAATGGAGCGTGACGAGGCCAATATGATCGCACGCTTCCGCGAGTTGAGCGATGAGCAGAAGGCCATGATCTTGTCGGCACGCAAGGAACCCGGCAAATACACCGAAGGCGTGGTGATGTCCGGCAAGCTGATGACGCCGTTTCGGAATGTGCCGCCGGCGCTGGCCTTGGCGCTGAGCCAGACGGAAAAGGACGAGAAGGCGCGGCGCGCAGCCATCATGCGGCGCTCGGGCTGTTCGGAATTGGAGGCGGTGTACCGGATTGGCGAATCGATCCGTCGGCGGCGCATGCGGGCCGCATCATGACATGGCGGGGCTGGGCGGCGCTGGGCCTGTGGCTGCCGGTTGCGGCGCTGGCCGCGCCGCCAGCCAGCCTGCCGAGCAGTGAGGAGTTGGGGCTGTACTACACGCTGGGCGGTTCCCGGGCGGTGCCGCCGACTCCGGGACAGACGTTGCGCATCAAGTTGCTGCCGGATGTGCAGGTCGGCGCGACCTACAGTTGCGGCAAATTCGACTTCCGCTTTCAGGTGGAGCAGATACTGCAGCGCTTGGAAGATCAATTGATGACGTTGAAGTCGCTTCCGGAGCAGTTCCTTCTGGCCTTGCCCGGCGGCTTGTTTTGCCGGGCGTTTCCGGGCGCCTGCCAGCTGATGCAGTATTACACAGCCCGTGCCGGCGAGGCGTACAAACTGGCGCTGCGGTCCTGCCAAGAGATGGAGCGGGCGGTGGCGGACCGCGGGCCCGCCAGCGCATGGACGCAAGTTGCCAAGTCGCTCGAATGGGGGCGGCAGGCGCATGAAGAGGGCAATGTGTTGGAGGCGCAAGAGGCCGCAGAGGAAGCGGCGGTCGAAGGTTTGGCCTGGGTCGGAGGCCGGCGCGCCGGCGGGGCCGGACAGGCGCTGATCCGTCCGGTGTACGACAGCGCTCGCGCCGGCTGGTGCCTGCTCAACGGCGAAGCCGTGACGTGTACGCAGACACAGCGCGCAACGGCCGCTGCGGAATTGTTCGCCGCGCCCGAGGACGCCGCGAACTGGCTGGTGGACATCATCGGGGAGCAGGCAATCAGCCTGTTGGACGAAGCGCCGAGTCCGACCATTGCCGGACACGGGCTGCTGCCTCTGATCGAGGCGGAGCGTGTCCGGGTCGAAAAAATCCTGTGGCGGCTGGTGCGCACGGACCCGGTAGCGCTGCAGGCACAGGATCTGGCGGACATCTCCAGCCGGAATCTGGTCGTACGCCGCGAGGTCATTGATACGCTGCAGGCGCAAGCCGATTCCGGTTGGCGCATCCAGAGGCTGGCTTCGGAGTTGGCGGCGGCGCGCATCGTCGAGAAGACGTTCGTCGCCCGGGCGGCGCTGATGGCCGGGCGCCAGGAACCGAATGTTGCGGCACTCAAGCCGGCGCAGCAGGCATTGGATGCCGCTTTGGGCCACCTTAACCGGCAGGTGGACTTCGTGCTGAACGAAGTGCGGGCCTCGCATCGGCTGGCGGCCGAGACGATCCGCACGTTTATCGAATACGAAGCGCTCAGCGGCGCCCTCAAGCCCATTCGCCTGACGCCGCCTGACCCGACCGAATCGGGCTTGGAGGATGGAGGCTTTCCGTTGCCGAAGACGCCTTGATGATCGGTCTTCGCCGCCGCCGTCTCCTCTGGATCCTTGCGCTTCTGGGAGCGGTCGGACTGGCGCTGCACTATGCCGCCACGCAACTGGCCGAAATGCCGTTGAATCGTTTGGAGCATGCGGCCGGCGTACTGGCGCAGGGCCGGGGATGGCTAGCCCGGCATGGGCCATGGGTGCATCTGGTGGTGCACGGGGCGATGTACCTGTATCTGCTGTGGTGCTGGCCGTACATGCTGCGCTGGGTCGATCGCCGCCGGACAGTGCGCGGGCATGCGCCGCTCAATGCCGTCGAACGCCGGCGGCTGGCGGTGACGCTGGCGGCGGCCATCGCGGTCTACGAGGGGCTGCTGCTGCTGCGGCACTGGGGCTGAGGCATGTACGCGACGATTCCGGCTTTCAGCTACATCGAGGTCTATCTGACGATGTTCGGTTGGAGCATGTACGAACTCCTGTTCGAACTGGCGGACGACCTGAACCTGTTGCTCATCCCGTTCCTAGTGCTCATTATTCGCGATTTCATCGGGCCGCTCAGTTCCCAGAACGTGTTTCCGAACAGCGAAGGCTCGCTGAGCCAGATGAGGATCAGCGTGCCGGTTGCACTGGTGGTGTTCGTTTTCATGGTCGTGCCGTACGTCCAGGTCGAGCCGAATTCCATCGAGTACGCGCCGGTCTGCCAGCTGGACGGGACCGCGCATACGTACGGCGATACCGGCACGACGTACGATTCAACCCAGCTGGCGCGCTACCACGAGGAGCATCCCCGCATTCCGATGTTCTGGTCCGTCGTCCTGTCCGTCAGCGGCGGCATCACCCAGGCGGTGCTGAAGAATCTGCCCTGTTTCCGCGACTATTCGGGGCTCGCCTTCCGGATGCGCCATTCGTTCATCAAGGATCCGCCGGTGCGCCAGGAATTCGATCATTTCGCCAGCCAGTGCTTCGTGCCGGCGTGGCGCAAGTACGAGCGCTTCCAGCCGGGCGAGGACATCGTGGAGCGCAAGACGGCGGAATATCCGGGCAACCGCTTCTTTCTGGACGAACCGGGCTACTACGCGCTGTGCGATGCGATGGCAGATGAAGGTCCGTGCTCGTACGATCCTTTCCCGCGGCCACGCACGCCGGTTGCGAGGTGGGTCGGCGACCGGCAGTTGCCGGTCTGCCGCGACTGGTGGCTGGGCGACGGCGCCAATACTGGCCTGATGCGTCTTCTGGTGCAGTACGTGCCGGACATGGACTGGATCGCGGAGATGACGCAACACGCGCATTCGCGGGAATTTGTCGAGGAGCAGATGGTGCGCAGCACCATCCTCAACGGGGCGCGCCGCTACGGCGTCAGCGGACCGGACGACGAGATACTGGCGGGACTCGGGGCGCTCGCGGTCGGCTCTGGACTGGCCAGCGGCTGGACGGCATGGGCGGCGACCGCCAGCCTCAGTGGCTTCCTGATGTCGACGGCCGTCGGCGCGACGGCCTTCGTCGGTTCGGAGGCGCTCGGCCTGTACGCTCGGCTGCATATCATGCGCCGCTTGGCGCCGATGGCGCAGAGCCTGATGTTGATGGTGCTGTACATGCTGCTCGGTGGCTATATGTTCCTGACGCTCTACAGCCTGACGGCGGCGCTGCGCATCATGATCATGATGGCTGCGGTCCGGCTGTTCTCCATGATGTTCGGCATCTCCAATTTTCTCGACGATGCGCTGATCGACGCGATGTATCCGGGCATGAAGCTCGGAGACCCGGGGCGCTGGGCCATCGACCGCATCGCGCTGGGCTACGGCACGATGGCGTTGCATATGCTGCTGCCGCTGGGCATGCTGTGGGTGGTGTACGCGGCCGGGAATTTCGCCATGCGCGGTCTGGATGCGCTAGGGCCGTCGTCCGACCCGACGGGCATGGGCGTCGCAAGCCGCTCTGGCGTGTCGGGCATGGGGCGCAACATGAACCGGTGACGGGTATAATGGCTGAACGACGGGGAACCTCCCCGGGAAGCATGGAGAACACCATGGACGTGCGTGAAATCAAGGCGCAGGATGCCCAACAGCGGTTGGCGGAAGGCCGTGCCGAACTGATCGACATTCGGGATGCTGGCGAGCGCAAGAACCTGTACATTCCGCAGGCGCGCTGGATGCCGCTGTCCGGGCTGGAAGCGGGGCTGAAGGCCGAGCCGCAGCAGACCGTCGGCATTTTCCATTGCCGCAGCGGCCGGCGCACGCGGGAGCATGCCGAACGGCTGGCGGCCGTGGGCTATGCGGAGACCTACGTGCTGGAAGGTGGCATCATGGCGTGGCAGAAGGCCGGCGGCCCGGTGGCTTCCGAAGGCGGCGGCATCGACATCATGCGCCAAGTGCAGATGGTGGCGGGCGGCCTGATCATGCTGGGCTTCGGGCTGGGCATGTGGGTAGCGCCCGGATTCTACTGGCTGTCGGGCCTAGTGGGGGCCGGGCTGTTCTATGCGGGCGCCAGCGGTTCCTGCGCCATGGCCTCGATGCTCGCCAAACTGCCGTTCAACCGCTGACGTCTGCTTGCGGTCCTGACGCCGGCCGGCTCAGTGCCGGAAATGGCGCATGCCGGTGAAGAGCATGGCCATGCCGTGTTCGTTGGCTGCGGCGATTACTTCGTCGTCGTTGCGGCTGCCGCCGGGCTGGATGACGGCGGAGATCCCGGCTTCGTGCGCGGCATCCAGACCGTCGCGGAACGGAAAGAAGGCATCCGAAGCCATGACGGCGCTTTCCAGCGCCAGCGCCTCATCGGCGGCCTTGATGGCGGCGATGCGGGCGGAATAAATGCGGCTCATCTGCCCGGCGCCGATGCCGAGCGTGCGGCCGTCGCGCGCATAGACGATAGCGTTGGATTTGACGAATTTCGCCACCGTCCAAGCGAACAGGAGGTCGCGGCGCTCGGCATCGCTGGGCGCCCGCGCCGTAGCCACGCGCAGCTGCCCGGCTTCCAGCAGGGCATCATCCGGGGTTTGCGCCAACAGGCCGCCGCTGATGCTGCGCACTTGCAGGCAGCGGCCGGCCGGTGCCGGATTGCCAACCGCGAGCACGCGCACTTTGGGCTTGGCGGCAAGCGTCTGCAACGCTTCCGGCTGATAGTTCGGCGCAATCAGCACTTCGACGAACTGGCGTTCGATGACTTTCTTCGCCAAAGGGGCCTCTACCATACGGTTGAACGCGATGATGCCGCCGAAGGCCGAGGTCGGGTCGGTCCGGTAGGCGTTCTCGTAGGCATCGTCGCTGTCGGCGGCTTGGGCCGCGCCGCACGGGTTGGCATGCTTGACGATGACGCAGGCCGGTTCTTTGAAGGCGCGCACGGCCTCCAACGCGGCATCCGCGTCCGCGAGGTTGTTGTACGACAATTCCTGGCCTTGATGCAGCGTCGCCGTTGCAAGGGTGCCGTTCGGCGCGCCGGGGAACCGGTAGAGCGCCGCTTGCTGGTGCGGATTCTCGCCGTAGCGCAGGAGATTCCGGCAGCTGAGCGTTGTGCGCATGTCACGCGGAAGCGGACGGTCCGGCTCGAGCTCCTGCGCCAGATAGTCGGCAATGCAGGCATCGTAGGCCGCCGTATGCGCAAAGGCTTTGGCAGCCAGTTCGAAGCGCATGGCATGGTCGATGCTGCCGTCGGCTTGCAGTTTTTCGGCCACGCGCGCATAGTCGGACGGATCGACCGCCACGCAGCAATGGTCGTGGTTCTTGGCGGCGGCGCGGAGCATGGCAGGTCCGCCGATGTCGATGTTCTCGACGGCATCGCGGCGGCTGCACTCGGGGGCGGCAATCGTTTGCACGAACGGATACAGGTTGACGACCAGCAGGTCGATGGGTGCGATGCCATGCTGGGCACAGACCTCCGCGTCCGTCGCGCCGCGGGCCAGCAGGCCGCCATGGATTTTGGGATGCAGCGTCTTGACCCGTCCGCCCATGATTTCCGGGAAGCCGGTGATGCCGGCGACTTCGCAGACCTCGAGGCCGGCATCGCGCAGGGCTTGCGCGGTGCCGCCGGTGGAAATCAGTTCGATGCCAGCCTCGGCCAGCACTTTGGCCAGTTCGACGATGCCGGTTTTGTCCGAGACGCTCAGAAGCGCCCGTTGGATGGCAAGGGGGTCTGCGGAAGGCATGGGCTGGACGGCAAAGTGCTATTGTAGGACATGGCTTCCGGGCCTGGCGTTCGATGCGGCACTTGAAATTTGGAGCGTAATCCCCAATAATAGGCCATGTCAGAGCGGATGCGGGCATAGGCCCGCTGGCCGCCAAGAAATAAATTTTTGATAAATCTATAATTTTTAGGAGTTTTAATATGAAACTTCGGCCCTTGCATGATCGTGTTGTGATCAAGCGCCTTGAAGAGGAGCGCACCAGCCCGGGAGGCATCGTCATCCCGGACAGTGCAACGGAAAAGCCGGTTCGCGGTGAAGTGCTGGCCGCAGGCCCCGGCAAGGCACTGGACGATGGAACGCGCCAGGCGATGGATGTCAAAGTCGGCGATCAGGTGCTGTTCGGAAAATATTCCGGTACCGAATGCAAGCTGGACGGCGACGAGCTGGTCGTGATGCGCGAAGATGACATCATGGCCGTGATCGAAAGCTGACGCCGGCCCAAACCCTTTCTTAACTAAACACACAACCCTGATGAGGAAATCAAACAATGGCAGCGAAAGAGGTTAATTTCGGCGAGGACGCCCGGCAGCGCATGCTCAAGGGCGTGAACCTGCTGGCCAATGCCGTGAAATCGACGCTGGGCCCCAAGGGGCGCAATGTGGTGCTGGACAAGTCGTTCGGCGCGCCGACCGTGACCAAGGATGGCGTTTCGGTCGCCAAGGAGATCGAGCTTAAGGACAAGTTCGAGAACATGGGCGCTCAAATGGTCAAGGAAGTGGCGTCGCAGACGTCCGACGTCGCCGGCGACGGCACCACCACCGCCACCGTGCTGGCGCAGTCGATCGTGCGCGAAGGCGCCAAGGCTGTGGCCGCCGGCATGAATCCGATGGATCTGAAGCGCGGCATCGACAAGGCCGTGATGTCCGTGGTGGAGCATCTCTCCGGCCTGTCCCGTCCGTGCACCGACAGCAAGGAGATCGCGCAGGTCGGCAGCATTTCCGCCAACTCCGATCCGGCCGTCGGCGATATCATCGCGGAAGCCATGGACAAGGTGGGCAAGGAAGGCGTCATCACCGTCGAGGAAGGCAACTCGTTGGAGAACGAGCTGGAAGTGGTCGAGGGCATGCAGTTCGACCGCGGCTACCTGTCGCCGTACTTCGTGAACAATCAGGACAGCATGACGGCCGACCTCGAAAACCCGTTCATCCTGCTGCACGACAAGAAGGTGTCCAACATTCGGGACCTGCTGCCGTTGCTGGAGTCGGTCGCCAAGTCCGGGCGTTCGCTGCTCGTCATTGCGGAAGACGTGGAAGGCGAAGCGCTGGCGACGCTGGTGGTCAATACCATTCGCGGCATCGTCAAAGTGGCTGCGGTCAAGGCGCCCGGGTTCGGCGACCGCCGCAAGGCCATGCTGCAGGACGTTGCCATCCTGACGGGCGGTACGGTGATCTCCGAGGAAGTCGGCTTGTCGCTGGAGAAGGCGACACTCGACGATCTTGGCACTGCCAAGCGCGTGACCCTGTCCAAGGAGAACACCACGATCATTGATGGTTCCGGCGAAGCCAAGGACATCAAGGCTCGCGTGGACCAGATTCGCCAGCAGATCGAGGAGTCGTCGTCCGATTACGACAAGGAGAAGTTGCAGGAACGCATGGCCAAGTTGGCCGGCGGCGTGGCCGTCATCAAGGTCGGCGCGGCTACCGAAGTCGAGATGAAGGAGAAGAAGGCTCGCGTGGAGGATGCCTTGCATTCGACACGTGCGGCGGTTGAAGAGGGCATTGTGCCGGGCGGCGGCGTCGCCCTGCTGCGGGCCCGCTCCGCACTGGACACGCTGGAGGGTTCCAACAACGATCAGCAGCGCGGCATCGAGATTCTCAGCCATGCGCTGGGCGAGCCGCTGCGGCAGATCGTGGCGAACGCCGGCGACCGGGAGCCGTCCGTGGTAATCGCGGATGTACTCAAGGCCGAAGGCAACCACGGCTACAACGCCGCGACGGCCGAATACGGCGACATGCTGGATATGGGGATTCTGGATCCCGCCAAGGTGACCCGTTCGGCCCTGCAGAACGCGGCTTCTGTGGCCAGCCTGATGATTACCACGGAGGCCATGGTGGCGGAACTTCCGAAGGAGGAAGAGCCGCATTCGCACGGCGCTCCGGGCGGCATGGAAGGCATGGGCGGCATGATGTAACGGCGAAGCCGTTGCGCAAAGCTAAAAGGGCCTCGTTTATGCGAGGCCCTTTTTTGAAGGGGGAGATCAGAGGAATTGCGTGTGGGGAGCCATCAGATGCTTGTGTCCGCTTTCATGCATTATTAGGGCAACGCATGCGGCTGATTCGAACAAACATGTCGGACCTGTTCTATAAAGTCAGGTCCAATCGCCGTTGCTCCTGCCTTCAAATTAGGTCTCGATTTTTGCGGGACTCATGCGATTGAAATCATCCGGAATATTGATTTGCCCCGCCATGAAACCAATCCGCCGTTCGGTTCCGGTTTTTCCTGCTGCCACGGATGTTACCTTGACCATGGGCTTTCCTGCAATCGTGATGATGAAAGGCTCGCCGCTGACCGCATTCCTGACCAAACGAGAAAGACAGGTTTCCGCCTCATGTATGTCAATCGTGCACACGTCAAATCCTCAACTTGGCTCGCCCAGCTTAGTTTAATTCAGAATGCGCAAGCATCAAACCAAGCCGGAATTTGTGCCGAGTTCGGGGAAGTGCAAAATGCCCCCGAATATGCGGAATTTCCCAATTCGCTTACAATATCCGCCGCACACCCTGTCCTGAAACCCATCTACGGACGATCCGGGGCATGACGGATCGCTAAGGAAGCTATGGCCATTGAAAGAACCCTTTCCATCGTCAAGCCCGATGCTGTCGGCGGCAACCACATCGGCGACATCTATCAGCGTTTCGAAGCTGCGGGCCTGCGCATTGTCGCAGCGTGCATGCTGCACCTTTCACGCGAGCGCGCCGAAGCGTTTTATGCCGTGCATCGGGAGCGCCCATTTTTCCCGGACTTGATCGAATTCATGATTTCCGGCCCCGTCATGGTGCAAGTGCTCGAAGGGGAGGATGCCATCGCCCGCAATCGCGAAGTGATGGGAGCGACCGATCCCGCGGAAGCGGCATCGGGCACGATTCGGGCGGACTTCGCGACGCAGGTCGACGAAAACGCGGTGCACGGGTCGGACGGCCCTGACACGGCTCGGGCGGAAATCGAGTTCTTCTTCAAGGCCGAGGATATCTGCCCTCGTACCCGATGAACGGTACATCCGCCCGGATTCCCCTTCTGGGGCGGAGTTGCCAGCAGTGGGAAGCATGGTTGGCCGAGCGGGGCGAGTCGGTGGCGCATGCTGCGGCCTTGCTGCAGCAGATTCATCGGCACGGCGAATGCCGTGCGGAACGGATGGATTGCCTGCCTCGGCGCTTGCGCCTGCTGTTGAGCGACGCAACGGAATGCGTCCTGCCGGAAGTCGCCGAATCCCGTCGCGCCAGCGACGGCACGCACAAGTGGCTGTTGCGTCTGGCGTGCGGCAATGTCATCGAGACCGTGCTGATTCCGGGCCCGGCGCGGACGACTTTATGCATTTCTTCGCAGGCGGGTTGCGCCCTCGGTTGTGCGTTCTGCCGTACGGCTCGCAGCGGCTTCGGCCGCAATCTGACGGCGCATGAGATCGTGGCCCAGCTATGGCTAGTACGGCACCGCTTGCGTCCGGAGACGCCGATCACGAATGTGGTGTTCATGGGTATGGGCGAGCCGTTGGCGAATCCGGACGCGGTGCTGGCGGCATTGGCGCTGTTCCAGAACGACCATGCGTACGCGCTGGGCCGCCGCCGGATTACGGTCAGCACGGCCGGACTGGTGCCCGGCATCGACCGCTTGCGCCGAACGGAGCCGGTCAGTTTGGCGGTCTCGCTGCATGCACCGGACGATGCCTTGCGCACGCGCCTGATGCCGATCAATGCGCGCTATCCGATGGCAGCGCTGCTGGCGGCTTGTCGGCGCTATGTTGCCGGTCGTACGCGCAAGCATACGGTGACGGTCGAATACGCCTTGCTGGATGGCGTCAACGACAGCCATGAGCAGGCACGGGCATTGGCGCGGCGCTTGGAGGGCTTGCCCGCGAAAGTGAACCTTATCCCGTTCAATCCGTTTCCGGGCAGCGGCTTCGCCGCTTCGGGCGTGGCGGCGCAGAACCGTTTTGGCTGCATTCTGCGTGAGGCAGGCATCGTGACGCTGACGCGCCGGCCGCGCGGCGGCGACATTGCGGCCGCTTGCGGGCAATTGGCGGGCGAGATCCGGCCGCGCGTCTTGCGTCCGCTGGCGCCGAACCGCCCGGCGATGGGCATGCATGGAGGCGTCGCATGAGCCGCTTGCAATCCGTCCGCGGCATGCATGACGTTCTGCCCGGCGAAGCGTCGCTCAAGCGCCGCGTGGAGCAGGCGTGGGCCGAGGTGGCGCTGAGTTTCGGCTACGAGGAGATCCGGTTTCCAGTCGTGGAGCCGTGCGCGTTGTTCCAACGTTCCATTGGTGAGGCGACCGACATCGTGGAAAAGGAAATGTACGTGTTCGAAGACCGCAACAGCGACATGCTGAGCTTGCGGCCGGAAGGCACGGCCGGCTGCGTGCGTGCGGCCATTCAGCATGGGCTGGTGCCGAATCGGCAGCAGCGCCTGTGGTATTCGGGCCCGTTCTTTCGGCGCGAGCGTCCGCAGAAGGGCCGTTTGCGCCAGTTCCACCAGTTTGGCGTCGAAGCCTACGGCATGACGGGGCCGGACATCGACGCGGAACTCTTGCTCATGGGCTGGCAGGGCTGGCAGCGCCTTGGGCTTGCGCCGCAGTTGCTGCTCAATACGCTGGGCAATCCTGACGAGCGGGCTGCTTGGCGCGAGCGTCTGGTCGAGCACTTCGGGAAATACGCGGCGCAGCTGGAGGAAGACGACCGGCGGCGCCTGCAAACCAATCCATTGCGGCTGCTGGACAGCAAATCGGAAGCGGCGCAGGAGTTGGTTGCGGACGCGCCGCAGTTGCAGGAACTGCTGGGCACGGCATCGCGGACGCATTTCGACGGGGTGCGCGAAGTGCTGGAGGCGCATGGGGTCGCGTATGCGTTGGCGCCGCAACTGGTGCGCGGACTGGATTATTACGGCATGACCGTGTTCGAGTGGGTGGTTCCGGACTTGGGGGCGCAGGCGGCTTTGGGCGGCGGCGGCCGCTACGATCGTCTGGTCGAGCAGCTGGGCGGCCGGGCGACGCCGGCGGTCGGCTTCGCACTCGGTCTGGAACGCATTTCCGAATGCCTAGATATGGAGTCTGGGGCGGAGCTGGAATTCTATTTGGCTGCCTTGGGAGCGGCGGCGGCAGGGCGCATGCGAGGATTGGCGATGCAGTTGCGCGAGCAGCTGCCGGGAGCGCGCATACGCTTGAACATGGGGGGCGGCAGCATGAAGGCGCAGTTGCGGCGGGCCGACAGGAGCGGCGCACTCGCCGCCCTGATTATGGGCGAGGAAGAGCTGGCGCAATCCTGCGTCGTGCTGAAGCCGTTGCGCGGAGCCCAACAGCAGCGGACGGTTTTATTGGATAAAATTGTTCCCGCATTGGCGGAATTCCTGCAATCCGAAGAGTAATCCGATGGCTTTGAGTCCCGAAGAGCAGCAGCAGCTTGAAGAAATCAAGGGCTGGTGGAAAGACAACGGCGTCGCAGTCGTCGTCGGCGTGCTGCTGGTGCTGGGCAGCGTGGGCGGCTACAAGGGCTGGCAGTACTGGCGGGTGCAGCAGGCGACGGATGCGGCCCTGCTGTACGAGCAGCATAACAGCTATCTGGAAGAAGATCTGGAGGAGGAGGCGTACGAACTGGCGGCCCGATTGCGCCGCGAGTACGGCGGGACGCCGTACGCTTGGATGGCCAGCCTGATTTCGGCACGCGCCCATCTGGAGGCGCAGCGGCCCGAGGAGGCGAAGCACCTTCTGGAGTGGGTGCACGAACGTGCCGAGGATGGCCTGTTCGCGCCGGTGGCGGCGCTCCGCCTGGCGCGGCTGCTCGCGGCTGAGCAGGATTGGGAGCGGGGGCTGGAGGTATTGGAAGGCATGGATGTGGAAGGCTACGAGGGTCTCGCGCACGAGTTGCGCGGCGACTTGTACCGGCAGGCCGGCCGTGCCGCCGAAGCGCGATTGGAATACGTGCAGGCGATGGAACATGGGCTGGACAGCGAATTCCTTGCGCTGAAGCTGGCCGAACTCGGCGGCGGGGAGGGCGAAGATGCCGCGCATTAATTATGCCATCGCGGCGGTCTGGGCCTGTGCGCTCGGCCTGTCGGGCTGCGGGAGCGACACCCTCGATGCGGTCGATTTCTGGAGCGATAGGGAGTCGCGGGTGGCCCCGCTCTTCCCGGTGGCCAATCGCATTGCGCTGACGCCTATCTGGGACTACGGTACCGGTTACGATTATGGCGATGTGGACAGCCAGATCGTGCCGTGGATTGATGACGAGCATGTGTTTCTGGCAGGTCCCGAGGGCGAAGTGGTCGCCTTGCGCGCCTCCACCGGGGCCAAGGTTTGGGAGGCGGATATCCCGGGGTTGGTGCTGGCGGGCGCGGCGGCCGACGGGCAACGGGTGTATGTCGGCACTTGGGAGCGCGAGGTCTTCGCCTTGGACCGGGCGACGGGTGCGCAGCTTTGGCGCGAGATCTTGCCAAGCGAGGTGTTAAGGGTTCAGGCGCTGGAAGGAGACCGTGTGGCGGTGCGCACGAACGACGGGCGCTTGAGCGTGCTGTCGGCGGAGGGCGGCGCCCTGCTGTGGAGCCACGTGCATAGCAGTCCCAGTTTGACCTTGCGCGGGGCGGGGATGCCACTGGGCGACGGGGAGCGGCTGCTGGCCGGCTTCGACGACGGGAAGCTGATGGCATTCGATGCCGCGAGCGGCCTACGGCATTGGGAGGCGCGTTTGGCCATGCCGACGGGACGCACGGAGCTGGACCGGATCGTGGATGTGGACGGGCACATGCAGCTGGAGGACGGCGTGGCATACGCTGCGGCACTCTACAACCAGATCGGCGCCGTGGAGACGGTGGAAGGCGGCCTCTTATGGTCGAAGGAAATCGAGGCCCGGCACGGGCCGGGATTGGACGAAGTGTCGGTATACGTCGCCGACATGCATGGCGCGGTATGGTCGCTGGACCGGAGCAATGGCGGTGTGCATTGGCAGCAGGAGGCGCTGGCGTACCGGGACCTCAGCGCTCCGGCGCCGACCGGGCTGCATGTGGTCGTGGTTGATTTCGAAGGCTACATGCACTGGCTGCGCATTACGGACGGCAAGATTGTGGCCCGGCACAAGGTCGGCGATGCGCTGCAGGCGCCGCCGCAGGTGCGGCTGGACCGGATCTACTTGCTGCACCGGAACGGACAGTTCGCGGTCTACCAGTTCGTGCCGTTGCGGAGCGCCGCAACGGAGTGAATCGGCAGTCCGGCTTCCGGACGTGATTCCCGTCATTGCCTTGCTGGGCCGGCCGAATGTCGGCAAGTCCACGCTGTTCAATCGCCTGACCGGCAGCCGCGATGCCCTTGTCGCGGATGTGCCCGGCGTGACGCGCGATCGGCGCTACCGTGTGGCGCATCATGCGGGGTGTGCGTTCATCGCGGTCGACACCGGCGGCATGACCGAAGCTCATACCGAATCGGAACGCGGCCTGATGCGCCAGACGGAACAGGCGATTGCAGAGGCGGACGGGCTGGTGCTGGTGCTGGATGCACAGGCCGGGTGCGCCCCGGGTGATCGGGAACTGCATGCGCAGTTGCGTGCGTGCGGCAAGCCGCTGACGGTCGCTGTCAACAAGGTGGACGGGCGGGATGCGGCGGCGGCGGTGGCGGAATTTGCGGAGTTGGGAGCGCTGCGGCTGTTCGGCATCAGTGCCCGCCGCGGTTCCGGCGTGGCAGCGATGCTGGATGCTGCCGTGCTGCCGGAAGAGGTGCCTGCGGATGCGCCCGAAGCGATTTCGGAGCAGCCTCGGATTGCCGTCATCGGTCGCCCGAATGCAGGAAAATCGACGTTGGTCAATTGCTGGCTTCGGGACGAGCGTCTGGTGGTGGCTCCGGAGCCGGGCACCACCCGGGACAGCATTGATGTGCGCCTGAAGCGCCACGGACGGAGCCTGACGCTGGTGGATACGGCCGGCATCCGGCGCAAGAGCCGGATTGAGCCGGATTCGGTCGAGGCCTTCAGTGTGGCGCAGGCGTTGCGTTCCGTGCAGCGGGCGCAGGTGGCGGTGGTGGTGGTCGACGCGGAGCAGGGCGCGGCCGAGCAGGATGCGGCACTGGTTGCGCTGGCGCTGGACGCGGGGCGGGCGGTGGCGGTGGCGCTCAACAAATGCGACCGGCTGGACCGGGAGCAGCAGGCTTGGGAAGAGCAGCGCTTGCGCCGTCGCTTGCGGTTCGCCCCGGACGTGCCGGTGACGCGCACCTCCGGGCTTCGGGGGATGGGGACGGACCGCCTGCTGCGCACGGCGGTTGCGCTGCACGATGCGGCGGGCCGGACGTTCGCTACGCCTGAAGTCAATGCTTTTCTGGCACGTGCCGTGCGCCAGAATCCGCCTCCGCGCGTACGGGGCGGACGGATCCATGTGCGCTATGCCCATCAGGGCGGAAACCATCCGCTGCGGCTGGTGCTGCATGGCACGCATCTGGATTTAATGCCGCCGGCATACCAGCGCTATCTGGCGGGACGCTTCCGGAAGGCGATGCGCCTGCCGGGCGTGCCGGTGGTTCTGGTGCGACGTTCTTCGCGGCGCCGTCAGTAGGCGTCGGACGGCGGCGGGTGTTCTTGGCATAGCCGGGTCGCGGCGGCCACTCCGACGGGGATGGCCAGCAGATTGAGCAGCGGCGCGAGCGACAGTAGCATTTGGCCGGTGCCGAACCCCAGCATCAGGAATCGTTGCTGCGCGAGTCGTGCGCGCATCTGCCGGAGCGTGTGGCCGGCTTCGCTGAGCGGATAGTCGATGTATTCCAGAGCGCACCAGTAGATGCCGAAGAACAGCAGGACGAGGCGTGCCGGCATGCCGACGACGGGCACGAAGCTCAAGGCCGTCAGAGGCGCGAACCAGATTAGGAACGCCAGCAGTTTTGCCGCTTCGTGCGGCAGCATGCGCAGGCTGCTGCGCCAGGTCTGCCGTTGGGCGGCCAGCGCGAGCGGATCTTCGGGCCGCATCTGCAACAGGGCTTGGCACAGTCGGACATTGAACGGCAGGGCGATCATATTGGCGAGGCGCGCGAAGGCGAACACCAGAACCGCCAAGATCATCAGCACGAACAGCGGCCAGAGCAGCCATGCCAGCCATTCGAGCCACCACGGCAGCATGCTGTCGAGCCAGCTGGAGAACGTCGCCGCCAGATAGTAGACGGCCATGGCGAACACGATGATGTTGATGGCGATGGGCCACCATGCCAGCCGGCGGATGCGCGGCTGCAGCAGGATGCTGAGGCTGCGCCAGGGGTAGCTGAAGCCGAGCAGAAAGTCGCGCAATGCAGCGTCAGGGGAGCGGTGCCGCGGCGGGCGGCTCCCAGCCGTCTTGGCGGTGTTCGACGACGACCGTGGTGGTGATGCCGCCGCGTACGCGGAACGCGCCGGTGAGGCGCATGAAGCGCGGCTCCAGAAGAGCGGCCAGATCGTTCAGGATCTGGTTGCTGACGGCCTCATGGAAGGCAGGCTCGTCGCGGAACGACCACATGTAGAGCTTCAGGGATTTGAGTTCGACGCACCATCGGTCCGGCACGTATTCGAGCGTCAGCGCGGCGAAGTCCGGCTGCCCGGTGAGTGGGCACAGGCAGGTGAATTCGGGGATTTCGAGCCGAATGGTATAATCGCGGCCAGGTTCCGGGTTGTCAAACGTCTCAAGCGCTCTGGATGGTTGGGCAGTCATTGATCAGGCGTTGGCGGACCCGCTACCGGCCCCGATTGATTGCAATGTTCCACATTCTATAGCACCGGGTCTGAGATGCGCCTTTCCAGCATCCAGATTGCGGGGTTCAAGTCCTTCGTTGAACCGACCCGAGTCGAGTTTCCGGCATCGCTGACCGGCGTCGTCGGGCCGAACGGCTGCGGCAAGTCCAACATCATCGATGCCGTGCGTTGGGTGCTGGGCGAAAGCGCTCGCAACATCCGCGGCGAGACGCTGAGCGACGTCATTTTCGATGGCTCCGTGTCTCGGGCGCCGCTGGACCAGGCTTCCATCGAGTTGGTCATCGACAACAGTTCGGGTCGCGTCGGCGGCGAATATGCGGATTATGCCGAACTCAAGATCCGGCGCGAAGTGCGCCGGGATGCGGAACACCAATCGCGCTATTTCATCAACGGCGTGCCGGTGCGGCGCAAGGATGTCGCCGACCTGTTCCAAGGCACGGGCCTGGGTCGCGGCAACTATGCGATCATCGCGCAGGGCATGGTGCAGGGCCTGATCGAGGCGCGTCCGGAGGACATGCGCAAATACATCGAAGAGGCTGCGGGGATTTCCCTGTATCGGGAACGGCGCCGGGAAACGGAAAACCGCATCCGCCATGCCGAGGAGAATCTGAGCCGTTCGCACGACATCCTGCAGGAGCATGAGAAGCAACTGCGGCATCTGAAGCAGCAAAAGGATCAGGCGGAGAAGTACGAGGCGCTGAAGCAGCGGTACCGAGCCCGGGAAACCGAATGGGTCAGCCTGCAATTGCGCGAACGTCGCCGCATCCTGCACGGTCGGGAAGAAGAGCATGCGGTGTTGGCGGCGACCCGGGCCGAGAAGGAGGAGAAGTTGGAGGCGCTGGAGACGGAACTGGAGCAGAAGCGGGCGCAACACAATCGGGACATGCAGGCGGTGGAGCATGCGCATGCGCGCTTCTACCAGTTGCAGGCGGAAGCGCGCGGACTGCAGCGGGATATCGATCTGCGGCGCGAGCAGGCCGTGCAGGCTGCACAGGAGCGCCGGCAGTTGCAGGCGGAAATCGGCGAGCATCAGGAGCATCTTGCGCAGGTGCGCCAGGGGCTGCAGGATCGTCAGGCGCATGTCGACCGGTGCGCGGCGGAATTGGCGGAAGTGCGAGCGGTTCTGGCCGAAACGGAAAAGACGGCGGCCGCGCAGGATGCGGCGCGCCGCCGCCAGCAGGAGCAGCTCGAGGCGCTGCGCGAACAGGCGGTGGCCGTGCGCGAGGCGCGTTCCACGGAGCAGGCGCGGTTGCGTCAATACGACGACGAACTGAAGCACTTGGACGAGGCGGGCGAGACCGACGCGGACGAGGCCGACCTGCGCGCCGCGTTGCAGCAGCGCTTCGAAGCGGCGCATGCCCGTCTGGAGCAGCGCAAGCAGGCGGTGGCGCAGAACCGCGAGCAGATGCAGCGGATAAGGGGCCGGCTGGAGAGCCAGGCGCAGGCGCAGGCGCAGGTGCAAAGCAGCAGGATGCAGGCGCAAGGGCGGCTGGCTTCGCTGGAGGCATTGCAGCAATCGGGGTTGACCAGCGACCCGGAAGCGCATGATCGGGCGTTGCAGGAGATGCAGCTGGAAGGCAAGCGGCTGGCCGATTATCTGGAAGTGGAGAGCGGCTGGGAGTTCGCAGTGGAGACGGTGCTGGAGGAATGCCTGGGTGCGTTTTGCGTGGATCGGTTGCCGGAACGGCTTCAGGAGATGCGTGTCGCGGGCGCTGCGCCGCTGATGCTGATCGACCGGTCAGCTTCGCTGCCGTCGCAGGCCGATCGGCTGTCGCTGGCGAGCCGGGTCCGGAGCTCCATTCCGCTGGAATCCCAGCTCGGCCATATTCTGGCGGCGGATACGCTGGCGCAGGCTTGCACGGTGCGTACGTCGCTGCTGCCGCATCAATCGGTCATCACCCGGAGCGGCATTCGCATGGGGCCGGACTGGGTGCGGTTTCCGGCGACGGAAAGCTGGGCGGAAGGCGTGTTGGAGCGGCAGCGCGAAATCGATGCGCTGGCGGAACGGTTGGCGCAGCTGGAAGCCGAGTTCGAGGAAAGCCGGGGGCAGCAGCAGGCGGCCGAGCAGGAACTGCAGCAATGCGAGCGGCAACAGGCCGCCACGCAGTGCGACTACGATCAGGAGTTTGAGCAGTTCGCTCATATTCAGGCGCGCCTGCAGCGGGTCGAGCGCGAAGCCCTGCGACTGGAGGATCTGCAGCAGCATGCTCGGACCTGCCGCGAAGCTTTGCAGCAGCATGAGCAGCAGGCCGAAGCCTTGGAGCGGGATTTGGCGCGGCTGGAAGCCGAGCGCGGCGGTGCCGACGAAGCCCAGCGGCGCCAGCAGAAGCATATGCGCAAATTATCGGCGGAGCATCAGCGCCTGCAACTCGAATCTGGCACCGCGCAGGCGCAGGCCGAGAGCTTCCGGCAGCGGCTCGAACGCGAGACGGAGACGTTGCGCCGCAGCGAGTCGCGGTTAGCGCAGCTGGCAGAAACGCGCTCCGAACAAGAGGACGAGGCGCTGCAGCGGAAGTTGGAGGAAGCGGAGAAGGAAACGGAATCTGCGGAGGCGCAGATGCGGACGCTGCGGCGCAAGGCGGAGGAGCTGCATGAAGGGCTGAACGAACTGGAGCGCGGCCGGTCGCTGGCGATTCGGGAGGTCACGGAGCTGCGCGAACGGTTGCACGAAAAGGACATGAAGCGCCAGCAGGTCCGGGATTTGTGCAGCCAGCTGCTGGGCCGCCTGCGCGAACAGGATTGCGAGCCGGAGCCGATTCTCGAGACGCTGCCGGAGGATGCGCTGGCGGCGGACTGGGAGGGGAAAGTGCAGAAGGTGACCCGGCAGTTGGAGCGGATGCCGCCCATCAATGCCGCGGCGATCAGCGAACATCAGGAGCTGGAAGAGCGCCGGGATGCGCTGGAGCAGCAGCATGCGGACATCGAGCAGGCATTGCAGAAGCTGAAGGATGCGATGGCGAAAATCGACCGTGAAACCCGGGAGCGATTCCGCCGCACGTTCGAGCAGGTCGACGAGAATCTGAAGAAGACGTTCCCGCGCATCATCGGCATGGGCGGCGAAGCGAATCTGGTGATGACGGATCAGAACCTGCTGACGACGGGCATCGAGGTGCAGGCCTGCCCGCCAGGGAAGCGCCGCCGGCCGATGCACGCGCTTTCGGGCGGTGAGCAGGCGATGGCGGCGGCGGCCTTGATGCTGTCCCTATTCATGCTGAATCCGGCGCCGTTCTGCATCCTCGACGAGGTGGATGCGCCGTTGTCGGACGACAATCTTCGGCGTTTCTGCGAGATCGTCGTGGAGATGAGCGAGCGTGTTCAGTTCGTCATCGTGACGCACAATAAGACCACCATGGAGCATGTGGATCAATTGATCGGCGTCACCATGCACGAGCCGGGCGTGTCGCGCCTGGTGAGCGTGGACGTGGCTCGCGCCGTCGAGATGGCTGCTCAGGAGGGGGCTTGAGTGCTGGGGCCGTACGGCATCCTGATTTTCGCCGGGGTCTGCGTGGTGCTGGTCGTGTGGGTGCATTTTCAGCTGACAGTGCCGCCGACCCGCATTTTTCCGCTCGGGCGCAACAGCGCGACGCTGAACCGGCCGCTGGTGGCCCGGCGCCACGGTCGGGAGCTGGACGATGCCGAACTGCGCGAGTTCGGGGCGACGGAGGAAATCCGTACCTACCGTGTTGTCGGCTTGGATCTTCCGGACTACCTGCCGCTGCCCGGCGGCCCGAGCCAAGGGGAATTGACGCTGACGGACGCGAAGGCGCCGCAGGTACTCGTTTTGACGGCCGTGTTCGAAAAGCCGTGTTCGGGCACCATGCTGCATGAACTGCTGCTCGGCGCCGGCATGGAGTTGGCGCGGGACGGCCTGTACAAGAAGCGGCATGAGCCGGGCCATGCGGTGCTGTACTACGTTGCCAATGGCGAGGACCCGAAAGGCAGCTTCAACCGGGACGGGAAGCTGCTCGCCCGGATTCGCCGGACGGTCTTTTTTACGCAGCTTCCGCTGCCGGTGAACGAACTGCATGTATTCAACGACATGTGGCGGATGGCCGAAGAGGTTTGCGACCAGTTGGGCGGCGAATTGCAGGACGATCGGCAGGAGCCGCTGACGAGCGGCCGGAGCGAGGCCATGATGGCGGAGGCCGAAGCGTTTGCGACCTTGCGGACCAACCCGCCGCAAGTTCTGGCTCCTTGATGGCCGGACCTCCGAAACGGGCGGCGCAGCAGGCTCGGGCCTTGCGCGGCAAGCTGCAGCGGCATGCGCACCTCTATTACGTCTGCGATGCTCCGGAGATCGAAGATGCCGAATACGACCGCTTGTTTCGAGAATTGGAGGCTTTGGAGGCCGCGCATCCGGCGTTGGCGACACCCGATTCGCCGACGCGGCGAGTGGGGTCTCCGGTGGAAGGCGGCTTTCCGCCGGCGCGGCACGAGCAGCCTATGCTGTCGCTTGCAAACATCATGCCGCCGGAGGAGTCCGAGTCGTTCGAGGCGTTGCATCCGGAACTGGAGGCGTTTTGCCGGCGACTCGACGAGCAGGTCGGACAGGGAGACCTGCTGGAAGTCGACTATCTGGCCGAACCGAAGTTCGACGGCTTGGCGGTCAGCTTGCTGTATGAGGAAGGCGTGCTGATGCGGGCGGCGACCCGCGGCGATGGCGTGACCGGCGAAGACGTGACTGCCAACGCGCGCACCATCCATTCGGTGCCGCTGCGGCTTCTGGGCCGGTCGCCGCCGCGTTTGGTGGAAGTTCGCGGCGAGGTGTTCATCTCCCGCGACGGCTTCCGGCGGCTCAACGAGCAGGCCGGCGTCCGGCAGCCGTTCGCCAATCCACGCAATGCAGCAGCCGGGAGCCTGCGCCAGAAGGATCCGAAGGTCACGGCCGAACGGCCTTTGGACATGTACTGCTACGCGCTCGGTTCCGTCGACGGCGGGCCGACGGCTGTCCGGCAGGACGAAGTCTTGGACATTCTGCGCGGCTGGGGGTTCAAGGTGTGCGACCGCGCCCGAGTGGTGGCCGGCAAGAAGGGCTGCTTTGAGTACTATCTGGAGAGTTGCCGCGCACGGGAAGAACTGCCGTATGAGATTGACGGCGTGGTGTACAAGGTCAACGACGTGGCGCGGCAGAAGCATTTGGGCCAGGATGCGCGGGCGCCGCACTGGGCGGTGGCGCACAAGTTCCCCGCGCCGAAGGCGCTGGCGGTTCTGGAGGATGTCGGGTTTCAGGTCGGCCGCACCGGGGTGGTGACGCCAGTGGCGCATCTGAGCGCGGTCGAGGTCGGCGGCGTGACGGTGCAGCGGGCCACGCTGCACAACATCAAGTTCATTGACGAGAGGAAGTTGCGCATCGGTGACACCGTCGAGGTGCGCCGTGCCGGCGATGTCATTCCGAAAATCGTGCGTGTCGAAAGCAAGGCGCCGTCCCGGCGTGCCCGGCGCATCCGACCGCCGGATGTCTGCCCCGTCTGCGGTTCGAAGACGCAGCGCGACGAAGACATGCTGTACTGCACCGGCGGCCTCAAGTGCCCGGCTCAAGTGCGCTCGTCGCTGGTGCATTTCGTGTCCCGCGATGCGATGGACATCGAGGATATGGGCCATGAGAATATTGCTTGGTTTGTCCGGTGTCGGGCCTTGCGGCGTGTGGACGATTTCTATCGGCTGAAAGAAGAGCAGGTTCGGGCCGTGCTGGAGAGAAAGGCGAGAGCGCAACGCCGGAAAGAAATCAGCCGCAAATTGCGGATCGGGATCCGCATGGTGCGCGACCTGAGGGAAGGGAAGCCGGTGGCTTGGCCGGAACTGGTTCCGGCTTTGGGCATCAAGCATTGCCGGGATGGCGAGAACGCAGCGCGGCTGGCAGCCGCCTTCGATTCGCCGGCCGAATTCCTGGCAGCAGACGCGGAAGCCCTCAAGGCATTGGACTTGCCGGAACTTGCCGTGAAGTCGGTGGAGCAGTTCGTGCGCGACTATCCGGCAGTGAAGAGCCTGCCGCAGGCCATACTGAAGCATTGGCTGGAGATTGGCCCCATTTCGGGTGTCGGCAACGAGGCAGCGCAAGCGCTGGCAAAGAGGTTCCAGTCGCTGGAAGCCTTGCGGGCTGCGGATCCCGAAGCCTTGTGCGCCGTGCCCAAAATCAATGCGAAAGCAGCGGATTCAATCGCCGCATTTTTCGGGATATCGGAGCATGCCCAGCTGCGTGCGCTGTTTCGGAAGTTGGCGGTGACGCAGTCGGGCGAGCGCGAATTGCCGAAGAAGATCATCGCCAACATCGATGCGACGCACCGGGCGGAGTTGCACCGCCTGATTTATGCGCTGGGCATTCGGGAGGTAGGGCGCGTGGTAGCCCGCGCCTTGGCGCGCGAGTTCAGGAGCATGGAGAGCCTTATGGCGGCGGATGAAGAGCGGCTGATCGGGATTTCCGATATCGGGCCGGTGACGGCGCGCAATGTCGTGGAGTTCTTCAAAGCCAACCGGGAGGTGGTCGACAGCCTGCTGAAGGACGTGCGGCCGCAGGCGCCGGTCGATGCGGCGAAGGATCTCACCGGGCAGACCTACGTGCTGACGGGAACCTTTGAAGCGTTCAAACGCATCGAGGCGCAGCAAGCGTTAGAGGGTCTGGGCGCCAAGGTGGCGACAGCGGTCGGGCCCAAGACGGATGCGGTGGTTGCTGGCGCGAATCCCGGCGCGGCAAAGATCGGCAAGGCCGAGGCGCTCGGCGTACGGATACTCGACGAGCCCGAGTTGCGCAGACTTCTGGAGGCGGAGCCATGAGCAACATCCATCCGACTGCGACCGTGCATCCGGACGCGCAACTCGGCGCGGACGTGACGGTCGATCCGTATGCGCTTATCCATGAGGGCGTGCAGGTGGGGGACCGGTGCCGCATCGGCGCGTACAGCGTCCTCCATCCGGGGCTTTCGATGGGCGCGGACAACCAATTGTCCGAACACGTGGTGCTAGGCGGGCTGCCGCAGGACATCGACTTCGATCCGGCCACTCCCAGCGGCGTGGAGATCGGCTCCGGCAATCGATTCCGCGAGTTCTGCACGGTGCATCGCGCGACGCAGGCGGGGCAGGCGACACGCGTCGGTTCGGAGTGCCTGTTCATGTTCAGTTCGCATGTGGCGCACGATTGCGCGATCGAAGACCGGGTCGTCGTCGGTGCTTACACCGCGTTGGCGGGCCACGTGCAGGTTGGCGAGCAGGCGTTCGTGAGCGGGACGGTACTGGTGCATCAGCATGTGCGCATCGGGCGGCTGAGCATGACGGCCGGCATGGTGCCGATGAATCGCGACGTGCTGCCGTTCGCGCTATTGGGTCGTGACCCGGTCGCGCATTACGGGCTGAACCGGGTCGGGTTGAAGCGGGCGGGCATCGATGGGGCGCGGTATCGCGAACTGGAGAACGCTTGGCGGGCCTTGCGCGACGGGGCCAAAGCGGAGGAGCTTCCCGGCTCCAGCGAGGAGGTGGCCCACCTCAAGACATGGTTGGCGGAACCCAGCCGTCGCGGTCATTGCGGCTTCGTGGCGCCGAGGCGCCGCCGTCAATCGGTATAATTCGGACTGCCGAATCGGGTTGCGCCATGCTGATCGTTTTGTCCCCTTCGAAGACCCTGAATCCGGATGCGCCGGCGGATGCCGCCCTCTGCACCCAGCCGGCCTATCTGAAAGAGTCGCGGCAGTTGATTCGGCGGCTGCGCGAGATGTCGCCCGACGAGATTGCGGAACTGATGCGCATCAGCATGAACCTCGCCCATCTCAACTACGATCGCTACCGCCAATGGCGGACGCCGTTCACGACCGACAACGCCAAGCCGTCGGCATTGGCGTTCAAGGGCGATGTGTATACGGGACTGGGCGCGGACGATTTCACGAAGCGCGACCTGAACTTCGCGCAGAAGCATCTGCGCATCCTGTCGGGTCTGTACGGTCTGCTGCGGCCCTTGGATCTGATTCAGCCCTATCGGCTGGAAATGGGCACCCGGCTGGAGACGGCGCACGGCGCCAATCTGTACCAGTTCTGGGGCGACCGGATCAGCCGCGGCCTGCAGACGGAACTGGCGATGCAGAAGGAGCCGGTGCTGGTGAATCTGGCTTCACAGGAATACTTCAAGGCCGTCGATCCGGGGGCCTTGAGGGCTCCGGTAATCACGCCGGTGTTCAAGGAGCGCAAAAAGGGCCAGTACCGCGTCATCGGCCTGTTTGCCAAGAAGGCGCGCGGCATGATGGCGCGCTACATCATCCGCAATCGGCTGACTGGAGTCAGCGACATACTCAACTTCGCCGAGGGCGGCTACCGGCATGCGCCCGAGATGTCGACGCAAACGGAGTGGGTGTTCGCCCGCTGAACCGCGCCGGCATCCTTCGTGCATCTTCACATTCTGGGCGTGGCCGGAAGTTTCATGGCCGGCCTTGCCCGCATTGCGGCCGAGTCCGGGCATCGGGTCACCGGTTCGGATGCGGCCCTGCACCCCCCGATGAGCGTGCAACTGCAGGAGGCGGGCATCGAATGCCGGGTCGGCGACGATCCGGCGCAGTTGGAGCCGCCGCCGGATTGCGTGGTGGTGGGCAACGTCATGACAAGGGGGCGGCCGGTCGTGGAGGCGCTGCTGAACCGTTCGATCCCCTATGCGTCGGGGCCGCAATGGCTGGGCGAGCATGTGCTGCGCGAACGCCATGTGCTGGCGGTCGCAGGCACGCATGGCAAAACGACCACCAGCGCGATGCTGGCGCACATTCTGGGCGAAGCCGGGCTCGAGCCCGGCTATCTGATCGGCGGCGTGCCGGCCGGGACGCGACGCAGCGCACAAGTGGGCCGGGCGCCTTACTTTGTGATTGAGGCGGACGAATACGACACCGCATTCTTCGACAAGCGTTCCAAGTTCGTGCATTACCGGCCGCGGACGCTGATTCTGGGCAACCTTGAATACGACCATGCTGATATTTTCGACGATCTGGAGGCGATCCAGCGCCAGTTTCACCATCTGGTGCGCACGGTGCCGGGCGACGGCCGCATTCTATGCTGGGCGGACGATCCGCATCTGCAGCAAGTGCTGGAGATGGGCTGCTGGACGCCGGTTGAGACGTTCGGCCTCGGTGAGGATTGCGACTGGTCGTGCCGGTGGCAACCGGGGGAGGAACTGGCCGTACGGCATGGCGGGTGCGATTATCGGGCTCCGGGCTATCGTCCGATAGGCCGGCACAATGCATTGAATGCGACGGCGGCGGTTGCAGCGGCTGTGCACGTCGGCGTTCCGACAGAGATGGCGCTGGGAGCGTTGGCATCTTTCGCGGGCGTACTGCGCCGGTTGAACCGGTACACGGAGGCACGGGGCGAGGCCGCTGGAGAACTGTGCTTGTACGACGATTTCGCCCACCACCCGACCGAAATCCGGGCCAGCATCCAGGCCGTGCAAGAGCGGCATCCGGGGCAGGCGGTGCTGGCCATCGTGGATCTGGCTTCCAACAGCATGCGGCTCGGAGCGCATCGGGATGGGCTGGAGGCGGCGCTGCAGGATGCCGCGCAAAGCATTCTGTGCGTGCCGCAGGATCTGCAATGGGATGCGCAGGCATGGGCGCAGTCCAAAGCGGACGTACAGGTCGCGGAAGGATTCGAGGCGCTTGCAGAACAGGCCGCTTCGGCATGGCGGACGCTGTCGGAGAGGGATTCGGGCGCGGCGGTGGTGCTGGTCATGAGCAACCGTCCGGGATCGGACGTATGCGAGAAACTCGCATCGCGCCTGATGGCGCTGGAAGCATCGGGAGCGGGCGATGAGCACGATTGAACTGACGAAGGACAATTTCAACCAGACGGTCGACGGCAACAATCTGGTGGTGGTGGATTTCTGGGCGGAATGGTGCGGGCCGTGCAAGAGCTTCGCGCCGATCTTCGAGACGGTGTCGGACAACCATCCGGACGCGGTGTTCGGGAAGGTGGATACGGAGCAGCAGCCGGAACTGGCGCAGGCGTTCCAGATCCGTTCGATTCCGATGCTGATGCTATTCCGCGAGCAGGTCCAACTGTTCGCGCAGCCGGGCGCGCTGTCCATTGCGCAGCTGGAGGATCTGGTGCAAAAGGCGAAGGAATTGGACATGGAGCCGATCCGCGCCCAGATCCGCGAGCGGCAGGGTTCATGACGGACGCGATGTCGGTTTCCGGCGAGAGCCCGCCTTCGGAGTACACGCTTGGCTACCTGATTCGCTTGGTTCGGCACAACCGCCGGCAGCTTGTCTACGCGCATCTAGTGGCGGTGGCAGCCACCGCGGCCAGCATCCCGCTGCCGCTGCTGATGCCCTTGCTGGTGGATGAAGTGTTGCTGGGACAGCCGGACGTGCTGGTGCCGGCCATCCAGTCGCTGGTGCCGGAAGCATGGCACGGGCCGATCTTGTACGTAGGCGCCATTCTGCTGCTGACGGTGATGCTGCGGTTGGCTTCGATCATGTTGCATGCGCTGCAGACGCGCGAATTGGCCATCGTGTCCAAGGATCTGATCTGCCGGTTGCGCTGCCAATTGTTGTGGCGGCTGGAGCGGACGTCGCTGTCGGAGTTCGAGACGCTAGGCAGCGGCACCGTATCGGCGCATCTGGTGACGGATCTGCAGACGGTCGATGATTTCGTCGCCATCACGGTCGGCAAGTTCGTCGTGGCGGTGCTGACCGTCGTCGGCACGGCGGCCGTGCTGCTGTGGCTGCACTGGGAGCTGGCTCTGTTCATCCTGTGCATGAACCCGCTGGTGATCTATTTCACCATCGTGCTGGGCCGACGCGTCAAGGAGCTGAAGCGGCGGGAGAACTCGGCGATCGAACTGTTCCAGCAGGCCCTAACGGAAACGCTGGACGGCATCCATCAGATCCGCGCCAGCAACCGCGAACGCCATTACATCCGGCGCGTGGTCGACGGCGCACTGGGCGTGCGCGACACGTCGGCCATGTACGCCTGGAAGAGCGATCTGGCGAACCGCGTCTCCAATACCGTCTTTCTGCTCGGCTTCGACATGTTTCGGGCGGTGAGCATGCTGATGGTGGTATTCTCGGATCTGACGATCGGCCAGATGATGGCCGTGTTCGGCTATTTGTGGTTCATGATCGGGCCGGTGCAGGAGATTCTGGGCGTGCAGTACGCCTACTACGCGGCCTCCGCCGCTCTGGATCGGGTCAGCCGCGTGCTGAGGTTCCGGGAAGAGCCGCGCTATCCGAGCGTACGCGACCCGTTCGCGAGTGCGTCCGCCGTGGCGGTGGAGATGGAGGATGTCAGTTTCGCCTTCACGCCTGGCGCACCCGTGTTGAACCATGTCACGCTGCGCGTGGCGGCGGGCGAGACGGTCGCGTTCGTCGGTGCTAGCGGCGCCGGCAAGTCGACGCTGATGCAGGTGCTACTGGGCTTGTATCCGGCGGCGCAGGGCGACTTGCGGTTCGATGGCGTGCCGGTGCAGGAGATCGGCTTCGATGTGGTGCGTAGCCATGCCGCGATTGTGTTGCAGCATCCGGTGCTGTTCAACGATACGCTACGCGCCAACCTGTCGCTGGGTCGGGAATGGGCCGATGCCGATTTATGGGAAGCGTTGCGCGTCGTGCAGCTGCTGGAAGCCGTGCAGGGCATGCCGGGCCGGCTGGAGGCGCAATTGGGCGTGGACGGCATCCGCCTTTCCGGCGGCCAGCGCCAGCGGCTATCAATTGCCCGGGCGGTGCTGATGAAGCCGAAGATATTGATTCTGGACGAAGCGACATCCATGCTGGATGTGCATACCGAAGAGCGGCTGCATCGCGAACTGTTTGCGCGTTGCGCTCGGGCGACCAGGCTGATTGCGGCGCATCGCCTCAGCGCGATCCGGCATGCCGATCAGGTGTATGTGCTGGAAGACGGACGGATCGTGGAGCAGGGCGGGCCGCAGCAGCTGATGGAAGAGGACGGCCTGTATGCGCGGCTGTACGCCCGGCAGGCGCACTGAGCGGCGGATGCTGCGATTCGATTGGGACTGGTTCGGCCGTCACGCCTTCTCGTACTTCAATTCGGCCGTTTCTAGAACTTCATCGCGAAAACCGGGGTGGAGTCCGGCTATGGTGTGGATTTCCGCAGACCTTCATGCTCCAGGAACTGAAGCGGCAGAGCGACGCGTATTATCGGAGGGAGCGCTTCTACCACTACCGCGATAAGAGCGGGGCGGAGGTCGATGTCGTGGTACAGCGCAGCGACCGGAAGATTGCGGGGGTCGAGGCCAAGGCGTCCGCGACGGTCAAGAGCGAAGATTTTCGCGGACTGCTGAAGCTTCGGGACATGCTGGGCACCCGTTTTGCGAATGGCGTTGTGCTGTACAACGGCGAAGCCGTCAGAAGGTTTTCCGACAGGCTCTATGCGGTTCCGATCCAAGCACTCTGGGAGCCGGGGTTCGAATAGGGCGTCTCACATCCCATCAGGCCGTGTGTGCGGTGCCCTGCACATCGGACGGATTGCGCCCCGCCTATGCCCGATGTGGAGATCGGTTGGGAGGGGCATCAAGTTCCGAACATTATAAAAATGATTGCCGCCAGAATTAGAACTATTACCCAATTGGTCCCATTACTCCATGCCTCTTTTCGTTGTTTCTCGATTTCCCTTTTCCTTTCCTCCGACCGGCCGCTATTTACCGCAATGCCAATTAACAGGAACACCACGCCGATGGCTGCAATAACAAAAACCCGCGCTTGGAGATGGTAGGAGCATGAGAAATAGCCCCGCTAGGGCAAGAAAAGCGCCTATTCCAATCATAGCAACCCCCTTACATAATGGGACTTAATGTACCAAAATCGACAGGGCCCGTTTCTTTTATCGCAAATCTTCTGCAAGTTCATGAGCCCGCGCTTTGCATGGCCTCAAAGGCATGCGCGGCCGCTTCAAGGGTTCGGTCGATGTCGTGCGGCGCGTGCGCACCAGACAGGAATCCGGCTTCGTAGCTGGAAGGCGCCAGATAGATGCCGCCTTCGAGCATCAGATGGAAGAAGCGGCGGTAGGCTTCGGCATCGCAGGCCAGAACGTCGGCATAGTTTCGCACGGGGCCGTGCGGCGTGAAGAAGATGCCGAACATGCCGGTCGCTTCGACGGCTTCGAACGGGACCCCGCAGGCGTACGCTTGTTCGCGCAAGCCATCCACAAGGCGTGCGGCATGGGCTTGCAAGGCTGGGTAAAACCCGTCTTGTGCAACCAGATCCAGCGTGGCCAGTCCGGCGGCCATGGTGACGGGATTGCCGGATAGGGTGCCGGCCTGATAGACCGGCCCGAGCGGCACCAGATGCGCCATCAGGTCGGCGCGGCCGCCGAAGGCGCCGACCGGCAGGCCGCCGCCGATGACTTTGCCGAGCACGGTCAGGTCGGGCGTGATGCCGAAGCGTTCCTGAGCGCCGCCGAGCCCGACGCGGAAGCCGGTCATGACTTCGTCGAAGATCAGGAGGCTGCCGTACTCGCTGCAGCAGTCGCGCAAGGCGTGCAGGAAATCCGGTTCCGGCAGGATGCAGCCCATGTTGCCGGCAATCGGTTCCACGATGACGGCCGCAATCTGTTCGCCGCGCTCGGCGAAGATCGCCCGCACTTCGCCGGCGTCGTTGTACTGGGCCGCTTCGGTGTGCTGGACGGTGGCGGCCGGGACGCCGGGCGACGAGGGGATGCCGTGGGTCAGGGCTCCGGAGCCGGCCTGCACCAGCAGGGCGTCCGCATGGCCGTGGTAGCAGCCGGCGAATTTGACGATGCGGTCGCGGCCGGTCGCGCCGCGGGCCAGACGGATGGCGCTCATGGCCGCTTCGGTGCCGGAGTTGACGAGCCGCACCTGCTCCAGCGACGGGACCAAGGCGCACAGCCGTTCGGCCAGCGCTGTCTCCAGAAGATGCGGAGTGCCGAAGCACAGTCCTTGCGCCGCGGTTTCTTGGACTCGGCGGACGACTTCCGGATGGGCATGGCCGACGATCATCGGCCCCCACGAGCCGACGTAGTCGATGTAGGCGCGTCCGTCCGCGTCATAGAGGCGGGCGCCCTCGCCGCGCTGCATGAAGACCGGCTTGCCGCCGACGGCGCCAAAGGCGCGCACCGGGGAATTGACGCCGCCCGGAATCCAGCGGCACGCGGCATCGAAAGCGTTCGAATCAATCATGGCGTTCGAATTGCTGCGCAATGGCGCGGGCGGAGGCCGCGATGTCGGGTTGCGCGAACACGCCGCTGCAGACGGCGAGCGCATCGGCGCCGGCACGAATCAACGGCGCGGCGTTGCCGGCATGGATGCCTCCGATGGAGCAGACGGGGACGGCCAGTTCGCTGCAGGCCCGCATCAGAATCTCCATGGATGCCGTTGCGGCGTCGGGCTTGGTGGGGCTGGGGTGGAAGCTTCCGAAGGCGACATACGAAGCGCCGTCGCGCACGGCATCCTCAGCGCGGGCCAAATCATTGTAGCAAGAGGCGCCGATAAGCCCGTCGGGAAATCGCGCCCGCGCTTCGGCGACGGCAATGTCGTCCGCGCCCAAGTGCACGCCGTCGGCGCCCAGCTCCAGAGCCAGCTCGAGATCGTCGTTGATGATGAGAGGAATGCGGCGAGTGCGGCACAGTGCGAGCAGGCGTTCGGCGCGTGCCGCCCGTTCCTTCTTAGCGGCGTTCTTGTCGCGGTACTGGATGGCTTGCGCGCCGCCGTCCGCGGCTGCGGCGGCCGCGTCCAGAAGATCCGGACAGCCGTCCGGAGTCAGCGCGTACAATCCTTGTAGGAGGCGGGTCATGAAATCACTGCGTCCCTATGCGGCGTCGATCGGCGCGGACGCCGGATGCCGTCCGCATGGCCTTCTATTCTAGGGGCATCGATGCATCTGTCCGGCATGCCTTGGTTCGCGCAACTTAAAAGCCGCCTGCCGACGGCGGACGACCACAAGCGCCTGTGGCGCATCACCGGGCCGATGATCCTGACGGGGCTTGCCACGCCGATGCTGGGCCTGGTGGACACCTTCGTGATGGGGCATCTGGAGGCGGCCTACTATCTGGGCGCGGTGGCGGTCGGCGCTTCGCTGGCGCAGATGCTGTTCTGGGGTGCGGGCTTTCTGCGCATGAGCACGACCGCGCTGGCCGCCCAAACCTCCCACGACGCCCCGACGGCGCAGCTGGTGCTCTGGCGCGCCTTGCTCATGGCCGGCCTGCTGTCGGCTCTGGTGCTGGCTTTCCGCGGGCCCATCCAGCATTTCAGCTATGCCGTGCTGGTCTTGGAGGCGGAGGTCAACCAGCATTCCCGGTGGTATTTCGAGATCCGCATCTGGAGCATGCCGGCGGTGCTGCTCAATTTCGCCATCTGGGGCTGGTGTTTGGGCATGCAGAACGTCCGGGCGCCGCTGTACTTGGCGCTGTGGATCAATATCGTAAACATGGTCCTGGACGTGGTCTTCGTCTTCCATCTGGGCTTGCAGACGCGGGGCGTGGCCTATGCGTCGCTGGTCGCGGACTACAGCGGCCTGCTGCTCGGCGCCGTGATCCTGTGGCGGATGGTGCGTCCGCTGCCGCCGTCGGACTGGCGCGGCCTGTGGCATCGCCCGGCCTGGTGGAGCCTGTTCTCCGTGAACCATCATCTGTTCGTGCGCACGGCGCTGCTGCTGTCCGTCTATGTCTTCTTCACGGCGCAAAGCGCCAAGCTGGGGGAGATCGTGCTGGCGGCCAATGCCGTGCTGCTGAATTTCCTGTACCTTGCGGCCTACGGCATGGACGGCTTCGCGCATGGGTTGGAGGTGCTGTGCGGACGCGCCGTCGGCACCCGGGACCGGCGGCTGTTCGAGCGCGTCGTGGCGACGGCGGGGTTCTGGTGCGCCTTGAGCGGGCTGGCCATGATCGCGGCGTTCGCTTGGGGCGGCGCGGCGCTGATCGGGCGCTTGACCGAACTGCCCGAAGTCCGAGAGGCGTCCGCCGCCTATCTGCCGTGGCTGGTGGTCGCGCCGCTGTTCTACCTGCTGCCGTTCCTGCTGGACGGACTGTTCATCGGCACCACCCGCACCCGCGAGATGCGCAATTCCATGCTGCTGTCGATTCTGGCGTATCTGCTTCTGTGGCGGTTCTCCGGAGGGCTGGGCAACCACGGCATGTGGCTGGCGATGCTGGGGTTCATGATCGCCCGCGGCGCGACGCTCGGCTATTACGCCTTCCGGATCGAGCGCGCGGGCGGGTTCGTGCCGCGCTGACCGGGTCGGGCCGCCGGGCTCGGTACAATACGGGCTCCGCATTTCCTGCCGCCGCCTGAGTTCCTCCGATGCAATCCGAGTATGTTCCTGCGGCCGTGGAGCAGGAGGCGCAGGCGTATTGGGATGCGCATCGGTGCTTCGCGGCGCCGGAGAAGCCGGGCGCCCGCAAGTTCTATTGCCTGTCGATGTTCCCGTATCCGAGCGGGCGGCTGCACATGGGGCATGTGCGCAACTACACCATCGGCGACGCGATCGCGCGCTATCGGAGGATGCAGGGCGATCAGGTGCTGCAGCCGATGGGCTGGGATGCGTTCGGGCTGCCGGCCGAAAATGCCGCGCTGGAGCGCCGGGTGCTGCCCGGCGCATGGACCCGCAGCAACATCCGCGCCATGCGCGAGCAGTTGCGCAAGCTGGGCTTCGGCTACGACTGGGAGCGCGAACTGGCCACCTGCGATCCGGACTACTACCGCTGGGAGCAGTGGTTCTTCATCCGCCTGTACGAGAAGGGGGCAGCGTACCGCAAGAAGGCGCTGGTGAACTGGGATCCGGCGGATCGGACGGTGCTGGCCAACGAGCAGGTCATCGACGGCCGCGGCTGGCGTTCGGGGGCGCTGGTGGAGCAGCGGGAAGTCGCGCAATGGTTCTTGCGCATCACCGATTACGCGGAGCAGCTGCTCGGGGATCTGGAGCAGCTGGAAGGGAAATGGCCGCCGCAGGTGCTGCAGATGCAGCGCAACTGGATCGGCCGCTCGCGGGGCGCGGCGATCCGGTTCGCCGTGGACGGCCGCGACGAGCCGCTGGAAGTGTTCACCACGCGCCCGGACACCTTGATGGGCACGACCTACATGGCGCTCGCGCCCGGACATCCTCTGGTACAGGAGATTGCTAGTAAAAACAATGAATTGAATGACTTCATTAAGCAATCGCTCAAGCAGGCGGAGTCGGAAGGCCGCGACAAGCTGGGGCATCCGACCGGGCTGGTGGCCCGCCATCCCCTGACCGGCGAGCCGCTGCCGGTATGGACGGCGAACTTCGTGCTGATGGAATACGGCTCCGGCGCGGTCATGTCGGTGCCGGCCCACGACCAGCGGGACTGGGAGTTCGCGAAAGCCTACGATTTGCCGATTCGCCAGGTCGTCGCGCCGGGCGACGGCGCGGAGGCGGACATGGAGGCCGGCGCCTTCGTCGAGTACGGCACGCTGGTGAACTCCGGGGAGTACGACGGCATGGGCTCCGAAGAAGCAGGGGCGGCCATCGTCGAAGAACTGGCGAAGCGCGGCCAAGGCGAGGAGGTCGTGCGCTACCGGCTGCACGACTGGGGCGTCTCCCGGCAGCGCCGCTGGGGCTGCCCGGTGCCGATGATCCATTGCCCGGCGTGCGGCATCGTGCCGGTGCCGGATGCGGATCTGCCGGTGCGCCTGGACGAGGAACTGCCGCCGGCGGAAGCCTTGCCGGAAGCATGGCTGAACGCGGCCTGCCCGCGCTGCGGCGGCGCGGCGCGGCGGGATACGGATACGTTCGATACGTTCGTCGAGTCCAGCTGGTACCAGGCGCGGTTCTGCTCGCACGATTCGGAAGACGCCATGCTGGACGAGCGCGCCCGCCACTGGCTGCCGGTGGACCAGTACATCGGCGGCATCGAGCATGCGATCCTGCATCTTTTGTACGCCCGCTATTTCCATAAGCTGATGCGCGACGAGGGGCTGGTCGAAGGCGACGAGCCGTTTGCGCGCCTGCTCACGCAGGGGATGGTGCTGAAGGACGGCTCCAAGATGTCCAAGTCCATGGGGAACGCGGTCGATCCGGAACCCCTGATCGAACGCTACGGCGCGGATACGGTGCGCCTGTTCATGCTCTTCGCCTCGCCGCCCGAGCATACGCTGGAGTGGTCGGACAGCGGCGTCGAGGGCTGTGCGCGATTCCTCAAGCGCTTGTGGCGGTTCGCCTGCGACCATGCGCAGGGCGGGGACGTGGCATCCGTGCCGGAAGCGGAACTCACGCCGCCGCAGCAGGAGCTGCGCCGCCGGCTGCACGAGACGATCCGCAAGGCCGGGAACGTGATCGGACGGCGGCATACGTTCAATACCGCCATCGCCGCCAATATGGAGCTGCTGAACGAGCTGCTGCGCTTCGACGATGCGAGCGCGGCCGGGCGGACGCTGGTTCGGGAATGCCTGTCGGCCATGCTGCGGATGCTGGCGCCGGCCGTCCCGCACGCGGCGCACGTGCTGTGGCGGGAACTGGGCTTCGATGGCGCGGTTCTGGGGCAGCCGTGGCCGGAAGCCGACGAGGCGGCGCTGCAACAGTCCGTCGAACGCATCGCCGTGCAGGTGAACGGGAAGGTGCGGGCCGAATTGGAACTGCCGACGGACGCGTCCGAGGACGAAGCCGGGCAGGCGGCGAGAAATGATGCTAAAGTGTTGCGCCATATTGCCGGGAAAACCGTGGTCCGCATGATTTGGGTTCCCCACAAACTGGTCAATCTGGTGGTGCGCGATGGCTAGGCGCGCGCTGGCGGCAGGCTTGGCCGCATGCCTGATGCTTGGCGGTTGCGGCTTCCAGCTGGCGGATACGCCGGGCGCGGCGACCCGGATCTCGCAGAAGACGCTGCATGTCGCCGGCGGCAGCCCCGAGTTCCGGCATGAATTCGCGCAGACGCTGCGCCGCATCGATGTCGCTTTCGCGCCGGGCAGCGCCGGAGCGGACCTGATCGTGCATCTGGAAGGGCCGGAGGAACGGGAGCAGGTCATCGCCGTCACCGATGCCGGCCTGGATGCGCGGGAATACGAGATCGGCATGCATCTGACGGTGCGCCTGCAGGCGCCCGGCTCCGAGCCGGCGGAAGCCGTCACCCTGTCGCGCTACCGGCACTGGGTGTTCGATGCGGACGACTATCTGGCCGCGGACGAGGAGCGCATCGTGCTGGTCGAGGAACTGCGCGCCGAACTGATGGAGGCGCTGCTGCTGCTCATTCAGGCGCAAGGGTGACGCGGGCATGCCGGAGCCGACGCTGTTCGAAAAGATCATCCAGCGCGACATCCCGGCGGACATCGTGTACGAGGACGAGGTCTGCGTGGCGTTCCGGGACGTCAATCCGCAAGCGCCGACGCATGTGCTGATCGTGCCGCGCCGGCCGCTGGACCGCGTGGCCAACGCGACGGCGGAGGATCAGGCGATGCTGGGGCATCTGCTGCTGGCCGCCGGCAAGGTCGCGGAGCAGCTCGGCTGCAAGGATGCATTCCGCCTGGTCGTCAACAACGGCGCCGAAGTCGGCCAGTCGGTGTTCCATCTGCATGTGCATCTGCTGGCGGGCCGGGCCTTCGGCTGGCCGCCCGGCTGAGGTCGCATGGCATCGGCCGTCTGGCAAGGCTTGCGCGGGCTGGACTGGAAGTGCCGCGCCACTTGGGGGCGTTCGGCGTACAACACTTCGTGGTGCCTGCTCGGCTGTGCGATCGGCGATTTCGGGACGATCTACTATTTCCAGCACTATCAGATCGACGCGCCCATGCTGGCCATTATGGGCTTGGCCATGTTCAACGGAATCATCACCAGCATCCTGCTGGAGACCGTGCTGCTATTGCGCAGCATGGCGTTTGCGGAGGCCTTCCGCACGGCGGTGGGCATGAGCCTGATCAGCATGGTGACGATGGAGCTGGCGATGAACGTGACGGATATTCTTCTGGTTGGCAGCCTACAGCTGCGCTGGTGGTCGCTCGGCCCGGCGCTGCTGGCAGGGTTCCTGGCGCCGTGGCCCTACAACTACTGGCGGCTCAAGGCGCTCGGGAAGGCTTGCCACTAGCGTTCCGGCCGCCGCCGCTGCGGCATCGGCTCCTACAGCGTCCATAGCGTGGCCAGCGGCACCGCGAGGATCTTCGGATCGCCCATGGGATAAATGCTTTCCTGCCCGTCGTACAGCACTAGGCCTTGCCGAAAGTGCTTGCCGCATACATCGGCAAGGCGGCGAAGCTTCCGGCCGTCGCTGGGCGCGACCGTGGCGGCGGCCTTGACTTCAATGCCCCAGACTTCGGGACCTCGGGAGATGACCAGATCCACTTCGGTCCGGTCCTTCTCCCGGTAATGCCAAAAATCCAGATCAAGGTCGGTCCAGGCGGCTTGGGCAATGAGCTGCTGCACGACAAAGGATTCCAAGAGGTGGCCCATCAAGGTGCGCCGGTTCAGCCAATCATCGACCGTCAGCCGAGCCAGCGCGGCGGCAAGTCCGCTGTCCGGCAGATAAACCTTGGAAGGTCTTCTCGACTGCTTGGATGCATCGCGATACCAAGGAGACAGGCGCCGCACGAGATAGAGGCGCTCCAGCACGGCGAGATGATGCTTAATCGTGCGCACGTCCAGCTGGAGCGCGTCCGCAAGGCGGCTGAAGTTGAGGACTTGGGCATTTTGCTGCGCCAGACTCTGGAGAAGGCGGTTCAGATCGTTCGCATCTCGGACATTGGCGATTTCGCGCACGTCCCGTTCGATGATGTTGTGCACGTATTGCCGGTGCCACTGGCGTGCGTTCGCGGGCGAACGGGCGAGCGGTTCGGGATAGCCTCCTTCAATGAGCCGCTTGGCCAACGCCAGGCGCACGGAGCCGGAACCGGATTCGGGCACGATGCGGGGCCGGAAGCTGCCCTGCAAGAGGTGCTGCAGGAAGCGGCCTGGACTGAGGCTTTTTTCCGCTTCCGCCAGCGGCTGCAGTTCGACGACCTCCATGCGGCCGACCAGGGATTCCGTGATGCGGGGAAGCAGATGGATGTTGGCGGAGCCCGTGAGCAGGAAGCGGCCGGGCCGGCGGTTCCGGTCCACGGCAATCTTGATGGCAGGCAGCAGGTTCGGGGCCCGTTGGATCTCATCGAGCGTGACGGCTTCGGGCAGGCTGGCGACGAATCCGTCCGGATCCATGTCGGCGGTTTCGCGGATGGCGTGCCGGTCCAGATCGTAGAAGGCGCGGTCGGGAGCCAATCGTTGCGCAAGGGTCGTCTTCCCGCTCTGGCGCGGGCCGAGCAGGCAGACCACGGGCGTTCTTTGCAAAGCGGCACGCAGCGTCGGCTCAATGAGACGCGGGTACAGGGAGGTCGGGGTCGCCATGGGGATTGCTCATATCATGCATTGCAAGCCTATCATATCATACATTTGAGACTTTTCATATAATACATTAGTGGCTATGAATATTAAGCATCGGTATTTTATAACATATTGTTAATAAAGGATTATAATAGAAGAATTAAAAACATGATTTGCTGGCGCGAATAATCCTCTTCATGCCCGCATTTCGAGGGTTGCGAGTGCTTGCTGGGTCCCTGAACTTATTGGGTGCGGTCGGGCTCGGGATGGGCGAGGCGTTCGATTTGGAGGAATCGGGTGCCAGAAGGATTGCGCCGGGTTGGGGCAGGCGGCATGGATGGGCGTTCATTCTGCTAGAATGACGACTCTGCATACTTTTCGGGGCGTCGGTGCCATGTCTCCATTCTCTTTCCTTCCAAACAGTCGGCAGTCGGTTTTGATTGCGCTGGGCCTTGCCGCCTGCTTGAGTGCCGGTTCTGCGGCGGCTCAGGTTCCTGCAGCCTGTGTTGAAGGGAATCAAGACAAGACCCTCACGGCTGGAAATGATTCCATTGAAATTGTGGCGGACTGCAGCATCAGTTCCGATGTGGATTTTCAGAATGGGTCTGATGTGGATAGCGAAGGCGATAGCCTGACGGTAGGATCCGAGAAGACGCTGACTTTCAGCGGCAATGGGAATTTGACGAATTTGGAGATATTGACCCTTAGGCGGAAAGCGGCAATGACAGGGCTATCGACGCTGAAGCTTGGAGGCGTGACGGTCGGGAGCGGGACGACGAAAGGGACGCTGATTCTTGGTAGCGAAGCGAGTATTTCGGGTCTGAACACACTGACTCTAGGCGGCAGCAATGCTTCTCTGTCGGTTGGTTCAAAGGCGGCAATTGCGCCGGCTTCCGGAACCTCATATACGACATTGAATGCAGCCGATGGCGTCTCAGTGACAAACCAAGGCACATTGAATATGTTGTTTAATGCCGAGAAAATCTCTAAAGTAAACAACTATTACGACTTGCGGATTCATGGGGCCAGCACTTTCGGAGATGCGACCGCAAGCACGCTGACGGGCTCGCAGGGAAGAATTTATGTTGTGCAAGGAGCGACGGTCGCAGGGCTTAATGCCGTCACCATCGACGACGGGCACTTGGTCGTGGCCGGCACGCTGAACTTGGGAAATGGGACGCTGACAATCCAGGATTACGGCAAGCTGATTTTCGAGATCGGCGCAACCGGAGATTCTGACACGACAATTAATGTAGGAAAAGTGACAGCGGGAACCGTACAATTTCCGACTGATGCCACCCAGACAGGCGCAAAAATCGGCTTGCGGCTGGGCGAAAGTGTTGATGATGCATCAAAAAGGAAACTGAGCGGCAAATCAGGGGATATTATTGTGGCGACATTGAAAGGAGCCGTGCCGGTGCTTGATACAACACTGACAGGTGTCACTCTCAATGATTTTGGTTCCTCCGTCAACACCACCGCGACGGTGACAGTTTCGCTGTCGTTCACGGAGGATCCGGGAGAGAATGGAACAGCGCTAAGTGCTACTCCGCCTGCTGCAACGCCTCGGCCCAGCCCCTATGCGGGGGCCAGCAGCAGTGGCGGCGGCGGTGGAACCGCGCTGGGCGTCGTCGGCCTCGGCACGCTGCTGTGGCTGCTGCGGCAGTCGACCATCACCGAATCCGAATACCAGGCCGGCGGGCTGACCGGCATTCCGGGCCTCGATGTCGCCGGCGAGACGCATCGCCTAGGGGCCGGGGGCGCATGGACGGCGCATCAGAGCATGGGCCGCGACCGGACGCATCAGGCTTGGGGCATGCAGCTGCTGGAGCGCGGCAGCTGGCGCATCGGCTTCCTCGCCGGACAGTCCCGGGTGCGCGCGGACCGCAGCTCGGCGTCGTTTGCGCATTCGAATGCTCTGAGCCGCGGCAACGAATTCGCGTTCTACGGCCATTGGAAGGAGGGCGCATGGGGCGGCTCCGTGCTTCTGGCGCACAGCCGGCAGCGGGCCCAGACCTCTTTGGCGGATGCCACCGGCGCCTATTCGGCGCGCACGACCGGGCATGGATACATGGCGCAGGCCAGCATCGGCCGGGAGTTCGAAGTCCGCGGCTGGCGCCTGCGGCCGCAGGCGTCGCTGATCGGCGTGCGCTTCGAGGAAAGCGGCTTCAGCGCCGCCAACGAGGCGTTTTCCGTGCGGCGCAACGCGGCGCATTGGGACGGAGCGCTGGTCGGGACGGGCCTCGATGCGAGCTACGACATGGCGCGTTCGCCCGCGTCGGGACGCTTTCTGCGCCTGCGGGCGCACGCCGCAGTGGCCGGCCGGATTGCCGGCGGCGGCTCCACGCAGCATTTCGTGCATGAGGACCACGCGGGCGCCCTGTCGTACAAATCGTCGGCACGGACGCTGGCGGAAGCGGAGCAGACCCAGTATGCCGTCGGCATCGGAGTGCAGTCCGGGCAGGATCGGGGCTGGCACTTCGGAAGCGGCTATATGGCGGCGACCGATGCGGAAGGCGGCATGCAGCACGGCGTGATGCTGGGCGTCCATCGGGCCTTCTGACGCGGCATCGTGTAGAATTGACAGCCGCGCGTCCAAGTGCGACAATCGCCAAGACGACCAAGCGGGAATAGCTCAGTTGGTAGAGCGTAACCTTGCCAAGGTTGAGGTCGCCGGTTCGAGCCCGGTTTCCCGCTCCAACTCCTTGCCGCGCAGGAGGCGTCCGGGCCGCAAGGCCGCGATGCCTGCCGGCAGAGCGCATGTGCGCGGCAGCGGGCTTGAAGTCCCAAGGCTGAGTGGCAGAGTGGTCATGCAGCGGCCTGCAAAGCCGTGTACGCCGGTTCGATTCCGACCTCAGCCTCCATCCGCCATGCGCCGCCGGTCCGGGCGGCTGCCCTGAAGCATGCTGGAACCTCATCCTCCAGAGCCGTCCGCGTTGAGCCAGGGCGGCCTGCCGCCGCCTGCTCCCGATTGGCAGCCGCCCGGCGATGGCGGCGTGCAGGTCGAACGGCGCGACGGCGTGCGCTATTGCATCGGCGAGTTCTGGACGGCGGGGCAGAGGCAGGCGCACCGCCTGCACGAGATCAGCTACCGGGCCTGCTTCAAGCCGCAGTTGCCGGCCTTCTTCATTGAACGGCTGACCCGCCCCGGCGATGTCGTCTACGATCCGTTCATGGGGCGCGGCACGACGCCGCTGGAAGCGGCCCTGAGCGGGCGCATCCCGTACGGCAACGACCTCTCGCCGCTGTCCCGGGCCTTGGCGGAGCCGCGCGTCCATGCGCCGACCTTGGCCGAAGTGCGAAGCCGTCTGCAGCGGATCCCATGGCAGGACTATGCGGACTGCACGCAGGATGAACTGCTGGCGTTCTACCATCCGGACACGCTGGCGCAATTGGAGGGATTGCGGGACTATTTGCGCGGTCGCGAACTGGACCGGGCGGATGCATGGATCCGCATGGTGGCGCTCAACCGCCTGACCGGCCATTCGCCGGGCTTCTTTTCCGTCTACACCATGCCTCCGAATCAGGCGGTGTCGTTGCAGCGGCAGCGCCTCCTCAACGAGCGGCGGCGGCAGACCCCGCCGCGCCGCGACGTCCCGTCCCTGATCCTGAAGAAGTCGAAGGCATTGCTCGCGCAGGGCGGCGCCGATTGCGCGCGCAGCCTGTTCCTGACGGAGGATGCGGCACGCACGCCGCAGATCCGCGACGGCGAAGCGGCGCTGACGGTGACTTCGCCGCCGTTTCTCGATGTGGTCGATTACGAGGCGGACAACTGGCTGCGCAACTGGTTCCTCGGCCTGGAGGCCTGCCCCGAACTGGCCGTGCACCGCAAGGTGGAGGCGTGGCAGGCGTTCATTGCGGCCGTGCTCGCGGAACTGGCGCGCGTCACGCGCCGCGGCGGGCATATCGCCTTCGAAGTCGGCGAGGTGCGGGCGAATTCGCTGCAGTTGGAGCAGCAGGTCATGGCGGCGGCGCGCGGGTTGCCGCTGGAGACGCAGGGCGTACTGGTCAATCGGCAGCAGTTCACTAAGACGGCCAACTGCTGGGGCGTGTCCAACAACGTGCGCGGCACGAACACCAACCGCATCGTGCTGTTCCGTAGAATCTAGCCTGTAGAATGGGTCTCATGCGGGGGTGGCGGAACCGGTAGACGCAACGGACTTGAAGCCATTGAGTGCTCCTCGGGAAACCGGGGATGCAGAACTGCTCAAATTCGGGGAACCCTGTGAAATGGCAATCCCGAGCCAAGCCCGCGGGCCGACGGCCGGCGGGAAGGTGTAGAGACTAGACGGGCAGCGCCTAAGGCGTTCGGCTAAGGCGAAGGGATAGTCCGGGCCACAAACCCTGCCTCGGCAGGGGCGGCGAAAGCCGTAGCTGGTGTGAAAATCCGTTGGGCGCATGCCCGTGAGGGTTCGAATCCCTCCCCCCGCACCAGCCGGCGCGCCGGCTCAGGCCCACTTCATCAGGCGCCGCCCGGTGACCATGCACAGCGTCACGACCATCACGTCCACGAGGGTCCAGATGATGACTTCGCCATGCATGCCGAGATATTCGCCCATCCAGTTGTGGAAGAATGCGAGGGTGGTGCCGAGCGAGGCGTAGAAGGCCGTATTGGCGGAAATCTTGGCGAGATCGCCGGCCGCGCTCTTCAAGTAGTACCAGTTCGTGAACACAATGATGAGCAGCGCCACCGATGCGAACCAGTCCAGAATCAGCCAAACTTCCTTGGCGGCTGCCGGGCTGACGTAGGTTTGCGCCATGACCAAGTGGCCGCCGTAGAAGACGGCCAGCAGGAGCAGATACGCCCCGGAAATCTTTTTGAGCTTTTCCATTTTGATCCTCCGAAGTGGCACCGGACGCATGCAGGCGGATATCTCCCCGCGGTCGGCTGGAAGCATGCAGGCGCGCCTGTCCTTGGCCGCATTGTATATTATCCCGGCCCTAATACTTGACTTTTTTAGTCGGGTATGCGACAATAGGCGCGATGGATGCAAGGGTGGAGGCCCGTGCGATGCGTTTGAATGCGAAAGGACGTTATGCCGTAACAGCCATGCTGGATGTGGCGTTGCATAGCGGGCACCAGCCGGTGGCTCTGGCGGATATCGCCGAACGCCAAGGCATCTCGCAGTCCTATCTGGAGCAATTGTTCGGCCGCCTGCGGCGGGCCGGCTTGGTCGCCAGCGTGCGCGGGCCCGGTGGAGGCTATCGCTTGGCGCGCGGCATCCCGACGATTTCGGTCGCGGAAGTGATTACGGCGGTGAACGAGCCGTTGGACGCGACCCGTTGCGGCGGGCGCGAGAACTGCCAGGACAACCAGCCGTGCCTGACGCACGGCTTGTGGGAGGATCTCGGCCAAGAGATCGAGCGCTATTTGGACGGCGTCAGTCTGGCCGATGTCCTGAACCGCCGGCAGGTGCGCCGGGTCGCGCACCGGCAGAACATGAGGTTCGTGCAGCAGCACGGCCACGCACGACAGGAGGCACGCGCATGACCGCGCTCAATTTGCCGATTTATCTGGACTATTCCGCGACCACGCCGGTGGATCCGCGGGTGGCGGACGAAATGCATCGCTACCTGACGATGGAGGGGCAGTTCGGCAATCCGGCATCGCGCTCGCACGCCTTCGGCTGGCAGGCCGAAGAGGCGGTGAACGGAGCGCGGGGGCACGTGGCGGCGCTGGTCGGCGCGGATCCGCGCGAGATCGTCTGGACCAGCGGCGGCACGGAATCCGACAATCTGGCCATCAAGGGAGCAGCGCATTTCTACCGCAAGAAGGGCCGCCACGTCGTCACGGTCAAGACCGAGCACAAGGCGGTGCTGGACACCTGCCGCCAGTTGGAGCGGGAAGGCTGCGAGGTGACCTATCTGGCGCCGCAGCCGGACGGCCTGCTGGACCTGCAGGAGTTGGAGTCGGCCTTGCGCGACGACACGGTGCTGGTGTCCGTGATGCACGTCAACAACGAGATCGGGGTCATTCAGGACATCGGCGCCATCGGGAAGATGACGCGCCAGCGCGGCATTCTCCTGCATGTGGATGCAGCGCAAAGTGCGGGCAAGATTCCGATCGATGTCGTAGCCATGCAGGTGGACCTGATGACGCTGTCGGCGCATAAGATATACGGGCCGAAGGGCATTGGCGCCCTGTACATCTGCCGCAAGCCGCGGGTGCGCCTGGAGGCGCAGATCCATGGCGGCGGGCATGAGCGCGGACTGCGTTCCGGCACCTTGCCGACGCACCAGATCGTGGGCATGGGCGCGGCATTCCGCCTTGCCTGCGAGGAGATGGCCGAGGAGGCGGAACGCATCCGCGGGCTGCGCGACCGGCTGTGGGTCGGCCTCAGCCGGATGGAGGAAGTCTATATCAACGGTTCGCTCGAGCAGCGCGTGCCGGGCAACCTGAACGTCAGCTTCAATTTCGTGGAAGGCGAATCGCTGATCATGGCGCTCAAGGACATTGCGGTGTCCAGCGGCTCTGCCTGCACGTCGGCTTCGCTGGAACCCAGTTACGTGTTGCGCGCATTGGGGCGCAACGATGAATTGGCGCACAGTTCGCTGCGCTTTTCAATCGGTCGTTTTACGACCGAACAGGAAATCGACCACACCATCACACTCATCGAGAGCGCCGTCAAGCGGTTGCGCGACCTGTCCCCGTTGTGGGAAATGCATCAGGAAGGCGTCGATCTGGATGCGGTGGAGTGGGCGGTGCACTGACATACTTTTTGGATGGGAGACTAACACCATGGCTTATGGAAAGAAAGTTCTGGATCATTACGAGAATCCGCGCAATGTCGGCTCGATGGACAAGAGCGACGCGCAGGTCGGCACCGGCATGGTCGGCGCGCCGGCGTGCGGCGACGTGATGAAACTGCAGATCCGTGTCAACAACAACGGCGTGATCGAAGATGCCAAGTTCAAGACGTACGGCTGCGGTTCGGCCATCGCCTCGTCCAGCTTGCTGACGGAATGGGTCCGCGGCAAGACGCTGGAGCAGGCCGGCGAGATCCGCAATACCGACATCGCCGAGGAACTGGCGCTGCCGCCCGTGAAAATCCATTGCTCCGTGCTGGCGGAAGATGCCATTCGGGCCGCCATTGCGGATTACGAGGGCAAACAGAACCGGCCGGCGGAAGCACCGGCGGAGGCATCGTTGGCGGAAACGGCCTGACGGCATTGCGGCGATGGCGATTTCGTTGACCGACGCGGCGGCCGGGCAGATCCGTGCGCATCTGGAGAAGCGCGGCCATGGGCTGGGCTTGCGGCTGGCCGTGAAGACGACCGGCTGCTCCGGCATGGCCTACGTGCTCGAATTCGCGGACGAAGTGGAGGCGGACGATCAAGTGTTCGAGGACAAGGGCATCAAGGTCGTGGTGGCGCCGAAGAGCCTCGCCTATCTGGACGGCACTGAGCTGGACTACGCTCGCGAAGGGCTCAACGAGGGCTTCCGGTTCACCAATCCGAACGAAAAGGCGCGTTGCGGCTGCGGAGAGAGTTTCAGCATCTGAGCGGCGCACGGCCAGGAGGCGGCGGTGCCGCTGGAACTCCCCCAGAACTACTTCGAGCTGTTCCAGCTGCCGTGCGCCTTGGAGGTCGATGCCGGACGTCTCGAGGCGCGCTACCGCGCCTTGCAGCGGGAACTGCATCCGGACCGCTTCGCGACGGCCGGTGCGCGCGAGCAGCGCCTGGCCGCCCAGGCGGCGGCCCATGTCAATCACGCGCATCGCGTGCTGAGCGACCCGCACGAACGGGCCACGTATCTGCTGCAGCTGCAAGGCTGCACGGTCGACGACGAACGCGATACGACGCATGATGCGGAGTTTCTGATGTGCCAGATGGAATTGCGTGAAGAGCTGGAGGCGCTGGACGACATGGCGGCGGCAGTGGCGTTCGCGGCGCGTCTCGGCTCCGAGGCGGAGGTGCTGTGGGCGGATTTCGCGACATGCTACGCTGCCCGGCAGTGGACGGCGGCTCGCGACGCTTTGCTGAAGCTACGCTTCTACCGCCGCTTGCGGCAGCAGCTGAAAATGCGTCAGGCGCGTCTGGCCGGAGCCTGAATCATGGCGCTGCTGCAAATTTCGGAGCCTGGGCAGTCGCGTCCCTTGCGGCGGGCCTGCGGCATTGATTTGGGCACGACGCATTCGCTGGTCGCCATGGTGCGCGACGGCCGGCCGGAAACGCTGCCGAACGAGCAGGGCCGCCATCGGCTGCCGTCGGTGGTGCACTATGCGGCGGCGGGCGAGGCCACGGTGGGCGCGGCGGCTGTGCAAGGCGCAGTGGCAGATCCGGAGAACACCTTCTTTTCGATCAAGCGGGCCGTGGGCCGCAGCGCGGACGATCTTGGCGTTGCCGCCCGGCGGCTGGCCGATGCGGTGGCGGCCGTGCCGCGATTCCGTACGGCGGCCGGACCGCGGACTGCGATGGAGATTTCGGCGGAAATCCTGCGCACCCTGCGCCGGCGGGCGGAAGCCTGTCTGGGCGGCGAACTGGACGGGGCCGTGATTACCGTACCGGCGTATTTCGACGAGGCGCAGCGCCAGGCGACCAAGGATGCAGCGCGGCTGGCTGGCCTTCGGGTCTTGCGTCTAATCAATGAGCCGACGGCGGCCTCCATCGCCTACGGGCTGGACTTGGAAGACGATCGCGGGCTGATTGCCGTGTTTGACATCGGAGGCGGCACCTTCGACGTGTCGGTCCTGCGACTGAGCCGCGGCATTTTCGAAGTGCTGGCGACCGGCGGCGATACGGCGCTGGGCGGCGACGATTTCGATCGGATCCTGTTGGCATGGGCGGCGCGGGAAAGCGGCGCAGATCTGCAGGAGCCGGCGCAGGAGTGCGCCATGCTCCAGGCCGTCCGTGCGGCCCGCGAAGCATTGTCGAAGCATGACGAGACGGTCGTGGCATGGGCCGGAGGGCCGGAGTTGACGCTGACCCGTACGCAGTTGGAGCAGTGGAGCGAATCGCTGGTGCAGCGCATGCTGGACTGCTGCCGCCAAGCCTTGATGGATGCGGAGGTGGCGGTGCAGGACATTCAGGAAGTGGTCATGGTCGGCGGTGTCACCCGTATGCCGCTCGTGCGCCGGACAGTCTCGGATTTCTTTGGGCGGCAAGCGCACACGGGCATCGATCCGGATCGGGTTGTAGCGCTGGGCGCCGCGGTGCAGGCGAATGTCCTGATCGGCAATGCGCAGGATCAGGAATTGCTGCTGCTGGATGTCATTCCGCTGTCGCTGGGCATCGAGATCATGGGCGGCCTGGTCGAGCGGATCATCGAGCGCAACACGACCATTCCGGCGCATCACGTGCAAGAGTTCACCACGTTCAAGGACGGGCAGACGGCGTTGGCCGTGCATGTGGTTCAGGGAGAGCGGGAACTGGTGGCGGATTGCCGCTCTCTGGCGCGGTTCGAACTGCATGGCATTCCGCCGATGGCGGCAGGGGCGGCCCGCATACGCGTCGAGTTCCGGGTGGATGCTGATGGCTTGCTGACGGTTGAGGCGAGCGAGGCAGTCAGCGGCGCCCGTGCCGGAGTGTCTGTCAAGCCGTCGTACGGACTGGCCGAAAAGGAAATCGAGCGGATGCTACGCGATTCCGTTAGCCATGCCGAAGAAGATGTGGCCGCTCGCGTCCTGCGCGAGCAGCGGGTCGAGGCGGACCGCGTGCGCCAAGCTTTGGAGGATGCCTTGGCGGCAGACGGGGCGATGGTGCAGGATGCGGAGGAACGCGCCGCCATGGAAGCGGCCGGCGTAGCCTTGGACCGCGCTTGCGAAGGCACGGATGCGGAAGCGATCCGGGACGGCATCAAGGCGCTGGAGGGCGCATGCGCCGGGTTTGTGGAACGGCGCATGAACCGTAGCATCCGGCGCGCCCTGCAAGGGCATCAGGTTCGCGAATTCTAGGAACTCAGCTGATGCCGACCATCCGCTTCCTGCCGCACGAGGAGATCTGCCCGGATGAGCGTACGGTGGAGGCCGCGCCGGGGACGAGCATCTGCGATGCGGCGCTGGCGCATGGCATCGACATTGAGCATGCCTGCGAAAAATCCTGCGCTTGCACCACGTGCCACGTCTATGTTCGGGAAGGCGGCGATTCGCTTAATGGGGCCAGCGAGGATGAAGAGGACTTGCTGGACCGGGCTTGGGGGCTGGAACCGGATTCGCGACTGAGCTGCCAGACGATCGTCGGATCCGAGGATCTGGTCGTCGAATTGCCCCGCTATACGATCAATCAGGTTTCTGAAAACCACTGAGGAGGATGCCATGGCGCTACGATGGACCGATTCGCTGGAAATCGCCATCCAGTTGACGGAACAGCATCCGGATGTCGACCCGCAATACATCCGCTTCACCGACCTGCGGGACTGGGTCCTGGCCTTGGAGGAGTTCGAGGGCGATCCGGAGCACTGCGGCGAACGCATTCTGGAAGCCATCCAAATGGCTTGGATTGAGGAGTGCGCATGACTCCAAGGGGGCGCCGCAAGCGCGGGCTGTGATAAAATCCGCCGCCGACCCGCGACCTGAAGTCGGAATTCCTTTGACTGCACGATAGATCATGCGCATCATTCTGTTAGGCGGCCCAGGGGCCGGCAAGGGCACCCAGTCCGCCTATATCTCCGAGCGGTACGGCATTCCGCAGATCTCTACCGGCGACATGCTCCGGCAGGCTGTCGCCGACGACACGGCGCTGGGCCGGCAGGCCAAGCAGATCATGGATCAGGGCGGACTGGTCCCGGACGAATTGATTCTGCATCTGGTGGAGCAGCGGATTGCGGAAGGGGACTGCCGGGACGGCTTCCTTCTGGACGGCTTCCCGCGGACTTTGACTCAGGCCGAAGCGCTGAGCGATAATGGCATCGCCATCGATCATGTGGTGGAAATCCAGGTTGACGACGACGAGATCATCCGCCGCATCAGCGGGCGCAGGATCCATCCCGGTTCAGGGCGTGTGTACCATGTCGAATACAATCCGCCGGCCGAGGAGGGCCGGGACGACGCGACCGGAGAGCCGCTGGTGCATCGCGACGACGACCGCGAGTCGGTCGTGCGGCAGCGTCTGGCAGCGTACTGCGAACAGACGGAACCGCTTGTCGGCTATTACTCGAGATGGGCGGAATCCGGCAGCGAAGGGGCGCCTCGCTACCATCGCGTCGGCGGGCTCGGCTCCATCGAAGAAATCCGGGACGAGATATTCTCGAAATTGAATTGACTGCAACCTGCGGGGCTACCCCCGCAAGCAAGGAGCGCGGACCATCATGGCGACACCAACGTTCTTCACAGGCATTCTAGGCGTATTGATCGCGATTTCCGTGGTGCTGTTCATTATTGCCCAGATCATCGTCGACCCGGATCCGAAGCTGGACGATCCGCGGGTGGCGGAGATGACGCAGCAGCGGATCGAGCCGGTCGGCAAGCTCAATACGGGGGATGCCCCGATCACTCTTGCAACCATGTCGCCGATTTCGGACGCGCAGGCGGCGCCGGACTTCGCTTCGGGCGAAGATGTCTACAACGCGGTCTGCCAGGCCTGCCATACGACGGGCGTGCTGAACTCGCCCAAGCTGGGCGATCCGGCCGGCTGGGAAGCGCGGCTGCCGAAAGGTCGGGACGCGCTCCTGCAAAGCGTGCTCAACGGCCTCAACCTGATGCCGCCGAAAGGCGGCCGCCCGGACCTGTCGGACGAACAGGCCGGCATGGCGGTCGACTACCTTCTGGATAGCTTGAATTGACCGGCCGCTTCAGGAGCCGCGTTCCCGCTCCAACGCGTCCAGACGCTCTTGCAGGGCCTGCAGGCGCTGGTAGGTCTTGGCCAGCAGTTTGGCCTGCACATCGAACTCTTCCCGCGTGACCACATCCAGACGCTGCAAGAGGCTTTCGATGCCGGCCTTGGCCGTTTTGCGGACTTCCGCCCGGGTTTCGTGCATCGAGTCCGGAATCAGCGAATCCAGCCGGCGGGCCAAATCATCCAAGTGCTGGGGGTCGAGACGAATCACGGGGCAAGCCTCCTCTCCAGATTATAGTCGATTCGCAGGGTCTGCCGGAGCATTTTCCGTTTGAGGAGAGATGGGGTACAGTGTTGGGGCTATGAATGATTCGCCGACATCCGCGCCGCCGCCTGCTTCGCCGATCCAGCCGAAGGAGCTGACGTCCGACAGCGTCTTCCGCTTTCGCTGTCATAAGGGCATTGCCTGCTTCAAGGCCTGCTGCCGCAACATCGACTTGCTGCTGACGCCGTACGACATTCTGCGCTTGAAAAATGCGTTGGGCATGACATCCGGCGAGTTCGTCGGCCGCTATACGCTGCCTTTCGAAATGGATGCCCAAGGCATGCCCGGGCTTAAGATGGCGACCAAGCCCGGCACGACCGAATGCGTGCACTTGACGGAGCAGGGTTGCGGCGTGTATGCGGATCGTCCGGCCGCCTGCCGGTACTATGCTTTGGGCAGCATGGCCAGGCGCAGGAAGGATTCCAGCGAGGTTGTAGATGCGTACTTCGTCGTGCGCGAAGCCCATTGCCTCGGCCACGAGGAGCCGCACGAGCAGACGGTGATCGAGTACCGCACGGAACAGGGGCTGGAAAAGTACGACGACATGAATCGGGCATGGCGCCAATTGATTCTCAAGAAGCGTTCTTCCGGACCGACCGTTGGTGCGCCGTCCGACCGAAGCCTGCAACTGTTCGATATGTGCAGCTACGACTTGGACGGCTTTCGAGAATTCATCCAAAGTTCGGGATTCAGGGAAGTTGTGGAATTGCCGCCCGAACGGGAGCAGGAGCTTCTGGACGACGAGGAAAGCCTGCTGGATTTCGCCATGCAGTTTCTTGAGCAGGTGCTGTTCGGCGGCGATGCCATTGCCATAAGCGCGGAAGGCCGGGAAAGGCGCATCGCGGCGCGGCGCGGCGTATGGCAGGAACGCCGGAGCCAGCATGTCGGCGAATATCGGGAGCGCCTGCAGAAGCAGCAATACGGGGAGTAGCTTGGATCGATGGGGCGCTTGCATGCGAAATGCAATGTACGAAGCATGAACGTTGGCGTGCTGTCCGATACGCATGGCTGGATCCATCCGCAGGTGCAGGCCGTGCTGAAAGGAGCTGATTGCATCGTGCATGCGGGAGATGTGCTGGGTATGGGCGTGCTGGACGCATTGGCAAGACTGGCCCGAAAAGGTCGCGTGGTGGCAGTGGCGGGGAACAACGATCGATATGACGGCATGCGCCAAAAGGCGGAATTGCCGACTGTGGCGGAAATGCCGCTTCCAGGCGGCACGCTGGTCGTCACGCATGGCGACCAGTTCGGGTCGGCCCCGAAGCACGCGACGCTCAGGCAAGCATGGCCGCAAGCGAGGGCCATCGTATACGGCCATACGCATCGGCTGGTCTGCGATCAAGACCACGAACCATGGGTGTTGAATCCCGGTGCTGCCGGGCGCACGCGTACGCATGGCGGCGCATCCTGCCTGATGCTGGCGGCGGATGCCGAGGGCTGGACGGTGCAGGCGCACCGTTTTCCGCCATGCGCGGGAGGCATAGAGGGATGAAGTTTGCGGAAGGGATCTTTGGGAAATTGCTGGCTTCGGCGGGGATCGAGGAGAATGGTTCCCAGCCTTGGGACCTGCAAATCCACGACAAGAGGCTGTACCGGCGCGTGCTGACCCAAGGCTCGCTGGGCCTTGGCGAATCCTATATGGACGGCTGGTGGGATTGCGCGGCGCTGGACGAGTTCTTCGCCCGGGTGCTGCGCGCCCGGGTGGACCGCAAGATCTTCGGAAGCCACAAGCTCCGGGCTCTGGCCGTGTCGCGCATCATGAATATGCAAAGCAGGCTGCATTCGAAGGTGGTCGCCCGGACGCACTACGACATCGGCAACGATTTGTACTCGAAGATGCTGGATTCAAGCATGATGTATTCCTGCGGCTATTGGCGCCATGCCAGCAATTTGAACGAAGCGCAGGAGGCCAAGCTGGAACTGATCGCAGGCAAGCTGGAATTGCGCAAGGGCCAGCGGGTGCTGGATATCGGCTGCGGCTGGGGAACGGCCTGCAAGTATTTCGCCGAACGGCACGGCGTGCGGGTGGTGGGCCTCACCCTGTCTACGGAACAGGCTGCGATGGCCCGGCAGCTATGCGACGGCCATCCGGTGGAAATCCTTCAGCAGGACTACCGGGATTTCGACCCCCGAGAGAAATTCGATGCCGTCTATTCCATCGGCATGTTCGAGCATGTGGGGTACAAGAACTACCGGACGTTCATGTGCAAGGTCAGTAACCTGCTGGAGCCTGACGGGCGGTTCCTGTTGCATACGATCGGCGGCAACATCTCCGTCACGCATACCGATCCCTGGATCAATCGCTACATCTTTCCGTACGGAATGCTGCCGTCCATCCAGCAGGTCGGCAAGGCGATCGAATGGCTGTTCGTGATGGAGGATTGGCATAATTTCGGTCCGGACTACGACCGCACGCTGATGGAATGGTTGCTGCGCTTCGAAGCCGCGTGGGAGACGCTGAGCCAGAATTACGACGAGCGCTTTTTCCGGATGTGGTGCTATTACCTGTGTTCGTGCGCCGGTGCCTTCCGGGCTCGCCGCAATCAGTTGTGGCAGATTCTGCTGGTGCCGAAGGGCTTGCAGGAGCGGGTGCCGGCGGTCCGTTGAGCGTGCGTGGGGCGGTGCGCTATTTCTTCGCGATCTTTTCGAGTTGGCGAGCGCGGATGGCCTGTCCGCCCAAGCCGGCCTCCTTGGCGCTGCGGCCGTAGGCCGCGGCCATCAGGGTGCTGTAGCACGTCGCCGGGATGTGGAATTTGGTGCTGTACGTCTTTTTTCTATGGTTTTGATATACCTCGATGTTCATCCGGCGGACCGGGCAGGGCGTAAAGATCATGCCGGTGCCGATGACGGCAATGGTCCGGTTGGTGGCGATGGCAGGCTACGGCATGGCTGAGAATGATACAGGGCACGGCTGCAGCGGCTTGGGGAGTCGGGCTTAGGGACTTGCTCCGGGCGGCAGGGCTGCGCCTTTCTGGAGCACACCGGCGGCCTGCCGGTCGGCATGGTAGGACGAACGCACAAGCGGGCCACTGGCGACTTCGGTGAAGCCCATGCGCCGCGCCTCGCGTCCGAGTGCCTCGAATTCTTCAGGCGGCACGTAGCGCTGCACCGGGTAGTGGTGCCGGGTCGGCTGCAAGTATTGGCCGAGCGTCAGCATTCGGCATCCGGCATCCCGAAGATCGTGCAATGCCGCGCGCAGTTGCGCCGGCGTTTCGCCCAAACCCAGCATCAGCCCGGATTTGGTTGGAATGTCCGGGTGCATGCGGCCGAAGCGGCGCAGCAGTTCCAGCGAATGTGCGTAGTCTGCGCCCGGGCGCACGGCACGGTACAGTTGCGACACGGTTTCCAGATTGTGGTTCAGCACATCCGGCGGCTGGACGGACAGCGTGGCCAAAGCGCGTTCGAGCCGCCCGCGGAAATCCGGTACGAGAAGTTCAATGCGAATGCTTGGCGCATGCTTCCGCACAGCCTGCACGCATTGCGCGAAATGTTCGGCGCCGCCGTCGCGCAGGTCGTCGCGGTCGACCGACGTGACCACCACGTAGCGCAGTTCCAGTGCCGCGATCGCTAGTGCCAGACGTTCCGGTTCTTCGGCGTCGGGCGGCAGTGGCCGGCCATGTGCGACATCGCAGAAGGCGCAGCGGCGCGTGCACAGGTCGCCCAGAATCATGAAGGTGGCGGTGCCATGGCCGAAGCATTCCGGCAGATTGGGGCAGGAGGCTTCCTCGCAGACAGTGTGCAAGGCATGCGTGCGCAGCAGTTCGCGCAGGCGGCGGACGCGGGGGTCGGTCGGGAGGCGGATGCGAAGCCATGGAGGCTTGTGCGGCGGGGGGGCGGCGGCTGCGGGTCTGCGTGCCGCGAGGCGCGACAGCTTCTGCTGCGCCGTCTGCTTGATGCCGGGCAGAGAACTCATGCGCGGGCCTGCGGGCCGTAGATTTCTCGCAGCAGATGCGGCAACAGCCGGTCGGCGGTCTTGCGCACATTCCAAGGGATGCCGCAGGCGCGCAGGCTGGTGGCTTGCAGCTGGGGATGGCCGCAGATGTCGATATGGCGGAACAGGCTGAGGTCCGGCGCGACGTTCAGCGACAGACCGTGCGAACTGCGGCCGCGGCTGACATGCAGACCGATCGAGGCGATTTTGCGCCCGGCCACGTAGACGCCCGGCATGCCCGGCGTACGGTGCGCGTCAAGGCCGACTTCGCCGAGCAGCGCCAGCGCAGCGCCTTCCAGACGCTGCACCAAAGTGCGCACGCCGATGCGCAGACGGCGCAGGTCGAGCAGCATGTAGACCACCAGTTGCCCCGGCGCATGGCAGGTCGCTTGCCCGCCGCGCCGGCTACGCACGACGGGAAGCGGGCAGTTCGGGCGGATGTGCGCGGCATCGCCCCCGGCGCCCAGCGTCAGCACTTGCGGATGCTGCAGCATCCATATCTCATCGGCGCTGCGGGCCTGCTGTTCGGCCACGTGGCGATGCATGTCCTCCGCACAGGCCTGATAGTCGCGCAGAGCCCAGCGGCGGATGCGTGGAACCGGCATCATGGCGCGTTGCAGTAATCCTGGTACAGGGTGCGCAGGCGCTGGACGAACGGCCCAGGGGTGCCAGTGCCGACTGGAGCGTCGTCGATGGCAGCGACGGGCATGACGCCGCGGGTGGAGCCCGTGACCCAGACTTCTTCGGCGCGGAGCAGTTCCCCCAGCGTCAGCAGCCCCTCTTGGTATGCGATGCCATGCTCGTCCATCAGACGCAGCACGAGTTTGCGCGTGACGCCCGGCAGGATTTGCGGACTCAGCTCCGGGGTGCGCGCCATACCGTCCACCAGCGCAAAGACGTTGCTGGTTGCGCCTTCCATGAGGCGTTCGCCGCGATGCAGAATGGCTTCGCCGGCCTGACGGTCGACGGCGCTTTGGGTGGCCAGCACGGTTTCCAGCAGCATGATGGATTTGATGTGGCAGCGTCCCCAACGCTGGTCTTCGCGAGTGATGGCTGTGATGGAATCCGGCATGGGTGGCAAGGGTTGGCACATGGCGAAGACGGTCGGGGGGCCATCCAGAAACTGTTTGCGAAATGGGGCACCGTCCGGAATGACGCCGCGCGTGACTTGGAAGTAGACGAAGCAGTCGCCGGCATCGTTCTGCGCAACGAGCCGGGCGCATATCTCGCGCCATTCGTTCGCTTCGGGCGCTCCGGCAATGCCGACCGCATCGAGGCTGTTGCGCAGGCGCTGGAGGTGGTCGTCCAGGCAGCGCGGCCGCTGGCGGTGCACCGGAATGAGTTCATAGATGCCGTCGGCGAACAGGAACCCGTGGTCCATGGCCGGGACGGTCAGGCCCTCCAGAGGGCGGTACGTGCCGTTGTAGTACGCGGGATAGGACATCGCCGTCAGTTCAGCCATAGCCGGGCATGATCGGCCAGCCGCGAAAAGAAGCCTCCTTCCGGCACGTCGTGCAACACGATGGCGGGGAGCTTGTGCAGGATGCGTCCTTCGTGGCGCACGGCGATCCAGCCGACCTCTTGCCCCTTGGCGAGCGGTGCCCGCACTTCGGCATCCAGATGGTAGGTCGTTTGCATCTGTTCGTGCACGCCGTTCGGAAGGGTCAAGACCAGATCGTCGGCGATGCCGACCAAGGCGCGCTGATCGCCGGAGAACCAGACCGGGACGGAAGTCAGCGGCGTCTGCGCCGGATGCACCGCACGCGTGCGGTAGAAGCGAAAGCCCCAGTTCAGCAACGTACGGGATTCGGCGATGCGGGTTTGCGCGCTGGCGGAGCCAAGCACGACCGAGACCAGGCGCATGCCGTCAAGTTCCGGGCGCCGGGCGCTGGCCGCCAAGCAGTATTGCGCCGCTTCCGTAAAGCCGGTCTTAATGCCGTCCACCGTGTCGTCGAGCCAGAGCAGGCGATTGCGGTTGGGCTGCATGATGCCGTTCCAAGCATATTCGCGTTCCTTGAACATGGCGTACTGTTCGGGGAACTCGTTGATCATGGCGGCGGACAGGATGGCGACATCGCGTGCAGACATGTAGTGGTCAGGGCCGCCCAGTCCCGAAGCATCTTTGAAACGGCTGTGCTTCATCTGCAGCCGTTCGGCCTCGGTGTTCATCAGTTCAGCGAAGGCTTCTTCGCTGCCGGAGAGATGCTCCGCCAGCGCAATGCTGGCATCGTTGCCGGACTGCACGATGATGCCGCGCAGCACGTCGATGACGGGTACCTTGCTGCGGACTTCCAAAAACATGCGCGAGCCGGGTGCTTGGCGCGCCTTGAGGCTGACGGCCACCGGCTCCTGTTCCTGAATCAGGCCGTCGCGCAAGGCTTGGAAGATCAAGTACGTGGTCATGATCTTGGTGAGGCTCGCAGGCTCGAACGGCTCGTCGGCGCGGGACTCCGCCAGCACGGCGCCGGTGCGCGCATCCATGAGGATGTAGGCGGCCGCCTGAAGCTGCGGCGGCGGCGGCGTGGGCAGGGCGGCGGCGGCCGGGGTGGCGGCCAGCAGGAGCAGGGCGGGCAGCAGCAGGCGGCGCATGGCAGGGCTACGGCTGCGCGACCGGTACGCGAATGGTCGTGTATTCCGTGATGCCGGCCGTCTGCAGGGCGTCAATGGCATGCTCGACGGATGCGTGCGTTCGGAACGGGCCTTGCACGACGCGATGCAACACTCGGCCGCCGCGCTTGCGGGTCCGGACGGACAGGTCGGCGAGCCCGCGCGCGCGCAGACCCTTCAGGAAGGCTTGTGCATTGCCGGATTTGGCGAAAGCGCCAAGCTGCAGGTACATGTGTTCTGGATATTTGGGTGTCAGCTGGGGGCCGCGGATGGTGCGGACTTCCACCGGCGCGATGCCTTCGACATGGATGCCGAGTTCCTTGGCGGCCTGGAAGGACAGGTCGATGATGCGGCCCTCCTTGAAGGGCCCGCGATCATTGACACGCACCGTGATGCTGCGGTCGGTCTCCAGATGGGTCACCTGCACCCAAGTCGGTAGCGGCAGGGTCTTGTGCGCGGCAGTGGCCTGATGCATGTCGAACACTTCGCCGCTGGAGGTTTTGCGGCCATGGAACTGGGGGCCGTACCAGGAGGCTAGGCCGCGTTCCACGTAGCCTTCGGCGGATTCCAGCACGTGGTAGCGTACGCCGAGGGCGACGTAGCTGGATGGGTTGCCTTGGCGGCTGAGCGGCTCCGGGGCTTCGGTCGGCGGGAGTTTCGGCATGGCGGCGGGCGCGCTGCAACCGCCAATGGCCGAGGCCAGCAGGAGCAGGCCGGCCAAGCGCAGGCGCGGTTCAGGAATCCGATCCATGGCGTAGGGCTTCGCTTAGTTGGTACACGGCCAAAGCGTACAAGGCGCTGTGATTGTACCGGGTAATGACATAGAAGTTATGGTAGCCGACCCAGTATTCTTGGCCGTCAGGCATCTCGAACGCATGCACGGCTACGGTTTGCGCTTCGGGATGGCGCAACGAGATCCCGGCGGCCTGCAGTTGCGGCGGCTCGATGTCGGGCTGCAGGCCGGCGCTGAGCGGCAATTGCTCGGGATGCGGCGGCTTCACGGCTTCGGCGACTGGCTGGTTTGGGCGCCAGTGGTGCTGATGCAGGTAGTGGGCGATGCTGGCAATGATGTCGGCCGGGCTGTCCCACAGGTCGCGGCGGCCGTCCTGATCGGCATCGACGGCGAAGGCCCGGTAGCTGCTGGGAATGAATTGGCCCATGCCGAGCGCGCCGGCCCAAGAACTGCGCAGGCTCAAGATGTCCAGACCGGCTTCGCGTTCCAGCAGGAACAATTGCTCGAGCTGGCCGCGAAAGAATTCCGCCCGGCGCGGATAGTCGAAGCCGAGCGTCAGCAGCGCGTCGATGGCTAGATGCTTGCCGATGTTGCGGCCGTAGTCGGATTCGATGCCAATGATGGCGGCAATCAATGCGGCCGGCACGCCGTAGGTATGCTGGGCTTCGGCGAATAGGGCGGCATGCTGTTGCAGATAGCCGCGGCCGCGCTGAATGCGGGCGGGCGTGACGAGAATGCTGCGATAGCGGTGCCAAGCCATCGCTTCGGCAGGGCGTCGGGCGCTGGCGAGGATTTCCGGGCGATAGCGCCCGGCAGCAATGATTTCGCGCACATGCGGGCCCGGCAACTGGTGCTCGGCGACGATGCGGTCGATCCACTGCTGCACCTCGGGACGCTCGAGGTATGCGGGCGGAGCGGAGCCGGACAGCGTGCAACTGGGCAGTACGCAGAGGAGAAGCCAAAGGCTGCGGGCAGTCATGCGGGGCGTGTAAGGGCAGAGCGTCGGATGGCCATTATCATACCGAAAGCGATCATGGTGCTGATCATGGCGCTGCCGCCGAAGCTCATCAGCGGCAGCGGCAGGCCGACGACCGGCGCGTAGCCGACGGCCATGGCAATGTTGACCAGAATGTGCAGCAGGAAGGACAGTCCCAGCCCGCCGGCCAGCAGCCGCCCGTACAAGCTGGAACCGGCATCGCTCATTGCGACCATGCGCCACAGCAGCGCCAAGTACAGTGCGATAAGCAAAGCGACGCCCAGCAGGCCGAATTCTTCGGCGAACACCGAGAATACGAAGTCGGTCGAATGCTCCGGCAGAAAATCGAACTGCGCTTGGGTGCTGTGCGTCCAGCCCTTGCCGTGCAGGCCGCCGGAGCCGATGGCGATTTGCGACTGGATGATGTTGTAGCCGCTGCCGAGCGGGTCGCTTTCCGGGTTGAAGAACGCCAGAATGCGGTCCTTTTGGTAGTCGTACAAGGCATGCTGCCAAGCGAATGGCAGGCTGATGCCAGCGAGGCCGCCGAGGCCGATGAACCAGCGCAAGCGAATGCCGGACAGGAAGAGCACGGACAGTCCGACCAGCAAGATCAGAGTGGCTGTGCCCAAGTCGGGTTGCAGGGCGACCAGCCATGCGGCTGCACCCAGCAGCAGCAAGGCGGCAAGCATGCGGAGGAATCGCGGCGGCATCGGGGAATGCCCGAGCAGGTGGGCCATCATCATGGGTACGGTGATTTTGAGCAATTCGGACGGTTGCAGGGTCGCCGGCCCCAGCGGCAGCCAGCGGCGGGTGCCGGTGCCGGTGCCATAAAACAGCACCAGGCCCAGCAGAAGCAGGCTGAGCCCAAACACGGCCGGGGTCCAGCGCCGCAGGTGCTTCGGCGGGATATGCGCGACGACCAGCATGGCCAACAGGCCGATCGCGATGCGGTGGGCATGCTGCAAGGTCACGTCGCTGCTCGTGTCGCTGGCGCTGTACTGGATGGCAAGCCCTAGGCTTAGCGTGGCGAGTAGCGCGACGAGCAGGACACGGTCGAGCGGCTCCAGCGTGCGGCGCAAGCCCACGAGGATGTGCGTCGGCTGCATCATGGGGGCCTCAGCAAATAGTTGTCCAGAAGCCTGCGCGCGATGGGCGCGGCCTTCGTGGAGCCGTGGCCGCCATGTTCGACGATGACGGCCAGCGCGATGCGCGGTTGTTCGGCGGGCGCAAAAGCGATGAACAGGGAATGGTCGCGGATATGCGCCGGGAGGTCTTCCGAATCAGGCCGCTCTGCGCCGTAGTTGATGACTTGCGCGGTGCCGGTCTTGCCGGCGATGCGGTATTTCGCGTTCGCGCCGGACCGGCGGGCGGTGCCGTTGGGTGCATGCACGACATCCACCATGGCGGCGGCGACCGCATCCCACCAGGCCGGATTTTCCAATGCGATGCGTTCGGCCATGACAGGCTCGATGTAGGTATAAACGCCGCCTGCGTTATGGGCACGCAGCAAGCGCGGCTGCATGCGGATGCCGTGCGTGGCCAGCGTGGCGGTGGCGGCGGCAAGCTGCAAAGGCGTAACCAGAAGGTAGCCCTGGCCGATTCCGATATTGACGGTTTCGCCCGGATACCAGGGCTGGCCGTACTGTTGGCGCTTCCAGCTGGCGGACGGCAGCAGGCCAGAGCGTTCGCCCGGCAGGTCCAGTTGCTGGAGTTGGCCGAGCCCGAAGGGCTGCAGATGGTCGTAGATGGCATTGATCCCCATCCGATGGGCCAATGCGTAGAAGTAGACATCGCAGGATTGGGTGATGGAGGAGGACAGCGTGACCCAGCCGTGGCCTTCGTCCTTCCAGTCGCGGAACGGCCGGCTGTAGTGGGGCAGCTTGAAATGCGGGCCGGCGAAAAAGCGCTTGTCCAGCGTGGCATGGCCGGTCGCGAGTCCGGCCAGCGCCATGAACGGTTTGATGGTGGAGCCGGGAGCGTAGCGGCCTTGGACGGCGCGGTTGAGGAGAGGCCGTTTCGGGTTGTATGTGAGTTTCCGGTACGTCTCGGCGTCGATGCCATGGTTGAACAGGTGGGGGTCGAAGCCAGGGGCGCTGACCAGCGCCAGAATGTCGCCCGTGTGCGGTTCGATGGCGACTATGGCGCCGGCCATGCCGGCCAAGGCTTCGTCGGCGGCTTGCTGCAATTCCGCGTCCAGTGTCAGAATCAGGTTCGCACCGGGAACGGGCGCTTGGCGATCGTGCTGGGTCAGGATGCGCCCTCGGGAGTTGACCTCGGCCTGCAGCAGGCCTGAAGCGCCGAGCAGCAGGGGCTCGTACTGATGCTCAATGCCGGTGCGTCCGATGCGTCGCATCCCGCGGTAATGGCGCAGATCGATGCGCTTGCGGTCCTGTTCGCTGATGGCGGACAGGTAGCCGAGCACATGGGCGGTAGCCTGCCGATAGGCATAGCGGCGCGAGGGATAGGCTTCCAGGTGGACGCCAGGCATCTGATGCAGATGCACGGCCACGCGGGCGATCTCCCGCTCCGACAGGTTCGGCTTCAGCATGCTGGCTTCGTAGCTCCGCTGGCGGCTTTGGTTTCGGAAATGCCGCAGTTCGCGTTCTTTGACCGGCAGCAGCTTCCGCAAGCGCTCGAGCGTGGCCTGCATGTCGCCGATTTGCGACGGCATCAGACTCAGGCCGTACTGCACGTTGTTATCCGCCAGCAGGGAGCCGTGGCGGTCGAAGATCAGTCCGCGCGGCGGAGCGACGGGGACCTGGCGCAGATGGTTGCCGGCGGCCAGCGCCGCGAAGTGCTCGGTATGCGTCGTCTGCATCCAGCCCACGCGTGCGAGCAGCACGAGCAGCGCCACGCTGCCGAAGCCGGCCAGCTGGTGCAGACGGTGCTTGATGCGGCGGGCATCGTCGCCAGTGCGGGCGCGCGTCCGAAGGATGGTCATGGCGGCTCAGGGGAGCAGCACGAACGCGACCCGACCGCGGGCTCCGCGCTGCACTTGCAGAAGGACTTGGGTGTTGCTGCGGTCTGCTGCGGCCCGCGCATCGCCCATATTTTCGACGGCCCGCCGGTTGATGCCGCGCAAACGGTCGTTTGCGCGGATGCCGGCCCGATAGGCGGGGCTGTTCGACTCGACCTCGACGATGCCCACGAAGCTGGCGTGGTCGTCGCGCTGGTTCGACAAGGTCATGCCGGACATCGCCGGATGCAGGTCGGCTCCCGAGATGCGCAGGTTGGCCGTGGCGGCGCGGACGCGGATCGTCTCGCGGCCGCGGCGCAGTTCGATGCCGACTTCGCGGCCGGCCCGCAGCAGGCCAAGGATATTGCGCATGTCCTTGTCATCATTGATCTCCTCGCCGTTGATGCGCCGCAAGATGTCGCCGGGGAGAATGCCGGCGCGGGCGGCCGGGGAATCCTTGATGACTTCGGTCACGACCACGCCTTCCGTCTGTTCGACGCCGAAAGCCCGGGCCAGTTCGCGTGTCAGTTTTTGCGCCTGCACGCCCAGTTCTCCGCGTCGCACTTGGCCGAATTCGGTCAATTGCGCGGCAATCTGGCGGACCATGCGGATGGGAATGGCGAAGCCGATGCCGATGTTGCCGCCGGAACGGCTCAAGATGGCCGTATTGATGCCGATCAGTTCGCCGCGCAGGTTGACCAGGGCGCCGCCGGAGTTTCCCGGATTGATGGAGGCATCGGTTTGGATGAAGTTCTCGTAGCCGCCTGCATCGAACACGCCGCTGCGCCCCAAGGCACTGATGATGCCGGAGGTGACGGTCTGCCCTAGGCCGAACGGGTTGCCGATGGCGACGACGAAGTCACCGACCCGCAATTGCTCGGAATCGGCGATGGGCAGGCTGGCCAGCGGTTCGCCGTCCGTATCGACGTGCAGCATGGCGACATCGGTCTCGCTGTCGGAGCCGATCAGTTCCGCCTTGAATTCGCGTCCGTTGCTGAGCGTGATGGTGATGTCGCTGGCGCGCTCGATCAGATGGTGGTTGGTGACGACGTAGCCCCGGCCGGCATCCAGAATCACGCCGGTGCCGAGCCCGCGGCGGACGCGCTTGCGGCTGCGGGGGCCGGGCAGGTTGAAGAAATGCTGGAAGAAGGGGTCGCGAAACAGCGGACCGGTGCGCACCACTTCCTCATGCGCCGTGGAAATGTTGACGACTGCCGGGACCACCGACTCCAGCATCGGGGCGAGCGACGGCAGCCCGTCGCCATGGCGTTCCCATGGCAGCACAGCCCAAGCCGGGATTGTGAGGAAGATGGCGCTGAAGACCGCAAGGCGTATACGGCGGGAGGAAGCGAATGGCATGGGAGAGGGAGGACGTAGCAAAAACGGAGAGGTTCCGGGATTTTTAGTACCGAATATTATAGGTAGACTGGCAGCAGAAAGCCATCACGCGGGCTGGCGGAAGGCCAAGGTAAAGGTTCTTCTGCGTGGGAAAGGACGGGCTCTCTGGCCAAGGCTCGGAGAGCCCGTCTTGATTCAATCAGTTTGGCGGCCTGCGGCGGAGTGGGCTTTGGGAAGCGTTCGGCCCGTCATCCAGACCCGCAGGAAGTCCGTCATGATTCCTACTTTGCCGTCCAGACGCGCGACGGCAGCGGATAGTTCCTGAAACCGCGCCTGATTCTCCCGGCGCTCCTCGTCCATGCGTGCGTACACGGCCTGCTGGTTCTCGTCGATCTTGGCGTACACGGCCTTTTGGTTCTCGTCGATCTTGGCGTGCACGGCCTTTTGGTTCTCGTCGATCTTGGCTTCAAGCCGGTTCACTCCCCGGCTGCCTTCTTTGCGATTCTTCTCCATGTCCTTGTGCGTCTGGCGCTGTCCCTTCTGGAACATCCGCATCAGAATCAGAAACTGCACCGCGAACGCGGCGAAGCCGGTGTATATGATCTGCATCAGGGTGGGTTCGAAATCCATCATGGGGTCGTCCTCGGTCAAAGCCGCGCTCAAGGCCTTTTTCCGCAGCCGGAATGTTTCCAGACGCCTCTCACGTCCGTGTGCGTCTGAGGCGATTGCAGGCAGTGTATCAGATGCCGCGGGCATCTGGCCAAGCGGCTTCGCGACCCGCCCAAAATACGGCGGCGGCGGTTCGGGATCCGCGTCCTAAGGCCCGTTCTCGCACACAATAAGGATCCGGTCAAAACGGCAATTCCAGTTCGGGCTCAACTGCCAACATTTGCTCCCGGAACTGTGCTTGGATCCGTGCCAGCACTTTGGGGCTGGAGCCTTCGAAGCGCGTCACCACGCATGGCGTGGTGTTGGAGGCGCGTGCCAGACCGAAGCCGTCCTCGAAATCGGCGCGCACGCCGTCGATGCGCGTCAGGGTCGCAGCCGGGAATTCGGCAATGCCCGAGAAAGCCTCGATGAAGCGGTGCTGGTCGCCGTCCACGGCAAAGGGTACGTTGAGTTCCGGCGTAACGCAGGCTTGCGGCAGGGCGGCGAAGGTGGCGCTGGCGGGCTGGCGGGTGCGCGCCAGAATCTGTAGCAGCCGGGCGGCGGCGTAGATGCCGTCGTCGAAGCCGTACCAGCGTTCGCGGAAGAACAGATGGCCGCTCATTTCCCCGGCTAGCGCAGCTTGGGTTTCGCGCATCTTCGACTTGATGAACGAATGGCCGGTGCGTGCCATGACCGGGCGGCCGCCGTGCGCTTTGATCACGTGCGGCAGCAGGCCGGAGCATTTGACGTCGAACACGACGGTGGCGCCCGGCTTGCGGTTCAGCACATCGGCAGCGTGCAGCATCAGTTGCCGGTCCGCCCATAGGATGCCGCCTTGGTCGTCCACTACGCCGCATCGGTCGCCGTCGCCGTCCAGCGCGATACCGAGTTCCAGCCGATCGCGCGTGACCCGCGCCCGCAAATCGTCGAGATTCCGTTCTTCGCTAGGGTTAGGATGGTGGTTCGGGAAATCGCCGTCGATGTCGCAGTACAGCGGCGTCACTTCGGCGCCGCAGGCGCGCAAGGTCTGCATAGCGATCGGTCCGGCGACCCCGTTGCCGGCATCCAGCGCAATGCGCATCGGGCGTTCGAGTCGGATGTCGTGCGCGATGCGGTCGACGTAAGCTTGCGCGATGTCCGCATCTGTCAGTTCGCCGCCGCCGCGGGCGGGCGGGTTTTGCAGAATGCTTTGGCGCAAGGCTTGGATTGCGTCGCCGGCGAGGGTGCGCCCGTCCAGCATCAGTTTGAAGCCGTTGTACTCGGGCGGGTTGTGGCTGCCGGTAATCATGATGCCGGAGCCGGCGCTCAGTTCGCAGGCTGCGTAATACAGTACGGGCGTGGGCACCTGTCCGATGCGGCGCACCGCCATGCCGCCTTCGGCCAGCCCTGTAGCGAGGCCGGTTGCGAGTGCGGCGCTGGAATGGCGGCCGTCGAAGCCGACCGCCAGTTCGCGGACGCTCGGGTAGGCGGCAGCGACGGCGCAGCCCAGGTCGCGGGCGAATGCCGGCGTGAGTTCGCTCCCGGCAATGCCGCGGATGTCATAGGCGCGGAAGATGTGCGGGGGCGGCTGAATCATTGCCGGCCGCTGTGGCCGAAGCCGCCCGTGCCGCGTCGGCTCTCCGAGAAGTCGGGGACGGCTTTGAAGATTGCTTGGCGCACCGGCACCAGCACCAGTTGCGCAATGCGTTCACCGATGTCGATGGTGAATGCTTCACGGCCGCGGTTCCAGCAGGACACCATGATTTCTCCCTGATAGTCGGAATCGATCAGCCCGACCAGATTGCCCAGCACGATGCCGTGCTTGTGGCCGAGGCCGGAGCGCGGCAGGATGAGTGCCGCGTAATCGGGGTCTTCGAGGTGGATGGCGAAGCCAGAGGGAATCAGTTCGGTCTGCCCCGGCTCCAGCGTCAGCGGTTCCTGCAGGCAGGCGCGTATGTCCATGCCGGCGGAGCCGTGCGTGGCGCGGGTCGGCAGCGGGATCGAATCGCCGACCCGCTCATCCAGAATGCGTACTTTGACAATCAGCATGGAGTGAATCGTAGGCGCAAGCAGCAGATTGCAGACGCACGGCGATGGCATCCGCCAGTTGCCGCGCCACGAATGGTTTGGAGCCGGGTCCGAGGCGTTGGACGGTTTCCGCGTCGACCAGTTCCAGCGTCGTGTCGCAGTCGCCGAAGCCCTGCTCCGGGCCGATGCGGTTCGCGACCATGAGATCGGCGCCTTTGGCATGCAATTTGGCGCGGGCGTGTTGGATCAGATCCTCCGTTTCGGCGGCGAAGCCGACCAGATAGGGCCGGTCGGGCAGGCGCCCAAGGGCGGCGAGCAGGTCGGCGGTGGGTTCCAGTTCCAGCTGCGGCGGGCCTGCGCGCTTCTTGAGTTTGCGCCCGGCCAAGGCTTTCGGGCGCCAGTCCGCGACGGCGGCCGCGGCGACCAGCAGGCGGCAGTCCTTGGCATGCGCCAGAGCGGCGTCGTGCATTTCGGCTGCGGTAGAGACGGGCACGAGCTCTGCGCCGGCCGGCGGCGGGACTTGCAGGGGGCCGTGCACGAGCGTGACGCGGGCGCCGCGCCGCAGCAGCGCTTCGGCGATGGCGCAGCCCATCCGGCCGGTGCTGAAGTTGCTGATGAAGCGGGCCGGATCGATGGCTTCGCGGGTAGGGCCGGCGGTGACGACGGCGGTGATGCCCTGCATGTTGCGTTCGGCGCAGAGTTCCGCCAGCTCCGTCCGCAGTTGCTCCGGCTCCGGCAGGCGGCCCGGGCCGGTGTCGCCGCAGGCCTGATCGCCCACGTCCGGTTCCAGAACTTTGAGGCCGTGTTCGCGCAAGGTGCGGACATGGGCCTGCGTGGCCGGGTTGGCCCACATGGCGGCATTCATGGCCGGCGCGACCGCGGTCGGGGCGCGCGTGGCGAGGCACAGGGTGGCGAGCAGGTCGTCCGCCGCGCCGGCCGCGAGTCGGGCGAGGCAGTTGGCGGAGGCGGGGGCAATGAGCACGGCATCGGCCCAGCGGGCCAGTTCGATATGACTCATGGCCATTTCCGCTTCGCGGTCGAACAGTTCGGTGCGGACCGGGCGGCGGCTCAGCGCTTCAAAGGTGAGGGCTTGCACGAACCGTTCCGCAGCGGGCGTCATCACGACCTGCACATCGGCTCCTTCGCGGACAAGCAGACGCACCAGCTCGCATGCCTTGTAGGCGGCGATGCTGCCGGTGACGCCGAGCAGGATGCGGCGGTACTGCAAAGTCATTCGGGCAGTGTACCAAAGGTGCTGGCCAGCGCGTCGACCAGCCGCTCGATCTGGGCGTGCGTATGCCGGGCGGACAAGGTGATGCGCAGCCGCGATGTGCCTTCCGGCACGGTTGGCGGGCGTATGGCGCGCACGAGGAGGCCGCATTCCCCGAGACGGGCGCTGGCGGCTAATGCCGCAGTGGCAGAGCCGAGGATGAGCGGCTGGATGGCAGTGCGCGAGGCGGGTAGGGGCAGGCCTTGCTGGGTGGCGCAGGTCTGAAAGTGGGCAATGTTGGCGTGCAGGCGCGTACGGTGTTCGGGTTCTTCGATCATGAGTTGCAAGGCGCGGTCGGCGGCAGCGGCCAAAGCCGGGGCCAGCGCAGTGCTGTAGCCGTAGCCGCGGGCATGCTGCAGGAGATGTTCGATCAGGTCGTCGGGGCCGGAGACGAATCCGCCTTGCGCTCCGAGCGCTTTGCCCAGCGTGGCAATCAGCAGCGGCACTTCGGCCTGCGACAGCGCCGTTTCTTCCAGCAGGCCACCGCCGCGGGCACCGAGCACGCCGAGGCCATGGGCGTCGTCGCAGAGCACAAGTGCGCCAGAGCGTTGGGCAGCGGCAGCCAGTTCGGCCATGGGCGCAGGGTCGCCGTCCATGCTGAAGACGCCGTCGGTGACGAGCATACGGGCCTGATGCCGTTCCATTCGCCGCGCCGCATCCGCGGCATCGGCGTGTCGGTAGCGGACGCATTTGGCGCGGGACAGCCGGGCCGCATCCAGCAGGGAGGCATGGTTCAGTCGATCTTCGACCAGACAGTCGCCGCGCCCCAGAAGCGCTTGGATAATGCCGAGGTTGGTCAGATAACCAGCGGAAAAGACCAAGGCGCGGTCGCGCCCGGCGAAGTCGGCGAGATGTTCTTCCAGTTGCCGATGGATAGCCGTATAGCCGGTGATGAGCGGCGATGCGCCGGCACCGGCGCCGTAGCTCCGCGCTGCTTTCGCCAGTGCTTCGCAGACGCGGGCATCGCGGCTGAGACCAAGATAGTCGTTGTCGCAGAAGGAGATGCATGGCGCATCGTCGAAGCGGTCGGTCGCCTCCGAGGACGGATTGCGGACGAGGCGCTGCCTGCGCAACGCGTTCGGGCGTCGGCAGATCCAGTCCGGCACGGGCTGGCTCAAGAGTTGGATGGGGCGCTCGGCTGCGAGGTCAGGCCCAGACGCGCGAACAAGGCGCGGTCGCGGCGCATGTCCGGATTTGGCGTAGTCAGCAGGGCTTCGCCGTAGAAGATGGAGTTGGCGCCGGCCAGAAAGCATAGCGCTTGGAGTTCGTCGGTCATGCCTTCGCGGCCGGCGGACAGGCGCACCGTGGCCTGCGGCATGGTGATGCGGGTGGCGGCGACGGTGCGGGCAAACTCCAGCGGGTCCAGTGCGGCGGCTTCGCCCAAGGGCGTGCCTTGCACGCGCACCAGAAGGTTGATGGGCACGGATTCCGGGTGTGGGTTCTGGGATGCCAGTTGCGCCAGCAGACCAGCGCGGTCGGCGCGGGATTCGCCCATGCCGAGGATGCCGCCGCAGCAGACCCGGATGCCGGCGGCGCGTACGTGCTGCAAGGTCTCCAGACGGTCCTGATACGTGCGGGTCGTGATGATTTCGCCGTAGAACTCCGGCGACGTGTCCAAGTTGTGGTTGTAGTAGTCCAAGCCGCAGTCGGCGAGGCGCTGAGCCTGCCGCGACGTCAGCATGCCGAGCGTGACGCAGGTTTCGAGTCCCTGCTCCCTGACGGCCTCGATCATTTGCGCGACATGGTCGAGGTCGTGGTCGGTCGGAGCCCGCCATGCCGCACCCATGCAGAAGCGGTCGGCGCCGTGGTCGGCGGCACGGCGCGCTGCGATGCGCACGGTTTCGACATCCAGCAGCTTCTCGCGCTCCAGCCCCGTGGCATAGTGGGCGCTTTGCGGGCAATAGGCGCAATCTTCCGGGCAGCCTCCGGTCTTGATCGAGAGCAAAGTGCTGATTTGCATCTGGTTCGGGTCGTGGCATGCGCGATGGACGGTCTGCGCCTGATGCAGCAAATCGCTGAACGGCTGGCTTAGGAGCGTGCGAATTTCGCCGGGCGTCCAGTCGTAACGCAGGGCAGGGGCTTCTGCAGAGTGCATGGCGGTTTGCTTGCGGGCTGTGACGCATCATTATAGGTTGATGGCGGCCAAGCGGAGCGGCAGGATGCTCGCGGGCGGGTACGCAGGCTAGAATGCACGCGCTTCAGAGGGTGTCCAAGACAATGCCGGCCCAGATAGCGCCGCCGACCCAAGCGTTGTTCTTGAAGGCTTGGGAGCAGCGTTCGGGATTGCGGCCGCGGGCCGCATGCAGTTGCCGGACGGCCAATGCGGCGGCGGCGGTTAGTCCGGTGTAATAGGCCGCACCCAATCCCAAGCGCATCCCGACCAGTGCCATGCCGCCTAGGAACGCGCCTTGCAGGAGGGCGACCGCCAGCAGATCTGCCCGGCCGAGCAGAATGGCGGTCGAGCGGTTGCCGACCCGCAAGTCCTCTTCGCGGTCCGCCATCGCGTACAGCGTGTCGTAGGCCACGACCCATGCGACAGTGGCGGAGAATACGAGCCATCCCCAGGCTTGCGGCCAAGCGTTCGTCAGGGCGCTGATCGCCATCGGCACCGACCAGGCGAAGGCGAGGCCGAGGTGCACCTGTGGCGCGTGGTGGAAACGCTTGGCGAACGGGTACGTGACGGCAAGCAATGCGGCCGGAAACGCCAGCATCAGCGTCAGCTTCGGCAACTGCAGCGCGAGGCCGAGCGCCAAGGCTAGCAGGATGGCGGTCACCCATAAGGCGTCGCGGGGCGGGAGGTCGCCGCATGCCAGCGGCCGGTTCCGCGTTCGGGCGACATGCCGATCCAGATCACGATCCGCGTAATCGTTGATGGCGCAGCCGGCAGAGCGCATCAGCACGACGCCCGAGACGAAGATGGCCAGCATGCCCCAGGGCGGCAGGCCGCCGGCCGTCAGCCAAAGGCCCCACAACGCCGGCCACAGCAGCAGCCAAATGCCGATCGGGCGATCCAGCCGCACCAGCCGCGCATACGCATGGAGGCGTTCTTGCAAAGTTTCGAGGGTCGTCGGCGGGGACATGGCATGCGCGTGGCGAAGCCGGGACTGGAGCCTTGGAGCCGCCTCGGTGCTGTTCGGAGTGTATCAGACCGGGGCATCCATTCAGGCGGATGCGCCTGCGGAGCGCCAGTCCCGATGGCTCCATGGTATATACTGGGTTCCACGCAAGCGAGGCATGGCCGTTTCGCGTTTTCGTTCGCGCCGGGATTTCGAGCGGGGCATGGCGCAGTCTGGTAGCGCACCTGCTTTGGGAGCAGGAAGTCGTGGGTTCAAATCCCGCTGCCCCGACCAGTTTCACGCCCGCCCGGCTGCGGGCCGCACAGGCGGCCTACTATAATGGCAGGAGGCGAGGCTGCGGTCGCCGTTCGCATGGTCAAGCGCCTGTAGCTCAGTTGGATAGAGCATCGGTCTTCTAAACCGAAGGTCGCAGGTTCGAATCCTGCCGGGCGCGCCAGTTTCGTGGTGAGTGTAGCTCAGTCGGTAGAGCACAGGATTGTGGCTCCTGAGGTCGCGGGTTCAAATCCCGTCACTCACCCCACGAAGCGCCGCCGCCATCTGCTACACTAAATAAGGCGGCCATGCGCATCTGCGCGTCTGGTTTGAGTATGCGCCGGCCGCGATGTGGGCCATTAGCTCAATGGTAGAGCAACTGACTCTTAATCAGCAGGTTCGGGGTTCGAGTCCCTGATGGCCCACCAGCCGGCTTTCGTCAAGTTGCAGATTCAATCATGCGGATGGGGGCGGTTTGGATATTAGGGATTTGAGGAAATGATTTAAAGAATCGAGGTACGGAGCTGTTGCGTATGAGGCAGGACTTACGCTAGAGCAAGCGTTGCGCGAAGCACGAGATGCAAATGGCCAAAGGGTGCGCATCTTTTGTGAAGAAGATTCAACTCCAGAAAAAATCAGGAAGATCATTCGTGATACTCAAGCCTATACTGGGATGAATGGCAAATCTACTCAGGATAATGAGCATATTGTTCGCCCGAAGGATGTGATATTGTTTCAATGTCATGATAATCTTGCCGTGGTTGTACTGGTTGTCCATGGTTTTAAAAATAAAATGAAAAGAATGTTGCTGATCTTGAAGGAGTTGCGGACGTTATGGTCAGAGGATTTTAGCAAATGCCAATAGGTCGATGATGGCAGTTCTATCAAACGCTTACTTTGTTCCTTAAGGCTTCGCGTCTGTGTTTGATTTTGGCCCGCAGGTATTCCATCGGTCTGTCGCCTTTCGTGTGGTTACAGCGCCCGCAGAGCAGCTGGTAATTCTGATAGTAGTCGCCGCCATTTTTTGAGCGAGGTATGATGTGGTCGATTTCCAGATGCCAGATGTCCAGTTTCACGCCGCAGGCGTTGCCTTTTTCTTGCTGTTCATGGAACAGCCGCGCTTTCGCGTCTTGGTCTGGTATGCACTGCTCAAGGTCGGTACGCACGGGCGGCTTGTCCAGATGCATTAAATCGGCAATAGGCCGCCTTCATCAGAAAGGCGGTCCATCACCAATTCCGCCGCTTTTTTGGATATGTCTATCCCAATCCACGCACGGTGCAATTGTTGAGCTGCTACGCAGGTTGTTGCGCACCCTCAGAACGGGTCAAGGACTGCATCGCCCGGACTGCTGGACACCTCATGATGAGTGAAGCAATGCTAGAGGCTTTTGTGTGGGATAGCCAATACGCTCTGCATCTGAATTATTCAACTTGTCGATTTGCCACACATCATCAATCGGAACACCGTACTCCATCGCCTCATTTAAATATCGTTTTATTCGTGACCCTCCTCCCGCATCCGAAAGGACATATTCTCGCCCATCGTCATTCTGTTCTAACTTTTTGTTTTCTGACTTTTGCATATTCATTTTTGTCTTTCCACGGGCGCGTCGGATAGCGAAACTCAATCACCTTTGATTTGGAATAAAACAAGACCGCATCATGTCGCCGTTCAATGTGCGCTTTGAGCCGTTTGTCCCAGCCAGAATAATGCCATATGATCTCATTTCGGAAATTGTTCTTCCCAAAAATCCTGTCCATAACGATTTTTAGGTAATGACTGGCGGTTGGGGTCTCAGTGCAGGTAGATACTGCCGGCCGGCTTCAATACTCGGTGCATTTCGATAATGCGTTGCGTCATGTATGTTAGATACGCCATCATAGGTTTTCCGTGGATTATTTCCGCCGACTGGATGAACTGCACTAAGTATGGGTAATCATCTACCAATTGATCCAAGTACGATTCGTCCACATCTTGCCAGGTCCACATGTCTTTGAAAGATGCGCCAGCCGCTTTGCTCCCGACTGGTGCTTTGTATAGTCTTTTGGAATTAAATGGCGGGTCGAGATAAATCAAGTCCGCCGTCTCGCTGTTCACCCCGTGAAAGATGTACAGGTTGCGCAGGTTCAACAACATATTGTACAATTGCCGCGTTCCAGCGTATTCCGAGCGAGGGTCGCCCATTGGCAAGATTCTCCTCGGACAGTGCGGATCCAACTCCTAGCCATAGCATCGACCACAGTGGATGGATTGCCCCCCCCCCCCCCCCCCCCCCCTCAAGCTACTTCTAGACCATGGCCAGCATTCCCGGTTGGGAGTGTCACAAGGATACGGTCGCGCAGCAAATCCGCGTCCTGGGTTTCGTCTCGAAAGCCGAGCGTCGTCGCATTGGTGCTTCTGTTCGAGGGAGCCGGATTCGATGGCGCGGCATGGGCGCAGACTCCAGACGTATGCAGCAACACCCCGGGCTCCAACCAGAGAGTAGCGTGTAGCGAACGTCCCGATTCCAGCGCGGATATCAGCATCGACCTGCGGGCGGTTTCCATCAGAACGTATCTGGATTCCGAATACGGCATCTCGGGTGTGCACGAAGGCAGTGGCGATATTCGGATCAATTCCCGGGACGGCTCGGTCACGACGTCAGGCGAGCGGGCTCGCGGCATTCACGTCTGGCATAACGGCACCACCGGCAATACCCGGATTACCGTGCAAGGCGGTTCAATCACGACAGCCAAGCAATCCTCCCACGGCGTCTATAGCCTGCATTCCGGCGCGGGCAACCTAGACATCCAAGTCGAAGGCGGCTCGGTCACGACGTCAGGCGAGCGGGCTCACGGCATTCTCGGCTGGCATAACGGCACCACCGGCAATACCCGGATTACCGTGCAAGGCGGTTCAATCACGACAGCCAAGCAATCCTCCCACGGCGTCTATAGCCTGCATTCCGGCGCGGGCAACCTAGACATCCAAGTCGAAGGCGGCTCGGTCACGACGTCAGGCGAGCGGGCTCACGGCATTCTCGGCTGGCATAACGGCACCACCGGCAATACCTGGATTACCATGAAAGGCGGTTCGATCACGACAGTCAAGCAAAGCTCCTACGGCGTCTATGGGTGGCACGTGGCCACGGGAGATCTGGATGTCCACGTCGAAGGCGGCTCCATCACCACCGAAGGCGCGGAAGCTTACGGCATTCTCGGCGGGCATAACGGCACCACCGGCAATACCCGGATTACCGTGCAAGGCGGTTCGATCACGACAGCCAAGCAAAGCTCCTACGGCGTCCATGGGTGGCACGGGGCCACAGGAGATCTGGATGTCCACGTCGAAGGCGGCTCCATCACCACCGAAGGCGCGGAAGCTCACGGCATTCTCGGCCGGCATAACGGCACCACCGGCAATACCTGGATTACCGTGAAAGGCGGCTCCATCACCACCGAAGGCGCGGAAGCTCACGGCATTCTCGGCCGGCATAACGACACCACCGGCAATATCTGGATTACCGTGAAAGGCGGCTCCATCACCACCGAAGGTGCTGATGCCCATGGCATCTACGGTCTCCACAAGACCGGCGAGGGCCGAATATCAATCGGCGTCGGCCAGGGCGTGTCGGTCCACGCCTCCGGAACGGATGCGAGCGGAATCAGGATAGGCCGCTTCTCCACACCGACGGGAGCCCTGCTCAGCGTGGCGAAGATGGGAGCGGACGGCTACCGCCGGCAGACGGCCACGGTGAATGGGACAGTGACAGGCGGCTCGGGCGCCGCCGCGGGCGTGCTGCTCGCCGGCGGCGGCAGGGTCGTCGTCGGCCCGCATGGCAGCGTGGGGGCGGCGTCAGGCGTGGCGGTGCACGCGGCCCGGAGACTCTCGACGGAAGACCCGCCGAGACTCCACGTCGACTTCAGGATCGAAGGCCGGCACATGTCGGAAGCCTTGGACGGCTGGATCGTCAACGACGGCGGCCCGACGACGATCGTGATGAACGAGGTCGTCCTGCATGACGGCGCACGGGGCGCCACCGGGCTTTGGGCGCCGAACGGGGCCTTGTTCTGGACGATCCGGGAACAGGGTGTGACGATCGCGGGTCGGCCCGCGTCGGGACTGGACCGCGACTTCAGCGCGGCGGACTTCATCTCGGTCTACGCGCCGAGCGCAGTGCTGTACGAGAGCCTGCCGGGGCTGCTGCTGCGGCTGGACGAGGGCCCGCCGAGGCGCCGCCCGGAGACGCCCGCGTGGACGCAGGTCGAGCACGCCGTGGGACACGGCGGGCCGGCGCGTTCGCGGACCGAAGCGCGGTACGACTACGACCGCACCGAGATGCTCGCGGGGATGAGCCGTGCGTGGGGCGGCGGCGTGAGCGGCTCGCTGTGGCTGCGCGGGGTGCGGGTCGCCGCCGAGACGGAGGTCTTCTCGGGGCGGGGCGAGTTGGACGTGCGGGGCATGGGGGCCGGACTGGAGGCGCGCTGGCGCGGGGAAGACGGCCCGGAACTGTCCGGGCAGCTGTCGCTGACCGACTACGACGTGGATGCGTCCTCGCGGCAGTACGGGCGACTGCTCCGGGAGGCTGGGGCGCAGACCCTGTCGGCAAGGCTGATGGCCGGTTGGCGCATGGAACTGGGCCCGGGCGCGAGGCTGCTGCCGCGGGCCTGGCTGCAGCACGCGAAGGCGGAGGTGGACGACTTCACGGACACGGTCGGGGCGCGGGCGTCGCACACGGACGAGTCGCGGACGAGCGGCGGGCTCGGACTGGTGGCGGAATGGACGGGCGAAGGGCATACGCTGTACGGGTCGGTGGATCTGGAGCGCCTGCTGGGGGGCGAGGCGACCGTGGTGGAATTGTCGGGGCAGCGCTTCGGCGCGTCGGCGGAGCGCACGCGGGCGTGGGTCGGCTTCGGTGGGGAGAGTGGCGGGGAGCGGCTCACGCTGCGCGGCGGGATTCGGCTGGGCGACCCCGGCGGCCGGAACGAGGAGTTCGCGGCTTCGTTCTCCCTCGCCGGGCGCTTCTGACCGCCGATGCCGGCGCGACCCGCTCCCCGCTTCCCGCTCCCGCTGATTGCCGATAGCGTTGCAGTTGCAAATTGAAGAGCAGCTTCGCGCAAGCTAATTGCTCTATCTTGTTCGGGATGCCCAAAGCGCCCGTTTCCTAGCCCTGCGCATTGCATCGCCATAGTTGGCGCGGGTTCATCCCATTTCATTCGGCCGTAAACGGATTTCCTAATAAGTGCGGCCAGACTCTCTAATGTGACACTCAAGCAATAACGACTCATCCCAACTATCTGGGTTTTCCCCGTCATGTGGGGCCGCCTTGGTCCGTAGCAGATTCAGCGAGCTAAGCTTTCTGGCTTTATGCAATGGGTCAGTTTTGCTGGTTTCTCCGTTTTCGATGGGCTCAAGTTCTTCAATAGTATCACGCACTGTTGCTTTTTTCTGGGTATGACCCAAATTGTTCAATTGTGCAGTCTCCTGTGTACAGGATGTTATCGCTCATACTCGTGCTCTGTTATTCATTGCCGTTGCGGCCCAGCGCTTGAAAGCGCGGTGCCTGAAAGGGTTGCCTAGCTATATAGTACTGTCCGCTGGCTCTTTTGGAGATGGGATTCTACGGCATGATGCGGCATCAAATGATGGGCTATATCCAGTATGGGCAAGTGAACTATACCGCAATATGCGGCATCATGAGGCCGTCCGACATCTGCCGCGCGCCTGCGTGCCGTTTCGCGCAGGGAGAAAGCATGCAAATATATTTACGATGTTCGCCGTGAATAGACATGTCCCCCTTTGGATGTGCGTGGCTTGCGCCTTGGCCCTGCCGGACGCGCTGCCGCAAGATGCGATCGCCGCGGCGACCAATCCTGCCGGCATGGTACGCCTCGGGGAAAGGTTCGATGGCGGGTTCGCCATATTCAGCCCGCGGCGAGCGTACGAAAGCAGCGCAAGTCGGGCGAATGGCACGGGAGGTGCCTTTACGGTCGGGCCCGACGACATCGACAGCGATCGCAATTATTTTCCCGTTCCCCACGTCGGCTACAACCATCCGCTCGATGAGTACGCTTCGCTGGGCATCACGCTGTATGCGAATGGCGGGATGATTACGGTATGGAACGGAGGAACCGCCACCTTCGATCCGGACGGGTCGGGGTCGCGCCCTCCCGGAGCGTTTCCGGGAACGTATGGATGGAGAAGTCTCCGGCATTGATTTGGCCCAAATCTTCATCGCGCTCACCTATTCGCGGAAAGTCAATGAGAGGTTTTCGTATGGAATCAGCCCCGTGCTGGCCGTTCAAGCCTTTCGGGGGAAAGGATTGTCCGCCTTTGCGGAGTACGCCGAAGATTTCGTGCGGAGCGAGGGGAAACGCGGCCCGGCGATCTTACCGACAATGGCCAGGAATTTTCGTTTGGCTACGGAGCAAGGGCCGGAATGCTTTGGAGCGCGGCTCCTTATTTGGACATCAGCGCGTCCTATCAATCGCGGATTTTCATGACCGAGTTCGATGACTATGCAAGTTTGCAGAAGACGGTGATTTCGATATTCCCCCCTCGATGACGGCAGGCTTCGTTCTGAAGCCTGCTGGCGGACTGCCGTTCGTATTTGATTTTCAAAAAATCTGGTACAGCAAAATCGATTCGGTCGCCAATCCGATTGCGAATCCGTTCGATTGCCCTGCGCTCGACGGCACGGACCCGGAGAGCTGCCTCGGCGGCAGCCGCGGAGCAGGCTTCGGCTGGGAGGACATGGAGGTGTACCGGTTCGGGGTGCAGTATCCGATTTCTCCGAGTCTGGAATTGCGCACGGGAGCGAGTTTTGCCGAGCATCCGATCGGGCGGATTCAATATACTAGCACCGGCTGTCGTAGAAAACCACTATACGCTGGGGCTGACCCAAAAGCTGTCCGGCAATCGGGAAATCAATTTCGCCTTGATGTATTCCCCGAAGGAAAGGCAGCGAGGCCCGAATCCATTCGATCCCACCCAAACGATCGAAATAGAAATCTACCAATTCGACTTGGAAGCAGGTTTTTCAAAAGGGTATTAGCTTGGAATGGGGAACTGATTCGGGCGAAGGCGGCCGTCCGGGAATGGCCCATGTCCAGCATGGAAAGGGGGCTGCACTACAATGGGCAAGCATCATGAACATCGCTACGCATGCCATGCGCCTACGCGTTGCTTTGCGCATGGCCTAGGTACGGCATCATAGCCTCCATGAACCGCTCGCCCATGCCGCCGCCTGACATGCCGCCGTTGTGCGAGCGCGTGCAGGCCAACTGCGACATCTCGGACGCTCATCATGCCGGCACCTTGACCCTATGTGTCTATCTGCTGAAGATGCGCGAGTATTTCCGCTGGGAGATGGGCTTGGGCTTCGAGGCTTCGCTGCCGCGCGATGCCCTAGGGCAATGGATCCAGGAACGCGAGCAGCGCTGGGAGAATCTGGACGAGGCTTCCTTCCAGCCGATGCGGATCCGAGGCCGGGCGTACGACCCGTTCGATGCCGAGGCGATCAATGCGGCCCTGTTGCCGCAGGGCTACGTGTACAGCGCCGGCCTGGGCGCCCGCGGCGTGCCGCATTTCTTTCTGGGGCGGCTTCTCGGCCAGCAGGGGCGCGGCGACTGCCGGATCTACGAAGCGCAGGAGGAATGCGCCCGAGACCTTGCGGCGCCGCCGGCGATGACGCTGGGGCGCACGATCTTCGTGCGCCGCGAATCCTTGCGGCGCATGCTGTGGGAGCGCGTTCAGGAATGGCGCTGGGACCGTCGCGAGAATGCCTTGGGCGAAGCCTTGCGCTGCTATCCGTTCGACACGGACCTCGAGGCGGCGCTGGATGCCATGGCGCGGCACGAGACGCGTACGGTGATTCTGCATGAACTGGGGGAGATCGAAGCGGGTCGGGAGTTGGGCGAAGCATGGCACGAACTGCTGCAGGCTTTGCCGCGCGGCCCTGCGGAGTTGGGCTTGCGTGCCGTGCGTGATCATTGGGCGGATTGCTGCAGCACGCTGCCGGCGCTTCTGGAGGCCGGCGACCGTGCCGCGCTGCTGTTTTATCGGGCCAATTTGACGGGCGTGCGGCGGCAGTTGTTCCCGAATCTGGCGGCGGCGTTCGAGGCGTGGTGCGACGACCGGGACGAGCGCCGGTTGCGCGACGCGGTCGCTGGCGGCCGCAAGCATTGGGCGGAAACTGCCAAGCACCTGCTGCAGACGGGGTGCGAGGCGAAGGATCCGGCTCGCCTGCTGACAGAGGCGCTGGAGGCTGCGGCACTATGAGCGTAGCCGCCCAAGATGCAGGCGCGTTGCGGGAACTGGCGGCAGGAAGCTTCATCTGGCAGCAGGAAGGCGCTTTGTCCGCGGACCGTTGCCGCGGCATCATTGAGCGCTTCGAGGCGCATCCGGATAAAGGCCCCGGACGCACGGGCTCGGATGAGACCGAGCGGCCCGCTTTGAAACGCTCCACGGATCTACGGCTGTCCGGGCCGGAATGGTCGGATGCCGACAGTTGGCTGTTCGCATCCCTGTCTTCGGCGTTGCGCACGCTGCGCCGGTGCTATCCGTACTTCCGCGGCGCGTTCAAGGATCAAGGCTATGCGGTGCAGCGCACGAACCCCGGCGAGTACTACCACTGGCATGTGGATGCTGACAATGCCGCCTTGGCAAGCCGGCAACTGGTGGCCATTTGGTATCTGAACGACGTGCCGGGGCCGGGCGGCGAGACCGAGTTCCTGCACCAGCGGTTGAAAGTCCGCCCGGCCGCCGGGAGGCTTCTCCTGTTCCCGCCGTTCTGGACGCATCAGCATCGCGGTGTGACGCTGCAGCAAGGCGTGAAGTATCTGGCGACGACGTGGATCGTGTTCGCCTGAGGCGTGCTTCGGAGGGCATCAAATAAAATAGGGGCATCATGCCCAACATCCCCCGCTTCCGTTTCCAGCGCCTTCCGGAATGGAGCGATGCCGTGCAGGAGTGGCGCGAACGAATGGCGGCGCGCGGGGCTGCGGCCCGCGCTTGGGCCATGCGTGCGGCCGTGCGCTGGCTGGAAGGCGAGGCGGCCCGGCCGCAGGTGCTGTCGCCGATTAATTTCACGCATTTGATGGGCGAAGCGCGGATGGGCGATGTGCTGCTGGTGGAGGGGCACGCACGCGTATCGCGCGCCGTGCGTTCGATCACGCGCAGCATTTGGACGCATGCGGCCTTGGTGGTCGGCAGGCTTGATGAGTTGCGGGACCCGGCCTTGCGTTCGCTGGCGCGCGCCGGCCTCGGGTCGGAGGAGATGGAGGCGCCGCTGCTGGTCGAATCGGAACTGGGCCGCGGCGTGTTCGTGTCGTCGCTGCTGCACTACCGCGAGGCGCATCTGCGCTTGTGCCGGCCCCGCGGGCTGAGCTACGCCGACGCGCGGCGCGTGGCGACCTATGCACTGCTGCATCTGGGCGCCAGCTATAACGTGCGGCAGATTCTGGATCTGGCCCGCTTTCTGGTGCCTTGGTGGGTGTTCATGCCGCGCCGCTGGCATTCGTCGCTGTTCGAGAGCCATCACCAGGAGCCGACGCGGCTGATTTGTTCGACCATGATCGCCCGCGCCTTCAACCGCGTTCGCTTTCCGGTGCTGCCGCTGATCGTGGAGAAGGCGGGGCGGCCCGTGTTGCTGGAGCGTAGCGCGCGGTTGATTACGCCCTCGGATTTCGATCACTCGCCGTACTTCGATGTCATTAAATACCCGCTTCTGGGCCGGGACGACATCGGCTTCTACCGCAAACTTCCGTGGTCAGAGGACCAAGGTCTGGAAATCGAACGCGTAAGATCCTTTTTGGAAGACCCCGGCGTCTGGCGCGTGCAGCTGGATGAGTCGGAGCCGCAAGCCGGTCGGGAAGGGCTGGAATGATGGGCATGGTCGCCGAAGTGCTGCTGCAGCTGCTCGGCGCCTTGCTGCTGCTGCTCGCGTGGGCGGCGCTGGCGCTGTACATGGGCCGCCTCGTCTGGTGGGCGGCGGCTTCGGGAGCAGCCCTGCTGCTTTGGGCAGCATGGTTCGGCCCGCCGGTCGGATGGCTGCTTTTGGTGCTGCTCGCTTGGGCCGCCCCGACGCTGCTTTGGATGCTGCCAGAAGTGCGCCGCATGGCAATCGTGCGGCCGCTATGGCGGCGGCTGCGGAAGCGGCTGCCGGCCCTGTCGGATACGGAGCGCGAAGCACTGGAAGCCGGAGAGGCAGGCTGGGAGACGGCGCTGTTTGCCGGCACGCCGAACTGGGGCGAAGTGCTGCGCGGCGAGCCGGTGGAGCTAAGCGAGCGGGAGCAGGCGTTTCTGGACGGGCCTGTGGAGCGCTTGTGCGCCATGCTGGACGATTGGCAGATTTCGGTACAGGACTTCGACCTCCCGGCCGAAGCATGGCAATGCTTGCGGCAGGAGAAGTTCTTTGGTATGACGTTGCCGGAGGAGTACGGCGGCCTAGGTTTTTCGGCGCGGGCGCATTCGGAAGTCGTGGTGAAGATCGCCAGCCGCAGTGTGACGGCAGCCGTGACGGTGATGGTGCCCAACTCGCTGGGTCCGGGCAAGTTGTTGCTGCACTATGGGACGCCGGAGCAGAAGGAACGGTATTTGCCGCGGCTGGCGCAGGGCGAAGAAGTGCCATGTTTCGGGCTGACCGGCCCGCATGCGGGTTCGGACGCGGCCTCCATTCCAGACACGGGCGTGGTGTGCCGGCAGCCGATGGGCGAGGAGGAGGTGCTTGGCATCCTTCTGAACTGGGAGAAGCGCTACATCACGCTGGCGCCCGTTGCGACGTTGCTCGGCTTGGCTTTCAGGCTCTACGATCCGGAGGGGCTGCTGGAGGGGCCGCGCGACCGCGGCATCACACTGGCGCTGGTCGCGGCGGATGCGCCGGGCGTGGAAATCGGAATGCGGCACATGCCGCTGCAAGTGCCGTTCATGAACGGACCGATTCGTGGCCGCGATGTCTTTATTCCGCTCGACCAGGTGATCGGTGGGCGCGAGGGCGTTGGCCGCGGCTGGCGGATGCTGATGGAGTGCTTGGGCGAAGGACGCAGCCTGTCGCTACCGGCCTTGGCGGCGGCGGCGGCCAAGCATGTCGCCCGGCGGACGGGAGCTTATGCCGCCGTGCGGCGGCAGTTCGAGCAGCCGATCGCACGCTTCGAAGGCGTTCAGGCGGTGCTGGCTGCCATTGGCGGCAATGCATACCTGATGGATGCGGTGCGGGTCGAAGTCGCACGTCTGGTCGATCGGCAGGCGTGCTCGTCGGTGGCTTCGGCGATCGCCAAGCAGCAGCTGACCGAGCGGATGCGCCGCGTCGTGCTGGCCGGTATGGACATCCATGCTGGTGCCGGCATTTGCGTCGGGCCTCGCAATGCCATAGCCCGCTTGTACCAAGCGGTGCCCATCGCCATTACGGTTGAGGGCACCAATTTGCTGACGCGCAACATGATTATTTTCGGGCAGGGGCTGGCGCGTTGCCATCCGCATTTGCTGCGCGAGATGGAATGCCTTCGGATGGACGCGGATGCGGAGGCGCTGGAGGCGTTCGAGCAGGAGTTTTGCCAGCATGTCGGCGCGACCGTCCGCAATGCTTGCCGGACGCTGTTGCTGGGCATGACGGGCGGACGCTGGCCGGTGCCCGCAGCGCTGCCTGCGTCGTACCGGGCGTTGGCGCGGCAGGCGGCCTGCTTTGCGTGGGCCGTGGATATCTTGCTGCTGCGCTACGGCGGTTCGCTCAAGCGCCGCGAACGGCTGTCGGCGCGCTTGGCCGACATGCTGGCTGCGCAATACATGGCGGTTTGCGTTATTCGTCGCTATCAAGCCGAGGGAGCCCTTGCCGAGGAGCGGCCGCTGCGCGACTGGGCACTGGCGGAATGCCGGCGCGGGTTCGATGCGGCACTGGATGGCTTGCTCGGCAATCTGGATGCAGTGTGGCTGCGCCTGCTGCTGCGGATGAGCACCCGGCCGCTGGGGAGTCCTCCGCGAGCGCATCGCGATGCGGCGGATCGCGCCGTGGCGCAGCTGCTGACTACGCCCGGGCCCGTACGCGAACGGCTATGCACCGGCATCCATCATGATCCGAACGGTCCGGGCGAACAGCTGGAGCAGGCTTTCGCCGAGACGGTCGAACTTGATCCGGTGCGGCAGGCCGTTCGGGAAGCGCTCCGCGACGGGCGCATCGCCGCGTATGAGCATGGCATCGATTGGGAGCAGGTCGTGCAGGAGGGCGTGCTAACGGCGGCGCAGGCTGAGAAGCTGCGTCAGGCGGATCGGCGGATGGATGCGATTCTGGCGGTGGACGAGTTCGAGCCCGATGCTTGGGGCCGCGAGGGCGTGCGGCAGGCATGAGCGCAGGCCGCACGGTCTATATCGTCGATGGGCGGCGCACGCCGATCCTGAGGGCGGGTCGCGTGCCGGGGCCGTTTACGGCCAGCGATTTGGCGGTGGCATGCAGCAGGGATCTGCTGACCCGCCATGCATGCATCTGGAATCGCCTCGACGAGACGGTCTGGGGCTGCGCGATGCCGGGCGAGAGGGAAGCGAATGTCGCGCGCATCATTGGCGAGCGCTTGGGGCTGGGGCATCACGTGCCGGCGCATTCGGTGCAGCGCAATTGCGCATCCGGCCTGCAGGCGCTGGATGCTGCCGCGCAGCGCATCGCGCAAGGCGCATCCGAACTGGTTTTGGCGGGTGGCACGGAAGCGATGAGCTGGGCGCCGCTGCTCTATAACCGGGAGTACATGATTTGGCTGGCGCAGATGCGGTCCGCACGATGGCTATGGTCGCGATGGCAAGCGCTGGCGCGTTTCCGCCTGCGCATGCTGAGGCCCGTATCCGGCTTGGAATGCGGTCTGACGGATCCGCTGACGGGCTACACGATGGGGCAGACGGCGGAAGAGCTCGCCTATCGGTTCAAAATCTCGCGCCATGCGATGGACATGTTTGCATTGGAGAGCCACGAGTTGGCGGCGCGGGCTCAGGACGCCAGCATCTTCGAGGACGAAATCGTGGCGCTGTTCGATTTGCAGGGCCGCAGCTACGAGCAGGATCAAGGCGTGCGTCGCGATACTTCGGTCGAGAAGCTGCGCCGCTTGCGGCCGGCCTTCGATCCCGCAGTGGGCAAGGTGACGGCGGGCAACAGCGCGCAAATCAGCGACGGCGCCGCCGCGCTTCTGCTAGCCTCGGAAGAAGCCGTCGAACGCTACCGGCTTCCGGTTCTGGGGATTCTGCATCCGGTCAGTTGGGCCGCTCTGGAACCGACCCTCATGGGTCTTGGGCCCGTGCATGCGATGCGGAACCTGCTGGAACAGACCGGGGTTGCCGTGCCGGAAATCGACTGCTTCGAAATCAACGAGGCGTTCGCTGCGCAGGTTCTGGCATGCTTGAAGGCATGGAGCGACGAGGCGTATGTGCGCGAGGCCTTGGGGCGCGAAGCGCCGTTGCCGCCAATTGATCGGGAACGCCTCAATCCGCATGGCGGCGCCGTGGCGCTGGGTCATCCGGTCGGCATGTCGGGAGCGCGGATTGTGCTGCATGTGCTCAAGCAGTTGCAGCACATGGGCGGCCGGTTCGGCGTTGCCAGCCTATGCGTGGGCGGCGGCCAAGGCGGCGCCGCGCTGCTGGAGCACGTGCGATGAACCAGTGGCGCCACTGGCGGTTGACCTGGGATCAGGACGGCAATGTGGAGCTGCTGCTCGAGGTTTCGGGCCGCTCGGCCAATGTGTTGCATCGGGAGGTCCTAGACGAATTCGAAGACGTGCTGGATCGCTTGAATGCGATGGCTCCGCCCGGGGTGATTCTGGGCACGAGCCCAGGGCGCGCGTTTTCGGTCGGTGCGGACGTGCGCGAATTCTCGGGTTTGCGCAGCCGCCAAGAGGCGTTGCAGATGCTGCAGCGCGGGCAAGAGCTGTTTGAGCGCTGGAGCCAACTGGAATGCCCGACGGCAGCAGCCATTCGCGGCTATTGCTTGGGCGGCGGGCTGGAATTGGCGCTGGCCTGCGACTACCGGGTGGCGGAATACCGTCCGGACAGCCGGATCGGACTGCCGGAAGTGCGGCTTGGCATCCACCCCGGCTATGGCGGCACCGTGCGCTTGGCGGAAGTGATTGGCGACGTGCAGGCTTTGCAGCTATGCGCCATGGGCAAGTCTGTGACGGTGGCGCAGGCGCGGCGCATGGAATTGGTGGATTTGATGGTGTCGGCGAGGCATTTGCACGCTGCGGCGCGGTTGCTGCTCAAGCACGGAGAGAAGCCTCGGCGGGCGCCTTGGTGGCAGCGCCTGCCGCACATGCCGGCATTGCGCTGGCCGGTGGTAGCGGTCTATTTGCGCATCATGCGCAAACTCCTGCCAAAGCACCAGTACCCGGCGCCGTACCTCATGCTGGCGCATTGGCAGCGGATGAGTTCGAAGCGTGGGGAAGCCCTGCGGCAAGAAGCGGAATCGGTGGCGACGCTGTGCGAATACCCGCAGACGCGGCAGATGGTGCGGGCATTCCTCTTGCGCGAGGAACTCAAGCACTCGTTTCCGAAAGACGATGCGGTCGCCCATGTGCATGTCGTCGGCGCTGGTGCGATGGGTGCCGACATTGCCAGCTGGTGCGCGATGCAGGGCTTGCGCGTCACGTTGCATGACGTCGATATGGCGGGGCTTGGACGGGCCGTTGGGCGGGCGCACCGCCGGATGCTGCGGCGAGGCTACGATGTGCAGGATGCCATGGACTTGCTGCACCCGGATCCGCAAGGCGCGGGCATCGCATCCGCAGACGTGGTCATCGAGGCCATCATCGAGAAGCGCGAGGCCAAGCAGCAGCTGTTCCGATCGTTGGAGGCACGTCTGAAGCCGGAGGCGCTGCTGGCGACCAACACGTCCAGCTTGCCGCTGGCCGAACTGGCCGATGCGTTGCGCGACCCGGAGCGGCTGGTCGGCATCCATTTCTTCAACCCGGTGAATCGGATCAAGTTGGTGGAGGTCATCCATCATGGCGCCGGGCAGGAGGCGCTAATCCGCCAGGCAGGCAGTTTCGTGCGGCGCATTGATCGGCTGCCGGCAGTCGTGCGTTCGACGCCGGGCTTCATGGTGAACCGCATCTTGATGCCGTACGTGCTGGAAGCCATGCTCTTGCGCGAGGAGGGCGTGTCCGCCGCGACCATTGATCGGGCGGCGACAGAGTTCGGAATGCCCGTCGGGCCACTGGAGTTGGCGGACCTCGTCGGGCTAGATATCTGCATGGCGGCCGGTGCTGTGCTGGAGCAGGCGTACGGTCTGGCGGTTCCGAAGATCCTGCAGGACATGGTCGCTGCCGGGGATTTGGGCTTCAAGTCGGAAAGCGGGTTTTACAAATGGCCGGACGGCGACAAGCAGGGGCGGCGCGGGCGGGTTCCGCCGCCGGGCTGCACCGAGCGTTTGGTGCTCAGCATGGTGCGGGCAGCCGTGCATTGCTTGCACGACGACGTGGTGGAAAGCGCCGACATGATCGATGCCGGCATGATGCTGGCGGCCGGTTTCGCGCCGCATCTGGGCGGGCCGTTGCAAATGGTGCGGACGGAAGGGGCGGAGAATATGCGCCGCCGCTTGGAGCAATTGGAGAAGCATTGCGGGCCGCGCTTTGCGCCAGGCCCGGGCTGGGACTCCGAGCGATTGCGATCTTCGCCCGTGTGAGCCATGCGCGGGCGCATCGCGTCGAGCCCTACGCTGGCGCACTTGTTCGAAGCTCGTGCGGCCGCGACGCCGAAGGCGACGGCGTACATCGAATACAGCCGCTCGCTGGGCAAATGGTTCGAGCACAGCTGGCAGGCCATGCACGCGCAGGCGGGCCGCATCCAGAGCTTGCTGGAGCAGTTCGGGCTGCAGTCGGGCGACCGCATCGGCATCATGGCGCGCGGCGGCACGTACTGGGTGGGCCTGGATATGGCGGCGGCCGGGCTGGGCATTGTGACCGTGCCGCTGTATTATCGCGACCGCGGCGGCAATGTGGCCTACGTGGCCCGGCGCACCCGCATGCGCGCGCTTTTCCTCGGCGATCAGGCCCAGTGGCGCAGCCTTGCGGCGGATGCGGCAACGCTGGCCGGTGTGGAGCACATCTTCAGTGCGGAGGAGATACCGGATGCGCCGGTCCGCCCGCTTCTGGCGGAATTGGCGGAGATTCCGGGTCGGCCGTATCGGGCGACGCAGGCTGAGGCCGAGGCGGTTGTGACCATTGTGTTCACCTCGGGAACGACCGGGAGCCCCAAAGGCGTGATGCTGACGCACGCCAACATTCTGAGCAACGTGCGTGCGGCGACGGCGGCGGTGCCGATCGGTCCGGAGGATCGGCTGCTGTCGTTTTTGCCGCTTTCGCATATGTTCGAACGTACGGCAGGATATTACGCAGCGATGCTGCACGGTTCCGTCGTGGCGTTCGCCCGTTCCGTGCATACATTGCGCCGTGACTTGCAGCTGCAGCCGCCAACCGTGCTCGTCTCCGTGCCGCGGGTTTATGAAAAGATCCATCGTGCGCTCGCGTCCCAAGCGCCGCTCGACCGTCCTGTCGGGAAGGCGCTGCTGCAGTTGGCGCAATGGGCCGGGCGCTCGCGATCAGAGCCGCTGCGCGGGTTGCTCGGCTGGCTGCCGCGCCGCCTGATCGGGCGGCGGGTTCGGCAGGGCTTGGGTGGGCGCCTGCGCCTCGTCATCACGGGCGGCGCAGCAATGCGCCCGGCCGTGGCCCATTTCTTTTCGGGCATCGGCATGACGTTGCTGCAGGGCTACGGACTAACCGAGACCTCACCCGTTATCAGCGTCAATCGGGAGCGCGATGCACGGGCGACCACCGTCGGGTTGCCGCTTTCTGGAATCGAGACGCGCTTGAGCGAGCATCAGGAATTGCTGGTGCGCGGCCCCGGCGTCATGCGGGGCTATCTGGACGATCCGGAGGCGACGGCTGAAGCCATCGATGCGGATGGCTGGCTGCATACGGGGGATTTGGCGGCTTGGGAGGACGGACATTTGCGCATCATCGGACGTGCCAAGGAAATCATCGTGCTGTCGACGGGCGAAAAGGTGCCGCCGGAAGCTCTCGAGAATGCATTGTGCGGCGCTCCGCAGGTCGTGCAAGCTTGGGTGGCGGGCGAGGGCCGGCCGTTCCTGTCCGCTGTCGTGGTTGTGGAAGCGCCGATCAGTGAAGCGCAGCTGCGCCCGATTCTGAAGCAGCAGCTGCGCGATTTTCCAGGCTACGTGCAGTTGCGGCGGCTGCATATCGAGACGGAGCTTTGGACCGAGCGCAACGGCTTGCTGACCGCGACGTTCAAACTTCGCCGCGAAGCCCTGCAGAAGAAATATGCGGCGGTGATGTCTGCCTTCTACGATTGAGGCAGGCACTCGATCTGCGTCTGCGTCATGTCGCCGCTGGAATCAATGACGATTTTCCGGATGTTCGGCATGCAGGCTAGCAGATAGGCGGCCATCATGGTCGTCATTTCCTGATTGCCGTTCTCCATGGCGGTCAGCAGGCGGTCGGCGACGATTTGGCAGCGCTGGCGGGCATCCGGCCTTTCGACCCAGATGCGCGACATCTGCCAGCCGCGGGCCATGTCGGCATCCATCTTCGCGAACACGCCAGCCGCTTCCGGCAGCATGCCATCCGGCACCCGAACCTCGTGCGTGTGTTCGTTGATGACGACGTTCAGAATCATGAGGGGCGCAGCGGAGGCCGCTCCGCCGCCATTGTAATGTATGGGGGGTGCTGAGAACCGTGTAACGGCGGGGATCCTTATATGTAGGCCCGGTCATGTACAATGCTTGCGGCATGTGCAATTTTCCAAGCCGCTTGGTACGGAGGTCCTTTTGAGCGCAGATATTTTTGCCGTCACCGACGACAGTTTTGATCGTGACGTCCTGTCCGGAGACGATCCCGTTCTGGTTGATTTTTGGGCGGAATGGTGCGGCCCGTGCCGTGCCGTGGCGCCTGTCCTTGAAGAATTGGCCGCCGAGTATCGCGGCCGCCTGAAGGTTGCGAAATTGAATGTCGACGATAATCCCAAGACGCCGCCGCGCTACGGCATTCGCGGCATTCCGACCCTGATTGTATTTCGGAATGGAGAAGTGGCCGGACAGCGTGTCGGAGCCCTGTCCAAATCACAACTGACGGCATTCATCGAAGAGCATCTCTGAGGATGCTGCCATTCGTGGAATAGAGTGCTTCAGGGCCTGCGCCTCGGCGCGGCTATGCGTACGGAGTTCGGGCCCTCTGGAATCTCGTATGAGACCAGCGTAGCGGCTGGCATTCCTCCCTCTATCCGTTTTTTCGGGTTCCAACCTGTACGGGCCGCGTGCATTCGGAGGCATATCGTATTTAAAAAAATCATGTTGATTATCAATCTATTACGATAATTTTCCGTAGAAAACCGGAAATGGTGGGATTTTGCCTACCATTTATCGTTTACATGGCGGCAATTTTCGGATACAACCTGCTTCCGTTTCGAAAACCAGTCCGAGGAAATCAGGAGTGGATTCACCAAAATTGGCCGGGATGCGGAAGTGGGGAGCCGGGCTCGGCCTTCTCGCCTTGATGGCGGCGGGTGCATACCTCTACGTGACATCGCGTGGCGCATCTGGGCCGATGGTGTATTCCGACCCGGCAGTCGCATTGCCGGAGGAGCAGCCGCTCGCGCTTGCTTCGGCCCAAGAAGCACAAGCGGCGGTCAGGGAGCAAATGGTTGCTGCGCTGATGCAGGCACTGAACCCGAGGCTGGAGGAATGGCTACGGCGCAGCCGAGGGGCTGCCGAAGCACAGAACCAAGCGCAGCGCCTTGCAGTTGAAGCTTGGCAAGCGGAATTGGCGGGGCATCTCGAAGCGCAAGCGCAGCAAGCCGAGAATCTTGGCCGCAGGCTGGACGCGCTTGGGCATGACGTGCGGCAACTTCGGGAACTGCAGATGGCCTCCGAGCCGGCCGTGCTGGAACCGACCTTCTCTTTGCGCGGCTTGGAGGTATGGCATGGACAAGTGTACGCGCTGCTCGAGCATGAGGGTCGGGTTCTGCCGGTTCGGCAAGGCGAGTCGCGCTTGGGCTGGCGCGTCCGTGCCATTGACCGTGAGCGTCGGCGCGTACGTGTCGGCTACGGGGCGGCCGAACATGTACTGGAGATGCCATGACGCGTAAGGAGCCACGCCGGAGCATGTGGCTGGTCGGGGGCATCATGCTGCTGGCCATGGCGGTTCCGGCGCTGCTTGGAGTTCAGGCGGCACGCGAAGAGGCGGGGCAAGAACGGACGGTAGAACTGCAGGCGCTGCAGTGGCTGGAACTGGATGCGCAGGAATGGCGGCAGTACCAGTCGCGGCGCGCCTTGATCGGAAAGCCGCTGGCCGACATGACCCCGTACGAGGTGCTGGGCATCTATGCAGACGATCCTCAAGAACGACGCCGGTATGCCCAAGAGAACGCACGCTTCATGCTTGATTTTTACCGGAGGATCATGGCTTTCGAAACCGTCTATCGTGATGAGCTCGGCAGGATGAAAACGGCTCGAAAGAATCCTGAAAATGATAATAATAATGAATAATATCAAATATTTGAATTATAGATATCACATGGATTCAGAACGATTCCATGCGGTGTTTGTAGCAGGATTTGGAGTTTGCGGACCTTCCTTAGGATGTGGAAGTCCGTACGGCCGCCCGCCGCCTTTTTCGGGCGGCCTTCTCTCCTGCAAGCCAGAGGCTTGCGCATGAAGCATGCTGGATGGCTGGCGGGCGCGGCGGCGGCATTGTTAACAGGATGCACGATGTTGCACCATACGGTTCCGATTTCTCAGCCCCGCGAATCGGGTGGCGCTTCGCTGCCGCGCTCGTTCGGCCATTCAACGTCTGCGGCCTTGACGCCGGATTATTTGGCGCGTCCGGATACCGGCGAGCGGAGCATTCTTGCCCAACTGTTGCGCGAACTGCAGCTGGTGCGCTACCTGATTGACGAGGCGCACGCACGTCGGGACGAACACGGGCGCGTACGCATCGATTACGCACGGCTGTCCGCCGAATACGATCAGATCATCGTGGGGCTTCGGCATACGCTGGCGGCGGCCGAGACGGCTCCGCGCGAGCCTGCGGACATTACCGGGGACTACCAGTTGCATGAGTGACGCCTTGCGCAACCAGTTCGAACTGGCTTCGGGCATCTCCGGCGAAACGTTGGCGGAGTCGATTGCGGCGGCCTGCCTGCTGATGGTCATGCTTTGGATGTCGTGGATTGCGGCGAGCAGCCTGCGCCAGCTGCGCGACGGCCTGCTGACCGTCGGCGAAGTGGGTGCCCGGATTCTGTGGGCGGGGCTGCTGTTCTGCGTGGTAGTCGCCTTAATTGCGTTTGTGGAGTAGCTATGAGGAAAATTCTGGTCGGACTGGCCTTGGCGGCGGCATTGCATCCGCGCTGGGGACTGGCTGTCAACACGTTGGATCTGCCGGTTTTCGACGGCGCTGCCGCCGATGCATCCGATCCGTTCTCGTTCATCAAGACGGTGGTGGTCACGGGCATGGCGCTGGTGATTGCGTTTCTGGTCGTGGGCGCCTTCATCGGCTACGGCAGCGGCCTGATCGCCAAATTGAACCAGGCGCGCGTCAAAGGCGATTGGGGAAGCTTGGGCGTTTACTTGGGAACCGGACTTCTGGTGGTCATCATCATCGCCCTGATGGGCTATATGGGCGGACAGATCCTGTCCGACTTCGAATAATGCGCCCGGCTTCGCCACTGGGTTTCGAGCCTCCCATGTTCCGGGGCCTGAGCGGCACCGAGTTGACGGCGGCCATCGTGCTGTCTCTGGTCCCGGGTGTGCCGGCGGCCGGCATCGTCTGCATGTCGGCCGGATCCCTGCTTTGGGCCTTGCCGGTTGTGGTACTTAGCGCCTTCGCGACCGTATTGTTGGCCGGCACGGCATTGCGGAGTTTGAAGCGGAACCGTCCACCCCACTGGTACCTGCAGCGTCTGGCCCTCTGGTGCGGGCCGCGCACGGGCCTCATTTGCCAGCATGGCGCATGGCGGATCGATCGATGATGCCGCAGCAATTCCGGGATGAGGAACTGAATCGCCGTTGGCGCTTGCAGGCGATCAAGGCAGCCTTGGGCTTCCTGATCCTGTCCCAGTTCGTCGCCTACGCCGGCTGGTGGCATGCGTCCGGCACGCAGCGGCTAAGCCTGCCTCCGCAACTGCGCTACGGCGCGACGCTGATGAGCGGAGAGATCCAGCCGTGGGAAGTCTATGCCTTTGCCGGCTACATCCATCAACAAATCAACAACTGGACGGCGAATGGCGCGCTCGACAATGCGCACAACATCCAGCGCTTGGCCGCGTTTCTGAGTCCGGAATACCGCCACTGGCTGCTGCGCAAGCATCAGCGCCATGAAGGGCAATTCCGCAACCGCCAGCGCAGCGTCAGTCCAGTGCCGGGCAGCTACGGGAATGCATCCGTGCGCCAGATCGGGCGCGATACGTGGCACGTCGTTCTGGACATCCGGTTGCGCGACTATCTGGAGGATCAGATCTACAAGGACATTGATGTGCGCTATTTTCTGGAGGTGGTGGCATTTGACGCAGACCCCGAGACCAACGAGTGGGGGCTGGCGCTCAACCGGCAGTACCGGCGGCCCAGCCGGCTCCGCTCGCATCTGTCGGCGGCCGAGTGAGAGGGGGGCGTCATGCGCTGGCTGGGTGCGGTGCTCGGAGGGATGCTTTGGGCGGCATCAGCGATGGCTGCGTACGAGGAAGAGCCGTTCCCGGTGTTGCTGCCGGTCGGCCAGGAGCGGCGCATCGATCTGGTCGGCGCTCGAGAGATTCGCATCGGATTGCCTCAAGACTTGCGGGCGCATGTGCGCGTCGAAAGTGCTGGAGCGCATGTGTGGCTTACAGCCCGAAAGGCCTTGCCGCCGCGGCGCCTATATATGCAGACGGATGCCGGTGCGCGGATTTTGGAAATTCGCACGGATGCGCACGCCCCGAATACGCCGCTGCGTGTGCCGATGAATCCGGAGCAATCTTCCGAGGAAGTCCGCCCGGTCGGCTATGTCGCGCTGGCGCGCTTTGCCGTTCAGGCGCTGTACGCGCCCGAACATGCGAGGGAAGGCATTGCCGGTATTCGAGCTGTGCCGGTGGCGCGGCAGCCGGTGGCGCTATTCCGCTGCCGCAAGGCGCATCCGTCTGCTTGCGGCGGCGCGGTGGAAGCAATTCCCCACGCGGCTTGGGAATTGCCGCCGTATTATGTGACCGCGGTCGCGGTCCGCAACCGTTTGCCGGAACCGCTAAGGCTAGATCCTCGGGACATCCGTGGTCGATTCGCGGCTTCTGCCATCGTGCACCCGCGACTGGAAGCGGCAGGAAGCCCTCGTGATGCAACCGCAGTAGTACTGATTTCGCATGTCCCGTTCGGGCAGGGGCCGTGATGCTCGGCCGCCCGCAACTCCAACTGCTGATCGGCACTGTGCTGCTGCTCGTGCTGTCGGCGACATTCCTCTCGACAACGCCGCCGCCCGAGAGTGTAGAACCCGATGCTGTGGCAAGCCGGGAATTGGACGAAGCTGCGGAAGAAGTCCGGGCTGTGGCCACGGGCATGCGCCGCTTGGAACAGAGAATCGCCGATCAGGAGGAGCGGAACCGTCGCATCCAGGAAGCCTTGGCGCGCTTGAACCATCGCATGGAGCAATTGGCGCGGCAGGAATCGACCGCGTTGCCCGTGGAACCTCCGGAGCCGCCGGAGCCGTTATCTGAGCCGGCGTTCGACATGGAAAGCTTGGTGCATGCGCCTTCGGTGCCGCAGGAGCCGGATTTGAGACCCGAACCGGCCTCGACCGGCACGCTGCTGACATGGATCGAACCGGTCGGCGGCGGCATGCAGTCGGGTGCGCCGCAGATGGCGCTGGAGGCTTTGGCATTGCCGAAGGCTGAGGCAGGGGCCGAAGCGCTGCGCTTCGTCATTCCCCCGTCGATTTTGTCCGGACTATCCCTGACGGCGCTGGTCGGACGCATTCCGCGCGGCGGAGCGGTACAGGATCCGTGGCCGTTCGTGGCGGTGAGCCTGGCCGACAATGTCACGGCCAACGGCGTTCGATTGCCGCAGTTGCGCGGCATTCTGTGGCGCGGGGTGGCGCAGGGCGATGCCGTGCTGTCGTGCGCCCGCGCTTCCGTGCGCAGCATGGTGTACGTGTTCGACGACGGAGTCTTCCATGTGGCGCATGCGCCGGAACAGGAAGGCTTCGGCTATCTGGCCGACAAATCCGGGAATCCGTGCCTGCATGGGGAATTGCGGACGACCGCCCCCGACAACATGAGGACGCATTTGCTGGCCAGCCTCGTCGCCGGCGCCGGCGGCGCTTTTGCGGAAGATCAAGTGCAGCGGAGCATGTCGGCGGGCACGGAGACGGCCAGCGTGCAGGGCGATGCATTCAAGTACTTGCTCGGCCAGACCGTGCATGGCGCAGCCACGACGTACAGCGACTATTTGCAGCGTTACGCCAACGACACTTGGGATGCGGTACTGGTGCCGGCCGGTCGCGAAGTGGACATTCATCTCACTGCCGCTATTCCGGTGCGGCATTCATCGCAGCAAACGATTCATGACGTTTCGATCGCGCCTGTGGCCATGCTGGGCGGCGGCCTGGATTAGCGCCTGCGCCGGGCCGGCACCGCTGCCGGACGGCGAAGCGGCAATCCGCGACCTGTATTGGCAGGCTGCGGTGCCGGAAGCGTCTGCGCCCATGCCGCATGTCTTGCCGGACGGGACGGCAGCGGCGGATCTCGGCCCGCAGGCGGCGGACCGCGCCCTACACCGCGACTTCAGACAGCTACCGAATCCGCGGTTGGTGCTGTACGTCTATCCGCACTTCTCCGCAGCCGGCGACCCGATTCCCGGCTATGCCACTTGGTTCACTGTCTACGAGCGGGCACTGACGACTCGAACGGCCGAATAGCCTGTACCGGCGTGGATGTTGCGGCATCGGCAGCCCGATGCACGGCTGCGTTTCCGCTTTCAGAAGGCTGCGGGTTGCAGACGGCCATCCCGTAAAATCTGTTGCCTCAGGGGATGACGCGGATGCGAGTCAGCGAGAGGTTCTTCGGAACTTCCGCATTGCCAACGCCGAATGGTTTTGGGACCCAACGGGGAGCCCCGGTTTTCCTTTGTGGATGGATGCCCAGTCGCATGGGCCGCAAACCACGGCAACAATACCAAACAGAGGGATCAGACTATGACATCATTCATTGGAATGCCTGCAAGCGCGACTGCTGCACAGACTCCGCTGCCTGCGGCGTACGCAGGCTACGTCGGCATGGACGTGCACAAGGACAGCATCGCCGTCGCCATCGCCCATGCGGGCCGGGAGGCTCCGGTCTCCTTGGGAACGATTGCCAACACGCAGAAGGCCGTCTCCAAACTGATTCGGCGCCTGCGCCAGGAATCGGGCATGCTCCTGTTCTGCTATGAGGCCGGCCCATGCGGGTACGCCTTGTATCAGGGCCTGACGGCCATGGGTGTGGACTGCCAGGTGGTGGCGCCGCCGCGCAATGAGCGCATCAAGACCGATCGGCGGGACGCGCTGCGCCTAGCCCGATTCCTGCGGGCTGGGGAGTTGACGGAAGTGTGGGTGCCCGATCAGGAACAGGAGGCGGTCCGGGACTTGTGCCGCTGCCGCGCCGACTTTATCGTGCATCGGCAAAAGGTGCGCCAGCAGTTGAATGCGTTCGTGCTGCGGCATGGGCACCATTGGCCGAGTCAACGCAAGCGCTGGACGCGCAAGCATCTGGAGTGGATGGAAGCACTCGATTTCCTGTACGCCTCGCAGCGCGAAGTGCGCAACGAATACGTGGCGGCCATCCGCTTGGCCACTTCGCGGATTGCGGATCTGGACCGCAAGCTCAGCCACATGCTGACGCAATGGTCGTGGGCCCCGCTGGCGCACAACCTGATGGCTTTGCGTGGCTTCGACCAGCTGTCGGCCGTGACGCTGCTGTCGGAGTTGGGCGACCTCAGCCGGTTCAAGTCCCCGACGCAGCTCATGGGTTACCTCGGACTCGTGCCGAGCGTGTACAGTTCCGGCGTGCATCACTGGACGGGCGGCGTGACTCAGGCCGGCAATCGCCATGCCCGGCAAGTGCTGGTGGAAGCCGCGTGGCACTACCGCTTTCCGGCTCGGCAGACGACCTACATCACCCGCAAGGCGGAGAGCGTGCTGGCTTCGGCGCACGCGCAGGCCGTCGCGTGGAAGGCGCAGCAGCGTCTGTGCACCCGCTACCGCCAGTTCATAAAATCCGGCAAGAGCCAGAAGGTGGCATGCGTGGCGGTCGCTCGCGAACTGGCGGGATTCGCGTGGGACATCTTCTGCCATGAGAAGGCGCGCGGCCGCGGCCGTCTGGCCTGAGCGTCCTGCCGGGCGCAGCGATCAGAATGTTTCAGCCAGTCGGAGAATCCTTGGCATTTCTATATCGGCGCAAGCGCGGCCGCAGCCTGCGGCGGTGTCTGCGATCCATGCTATTAGACGAAGGCCAGTTCCCGCGGCAATCCATCAGACCCCATCGATACCCAATTCGAGCAGCATGGCACGGGTCTCCTGCCGCAGATGGCTGGGGCATTCTGATCCTTGCGCCCGGGCGCGCCGCGCCCGTATAATGCCCGGCGCCGATGCCTTCGTCAAAGCCCTATGCCGGTCCTGATCTGCGGTTCGCTCGCGTACGACATCCTGATGCGCTTCGAGGGGCGCTTCAAGGAGCACATCCTGCCGGAGAAGCTGGACACGCTCAATGTCTCGTTTCTGGCCGGGCACATGCGTCGCGAGTTCGGCGGCTGCGCTGGCAACATTGCCTATAACTTGGGGCTGCTCGGCGTGGACGCGTACCCGATGGCGACCGTCGGGGACGATTTCCGCGACTACGCAGACTGGATGGATGCGCAAGGCGTGCAGCGCTCGCGCGTGAAGGAAGTGGACGCGACGTACACGGCGCAAGCCTTTATCACGACGGATCGCGACGATCGGCAAATCACCATCTTCCACCCGGGTGCCATGAACCGTTGCCACGAGCAGGAGGTGGACGCGGCAGGCGTCCGCTTGGGACTGATTTCGCCCGAAGGCCGCACCGGCATGATCGAGCATGCACGGCAGATGGCGGAGGCCGGCATCCCGTTCCTGTTCGATCCGGGGCAGGGGATGCCAATGTTCCAGAAAGAGGATTTCCTGAAGTTCCTGGAGCAGGCGACTTGGGCGGCATTCAACGAATACGAGGCAGAAATGATGCGCGACAAGGTCGGCTTGGATCCGGCGCAGCTGGCGGAGCGTCTGGAAGCGGTGCTGGTGACGCACGGCGCAAAGGGTTCGCGCATTTATCGGGCCGGGCGGCCGGTGCTGGAAATTCCGGCCGTTCCGGTTCTGCGGGACGTAGATCCGACCGGTTGCGGCGACGCGTACCGGGCCGGGCTGCTGTACGGCATCCTGAATGAGATGGACTGGGAGACCAACGGACGTTTGGGGGCGCTGATGGGCGCGTGCAAGGTGCAGCACCAAGGGGCGCAGAACCATACCCTTACACGGGATCAGATCTTCGAGGATTTTGCGGAGGCGTTCGGCTATTCGCCGCGCTAGGAGGCGGTCGCGAACGGAACTGCCTCGGAGGCGAATTTGATGGCGGGACAGTTTTAATGCAACGCGTTGGCATCTGTCCATAGCTGCATAGGGTACGGCTGAGGCGAAAGTCATGGCGAAAAGGTCCGATGGCTTTCGGGGGGAGTTTCCGGTTTAGGGGCGCAGGGTGCGCCCCGCCCACGAATCCGTGCTATAATGCTGCCATTGAGGACACTGGGTTCCCGGCAGAAACCCCCGCATAGGGGGTTTTTGTTAGGCGCACGGAGGATGGCGATGCGCGCGGATGGCGCGGCACAGACGCTGCAGGCCCTGATCGCCCCCCAAGTCGAGAAGATGGGCTATGAGCTCTGGGGGCTGCAATGTCACTTCGGGGCGCGCCGCGGCCGGGTATGCGTCTACATCGACCACCCGGAAGGCATCACGCATGCGGATTGCGCGGCGGTGAGCGACCAGATCAGCGGGCTGCTGGATGTGGCCGATCCGATCCAGAGGGCATATCGGCTGGAGGTGTCGTCGCCCGGCTTGGACCGGCTGCTGATGCGGCCGGAGCATTTCCGGCGCTATCAGGGTGCCCGCGTGTCGGTGCGATTGCGCTGGCCTCTGGAGGGGCGCCGCCGCTTCGACGGCTGCATTGCGGCGGCGGGCGACAGTGCTGTGGACATTCGGGAAGACGACGTGGCGTTCGTGGTTCCCTATGCTGCAATCGCGCAGGCGCGCTTGCATTACGAAGAGGAGTGACAAACTTATGAGCAATGCCGGTTTGGACATCTTGGGCGTGGTCGACGCGGCCGCCAACGAGAAGGGTGTCAAGCACGAGGTCATTTTCGAGGCCTTGGAAGTCGCACTGGCGGCGGCCACGCGTCGTGCGCTGGGCAACGAGGCGGACGTGCGCATTGAGATCGACCGTGATAGCGGCGGCTATGAGACGTTTCGCCGCTGGCAGGTCATGGCGGATGACGATCCGGAATTCGAATCGCCGGAAAACCAGGTTCTGCTGAGCGTGGCGCAGCAGCGCGACGCCTCTCTGGGAGTCGGCGACTACATTGAGGAGCCGATCGAATCGGTGGACATCGCGCGGGTCACCGCCTATACCGCCAAGCAGGTCATCGTGCAGAAGGTACGCGAGGCGGAACGGGCGCAGGTCGCCGAGGCGTACGAGGACAAGGTGGGCGATTTGCTGATCGGCATCGTCAAGCGGGTCGAGCACTCCGGCGCCTACATTGATCTGGGCGGCAATGCGGAGGGCTTCATCCCGCGGGAAGAAACGATCCAGCGCGAAATCATCCGCACCGGCGACCGGTTGCGCGCGTATCTGCGCGAAGTGCGCCAAGAGACGCGCGGGCCGCAATTGATCCTGTCCCGAACATCGCCCGAATTCCTGAAGAAGCTGTTCCATCTTGAAGTGCCGGAGATTGAGCAGGGCCTGATCGAGATCATGGGCGCGGCCCGAGACCCGGGCATCCGCGCCAAGATTGCGGTGCGCACCCACGACTCGCGGCTGGATCCGGTCGGCGCGTGCGTGGGCATGCGCGGGTCGCGGGTGCAGGCCGTGTCCAACGAACTGTCCGGCGAACGCATCGACATCATCACGTGGGACGAGCATCCGGCGCAATACGTCATCAACGCCATGTCGCTGCCGTCGGTCGACGAAATCGTCCAGGACGATGAGAGCAAGACCATCGACATCGCGGTCGACGAGGACCGGCTGTCCCAAGCCATCGGACGCAACGGCCAGAATGTTCGCCTGGCCAGCCAACTCACCGGCTGGACGCTGAACGTGATGACGGCGCAGGAACTGCGCGAGAAGGTGGATCAGGAGCAGCGGGCACTGGAAGAGAGCTTCCAGGAGCAATTGGACGTGGACGAGCACATCGCCGCGATTTTGGTGGAGAACGGCTTCCGGGACATTCAGGAGTTGGCGTATGTTTCCGAACAGGACCTGCTGCAGATCGAGGAATTCAATGAGCAGGTTGTCTCCGAACTCAAGGAGCGGGCGCAGGATCATATGACGCAGAGCCCCGACATGGCGGAAGACGAAGACATTCTGGGCGTCGAAGGCATGGACATCGATTTGGCGATGCAATTGGCACTGCATGGCACCACCACCCGCCGGCAATTGGCTGAAATGTCGCTGGACGAACTGCTCGAGGCCGTCAAGGACCTGGACGAGGGCCGGGCCGGGGAGCTGATCATGAAGGCCCGCGAAACGCTGGTGCTGCAGGCTTCGGTGGCGGACGGCGAGCCGGCGCAAGGCTGAGCGGAGAAGCAGACATGTCGACCGTCGCGGAATACGCTCCATCCCTGAAAATGTCGCCCGAGCAGATGCTCGATCTGTGCAAGCGCGCCGGCTTGACCAAGCAGACCGAGCAGGATCTTCTGAGCGAGGAGGACAAGCGGCAGCTATTCAATTTCGTGCGCAAGGGCGGAGCTTCGAAAGTGACGCTGGTGCAATCCCGCCCGTCAGCCGGCCAAGTGGAAATTCCGCGGACCAGCGGCCCCGGGCGCAATCGGGTCAAGGTCAAAGTCAAAGGCAAATACCAGAAAGTGAGCCCGCATGCGGAAGAGCCGAAAAAGCCGTCGGCCGAAGCCGCGCCTGAGCCGGCCGAGGAATCTGCTCCGCAGGCGCCTGGGCCGGTCGCGGACGAACCGGTCGAAGCCAAGCCGAAAAAGGCGGAGGCGAAGCCGCGGGCGAAGCCGGACGCTCCGCCTCGGGGCGCACGGAAGGGCAAGTCCCGCGCCCGGGGACGCGAGGCGCACGGCAAATCCGGCCAGACCCATGAGCGGCAGCGCGGCCGTCTGCACATCGAAAGCCAGCGTCGGCCACGTACGCGGCGCGCCAAGAAGCGCGGGCAGGTGGTGGTCGACAACAAGCATCAATTCATGGAGCCGACTGAGCAGATCGTTCGCGAGGTGGCGATCCGCGGTTCCCTGACGGTCGCCGAACTGGCGATGGCCATGGCGGTCAAGGCCTCGGCCGTCATCAAAACGCTGATGGAAATGGGCGAAACGGCCACCATCAACGACCCGCTGGCGCCCGATGTCGCCGAACTGGTGGTCGAGACCATGGGGCACAAGGTGCAGCGCGTGCGCGAAGAGGATGTGGAGGCCGAGCTGCTGCTGGATTCGACGCCGAGCGGAGACCCGGTGCGGCGTCCGCCCGTGGTGACGGTCATGGGCCATGTCGACCATGGCAAGACGTCGCTGCTGGATCATATCCGCAAGACCCGCGTGGCGGCTGGCGAAGCCGGCGGCATCACGCAGCACATCGGGGCGTACCAGTTGGAGACGGCGCACGGGCGCATCACGTTTCTGGATACGCCCGGCCATGCGGCTTTCACCGCCATGCGGGCCCGCGGCGCCCGTTGTACCGATCTCGTGGTGCTGGTGGTGGCGGCCGACGACGGTGTCAAGCCGCAGACCGAGGAGGCAGTGCGCCATGCCCGCGACGCGGAAGTGCCGATCATCGTGGCGATCAATAAGATGGATCGCGACAATGCAGATCCCGAGCAGGTGCGTACGGGGCTGGCAGCGTTGGGCGTGCAGCCAGAAGATTGGGGCGGAGACGTGGCGTTCGTGCCGGTTTCGGCCAAGACTGGCGAGGGTGTGGACACATTGCTGGAAACCATTTCCCTGCATGCGGAACTGCTGGATCTGAAGGCGCCGGCCGAAGGCATGGCCAACGGTGTCATCATCGAGTCCAGTCTGGATAAGGGCCGGGGCGTGACGGCGACGGTGCTGGTGCAGGCCGGTCGCCTGCGCCGCCGCGACTTGCTGCTGTGCGGCCAGGAACATGGACGGGTGCGCAGTATGTTCGACGACAGCGGCACTTCGGTCGAGGAAGCGGGCCCCTCATTCCCGGTGCTGGTGCTGGGCCTCTCCGGAGTTCCGCAGGCGGGCGATGCGGTGCATGTGCTTGCCGATGAGCAGAAGGCCCGCGAAATGGCGGATTACCGGAAGGAAGCCGAAAAGCGCCGGCAGATGGCGGAATCGCGCGAGTCCGCATTGGCGTGGACGACGCGCATGGACGAACAGCCGAAAGCGGTGCTCAACCTGATCGTGAAGGCGGACGTGCGCGGCAGCAGCGAAGCCTTGCGAAGCTCTCTCGAAAACCTGTCTACGGAAGAGGCGGAGATCAAGATCGTGCTGTCCGGCATTGGCGGCATTAATGAATCCGATGCGGTGCTGGCCGATACGTCGCAATCGATTCTGCTGGGCTTCAACGTGCGTGCGGACAGCGCGGCGCGGCGCATCATCGCCGACCGGGAGTTGGACTTGCGCTACTACAACGTCATCTACGAACTGATGGACGATGTCAAGAAGGCGCTGGAGCAGCAGTTGGCGCCGGAGATTCGCGAGGAGATCGTGGGACTGGCGGAAGTGCGCGATGTCTTCCGCTCCAGCAAGATGGGCGCAGTCGCCGGCTGCCGGGTCGCAGAAGGCTCCGTCCAGCGCGGCTATCCGATTCGAGTGTTGCGCGATCATGTGGTGGTCTACGAAGGGGAACTGGAGTCCTTGCGCCGCTACAAGGACGATGTCGACGAAGTGCCGAATGGCACGGAATGCGGCATTGCGGTCGCCCATTACAATGACGTGCAGGTCGGCGATCAGATCGAGGTGTACCGCCGCGTGGAGACGGCGCGCACGCTTTAGGCCGAGCGCAGCGGCCGCGCACGAGAATCTCCATGGGGGGCGAAGACCATGAGCGGGAAGATTGCAGGCCAGCGCCCGGCAGCGGTTGGCGAGCAGGTTCGCAGGCTTCTGGGTCCGGCCCTGCTGCATGAGGTGGGCGATCCGCGACTAGGGCGGCTGACCATTTCCGAAGTGGCGATGAGCCGCGATCTGAAGCATGCGACGGTCTACGTCATCAGCGCCCAGACGATAAGCGCACAGCGGCGTGCGGAAATCGAAGCCGGATTCCGCAGCAGCACCCCCTTTTTGCGGCGCCTGCTGGGCGAGCGTGGCGGCTTGCGCTATGTGCCGCATCTGCGGTTCGTGCTGGACGAGACGGAGGAGCGGGCCCAGCGCATTGAAATGCTGCTCGAGCAGTCCGCGCGCGCCGACCTTTCTTCGTGACTGGCGACCGACCGTCCGGCTGGGTGATGCTGGACAAGCCGACCGGCCTGAGTTCGGCGCAAGCGACTGCCCGCATCAAGCGTTTGTACCAAGCCGATCGGGCCGGCCATGCAGGCACCTTGGATCCGTTGGCAAGCGGCCTGCTGGCAGTGGCGCTGGGGTCTTCCACGCGCTGGTGTGCCTATTTGCTGGATGCGCCGAAGACGTACCGCTTTTCGGTGCGGCTGGGCCAGGAGACGGACAGCCAGGACGCGGAAGGTTTGGAGCACGCCCGTCCGCCGGCACTGGTGCCGGCCATGACCCGGGCCGATGTCGAAGCACTGCTGAGACGCTTTACGGGCGTCATCCGGCAGCGGCCGCCCATGCATTCGGCGGTTAAAGTCGGCGGCCAGCGGCTGTACAAGCTGGCGCGCGAAGGCAAGACGGTGGAGCGACCGCATCGCGAAGTCACTATTGAGCAATTGACGCTGCTGGAGGTTCGGGAGGCGGAATGGGAACTCGAAGTTCGCTGCAGCAAAGGCACGTATGTACGCACGCTGGGCCACGATTTGGGCCAGGCGGTGGGCTGCGGAGCATATGTCAGCGCCTTGCGGCGCACGGGCCTCGGAGGCTTTGGCGAAGCGCAGGCCGTGACAATGGAGCAGTTGGAGGCGGATTCCGAAGAGGCGCGATTGGGCCGGCTGTTGCCGGCCGATGCCGGGCTTCCGGACTGGCCTTCGCATGAATGCCAGCCGAACGAAGAGCGGGCGCTGCGCTGCGGACAGGCCATTGCCGACAGTGCGGCGACAGGTTGGGTCAAGCTTCGGGATGCGCATGGCGAGTTTTTCGGCGTGGCGGAAGCGCACGGGGATGGCTGGCTGCGCCCGCGGCGCCTGATGCAGGACAGTTCTTCGGGTGCAAGCGGCGGGCATCCCGTATAATGCAATGAGGCATTCGTGCTGGCGTAGCTCAGTCGGCAGAGCAGCTGTTTTGTAAACAGCCGGTCGGAGGTTCGAATCCTCTCGCCAGCTCCAGCCCCGCCGAGGCTTTCGGGATGGGATGGTGATGGAGATCTAAAGATGTGTTTTTAGGAAATTTGTTATTGATCAATTATTTATAGAATAATATAAAGAATATTTCAAGCATTTGCGCCATCGCTTAGGGAACGTCAAACCCAACGCCAATCTTTGCTATAATTCAAAACCGAACGCAGGCGCGGAGCTTGCGGCACATCTGGGAGGAGTTGTTTTATGACCGAAGTATCCAAGATCAAGGTTCCGGAAGGGCATTCCCTGCATCACGTATGCTGCCCGCACGATTGTCCGGACACCTGCTCCATGCTGGTGACGCGGGACGATAGCACCGGCCGCGCAGTGCGCGTGCAAGGCGACCCGACGCATCCGGTGACGCGGGGCTATCTTTGCAATAAAGTCAATCACTATCTGGACCTGGTCTACAACGACAACCGGGTTCTGTATCCGCATCGGCGGGTCGGCCCCAGAGGGCCGGGCGCGAAGTTCGAGCGCATCAGTTGGGATGAGGCGTTGGACTTGGTCACCGACAACTTCAAGAAGGTCATCGCCGAGCACGGCTCCGAAGCCGTGCAGCCGTACTCGTACTCCGGCACGCTCGGCATGCTGGGCTACTGGGCGATGGATCAACGCTTCTGGAACAAAATGGAAGCAGCCCGCTTGGAACAGTCGATCTGCATTTACGCGGCCATGTGGGCCGGCATCCATACCTATGGCGTGGCCAACGGCCCGGCCATCCACGATGCTGCCAAGGAAGCCGACCTGATCGTCCTGTGGGGGGCCAACCTGGTCAGTACGGGCGTGCATGCGATCCCGTTCATCCGCGAAGCGCAGGAGCGCGGCGCCAAACTCGTGGTCATCGACCCGCGGATGACGCGCACCACCATGATGGCCGATTGGCACATCCAGCCGAAGCCCGGCACGGATGCTGCACTGGCGCTCGGCGTGATGAAGATCATCGTTGACGAAGGACTGCACGACGAGGAGTTCCTGCGCGAGCAGACGGTCGGCTGGGAAGATTTCCTCGAGAAGAAGTTGCCGGAATATCCGGTGGGCCGGGTGTCGAAGATCACTGGCGTGCCGGAGGCCGACATCCGGAAGTTCGCCATGATGTACGCCAAGGCCGAGAACTCTTTCATTCGCGCCAACTACGGGCTTAACCGGCACCAGAATTCGGGGCAGACCTGCCGTGCCATTCTGGTGATGCCGTGCGTGACCGGCGCGTGGCGCAAGCCGACCGGGGGCGCGGCGTTCGGCACGCTGGAAGAGATGTGGCTGCAATTCAATCTGCCGAAACTGCAGCGCCCGGACCTCGGCAACCGGGCCGAGAAGCGGGTCGTCAACATGGTGCAGATCGGACGCGCCTTGGCGGATCATATCGGCGTCGACGACCAGCCGCTCGACCCGCCGATCAAGTCGCTGTTCGTGTACAACTCGGATCCGGCCAACTGCGCGCCGAATTCGGGCAATGTGCGCCGCGGCCTGATGCGCGACGACCTGTTCGTGGCGGTGCACGACACGTTCTGGACCGATACCTGCAACTACGCCGACGTAGTGCTGCCGGCGGACACGCAGTTGGAGCGCATGGATCTGCATGCCGCCTACGGCCACTGGCACTTCAACCTCAACAAGCCGGTCATCGAGCCGCTCGGCGAGAGCTGCTGCAACACCGACCTGTTCCGGCGCATGGCGCAGAAGATGGGCTATGTGGAGGAAGGCGACGATGCGTTCACGCAGACCGACGAGGAGATGATCCGCGACATCCTGTTCGATGAGGAAGTCAATCCGCTGATGGAAGGCATCACCTACGAGGAATTGGTGAAGAACGGCTGGGCGCGGGCCAGCGACGACTCGAAGCGGCGCGATTTCCTGAACAACGGCTGGCCGACGGCCAGCAAGAAGATCGAGATCTTTAGCCAGACGCTGGCGGACGAGGGGCAGGATCCGCTGCCGACCTACAATCCCGAAGTCGAAGGCCAGGAGGATCCGAAGCGCAAGGACTATCCGATCCAGGTGCTGAGTTCCGCCGCGCACTACTTCATCGGCGATTCGTTCCAGTCGGTGCCGCGGCTGCAAGCCATGATGTCCCGCCCGACCGTGGAGATGAGCGTCGGCGACGCACGCCAGCGCGGCATCGAGGACGGCGATCTGGTGCGCCTGTTCAACGACCGCGGCGAGACCTACTGCTACGCGGTGGTGATCGACGGCCTCCTTGAAGGCGTGTGCGCGACGCAGAAGCAGTTCAAGGGCAGCAATACGCCCGGCGGCATCAACGTCAATGCCTTGAACTCGGAGATGCTGACCGATTTCGGCATGAGCCCGACGTTCTACTCGTGTCTGGCCCAGATCGAGAAGGCGGATTCCGAGACCACGAAGAAGGCGCGGCTTAAGGAGTTGGGCGGCTCCGAAGGCTACATCGCGGCGTGGCGCAACAAGAACAAGGACGCGGAGGCAACCGACGAGCAAATCCTTGAATATGCCAAGCAGGAACACCCGGGAGTTTTCAACTAATGGCTCAGGAAACCTTTGAAGGGCGGCAAGACCCGCTGAGTCTGCCACGCCCGAATCGCGAAATCCAGACGTTGCGCGTCGGATTCCAGGAAGGCCGGATCAAAAGCATCCGGAATTTGACGTACGACACCTACGAAGTCGTGGTGCAGTGCGATGAAGACCGGCGCATCGGCGAGGCGGGCCAGTTCTGGACGCTGCGCGTGCCGGGCATTCGCAAGCCGCGTCCGTATTCGTTCGCGCGGGCGCCGGAATCCGAGAACGAAAGCGAGCATACGTTTTTCATCCGACTGGTGCCGGGGGGCGAACTGTCCGATTGGCTGGCTGCCGAAGACCGTTCCGGCGAGCCGGTGGTGCTGTCCGGCCCGCTCGGGAAGTTCGGGTTGGATCCGTCCGATGAGGACATGGTCTGCATCGCGGGCGGCTCGGGGATGAGCGCCGTCCATGCCGTCATCGAGCATGCCGCCAACCTGCAGGTGCCGCGTAATTGCTATTTCTTCTACGGCGCCCGCACGCAGAAGGATTTGTATTTGGCGGATGAAATCAAGGCGCTGCAGGAGCGCTGGCACCCGGGTTTCAAACTTGAATTCACGCCAGTGCTCAATGAGGAGCCGGAGGATTCGGACTGGACGGGCGCCCGCGGGCTGGTGACGGACTATTTCAAGAGCGAATACTTGGATACCGCCAAGCTGGACATCAACCGGATCAAGGCCTATTTCTGCGGGCCGCCGCCGATGATCGACGCGGGCATTGCGGTGCTAAAGGGGGTCGGATTAACGGACGGGAGCATCTTCTACGACAAGTTCGAGGATGCCCGTTCCCCGGTGCCGGTGATCGACAACACCAAGTGCGTGCTGTGCGATGAATGCCTGATGGTCAAGCCGGTGGAGAACTGCATCGTCGAGGCCTCGCGCCTGCGCCAGACCAATGGCGGCACGGCCGGCTCCATGGATTTCGAGAAAGTGGACCCGGGCGCAACCTCGGGGCTGTACTACAACACGCTGTACATCAACGAGAAGGAGTGCATCCGGTGCTATGCGTGCGTCGAGATCTGCCCGGCCAAGGCCATCTCTCCGGATTTCGAGCCGGAGCCGACGACGCTGGCGAGTGTCATCGAGTAGCTGATGCTGCTTGCATAGAGATTGACGCACTCGTCCCGGGCGAGTGCGGTTCGGTCGTGGCTTGGGGTTCGCCGGGTTGCGCCGATGCTCAGGCGCAGCCGCCGCCGGTTACAGTGATTTCCCGGTCGGCGCGGAAGATGCCGTCGGATGTGTGCACCAAAACCGTAACCCGCGAGGTTTCGCGCATCTTGACGCGCAAGGAGACATAGGGTTCGGCCGGCGCATTGATGTGGGATACCGAGACCAGCGGCGCCGGGTTGGCTTCGATCAGAATGCTGATTTTCTGCACGCCTGGCAACGGCGCATGGACTTGAATGGGCACCTTGCCGCTGTCTTCGGCAATGTCCGGCACGTCGAGGTCAATGTTTGGATGCTCCTGAATGGCTTGACCGCCGGCGAGTTCTTCCAGTGCTGCATCATAGGATTTTGCGGCAAAGGACTGCGCCAGATTCGCAAACAGCGCAGGCGCTAGTGCCATGCCTGACAGGACGGCAGCGATTTGCAGGAATGCCCGGCGCGGCGCACGCCATGTTCCGAAAGGTTTCATGCCTCCATTATACCGGGCGTTCAATATTCGCCTTTCGCCATGCGCATGAGTTCGGTGCGGCGCTGGTTGATGCGGGCCTGATTGGCCGTATTCGCCTTGGTGTGCTGTTCCGCAATATCGAGTTGCTGATGGGCTTGGCGAAATTGGGCCCGGCTGGCGTAGTAGTCGGATAGGGCAATATGGGAGATGGCCGGCTGGTTGCTGGCGCTGGCTGCCTCGGCGATGAGGCGGAAGGTTTGCGGATCCTGAATGCCGCGCCGGATGCGCTTGCGCGCGATTTTCAAGGCTTCCCGAGATTGGCGGGCATTGACATACGCTTGGGCCATATAGAACTCGACGGCATAGTGGTCGGGATATTCCGCATAGAGGCTGGCCAAGGTCTCGAAGATGAGGTCGGATTCTCCCAAATGCCGCCACGACGGGATGTGGGCCAGTTGCACCAGCAGGCGGGCTTCGGGCCCTTGCGCTTGAGCGGCCTGAAGCGCCTCCAAGGCTTTCTGATGGTTGCCATGCCTTTGCCAAGTGATGGCGATGCCGTACTGTTCGGCGGCGGAAGGCTGGTGTCTGGCATCCATTTGGCGGCGGTATTGCTCCAGTCGTTCATGCACCGGAGCCAGCAGAGCAATCATCCGCTCCCGGATAAAGTGGAATTCTTCGTGGTCGCGCACGTATTCGCCTGGATGCTGCCGCGCCCGGTCATGCGCCTCGACGATGCGCGACACGCTGGCCGGGTGTGTGCTCAGGTACTCCAATTCCCGATTGTATTGGCGAGCGCTGTTCCCCATTAGAACTTCAAAGAAGTTGGCGACGCCGTGCGGGTCGATGCCGGCCTGCGCCAGATACCGGGTCGCGAAGCGGTCGGCTTCCCGCTCATTGTCGCGGGAGTGGTTCAGATAGCGCTGGATATCAGCCGCTTGGCCGATGAAAGCTGCGGGCATCAGTGCGGACAGGTCGTACAGTCCGGCCAGAAGAATCCCGGCCGTCGCCAGGATATTGAAATTGGAGTTTTGCATCTGGTCGTACATGCGGGCCAGATGCCGCTGCGTGACATGCGCCATTTCGTGTGCGACCACGCCGGCCAGTTCGCTTTCTGCGCGGGCCTGCGTCACCAGCCCCGTATTGAATGCCAGCAGTCCGCCCGGCATGGCAAACGCGTTGATGCGTCGGTCTTGTACGATCAAAAGATCGAATTCCTGTTCAATGCCGGCACCGTCCTGAATGCGTTTCGCCAGACTGCGGATGTAGGCGTTGGATTCTGGATCTTCGCTGATGGGCAGATGCCCGTACAGTTGAGCCCGAAGCCGGCGCTTGAGACGGGCCTCTTTGGCTTGCGTCATGATCAGGTCGGCGGATTCGCCGACGCTGGGCAGTTCCGAATCGTCGATGACGGTCGTTTCCGCATGCACGGCTGCCAGCAATGCCCATGCGGCGCACGAAATTCCGAGAGCGAATGCATGCGGGATTCGATTAACGTGCATGGCGGGGTTGCGCGACAGCCGTGGGGTTTCTATTGTAGGGGAGAAACCGGTCGCCGGCGCCAGCATCTGCGCAGGTTCAACAACATATTGGAACAAAGGCAGGCGTCGGCTCCGGCTCGCCGGAGGGGCCGCCTGAGGGCTGAGGAGGATAAAACCCCGGACCTCGCTTGGCGAGATCATTGACTAACTCTGATAAGGAGGTCCAGGATGAAGGTGTTTGGCCTTCAAGGCGGATTATACCGCCTGGCGTGCCTCGGCCGGCGCCAGAAGATCCACGACGACCCGGACGTGCAACTGCGCCTGCGCGCGCTGGGCCAGTTCCGAACGTTGACCGAAGGGCATGGGCTGCGGCGCGGGCGGATCGCCCGCTGCCCATGGGCCGCCAAGCGTCCGTGGGCGACGCGCGGCTGGGCCGGCCTGCAGCGCCCGCATTGGGGCCGTGCTGCAGATCGACGTGATGAGCCTGAAGCCGCATACGGACGTCCGCTTCAAGCAGTTCACGGCGGTGGACGTGGCCAGCCGCTACTTGGCGGGGAGGCTCTACCGGCGCGCCACGGCCCGCCACGCCGAGGACTTCCTCAGGCGCACGCTGGCGCGGCTGCCGTTCCCGGTCGGCTGCGTGCAGGTCGACGGCGGCAGCGGGTTCCGCGCCGAGTTCGAGGCCGCCTGCGGGCGGCTGAAGCTGCCGCTGGTGGTGCTGCCGCCGGCCTCGCCGAAGATGAACACGCGGGTGGAATACGTGCACGGCACCTGCCGCCGGGAGTTCTACGAATGCTTCGATCTGGCTCCGGACTTGGCGGCGGCGCGCCGCCAGTGGCGGAAATGGGAGGACATCTACAACCGCATCCGACCGCACCAGAGCCTTGCCATGAAGACGCCGATGGAATGCATTAGCGAGAAATTGCCGAGCGCCAAGGATCCCAGTATGTGTTGAACCCGTGCACGTCCCGGAGTTTTGGAGCCGGTCTTGTATAATGGGCCTACGAGCAACGATCCTTGGACGGGAGAGCATTCACATGGCAGATTTTGATCAGGAACTGGATGCATGCGGCTTGAACTGCCCGTTGCCGATTTTGCGGGCGAAAAAGTCTTTGGCAGGACTGGCGAGCGGCCAGATCTTGCGCATCATCGCCACTGACCCGGGCGCGGTCAAGGATTTCGAGGCTTTCTCAAAACAGACGGGGAATCCGCTGCTGGAATCGACGGAACAGGACGGCAAGTTTTGTTTTCGGCTGCAAAAGGCCTGACTTCGTCTTGAATGCTTGTCTGGCGCCGCCGCTCAGGAGGGTGCCTGAGTTGAAAAAAAACCTGTATCACGCCACAATAGCGGGCGGGACGGCTTGCCGTGCTGCCTGCCGCGGCCATGGATAACCTGAAGCAGAATCCGGATCTCGAAGCCGCGCCGCTGACAGGCGCGGAGATCTTCATTCGTTGCCTCGTCGAGGAGAGGGTGGATATGGTGTTCGGCTACCCTGGCGGAGCTGTGCTGCATATCTACGACGAACTGCACAAGCAGCGCGAGGTCGATCATATTCTGGTGCGCCATGAGCAGGGGGCGGTGCATGCCGCCGAAGGCTACGCCAAGGCGACGGGACGCCCCGGCGTCGTGCTGGTGACGTCGGGACCCGGCGCGACCAATGCCATCACCGGTATCGCGGATGCCTATTTGGATTCGGTGCCGCTCGTGGTGTTTACGGGCCAGGTGCGCACGGCGCTGATCGGCAACGACGCCTTCCAGGAAGTGGACACGGTGGGCATCACGCGGCCTTGCGTGAAGCACAACATTTTGGTGAAGAAAGTCGAAGACATGCCGTTGGCCATCAAGCGGGCGTTCCACATTGCGACCACGGGCCGGCCGGGCCCGGTCGTGGTGGATTTGCCGAAGGACGTGACGGAGCAGAAAATCCCGTTCGCCTATCCGCAGGATCCGCAATTGCGCTCCTATCAACCGACTGTGGAGGGGCACACCGGGCAGATCAAGAGGGCAGCGCGGCTGATGGCGAAGGCCACCCGGCCCATCATCTACAGCGGCGGCGGCGTGATTGCCGCCAACGCGCAGGATGATCTGATCGAACTGGCTCATTTGACCGGCTTCCCGGTGACCAATACGCTAATGGGGCTGGGCGCCTATCCGGGCACGGATCCGCAGTTCATCCAGATGTTGGGTATGCATGGTTCATACGAAGCCAACATGGCGATGCACCACAGCGACACCCTGATCGCCATCGGCGCCCGCTTCGATGACCGCATCACCGGGCGGCTGGACAAGTTCTGCCCGTACGCCAAAGTGATTCACGTGGATGTCGATCCGTCGTCCATTTCCAAGAACTTCCCGGCGCATGTACCGGTCGTGGGCGATGCGCGCCGTGTGCTTCAGGCTTTGGTTCGGGAATTGCGTACCGGTAGCTACGCCATGTCCGACATTGAGCCCTGGTGGGGACAGATTCGCGAATGGGCGAAGAAGGAGTCCTTTGCCTACGAGCAGGGCATGGATGCCGACATCAAGCCCCAGTACGTGCTCGACCAGTTGTATCAGCAGTCGGGTGGCAATGCCTACGTGACCTCCGATGTGGGACAGCACCAGATGTGGGTGGCGCAGTTGTACAAATTTGACAAGCCGCGGCGCTGGATCAATTCCGGCGGCCTTGGCACCATGGGCTTCGGCCTGCCGTCGGCCATGGGCGTGCAGCTGGCGTATCCCGAGGAATTAGTGTGCTGTGTGACCGGGGAGGCCAGCATCCAGATGTGCATTCAGGAGTTGTCCACATGCCGGCAGTACGGCTTGCCGATCAAGATCATCAACCTGAACAATCGGTACATGGGGATGGTTCGCCAATGGCAGGATTTCTTTTACGATTCCCGCTATGCCATGTCGTACATGGAAGCCTTGCCGGATTTCGTGAAACTGGCGGAAAGCTACGGGCATGTCGGCATGAAGATCGAGAAGCCGCAGGATGTGGAACCGGCCTTGCGCGAAATTCTCAGCCTCAAGGATCGGCTGGTGTTCGCCGATTTCGTGACCGACCCGACGGAGAACGTCTTTCCGATGATCGCACCGGGCGCGGCGCACAACGAAATGATCCTGTCCTGAACATGCGACGGATTCTAGCGGCGCTTTTGGAAAACGAGTCGGGTACGCTGTCTCGGGTGGCGAACCTGTTCTCGGCACGGGGCATTAATATCGAATCGCTGACGGTGACGCCGACGGCGGACGAAACCATGTCGCGCATGACACTGGTGACCTTCGGGGACGACAGGGTGCTCGAGCAGGTGACTAAGCAGTTGCATAAGCTGGTGGACGTGGTGACGGTCGTCGACATGACCCGGCAGAACCATGTCGAGCGCGAAATGGCGCTGGTCAAGCTGCGCCTGCGCGACGCCGGCAGCGTAGACGAGCTGCAGCGCATCAATAAAATGTACCGCGGACGCATCGCCGACGTCAGTGCCCTGTGCTATACCAGTGAAGTCGTGGGCACCAGCGACGAGATTGATGCGTACATCGCGGCCATGGGGCAGCACGAAGTGGTCGAAGTCGTCCGCTCCGGGCCGCTCGGCATCGTACGCGGCGAGCAGGCACTCGCCGTGGGACAGAATCATTGACCAATCGCCGGATACCGGCCAGGAAGCTGAAACATGAAGGTTTTCTACGATAAGGACGCGGATCTTTCGATCGTGCGCCGCTGCACTGTCGCTGTCATCGGCTACGGTTCGCAAGGGCATGCCCATGCGAACAACCTCCGGGATTCCGGGGTGTCGGTGGTGGTTGGCCTGCGCGAAGGCTCGGCTTCGGCCGACAAGGCGCGCGAAGCCGGCCTCGAGGTCGCTGGCATTGAAGCGGCGGCGACCGGGGCGGACATCGTCATGGTGCTTGCGCCGGACGAGCATCAAGGCGCCCTGTACGCGGAGAAGATCGAGCCGCAGCTGAAGACCGGAGCGACGCTGGCGTTCGCGCATGGCTTCAATATCCATTTCGAGCAGATCCGCCCGCGGGCCGATCTGGATGTCATCATGATCGCGCCCAAAGGGCCGGGGCATCTGGTGCGTTCCACCTACCGGCAAGGCGGCGGGGTGCCGACCCTGATCGCCGTGTTCCAGGATGCCAGCGGGCAGGCCCAGCAAAAGGCCCTGTCGTACGCGAGCGCGAACGGAGGCGGGCGGGCCGGCATCATCGAGACGACGTTTCGCGACGAGACGGAAACCGACCTGTTCGGCGAACAGGCGGTGCTGTGCGGCGGCGTAACCGCTCTCATCGAAGCGGGTTTCGAGACGCTCGTCGAAGCGGGCTATCCGGAAGAAATGGCCTATTTCGAATGTCTGCACGAACTCAAGCTGATTATCGACCTGATCTACGAAGGCGGCATATCCAACATGAATTATTCCGTGTCGAACACCGCCGAGTTCGGAGGCCTGACGCGCGGGCCCAAGGTGATCGGCGACGAGGCCCGCCAAGCCATGCGGCAGATTCTGGCCGACGTGCAAAGCGGCGATTTCGCCCGCGAGTGGATCGTCGAAAACCAAAGCGGCATTCCGCGCCTGAAGCAGTTGCGCGAAGCCAGCCAGAACCAGCCGGTCGAACGGGTCGGCGCGGAGCTCCGTGCGATGATGCCTTGGATTGGCGAGCAGCGGCTCGTGGACCGCAGCCGCAACTGACGGGTTCGGGTGCTATAATCGTATTCGTGCATCAGGATTGCATCCGGCATTCTTGGAATTTAGCCATCGGGAGGTTTTTCGATGAAAACGCTCAAGATGTATATCGGCAATATTTTGACTGGCGTGGTTTTTTGGGCCATTTACAGCGGGTTGTCATGGGTCATCATGAGTCACGGCCCTGCCGGTTGAATCCGGGCGCCGCAGCGGGACGGCCTGCTGCGGCTCCTGACCACTGAAGTCGGTTCGTGTGAAAAGTTATCGGCGCAGCATTTATTTGCTGCCGAGTTTGCTGACGACGGCATCCATGTTCGCGGGCTTTTCCGCGATAACGCTGGCTGCCCAGCAACGTTTCGAGACGGCCGCGCTGGCCGTGTTTCTGGCTATGGTCTTCGATACGCTGGACGGCAGCGTTGCCCGTATGACGCATACGGCCAGCGAGTTCGGTCGGCATTACGACAGTCTGAGCGACATGCTCGCCTTCGGCGTTGCGCCGGCGTTGGTGTTGTACGAATGGTCCCTCCAGTTCATGCAGCCGGTCGGAGGGGATTGGGCGAAAATCGGCTGGCTCGGCGCTTTCTTCTATATGGCGGCGGTCGGTTTGCGTCTGGCCCGTTTCAACACGCATGCGCATAGCCAGGATCGAGCTTTCTTCCGCGGCTTGCCGAGTCCCGCTGCCGCTGTCGCCCTGATGGCGGGCATGTGGGTGGCGGTGGGGGCCGGGTATACCGGCGAGGAGCTCAAGAATTGGGTCTTGGCGGCGACGCTGGCCATGTCGGTGCTTCTGGTGAGCCGTTTTAGCTACTACAGCCTCAAGGAGGCCAGCCCTAAATTGCGTGTCCGCCTGCTGTCTTGGCTGGCGATTCTGGGTAGTTTGATGCTGTTTGCGATTGATCCGCCGAAAGTGCTGCTGCTGGCTTCCATCGGCTACGTGCTGTCCGGCCCGGCGCTCTATCTGTGGCGGATGCGCCGCCGTGCGGCGCGTGCGAATTGACGCGCGGATGGCTCATGCCGTTTCAGGCTAGAGACTGAGCGGCTACCAGAATCCCATCCGGGTCGGCGCACACCCAGTGTCCCGGCACGAAATCGAGGCCCGCGAAGCGGACCGGCATGTCCCGGTCGCCGAGCCCGCGCTTGATGCTTTTGCGCGGGTGCGTCGCGAGTGCCTTGACGCCGATGGGGAGGGTGGCGATGACGGCGGAATCGCGAATGCAGCCATTGACGATGATGCCGACCCATTGATGCTCGTGGGCCATGGCGGCCAGCATGTCGCCCAGCAGGGCGCATTGCATGGAGGCGGCGCCGTCCACCACGAGAACGCGGCCGCGGCCTTCTTCTTCCAGCGCTTCGCGAACCTTGGAGTTGTCGTCGGTGCAGCGCACGGTGGCGATCAGGCCGGCAAAGGCAGGGCTGCCGCCGTAGTCGCGAAAGCCGGGTTTGGCGATTTGCGCGTGGTCCGGATGCTGATCGGACAGGTCGGCGGTGGCGAGAGGCATGGTCCTATGAGGCAGCGGAAAGGCGCATTATAGGGGGGGCGGACGGCACCTGTTGCCCGATGGCGGCCAGATGCTGCCGAAATGCGGCGGGGTCGAGCGCCTTGAGCGGCAATTCCAGCAGGGCATGCGCCCGTTGCTCCAGACGGTTGCATGCGGTTCTGAAAAAATCCAAAACGGTTTCGTCATTTCCAACGAAGGCGGCCGGAGCCGGCACGCCCCAATGCATGTGCACGGCCGGGCTGGAGTGCCGCGGGCAGGCCTCGTCCGCCGCCGCATCGCATACGGTCAGGACGGCATCGAACGGGCGGGCGGCGAACTCATCCCGGGATTTTCTTCTGGCTTGGGACGCGTCGATGCTTCGTTCGGACAGGACTGGCATAGCCGTAGGATAGACGTATCCGGCCGGTCGGCTTCCGGCGCTATGCGCGGATACGTGGTTTTCGCCATGATGGGCGGGCAGGGCTTCGGCCATGATGCTGCGGCAGAAATTGCCGGTGCGCACGAACAGGACTGAGCAAGGTGCGCGCGGCATGGGCGGGCGGTCGTCCAAGTTTTCAGCCATGGTGCAGATTGCGGCGGCGGCAGTGCCGGAATTTTATAGCACTTGGCTGCGGCATGCTTGAACGCGGTTCACGGCAGTAGCGCTGGCGCTTTCAGGATGCTTGGCGGGCGGTCCTTGGGCTGTGCGGCAGCGCGGTGCAGTTGGTTGATGCTGGCGATGGCAGGATTGTCGGGATGGGGGTGCACGGATCGGGCTTGCCGATAAGAACGCATGGCGGCATCCGGTTGCCCTTGCAATTCGGCCAGTTTGCCTTTGAGGGAATACAGCTTGGCCAACCCCCGCTTGGTTGTGGCTTCATGCTGGAGCGTTCCGGCCTTGCGCAGCCAGTGCTGCACCGTTCCCCAAGCATCGGGCTCGCCGCCGTCCAGCAGCACCTCCGCCATGCTGATCAGGCAAATGTAGCTTCGCTCGACCTGATCGAACAGATGCTGCATGGGCTCCAGTATTTCAGGGTTGTAGGTGAGTCTGACGTAGCCTAGGTAATGGCAGTATTGATCCAGCAAGCGGCTGCGTGCGATTTGCTGCCAGCGGTCGCGGTATTGAGCACCTATGAGATGGAGAAAATACGCTTCGTGGCTCGCGTTGCGCACCACGACCAAGCCGCTGTCTTCCGAATCGTTGCGGTCGAGCAGGCGTACTAGGAATCCTGAGGAGCGGCCCTTATGCTTGCTTGGGAATCTTTCCCGGTCCACGAGCAAGGGGAAGAAGACCGGCCGGCCGGTGGCATCGATGTATTCCGACAGCGCAGCCTGCATGCTGCTCGGCTCCAGAAATGGGCTGTACAGGCGATTGCTGTAGACCAGCCCCAAAAGGTTCAGCAGCCGCACATCCGGGCGGCGCCCCTCCACGAAATGGAAGTAGCCGAGCGTCCCCGTGTCGATGTCGTCTCCGACGATCAGCGATGCATCCGTTTCAATGCGCCCCATCAGCATGGAGGCATGCAGTTCCGCGAAGGTGTCGTCGGACCGGTTGTTCGCCGGCCAGCCGGCGTGCACGGAACTTCCGACCATGAGCAGGCCTGCCAGACCGGTCGCGCCGAATTCCAGCCACGGCACAGGCTTGCGCTTCGCGGCGTACCGGGAGAGGGCGGAGGCCAAAGCATCGAAGCCGACCGCAAGCCACAGGGCGAGCAGGCCGTAGCAGATGAGCGGATAGGGGCGGAAGACGGCAATTTTGACCAGTTCGAAGTCGAACTGAAGCAACAGGACGAGCGCTAGGCTATGGCCCAGAAAGACAAGAATGCCCGCATAAGCGGCGGCGATTTGCCGGCGGCGATGCAGTATGACCAGTCCGAGCAGAGCCAGCAGGAAACCGGGCAGCGTCAACTGCAAGGCCAGCTCTTGACCGAACCATTGCAGAAAGTCGAGGCGGTCGGCCCAGCCCGCGCTGAGACTGGCATCGATGCCGATGTAGGCTTGCCGGCTGACGAAGTAATAGAGGTCCGCCCAGCTTTCGAGTGGGCCCAGAAAACTGATGGGCGGATTCTGCTGCGAGCGCCAGACCATCCAGGCATAAGGCAGCAGGGCGCATGGCAGAGCGGTGCCGAGCAGGAGCGGAAGCTTGCGGAGCAAGGCACGTCGAACTGGCAAGGCCGCCAGCATGAGTCCCGGCGTCGCGAGTGCCACCAGCGGCCAGTGATTGGCCAAGCTCAGTCCGTACGCCGCTGCCGCCAAGATCCACGGCCAAGTCCGGTCGGCATTCCTCCGGCCATGTAGCAGCAACGCGTACGCGGCAAAGAACAGCAAGGCATTCAGCGTGTAGACTTCCGCGATGATCGCCTGCGACCAGAAATGCTCTGAGGCGCCGAACAGCCAAGCCGCGATGAGCGCGGGCAGGATGGAGGCCCCTAGCAGCCGTGCCGCCCAGTAGACGAAGCCGCAGGCGAGGGCGCCGAGCACGGCGCTGGACAGATGCCCGAGAAAGGCAGGCGAGCCGAACGGCAACTGCATGAAGGCGTGGCAGATCCAGACGTACAGCGGATAGCCGGGCGGATGGGCGATGCCGAGATGCGCTCCAGCCATCAGGAATAGGCCGTCGTCTTCCAGAACTACCGTACGCGGCAGTGTGAGGACGTACAAGACAAGCGGGCCGCTGGCGGCAGCAGCCCAAGCGATGATTTCGGCAAGGCGCGGAGAAGGCGGGCGTGGCATGGGCATTATGGACGCATGGACTGCGAGCCTTGATCAATTCGGGAGGCGGGGCGACGACCGAGTCAGACGAAAGATTATGCGTGCGCCGAACCGGAAGAGGAAGCGGCTTCCTGCTACCGGCCGCATTTTAAAGAGCAGCGCGTACGTGGCGGAGAGGGAGGGATTCGAACCCTCGGTACGGGGTTACCGCACACCCGCTTTCCAGGCGAGCCCGTTCGACCGCTCCGGCACCTCTCCAGTTGTGGCGAACAACCGCTAGGCCTTCTGGATGTCTCCAGTTCCAGCCATCGGGGACAAGTAGGTGATATTGCCCTCGGCCTTGCGGATTTCGCTGGTTCCCGCCTTTTCCACTTCATCGATGCGCATCACGGCATGCATCGGCACGTAGGTTCGGGGCACCGACTCGAATTCGGCCTTGAGGCGCTCCTCGCTCGGGTCGACGACGACCTGCGCCCGTTCGCCGAAAATGATGCCTTCGATGACGATGAATCCGTACAGGTCGGACGAATAGACATGCTCGGCATAGATCTCGTAAATCTCTCCGTTGGAGAGGAACATGATCTTGTAGATGGGTTCTACGTCAGGCATGTCGGGACACCGTTGCCGCCGGCCGTGGCATTATAGCAGGGCTGGCGTTCAGTCCATGTGGCGGACGACGGCTTCGGCGAAGCCGGAGGTGGTCACCAGCGTGGCGCCGGGGATCAGCTGTTGCATGTGTTCTTCGACTTGCCGGCGGCTGTCGGCGCCGCTCGGGCCGGCGGTGAGCCCGGCGCGGACGCGGGCCAGATCGTAGGTCAGGAATTTGTTGGAAATGGCCCCGGAGATGCCCTTCAGGATCAGGTCCGCGGCTTCCGTCCAGCCCAGGTAGCGTACCATCATTTCGGCGGACAGGAGCATGGAGCCGGGGTTGACGCGGTTCTTGCCGGCGTATTTGGGGGCCGAGCCGTGAGTCGCTTCGAACACGGCCACGGCATCCGCCATGTTGGCGCCGGGCGCGATGCCGATGCCGCCGACCTGGGCGGCGAGCGCATCCGAGATGTAGTCGCCGTTGAGGTTCAGCGTGGCGATGACGTCGTAGTCGCCGGGTTTGAGCAGGATCTGCTGCAGGAAATTGTCGGCGATGACGTCCTTGATGACGATGGGGTCGCCGCCGTCGGGCGTCGGGATCTGATGCCACGGCCCGTCGCCGATCATTTCCGCACCGAATTCCTGCGCGGCCAGTTCGTAGCCCCAGCGGCAGAAGGCGCCTTCCGTGTATTTCATGATGTTGCCCTTGTGCACCAGCGTGACGGAGCGGCGCTGGTTGTCGAGGGCATACTGGATCGCTTTGCGGATCAGGCGGCTGGAGCCTTCCCGGGAGACTGGCTTGATGCCGATGCCGGACGTGTCCGGGAACCGGATGTTGCGCACGTCCATCTCCTTTTGCAGGTATTGGATGAGCTTTTGGACTTCGGGAGAGCCGCTCGGCCATTCGATGCCGGCGTAGATGTCTTCGGTGTTTTCGCGGAAGACTACCATGTCGGTGGTGGCGGAGGATTTCAGCGGTGTCGGCGTGCCGGGAAAATAGCGGATGGGCCGGACGCAGGCGTACAGGTCCATTTGCTGACGGATGGCGACGTTCAGGGAGCGCGCGCCTTCGCCGACCGGCGTGGTCAAGGGGCCCTTGATCGAAACGACATAGTCCTGCATGGCCTGCAGGGTTTCCTCCGGCAGCCAGGAGTCCTCGTGGTACAGCTTGCTGGCCTTTTCGCCGGCGTACACTTCCATCCAGAGGATCTTCCGGCGGCCCTCGTAGGCCATGCGCACGGCCTGATTGACCACCTGCCGCATGACTGGGGTGACATCGATGCCGATGCCGTCTCCTTCGATGAACGGGATGATCGGGCGGTCGGGCACCGCCAGCGTACGGCCGTTGCTGACCCGGATGGGCTCGCCGCCCGTCGGCACGAGGATGTGCTCGTATTGCTCGTTCGGCATGCTATCCTCGCGGCCGGGGCGGGCCGCTCAGAACTGCTCTTCTTCGGTCGAGCCGGTCAGCGCCGTGACGGACGAGGTGCCGCCTTGGATGACGGTGGTGACGTCGTCGAAGTAGCCGGCGCCGACTTCCTGCTGGTGGCTGACGAACGAATAGCCGCGGTCGGCGGCGGCGAATTCCGGTTCCTGCACTTTCGCCACGTAGTGCTTCATGCCTTCGTCGCCCGCGTAGTCGTAGGCCAGATCGAACATGTTGAACCACATGCTATGGATGCCGGCCAGCGTGATGAACTGGTACTTGTAGCCCATGGCGGACAGTTCCTTCTGGAATTTGGCGATGGTCGCGTCGTCCAGATTCTTCTTCCAGTTGAACGAGGGCGAACAGTTGTAGGCCAGCAGCTGGTCGGGGTATTCCTTGCGCAGGGCCTCCGCGAAGGCACGGGCGAAGTCGAGGTCCGGCGTGCCGGTTTCGCACCACACCAGGTCCGCATAGGGCGCGTAGGCGAGTCCGCGCGAGATGGCCTGCTCCAGGCCGTTGCGCACCCGATAGAAGCCTTCGGCCGTCCGTTCGCCGGTCAAAAAAGGCTTGTCGTTCTCGTCGAAGTCGGAGGTCAGGAGGTTGGCCGCTTCGGCATCGGTGCGGGCCAGCAGCACGGTCGGGACGCCCATGATGTCGGCGGCCAGCCGTGCGGCCTGCAGCTTCTGCGTGGCTTCCTGAGTCGGCACCAGCACCTTGCCTCCCATGTGCCCGCATTTTTTGACGGCGGCCAGCTGATCCTCGAAGTGCACGCCAGCGGCGCCGTTGTGGATCATGTTCTTCATCAGTTCGAAGGCGTTCAGCACGCCGCCGAAGCCAGCTTCGGCATCCGCCACGATCGGGGCGAAATAGTCGACGAAGCCGTCGTCGCCAAGGTTGAGGCCACGCCCCCACTGGATCTCGTCGGCCCGCTTGAAAGCGTTGTTGATGCGGCGCACCACTGCCGGGACGGAGTCGTAGGCGTACAGCGACTGGTCCGGGTACATGGTTTCCGAGGTGTTGGCATCCGCCGCCACCTGCCAGCCGGAGAGGTAGATGGCCTCGATGCCGGCCTTGACCTGCTGCACGGCCTGGCCGCCAGTGAGGGCCCCGAGGCAGTTGACGTAGCCTTTGCGGGCGTCGCCGTTGACGAGGCGCCAGAGTTTTTCCGCGCCTTCGGTAGCGACGGTGTTGGCCGGTACGCGGGAGCCGCGCAGTCGCACGACGTCGGCGGCCGTATAGTCGCGGCGCACATTGCGCCAGCGGGCGTTGCTGTCCCAGTCCTGTTGCAGGGCTTCAATCTGTTGCTTTCGGTCCACGTGCGGATCCTCTTTGTGGTTCGGAAATATGCGGCATCTGCGGCCTGCGCCCACGCGATGCCCGCAGATAGGCGGGTAATTTTAACAGAAATGTGAAATTGGAGCCGCCGCGGTGCGGGCGTGCCACGGCTTCGGAACGCATGGAGCGGCTCCATGCCGGCAGCGGCGGTTCGGCTCCGCGCCCGTCCGCTGGATAGGTTCCGGTATATTAATCGATGGTTTGGACGGAGATGGGACGATGCCCGACGAGAAAGGTGCCGCGCTGACGGCGGCTGTGCGCGAATTGACGGCCGAGTTCCGGCGCTCTCGGCGCTGGCGCATGGCGTTCGGCTTCGTGCCGGTGCTGCTGTTGCTGCTGGCCGTGTTGGTGGTGGTCGGCCAGGAGTCTTCCGTACGGGGATTGCAGAGCGAGCACACGGCTCAAGTCGATGTGTTCGGGCTGATCGTGCCGATGGAAGCGGGCAGTTCGGAATTCGTGATTCCCGCCCTGCGCGAGGCCTTCGAGGCGGAGCTGGCGAAGGCGGTGGTGTTGCGCATCAACAGCCCCGGGGGCTCGCCGGTGCAAGCGGATCGCATCTATACCGAGATTCAACGGCTGCGCGAAGAGCATCCGGACAAGCCGATGTATGCAGTGGTGGAGGACTTGTGCGCTTCAGCCGCTTATTACATCGCCGCCGCTGCGGACGAAATCTACGTGAACCATTCGAGTCTGGTGGGCTCCATCGGGGTCATCAGCAGCAGTTTCGGCATGGTGGACTTGATTGAAGAACTGGGGATCGAACGCCGGATTACGAAGTCCGCCCGGCACAAGGCGATGCTGGATCCGTTCCTGCCGCAAGATCCGGAAGCCGAGCAGCATCTGCAGACGCTGGTCGACGAGATCCACCAGCGTTTCGTGGACGTCGTGGTCGAATCCCGCGGCGGCCGTCTGGAGGGCGACGGGTCGGATGTGTTCGACGGGCGCATCTGGACCGGCGCTGGCGCTCTGGAATTGGGGCTGGTGGACGGCATCGCGGATGTGGGGCAGGTCGCCCGCGACATGGCGGGGGCCGAGGACGTCGTGGATTACACGTACGAGCCGGACTTTTGGGAAAGAATGTCCGACCGCATCGGGTCGCGGCTGGCCCGGACGGCGGAGGCTTGGCTGCGTTCGCCCGTGCTGTACTAGTCCGCGGCGTTCCCGGGGACTTCGATGCCTGCGTCCTGCAGAAGTTCGGCCAGGCGCGTCAGCGGCAGGCCGATCAGGCCAGTGGGGTCGTCGCCGCGGATGCGGCGCGTCAGGATGATGCCCAAGCCTTCCGATTTGAAACTGGCGGTGCAGTTGTAGGGCTGTTCCAGACGCAAATACTGTTCGATCAGCGCATCGTCCAGAGGCCGGTAGCGTACGGCGTGGCGGCTTTCGGCGTAGCGCCGAAGCCCGGTGCGCGTGTCCAGCAGGCACAAGCCCGTGAGGAACAGCACTTCCTTGCCGCTGAGCCGGTGCAGTTGCGTGGCGGCCGCCGCATGGCTGCCGGGCTTGCCGAGCAGTTCGCCGTTCAGTTCCGCGCATTGGTCGCTGCTGACGATCAGGGCGTCCGGGTGGCGGGCGCCGACTTCATCGGCCTTTGCGCAGGCCAGCCGCTTGACGTAGTCGGCGGCCGGTTCGTTCGCGTACGGGGTTTCGTCGAGTTCAGGCGCATCGACGGCAAACTCCAGACGCAGGCGCTCCAAGAGTTCCCGGCGGTATGGGGAACTGCTGCCAAGGACGAGAGTGCGCATGACGCGGGAAGTGCGGGAGGCGTGCTGGGCCGTCGGGGTATGCGGCGGTCATTATAGGAGGTCGGCAGTGCCTGCCGGCGCCTTGGCTGGTATAATTGATGCCATAGCTTCCTTCGGAACGTTGCGATGACTCTCAAGACCTCGTCTCTTTGGCTTGGCGCGTTCGCGCTGGCCGGCCTACTGTTGTGGGGGCCGGGGCTTCTGGCCATGGATTCGCCTCGCGACCACCTGCAAAGCGTAACCTCCGGCCTGCTGGGGGAAATCCGGGAGCGCAAGTCCGAACTGCAGGACGACAATCAGAGGCTCTACGATCTGGTGACGGCCGGTCTGCAGCCGATTCTGGATTACGACCGCATCGCGGCAATCGTGTTGGGCAAGAAGCACTACGGACAGGCCTCGGAGCAGCAGCGCGAGGAATTCATAGTGGAGTTGCGGCGGCAGCTGGTGCGGCTGTATGCCGAAACCATCCTGTCCAATGCGCATGGCGAGGTGCGCTATCTGCCGTTCGAACACAAGCCGGACAAGGCGTATCAGGTCGTCAAGACGAAATTCCTGCTGCCGGGGCGGGCGCCGTTCGATCTGAATTACCTGATGCGCGATGTGGAGGGTGCTTGGCGGGTGTTCGAGATTCGCGCCGGAGGCATCTTTCTGGTCAAGAGCCTGAAGAAGACCTTACGGCCTGAAATTGATCAGAACGGCCTAGAGGCAGTGATTGAACGATGGCGCGGCTCCGCGGCCGTCGAGGTGGACGCGTCGTTCGCGCCGCACACGTTCGGCTGAGCGCAGCCTCGTTCTCCTATGGACCGGCTGCTGATCGAAGGCGGTGCGCCTTTGCATGGCGAGGTGCCGGTATCCGGCGCCAAGAATTCGGTGCTGCCGGTGCTGGCGGCCTCGCTGATGAGCGAGGAGCCGCTGCTGATCGACAATGTCCCGCAATTGCAAGACGTCGCCTCGACGATGCGCCTGCTCAGCAGCATGGGCGCGACGGTGACGCTGGGCGAATCGAATCGCCTGCGGGTCGATGCTTCGTCCGTGGATCATTGCTATGCGTCGTACGACATCGTGCGCACCATGCGGGCCTCGATTCTGGTGCTGGGGCCGTTGCTGGCGCGTTTCGGCCAGGCGGTCGTGTCCTTGCCGGGCGGCTGCGCGATCGGCACGCGCCCGATCGACCTGCACTTGCGCGGGCTGGAGGCGATGGGCGCGGGCATCGAGGTGCGCGACGGCTACATCCGGGCGCAGGCGAAGCGCTTGCGCGGTACGGCGCTGGCGTTGGACCAGGCGACAGTGACGGGCACCGAGAACCTGATGATGGCGGCGACGCTGGCGGACGGCGACACCGTAATCGAGAATGCGGCCCGCGAGCCGGAAGTTGAGGACTTGGCGCGTTGCCTGAATGCGATGGGCGCCCGTATCCGGGGCGCCGGCACGGGCCGCATCGAAATCTGCGGCGTACGTGCCTTGCAGGGCGCTACGCATGAGGTTCTGCCGGATCGGATCGAGGCGGCGACGTATTTGGCTGCCGGGTGCGTGACGGGGGGCCGGGTGCGCGTCACGGGTGTGCAGCCGCAGATCATGGAAGCGGTGCTGCTCAAACTGCGCGAATGCGGGGCCGAACTGGACATCGGCGAGGATTTCGTGGAATTGGACATGCAGGGCCGCAGCCCGGCGCCGGCCGATATCCACACGGCCGCCTATCCGGGATTCCCGACCGACATGCAGGCGCAGATGACCGTGGTCAGCGCGGTGGCGACCGGCGCCAGCAGCATTACGGAGACGATTTTCGAGAATCGATTCATGCACATTCAGGAACTGGTGCGCATGGGGGCGCGCATCGACGTGCGCGGCAACACCGCGCTGGTGCAAGGCGTCGCGCAATTGTCCGGGGCTCCGGTGATGGCGACCGACCTGCGCGCTTCGGCGTGCCTGATCCTAGCGGGCCTTGCCGCGCAAGGGGAGTCGGTCGTGGACCGGGTGTACCACATCGATCGCGGCTATGAATGCGTGGAGGAGAAATTCCGGCGCTTGGGGGCCCGCATCCAACGCCTGAGCGGGCCGGGAGGTGGATGATGCGGATTGCCGTCTCCAAAGGGCGCATCATGCGCGAGGCATTGGCCGTGTTCGCCCGCGCCGGCATTGAGCCGGAAGCCGACCCCGAAAGCAGCCGGCAGCTGATTCTGCCGTGCCGGGGGGAGGATGTGGAGCTGGTGACGCTGCGGGCCCAAGACGTGCCGACGTATGTCGCGCTCGGGGCGGCGGAGTTGGGCGTGACGGGCCGGGACGTGCTGATGGAAAACCGGCTGGCCGGGTTGTACGAGCCGCTGGACCTGAACATTGCGCGATGCCGATTGGTTGTGGCAGGCCCGGTGGGCGCTGCGGCCTGCTTGCAACAGCCGCAGGTTCGGGTCGCGACCAAGTACGTGCGTCTGGCCAAGGAATACTTCGCGGCGCGCGGCAGCCAGGCGATTGCGATAAAATTGTACGGCTCCATGGAATTGGCGCCGCTGGCAGGGCTGTCCGATTGCATCGTGGATCTGGTGGATACCGGCCGCACGCTGGCCGCCAATGGGCTGGAGCCGTATGCCACGCTGGCCGAAATCAGTTCCCGATTGATTGTCAACAAAGGCGCTTGGAAAATGCAACATGACCGGATCATGCCGATAGTGGCGCGTTTGCGCCAAGCGATAGAGGCCGGAGCGGAGGCAACGCAATGAAATACCCAACCGACGACCTGCGCATTACGGAGATCCATGACGTGAGTTCTCCGGCCGAAGTGCTGGACGAGTTCCCGCTGACGGAAGCCGGCGCACGCACGGTCTACGAAGCGCGCGGGCAGATTCGCGAGGTTCTGGAATGCACCGACGATCGCTTGATCGCCGTGGTTGGGCCGTGCTCCATCCATGACGTGGAGGCGGCGCACGAATACGCCGGGCGCCTGCAGGCGGTTCGGAATCGGCTGGCGGACGATCTTCTGGTTGTCATGCGCGTGTACTTCGACAAGCCGCGCACCACGGTCGGCTGGAAAGGCCTGATCAACGATCCGGGGTTGGACGACAGCTTCCACATCAATCACGGACTGCGGCTGGCGCGCGGCCTGCTCAAGGACTTGGCGGAGCAGGGACTGCCTGCGGGTACCGAGTATCTGGACCTGATCAGCCCGCAGTACGTGGCGGACCTGGTCAGCTGGGGCGCGGTCGGGGCGCGGACGACCGAAAGCCAGTGCCATCGCGAATTGGCCTCCGGCTTGTCGTGTCCGGTCGGTTTCAAGAACGGCACTAGCGGCGACATGCAGGTAGCGGTGGATGCCGTCCGCTCCGTCGTGCGGCCGCATTGCTTCCTGTCGGTGACCAAGGGCGGTCGCAGCGCGATTTTCCACACCACCGGAAACCAGGACGCGCATATCATCATGCGCGGCGGACGGCAGCCGAACTACGATGCCAATGCAATCGAGGAAGCATGCGGCCGTTTGGAAAAGGCGCAGCTGCCGGTGCGCGTGATGGTTGATTGCAGCCATGCCAACAGTCGGAAGATCCCGGAGCAGCAGCAGCAGGTCGCCGCCAGCATCGCGGAGCAATTGCGGGCGGGCGACATGCGCATCATCGGCGTTATGGTGGAAAGCCACCTGGTCGGAGGCAATCAGAAGCTCGAACCCGGCAAGCCTCTGACGTACGGCCAGAGCATCACCGATGCTTGTTTGGGCTTCGAGCAGACCGAACAGTTGCTGGAGAATCTGGCCGAAGCGGTGCGGGTGCGGCGGAAGGCGGCCGGCCGGGCCGCATGAGCGAGCTGTTCGCGCAGCGTCTGGCGACCCGCGAACCGGGTTTCGAAGAGGCGTTTCAGGCGCTCGTCGCCAGCCGGGCACCGGGATGGCGCTCGGAACTCACCGAGGAGGTCGCGGCCATTCTTGCGCACGTCCGTGCGGGCGGAGATCAGGCGCTGCTGGAGTTGGCGCGGGAGCACGACGGCTGCGCGGCCGCCTCCATCCCGGCGCTGCAATGGGAGCGTGCCGACTTCCAATCCGCGTTTGAGGCCTTGGATGTATCGCTGCGTACGGCCTTGCAGACGGCGGCCGAGCGCATTCGCGAGTTCGCCGAGCGGCAGAAGCTTGAAGCGTTCGAATTCGAAGACGCGTACGGCTCGCGTCTGGGGCAGCGGGTCGAAGCGCTGCAACGCGTGGGTATTTACGTTCCCGGCGGCATGGCGGCGTATCCGTCGTCCGTGCTGATGAATGCCATTCCTGCCCGCGTGGCGGGCGTGGCCGAAGTCCTGATGGTCAGTCCCATGCCCGGCGGGCAGGCCAATCCGGCGGTGCTGGCGGCGGCGCATGTGGCTGGAATTGATCGCGGCTGGGCACTGGGCGGAGCCCACGCGATTGCCGCGCTGGCGTTCGGAACGCAGACGGTGCCGGTCGTCGACAAGATTGCCGGTCCAGGCAATGCATGGGTGGCGGAAGCCAAGCGGCAGGTGTTCGGCGTGGTCGGCATCGACATGGTGGCCGGGCCTTCGGAAGTCGTCATTGTCAGCGATGCCAGCGCGGATGCCCGCTGGCTGGCGGCGGATCTGATGGCCCAAGCCGAGCACGACGCGCAGGCGCAGGCGATTCTGATCAGTCCGGATGTGGCGCATCTGGAGACCGTCGCGGCGGAGGTGGCCGGGCAACTGGACGCGGCGCCGCGTGCCGAAGTCATTCGGGCGTCGCTGGGCGGCTGCGGCGCGCTGATCCGGACGGACAGCGTGGAGCAGGCGGTCGATCTTGCTGGGCGACTGGCGCCAGAGCATCTGCAGTTGGCGGTCGCGGACGCCGATGCTGCATTGGCGCGGGTGCGCCATGCCGGCGCGGTCTTCGTCGGGGTTCACAGCCCGGAGGTGATGGGCGATTACTGCGCCGGTCCCAACCATGTGCTGCCGACCATGCGCACCGCACGCTTTGCGTCGCCGCTGGGCGTGTACGACTTCCAAAAGCGCAGCAGCGTCATCCGCCTGTCGCCGTCGGGCGCGGCGGAACTGGCGGCGGTCGCCGAATGCTTGGCGGAGGCGGAGGGGTTGGCCGCCCATGCAACCTCGGCTCGCTGGCGCCGGGGCTGAAGGCATGGCGACTCGTCAAGACTTGCTCGAGTGCTTGGACAGCTTGCTGCGGCCTGAGGCGTTTTCGGACTACTGCCCGAACGGGCTGCAGGTCGAAGGGCGCGAGAGGATCGAAAGCCTAGTGACCGGCGTCACGGCGAGCCAAGCGCTGATCGAACAGGCTTGCGCTTCGGGTGCTGATGCGCTACTGGTCCATCACGGCTATTTCTGGCGCAACGAGGCGCCGGTCGTCACCGGCATGAAGGCGCGGCGGCTGCGTGCGCTGCTGGAGGCCGATGTGAGCCTCTTCGCCTACCACCTGCCGCTGGATGCTCACGACGAGGTGGGCAATAACGTGCAGTTGGCGAAGCGTCTGGACTTCGACATCGACGGCATGCTGGTGCCGGGAGAGCCGGCGATGGGTCGGACCGGACGCCTTCGGCACCCGTGTACGGCTTCGGAACTGGCGCGGCAGTTGGAAGCGCAATTGGCGCGCCCGATCGTGGCGGTCGGGCCGGAGGAGGAGCGTCTGCTGCAGACCGTCGGATGGTGCACGGGCGCCGGGCAGCAATTCATCGAGCAGGCCGCGCGGCTGGGTTTGGATGCTTTTCTCAGCGGGGAAATCTCGGAGCCGACGGCGCATGTCGCACGCGAGTGCGGCGTGCATTATTTTGCGTGCGGGCATCATGCAACCGAACGCTACGGCGTGCAGGCGCTGGGCGAGCGGGCGGCGGCGCAGCTGGGGCTGAGCCATCGGTTCGTGGATATGCCGAACCCGGCCTGAAGTGTTCCGTCCGATTCCGGGCGCTGTGCCAATGGCCACGCCGTCCGGATGCTGACGGCGGCGTCCGGTATGTTAAAATGCGACAGCAAGCGGGGCCGAAGTTGGGATGAACGCAGGGCCGCGTTTCGATTGCGCTTTCTGGATTTAATGTTTGCACTTCTTGTTCGGCATGGCGGATCATCCTGTTGATATGGAACGCCGGCGCTTCCTGACCGGAAGCACGGTCTTGGTGGGTGGCACAGGCATGGTTGTGGCGGCATGGCCGTTCGTTGCGTCCATGTCGCCGAGCGCGGCTGCCCGTACGGCAGGTGCTCCGGTGGAAGTGGATATCGGCCGGATGGAGTGGGGCCAGAAAATCGATCTGATTTGGCGCAAGCAGCCCATCTGGATCATCCGCCGCACGCCCGAAATGGTGCAGCATCTGGAACAGGAGGCGGACTACCTTCGCGACCCGCATTCCGATTTCGGCGAGCAGCCGGACTTCGCCCGCAACCCGCACCGTTCCTTGCAGCCCGAATTCCTGGTGCTGGTGGGCGTATGCACGCATTTGGGCTGCAATCCGACCTACCGTCCGGATGCCGCGCCCCGCGATTTGGGCGCCGATTGGCCCGGCGGCTTCTTCTGCGCCTGCCATGGTTCGCGCTTCGATATGGCCGGGCGGGTCTATACCAATGTTCCGGCCAACGCCAATCTGCGCGTGCCGCCGTACCGGTTTGTGAGCGAGACCCGGATTCTGATCGGCGAGATGCCCGAGGAGCCGTCCGCATGAAGGCTTTGCTGCGCGGCCTGCTGGACTGGATTAATGCGCGCTTTCCGCTGCTGAAGCTGTGGAACGAGCATCTGGCCCAATACTACGCGCCGAAGAATTTCAACTTCTGGTACTTTTTCGGATCTCTGGCCCTGCTGGTGCTGGTCATCCAGATCGTCACCGGCATCTTCCTGACGATGCACTACAAGCCGGATGCGGAACTCGCATTCGCATCGGTGGAGCACATCATGCGCGACGTGGAACTCGGCTGGCTGATCCGCTACATGCATTCCACCGGGGCGTCGTTCTTCTTCATCGTGGTGTACCTGCACATGTTCCGGGGCGTCATGTACGGCTCGTTCAAGGCGCCGCGGGAACTGATATGGTTGCTGGGCATGTTCCTGTACCTGGCGTTGATGGCGGAGGCGTTCATGGGCTATCTGCTGCCATGGGGGAATATGTCGTACTGGGGGGCACAAGTCATCGTGAACCTGTTCAGCACCATTCCGTGGGTTGGGCCGGACTTCGCCATTTGGCTGCGCGGCGACTTCGCTGTCTCCGACGCGACCCTGACCCGCTTCTTCGCCTTGCATGTCGCGGCCGTGCCGCTGGCCATTCTGTTGCTGGTCGCCTTGCACATCATTGCCCTGCACGAGGTGGGCTCCAACAATCCGGATGGCATCGAAATCAAGAAGCACAAGGATGCCGAGGGCAAGCCGCTGGACGGCATCCCGTTCCATCCGTATTACACGGTGAAGGACATTTGGGGATCTGCGGTGTTTCTGTTCCTGTTTGCACTGGTCGTCTTCTTCGCGCCGGAAATGGGCGGCTATTTCCTGGAGCCGGACAATTTCTCGCCGGCGGATCCCCTGCTGACGCCGGAGCATATCGTGCCGGTGTGGTATTTCACGCCGTTCTACTCGGTGCTGCGGGCGATTCCGGATCCGCAACTGGGCGCCCTCGCGATGCTGCTGGCCATTGTGGTGCTGTTCTTTCTGCCGTGGATTGATCGCAACCCGGTGCGCTCGGTGCGCTACCGCAGCCCGCTGTACCGCCTCAACCTGATCGTCTTCGCCATCACGTTCGTGGTGCTCGGCTATCTCGGCTTCCATCCGCCCACGCCGCTTTATGCGGAATTGGCGCTACGCTTTTCCGAGCTGTATTTCCTGTTTTTCGTGCTGCTATGGTTCTACAGTCGTCCGCGCAGCAGCACCATGCGCATGGCGACGCTGGTCGCGGTTCTGGGCCTGATCAGTTTCTACGACGTGATGCGCATCGAAGAGGGCAAGGAAGCTTTCGTGCTGTTCGGCTGGATGCTGCCGGCGGTGTTTTCGGCGATTACGATTTCCGGCAGTAGCCTGCCGCGCTTGGGCCGCGATGCCATACCGCCGGAGAGGTTGACGGCATGAAGCGCGCATTGCTGCTGTGCGGACTGCTGGCTGCAGGGCCGGCTTGGGGCGCGGATGCGGGCGATCTGCCTGGCTACGAAGTGCGGGTCGACCTCACCAACAAAGCCGCATTGCAGCGCGGAGCCAAGTATTTCGCCAATTATTGCCTGAGCTGCCATTCGCTGAAATACAGCCGCTACAGCCGGGTCGCCGAAGATCTGGGCATGACCCGGGAGATGGTGGAAGACAACCTGATCTTCACCGGACGGCGGGTTGACGAGACGATGGAAGTGGCGATGTCGCCGGACGATGCGGAAGGCTGGTTCGGCGCCGCGCCGCCGGATCTGAGTGTGATTGCCCGCCAGAAGGGAGCGGACTACATCTACGAGTATTTGATGACGTTCTACGCGGATGATGCACGTCCATGGGGCGTCAACAATTGGCGCTTTCCGCACACGACCATGCCGCATGTGCTGTGGCGCCAGCAGGGCCTCCAGAAAGCTGAGTGGGCCGAAGTCATTGAGGATGGTGCAACCCGCAAGGTCATTTCCGGCCTGACGCTGGAGACTCCTGGGCTGATGACGCCGGAGGAGTATCAGCAGATGGTCGTGGATGTGACGTCGTTCCTGGTGTATGTGGCGGAACCGGCGCGGCTGACGCGCGAAAGCGCTGGTGTCTGGGTGCTTCTGTTCCTGCTGGTGCTAGCGGGGCTGGCGTATTTCCTGAAGCGGGAATACTGGCAGGATATCCACTAGAGGCCTCGCGATGCCATCGGCCCGCATGCAGTTTTTTTCGGCGCCGCAGTGCCCGCAGTGCCACCGAGTACGCATGGTGCTGGCCGAAAAGGAGGCGCAGGCGCGGTGCGTTTTCATGGACGATCCTCGGCATAGGGCAGACCTTGCCGTTCTAAACCCCGGCAAGACGACGCCGACCTTTGCGGACCGGGGGATGGTGCTGGTGGAACCCCGGATCATCATGGAGTATCTTGACGACCGCTTCCCGCACCCGCCGCTGATGCCGGTGGATCCGTTGGGCAAGGCCAGCGCCCGCGTTTGGATGCTGGAGATCGAACGCAAGCTGTATGGCCAGCTGGGCGGCTTGCGCTCTTCCGGAGCCAAGAGGTCCACGACGGCGCGCAAGACCATGCGGGATTTCCTGCTTGACGTGTCGGCGGAACTGAAGCGGCTCGGCAAAAGGTACTTCACCGGCGACAACTTCACGCTTCTGGATGCCTCCCTAGCGCCGATCCTGTGGCGCTTGGATAGCTACAAGATCGAGGTGCCGAAGACCCAGCGGGCCCTTTGGAAATATGCGAAGGAAGTTTATACGCGGCCTTGCTTCCAGCGCAGCCTGACCGAATCCGAGCGGGATCTGCACTTGCTGAAATAGGCAGGTGCCGCTGCGCTTGCGGTCGTGACGACCTCCTACCGCCCCTACCTGATCCGCGCCATCTACGAATGGGCGGTGGACAACGACCTGACGCCCATGCTGCTGGTCTTTGAGCAGGGCGGCGCATCGGCCGGAGGCGTGGCCGACAAGGAGCAGTTTACGGCCTACAACATCGCGCCGCAGGCTGTGCGCGACCTCGTCATCGATGCCGACAGCGTACGCTTTCTGGCGCGCTTTCAAGGCGTTTCCAGGCATGTGGCACTGGATGTTGAAAGCGTGGTTCGCGTCTATTGCCGTGAGACCGACGAAGGCTTGGGGTTCCCGTGGCAAGGGCAGCCGCTAGAATTGCCGTCCGAGGGGCTGCCAGAGCCCGCCAAGTCTGCTTCAGGCCGGCCGCACCTGCGTCTGGTTTCAACGAACGGGCCAAAGGCCGAAGATCCGGGAGACAGTGGTCAGCCATAGCATGGCCCTTGATTCAGAGCGTGATTCTAAACCTTATCATTAATTAAGGAATTAATAGTAAATAATTGATATATAAAGATATAAAATAGTTTCAAAGGTGTCGAAAGGCCCGGCTCGGTGGTTGAAGTCGGGTGCGTCCGCAGTCCGAATCCGGCTTGCCTGAGGATGCGACAAGTTTCTCAATATCAGTTGCAAGCCCTGCATCAAGCCGGTCATGCCGCTATTCGTTGCATGCCGCCGGTGGACCGCAGGCGGTTTTCAGACCGAGTCCCGGTCGATGTCCGGCAGGTTCTTGCTGGGATTGAGGATGCCGTCCGGGTCGAAATCATGCTTGATGGCATGCATGAGGCGCAGCGAGGCAGGATCCAGTTCGCGGGCGATGTGATCGCGCTTCGCGATGCCGACGCCATGTTCGCCTGAGAGTGTGCCGCCCAGACGCAGTACAGCATCGAAGGCTTCGTCCAGACAGGCGCGTGCGGCAGCCCTCTGCGCGTCCGAGCCGTCCGGCATAAGGTTGACGTGGATGTTTCCGGAACCGGCGTGCCCGAAGCATACGATCGGAATATCGTGGCGCGTACGTAGGCGTTCCAGGTCGGCAAGCAAGTCTCCTAGGCGCCCGATGGGGGTGACGACGTCCTCGTTGATTTTTTCGGGTGCGAGGCGGCGGAGTGCCGGGGATAGCGTGCGGCGCGCTTGCCATAAGGCATCGCGTGCTTCCGGCGTGTAGGCGGTCTGGAGGTCCAAGCAGGCTGCGGAGGTTGCGGCCTGAGCCAGAGGTTCGACATGCTGCCGAAGCGTTTCGTCCGAGCCGTCGACGTCAATCAGCAGCAGGGAGCGCGCCTCGCTGGGCAGTGCGAGTGCGTCGTCGTCGCGGATCAGTTGCAGGCAGGCGGCATCCATGAACTCCAGAGCGCACGGCACATGGGGCTGCTGCAGGATGGCGCCGACAGCCTGTGCGGCATCCTGTTCCGTGGCGTATGCGGCCCGTATGGTCGCGAATGCCTGGGGTTTCGGCCGTAGCAGGAGCGTGGCTTCCGTAATGATGGCGAGTGTGCCTTCCGAGCCGATGAGCAGGCGCAGAAGGTCTAGGCCGACGACGCCTTTGCGAGTGAGCGTGCCGGCCACCAGCGCGTCGCCCGTGCCGGTGATGGCGCGTAATTGCAGCGTGTTGTCGCGGCTGGTGCCGTATTTAAGTGCACGCGGGCCGGCGGCGTTGCAGGCCAGATTGCCGCCGATGGTGCAGAACGGCGAACTCGAAGGGTCTGGAGCCCAGAAAAGCTGATGCGCGGCAGCGGCTTCCTGCAGATGCTGATTAATCAGGCCCGGTTCGACACGCGCCGTCTGCTCTTGGGGGTCGAGGCTCAGCAGCCGATTCATTCGTTCCGTAGAGAGCACGATGCCGCGGTGCAACGGCACGCTGGCGCCCGTGGTGTTGGTGCCGAGTCCCCGGGCGGTCAGGGCGACGCGCCGGGCGCGGCAAAAGCGCACCAGCGCTTGGATCTGTTCCGCGTTGCGGGCGAAGACGACGGCTTGCGGCGCGCAATGTCGGCAGCTGTTATCGTAGCCGTACGTCCAGCAGTCCGCCGGGTCGTCCAGCAAGTCTTCCGGCGCTGCCAGTTCGCGAAGGGCCGGCAGCCACTTCGGGTCACGCATGCGTGCCGCAATCGATCAGGTCGCACAGGCAGTGCAGAATCAGGATATGCATTTCCTGAATGCGTGCGGTGGATGCGGACGGCACGCACAACTCGATGTCGTCGTCGCGCAACTGTCCGCGCAGAGAGCCGCCGCCGCAGCCGGTCAGCGCCAGCACGCGCATGCGTTGGGCCTGCGCCGCTTGCACCGCTTGCCGAACATTGGGCGAGTTGCCGCTCGTGCTGATGCCGAGCAGCCAGTCGCCAGACTGTCCCAGAGCTTCGACTTGCCGTCGGAAGATGGCATCGAAGCCGTAATCGTTGCCGATGGCGGTCAAGGCCGAGGTGTCGGTCGTCAGGGCGATGGCGGGCAGGCCATCCCGTTCGCGTTCGAAGCGTCCAACAAGTTCCGCCGCGAAATGCTGCGCGTCGGCCGCCGAACCGCCATTGCCGCATGCAAGAATGCGGTGCTTTTGCGCCAAGCTCTTCGCCAACTGCTCGCCTGCGTGGGCGATGGCCTCCGGCAAGGCCGCGCGGGCGGCCTCCCATGCTGCTTGATGCTGCTCAAACAGGCCGAGGATCCGTGTGCGGCGGTCTGTGCTCATGCCAGCCCCAGTCAAGGCCGCAGCAGCCAAACGCCGGCGCCGGTCAGCACCAGCCCCGCGATGCCGCGAAGCAATCGCGAGGGGCCCGGCATGGCTTTCTCAAGCAGCACGAATAGGGTGAGGGCTGCGACCCAGAGTATATTCATCACGCCAAGCGCGAACAATACCAGCATCAGCGCCCAGCAGCAGCCGACGCAGAACAGGCCGTTCTCCCACCCCATCCGCCATGCGCCGGCGGCACCTTCGCGCCAGTGCGCCATCAGGAACTGCAAGGGCGAGCGGCATTGGTTCAGGCAGGCATCCTTCCATGGCGTCCATTGGTACAGGCCGGCAACGATCAGCAGCAGCCCGCTCATCAAGCTGCTGCGGCTTTCCATCATCGGATCCAGCAGCCCCCACTGGTGCAGCGGCCATTGCACGAAGGCGATGAGGCTGGAGAATACGGTCCAGGCCGACAGATAGCCGGTCAGGAACAGTCCCCACAGCAGCGGGCGGCGCGCGTCGGCCGGCCGGTTGCGGGCAATGGTCAGATGCATTTTGATCGTCGGCAGGGCGCTCGGCGTCATCATGGCTACCATCATGACCGCCCACATGGCGAACAGCATCCAGAAATCATAGCCGCTCCAGGGCCTCGAGGCGCTGGGCGGCATCCAAGCTTCGATCAGCCCGCCCGACATCATGGCATCCATCTCCATCGCCATGTGGAGCATCCAGCCCCATGCGCCGGCGGTGACCGCCGCTACGGCGCCCAGCAGCGTCCAGCGCTCGGCCGGCGGCAAGGCGCCGTAGCTATGCGGCGGGTCTTGGTGGAGTGCGGAGAAAAGCATAAAGGGCGCTTGCGCTTGGCGCGAGTATTATGACATTACAGGCATTGGCCGGGATGCGTGCCAGATCGTGTCCCTGTCGGGCATGGCGCGCCGATGGGCCCGGCGGATGCTGCGTTTTTCGGGTAGGATGGTTTGGACTATAATGTCAGCATGTCGATTCCATAAGGTTGAACCATGGCTACCCAAAACATTCGGGCCTTCCGGGTTCTGTGTGGAGAACGAGCCTCAGGACGCGAGTCCCGAACCGCCTCCCCCTGCTATTGGAGGATCGCCGGAGCGGCTTGCCGACTCCTCCGGCATTCGATGGCATTTTGCAAATTTCCGATTCTGTTCTTTGGCCGAAAGGGGCGCCGTACATTGATTCTGTCCGCGTGCGTGATGGCGCTGGGCTGCCCTCCTGCTGCAGCTGCGAAGAACGAGGAGCTTACGATTACGGCTCGCAAGCGGGATGCGGGCGAGCAGTTGCAAGACGTGCCGCTGGCGGTCTCGGCGTTTTCCGCAGAAGAACTGGAGGCGCGCTTCGCGAACGATCTGACCGCCTTGAGCTACCGGGCTCCGAATGTCATCTTGTCGGATGTGGGCACCACCCGCGGCGTCGCCAACTTCAGCATCCGCGGCTTGGGCATCAACAGTTCGATTCCGTCCATCGATCCGACGGTCGGCGTGTTCGTCGACGGCGTCTATATGGGCATCACGGCAGGCGTCATCAACGATTTCTTCGATATTGAAGGCATCGAGATCTTGCGCGGGCCGCAGGGCCTGCTGTTCGGCCGCAACGTGACGGGCGGCGCCGTTCTGCTACGCACCCGCAAGCCGACCGAAGATTTCGAAATGTCGTTCCGGGGGGATTTCCAGCAAGGCTTCGAAGCGGCCGGAGGGCTCACGGTGTCCGGGCCGGTCCTGCCCGGGAAGCTGCTCGGCCGGCTGGCCGTCTACCACAAGGACGACGAAGGCTGGCACACGAATCTGGCCGACGGAGAGGACGATTCCGGAGCCTACCGCATCACGTTCGTACGGCCGTCCCTGACGTATTATCCGGGCGATGATTCGGAACTTACGGTGCGGTACGAGCGCGGGCAGGCGCGCGGCGACGGGCCCCGCAGCCAGAACCGTGGCCTCTACGATCGGAATTCGTGGGACTTTTCAGTGGACGAGAAGGGCTATGCCGATTCGGACTGGAGCCAGCTCTATGGAGAGTTCACTATGGATGTGCCGTTAGGCGGCGGGACGATCACCAACATTTTCGGCTGGCGCCGCGTCAATCTCAATTCCCGAACGGACGCGGACAGTTCGGATCTGGAGGTCTTTGTGGGCGATGCCTATTTCGAGCAGGAGCAGTTCAGCAACGAATTCCGGTACTTCGGATCGTTTTTCGACGATCAGGTCGATCTGACGGCGGGTCTGTACTGGTTCGATCAGAATATCGAATATTGGGAGCGGCGGGAATTGTTCAAGCACCAATTCGAGTCCCAGATTAATTCCGCATATTCGTACGATCCTGCGGCCTCGCTTTGCAGCATTCCCTCGGTGCGAGCTAGGTTGAACGCCATTTCGGGGTTGCCGGACTTGTGCGACACCAACAACGTTCCGACATGGGACAACAGCTGGATCGATTCAGCACTCGGCGGCGAGCAGGATACGACGACGCGCGGGGCCTTCGTCCACGCGGACGTGCATGCGACGCCGAGCGTGACGCTCAACTTCGGGCTGCGCTACACCTACGAGAAGAAGGAGGCGGACATTGCCACGTTCTCTCCCGGGTCTTTTCGAATCGAGGCCGTGCCGGGTGTGGTGATTCCAGTTGGCGCTTCGCGATGCGATTTCGGCGCTCGAATCTGCGACTTCAATTATTCGGATGAGCACAGCTGGAGCAACTGGACGCCCAAAATCGGCATCCAGTACATGGCGAGCGATGCCGTGAACCTGTATGCCTTCTGGACCAAAGGCTTCCGCAGCGGCGGCTACAACTTCCGGCATACGGATCCCAATGTCGACCCGGAGCCGTTCAGCGAAGAGCGGCAGAACTCGTATGAAGTCGGTGCCAAGATCGATTGGCTCGACGGACGCTTGCGCACCAATGTAGCGCTGTTCCATAACAAAGTGGACGACATGCAGCGCGAGGTGGGGCGCCAGGACGCGCAGGCAGGCACGGTGCAAAGCATCCTGAATACGGCAGATGCGACGCTGCAAGGCATCGAAGTGGAAGCCTATGCCCGGCTCACTGAGAATTTGCTGCTGACGGCCAATCTCGGCTATACGGACGGGGAATACGACAGCGTGCGCAAGGACCTCAATCAGGACGGCAAGATTGACGGGAAGGACGAGGATCTGGACTTTCCGCGCCTGGCGGAGGTGACCTACAGCCTCGGTCTGATTCATAGCCTGCCGCTGGAATCGTGGAATGGGATGCTGCTGACCCGAATCGACTTCAGCCACAGCGACGATGCGGCCGCGGACGACGCGAACCTCGGGAGGCTGAACGAGGTTGAGACGCTGGAAGCGAGTCTGACCTATGCCAGCGCCGACGGGCGGCTGCGCATCTCCCTGTATGGCAAGAACCTTCTGGACGAGGTCCAAGAGGGAGGCGAGTCTCAATTCCCGGGCAATTTCCCGGGCGGGCCGGTGGCGCCGCCGGGCTATCGAGGCAGCGGCGCGGTGTTTGCGCCTCTGGTCAACGAAGGACGCCGCGGCGGCGTGCGGATCTCCTACCGGTTCTGAGTCCAACCCCGTGCGCGCTGCGGTTGCCGCTGGGCGGGTGCGGAGGGTGCTCCGGCCGTGTTATACTACGGCCTATGTTCACCCTATTCTTCAGCTACTGGAGGGAATCCCATGGCATCGAATGACTGGAGCCTGAAGGGCAATTATTTTGAGTCCTGCACCTGCGACCTCATCTGCCCCTGCATCACTTTGAAACCGCCGACCACCGGCACTTGTACCGCTTTGCTCGGCTGGCACATCGACGAAGGCCATCTGGACGGAGTCAGCTTGAATAATCTGAACGTCTCGATGTTCCTGCAAGCGCCGGGCCTGCTGACCGAGGGCAATTTCAAAGTTGCTTTGTACATTGACGAAGGTGCCAGCGACGAGCAGGCGCAGGCGATCACGGAACTCTACGGCGGCGAACATGGCGGCCATCTGGGCGTAGTGGCAAGTCTGGTCGGCGAAGTGGTCAGCGTGAAGAAAATGCCGATCGAGTATGCGGTCGACGGCAAGCAGCGGCGCCTGAAGGTCGGAGACATCGCCGCCAGCGTCGTGAACGAGGTGGAGGGCGCCGACGGCGGCCCTGTCATCGTGTCCAATCCGCCGCTGGCCATCGCGCCGGGCCACGACATCACGATCAGCAACACTGAGAAGGTCACGTACAGCGACAACGGCGTCGAACACGAGCATGAGGGCACGGTAAGTCTGGCCTCCAATTTCACCTACGGCCCGAGTTGAGCCTTTGCTCGTTCGCGCCTTGCGGAACATAACAATAATAACTACCACTCAGAACCTAGGCCGCCGCAAGGCGGCCTCGTTTTGAATGCGCAACTGGAGGCCGAGCGTGGCGGCGAGCGGCGAAGCGCACCTGTTCACGCGCAATCCATTGCGGCCGCCGTACCCCGTGCCATTGCGTACGGCAGACTTCGCCATGGGCTGCTTTTGGGGTGCGGAGCAGCGCTTTTGGAGCTTGCATGGCGTGTGGACGACGGCCGTCGGCTATGCGGCCGGGGATGTGTCCGATCCGACCTATGAAGAAGTATGCACGGGCCAGACCGGGCATGCGGAAGCCGTGCGTGTGGTCTACGATCCGGAGCAGATTGAGTATGCCGCGTTGCTGGCGTGCTTCTGGGAAGGGCACGATCCGACCCAAGGCATGCGTCAGGGCAATGATGTGGGAACCCAGTACCGTTCCGGGCTCTACTACGCGGATTCCGGGCAGCAAGCGCTGGCGGAAGCGAGCCGCCGGCTGTATCAGGACGCGCTCGAGGCGCAGGGGTACGGCGCGATCACCACGGAATTGGCATCGGCCGGCGCCTTCCACTTCGCCGAATCCTACCATCAGCAGTATTTGGGCAAGAACCCGGGCGGCTATTGCGGGCATGGCGGCGTGGGCGTGCCTTTTCCGCTCAAGGCGCTGCACGCGCTGGCGTAATGGCACATGCAGGGCGCATGTGGCGGATGTGCTCCGCGCTTGCGCTGGGCGGCGCTTTGGCCTTGGGCCCGGGCGCGTCCGCGCGGGATTCCCAAGGCGATTACAAGGCGCGGGGCTTGGGCGCGGATACGTGCATCAGCTTCATCGCGGTGCCACCGGAGCGGCGCGGCCTGTACTACAGTTGGATCGCCGGCTATCTGACAGCGTACAATTACCTCGTCCCCGACACCTACAGCATTGCGGAGTACACAGGATTGACGCGCACGAACGATTGGCTTGAACGCTACTGCAGCAAGCATCCGACCGACTTGCTGCATCAGGCCATCCGGAGTTTTTTGGCGGAGCGCCATCGCGTGCGACTTAAATCCAGACCCGATCCTGAGGTGCTCGGACAGACACGGAACGAACGCTGAACGGCTGTGGAGGCAGATGCATCGCTCATGAACACGAGAGTCGCCGCGGTCCAGATGGCTTCCGGGCCTAATCTGGATGCCAATTTGCTGGAAGCCGACCGGTTGATCGGGCAGGCGGTGGGCGCCGGTGCCCGGCTGGTGGTGCTGCCTGAAAACTTTGCGCTGATGGGCATCGCGGACCGGGACGTGCTGGAATATCGGGAGCAGCCGGGAGAAGGCCCGATCCAGAAGTTCATCCAGGGCCAGTGCCGGCGGCACCGGATATGGGTCGTGGCAGGCACGATTCCGCTCCATTGCGAAGTTGCGGACAAGATGGCGGCCGCTTCCATGCTGTTCGACGAGCACGGCGAGATGCGGGCACGCTACGACAAGATCCACCTGTTCGACGTGACGCTGGTCGCAAGCGGCGAAAGCTACAACGAATCCGCCATCACGCGCAGCGGCAGTGAGGTGGTCGTGGCGGATACTCCGTTCGGACGGCTCGGGCTTACTGTCTGCTACGACCTTCGGTTTCCGGAACTGTTCCGGGCTCTGCTGGACCAGGGTGTCGAAGTCGTGGCGCTCCCGGCGGCCTTCACGGCGTTGACGGGCAAAGCGCATTGGGAGAGTTTGCTGCGGGCCCGAGCCATCGAGAATCTGGTGCATCTGATTGCCAGCGCGCAAGGTGGCTACCACCTGAACGGGCGCGAGACCTACGGCCATTCCATGATTGTGGATCCGTGGGGAACCATCAAGGGGCAATTGCCGCATGGTGCGGGGATGGTGCTGGCGGATCTTGACCGCCACGGCTTGGAAGAAATCCGCACCAACTTTCCGTGCATCCACAACCGGAGGCTGACATGTCGGGTGGACGCGTAACCGAAGCGGCGGCGCAGCGCTATCTTCTGGAGCCGGGGGACATGACGCCGCGGACCTTGGAAGACACGCTGGCGCATGTCTGGTCGCGGGCCTGCGACTACGCGGATGTGTATTTGCAATACGCGCAATGCGAGACGCTGGCGATCGAGGATGGCATCGTCAAGGATGCGACGTTTTCGCTGGAGCAAGGCGGCGGCGTCCGCGCCGTGGCCGGCGAGCGTTCGGGTTTCGCGTATTCGGAGGATCTGAGTGCGGGGCAATTGTTGGAAGCGGCCAAAGCGGCCCGCGCCATTGCGCATAGCGACCGGCAGGCCCAATTGCCGCCGACGCGTTCGGCGGAGCCGGCTGCCGTGTGCGCCTACGGCAACCCGCTGGCGGAATTGAATATGGAGCGCAAGATCGAGTTGCTGCGCAAGGCCGATCGCATCGCGCGCGCCGCATCGCCGGAAATCATCAAGGTCACGGCCACGCTGGCTTCCGCCTACGAAGTGGTGCTGATTGCGTCGACGGACGGCATCTACGAAACGGATGTCCGCCCGATGGTGCGTCTCAATGTTTCCGTCATTGCGGAGCGGCAAGGCCGGCGCGAAGCCGGCGGGCGCGGCGGCGGCGGACGCTATGGCTACCAGCGCCTGTTGGATGAGGGGGCACCGGCGCGCTTCGCGCAGGAGGCAGCCCGCGAGGCGCTGCTCAATCTGGAATCGCAGGAAGCTCCTGCCGGAGCCATGACGGTGGTGCTGGGCTCCGGCTGGCCGGGCGTGCTGCTGCACGAAGCCGTCGGGCATGGCTTGGAAGGCGATGCGGTGCGCAAGGGCACATCGGCCTTTACGCATATGCAGGGCCAGCGCGTGGCCAGCCCCGGGGTGACCGTCGTGGACAACGGCACCTTGCCGGACCGGCGCGGTTCGCTACGCATGGATGACGAAGGCACGCCGACCCGTTGCACGACGCTGATTGAGGACGGAATTCTGTGCGGCTATCTGTACGACCGGCACAATGCGCGGCTGCAGAAAGCCTGCCCGACCGGCAACGGCCGGCGCGAATCCTACGCGCATCAGCCGATGCCGCGCATGACCAATACGTACATGCAGCCCGGGCCGTACGCGCCGCAGGAAATCCTTGAATCGGTCGATTACGGCTTGTACGCGGTCGGCTTCAACGGCGGGCAAGTGGACATCACATCCGGGAAGTTCGTATTTTCCGCGTCCGAAGCGTATCTGATCAAAAACGGCAAAATCGCGCATCCGGTCAAGGGCGCGACGCTTATTGGGGACGGCCCCAGCGTGCTGCGACGCGTCAGCATGATCGGCAACGATCTGGAATTGGATGCCGGAGTGGGCACCTGCGGCAAGGACGGGCAGCAAGTGCCGGTCGGCGTCGGCCAGCCGACGTTGCGGGTGGAGGAATTGACGGTCGGCGGAACCCGCATGCATGGCGACTGAAGCACAGACGGAAGCGGCACTGCGCGCGTGTGCGCAGCAGGCGCTGGAGCAGGCCGGGAAATTGGGCGCGACCGCCGCGGCGGCGGCGCTGGATTGCGGCGAAGGGCTGACGGTGTCGGTGCGGCTTGGCGAACTGGAAACCGTGGAACGGGAGCAGGACCAGAGCTTTGCCATCACCGTGTATTTCGGGCATCGCCGCGGGCATGCCTCCAGCACGGATCTGCACTGGGACTCGGTCGCTCGCACGGTCGAGGCGGCGTGCAGCATCGCCCGCAGCACGGAAGAGGATGCGTGCCATGGCCTGCCGGATGCGGATCGGCTGGCATGCGACCCCCCGGATCTGGACATTTACCATCCGCGCCGCCTTGACGGCGATGCGGCGATGCGGCTTGCTCAAGAGTGCGAAAGCGCCGCGCGCGCGGACGCGCGCATCGTCAACTCCGAAGGCTCCCAGGCCAGCGGCTACGCGGGCCTTCGGGTGTTCGCCAACAGCCTTGATTTCATGGGCGCGTATTGGCGCAGCAGCCACGATCTCAGTTGCTGCGTGGTGGCAGCGGACGATCAGGGCAGACAGGAGCGGGATTACTGGTATAGCGAAGATTGCGATTGGCGCCAACTGGAAGAACCGGAAACAGTCGGACGGATGGCCGCAGAGCGGACCTTACGGCGCTTGGGCGCCCGTCCGCTGGCGAGTTGCGCGGCGCCGGTGCTGTTTGAGGCTCCGGCCGCACGTTCGCTGATTGGGCATTTCGTGGGCGCTGCCAGCGGCCGGGCACTGTATCAGGAAGCTTCTTTTCTGCTGGGACGCGAAGGCGAGCAGATCTGGCCGGAGGACATATGCCTCGTGGAGCGCCCGCAGGCATTGCGCCGTGCGGCGAGTGCGCCATTCGATGCCGAAGGCGTGGCGACGGCGGAGCGGACGGTGGTGGAGAACGGCATCCTGCGCGGCTGGTTTCTCGGCAGCTATTCGGCCCGCAGGCTGGGGTTGACGACGACCGGAAATGCGGGAGGAGTGCGCAATCTCGCCCTCGAAGCCCGTGCGCCGACGCTGGCATGGCCGGAGCTGCTGGAGCGTCTGGAGCGCGGCCTAGTGGTGACGGAACTGATGGGGCAGGGCGCCAATTTGGTGACCGGGGACTATTCCCGCGGCGCGACCGGGTTCTGGGTCGAGGACGGAGCCATTGCGCATCCAGTGAACGAGATTACGATCGCAGGCTCCTTGCCCGATATGTTGCGCGGCGTGGTCGCCGTAGGCTCGGAGCAGGACCGGCGCGGCGCCATTCATACCGGCGCACTTCTGGTGGATCGGATGCAGATTGCAGGCGCGTAGGGGTGAGGCGCGATATTTCCGGCAGGGCGCACTGCCGTTCAGCGGAATTCGGACAACTCCAGCCGAATTTTTTCGGTATCGCTTTCCATGCGCACCGTGCGCACCATCCAGCCGTCGAGAGCCCGGTCGTGCCATGAAATGATGCGCGTCTCCTTGCCGTCGCCGCGTTCGCGGACCACTTTCCAGACGGGCCGCTGTTCGCCCAGCACGTCGATGCGTTCTAGGGTCGGCGGGTCGAAGCGGTAGATTTTGAGCTGGCCACGCGACAGCACGCTGTAGTTGGGTTCCAGATGCGGCGTGTTGCGAATCAGCACCAGTGCCATCGCCGCCGGATCCAGTGTGCTGGCGGCAAGCTTTTGCGTCGATTCCTTGTCATGGGTCGTGATGAAAACCCGCCGGTCGGTCCAGTTGTAGACGTATTTGTAGTGCTGCCCGCGACCGGCATCATGGTAGAAGTATTCGAGCGGGCGCAGGCTTTCGCGTTCGGCGACGCCGCGCTCGGTGATGACGCCCTGGCCGAGGATATCCGCGACCAGATTGGGCGTCGCTACGGCCTCGTAGTAGGTGCGCACGGTCTCGTGCGAGACGGTGACGACCACTTCGCCGGCTTGGATGCCGCGGTAGTACAGGTCGTAGACGGCATGCACGGCTTCGGCCGCAACGGTGCCGGGCAAGGCGGCCAAGGCCAAGCACCAGAGTCCTTTCATAGGGCTTCGTAGCGTACGGGTTCGGCCAGCGGCTGCCCATGCAATTGGATCGTGCCGTCGGCAAGCTGCAGCTGCCCCGCGCAAAACCACTGCACGGCAAGCGGGTAGATGCGGTGCTCCTGATCGAGCACCCGCTGTGCCAGGGTATCGGCCGTATCGTCGGGAAGGACCGGGATGCGTGCCTGAATGATGATGGGGCCGGCGTCCAGTTCGGCCGTGGCGAAATGCACGCTGCAGCCATGTTCCTGGTCTCCAGCTTCCAGAACGCGCTGATGCGTATGCAATCCTCGATGGCGGGGTAGCAGGGACGGGTGGATGTTCAGAATGCGCCCCGCATGCGCGGCAATCGTCCGAGGGGACAGTATCCGCATGTAGCCGGCCAGGCAGACTAGTTGCGTCCCGCATGCGGCCAAGGCGTCCCGCAGTTTCGGTTCGTCGCCGTCGGCGATGACCTGCGCTTCGATCCCGGCATCGCGGGCGCGCTGGAGTGCGTATGCCTGCGGTTGGTCGCTGATGACGCAGGCGAGGTTCCCGTCGATGCGTCCGTCTTGCACTGCAGCGATCAAAGCTTGCAGGTTGGAACCGCGTCCGGATGCCAGCACCGCGATGGACGTCATAGCGGGGAGTCGGCATAAATCGTTTGTGCCGGGCCGTTCCGGGCCACGAGTTCGCCGATGACGCGCGCACCAGTGCCGGTGTCTCCAATGCGTTCGATGGCTTCGTCGGCATGCCGGGTGCGCACGATGGCCGTCATGCCGATGCCGCAGTTGAAGACGCGCCGCATTTCATCCTCTTCGATGCCGCCCTGCGCTTGGAGCCAACGGAACAGTTCCGGGCGCTCCCATGCGCTCGGGTCGATGCGGGCCGAAACCCCATCCTGCAGTATCCGCGGCAGGTTTTCGGTCAGGCCGCCGCCCGTGATATGCGCCAATGCCAGTGCCAGACCGGCATCGAGTACGTCGCGCAGATGAGGTTCGTAGATCGTCGTCGGTTGCAGCAGTGCGTCCAGTCGCCCGGTGCCTTCTTCGGCAAGGGTCCGCTGCAGGATGGCATGGACCAGGGAGAATCCGTTCGCATGGATGCCGCTCGAATCGATGCCGATGACCAGATCGCCGGGTTGGATGTTCGGGCGTGGCAGGAGCCGGCGGCGCTCGGCGAGCCCCACGCAGAAGCCGGCCAAGTCGTAGTCTTGCGGCTGATAGAGCCGCGGCATTTCGGCAGTCTCGCCGCCTAGCAGGACGCAGCCGGCTTGCTGGCATCCGGCGGCGATGCCGCGGACGACTTCGGCGGCGGCTTCGACATCCAGAGCCCCGCAGGCGTAGTAGTCCAGAAACAGCATGGCTTTGGCGCCGTGCGTCAGGATGTCGTTCGCGCACATCGCGACCAGATCGATGCCGATCGTGTCATGCCGGCCCGATTGCCGCGCCAGCAGAAGTTTCGTGCCGACGCCGTCGGCGCCGCAGACCAGCACGGGTTCTTCGAGGCCTTGGGGGAGCTGGTACAGCCCGCCGAAGCCGCCTAGCCCGGTCAGCACTTGGGCATCGAAGGTCTGCCGGGCCAGCGGGCCGAGCTTGCGCACCAGCAGATTACCGGCATCGATGTCGACCCCGGCGGCACGGTAGGCGGAGGCGGCGGAACGTTGCTTCGGCACGGAGCTGCACGGAGAAGATGGTCTCATTGTACCCCGACCCTATAAAATAGGACATTGAGGAACATGCCTGTGGCCAGTCAAATCCCGAACCTGATCAGCGTTGCGCGCCTGCTTCTGGTGCCATGGTTTGCGCTTCTGTTACTGGCGCAGGAGTTCGATTGGGCGCTGGCGCTGTTCGCTTTGATGGGCGTATTGGACCTTTTGGACGGCTATCTGGCCCGCAAGTTGAATGCTACCAGCGCCTTGGGTGCCTTGCTCGACCCGTTGGCCGACAAGGCCATGCTGATGACGTCGTTCGCGATCTTGGGGTACGTGGGTCTTTTGCCGCTGTGGCTGGTCGTGCTGGCCGTCAGCCGGGACGTGATGTGCGTCGGAGGCGTGTTGCTGCAGCATTTGTTTTACGGTAGCCGCAGGCTCAAGATTCTGGCCATCGGGAAATTCAATATTTTTCTCCAAGTCGTCTTGGTTCTGGCGGTGCTGGGCCAGCCAAGGCTGGAACTGCCGATGGCCTTCCAGATTGGGCTGCTCTGGATTGTGACGGCGACCACGGTCGTCAGCGGCCTTTGGTATGCAGTGGATTGGCTGCGGGCTCTGGAGCATTCGGAAGACGAGGCGCTGTGAGCCAGCTGGTGCTGCCGCTGGGTTCTAATCCGCGGCATACGTTTGAAAATTTCTGCAGCGGAGAAACGCCGGCTTTGACGGCGCTGGAAGAGACTTTGGAGCGAGGCGGTTCGCTGTGGCTGTGCGGGCCGGCGGATAGCGGCAAGACGCACTTGCTGCAGGCGGTGTGCCATCGGGCGCGGCTTGAGAACCGGCTTGCCGCTTATGTGCCTCTGGCCCGCATGCAGGAATTGGAGTCCGCCGTTTTGGCCGGCCTGGAGCGGTGCACATGGGTGTGTTTGGACGACATCGACCGTGTCTTGCGGCATCGGGATTGGGAGCGGCAATTGTTCGTGCTGTGCAATCAGGCGCAGGCGCACGGTGCCAGCATGGTGTGGGCTTCACGCCGCCCAGCGGCCGAATGCGCTGCGGACCTGCCCGACCTGCGTTCCCGGCTGTGCGGCGCCGTGGCGTGCACGCTGCAGCCTCTGGCTGAAGGATTGCAACTGGAGGCGCTGCAGCGCCGGGCGCGCAGCCAGGGGTACGATTTGCCGGAAGACGTGGTGCGGTATATGCAACGCTACGCCGTACGTGGCTTGGGCGCATTGTGCCGGCAACTGGATGCGCTGGAGGAACTGTCGCTGCGGCAGAAACGGCGCATCACTTTGCCGTTCGTGCGGGAAGCGCTGGGAGGGGCTTCCGCTTTGAGCGCCTAGCGCTCGCTGCGCCCATCGGGCGCTTGGAGCTGGCGGGCGAATTCGGCGAGCCGGCGGCCCAAGGCGCGGCAGACCGCCATCTCGTCCTGCGTCACGGGCCGCGGCTCGTCCTCGCCGTTCCAGTGGCTGGGGCCGTACGGGGTGCCGCCGCTTTGCGTCGCGTTCAGGGCCGGCTCCTGGTACGGCACGCCGACGATGACGGCACCGTGATGCAGCAGCGGGAGCATCATGCTCAGCAACGTGGTCTCTTGGCCGCCGTGCAGGCTGTTGCTGGACGTGAAGACGCCGGCCGGCTTGCCGGCCAGTGCTCCCGACAGCCATAGCCCGCCGGTCTGGTCCCAAAAGTATTTCATGGGCGCCGCCATGTTGCCGAAGCGTGTCGGCGAGCCTAGTGCCAAGCCGTCGCAGCGTTCCAGATCTTCAGGAGTGGCGTAGGGAGGACCGTCGGCAGGAATGTCCGGCTCGGTCTGTTCGCAGTTGGTGGAGACGGGCGGCACCGTGCGCAGTTTGGCACCGGCGCCGTCGATTTCCTCGATGCCGTGCGCGATGCGATTGGCCATTTCGGCCGTGGCGCCGTAGCGGCTGTAGTACAGCACGAGGATTTCGACTTGGCTCACAGCAGTTTCAGCACATTTTCCGGCGGTCGCCCAATGGCCGCGCCTCGCGGCGTCACCACGATCGGGCGTTCGATGAGTTTGGGATATTCGACCAGCACGCGGCGCATCTGCGCTTCGCTCAGCGTTTTCCGGTCCAACTGCAATTCTTTGTACAGCGGCTCGCTGCGGCGGGCCAATGCTTGCGCGGATAGCCCTAATTGCTTCAGGATGCGCTGCAAGGTCGGTTCGTCGGGAGGCGTGGCCAAGTACTCGACGATGTCGGGCTCGATGCCGCGTTCCCGCAGCAATTGCAAGGTCTGCCGCGATTTGCTGCAGCGCGGGTTGTGGTAGATCGTGATGTTCGAGCCCATGCGGCGCGGTTCGTCAAGGCATCGGCAGCAGCACGATGGTGCTGAATGTGCGTATGGCCGTGGTCTCGGCACGGCTCTGCCATTGACTGGCGAAATCGGCCAGCACTTGCTGCTGGCCGACGATGCGCTCCAGAATCTGCATGATGGAAGGCGATTGCAGCTCGAATTCGTTGGTGCGCAGCGTCGCGTACCGCAGTAGCGGGGCGCCGGTCTGATCGGTCAGACGCTCAAGGCTCAGGCGCACGGTTTGCAGGTTGGTATTGAATCGGCGCAGGTTTTCCGCATCCAATCGGTCAAAGGCGAAGAATTCCATCCGGTCGCCGTAGGCGACCCGCATCTGGCTGACGATGCCGACCATGAGCGCGAATACCCGGTCGCCGATGAAGCGGGGCTCGAAGGCCAACTGCATTGCGGCGGTGCTTCGGTGGCTATTCAACTCGCCGAAGCGCAAATCGTCGTATTTGCGGTCCGGCAGCAACAGTGCTGTGCGGCTTTCGACGGTGGCGTCCGGCATTTTGGCCAACTGTTCGGGATTGAGAGCGTACAACTCGCGCAGCAGGTCTTGCAAGCCTTGGGCGGCGGCGGCCAGATGCGCATCCAGCGCATGGTCCAGATCGGTTTTGGCCAGCCCGCGGACGTTCTTGGGGATGTCTTCACGTTCGATGAAGTCCTGCAGGCATCCAGTTGCGGCCAGAGCCAGCATCAGCGTCAAGCCCGCACGCGCGGCAGTGGGGATTCCCATCATAAGGTAATGCGCCGATAGATGTCCGAGACTTTTAACGGCAACTTGCCGATCTGGCTGACGACCGCGAAATTGGCTGCACCGTACATGTGAGGCAAATACTCCATGGCTTCGTCGTCTATAGTAATGCAGTACGGGTGAATTCCCAAGTGCCGGGCCTCATGCAGGGCTTGGCGCGTATCTTCAATGCCGTAGGCGCCCCGATAGCCGTCTTGATCGTCCGGCTTGCCGTCCGAGAGCGTAATCAGTAGGCGGGTTCGGGCTTCCGCATCGCCCAGAAGCTGCGTCAGATGGCGGATCATCACGCCCATGCGCGTGTAGCTACGCGGCGTGATGCCGCTGATGCGTTGCCGCACTTCGGCTCCGTACGGCTCATCCAACGTTTTGATCGGATACAGTTCGCAGTTGCGGTGCGTACGTCCGGAAAATCCGTAGATGGCATAGCGGTCGCCCAGCACTTCCAGCGCGCCGCACAGCAGCACCAGAGCCTCGCGTACCAGATCGTTGACCCAGCCGGAAGTGGAACCGCTCATATCGACCAGAAACATCACCGCAATGTCTCGATCCATCTTCTTCATGCAGGTGAACAGCCGCTCATCCATTTCCGAGCCGTTCAAGCAGTCGCCGTAGGCGCTGACGAAGCTGTCCAGATCCACTTCGTCGCCGTGCAATTCGCGGCGGATACGCTTCTCTTCGCCACGCAGGGCTTCGAATGTGCGCCGCAAGCCAGTAAGCAGGCGGCAATGGTGTTGCAGCACCTGCTGCGCGAACTCTTCGCTGGAACCGGCGATCGGCCGTTCGTAGACTTGGCACCAGTCGGTGCGGTACTTCTGACGCGAATGGTCCCATTCCGGATAGACGAAGTGCGGCTCGCCGCCAGCCTCGACCGGGATATCGCGTTCGGCGGATGCTTCTGGGTAAGCGCCGGCGCCGGCCGGTTCCAGATAGTCGTCGGGGACTTCGCCCAAATCCTGCATGATGGATTCCAGCAGTTGCCGGACATTGGACGGCGGAGTTACGGCTTCCTTCCCGAACTCCAGCGAGAATGCGAACTCGTCGGCCACCCGACCGTCGCTCTGGCGCACTGTGAAGCGTTTCGCGTCATCGCGTGCCACTTCGAATGGCGAGAGTTCTCGGCTCAGGCTGTGCAGGGCGACGGACAGCTGCTGGCGTTCATTTTCGATCCGCTGCGCCATCACATCGGCGGCGAGTTCCGGGCGTAGCGTTCCCTGGTACGGGACAGCCGGCAGGGCGGCAGGTTCGGCATAGACTTTCCGGACCCATTGCAGCGAATCTTCGACCGTCGCTTGCGGGTGTGCCAATTGTTCGATCGCTGCTTTCCAGACAGGTGATAGGCGCCGCCATGCTGCGGACGGGTTGCAACGTTCCAGAATTCGCCCGATGCCCGGCATGTCGTGCCGGATTCGGGCATCCAGGCGCAGCATTTCCAGCGCGTGGAAGCAGCGGCGCGCCCGTGCAGGATCCGGATGGGCGGACAAGGCTCCTGCCGGGACGCGGTAGGTTCCGTAGCGCGTCTGCGCCCATAGATGCGCGACGGTTGCTTTCAGCAGTTCGAAATTCTCCTCGCGTGTGTCGCAGGCATCCAAGCGTTCGGGCAAATAGACGGTGTTCGTGTCGGTATAGGGCTCCGCCGCCGCTTCGACATGCATGGCGCGTCCGCCGAATCCGACCAGCAGCGTTTCCACGAGCGGCACGACATCGGTCAGACGGATGCCTTGGGGAGCTCCCATGACGTCGCGCAGGTAATCCTCCACCTGCTGCATGGCCTGCACGGCGCCATCGATGCCAAGCCGGTCGTAACTGGCGCACAAATGGTCGATCCAGTCATCCCATTGGCTTTCGTCGACCGTGCGCAACGACGGAACCGCGGAATGCAGGAACCGGTAGGCCAATTCCGCATCGCTTTCGGCTAGGGTCCGGGCCGCTTTCAGAAAGCGGTGCTGTTCGATAGGGTTGAACGCTGCCAGTTCCTTGGCCGGCTGATGGACGCTATGGCGGTTGGACAGGATGCGGTCGACAATCTGCTCCATGCGCAATTGCAGTTCGCGTTCGCCCATGCCGCCGTACTGGGCGCTAGGGCGGATGCGCGGGCCCTTCTCGATCAGTTCGTCCGGCAGGCGGGCGGGGCCTTGTTGCAGGTTGCGCCACAGCGTGCGCACGGGCAGCGCCAGCCATCCGAGCCATCGTGCGGGCCTGCGGAGTCGGGTCGGGAAGGGCATGGGTCGTGTGGCCGTCGTCCTCAATGATCGCCGTCGTCCAGTCGCTTTAACTGGTAAAGCTGCTCTAGCGCTTCGCGGGGTGACAGGCGGTCCGGGTCGATGTCGCGGAGGTGCTCCAGCACCGGCGCGGCTGGCGAGGCGAACAGGTCGGGCTGCGGGCTGCTTCGCGCCCAGCGCCGGGTGCTGTCGTCTTCCAACTCCAGGAGATGCGCTTGCGCTTGGCGGATGACGTCCGGAGGGATGCCTGCCAGACGCGCCACCTGCAAGCCGTAGCTCTGGCTGGCCGGGCCGTCCCTGACGGCGTGAAGGAACACGATCTGCTGCGCGTGCGTGGCCGCTTCCAGATGCAAGTTGACGACGCCGGGCAGGCGGTCGGCCAGCTGCGTCAGTTCGAAGTAGTGCGTGGCGAAGAGCGTGAAGGAAGCGTTGCGGGTGGCGAGATGCTCGGCGCAGCTCAGTGCCAGCGCCAAGCCGTCGAAGGTGCTGGTGCCGCGCCCGATCTCGTCCATGAGCACCAGGCTGCAATCGGTGGCGTTGTGCAAGATGCTGGCGGCTTCCGTCATTTCGATCATGAACGTCGAACGGCCGGAGCCCAGATCGTCCGAAGCGCCGATGCGCGTGAAGATGCGGTCGACGGGCCCGATGCGGGCGCGCCGGGCCGGGACATGGCTGCCGATGCAGGCCATCAGTACGATCAGGGCCGTCTGCCGCATGTAGGTGGATTTGCCGCCCATGTTGGGGCCGGTGATGAGCAGCAGGCGGCGCTGGTCGCCGAGCATGGCGTCGTTCGGTACGAATGGCTCGTCCAGGACCTGTTCGATGACCGGGTGCCGCCCCGCCTCGATTTCAATGCCGGGACGGTCGGACAGTTCCGGGGCGCAGTACTGGCGGGTGCGGGCGCATTCGGCGAAGCAGGCCAGCACGTCCAGTTCCGCCAGTGCCAGAGCGACGCGCTTGAAAGGCTCCAGATGCGACGCCATCTCTTCCAGAAGCTGCCGGTAGAGGTGCTTTTCCCGCTCTAGGGCGCGGGCATGGGCACTGAGGATGCGGTCTTCGAATTCCTTGAGTTCGGGCGTGATGTAGCGCTCCACGTTTTTGAGGGTTTGGCGGCGGCGGTAATGGCCTGGAACCCGTTCGGCCTGGGTGCGCGGCACTTCGATGTAATAGCCGTGCACGCGGTTGTAGGCGACTTTCACTTGGGCGATGCCGGTGCGTTCGCGCTCGGCGGCTTCCATGTCGAGCAGGCGGCGGTTGGCGCCTTTGGAGAGGTCTCGCGATTCGTCCAGCTCGGCATCGAAGCCCGGCGCAATGGCACCGCCGTCGCGGATGGTGGCCGGCGGGTTCTCGACGAGGGCTTGGCGCAGGCGCTCGGCCACGTCCGGCATGGTCTGCAGCCGTGCGCAAAAGGATTCGAATTCGATCGCATCGATCTGCAGCAGCAGAGCCTGAAAATCCGGCAGGTGCTGCAAGGTTCGGCCAAGCCCAGCCAGATCGCGAGGCGAAGCGCTGCGTAGCGCAAGGCGTGCGACGACCCGTTCGATGTCGAACATCTTCGTCAGCTTCTCGCGCAAGGCAGTGCAGTGGTCGCGGTCCTGCAGGCAGGCGACGACCCGGTGCCGCACCGCCAGCGTATCCCGGTCGCGAAGCGGCGTTTGCACCCAACGGTTGAGGCAGCGCCGCCCCATGGCGGTGACGGTCTGATCCAGCACGCCCAGAAGGCTGTGGCGGGCATCGCCGGAGAAGGTGCGCTCCAGTTCCAGATTGCGGCGGGTGGCGGCATCCAGGAAGATATGCGCCTCGCGCCGTTCGCGCTGCAGCGTCGTGATATGCGGCAGTGCTGCCTGCTGCGTCTCTTGGGCGTAGTAGATCAGGGCGCCGGCTGCGGCAATCGCCGCGGGCACGTCTTCGCAGTCGAAGCCGGCCAGATCATGCGTGCCCAGTTGCTGGCACAGCAGGCGGCGTGCGGTCGCGGCATCGAAATGCCAATCGGCCAGCGGCTGCCAATGCGCACTGCTCCAGTCGAGCGGCGGATAGGATTCCGGGTGCAGGATTTCGGCCGGCTGCAAACGCTCCAGTTCGGCCAGCAGTTCTTCCGGTGCTTGCAGTTCCATGGTGGTCAGCCGGCCGGAACTCAGGTTCAGGCTGGCCAGCCCGGTCGGCGTTCCCGGCAAAAGCGCGAGCAGCAGGGTGTCGCGGGCGGCATCCAGCAGTTCGTCCTCGATTAGTGTGCCTGGCGTGACGATGCGGGTGACCCGCCGCTCCATCGGCCCCCGGCCAGAAGGCTTGTCGCCGATTTGCTCGCACACGGCTGCCGAGACGCCGAGTTTTGCAAGCCGGGCCAGATAGGCATCGAGCGAGACGACCGGCACGCCGGCCATGGGAATCGGATTGCCGCCCGAACGGCCGCGTTCGGTCAGCGTGATGTCGAGAAGTTTGGAGGCGCGCTTGGCATCGTCGAAGAACAGTTCGTAAAAGTCGCCCATCCGGTAGAGCAACAAATGTTCCGAGTGTTGCGCTTTGATTTCCAAGTATTGGCGCATGATCGGAGTGTGCTGGTCTTGGGGGGATGGCATTCTGGATGTGGGGCGCCCGCCATGCTGAATTCGCTTCCCCTATTGTGGCAGGTTTTTTGAGGAATGGCGGCGAAGTGCGGAAATCCGGGCGGATGGCCTTGCGGTGCTTGAGTCCGGAGGCTCGCGGAGGCGTCGCCGGCTTGGCTGGCGGGCGCGGATTCGCGTACAATCCGGATTCCGGATTTCTGCCGCGCCTGTCTTTCTTCGGCGCACCTGCCATAGCTTGGAAGGCGGTTTGGTCGGCGAAGGCAATGCCGGATGCCCATATGCTGCCCGATTCCATTTCCGATGCCCAACTGCTAGCCGCTGCCGATGCGCTGGCGCATTATTGCCGGACGCATGGCTTGCGCATCGTGGCGGCAGAATCGTGCACTGGCGGCTGGCTGGCGCGATGCTGCACCGATCTGCCGGGAAGTTCGGATTGGTTCGAATGCGGCTGGGTGGCGTACAGCAACGCAGCAAAGAGCCGGCTGCTGGGAGTGGCGCCGGAACTCATTGAGCAGGCGGGGGCCGTGTCGCAGGAGACGGTGGAGGCGATGGCCGCCGGGGCGCTGGAACGCACCGGCGGCGACCGGGCTTGCGCGATCAGCGGCGTCGCGGGACCTGGAGGAGGCACGCCGCGCACTCCTGTCGGGTGCATATGGTTTGCGTTCCTGTGCCGTGGAGGCGAGCCGACAAGCGAACGGCAGGTCTTTTCCGGCACACGCGAGTCGGTTCGATGCCAGGCGGTGTTGCATGCTTTGCGCCGCCTAGGCCAGGATTGGGCATGAAATCGGCCTGCGGGCATGCTGCATTGGCGCAGGCGGCCCGCATAGGGCCCTCCCGAATTATGGAATAATAGGCGGGCTGAGGAATCGGAGCCGCGACACACTCAAGGAGATTGCGGACATTATGGACAAGGATCGGAAAAAAGCACTGGAGGCGGCTCTCGGACAGATTGAACGCCAATACGGCAAGGGTGCCGTCATGCGCTTCGGCGAGGGCGTCGCCGTGCCTGAGGTTGAGGTCGTTTCGACGGGTTCGCTGGCATTGGACGCGGCTCTCGGCATCGGCGGCCTGCCGCGCGGTCGCGTCGTGGAAATCTACGGCTCGGAGTCGTCCGGCAAGACTACGCTGGCGTTGCACGTGGTGGCGAATTGCCAGAAGGAGGGCGGGACGGCAGCCTTCATCGATGCGGAGCATGCCTTGGATCCGGCTTATGCGGCCAATCTGGGCGTACAGGTTGACGATTTGCTGCTCTCGCAGCCGGACCATGGCGAGCAAGCGATGGAGATCGCCGACACGCTCGTCAATTCCGGTGCCGTCGACCTGATCGTGGTGGATTCGGTTGCGGCACTGACGCCGAGGGCGGAACTGGAAGGCGGCATGGGCGACAGCCATATGGGCTTGCACGCCCGGCTCATGTCGCAGGCGCTGCGGAAGCTGGCGGGCAACATCAAGCGTTCCAACACGCTGGTCATCTTCATCAATCAGCTGCGAATGAAAATCGGCGTGATGTTCGGTAATCCGGAGACGACGACCGGCGGCAATGCGCTCAAGTTCTATGCCTCGGTGCGGCTCGACATCCGTCGCGTGGGCGCCACCAAGAAGGGCGAGGAGGTGACCGGCCATGAAACCCGTGTGAAGGTCGTGAAGAACAAGATGGCGCCGCCGTTCAAAAAGGCGGAGTTCGAGATACGCTACGGCGAAGGCATTAGCCGCCTTTCGGAACTGCTGCTTCTGGGCGTGGAGCATGGCCTGTTGCAGAAGTCGGGCGCCTGGTACAGCTATCAGAGCGAACGCATTGGGCAGGGCAAGGACAATGCACGGCTGTACCTGCAGGAGCATCCGGATGCGGCCGAGGCGTTGGAACGGAGCTTGCGCGAAGCATTGTTGCCGGGACGCGGCGATGCGGCGGCTGACGCTGATCCGGCAGTCGGCGCGGCGGAGAATGCCGAAACCCGGGCTTGACGCGGTGCAGCAGGCTACCCGGCTGCTGGCGCGGCGCGAGCATTCACGGCATGAATTGCGCGGCAAGCTTCGGGCCTGCGGCCATACGGCGGAAGCCATTGAGGCGGCGCTGGAGGCCTTGCGCGGGCAGGGTATGCAAAGCGACCGGCGCTTCGCGGAAGCTTGCGCCCGCTCGCTGGCGGAGCGCGGCTACGGCAGCCGGCGCGTCGGGCATGAATTGCGTCGGCGCGGCGTGGCGTCGGAATTGGCAGGCGAACTGGAGCGGCAGGCGCGGCATCAAGATCTGACGCAGGCGGTTGCAGCTTTGCAGCGCAAGACCCGGGCGCGGCCTCTGGAACGCATGCCGCTGCTTCGGTTTCTGGCCAGCCGAGGCTATCCGGAGGCGGTCGCCGTGCAGGCAACGGACGCATGGCTGCGGGGGGGGAGGGCCTGAGCCATGAAGCAAAGTCGCGAAATCCGGCAGGAGTTTCTGGATTATTTCGCCGCCCGCGATCATGCGGTCGTGCCGTCGAGCCCATTGATTCCAGGCAATGATCCAAGTTTGCTGTTCACCAACGCCGGCATGGTGCAGTTCAAGGATGTCTTTCTGGGGCGCGAAACCCGTACGCCGCCGCGGGCGGTCAGTGCGCAGCGTTGCTTGCGCGCCGGCGGCAAGCATAACGATCTGGAGAACGTCGGCTACACGTTCCGGCATCACACGTTCTTCGAGATGCTCGGAAACTTCAGTTTCGGCGACTATTTCAAGCAGGAAGCCATCCACTACTGCTGGGAATTTCTGACGCAGACGCTGGCGCTGCCGCCGGAGCGGCTGTGGGTCTCGGTGTATCAGGACGACAACGAAGCCGAGCGCATTTGGCGCGAGGAAGTGGGCATCGCACCGGCGCGCTTGGCGCGGTTGGGCGAGGAGGAGAATTTCTGGTCGATGGGGGACACCGGGCCGTGCGGGCCTTGTTCGGAGGTGTATTGGGATCATGGCGAAGCGCTGCCGGGTGCGCCGCTGGGCCAAGGCGACGGCGGCGATCGGTTTGTGGAAATCTGGAATCTGGTGTTCATGCAGTACCGCCGCGAGGCCGACGGCAGCATGGAGCCGCTGCCGAAGCCGTCGGTGGACACCGGCATGGGCTTGGAACGCATTGCAGCCGTGCTGCAGGGCGTGCACGACAACTACCGCACCGATCTGTTTGCGCCGCTGCTCCAGATGGCTTCGGAACTGGCCCCGGAGCCGCAACCGGCATCGCTGAATGTCGTTGCCGACCACATTCGGGCGAGTTGCTTCCTGATGGCGGACGGCGTGCTGCCGTCCAATGAGGGGCGCGGCTACGTGCTGCGCCGCATCATCCGCCGGGCGCTGCGGCATGGGAGCAAGATGGGTCTGACGGAACCGTTCTTCCACCGGCTGGCGGCGCCGCTGGCGGAAGTGATGGGCGAGGCCTGTCCGGACCTTGCAGAAGCCCAGGACGCCATCGAGCAGGCCTTGCTGCAGGAGGAGGAGCGGTTCGCACAGACGTTGCAGACGGGTCTGAAAGTGCTGGACGAGGGGTTGGCGCAGATGCGCGGCAAGACGATTTCCGGCGAGCTGGCCTTCCTGTTGTACGACACGTACGGGTTCCCGCTGGATTTGACGCAGGACATTGCCCGGGAGCGCGGCCTGAGCGTGGATGCGGAAGACTACGAGCGGCGGATGGATGCGCAGCGCGACCGTGCTCGCGAGACCGCGCAGTTCGCGGTGGATTACGCCCAGTTGGAGAGCGTGGCGCAGGACGGGCGCTTCAGCGGCTACGAGCGGCTGGAGCAGGAAAGCACGGTCGTTGCGCTGTACGCGGACGGCCGCGACGTACAGGCGGTCGAGGCGAATACGGATGCGGTCGTCGTGTTGTCGGAGACGCCGTTCTATGCAGAGTCGGGCGGCCAGCTTGGCGATACCGGTTGGCTGCGCAGTGCCGCGGGCGCCTTCGAAGTGCGCGATACGCAAAAGCATGGCCAGGCGCATCTGCATCTGGGCCGCATGCGCGAAGGACGCCTGCAAGTCGGCGAGACGCTGGCGGTGCAGGTCGATATCGAGCGCCGTCGGTCGCTAATGCTGAACCATTCGGCGACGCATCTGATGCACGCGGCGCTGCGCGAGATTTTGGGTTCGCATGTGGTGCAGAAAGGCTCTTTGGTCGCGCCGGATCGCCTGCGCTTCGATTTTGCGCATCCGCAGCCGGTCGCTGTGGCCGAACTGCGGCGCATTGAGGAGCGGGTCAATGCGGCCATCCGGCAAAACGATGCGGTCGAGGCGCAGGTGATGCCGCATCGGGAAGCCATGCATGCGGGGGCGCTGGCGTTCTTCGGCGACAAGTACGGCGACGAGGTGCGGGTGTTGCGGATGGGCGATTTTTCGATGGAACTGTGCGGCGGCACGCATGTCGGGCGAACCGGGGATATCGGCTTTTTCCGCATTGTGAGCGAATCCGGCATTGCTTCGGGCGTGCGCCGCATCGAAGCCGTGACGGGCGCGACGGCGCATCGCCGCGTGTTGGAGCAGCAGGAGCTTCTGGAGCAGGCGGCGGCGCTGATTCGGGCGACGCCGGATACGTTCCATGCAAAGCTTGAGCGCTGGGTGGAACAGCATCAGGCGCTTGAAAAGGAGCTGGGGCGCTTGCAGAGCCGCCAGACGCATGCGGCCGGCAGAGAACTGGAGCAGCAGGCCGTGGAGGTCGACGGCATCAAGGTTTTGGGAGCGCAGGTGGAAGCCGATCCCAAGGCCATGCGCGGCATGCTGGATGCGTTGAAGGAGCGTTTGGGCAGCGCGGCGATCGTGCTGGCTTCGGTCAAGGACGGCAAAGTGATGCTGGTGGCCGGCGTGACGGCGAATCAGACCGGCCGCGTGCGTGCGGGTGATCTGGTCAATGCGGTGGCGGCGCGAATCGGCGGCAAGGGCGGCGGCCGTCCGGACATGGCGCAGGCGGGCGGCGGCGATCCGAATATCCTACCGGAGGCGTTGAAGGCGGTTCCGCAATGGGTGCGCGAGCAGCTGTGAGGACGACATGAGCCTTTGGATCCAGAAGTACGGCGGCACCTCGGTCGGCGCGACCGAAAAGATCATGGCCATCGCGGAGCGTCTGGCCGAGCAGCACCGCCAAGGGCACCAACTGGTCGTCGTGCTGTCGGCGATGGGCGGCGAGACCGACCACTTGCTGAATCTGGCGCGGCAAGTGCACCCGCAGCCGTCCGGCCGCGAACTGGATCTGCTGCTGTCGTCCGGCGAGCGCATCAGCGTGGCGTTGCTGGCGCTGGCGCTGATGGCATGCGATTGCCCGGCGGCGGCTCTGACCGGGCGGCAGGCCGGCATTCTTACCGAGGCGCAGCCGAATCGGGCCCGCATCCGGGAAATCGACAGCGCGAAGCTGCGCGGCTGGCTGGATCGCGGGCACGTGGCGGTTGTGGCCGGATTTCAAGGGATGGACGAATCCGGACAGGTTACGACGCTGGGTCGCGGCGGTTCGGATACGACGGCAGTGGCGTTGGCGGCCGCCCTGAAAGCGGACGAATGCCGCATCTATACGGACGTGGAGGGCGTGTATACCGCAGATCCACGCTTGGAGCCGCAGGCGCGTCGACTGGAGCATCTGACGTACGAGGAAATGCTGGAAATGTCCGGTTTGGGCGCCCGCGTCCTGCAGTTGCGCTCCGTGCTGTTCGCGGAAAAGTACAATGTGCCCTTGCGGGTGCTGTCTGCCTTCGGGCCGGGGCCCGGGACATTGATTTCACAGGAGGCAGAAGACATGGAGCAGGCCGCCATTGCCGGCATCGCGCATAATCGCGATGAGGCGCAATTGACCATGACGGGCGTACCGGACACGCCGGGCGTCGCTGCCCGCATCTTGGGGCCGATCGCCGAGGCCGGCATTGAAGTCGACATGATCGTGCAGAATGTCGGCCGCGATGGGGACGCGGACTTTACGTTCACGGTGCATCGCAACGATTACGCTCGGGCGCTGGAGGTCATGCAAGTCATCGGACGGGAACTGCGCGCGCGAGAGACGCGCGGCAACCGCGACATCGTCAAGGTGTCCCTAGTCGGCGTCGGTATGCGGTCGCATGCTGGAATCGCAAGCCGCATGTTTCGGGCGCTGGCGGACAAGGGCGTGAATATTTCGATGATTTCTACCTCGGAAATCAAGATTTCCATCGTGGTGGAAGAGTCGCTGCTGGAGACTTGCGTGCGGGCGTTGCATCAAGAGTTCGATCTTGGACAGACCGAATAGTGGTACACTGCTCCAGTATGTTGAGCGGATGTCTCGAACGGGAGTAGGCGCATGCTGATTCTGACGCGCAAAGTGAACGAGTCGCTCGTAATCGGCGATAATGTCACCATAACGGTGTTGGAAGTGCGTGGCGGGCAAGTGCGCATCGGAATCGATGCGCCGCGCGAAGTGCAGGTGTACCGCAAGGAAATTAAGCTGGATGAGAAAGCGCGCCACCGATACCAGGACAAGCACCAGAAAGCGGACAGTTGATCGGAGAGGTGGCTGAGTGGCTGAAAGCGCTCCCCTGCTAAGGGAGTATGGGCTGATACCCCATCGAGGGTTCGAATCCCTCCCTCTCCGCCACGCCTGTGCGCAGCCATGCACGGGTGCGGCCCCTCAGGCTCGGACGGCCTTTGCGCCGGGCGGAGGTTCGCGTGGACCGCACGGAGCGCTTTTACCGGATTGATCGACTCTTGCGGGGCGGCCCGAAGCCGTTGCGGGAACTGGCCGGAGAACTGGAGGTGTCGCCGGCGACGGTCAAGCGGGATATTCAGTACATGCGCGATCGGCTGTATGCGCCGATTCTTTGGGACGTGCAAGCGCGCGGCTATCGCATGGACCGATCGCTTTCGGGCACGCGGCGCTACGCACTGCCCGGCTTGTGGTTCAATGCTGCAGAGGCGCATGCCCTGTTGACGATGGAGCATCTGCTGACGCAGCTTGGTCCGGGCCTGCTTGAGCCGCATCTCGGCCCGTTGCGGGAGCGAATCCACGGCTTGTTGGGCAATAGGTATCCTGCCCATGAGGTGGTCAAGCGGCTGCAAGTGCTGCCGATGGCGGCCCGTGCGGTGGCCGCAGGGCATTTTGAAGCCGTCGCCAGCGGCGTGCTGGATCGGCGCCGACTTCGAATCGAGCACCATAGCAGACACTCGGACCAAGTTCTGGACCGCGAGGTGTCGCCGCAGCGTTTGGTGTATTACCGGTCCAACTGGTACTTGGATGCTTGGTGCCATAGGCGCGATGATTTGCGGAGCTTCGGCTTGGATGCGATGCGGGAAGTAGAGCTTCTGTCAGTTCCGGCACGGACGGTTGCGGAGTGGCAACTGGATCGGGAGCTGGGGGCCGGCTACGGCATTTTTGCAGGATCGAAGACGCGCCGGGCACGGCTGCGGTTTTCTGCGGAAGCCGCGCGCTGGGTGGCGCGGGAGGCATGGTTCCACGAGCAGGAGGGACGCACGGACCGGCAAGGCCGCTACCTGTTGACGGTGCCGTATTCCAAAGATACCGAACTGGTCATGGATATCTTGCGCTACGGCGAGCATGTCGAAGTCCTCAGCCCGAAGAGCCTGCGCAACGAAGTTTGCGCCCGGCTAAGCCGGGCGGCTCAGTTGTACGCCTGACGGCTACGGCGGCGAAGTTCAGGCCTGTACGATCTGGTGCGGGGTGTCCTTCAGGGGCAGGGCCAAGGTTGCCGCTTCGGAAAAATCCCGAATTTAGGTGGCTCATCTAGTGAGCCACTAGAGCCTTATGCTGGGTTTGAATGCGCTCGCATGCGCTGTCGGAGGCATGCATGGCGGGCGTCCGGCAAGTCCATTGAAGGGGTGCGGCCATGATTTTCCGGAACTGTTCGGCAAGGCTCCGGGGCCAGTGCGGCGGCGGGCACCATGCGATTTAGTGGCCCGCGCCTGAGGCTGCAGGCTTTCGGCATGCTTCTGGCTGACGATTGCCTGCGTCTTCTAGCATTGCCGGCAGCTGCGGGCTTGCCGGTTCTCTATGTGCTCGGTACCGCGCACGGCATCGGCTCGGCCTATGTCTTCAGCGGATTGTTCATCCTGCTGCTGGTGCTCGCAGTGCGCTTTTGGGCGATCGGCTGGTTCGTGGCGTTCAGCACCGAGCGCGACCTGCGCTCTATTCTGGGAGCGTTCGAGGACGGCGGCTGAGAGGGTGCTGTTAGGCGCGCGCGCGCGCTCGGACGATCTTGGCGATGGCCGACGAGTCCAGTTCTCCGTCGCCGTTCTCGACCAGCGCCTGCATCAGGTCCAGGACGTCTTCCATCCCGGAGAGGCGCAAGCCTAATTCGCGGGCCTCGCGTGCGACGATGCGCAAGTCCTTGAGGTGCAATTGCGCCTTGAAGCCGGGCTGGTAGGCATCGTCCAGCATGCGCTGGCCGTGCACTTCGAGAATGCGGCTACTGGCAAAGCCGCCCAGCAAGGCTTCCCGTACCCGCTCGCGGCTGACGCCGCTGGCCTCCGCCAGCAGCATGGCTTCCGCCACGCCTTCCATCATTTGCGCCACGAGCAGTTGGTTGCAGGCTTTGGCAACCTGACCGGCTCCAGCGGTGCCGATGCGCCGCACCGTGCCGCCGAGCACTTCGAAGATGGGGCGCACCTGTTCGAAGACTTCTTCCGGGCCTCCGACCATGATGGATAGCGTGCCGTCGATAGCACCCGTCTCGCCGCCGGAGACGGGAGCGTCAAGCATGGCGATGCCATGCCGCTCAAGTTCGGCAGCCACTTCGCGCGTCTCCGTGGGCGAAACGGTGCTCATGTCTACCACAGTGTGTCCGGGGGCCGCGCCGGCCAGAATGCCGTGTTCGCCCAGTACGACCTCGGCCATGTCCGGGGTGTCCGCCACGATGACGACGGTCAAGTCTGTGGCAGCGGCGACCTTGGCTGGACTGATGCCGGTTGTCGCGCCGGCAGAGGCCAGAGGCTCCAATTGCGCCGGCTGGCGCGCGTAGGCGGTCACAGCATACCCGGCGCGCAGCAGATTCAGGGCCATCGGGCGGCCCATGATGCCGGTGCCCACCCAACCGATCAAGGGTTTGCTCATGGTGTTCGGTACAATAACAAGTAGGGGTGCGCCATCGGACGATGCTATGAAAGTCTATTTTAGGAAACTTCGCGACGCTTTGGAGCGGTCGCTAGCGCCGGTGTACCTGATTACGGGCGATGAGCCAGTGCAGATGCGGGATGCTGCACGGATGATTCGCCGGCGGGCCAAGGCCGCAGGTTTCGACCGGCGGGAGTTGCGGATTGTCGAACGGGGCTTTCCATGGGAAGACTTGCCGACCATCTGCAGTCCGTCCCTGTTTGGCGACAAAACCATGCTGGACCTGCGGCTGTTGAGCGGCAAGCCCGACCCGACGGCGAAGGCCCGGCTCAAGGAATGGTGCGAACAGGCGCCGCCGGACAGTTTGATGACGTTCCAGATGCCCCGACTGGACAACCGGGGCTTGAGCGAAGCTTGGGCCAAAGCGGTCGACCGCGTCGGCGTCGTGGTGCGCATCATGCCGCTGGATGAGCAGGAGACGCGCCAGTGGCTGCGCGATGCGTTGCACCGGCAAGGCCTGTCCATGAGCGCGCAGGCGGAAGCTTTCTTCTTGTCGCGCGTGGAGGGCAACCTGCTTGCCGCAGAGCAAGAGATCCGGAAACTTCTGACGCTGGAGGGGCCCGGCGAAATCAGCGTGCGGCAGCTGCAATGGGTGCTGGGCCGGGATGCTCGCTACGAAGTCGCGGATTTGGCCATGGCCATGCTGCAAGGGCGCGGACGTCGCATCGTGGAGGTGGCGCGGAACCTCGAGAGCGAAGGTTCGGAGCCGGTCGCCGTCCATGCGTTGCTGATGCGCGAGGTGCGCCAGATGCTGGCGTTGCAGCAGAAGCCGTCCGGGCTGGAGTCGATTTATCCCTTTGCGCGCCGCAACGCCCTGCAGAAGGCTCTGAAGTCGCATTCGGGCGAGCATTTCCGGGCTATACTAAGCCGATTCGTGCGTTTGGAGCGGATCGTCAAGGGGCAGGGGCCGGAAGGCCCGTGGTCAGCGATTCAGAATGCCTGCCTTGCTTTTTCCGGGCAGGACAGCCTGACGCCTATGCATGGAGATGAAGGATGATGGGTGCGAATGACTTGGAGATCCAAGTTGAGCGTGTCGGGCGTGCAGCGAGTATGGCAAGGCGCGTTCTGGCAGTGGCGGATGCCGAGGTGCGCAACAAGGTGCTGGCCAATGCGGCCCAATTGCTGCGCGAGCGCACCGACATAATTCTGGACGCGAATGCCCGCGATGTGGAAGCGGCGCAAAATGCGCGCAATGCGGCTTTCATAGACCGGCTGGCCTTGGATGCCGACCGCGTGGAAGCCTTGGCCGTCGAACTGGAGCATATCAAGCAGCTGCCGGATCTTCTTGGCCAAGTCGAGAGCGTGCAGACCCGCGACAATGGCTTGAAAATCGGGCGCATGCGGGTGCCGATCGGCGTCATCGGCATGATTTACGAGGCGCGGCCCGGCGTGACGGTGGAAGCGAGTGCCCTGTGCATCAAGGCCGGCAATGCGGTGATTCTGCGCGGTGGCTCGGAATCGCAGCGCTCCAACAAGCGTTTGGCGGACTGCATGAAGGAAGCTTTGCGCCGGGCCGGCCTGCCCGGCGAAAGCGTGCAATTGTTGCCGACGACCGATCGGGCGGCGATCGATGCGCTTCTCAAGATGGACCAGTGGGTCGATCTGATCATTCCGCGAGGGGGCCAGGAACTGGTCGAGCGGGTGCGCAGCCAGACGCACATTCCGATCCTCAAACATCTGCATGGGGTATGCCATGTCTACATCGACGATGCAGCGGACCGGGAGCAGGCGCTGCGCATCGCGGTGAATGCCAAGACGAACCGCTATGGCGTCTGCAACGCCATGGAGACCTTGCTGCTTGCCGCATCGCGGGCGGAAGATATGCTGCCGGTGCTGGGCGAAGCCTACGCGGAGCATGGAGTCGAGATTCGCGGCTGCCCGCAGGTCTGCGCATTGCTGCCGCAAGCCAAGCAGGCATCCGAGGCCGATTGGCACGAAGAGTATCTGGCACCGGTGTTGGCGGTGCGCGTGGTTGCCGGACTGAGCGAAGCGATCCATCATATCGAACGTTACGGCTCGCGCCATACGGATGCGATTGTTACCGAAGACGAAGAGCATGCGCAGCGGTTCGTGCGCGAAGTGGATTCCAGTTCGGTGCTGGTCAATGCTTCCACCCGCTTTGCGGACGGGTTCGAATACGGGCTGGGCGCAGAGATCGGAATCAGCACGGACAAATTGCATGCGCGCGGCCCGGTCGGGTTGGAAGGGCTGACCAGCCAGAAATTCGTCGTCTACGGCAATGGGCAGATCCGCCAGTAGTATAATTTTCGATTTTACGAGGCCTTGGCATCATGGACGAACTTTCCCTGCCGGAGCAATGGCGCAATTTGACGCAGCGCGTGGATGCGCTCAGGGGGTATCTTTGACCTCGATTCGAAGCGCCGCCGGCTAGACGAAGTCAAGCAGCAATTGGAGCGGCCGGACGTTTGGAGCGACCCCGACCGGGCGCGCGAACTCGGGCAGGAGCGGGCGCGGCTCGAATCCGAAGTTTCGGCGTTGGATGACCTGTCGGGCAATTTGCGCGACACCGGCGAGTTGCTGGAACTGGCCGTGGCGGAGCAGGATGCGGAAGCCGAGGCGGCCGTGGCGGATGAGGTGCGCCAATATGCGCAGCAGGTGTCCGCGCTGGAATTTCAGCGCATGTTCTCCGGGCGCTTCGATTCGGGCGATGCCTTTCTGGATATTCAGGCCGGCTCTGGCGGCACCGAAGCGCAAGATTGGGCCGAAATGCTGCTGCGCATGTACCTGCGCTGGGGCGAGAAGCGCGGCTACAGCCCGGAACTGATTGCCGCTTCTGCCGGGGAGGTGGCCGGCCTCAAGAGCGCCACCATCCGGTACGCCGGTCCGTATTGCTACGGCTGGCTGCGTACGGAGACGGGCGTGCATCGCCTGGTGCGGAAGTCGCCGTTCGATTCGGGCAACCGCCGGCATACTTCTTTCGCGTCGGTCGTGGTCTCGCCCGCCGTCAGCGACGAGATCGAAATCGATCTGGACCCTAGCGACATCCGTACGGATGTGTATCGCGCCAGTGGCGCGGGCGGCCAGCATGTCAACAAGACGGAATCGGCCGTGCGTCTGACGCATTTGCCAACCGGCGTGGTGACGCAGTGTCAGAACAGTCGATCGCAGCACAAGAACAAGGAGATGGCCATGCGGCAATTGCGTGCCAAGCTGTATCAGCTGGAAGAGCAGAAGCGCCGGGAGGCCGAGCGCCGGGAGGCTGGAGACAAAATGGATATTGGTTGGGGCAGCCAGATACGTTCGTACGTGCTGGACCAGTCGCGCATCAAGGATCTGCGCACGCAAATCGAGAGCGGCACGCCGCAAAACGTGTTGGATGGCGATCTGGATGTCTTTCTTGAAGCCAGTTTGAAGGAAGGGTTGTAATGGCAAGAGCGAAAGCCGGAGAGGAACGGCTGTTGGCGCAGCGGCAAACCAAATTGCAGCAGTTGCGCGAAGAGGGCTGGGCGTATCCGAACGATTTCCGTCCTGCGGACACGGCGCAGGGCCTGCAAGCGCATGCATCGCGCACGGCCGAAGAGTTGTCGGCGAGCGCGCCTCAGGCTGTTGTGGCGGGACGTCTGATGAGCCGCCGCGTGATGGGGAAATCCGCTTTTGCCCATGTGCAGGACGGCACGGGCCGGATCCAGTTGCTGGTGCGCCGCGACCGGTTGGGCGAGGAGGCATACAAGCGTTTCAAAAGCTGGGACATCGGCGACATCATCGGCGTCGGCGGCACGCTGATGAAGACGCGCACCGGGGAACTTTCGGTGGATGCTGAAGCGCTGCAGCTGCTGAGCAAGTCGCTGCGGCCGCTGCCCGAGAAGTTCCATGGCTTGACGGATGTGGAGCAGCGCTACCGGCAGCGCTACGTGGACTTGATCATGAACCGCGAATCCCGCACCATGTTTGAGCGGCGCAGCCGGCTGGTGAGTAGCCTGCGGTGCCATCTGGAGGCGAAGGGCTTTCTGGAAGTTGAGACGCCGATGATGCATCCGGTCGCCGGCGGCGCCGCGGCGCGGCCGTTCGTCACGCGCCACAATGTGCTGCATCAGGAACTTTATATGCGCGTCGCGCCCGAGTTGTATCTGAAGCGGCTGGTGGTCGGTGGCTTCGAGAAGGTGTTCGAATTGAACCGCAGCTTCCGCAACGAAGGCGTGTCGTCCCGGCACAACCCGGAATTCACCATGCTGGAGCTGTATCACGCGTACGCCGACTACCGCGACCTGATGGACTTGGCCGAAGAGTTGCTGCGCGAGGTGGCGCAGGCGGTGCTGGGCGGCATGGCCGTATCCTATCAAGGCCGGGAGTACGACCTGCAGCAGCCGTTTGCGCGCATGACTATGGCGGAAGCGGTGCTCGCGCATCATCCGAGCTTGGGCGAGGCGGATTTGTCGAATCCGGAATTGCTGGCGGGGCTGTGCCGGGACCACGGGGCGCAGGCGAAGACGAATCGCGGTCCGGGCGGTCTGCTGTTCGACTTGTTCGAGGCTTCGGTCGAAGAGCGTTTGGAGCAGCCGACGTTTATCACGCGCTACCCGCTGGAAGTTTCGCCGCTGGCGCGACGCTGCGACGATAATCCCGAGTTGGCAGACCGTTTCGAGCTGTTCGTCGGCGGACGCGAGGTGGCGAACGGATTTTCCGAGTTGAACGACCCGCAGGATCAGGCGCAGCGCTTTCGGGCACAAATGGAGCAGCGGGCGTCGGGAGACCAGGAAGCCATGTCGTACGATGCGGATTACATCCGCGCCTTGGAGTACGGGCTGCCGCCGACGGCCGGCATCGGCATCGGCATCGATCGGCTGGCCATGTTCCTGTGCGATGCGCCGTCCATTCGCGATGTGCTGCTGTTTCCGCATATGCGCCCGGAGGCGGATTGAGTTCTTGCGCCGTCCGGGCGCGTTAGTGCAGTTCCAGAAAGCCGACGATGGCCAAGGCGCCGGCGACCGCGCTGAGGATGTACAGCAGAACGGCGATGTCGCGTTGGCGGTTGAACAGGATGTAGCCGCCGATCAGCAGCAGCAGCGCCACGTACAGAATCAGCATCATGCGGGACACGGCTAGCTCGGTTCGCGGAGTAGGTATGGGAGGGGCAGGCGCTCGAGTGCCGGGCCTTCGGGGCGCAAGGCGCACAGCGGCTGGTCGGCATCGGCGACGCGCAATGAGGCAAGAAGGTGCCACGAGCCGCCTTCGGCATCCGGCTGCGCGTCAACGATGCGACCGCAGGGTCGAGTGTCGGCGGCTTGGCGCAGGAAGACTTCGTCGCCCGGCTTCAGCGGTGCAGCGTCCGTGCTGCCGAGCCGATAGACGCGATGCTTAATCTTGCCGCGGTATTGCATGCGGGCGACAACCTCTTGGCCTGGATAGCATCCCTTGTCGAAGCTGACGGCATCGAGCAGATCCAAATTCAAGTGCTGAGGCACGAACTGTTCGCGGTTGGCGGCCTGCACGAACGGCAGGCCGTCTTCGATGTCCAGCCATCGCCATTGGGCCGAACCGGAATTCCGCTTGTTTGCGCAGGTGCTCGCGGCCGTTGTGCGCGGGGTGGCGAGAAGCCATCTGCGGCTGGCGCCGGGCCAGGCGACGGCGGTGCTGGCCTCGCGTTCGGTTTTGCCGCGTGGCGCGGCCGGCAGTTCGATCGGAACCGGAGTTTCGATGCCCGGGAGCAGTCCGTACAAGACCAATTGGTCGGAGAGGTCTTCGAATTCGACGCGGGCGCGCAGTCGAAACATGTGCAAGCGCTGGAGCAGTGGTGCGCCGAGTTCCCTCGGCAGCACGATGCGGTACTGCGCTGCGCCGGTGCGCCAGATCAGGAAGTTGGCGATCATTTGGCCTTTCGGCACGCAATAGGCGGACAGCTGCGCTTGGCCGTCTTCGAGGGCGTGCAGGTTGGTGGTGAATTGGCTGTGGAGGAAAGCAGCCGCGTCATCGCCGCCGGCGCCGAAGATGCCGAGCTCGTCGAGTTCGAACGGTTCTACGGCAGGATCGTGGGGCATGGTCTGGCGCGCCTCGGCATCCCGCCATTGTACTGCCCGCGCCGGGCATGCGGCTTCGCTGCCGTGCTTTAGCGAGCGTCGGCGATCATGGGCTGGAGAAGGCTTCCAGAATGCAGGCACGGCGTTGCGCAACCGACATTCCGGCCCAATCGGGCGACCGGATCGTTCCATCCGCCAAGCGGTACAGCGTAACGCTGCCTTTCCGGCACGTGGCCACGGATTTCTGCTTCAGCTTTCGCGTGGCCCTCCTTACCGACTTTTTCTTCTTCGCCGTCGGCGTGGGTTCTTTAGCCGTTGCTTGGACCGGTTCTTCATACGTCGCCTGGACCGGCTCTTCAACGATTTCCCGCATGACTGCGGAAGCGTCCTGATCGTCGGTGGCAAAGCCGCAACAGCCTCCAGCGAACAAGGCGGAGCACAGGCCTAGAGCGACGAGTTTCGGTAGGTTTGCCATGGTCTTTCGCGGCAAATCGGGTGTGTCTGCAGGCGCATGCACGAGGATAAGCCCGTTACATCGTGCCACAGGCTCCTTTGCGCGTCAAGCCGGGCGGGGCTGCGCAGAGGGATGCCATCGTGCTAAAATAGCTAAGAGGCAACTACTGTGGTCTTGGTGATGGCTGCGACAGCCCCACAAGAATCTTCGGAACTCTCCTATGAGCAGTCGCTTCAGCAATTGGAGGCATTAGTGGCGCGTCTGGAAGGCGGCGACATTCCCCTTGAGGACGCCTTGCGCGACTTTGAGCGAGGCGTGTTGCTGGTGCGCCACTTGCGCGGACGTTTGGATCAGGCCCAGCAGAAAATCGAAAGCATCATGGCGGCGGAGAATGGAGAGGCCGTCGCGCAGCCGTTGCGCCTGGACGAAGATGCGGATGCCCATGATTGAGATGGCCGACAAGTTCCCGTTGCTGTCTCGCATCGAAAGTCCGCAGGACTTGCGAGCGCTTGATCGGAAGGAGTTGCTGACGGTCGCGTCAGAGTTGCGCGAATTCCTTGTGCAGGGCGTCGCTCGTTGCGGCGGGCATTTCGGCGCCAGCCTCGGCACTGTCGAGTTGACGGTGGCGTTGCATTACGCTTTCAACACCCCCCATGACCGGCTGGTGTGGGATGTCGGGCACCAAAGCTATGGGCACAAGGTGCTCACCGGACGCCGGGACCGGCTGGAGACGATTCGCCGCAAAGACGGTCTGGCGCCGTTCCCGAGCCGCGATGAAAGTCCGTACGACTGCTTCGGCGTCGGACACTCCAGCACTTCCGTAAGCGCAGCGCTGGGCATGGCGCTGGCCGGCGAGCAGTTGGAGACGCCGGTCAAGTCGGTGGCCATTCTCGGCGACGGAGGGCTGACGGCCGGCCTGGTGTACGAGGCGCTCAACCATCTGGGCATGACGCAGGCCGATGTGCTGGTCGTGCTGAACGACAACAAGATGTCGATTTCGCCGAATGTCGGTGCTATGTCGCGCTATTTGACGCGGCTTCTGGCTGGCGATTTGTACACCACCGTGCGCGAAAAGAGCAGGCGCATCCTGAAGTCCGATTCGCGGCTGCCTCGGTTGGCGCGGCGCGTGGAGGAGCATCTCAAGGGCCTGCTGTTGCCGGGCACGCTGTTCGAAGAAATGGGGGTGCTCTATTTCGGGCCGGTGGACGGCCACGACATGCTGCGGCTGGTATGGGTGCTGGAGCAGCTGTACAAGCAGAAAGGGCCGCGCATCCTGCATGTCGTGACGCGCAAGGGCAAAGGCTACGGCCCGGCGGAAGAGGATCCGGTTGGCTACCACGCCGTGCCGGTGTTCGACCCGGGTGTCGGGGTGAAGAAGTCGCCCGGCAAGGGGAAGCGCACCTACACGCAGGTCTTCAGCGAGTGGCTGTGCGATCAGGCGGCGGCCGACCCTCGGCTCATGGCCATCACGCCGGCCATGCGCGAAGGCAGTGGCCTGGTGCGCTTCGAAGCCGAATATCCGAAGCGCTATTTCGATGTGGGCATTGCCGAGCAGCATGCGGTGACGGTCGCTGCAGGCATGGCCTGCGAAGGCGCAAAGCCGGTGGTGGCCATTTATTCGACATTCCTGCAGCGCGGCTACGATCAACTCATCCACGATGTCGCCGTGCAGGATTTGGATGTGATGTTTGCCATTGACCGCGCCGGACTGGTCGGCGCTGACGGGAAGACGCATGTCGGCGGCTTCGACTTGTCTTATTTGCGCTGCATTCCCAACTTGGTGGTCATGGCACCGTCTGACGAGGACGAATGCCGAAAACTGTTGAATACCGCCTACCAGCACACGGGGCCTGCGGCGGTGCGGTATCCGCGTGGCGCCGGTCCCGGAGCGGAAGTGGAGGCGACGCTGGAGCCGGTGCCGCTAGGGCGCGCACGCCTCGTGCACGAGGGGCACGGGATGGCATTTCTGGTCTTTGGCAGTCTGGTGGCGCAGGTGCGCCCAGTTGCGGAGGAGCATGGCGCCACGCTGGTCGATATGCGGTTCGTCAAGCCGATGGATACGGAGTGCCTCGACCACTTGGCGGCAACGCATGAGCGGCTGGTGGTGGTGGAAGACAATGTTATGGCTGGCGGCGCCGGCAGCGGAGTGTCCGAATATCTGGGCTTGCACGGGTCGGTCCGGCTGTTGCTTCTGGGATTGCCGGACTACTTCATCGATCATGGCACTCAGGAAGAACAGTTGAAAGTGGCGGGACTGGATACCGAGGGGATCCGCAAGGCAGTCGCCGAGAAGTTCGCCGGCTAGGCCGGACGGATCAGACTAACACTAGTTCCCAACGTTTATTCTAGAACAATCAACTGGTTAGATGGATTCTACAGTTCGGCCATGTGCGCCGTTTCCGTAAGCAGTTGATGCATAGGCGTTTTTTCGAAGACGGCTAGGCTGAGGATCTGCAGGATTGTCTGCATGCTGAGTTCCAGCTGCAACCGCTTCTTGGTGATGGCGACCCGCACATAGACCGAGGCGGCGGTCCAGGTCTGGGTCTTGAGCGCATTTTCCCGAGGTGCCGAAGAACGATTTGATGCGCAAGTACTGCAATGAGGTCGTCGGGCCGAGGTCGGCGACACCTGATTAATACTTGTTTCACAATGTGTATCAGCTAGTTGCAAAGCCTTCTTTCATTAACGTCGGGACAGCAGTGATTTCCAACATGAACTTGGTGCCGAGGAAGCCGAACACCAGAAAGATCAAAGCTGCCAGCGTCATGCTGGCGGCCAGCCGGCCGCGCCAGCCGAAGCGCCAGTGCCCCCAAAGCAGCGCAACCAGAGTGGCCCATGCCAGTAGCGAGAACACGGTCTTATGCAGCATGCCCGGCGCGAAAGGGCTGGTCAAGGCGATGCCGCCTACGGCTAGGCCCATCGTCAGCAGGATGAGCCCGAGTGCGATGATCTCAACGAGCAGCGCTTCCATGCGGTCGAGCGGCGGCAGCAGTCCCGCCATGCGGCTGGCCATGTGCTGCGGCCCGAGATAGTGCTCTTTCATGAGGAGCATCAAGGCTTGGGTGCCGGCCAAGGTGAGGGCGCCGTAGGCCAGCAGGGAGAGCAGGACATGCGCACGGATGCTCCAGCTGAAGTCCTTGGAGCTTTCTGCGGCAGAAGGTTCGACCCAGATGGCTGCCAAGGCGCAAGGCAGAGCAATCAGTCCCAAGTGCCAGGTCGGACGCCACCATGCCCATGCCAGCACCAAGGCATTGATCAGCAAGGTCGTCAGCGCGACTGCATTGAAGAACGTGAACACGAAGCTCCCGCCGTGCCAGACGGGATGCAATAGGCTCCAGCCATGCAGGACGCATCCAGCGGCCCAAGCTGCCGCAATGGTGCGGGATGTCGCCTTGCCTGACGCGATGCCGGTCAAGGCCGCGAGGTACAGAGCGAAGGCGGAGGCTTGAAGAGCGAGCATGGCGGAAAGGGGCGGCTTGAGCGGCCCAGTATCGGGAAGCGTGCTAGATTGTACGGCAAACGGGCGCCGGGATAGGCGGGAAATTTTCGGGTCTGTGCGTATGATGCGTCAAACCCGCTAAACTGGACGCCATGAAAAGGTGCGCAAGACGGATTCCGAGTCGTTCGGGAAGGGATATCTGGCCGGCTCCGAACATTGCTGTCGGCATGCGGTTTGGAGACGCTGTGCGAATCCGCAGGGAGGCGTTGCCGTGAGCCGGGCCTGCGCTATGGACGAGCGCCGGGATACGATGCGGCGGCCCCTGCTGGTGGCAAGGGAACTGGAGCAGGCCGCCAAGTTCGGCGGAATGGCGGAAGTGGGCGACGTTGCGATGCCGGGGATGGAGTTGCATGATTCGGGTCTGCTGCCGTTCCGGCATCTGCTGCAGTGCCTCAACTGGGCGCATCGGGAAGGACTGGACGAAGTTGGCGCCGACCGTGCCGGCATGGAGGATCTATAAATGAAACTGGAAACCTTGGCCGTGCATGGCGGCTATGAGCCGGAGGAGACGACGAAAGCGGTGGCTGTGCCGGTGTATCAAACGACGTCGTACGCCTTCGACGACACGCAACATGGAGCGGATTTGTTCGATCTCAAGCGCGAGGGCAATATTTACACCCGCATCATGAATCCGACCACGGCGGTCTTGGAGAAGCGCGTGGCCGAGTTGGAGGGGGGTGTCGGTGCGTTGGGGCAGGCCTCCGGGATGGCGGCCATCACCAATGCGATTTTCGCGATTGCGGGCAGCGGCGACAACATCATTTCGACGCATACGCTGTACGGAGGCACCTACAATCTGTTCGCGCATGCATTGCCGCGCTTGGGCATCGAAGTGCGTTTTGCCGATCCGGACGATCTGGATGCCTTGGCCGCGCATGTGGATGCCCGTACGCGGCTGGTGTTCTGCGAAACCGTCGGCAATCCGGCCGGCAACGTGGCGGACTTGGCGGCTCTGGCCGAGTTGGCGCACGCGCATGGCCTGCCGCTCGTGGTGGACAACACCGTGCCGACGCCCGTGCTCTGCCGGCCGTTCGAGCATGGGGCCGACATCGTCATCCATTCCCTGACGAAATATATGGGCGGGCACGGCACGTCCATCGGCGGGATCGTCGTGGATTCCGGGAATTTCCCGTGGCTGGAGCATGCCGACCGCTTCGCGGTGATGAGCGAACCGGATGCGTCCTACCACGGCGTGGTCTATACGGATTTGGGAGCCGGCGCTTATATTGCCCGCGTACGGGTGATTCCGCTGCGCAACATGGGTGCGGCCCTGTCGCCCTTCAACAGTTTTCTGCTGCTGCAGGGTCTTGAGACCTTGCCGCTTCGCATGGAGCGGCATTGCGAGAACGCGAAGCAGGCCGCCCGGTTCCTGAAGGAGCATTCGCAAGTGTCATGGGTGTGGTTTGCGGGGCTGGAGGACCACCCGCACCACGATCGGGCGCAGCGGTACATGGGCGGGCGTGCATCGTCGATCATGAGTTTCGGCATTCAGGGCGGGGCGGCGGCCGGGGCTCGCTTCATTGACGCACTGAAACTGGTGGTGCGGCTGGTCAATATCGGCGATGCCAAGTCGCTGGCATGCCATCCGGCCACCACCACGCATCGGCAACTGGACGCTGCGGCATTGAAAGCAGCCGGCGTTACGCCGGACATGGTGCGCCTGTCCATCGGCATTGAGCACATCGACGACATTTTGGAAGACATCGATCAGGCCTTGCGGGCGGCGGCCTGAAGAGGTGCCGTGGGTCAGCGCCGCCTGTTTTGGGGTGCTTGCTGAATCGGATGGATCTGTGGCCAGAGCGGTTGCATCGGCCGGCCGGCCAGCCAGCGGTAGATCGTGGCGTATTCGAGTGTGGCGCGGACGTATTTCCAAGTTTCCTGATAAGGGATGGAGTCGATCCAGATGTCCGCATCGATGTAGGATTCGGGGCGCCAGCGGTCGACGGCGCCGGGGCCTGCGTTGTAGGCGGCCAGCGCCATGGCGGTATTGCCTTGATAGCGCTTCAGCATGTCGGCCAGATAGCGGCTGCCCAAGAGGATGTTGAGGTTCGGATCCTTGAGGTCCCGGGTGCGCGGGCGCTTGAGTTTGAGCGAGCGGGCAACGGCCCGGGCCGTGGACGGCATTAATTGCATCAGGCCGATGGCACCGGCTGAGGATCGGGTGTCGACAACGAAGGCGCTTTCGCGGCGTGCGACGGCAAGGATGAAGGCCGGATCAATGCGGTTGCGCCGGGCGTTGGCTTCGAACAATTCCAAGTAGGGCTTCGGGAAGCGCAGGCGCAAATCGTCGAAGCTGCGGCTGTGGCCGAAGCCGCGGATCGCGCCTTCGTGCCAGCCCCAATGTCCGGCCAGCACGGCGGCATAGTTGCTGAGGTCGGGGTTGTCCATATCGAGCAGGTCGTTCCATTCTTGGCGCGCGTTGCGAAAATCCCGGTGGTAATAGAATTCGCGTGCTCGGGCGATGGGCGCAGTGCGTTCCGCCATGCGCCGCTGCGGTTCGGTCAATGCCATCGTTCGGGCATTCATGGCATGCGGCTGCTGGATGCGTTCCGCGGCCAGAAAGCCATAGTAGCCTCGGGTTTTGGCCAGTTCTCCGTATTTGCGGCGGCTGGCATCGGCATCGCCCAATTTTTCCAGAGCGCGCGCCTGCCAGTATTCGCTCATGCGTGTTTCGGTGTAGCCGTAAGGCAATTCCCGGGCGGCGTGCAGTACGCGCTTCCAGTCGTGTTCGCGCAGGGCGAGGCGCAGGCGCAGGCGGCGGAAATCGTCGTCGCGCCGATTGAGCGGAATGTCTTCCATCATGAAGCGTGCCTGAGGATGCCCGACGCGTCCGGCGCCGAAGGCGATGCGGTAACGCAATTCCTGCGCCCAAGCGGCATCGAAGATTTCGGCCTGCACGAATTTCTCCAGCCATTGCCGGGCGGCTCCCGGCTGCTTGCGAGCGAGGCGCGTAATGCCGTGCGCCGCGATCATCTGAAAGTGCCGTTCATGCGATTTCAGGCGCGGATCCTTCAAATGGCGCTGCGGGTGGCGGTGCATTTTGATCCAGAGGTCGATCCAGACGCGCTCTTGCTTGGGGAGGAAGCGTTTGAGGTAGCGCGCGAGGCGTGTGTTGCGTTGTTCCATGCTGAGTTGGATGCGCTGCCACACCAGTTCCTTGTTGAGGCCACGCTTGCGAAACCATTGGAACAGCGGGTCGCAGATCTTGGGCCGCGACTTGCCGTGCAGCCAAATGGCGTGGATCAAGTGCTGCAAGGGCGCCGTTGGCGCTTTCAGACGGATATGGGCGCGGGCGTAGAGGCAATCCAAGCTGGCATTCTCGTGCGGCTTGTACATCGCGATCAGCCGGGCGTATTGGTGGCGTTTGAACAAGGCGGGCAGCCAGGCGCGCCGCAGCCGTCGGCTTAGATGGGAGCCTTCATGCTCGGCGATGAAGTCGGCGATGGCGGCATCGTGCGATCCACGCAGGCGGGCGACCAGATAGCGGTATTCCAAGTACGGCTTGAGCGGATACGCGTCGAGTTGCTGGAGCAGTTGCCGAAAGTGTTTGGAACGTCCTTTGCGCAGGGTCTGCAGGGCCTTGCCATAAAGCGCCCGCTGGGTTTCGAGGCGGGCGTCGTCTTGGGCGCTTGGCGCAGGCGTCGGCGCGGCAGCCAACAGTGCCAGAGCCAGTAGCGGCATCCAAAGCGTATACTGGATATTCCGACGGGCGGCGCGGGCGGCGTGCATGTCAGACTGGGCTTGGATCATCGAATTGCCGCAATATCGGCATGGCATGACATTGTTCGGGGTGCTGGCGATTCTGCCGGCGCTGGTGAGCGGCAACATGCTTCTTCACGAGGCGGAGCGGGCATGGCGCGGCACTGGCTTTTCGCGCTGGCGCATGCTGGCGGGGAACGCAGGCATTCTGGCGGTGAGCGTGGCAGTCATGGCGGCGGCGCTTTGGCAGTGGCTTTAGGCTTTGCGCAGCACGGCGAAGACGCCTTGGCGCGTGGCGTTTTCCTGCTCCAGTTCCGCTTGGATCCGGGAGGAATAGTGGTAGATCGGAATGTTCCGCTGCAGTTGCTGCGCCACGCGGCTGGAGTAGTGCGCGGGCGCTTCGAAACCGTCGGCCAGTTCGTTGCGCAAGGCGAGGCATTCTGGAGCGAGAATCAGATGGCCGCCATGCGGCAGGCATTCCAGTGCCGCCTGCAGAGCCGGTTCTGCAGGCGATTCGAGGTACAGCACATCGCAAGGCCCGCCGGCCTCGGTGCGCCACTCGAGAGGGCCGTGGCGGTGCGTGGAACAGGCGAGGCCTACGGCTTGCAGGCCTGCGGCGTCTTCCCGGCTGCCGCAGACCCAAGCCTGCGTGACGCGGGTATAGGGGCTCAGCAGGCATTCCAGCGCAAGCAGTCCCGCATCTTCGCCCATGGCCGCCAAGCGCGTGGCCTTGCGGATGCCCCGGATCTCGCGGATGATCTGCTCGACGACAGCATGCCGTTGCGCCAGGCGCCAGTGGCGGGCCGTTTCCGCAAGCCAGGCTGAGGCGGCCTCCTGATGGCCGTATTCCAACGCCTGCGCCAGCAGGCGGCGCGGCGCTTGCTGGAAGAGCCAGCGTGCCGTGCTCGGAATGACGGGAGGCCAGTGCCGTCCGACCCGCATGGACATGACGCCGTCGTTTTCGGCCCAGATGTTGCTGATGCCGATGAAGCGCGAGCGGCTGCGAAAAATGTTTTCCAGCGAACTGCGGCACCATAAGCCTTTTTCGCGCGCCTGCATTTCCGGATAGACCGGCAGGATGATGGCGCCTTCGGGCCTGATTAGTTCCAGCAGATGGCGCAGGAATGCGGCGCCCCAGTTGTTGGCGAACAGTGGGAAGCTGATGCCGATGAAGATGCGGTCGAGCGAATGCCGCGGGAACGGATGAAACAGGTTGCCTACCGTTTCGGTGCCCGGGTCGGCGGCAAAATGCGTTGCATCCGGCGTGAAGCTCCGGATGTCGTCGTCGGGCCTAATTTGGTTGTGCTTGTCGCGTTGCTCGCTGAAGTAGTATTCGAGATCTTCCTCAATGTCTTCCCGGGAGCGATGCAGGGCGATGTCCATGGCGGGTACGGGTCACAGGACCAGCGTGTCAGGCCGGTCGTAATGCGCCAGAATATGCTCGCATAAGGCCTGCGTCCAGTCTGGCCCCGGCTTGGAAGATGCCCCGCCGCTGATGTCGGCCCGGCTGCGCGACAAATCGGAGCCGGGGTCTTCCAGTAGCGCGTCGCAGCGCGTCAGCACGGCGGTGGCTTCGCGTCGGTAGATGTCTTCAAAGACGGCGGAGATGACCCGGTTGATGTGCGGCAGGCGGGTGATGCCAAGGCTGGCGCAAACCCGTTCGGTGAGGCCGATGATGGAGCCGTTGACGTATGGATCCTGTTGCATGGCAGTCGGGACGTTTCCCAAATCGTCTTGGACCGGGGCCAAGCAGGGCGAGAGCAGGGCAAGGGCCAGCTGGCGAGCTTTGACGATGCGGGGCTTGAGGAACTCCATAAATGCGCGGAACTGCGGCGCCGGCCCCTTAATTTTAGCAATCCATCGGTTGGCAGCTAATGTTATAATGTGCGGCATCGACGGATGCTGCTGCCGATCGCTTTACCTTACTCCAATGCACGGACGCGCATTTTTTTCGGCAATCGCGTTGCTGGGTGGCCTGATGACGGGAAGCGCGGCGGCCGATGAGGCCAGCGTCGAGCGGGGCCGGACCTTGTCCGGGACCTGTCTTGGCTGCCATGGCGTGCCCAGCTACACCAATGTCTACCCGTCGTACCGTGTGCCGAAGCTCGGCGGCCAGCATGTGGAATATATCGTGGCCGCTCTGATGGCGTATCGCTCCGGCGAGCGGCAGCACGCCACCATGCAGGCGCAAAGCGTGCGCTTGTCCGACGAGCAGATGCGCGATATTGCAGCCTATCTGGCCTCCCTCCAATGAAGCGTTCTTGGCTTCCGTCCCGTGTCGGCGCTGCGGCGTTGCTAAGCGTGTGCGTTGCTGGTGCGGCGTTCGGCGCCGGCAATCCGGAACGTGGCCACGAGAAGTCCCTGAGTTGCCAGGCCTGCCATGGGCCGGACGGCAACAGCCCTGTGCCGACCTTCCCCAGGATTGCCGGGCAGCATCAGGACTACCTGCTGCGCAGCCTGCTGGACTACAAGGCGGGGGTGCGCACCAACGCGATCATGGCTGCGATTGTGGTGCCGCTGACGGAGCAGGATATGGAGGATCTGGCGGCGTATTATGCGCGCCAGGATGGCTTGCGCTCAATCGATGCCGGCCGCACCCGCGGCACGCCCTGAATTTACGATGCCGCTGCGTGTTCGTCCGGCGTGACCGGACGGATGCTCAGCGCATGCAACGAACCGTCCGCAATGTGGGCGCGGACGGCGCCATACACCATCTGATGGCGCTTCACGGGGGCTACGCCCGCGAAGGATGGGCTGACGACCGTCGCTTCGAACTTGCCTTCGTTGCCGCTGACAGCGACCTGCGCATCCGGGATGCAGGTTTCAATCAGAGTTTGGATTTGCTGTGCATCCATGGAGTGGCCGCCTTGCGGGCAAGAGGTTCGGTGCGCCTATGTTACAAGGTTCCGAGCTTATACGGTAAGATGGGCGCGTTCTGCCCTTAAAGCGTCGTCGCCCGGCACCTCGCCCGCCATGATTTTCAAGCAGCTGTTCGAACCGGAATCCTGCACATACACCTACCTTCTCGGCTGTCCGCAAACCGGCGAGACCGTGCTGATCGATCCGGTGCTGGAGACCGCGGAGCGCGATTTAGAAGTATTGCGCCGGATGGGGCGCCGGGTGACGTGCGTGCTGGAAACGCACATCCATGCCGATCATATCACCGGAGCTTGCAAGCTCAAGTCGCTTACCGATTGCAAGATTGCCGGGCCGGCGATGGACGGGTTGCCGTGCCGGGACATCGGGATTCGCGAAGGCGAGTCGCTACGCATCGGCACATTGGAGCTGCACCCGCTGTTCACGCCCGGGCACACGGACGCGCATCATGCCTATCTGCTGCGAAGCTCCGCGCAGGATTGGCTGTTCACCGGCGATGCCTTGCTGATCGACGCGTGCGGACGGACCGATTTCCAGTCTGGAGATGCCGCGACGCTCTACCGCTCCATCCGGGACAAATTCTTCACACTTCCGGACGATACGCTGGTGTATCCGGCGCACGATTACGAGGGGCGCTTCGTGTCCACGATCGCGCAGGAGAAGACGCGCAATCCGCGCTTGAAGGATGATCGCAGCGAAGCGGAATTCGTGGCCTTGATGCAGGGCTTGGACCTGCCGCATCCGGCAAAGATGGAGATTTCCATCCCCGGCAATCAGCAGTGCGGGCAATGCCCGGACAATCCTCCTCCGGAGCTCAGGCGCCTGTGTGCGCCGCACGAACAGGGCTGATCGCCTACCAGCGGAACTTGCCCCACAGGTTCGGGTTGGCCCAGTGGCGGCTGTTGAGCCAGTCGGGGGTCTTTTTATAGGTTCGCGCATCGAAGCGGTTCAGCCCCCACGCCTGTCCGCCTTTTCGGCACACAGCCTCGCACTGCAGGCCTAGTGCGCCCATACGTCGCGCTTGCTCGACAGCGTCGCCAGGATGCGCGACGAAAAATTCCTGCAGAAGCAGGTCCCGCAGGCGGGCGATGACGGCATCCAACCGGTCGGCAGCGAGCCACGGTGTTACCAGCAGGGCGCAAGCCTGGCGCGGCAGGCTTGCACCGTTCAAGACCTCTCGGGCCGACAGCGTGGCCGCAATCCAGTCGAACGCCGGTGGTGCTGGCGCATCCGCTATCAGCAACAGGTCGCGGTTGCCGGCGGAGCGTCGTACCCGCGCCAGCAATTCCGGCGGACAGTCCGGCGCGGCACTAAGCGGCATCGAGCGCCTCTTGCAGCGCCAGTCCGATCTGGTCGCGGCGCCAGCCTTGCAGCAATGCCGGATTCGGCCGCCTCTGCACGAGTTCCGCCAGCATGGCCCGAGTCGCGAGCAGTTCCGGAGCCATGTCCAATTCGCTGGCGACTTTGCGGGCCACGGCCATCAATTGCCGAATCTTGGCTTGCTGCGCGATGCGTTCTTCGCGGGTGGGAGTGGATAGTTTCGGCGGCATCTGATCGTGGGTCTGCTCCAGGGCGGCCCATAGTTCGCTTTGCACTTTGCGGGGCACGGCATTGCCGATCAGCCGGTTGAAGTCGTTTCGGGTACGGGGCAATGCGCGCGTCAGATCGATCAGGATCTCATCCGCAGCGATGCGCGGTCGCGCGCGGTCGAGGCGCCGGGCCGTCAGTTCCCTCCAGCGGGCTAACGCCTTCAGGATATGCGAGCGCGAGGCAAGCAGATGGCGTTCAGGCACGCGGATGCGCCGCCAAGCCTCATCCGGGTCTGGAATCCAAGCGGCGGGCGTCAATGCCTGCGCCATCTCTTCGTGCAGCCAGCCCAGCCTTCCGCAACGCTCTAGCGCGTCCGACAAGTGCTGGTAGATGGGTGCCAGATGCACGACGTCCAGCACGGCGTATTCCAGTTGGGCCGGCGTCAGCGGACGGCGGTCCCAGCGGCTACGGGTTTGCGATTTGTCCAGCGCAATACCCAATTGCTGTTTCACCATAGCGGAGTAGCTGGTCTGGAAGCCGCGTCCCAGAAGCCCCCATGCGACTTGGGTATCGAAGACATTGCCGGGAATAAGGTCGAAGTCGTGGTGCAAGATTTCCACGTCTTGCAAGCAGGCGTGCAGCACGCTGATGCAGGCGGGGTCGCGCAGCCGTGCGACTAGCCCCGACAAGTCCAAGCCGGCTTGGGCATCGATCAGCGCATGGCGCGTCCCATCCGAAACTTGTATCAGGCACAAGATCGGGTAGTAGGTGGAGGTGCGCAGGAATTCGGTGTCCAGCGTCAGCCAAGGCGCGTGCACGGTGGCTGCGAGGAAATCCTCCAGCGTGTTTTGCCGGTCGACCCACGCATAATCGGGAAGGCATGAACGTAGCATGCAGCCAGTATAATAGAAAGAAGCTGCGGAGTCGTTCGAGTTCCCATGCCGCATTTGCTTAGAGCTGTTCTGCTACTGATTCTGGCTGCCGGGGCTAGCCCGTGGCACGGGTTGGCGGACGATGCGATCATGCTTGAAGATGCTGCGGCGCCGCGAGCCGAGGCTCCCGATGATGCGGCAGCGGCGGTGCCTGTTGCGCCACCAAAGCCGGAAAATCCCAGTGCTTCCGCCATGCCGCCGGACGAAGAACTGGCGGCCATGCCGTACGTCTACCCGCTCCTGCGCAAGCGCTTGATGCCGGAGATGCGCTGAATTCCGCCATGACGCTTCGCACGAACACACGCACATTCAGCCACTTGGCGATCGTGGCCTTAATCGCATTGCTGCTTTGGCTGGGCTGGCGTCTGGACTACGACTTGGGCTGGTTGCTTGAGCCGCAGACGGAGTCGATGTTCGCGCCGGAGGATTTGCCGCCGCTGGTGGTGCCCGAAGAGGTGCAAGAGCCGCCAGAAGCTGCAGATGCAGTCGTGGAGCCGGAGCCGGAGGAGCAGCCTGTGCCGCCGCTGGAGCCGGTGCTGGAACCTCCCGTAGAATCCGTATCAGCGTCCCTTGCGGAGCAGGCGCCTGAACCAGCCCCAGAATCGACCGCTGCTTTGCAGGAGGCAGCCGATCCTGATGCCGTGGCTTTATTCGAGGCATGGGCGCGAGCGCGCCAGTTGCTGCGCCAGCGCGATTTGGCCGGTGCGGAGGTGGCCTATTTGGAATTGACGGAACGCTGGCCCAAGCACCCGGATATAATCGGAGAACTGGGCAACGTGTACATGCTTCTGGGCGAGCAGGCATCGGCGCGGGCGGCATTCCAGCGGGCGCGGGAACTGCTCGAACCCATGGGGCCGTCGTTGCAGTTGGAATCTGTAACCCGTTGGCTGGAGCAGAGCGAATAAGCTAAGCTTCTTCAGGAAATGCTTCGATCGTTTTCGATCTGCCGTTGCAGGGGCGCGAACAGCAGGCACAGAAGCGGCCAGACCAGCAAGCTGGACAGCCAGCTGTACCAATGCTCCAGTCCGGGGTTGAATTGGAAGAAGAGCAGCGATGCGAGGTGCAGGTAGGCCAGATGGCCCGCCAGCAGCAGGCTGGCCGGAAAGATTTTTTGCAGAGGGCCGGATAATTGCAAGGTGCGGTGGAAGCGTGCGGACAAAAACGCCACCGTACAATAGCTGACGACATGCACGCCAAGCCAGCTGCCGGCAAGCAGGTCGCTGAGGAGGCCGAACAGCCACGCGAGCGCGAAGCCGATTTTTCCCGGGTAGGCGAAGCACCAGTAGATTAGCGTGGCGGTGAGCCAGCGCGGCTGCCATGGCGCGAGCCATTCCGGCATGGGCCAGACTTCCAGTACGGCGGCCAGGGTCAAGGTGGCGACCGCGAATAGGTTCAATTGCCAAGTATTAGGGAGCATCGCCGTCCGGAGCACGGTCCGCCGCGTCGTCTTCCGAGGCCTTCCAGGAGAGCAGCACGATGCGATTCCGGTGCAGTTTTGCGCCGGCTTCGATATAGGCTTCCAGAAAATCGCGCCCGGGCGGAGCCGTGATCTGCGCAATCCGGCCGATTAGGCGGCCGGTCGGGTATGTATCGTCGAGGCTGGAAGTCAACAGGGCGTCGCCAGCGCGTATGTCGTTATGCTTGGGGACGAAGCGCAGCTTCAGGCCATGGCCGTTGCCGTGGGCGAGATAGCGGTCGCCCGTGCGTTCGTTGCGCACCAGCACGGCGTGCGCCGCGTCGGTAACCAGCAGCACGACGGATTGGAGCAGCCCGATTCGAGACACTTGTCCGACGATGCCGTGCGCGTCCAGTACCGGCTGGCCGATGTAGACGCCATCGCGCTCGCCGCGGTTGATGGTGATTTGCTGGCGAAAGGCGGCGGTGTCGACGCTGACGACTTCGGCGGCCAGCGTACGTCCCATGTGCGGCGAGGAATCCAGTTCCGCAAGCGTACGCAAATGGAGGTTTTCCTCCTGCAATGCATGCAAGGACAGAAGTTTTTGGCGCAGTTCCAGAAGCCGGTGGCGCAGCCGCCGATTCTCGTCGACGAGGCGTTCTGCGGCTCGGTAGCGTTCCTCGGCCCACTCGAACAGATGGATGGGCGCGAGGGCGGTAGCGGTGATGGCTTGGGAAGCGAGTCCGATGGCCGGTTCGGCGCGACTGGCCACCGCATAGCGGTAGTCCACGCTGGACAGCGTGCTGGCCAGCGTGATGCTGGCGACCAGCTTAATCCACAAAACTGTTGGAGCGAGGAGGTCGGAAAGATCGGCCACGTTGCCAGATCTAAGGTTGGAGTGTTAGGTCAGGCAACCGAGTTTTGCGGGCGCTTCATGTCGTTTTCCAAAACCCTGCCGCCGCCTCGGGCCACGCAGTACAAGGGTTCATCCGCGGTCACGACCGGAATGCCGATTTCTTGGCTCAGCAGGTCGTCGATGCCTGTCAACATGGCGCCGCCGCCAGTGACCACGATGCCATTGCTCATGATGTCCGAAGTCAGGTCTGGCGGCGTCTGGTCGAGCACGGCGCGGATTTGGTCTAGAATGGCGCGCAGCGGATCCTGCAAGGCATCGTTGACTTCGTTGCTGTTGATGGTGATGCTGCGGGGCGCTCCGTCGGCCAGATTGCGGCCGCGCACTTCCATCTCTTCGATATCTTGCGGCCGGGAAGCGTTGCCGATCGTGTGCTTGATAATCTCGGCGGTGCTCTCTCCGATCAAGAGTCCGAAGCTGCGGCGCACATAGTCGATGATGCTTTGGCTGAAGTGGTCGCCGCCAGTCCGCGAGGAGGCGCCGTAGACGATTTCGCCCAGCGACAGCACGGCGACCTCGGATGTGCCGCCGCCGATATCAAGCACGAAGTAGCCGCGCGGCTCCTGAATGTTGAGGCCGGCGCCGATGGCGGCAAGAATGGGTTCTTCGTAGACGTACACCTTGCGGGCGCCGGCCGTGGCGGCGGCGGCCTGGATGGCGTGGCGTTCGACCTGCGTGGCGCCGTAGGGCACGCAGATCAAGACGCGCGGGCCAATCGGGAACAAGCGCCGGCGCATCGTCTTGCGGATGAAATGCTGGAGCATTTTCTCGGCTGCGTCGTAGTCCGCGATTACGCCGTCGCGCAAGGGGCGGATGACTTCGATGTTGTGCGGCGTGCGGCCGATCATGGTTTTGGCTTCGGTGCCGATCGCTTCGATTCGGTTCTTATCGCGGATGTCCACGTATTTGCGTATGGCGACCACCGAAGGCTCATTCAGTACAATGCCCTTGTTCGGGACGTAGACCAACGTGTTGGCCGTGCCCAAGTCGATGGCCATGTCTTCGCTTAATAGCTTGCGCAACACCGTGAGTTCCTCTGGAAGGAAAGGGGAGATGGGTGAAATCCGAGTGGAATTATATACTTTTCAGCGACCGCGCCTGCGACGTTCCGGAGGTCGCCACGTCTGGCACGCCTCCCGCCGGAGGGCAGGGATGCCGCTATACTGGGCTGTCGGCGGCAAACGGCCGACGCTTCATGCGGGATGCTCATGGATTTGAATGCGGCCCTAGTGCGCCAGATTGCCCAATTGGCCAAATTGCGGCCGAGTCCCGAGGAAGAGGCTCGGCTGCTCCGCGATATGGGCGAAATTTTGGAGTTTTTCGCCCAGCTCAGCGCGGCGGATACGGCCGGTGTCGAGCCGATGGCGCACCCGCTGCAAGTCACGCAGCGGCTACGCGAAGACAAAGCGCTGGAGCCTGACCGGCGCGAAGAGCATCAGGCGCTGGCGCCACGGGCGGAGGCGGGGCTGTACCGGGTGCCGCGCGTGCTGGGGTCGGGCTGATGCACGAGCGCGGCCTTCTGGAGCAGGCACGGGCGCTGGAGGCGCGTGAGATCTCCAGCCGCGAACTGACCGCGTTGTATCTGGAGCGGGTGAAAGCGCACGACGAGGCGCTCAACAGTTTCATCACCGTGACGGCGGAATCGGCACTGGAGCAGGCCGATGCGGCCGACCGGGCTCGCACGGGCGGCACTGCCGGACCGCTGGCAGGCGTGCCGATGGCGCATAAGGATATTTTCTGCACGCAAGGCGTCCGCACCAGTTGCGGTTCGCGCATGCTGGACAATTTCGTGGCTCCGTACGATGCCGAAGTGGTGTCGCGCCTGCGGGAGGCCGGCATGGTGATGCTCGGCAAGACCAACATGGACGAATTCGCCATGGGCTCGTCAAACGAAACGAGTTATTACGGGCCGGTGCGCAATCCGTGGGACTTGGAGTGCGTTCCGGGCGGTTCCAGTGGCGGTTCGGCGGCAGCGGTGGCGGCACGGTTGGCACCGGTTGCGACGGCGACCGATACCGGCGGCTCGATTCGGCAGCCGGCGTCGTTTTGCGGAGTGACCGGCCTCAAGCCGACGTACGGGCGCGTCTCGCGGTTCGGCATGGTGGCATTCGCGTCCAGTTTGGACCAAGGCGGCGTCTTGGGCGTGAGTGCCGAAGATTGCGCGGCGCTGCTGGGCATCATGGCGGGCTTTGATGACCGCGATTCGACTTGCGTGGACCGTCCTGCACCGGATTACCTGGCGGAGCTGGAGCGGCCCGTTGCGGGCCTGCGCATCGGCCTGCCGAAGGAGTTCTTCGATGCGCAGTTGGATGGACGGATTCGGGAATCGGTGGAAGAGGCGGCGGCGGCATGGGAGGAACTCGGGGCTCGTTTGCAGGAGGTTTCATTGCCGAATCTGCCGCTTGCCACGCCGGCCTATTACGTAATCGCTTCTGCCGAGTGCTCGTCGAATCTGGCTCGCTACGACGGCGTGCGCTATGGCCATCGCTGCGCGGAGCCGAAAGATCTTGAAGATATGTTCTGCCGTTCGCGCGAGGAAGGCTTCGGTGCGGAAGCGCGGCGGCGCATCATGGTCGGGACGTATGCCTTGTCGGAGGGCTACTACGATGCCTATTACCTGAAGGCGCAACGCGTCCGGCAACTGATCAGCCAGGATTTCCAGGAAGCTTTTGCAGAGGTCGATGTCATTGCGGCGCCAGTGTCGCCAACGCTGCCGTTTGCATTAGGCGAGAACATCGAAGACCCGGTTGCCATGTACCTGCTCGACTGCTACACCATTCCGGTCAATTTGGCAGGCTTGCCGGGGCTGGCGCTGCCGGCGCGGCCGGTGGAAGGACTTCCGGTCGGCGTACAGTTGATCGGCAACTATTTCGAAGAGGCGCTGCTGCTTGCCGTAGGCGCTGCGTGGCAACGGGAGACGGAGTGGCATCGCGCGATGCCCCCAGGGTTCGCATGAGCGGTTGGGAGACGGTGATCGGGCTGGAAATCCATGCCCAGCTGGCGACGCGCAGCAAGCTGTTTTCGGCAGCGCCGACGCAGTACGGGGCCGAACCGAATCGGCAGGCGTGTGGCATCGACTTGGGCTTGCCGGGGGTGTTGCCGGTCGTCAATCGCGAAGCGGTCCGGATGGCGGTGCGGTTCGGGCTTGCGGTGCAGGCGCGCATCTGCTCGCCGTGCGTGTTCGCGCGCAAGAACTACTTTTACCCGGATTTGCCGAAGGGCTATCAAATCAGCCAATACGAGCAGCCGATCGTCGCCGGAGGTACGGTCGAGTTCGAATTGCCGGATGGCGCACGGCGGCGTATCGAACTGACGCGGGCGCATCTGGAGGAGGACGCGGGCAAGCTGCTGCACGAAGGCTATGCCGGCGAAAGTGCGGTCGATCTCAATCGGGCCGGCGTGCCGCTGATGGAAATCGTGTCGGAGCCGCAGATGCGCAGTCCCGAAGAAGCGACGGCCTACATGCGCACGCTCCATGGCATCGTCACGTGCTTGGAGATTTGCGACGGCAATATGGAGGAAGGATCGTTCCGCTGCGATGCCAATATTTCCCTGCGCCCGCCCGGTATCTCCGAGTTGGGCGTCAAAGTGGAGATTAAGAATCTCAACTCGTTCCGCTTCGTGGAGCGTGCGCTGCGCTATGAACAGCGGCGACAGGCCGAGGCGCTGCAGCGAGGCGAAGAGATCGTGCAAGAAACGCGGCTGTACGACGTGGCCGCCGATTGCACGCGGCCGATGCGTACGAAGGAGCATGCGGACGACTATCGCTACTTTCCGGATCCGGATCTGCTCCCGGTCGTCGTGGATGAAGCCGTGCAGGCCGAGGTGGCGGCGACGTTGCCGGAACTGCCGCTGGCGCGACGGACACGGCTGATGGAGCAGTACGGGCTATCGGCCGAACCGGCGGGCCTGCTGGTGCAAAGCCGCGCTCGCGCCGAGTACTTCGAAGCCGCAGTAGCTGCAGGTGCCGATGCGACCACGGCCGGGAACTGGGTCGTCGGCGAAGTGTTGCCCCGGATGAAGAAGCACCAGATTGAAGGCGATGAGCCACCTGTAAGCGCGGCCGCCTTGGCACGTTTGCTGCAATGCCTTGATGCGGGGGATGTGTCGAACAATGCCGCTCGCGAAGTGCTTGATGCCATGTGGGCAGGCGAGGGTGAGGCGGATGGCATCATTGAAGCGCGCGGGTTGCGTCAAGTGGGTGCGGGGGCGGAACTGGACCAGTGGATTACTCAAGCTCTGGATGCGCATCCGGATGAGGTTGCGCAGTATCGCAGCGGCAAAGATAAACTGCTAGGCTTTTTCGTGGGACAGGTGATGAAGGCTTCGGGAGGCAAGGCGGAGCCCAAGCAGGTGGGCGAGCAGTTGCGGGCGCGGTTGTCGGAAACGGACTGAAAGGAACTCCACAATTCGATCCGTAGCTGGGCGAGGGCGCATCGACCGGGGCAGGGGATTTCCCGGCAAAAGCCAAGGATACGACCATAATTTTGAGGAAAATAAGGATTTAATAGTAAATATTTGTATTTGCAAGGGTTTTTAGAATTTTTGTACAAAGTAGGAAATACAATTTCTAATCGTCCTCGCGCTGGCGGCGGCCCCGATGGCGGCCCAGGCCGAGACGATCAACCTGTACGGGTGGCAGAACCACTCGTGGGAGTTCGTGGACGAGAACGGCCGCAACTACGACCGCATCCAGTCGAACGCGGGCAACATCGGCTTCGGGGCCAGCGTCGACACCGGCATGGACGGCATCCACGTCACCCTGCAGTGCGAGCAGTTCACCTACTACAACCACTTCGCGGGCGGCACCGGCTGGTGCAACCGCAACTCGAAGATCGGCCTGAAGCACCCGATGGCGGGCGAGATCATGCTGGCCACCTGGCTGCTGCCCTACAACGAGGGCGTGGCGCAGTGGGTGGACCCGTTCTACGACGCGGGCGCGGACTCGCACACCAGCATCATGGGCTCGGTGGGCGCGAACACGATCTTCTACAACACCGGCGACTTCGACCAGCAGGCTTCGGCCTCGGGGCCGAAAACGAACTTCGCTGGCATAAATGTCGACGAGGACGGCGGTTCCGTTTACGGGTTGCCCGAGTTCAACTATGCGGGCGGGGGCTACGACACGGGCTTCAACCGGCGCCAGGAGAACATCATCCAGTACTGGTCGCCGGACTGGAACGGGTTCGTGTTCCGGTTCGCGTGGACGGCCGGCAAGCGCGACGAGACCGCGGCCCCGCGGGGCGGCGGCGAGATCGACCCGATCATCCGCTCGTCGAGTCTGGCGTACACCAACGGCCCGCTGTGGCTGGCGGTGACGTGGCAGGACCATGAGGACTGGACGGCGGTGTCGGTCGGCGAGATGAACTCCTCCGACGCGGAGAGCTTCCGCGTTGCGGGCCGCTACATCATGGACATGGGCGACGGCGTGAGCGTGCAGATCTCGGCCATGTGGGAAGACCTGGAGTACGAGTTCAACAACGTGACCAACTTCGACACGGTGATGGGCGCGTTCGGCTACGGCAACAGCATGTCCTACGGCGGCGTGATGCACGACGTCGGCTATACGGGGAATGTCGGCAACGAGACCGTGACCGGGCTTGACAACACTGGCGATGCAGCCTTTTTCACGGGGCTCGATGGTTACACGAATGCGGATGATTCTGCGACGCAGGCCACCATACGTGGTTTAGACGATGTGAATGCTGTTCAAGGTGCAATCCAAGCGGGCACTGTCAATACTGCGACTGATGCCCAGAAAGCCGTGCTCAAGGCTCTGAGCGGAGAAATGGATATGTACGGGCGGAATCGGGAGACCATGGACGGCAACGTCAAGGTCGAGCGCGATGCTTGGATGGTGTCGGGCAAGGTCAAGTTCGGCGGCCCGGTGGACTTCCGCTTCTCGTACATGGACGCGGACGATCTGGAAGTGTCCGGCACGGCCCTCGGCGGCGACTGGAACGACACCGCGGCGGACGCATGGAACGTCGGGCTGTTCTACACCATGCCGGCCGGCACGGAGCTGCGCCTGACCTATTCCGAAGTCGACAACGACGACAACGGCACCTACGGCCAGGGCATTTCGGGCTCGGGCCTGGGCACGGCTGGAAGCGAAATCGAAATGTTCGCCCTCGGCATCGTGCACTGGTTCGACTGAGTCCTTCGGTCCAACCGGGCTAATCAGGAAGGCGCCCTCCGGGGCGCCTTCTTTTTTTAAGAATCAAATGCCATCCCAGCCACTCGGAATTTGTTGTCCGCCGGCCGCGGCCCAAGGAGGATAAACCTGCCCGCGCCGCCAATCGTGGTTGCAACTCCGGCTCCGAGGAAGCGCTTGCGACCGTCCGGGATGCAGCAACTCGCAGGAAGCCGCCGAAATCGCGTGAGGAATGCTTCGTGGCTCTTGAGGGCATCGATCTTGCCTGCCCGGAAGCGATGCCGCGGGAACGCATGAATGCCAATGCGGCCGGGCGAAGCCCCGGCTCCGCAAGCCATGGAAGCAAGCGCGCCGCTGTCGCCGCAGGCTCTGCAACGGAGAAGCGCCTGGAAAGGCGGGGATCGTCTTTGGGTGCGATGGTGCGCTAAAAAAGAAGGCGCCCCGGAGGGCGCCTTCCTGATTAGCCCGATTGGACTGAAGGACTCAGTCGAACCAGTGCACGATGCCGAGGGCGAACATCTCGACTTTCGCGCCGTGGGTTCCCAGGCCCGTGCCCGAAATGCCCTGCCCGTAGGAGCCGTTCTTGTCGTTGTCGACCTCGGAATAGGTCAGGCGCAGCTCCGTGCCGGCCGGCATGGTGTAGAACAGCCCGACATTCCATGCGTCCGCCGCGGTGTCGCTCAAATCGAACGAACTGCCGGCGCCAGAGAACTCCAGATCGTCCGCGTCCATGTACGAGAAGCGGAAGTCCACCGGGCCGCCGAACTTGACCTTGCCCGACACCATCCAGGCGTCGCGCTCGACCTTGAGGTTGCTGCCCATGGACGCATAGTTCCTGGCATCGAGCACCGTGTCGTCGTCGGCATTGCCGGCCGTATTGTCAGCGCCGTCGGGGTCGCAAAGAACGGCATTGCCATCAGCATCGTCGCTACAGTTGAAATCGCTCAAGTTAGTTCCGGTAATCACCTTCAGAGCATTACTGTCGTTAACGTCCTTGCCTTCCACGTCAATCGTCTTCATGGCGAGGTCCTTAAACCCGAACGCGGTCATCGCCGCGTCGAGGCCGGAGACGTTGTTGAACTCGTACTCCAGGTCTTCCCACATGGCCGAGACCTGCACGCTCACGCCGTCGCCCATGTCCATGATGTAGCGGCCCGCCAGGCGGAAGCTCTCCGCGTCCGAGGAGGCCATCTCGCCGACGGAGTAAGCGCTCCAATCCTCGTGGTCCTGCCACGTCACCGCCAGCCACAGCGGGCCGTTGGTGTACGCCAGGCTCGACGAGCGGATGATCGGGTCGATCTCGCCGCCGCCCCGCGGGGCCGCGGTCTCGTCGCGGTTGCCGGCCGTCCATGCGAACCGGAACACGAACCCGTTCCAGTCCGGCGACCAGTACTGGATGATGTTCTCCTGGCGCCGGTTGAAGCCCGTGTCGTAGCCCCCGCCCGCATAGTTGAACTCGGGCAACCCGTAAACGGAACCGCCGTCCTCGTCGACATTTATGCCAGCGAAGTTCGTTTTCGGCCCCGAGGCCGAAGCCTGCTGGTCGAAGTCGCCGGTGTTGTAGAAGATCGTGTTCGCGCCCACCGAGCCCATGATGCTGGTGTGCGAGTCCGCGCCCGCGTCGTAGAACGGGTCCACCCACTGCGCCACGCCCTCGTTGTAGGGCAGCAGCCAGGTGGCCAGCATGATCTCGCCCGCCATCGGGTGCTTCAGGCCGATCTTCGAGTTGCGGTTGCACCAGCCGGTGCCGCCCGCGAAGTGGTTGTAGTAGGTGAACTGCTCGCACTGCAGGGTGACGTGGATGCCGTCCATGCCGGTGTCGACGCTGGCCCCGAAGCCGATGTTGCCCGCGTTCGACTGGATGCGGTCGAAGCTGCGCCCGCCGTCGATGTCCACGAACTCCCACGAGTGGTTCTGCCACCCGTACAGGTTGATCGTCTCGGCCTGGGCCGCCATCGGGGCCGCCGCCAGCGCGAGGACGATTAGAAATGGTACTTCCGCGCCATGCAAAAATGGCCGGAATCACTGGGGAAGGCCATTCATGAACCTGCGGGCAAACCTGTGCACAGAGCCCGTGCAATATTGTGGGCATGGCCGAGGGCATGTTATAATCGCATGTCGTGCCCACACGATTCAAGCGGCATAGCAAAATGGAATGGCAGGAATACATTCACAGCGACCCGGCCGTTCTGGCGGGGAAGCCTCTGATTCGCGGAACCCGGCTGTCCGCGGATTTCCTGCTTGGCCTGCTTGCAGAAGGATGGTCGCAACAGCGCATTCTAGAGAATTACCCGCAACTTTCTGCAGAAGCATTGCGGGCGCTGTTTGCCTTTGCGGCCACATGCACGAAGGAGGAGTTTGTTTATTCGCTTGACGACTATATGGCGCCGTGAAGCTGCTGGCGGATGAAAACATTCCGCAGGCAAGCGTGCGGCAATTGCGAGAGGCCGGCCAAGACATCGTTTCCATCTCCGAAACGGACCCGGGCATTTCCGATGCGGGAGTCATGCAACGCGCACACGCGGAGCGCAGGGTCGTTGTCACGTTTGATCGGGATTACGGGGAGCTCGTATTTCGAAGAAACCTGCCAGTCCCTGCCGGAGTTCTGTATTTGCGTTTCAGATTGGAAGGCCCGTTGGATGTGGCCGTGTGCATTTCCAATCTTCTGGCCAGAAAAATAGAGTTGGAAGGCTGGTTTACGGTAGCAGACCGCGACCAAGTTCGCCAACGGCGCCTGCCAGCAAGAAGCAACTGATAGATAAGGAGGGCGTTGAACCCAAAATACTGTGCATTTGAGCCATAGGGAACCGTGAAGTTCGTTAGAAATGCACTTCCGCGCCATGCAAAAATGGCCGGAATGCTTGGAGATGGAGCCATCTCTCAGGGAAGGCGTACGATGCCCGCATGATAAGATAATTGCCTGATTCACCCCGAAATTCGCCCGTTCCGAACCCATGCGCAAATTCAATCGCGCCGGCCCCGTCGTTCCGGAAAAGCATTACTGCATTCCTCCTCTGGGACGCTGGGCCCTAGACGAGATCCTCACGCTGATCCGCGACGAATCCTATTTCGTGCTGCATGCCCCTCGGCAGACCGGCAAGACTTCGGCGCTGCTGGCGCTGCGCGACCTTCTGAACGGCGGCGAGGCCGGCGACTATCGATGCGTCTATGTGAACGTCGAATCGGGCCAGACGGCGCGCGAGGACGTGGGCCGCGCGATTCGCGCCGTGCTGAGCCGGCTGGTCTCTCAAGCTCGGGACATGGGCGATGAGTTTCCCGGCAGCATCTGGCAGGAGGTCTTGCGGGAGTCCGGCCCGGACGATGCCCTGACCGAGGCGCTGGGCCGCTGGGCCGAAGCCGATGCCCGGCCGCTGGTGCTGCTGATCGACGAGATCGATGCGCTGGTGGGCGATTCCCTGATTTCGGTGCTGCGCCAGTTGCGGGCCGGCTACGCCGATCGTCCGCGAGGCTTCCCGCAGAGCGTGCTGCTGTGCGGGGTGCGCGACGTGCGCGACTACCGCATCCGTTCGGGGAGCACCAACGAGCTGGTGCTGGGCGGCAGCGCGTTCAACGTCAAGGCCGAATCGCTGCGCTTGGGCGACTTCACGCGCGAGGACGTGTTCGATTTGCTGGGCCAGCACACGGAGGAGACCGGGCAGGCGTTCGGCGAGGATGCGCTGGAGACGGTGTGGGAGCGCACGCAGGGGCAGCCGTGGCTGGTGAATGCCTTGGCGAGCCGCGCCTGCTTTCCGCGCAATCAGTTCCGGGATTTCGGGCGGGTCGTCGAGGCGGAGGACATTCGCGAGGCGGAGGAGCTGCTGATCGTGAAGCGGGAGACGCATCTGGACCAGTTGGCGCACAAGCTGGAGGAGGAGCGGGTGCGGCGGGTGATCGAGCCGCTGCTGGTCGGCAAGGAGCGCGAGCGGGCGGGCGAAGACCGCGCGGAGGATGCCCGCGATGCGGAGTATGCCCGGGATCTGGGCCTGATCGCGCCGGGCAGCCCGCGGCGCATCGCGAATCCGATCTATGCGGAGATCATCCCTCGCGAGCTGAGTTTTCCCGCGCAGGACCGGATGCCGCAGGAGCCGTCTTGGTATGTGGATGCGGACGGCGCGCTGGACGTGCCGAAGCTGCTGGAGGGCTTCCAGGAGTTCTTCCGCGAGAACTCGGAGCACTGGCTGGAGCGCTTCGATTACAAGGAGGCGGCGCCGCAGCTGCTGCTGCAGGCGTTTTTGCAGCGCATCGTGAACGGCGGCGGTCGGGTCGAGCGGGAATACGGCTTGGGGAATCGGCGCGTCGACCTGCTGGTCGTGTGGCCGCAGGGAGGGCGGATGAGGAAGCATGCGATCGAATGCAAGCTGCTTCACAAGAGCCTGGAGCGGACGATTGCCGAGGGCTTGAAGCAGACGGCGGCGTACATGGACCGGTGCGGGGCGGAGTCGGGGCATCTGGTGGTCTTCGACCGGGACGGGAAGAAGAAGTGGAAGGACAAGCTCTTCCGCCGCAGCGAATCGGCGGACGGCGCATCCATCGAAGTCTGGGGCATGTGACCTCGTGCCTTGCGTGAACCGCGAGGCAGGCCGCCTTGAACCGGGATGTTTCAATCTCTTCCATGGCGGCATGGCAGTGCGGCCGGGGAAACAGCCGACTTATGGCGCACGGACATCCGGAGCGGTCTGACGCATCGAACGGGAACGCCTGAAGCGGCATCCGCCAAATGCCTGAATCGTCCGTGCGCATCGAACCGGAATTGTTTCGGAGGCGCCCGCGTCCGATCCGGAATGGACGGATGCGAATCAATTCGAGGCTATAGGTCGAGCCAAAAAAAGCAGGCGCCCCGAAAGGCGCCTGCTTTACCCGTTTGGCTAAACTGAAGGAATCAGTCGAACCAGTGCACGATGCCGAGGGCGACCATCTCGATTTCCGAACCGGCGGTGCCTAGGCCCGTGCCCGAAATGCCCTGGCCGTAGGAGCCGTTCTTGTCGTTGTCGACCTCGGAGTAGGTCAGGCGCAGCTCCGTGCCGCCCGGCGTGGTGTAGAACAGCCCGACGTTCCATGCGTCCGCCGCGGTGTCGCTCCAGTCTCCGCCGCCGCCCTTGGTATCGACTTCCAGATCATCCGCGTCCATGTACGAGAAGCGGAGATCCACCGGGCCGCCGAACTTGACCTTGCCCGACACCATCCAGGCCTCGCGCTCGACCTTGACGTTGCCGTTGCCGCTAACCGTGTTCCTGGAATTTTTAATCAGCGCCTCGTAGCCTTCCACAACAGCTTTCTGTGAAGCAGTTCGAGTGTCGGCGGCGACTTTGGCAGCAGCATCATACGCGTCCTTCAGGATCTTGAGATTTGCATCCGAAATTGAGGCGCTGGCATCGTCATCCCTTAAGGTCAGGTCCACACCATGGGTAGTAGTATCTAGGCCACCACTCGTTCCGGTAATGCCGAACGCCGCGCGAATATTTGTATCGGTCTTCTCATCCCTTATGTTCAGCCCGTAGGACATGGTGCCCGGGAACCCGAACGCGCCCATCACCGTGTCGAAGTTGGGCACGCCGTTGAACTCGTACTCCAGGTCTTCCCACATGGCCGAGACCTGCACGCTCACGCCGTCGCCCATGTCCATGATGTAGCGGCCCGCCAGGCGGAAGCTCTCCGCGTCCGAGGACTCCATGCAGGACTCCACGCGGTTTTCTCCGCAGCCGATGGAGGCCGCCGTCCAGTCCTCGTGGTCCTGCCACGTCACCGCCAGCCACAGCGGGCCGTTGGTGTACGCCAGGCTCGACGAGCGGATCACCGGGTCGATTTTATGCTTATTCCGAGCCGTGGTTTCATCCCGAATGCCGGCCGTCCACGCGAACCGGAACACGAACCCGTTCCAGTCCGGCGACCAGTACTGGATGATGTTCTCCTGGCGGCGGTTGAAGCCCGTGTCGTAGGCCAGCCCCGAGTAGTTGAATTCGGGATAGCCATGGAAGGATGAACCGTCGTAGGCCCTCGCGGCACCATCGAACCCGTTCGAGTGATGCGAGTCCGAGGCCTGGCGGTCGAAGTCGCCGGTGTTGTAGAAGATCGTGTGCGCGCCCACCGAGCCCATGATGCTGGTGTGCGAGTCCGCGCCCGCGTCGTAGAACGGGTCCACCCACTGCGCCACGCCCTCGTTGTAGGGCAGCAGCCAGGTGGCCAGCATGATCTCGCCCGCCATCGGATGCTTCAGGCCGATCTTCGAGTTGCGGTTGCACCAGCCGGTGCCGCCCGCGAAGTGGTTGTAGTAGGTGAACTGCTCGCACTGCAGGGTGACGTGGATGCCGTCCATGCCGGTGTCGACGCTGGCCCCGAAGCCGATGTTGCCCGCGTTCGACTGGATGCGGTCGAAGCTGCGCCCGCCGTCGATGTCCACGAACTCCCACGAATGGTTCTGCCACCCGTACAGGTTGATCGTCTCGGCCTGGGCCGCCATCGGGGCCGCCGCCAGCGCGAGGACGATTAGAAATGGTACTTCCGCGCCATGCAAAAATGGCCGGAATCACTGGGGAAGGCCATTCATGAACCTGCGGGCAAACCTGTGCACAGAGCCCGTGCAATATTGTGGGCATGGCCGAGGGCATGTTATAATCGCATGTCGTGCCCACACGATTCAAGCGGCATAGCAAAATGGAATGGCAGGAATACATTCACAGCGACCCGGCCGTTCTGGCGGGGAAGCCTCTGATTCGCGGAACCCGGCTGTCCGCGGATTTCCTGCTTGGCCTGCTTGCAGAAGGATGGTCGCAACAGCGCATTCTAGAGAATTACCCGCAACTTTCTGCAGAAGCATTGCGGGCGCTGTTTGCCTTTGCGGCCACATGCACGAAGGAGGAGTTTGTTTATTCGCTTGACGACTATATGGCGCCGTGAAGCTGCTGGCGGATGAAAACATTCCGCAGGCAAGCGTGCGGCAATTGCGAGAGGCCGGCCAAGACATCGTTTCCATCTCCGAAACGGACCCGGGCATTTCCGATGCGGGAGTCATGCAACGCGCACACGCGGAGCGCAGGGTCGTTGTCACGTTTGATCGGGATTACGGGGAGCTCGTATTTCGAAGAAACCTGCCAGTCCCTGCCGGAGTTCTGTATTTGCGTTTCAGATTGGAAGGCCCGTTGGATGTGGCCGTGTGCATTTCCAATCTTCTGGCCAGAAAAATAGAGTTGGAAGGCTGGTTTACGGTAGCAGACCGCGACCAAGTTCGCCAACGGCGCCTGCCAGCAAGAAGCAACTGATGGATAAGGAGGGCGTTGAACCCAAAATACTGTGCATTTGGGCCATAGGGAACCGTGAAGTTCGTTAGAAATGGTACTTCCGCGCCATGCAAAAATGCTCTTTAGGGCTCGCGCTCGAGGCGATCGTGACCCACTGGGTTGGACATCGTGCCGAGAAGACAGGGCGAGAGTTCAGAGTCAAGGGTTGGGGCAATCTGAGGGATTTGCCATATCTCGCCATCACTAGCCGGCTTGACTGCATTAATGGATTCATGCTGCAATATGCGGAGAATAGTCACGACCATTCTTTAGCAGAGTAGATTTTAGTCAGATGGCGTCCACGTGTTCGCGCAGCAGCGCCGCCGACCGGACAAGGCCAATGCGTTCGAGATCTTTGAGATACTCCTCAGGCAATTTCGGCGGCTTTTTCAGCGCATTGCGATGATCTCGAGCGGCCGACAACGCAGCTTCGGGATTGGAATCGAAAAGGTCGCCGATGAAGGCATCCGGATGCATGGCCGCCATGGCATGCTCAGCCAATTGCGTCGCCGGGAAATCCTGCTGGTTGAAGGTCACGATGACGCCCGCACCGCCATGTATGGCAGCAGCCAGCACATGACGATCCCCAAGGTCTGGAAGGTCAATGCTTGCCATCAAGGCCTCGTAGCCGGCGACGATGGCGGCAGGAAAGTGTGCGTCCATCGCGGCCCGGGTCCGCTCCAGTTTTTTGACCGTTAGATCGGGCCGGTTGTGCAAGAGGCTGCGAATCCATTCCTCATGGATCGCTTCGCTCCACAAAGGAGCATACAAATATCGGCTTGCCAGCCGCAATAATATGTCCCGCAAGCCGGCGGGGTACAAGACATTGGCATCAAGCAACGCCGTCAACCGGGCCATGCGCTACTGCAAGCCAAGTTCTTGATCGTAGGCCGTCATCCTGTCAAGAGCTTCCCGTCGGCGAAACTCCATATCGCGATAATAAGCCAGCAAGTCTTCGGTTCGGACATGCCGCTGCGCTCCGGACCGGCGGCAAGGAATCCGCCCGCCGTCAAGCATCTCTTCCAGATAGGGCTCCGGAACATGCAGAATAGCCGCGGCTTCGGGCACGGACAGTTCCGCATGCAGAGGCACCAGCGCGACCTCATTGCCGTGTGCCATCTGGTCGAGAATCTCGCCAAGAAGCCGTACTGCGGAAGCAGGAAGTTCAACGCAGGCCTCGTCAGCCTCCCCGAATCGGGCAGGCACGGGTCCGGCGCTGTCCGCCAGCGCCGCCAATCGGCGGCATGTCCGGGCGGCAAGAGCAGCATCCCGATCGTTCGGAAGTCCGGGCTCTTTAGCCTTGATTCGCGCATCCATATGGAATTCCGCCATTCCTTGCAGATTCGGCAGTCCCGGCAAAGCATCGGCCGGCATGTGCCACGCCGGTGATTATACTAGATGGTTCATGCGTCGCACACCATGCCGTAGGCATTTGTCAAACCAAAGCTAAAACTATTGCAAAAAAAGAAGGCGCCCCGGAGGGCGCCTTCCTGATTAGCCCGGTTGGACCGAAGGACTCAGTCGAACCAGTGCACGATGCCGAGGGCGAACATTTCGATTTCGCTTCCAGCCGTGCCCAGGCCCGAGCCCGAAATGCCCTGGCCGTAGGTGCCGTTGTCGTCGTTGTCGACTTCGGAATAGGTCAGGCGCAGCTCCGTGCCGGCCGGCATGGTGTAGAACAGCCCGACGTTCCATGCGTCCGCGGCCGTATCCTGCCAGTCGCCCATGGCACCGCTGCCGGACACTTCCAGGTCGTCCGCGTCCATGTACGAGAAGCGGAGGTCCACCGGGCCGCCGAACTTGACCTTGCCCGACACCATCCAGGCATCGCGCTCGACCTTGATGTTGCCGTTCATGCTGGCCCAGTCGCGAGAGCTCTGATGTATCGCATCATAGCCCTTGATAAGGGCTTTCTGCGCATCGGTACGATCGGTATCAGGTGTGCCTTTGGCTGCGTCATATGCAGTTTTCAAAGCAGTGTTGTCAGCATCCGAAAGCGCCATGTCGTTGTTGTTGCCGAGATCCAACCCTATGCCATGATCGCTGCTAGTAAGATCGGGAGCATTATCATCTGTAGTGGCTCCGGCAAGCGCAACGCCGAAGGCCGTACGGACCGAGCCGGCGGTCGCCGGAGCATTCATGCCGTAGGACATGCTGTTTCCGTAGCCGAACGCGTCCATCGCCGTGTCGAAGTTGGTCACGTTGTTGAACTCGTACTCCAGGTCTTCCCACATGGCCGAGATCTGCACGCTCACGCCGTCGCCCATGTCCATGATGTAGCGGCCCGCGAGGCGGAAGCTCTCCGCGTCGGAGGAGGCCATCTCGCCGACCGACACCGCCGACCAGTCCTCATGGTCCTGCCACGTCACCGCCAGCCACAGCGGGCCGTTGGTGTACGCCAGGCTCGACGAGCGGATGATCGGGTCGATCTCGCCGCCGCCCCGCGGCGCCTTCTTCTCGTCGCGGTTGCCGGCCGTCCACGCGAACCGGAACACGAACCCGTTCCAGTCCGGCGACCAGTACTGGATGATGTTCTCCTGGCGCCGGTTGAAGCCCGTGTCGTAGCCTCCGCCCGCATAGTTGAACTCGGCCCCGTCGAAGCCAGTGGCCGGGGTCGAGGCCGAAGCCTGCTGGTCGAAGTCGCCGGTGTTGTAGAAGATCGTGTTCGCGCCCACCGAGCCCATGATGCTGGTGTGCGAGTCCGCGCCCGCGTCGTAGAACGGGTCCACCCACTGCGCCACGCCCTCGTTGTAGGGCAGCAGCCAGGTGGCCAGCATGATCTCGCCCGCCATCGGGTGCTTCAGGCCGATCTTCGAGTTGCGGTTGCACCAGCCGGTGCCGCCCGCGAAGTGGTTGTAGTAGGTGAACTGCTCGCACTGCAGGGTGACGTGGATGCCGTCCATGCCGGTGTCGACGCTGGCCCCGAAGCCGATGTTGCCCGCGTTCGACTGGATGCGGTCGTAGTTGCGGCCGTTCTCGTCCACGAACTCCCACGAGTGGTTCTGCCACCCGTACAGGTTGATCGTCTCGGCCTGGGCCGCCATCGGGGCCGCCGCCAGCGCGAGGACGATTAGAAATGGTACTTCCGCGCCATGCAAAAATGGCCGGAATCAATGGGGAAGGCCATTCATGAACCTGCGGGCAAACCTGTGCACAGAACCCGTGCAATATTGTGGGCATGGCCGAGGGCATGTTATAATCGCATGTCGTGCCCACACGATTCAAGCGGCATAGCAAAATGGAATGGCAGGAATACATTCACAGCGACCCGGCCGTTCTGGCGGGGAAGCCTCTGATTCGCGGAACCCGGCTGTCCGCGGATTTCCTGCTTGGCCTGCTTGCAGAAGGATGGTCGCAACAGCGCATTCTAGAGAATTACCCGCAACTTTCTGCAGAAGCATTGCGGGCGCTGTTTGCCTTTGCGGCCACATGCACGAAGGAGGAGTTTGTTTATTCGCTTGACGACTATATGGCGCCGTGAAGCTGCTGGCGGATGAAAACATTCCGCAGGCAAGCGTGCGGCAATTGCGAGAGGCCGGCCAAGACATCGTTTCCATCTCCGAAACGGACCCGGGCATTTCCGATGCGGGAGTCATGCAACGCGCACACGCGGAGCGCAGGGTCGTTGCCACGTTCGACCGGGATTTACGGAGAACTCGTATTCCGAAGAAGCCTGCCAGTCCCTGCCGGAGTCCTGTATTTGCGTTTCAAATTGGAGGATCCGTTGGATGTAGCCGTGTGCATTTCCAATCTTCTGGCCAGAAAATAGAGCTGGAAGGCTGGTTTACGGTAGCAGACCGCGACCAAGTTCGCCAACGGCGCTTGCCAGCAAGAAGCAACTGATAGAAAGATAGGGCATCAGAACACCCAATGCCGTGCATTTGGACCATAGGGAACCGGGGGGTTCGTTAGGAAAGGTGCTCCCTTATCTGGTGCAACGCGAGGATGTTTTTGACCGCAAGCATCTTCGCTATGCCTGTGCCGGGTTTATTTCTGTGCCGGGAATATCGGAGGGTTCTCGCATGCGGCAGAAGGCCCCACATTCGCTGCTACGTGCCAGGCAGGTGCCTTGCGGTTTAAAGGTCGGTCAGGGGTCTTGTTTCTCTTCCTTTGCTTCTTCTCTGCGCAGAACCTTTGACAGGGCGGCGGCGATGATGCCGGCCGGGACGGCTACGATGCCCAAACCGAACATGAGCATCAAAAAGGTGAACAGTCGTCCGCCAAGGGTGACAGGCTCTACGCCGCCGGCAGCGGGCGTCAGGGTCGCAACCGCCCACCAAAGGCTGTGGAAAATAGACCGGCAATCCTCGACTTCGGGCTGGGCCTTGTGCTCGAAATGGTAGATTCCGGCGCCCGCCAGATAAATCAGCATCAGGATGGCCCCGACGAAGACAAGTATTTCGGCCCGCGATTCCCGCAGCGCATCTCCAAAGCGGGCCATCGCCGTGCTGTATCTGGCAATCTTCAGGAGGCGGAAGATGCGGAACAGCCGAAAGATGCGCACGGCGCGCAAGTCGGCCTGCACGGGGAGCAGAAAGGCAGATAGAAAGGCAGAATGGCAATCAGGTCGAGAATGCCGTAGAAGCTGAAGACATAGTCTGCTTTTCTAGGCGCAGCGAAGACGCGCAGGCCGTACTCCACGGTGAAGAGCACTGTGATCGTGGCTTCGAGCAGTCCAAATGCTCTTTGGGCTTCGAGTTTGCATGCGGGAGGGTGCCTATCTGCGGTTTGGTTTCCATATCGGGTTTTTTTAAGCAAGGGAAGGCGATACGGGAAGTGTCATTTCGTGTGGCGGATTATGGCATACGGAAGGCAATTTGGGGGTGTCTGCACACGCCCAGATGCGACGTGCAGGCCGTACAGTTTTATGGAATGCGTTCTGACGGCCATGTTTGCCTCGAGCGCGCCTCCTTCGTGCCTTAATGCCTGCGCGAACTATCGTTTGGCGGCGCAGGGCATGCGTCCGGGCTAGGCGCCCGAGATGTTCAAGTGCGGGATGCTCTCGGCAACAGCAGCTCGGACCAACTGGCCATCGAGGCTCGCAAGCGTCGCTTCATGGCGTTCCGCTAATTCCAAGTACATCGCATCATAGAAGGTCAGCATGTGCCGGCGGCCAAGTTGGTGCGCACGTCCCAAGCCGGGACGGTCGTCCGTACGTATGGGCAAGGCGCGTAGATAGTCGATGAAGCGTTCGGCATCCTCGGCAGTGCAGCGCCCGTATCGTTCCGACATGAGCAAACAGTTGCGCACTTCAAACTGCCATATCTGAGGGACCATGGCCTCGTCATGCTCCAACTGGGCTAAGGCCTCATCCGCACGAGGATCGGACTCATTCGAGAAGAGCCATACCATAACCACGGATGCGTCAAGCACCAGCATGTCAGTAGCGATGCCCGGCGTGGCGCCACGCCAGCACCTCTTCCAGCGTGACATCGACCTTCGGCCAATCGGAGCAGGCACGTGCCGCTCGGAACCGAGCTACCGCGGCTTTCCGGGCTTCTTGGTCTTGCTTCTTTGAGGGGACGATGTGGGCGACAAGTCTGCCGTGGCGCGAGATCGAGACGGTTTCCCCGAGTTCGACTCTGCGCAGGAGTTCCGACAAGCGGGCTTTCGCCTCGGTTGCAGTAATCCGGACCATTTTAAAACCAGTTATTCTGACCGGATAATTTTAGCATAGAAGCCGCTTTCTCTGCTGCTGACATTGACATATAGGAATATTCATGATATGGTTTCCCATATGAAAACCACGCTCAATATTGATGCGACCGTGATGGGGCGGCTTCGAGAGGAAGCAGCGCGACGCGGAACCACCATGTCCGCCCTAGTGGAAGCGGGGCTTCGGCGCATTCTGGAACCTCGTGATGAGGGCCATCGTTCGTCGAGGGCGCCTAAGCAGCTGCCCGTCTGGAGGAGCGGCGGGTTTCGCGTTGACGTTGCCAATCGCGAGGAACTTTACCGGATTCTGGATGACAAGTAAGTGCTGGTTTTCGACACGAATATCCTGATCTATGCGGCGGATCAAGATTCGCCGTTTCATGCCTCTTGCCGCGCCTGCCTCATGCAAGCTTATGAGGATCCGTCGCCGGCTTTCCTCACGTGGGGCATCTGCTACGAGTTTCTGCGTGTTACCACCCACGCCCACGTGATGGCTTCGCCTATGACGTCAAAGCGGGCATGGAGTTTTTTGGAGGTTCTGCTGGAACCGCCCGGATTTGATTTGCTGACGGCGACATCTCGCCATGCGTCGGTGTTGGCGCACACCTTGGAAGAATTGCCGGATGTGTGCGGCAACCTGCATCACGACATGCATACGGCGGTCTTGATGCGCGAACATGGCATCAGCCGGATATGCACGCGCGATACGGATTTCCACCGGTTCCCGTTTCTCACGGTCATCGATCCTGTACGGCAAGGATTCTCGCATTCGGCCTGATCGTTTGCGGGCGGGCGGGGAGCGCATTGATGTCTGCCTCTTGACCAGTCTTGTGCGCCGAATGCGGATTCGGTTTCCGCTGGACCCGGCTCGCGCAGATGGCGCGCGGCAGTCTGGCCAGATCGGCCAAGGCGCGCGTCCGCCCCCATCCGCAGCGTGCGACGATGCGCCGGCAAGCAGTCTGTTGATCCGCGCCGTGCTCCAGTAGTAGCCGGGTGCGGCGATGGGCGTGCCGGCGAGCCTGCTGCGCCAGAATGCGGAATGCTTGGGTGCCGCCGAGCGGCGCGACCAAGGCGCGGCGTGGTTCGCGGCGCAGGCCGGGCTCCAGCAGGCACGGGTCGTGCAGGGCGACGTACGGCGGGTTGGCGAGAATCAGGTCGTAGCGTCCGCCCGGCCAAGCTTGGCGCCAGTCGGCCCGTGCGAAGCGGACGTTCGGGATGCGCAGGCGCAGCGCGTTCGATTGCGCTAGGCGCACGGCCGTGCGGTCGAAGTCCAGACCGAGAATTCGGCAGTCGGGACGGGCTTGGGCGATGGCGAGCGCGATGGCGCCGGTGCCGGCGCCCCATTCGAGCACGCGGGCGCGCTTTGGCAGACCCTGCAGGGCCGTCTCCACCAGCAGTTCGGTTTCCGGGCGCGGCGCCAGCACGCGGGGGGTGAGCCGCAGCACGAGGTCCATGAAGCCGCTTTCGCCGCACAGGTGCGCCACGGAGCAACCGGCCTGCCGACGCTGGATCAGAGTTTGGCCGCGGGCCTTCTGGCTGGGGGCGAGCGTCCATTCCGGATGCGCTAAAAGCCAAGCTCGGGAGCGGTGCAAGGCGTGGCTCCAGAGCCATTCGGCATCCGCGGCGGGACTGGGGCTGCACGCGGCGAGCGCGGCGCGCGACGCACGCAGGGCCTGGCGCAGAGTGGCAGGTTCAGTCGCCGCCGTCATGGTGCGCCATCTGCGCAGCCTGATGTTCGCGCTGCAGCGGTTCGATCACCGAATCGAGTTCGCCGTCGAGGATGTCGTGCAGCGTGTGCAGCGTCAGGCCGATGCGATGGTCGGTGACGCGGCTTTGCGGAAAGTTGTAGGTGCGGATGCGCTCGGAGCGGTCGCCGCTGCCGATCAGGCTGCGGCGCAGGCTGGTTTCCTGTTCGTTGCGCCGCCGCTGCTCCATATCCAGCAGCCGGGCATGCAGGAGTGCCAGCGCCTGCTCCTTGTTGCGGTGCTGCGAGCGTTCGTTCTGGCATTCGACCACTAGGCCGGTGGGCAGATGCGTGATGCGGACGGCCGAATCGGTCTTGTTGAGATGCTGGCCGCCGGAGCCGGAGGCGCGGAATCGGTCGATGCGCAGGTCTTCCGACGACATCGTGATGCCGTCGACGGCATCGGCTTCGGGCAGCACTGCGACCGTGGCCGCGGACGTGTGAATCCGGCCTTGGGACTCGGTCTGCGGGATGCGTTGCACCCGATGGGTGCCGGATTCGAACTTGAGTTTGGCGTACACGTCCTGCCCGCAAATGCGGGCGACCGCCTCGCGAAAGCCGCCGCGGCCGCTCTCATGGTGGGCAAGGGGTTCGAGACGCCAGCCGCTGCGCTCCGCGTAGCGGCTGTACATGCGGAACAGGTCGCCGGCGAAGAGTGCTGCCTCCTCGCCGCCGGTACCGGCGCGAACCTCGAGGAACGCGTTGCATGAATCGTACGGATCGGACACGATGAGCAGTTGGTTGACGCGTTCTTCGAGGGTGCGGAGCCGCTGCTGCAGCTGCCGGCGCTCGTCGACGACCAGCGCCTGCATGGCGGCGTCGGGCTCGCCGTCCAGATCGGAAATCTCCTGGAGCTCCTGCCGGCAGCTGGCGTATTGCCGGTACTGCTCGACGATCGGCGCCAGCCGCGCGAATTCTCCGGACAGGCTGCGGTAGCGCGATTGGTCGGCCAGCGTCGCCGGGTCGGACAGTTCCTGTTGCAGTTGGGCGTAGCGCTTGGCGGAGGTTTCCAGCCGGGCCCGCAGCGAGTCCCTCATGAGGAGGGCGGGTCGATCCTGAGCAGGGCGCGGGCGGCGCGGAGCAGGGCTTCGTTGCGGTCTTGGCCGGCCTGGTTCATGGCTTGGGTCGGCTGATGGGTGAGGCGGTTGCACAAGGTGCTGGCCAGCCATGCGAGAGCCTCTTCCGCACGGTCGCCGCGCCGCAGCCGCCGCTGCGCTTGGGTCAGCGTCTCGTCGCGCAGCCGGTGCGCCTGTTCCCGATAGTTGCGGATCAGGGCGAAGGCCGATTCGCCTTGGGTGCGCCGGGCGTACTCTTCGACGTGGCGGTCGATGATGGCGACCGCCTCGGTGCGCGCCTGTTCCCGGGACTGCAAGTTGCGTTCGACGATGTGCTGCAAGTCGTCCAGGGTGTACAAGTAGACATCGGAGAGTTCGGCGATCTGCGGCTCGATGTCGCGGGGCACGGCCAGATCGACCATATAGATCGGCTGATGCTTGCGTTGGCGGATCGCTTCTTCGACCATGCCTTTGCCCAGCACGGGCAGCGGGCTGCCGGTGCTGCTGATGACGATGTCGGCGGCTTGGAGGGCCTGTTCGATATGCGAGATCGGGATGGCGTGCGCCAGAAGCTCCTCGGCCAGAAGCTGGGCGCGTTCCAAGCTGCGGTTGGCGATGGTGAGGTGGCCGATGCTGTGGTCGTGCAGGTAGCGGGCGGCCAGTTGCGCGGTTTCGCCGGCGCCGATGACGAGGGCGCGGCGCTGCGGCAGCCGGTCGAAAAACTGCCGGGTGAGTGCGACGGCGGCGTGGGCCAGGGAGACCGGGTGGCGGCTGATGTCGGTGCGGGTGCGTACCTGCTTGGCGGCGGCGAACGTGTGCTGCGCCAGCCGCTGCAGTTCCTGGCCCAGGGTGCCGGCCCGTTCGGCGTCGCGCCACGCCTGCTTGAACTGGCCCAGAATCTCCGGTTCGCCCAGCACCATGGAGTCCAGGCCGCTGGCGACTTGAATGGCATGGCGCACCGCGTCGTCCGCGGTATGCAGGTAGAGCGCCCCTTCCAAGGCGGCCGGTTCGATGCGGTGCCATCGGCACAGCCAGTCCAAGGCCGGCGGCATGGCTTCGGCACCGGCGTGGCTGAGGTAGAGTTCGGTGCGGTTGCAGGTCGACAGGATCAGTGCTTCGTCGATGTGCGGCAGTGCTGCCAGGTCCTTCAGGGCAGCCTCCAGCGAGTCGCGAGTGAAGGCGATTTTTTCGCGCAGCGCCAGGCTGGCGGTCTGGTGATTGATGCCGAGGGCGGCTAGTGTCATAATAATGCTGGCGATTTCGCTGCGTGGCGAAGCCTGATGAAACGCTTAATTCTACGCTATCCATCCGTGCCCGTGCCGCAAGGCATGCGGGCGGCCTGCGTCGCGGCGCTGCTGGCGGCGCTGCCGGGAACGGGGCATGCGGCAGCCGGGCAGGAGGCCGGTTCCGGAGTCGGCGCGTTGATGTACGAGTTGCTGCAAGGCGAAATGCTCGGCTTCCGAGGCGACCTGCAGGGCGCCTCCGCGCACTACTACCGGGCTTCGCTGCTGACGGACGAGGCGGATGTGGCCTATCGTGCGATCGAAGTCGCGCTGTGGGCGAAGGATTACGGCTTTGCCGAGAAGGCGGCGCGGCGCTGGCGCGACCTGACGCCAGGGAATCCGATGGCATGGCGCGTGCTCGGCTCCGTCTACGCCAGCCGCGGCGAGGTGCCGAAGGCGGTCGATGCCTACGAACAGGCGCTGGAGCTCTCGCCTGCGGGCATGGAGCAGGGCATGCAGGCGATTGCGAACTCGCTGTCGGTCGAGGGCGCCCGTCCGGTTCGGATCGAAGTCCTGCGGGAGTTGGCGCGGCGGCATCCGCACGATCCTTACGCGAACTTCTATTTGGCGACGGTGTCCGCCAACGACAAGCGTTTTTCGGAGGCGCTGGTGGTGGTGCGGGAAGTTCGGAAGCAGCGTCCTCACTGGACGCGGGCGGCGCATCTGGAAGCGACGGTCCTGCGCCATCTGGAGAGGCTTGAGGAAGCCATTGCGGTGCTGCAGGCGGCGCTGGAGCAGCCGTCGGAGAATCCGGTGGGACTGCGCCAAGATCTGGCGGGCCTGCTGAGCGCGACCGGGCAGCACGAGGCGGCGCGGCGCGAATATGAGCGCCTGCTGCGCATGGATGCGGAGAATCCGCACTGGCAGATGCGGCTCGGCACGCTGGCTCTGGTGCAGGAGGACTGGGATGTGGCGCGCACGCAATTCACGGCGCTGGGCCGCAATCCGCGCTCGCTGGTGCGCGGTCAGCCGCTGTCGCTGAACCGCTCGGTCAGTGCGTACTACATGGGCGTGCTCGAAGAGCAGGCGGGGGCTCCCACTGAGGCGCTCAACCACTACTACCGTGTCGAAGAGCGCGACTATTTCGGCATCGACCGCTATTACCAGAAGGCGCGTGCGAGCATTGCGAGCCTGCTGCTGGCCAGCGGGGAGTTGGAACGGGCGCGGATGCATCTGCAGGTGTCGCGCGCGCGCAGCAAGCTTCATGAGAACGTCGTGCACTTCTATGCGGTCGAGGGCGACCTGCTGCATGCCCAGGGCCAGTACGAGTCGGGCTACCGCTTGCTGACGGACGCGCTGCAGCGCTATCCGAACCGGGTGCCGCTGCTGTACAGCCGGGCGCTGCTGGCCGAACGGCTGGACCGCATCGATAGTCTGGAGCGGGATCTGCAGGCAATTCTGGAGCGCGAGCCGGACCATGCGCATGCCTTGAATGCGCTGGGCTACACATGGGTCGACCGCAACCTCAATCTGGAGCAGGGCTTGAAATACATCCAGCGGGCCTACGCGCAGCGTCCGGACGATGCGGCCATCATCGACAGTTTGGGCTGGGCGCATTACCGGCTCGGCGATTTGCAGCAGGCGGAGGAGCTGCTGCGGCGGGCTTTGGCCATCATGCCGCCGCGCGGCGAGATTGCGGCGCATCTGATCGAGGTGCTGTGGGTGCGCGGCCAGCGCGACGAGGCGCGCCAAGTCTATCAGAAGGCGGTCGATCAACTGCCGGACGACGAGTTCCTGTCATTCATCGCGCAGCACTTGCCTTTATGAACGGCGCACTGGCGACGGCGCTGTCCGTCCTGCTGCTGGCCGGATGCGCACGGATGGAGCCGCCGCCGGCGAGCCACGACGCCGTGGCGGAGGCGGCGCAATGGCAGACGCATCGCCGCCAAGTGGAGGCTTTGGAGCGTTGGCGCCTGCAAGGGCGGTTCGGGCTGGCGTGGCAGGACGGCCAGATGCAGGGCGGCATCGAATGGCGGCAGGCCGGCACGGCATTCGAACTGGAAATGCGCGGGCCGTTCGGCGCGAGCGCCATGCGGCTGCGCGGCGACTTGCGGACGGGGCGGGGCACCTTGCAGGATGGCAAGCGCATGGCCGAAGGGCCGTTGGAGACGCTCCTGCGCGACTATTTGGGCGTGGCGCTGCCGTTGGCGGAATTGGCGGCTTTGGTGCGCGGCATCCCCGGCGCCGGCACCGGCCAAGTGACGTTCGACGGGGAGGCGCGGGCGGCACGGATCTTGCAGCACGGCTGGCAGGTCGAGTATCAGGATTACAGTTGTTGCGCATCGCCGTCCTTGCCCGGGCAAGTGCGCTTTGCACGGGATTCCGTGCGCGGTACGCTGGCGGTGCGCGAATGGCGTCGGGAGTGATGCGTCTGCAGGCGCCGGCGAAGGTCAACCTGCTGCTGCATGTGACCGGGAAGCGCGCCGACGGTTACCATGAGCTGCAGACGCTGTTCCAACTGATCGACTACGCCGACGAGCTGACGCTGACGCCGCGCCCGGACCGCGAATTCGCGTATGCGGACGATACCGGCGGGCTGCTGGACGAGTCGAACCTGTGCTGCCGCGCCGCGGCGGTGGCGCGGCGCGAGCATCCGGACGGTTGCGGCGCCGCCATCTTCCTGCGCAAGCGGATTCCGGTCGGCGCCGGGCTGGGCGGCGGCAGTTCCGATGCGGCGGCCGTGCTGCATGGCCTCAATCGCCTTTGGGGTCGGCCGTGGACGACGGCCGAACTGGCGGAACTGGGTCTGGAACTCGGCGCGGATGTGCCGCTGTTCGTGCATGGCTGCACGGCGTGGGCGGAGGGCGTGGGAGAGAAGCTGACGCCGGTGGCGCGGCCGGCCGGAGCGGCCTTGGTGCTGCCGACGCCGGCGCCGGTCAGTACGGCGGAGGCCTTTCGCGCTTTGCAGTTGGTACAATGGAGCGCGCCCATTGCGATGGGCGAGGCAGACGCGCATTGGGGCAGCAATGTCTTCGAGGCGCCCTTGCGCAAGCGGTTGCCGGAGGTCGGCGTCCGCCTTGATTGGTTGCGCCGCCGCGCCCGGGCGGCACTGAGCGGTTCGGGAGGTTCCGTGTTCGCATGGTTCGATACGCGCCGGCAAGCCGAAGCGGTGCGGGCGGAGTGCCCGACGGAGTGGGGCGGCTGGGTGGCCGCCGGGCTGCAGCGCTCGCCGCTGTTGGCGCAAGCCGCTGCCTAGGAGCATGATGTTGGGCCGTCGCCAAGTCAGGTTAAGGCACGGGGTTTTGATCCCCGCATTCGCAGGTTCGAATCCTGCCGGCCCAGCCAGCCCTGCGGACTGGAGAGGCGCCGCATGAGCAACTACGACGATCTGATGGTCTTCAGCGGCAACGCCAATCCCGAATTGGCGCACAAGATCGCGCAGCACATGAGCATTCCGCTGGGCCGCGCCGACATCGGCCGCTTCAGCGACGGCGAAGTGAAGGTGGAGGTGTGCGAAAACGTGCGCGGCAAGGATGTGTTCCTCGTCCAGCCGACCTGCCGGCCGACCAACGACAACCTGATGGAGCTGGTGATCATCGTGGACGCGCTGCGCCGCTCGTCCGCCACGCGCATCACCGCCGTCGTGCCTTATTTCGGCTATTCGCGCCAAGACCGGCGGGCGCGGTCCGGACGGGTGCCGATTTCCGCCAAACTGGCGGCCAACATCATCGCGGCCGCCGGCGTGGACCGGGTGCTGACGATCGATCTGCACGCGGACCAGGAGCAGGGCTTCTTCGACATTCCGGTGGACAACATCTATGCTTCGCCGGTGCTCATCAGCGACGTGTGGCATCAGGGCGCTGAGAAATTGCTGACCGTGTCGCCGGACATCGGCGGCGTGGTGCGGGCCCGGGCGTTCGCCAAGCAGTTCGACAGCGATCTGGCCATCATCGACAAGCGCCGCCCGCGCGCCAACGAGTCGGAAGTGATGAACATCATCGGCAAGGGCTTGGTGGAAGGGGCGGTATGCGTGATGGTCGACGACATGGTGGATACGGCCGGCACCCTGTGCCAGGCGGCAGCGGCGCTGAAGGAGCATGGCGCGACGCGGGTGCTGGCGTATGTCACGCATCCGGTGCTGTCGGGGCGGGCCATCGAGAATCTGGCGCAGTCGCAACTGGACGAACTGGTGGTGACGGACACCATTCCGCTGGGCGACGAGGCTCAGGCGTGTGCGCGGATCCGGGTGCTGAGCGTCTCGGAGCTGCTGGCCGAATCGATCACCCGCATCCATCGGAACGAGTCGATCAGCACCTTGTTCATCGAATAGGAACCGGCGCGGGCCGGGGTTCCATGCGACGGCCGACGCTCGACATCCACCGCGGCGACAATCTGGCCGTGATGCGGGCTTGGCCGGCGGCCTCGTTCGACCTGATCTACATCGACCCGCCGTACAACACCGGGCGGCGGCAGGCGCGCACGGCGCTGAAGACCGTGCGTGCGGCAGACGGGGACCGGCGTGGCTTCCAAGGGCGGCGCTACCGTTCGGTGCGCATCGGGACGCGCTCGTTCGCGGATGCTTTCGATGACTATCTGGAATTTCTGGAACCGCGGTTGCGCGAAGCGCATCGGCTGCTGAAGGACGACGGCTCGTTCTTCCTGCATCTAGACTATCGGGAGGCGCACTACTGCAAGGTGCTGCTGGATGCGATCTTCGGACGCGCTTCGTTTTTGAACGAGATCGTGTGGGTGTACGACTACGGCGCGAGATCGAGATCCAAGTGGTCGGCCAAGCACGACAATATCCTGTGGTACGCGAAGGATCCGAAGCGCTACACCTACCGCTACGAGGACATCGACAGGGTGCCGTACATGGCGCCGAAGCTGGTGACGGCGGAGAAGGCGCGGCGCGGCAAGACGCCGACGGACACGTGGTGGCATACGATCGTGAGTCCGACCGGGCGGGAGAAGACCGGCTATCCGACGCAGAAGCCGCTGGGCGTTTTGGAGCGGATCGTGCGCGTGCATTCCAATCCGGGCGACCGGGTGCTGGATTTCTTTGCCGGTTCCGGGACGACCGGCGAGGCGGCGCTGCGGCACGGACGCAGCGCGGTGCTCATCGACAGCAGCGACGAGGCGCTGCGCGTCATGCGCCAGCGTTTGGAAAGGTTCGATCCGGTGTGGCACGGCGGCTAGGCATGCGTCGAGCGGCGCCGGCCTGCGGCTGTCTGTTTGGCATCCGGAGCCGGCCTGCGCTACAATCCGGGCGAACGCCGGGACAGGGAGTATCCCGGCATGATGCAATACCGTTGCCGCAAAAGGCCTTAGGTGCAGTCGGACCTTGAGGACCTTTTATGGTGGATTTCGAAATTCTTGCGCAGTACATGTTCAGCGGCATCGCTGCCCTGTTTACGGCATTGATGGCAATGCTGATATGGCAGATGCGGATGCTCAGCGCAGGGCAGAAGCAGTTGCAAAGGGAATTGCACGAGCGGACGGCATGGCTCAGTGCCAAAATCGACGACACCCGAAAAGAACTCAGCGCCGAAATCAGCGAGGTTCGGAAGGACCTCAGCACCGAGATCGGCGGGGTTCGGAAGGACCTCGGCGCCAAGGCCGACGCGAACCATGAGGCGGCATACGCCCGCATGGGCGAGTATCATCGGCAGAATCTGGCCCTGTATCAGGGGTTGGCGGCGTCGGTCGAGCGCTTGGACGGCAAGGTGGAGGCGATGTCCGAGTTCCTGCGGGCCTTGCTTGGAGGGAAGGCGCTTCAGGAAATCGCCGCCCGGCAGCAGACTGCCGGGAAGGCTGCTTAGAAGCGGGATTTTCCGGATTCCGGGGGAGCGATTCCAAAGGGATCCAGGCAGGCGGGCATGGCCGATTTCGGCATGCCGGCCGTGACCGGGCGAGGGTGCGTTGCCATGGCCGCTCATGGGCGTACCGGAAGGGCCGCTCAGTTTGATGGATTGGAGGACGGGTCGAAAGTGGTGCGCCTTGAGCGCTGGCGTGAGGAATCCGGCGCAACAGCGGTGGCCGAAGATTGCGATTTTTGGATGCTCATGAGCGCAACGGGAGTCCAGAGCATACTGGGCCAAAGCGGAGAAAGCGTACGCGCATTGGGCTCTAATGGCGATGCCGGATACGTGTGGTTTTGAAAACTGGTGACGGCTTCGCAGGGATGCACATCGGACGTGCGCCGGAGGCTAGGCGGACCGTTCCGGCCGGAAGGCCAGTTAGATGCGGAGGCCTAGTTCGCGGCATGAACGATAATCCTTGCAAGTTCGTCCCGAACCGACGCCGAATCCATGCGCTTCTTCAACACCTCCGGGCCGGTCGTTGCCGAAGACCGCTACTGCATTCCGCCCTTGGAACGGTGGAATCTGGACGAAATCCTCGCGCCAATTTGCGACAAGCGGCATTTCGTATTGCGCCCCTCGGTAGACCGCCAAGGCTTCGGCGCTGCTGGCGCTGCGCGAGCTTCTGAACGGCGGCGAGGCCGGCGACTACCGCTGCGTCCATGCCAATGTGGAGTCGGTGCAGGCGATGCGCGAAGATGTCGGGAGCGCGATGCGGACCGTTTTGGAGGAGTTGGCGGAGGGGGCGGAGGCCATGCTGGGCGACGAGGTGCCGCCGGATCTGGCCGGAGATTTTGGGGCGGAGCGGGGCAGCGACCGAAGTCTGGGGCATGTAGCGCGGGTTTGCGAGATCCGATATGTCGAAACGGACGATTTCGGCATTTGAGGCATTCGGCAAATGCAGTGCCGGAGGCAAGGAATCCGGCTCCGGGCTGCATGTGCGGAGCGAGTTTCGGTTCTGAATTGAAGTTGGCCCGCCTGCGCCAATATCCGTGCAGCAAGGGGAAAAGTCGTCTTTCGGGCTTGCCGCTTGCCGGAATCGTTCGCTTTTCCACGCGTTTCTCATGCTGTCCCTCCGGCAAGTCGCGGTTCATCCCGAGGCGGAATTGCATGTCGTCGAAAGACACTTTATCGATTTGCCGCGGGTGCCGAATTTGGCGATGCCTTGGAACCGGTACGCGGAAATCCGAATTATCGGGTAAGCAATTTCAGTTTGGCCATTGATTCATATGGAAATTTAAGACATAATATAGGGCATGCCGTCCAGCATTACGCGGGAGTCTGAAAAATTATGGGGTTTGGCTGCACATGCGCATCAGCAAGGCTGGGTGCGGCCGTGCGGCGCACGGCCGCAGGCCGGTCTACGGGCGTTGGGCGCAATACCGCCGCAAGGAGCGCTGATTCGGCCGGTTCGGAGGCCGGTGTTGTGATGCGCCGGGCGGCTGCGCGGCGGGCGATTGGCGGGCTCCTTCATGGCGTACGTTTGCATACGAAGCGAACGCGGCTTAGGCCGCTGTGCGGCGCAATGGCGCTGCTGCTTTTTGCTGCACCCTCGCACGCGGCGGTGGTGGTTACCAATCATTCTGTGACCGCGTCAGGCAATCTGGTGCGCGTCGGGATTTACGCCAACACCACCTTATGGATTGCGAATGCATTTACGACCGGTTCCGAGGATAGCACGCTGAATTCTGTTCAAATCAGATTAAGCAACATATCCGGCACTCCGAACAGCCTCGAGGTCTTTCTTCGGGATGCCTCCGGAAATGACATCACGCAGTTGACCGGTCCTTCCACCCCTAGCGCATACTCTAACCCTACCTACACATGCGTTTCGACGGGGAATGCATGCGACCTGAAAGCCAGCACGACATACCAGGTGCGCTTGAACACGCCAAATCCGTCTCATCTGGGCTTCAGCAATAACTATATACTCTACCTAAGAAGCAACTCTTCGGAGTCAGGCCCCGGCGTCGCGTATGGCTGGTCGATCGCGAATAATGCCTTCAACCATCAGGGGCAACAGAGTGGCCCGATCGCCCTTGCAATCGACGCACAGGGGGCGGTTCCGAAGGCTCCGGCGAATCTGCGGGTCGATACGGGTGCTACGGAGCTGATCGCGAGTTGGAATGCGCCGACCGGGAGCGTCACCGACTACGATGTGAGGTACAGCAGCAACAGCGGAGCCACATGGACCGAATGGGAGGCCGGCACGACGAGCACGAACACCAGCACGACGATCACGGGCCTGACGAACGGCACGACATACCAAGTGCAGGTGCGGGCGGGGAACTCGTCGGGCGACAGCGCTTGGACGAGTTCGGTGAGCGCCATAGCGGGAGCGCCGAAGATGCCGCAACAGCCGCGAGCGGCTCCAGGCAATACGCAGCTGGCCGTCAGTTGGGAAGCGCCGAGCGGAAACGGCAGTTCGGTATCCGGCTACGATGTCCAGTACCGGCAAGGCTCAACCGGCAGCTGGACGGACCATACCCATTCGGGCACGGGCACGAGCGCCACGATTACGGGTCTGACGAACAGCACGGCGTACTGGGTGCAGGTGCGGGCGACGAATTCGCGAGGAGACGGCCCCTACTCGCCGCCGGCGAGCGCCACGCCGACGACCAGCCCGGCCCCGACGAGTGCGGATTTTACGAAAATCATCACGGCAAGCTCGGGCCAACGGCAGCATGTGCTGGTGAGCAAGTTTCCGTATCTGGATGGCGGAGGCTCGGCGTTGCTAGAGGCGGAGATTGTGAGTCTGCCGGGATCGTCAGTCGGCAAGTTGCAGTTGAGAAAGTGCCGGAGGTCGCTCGGGTCCAGATGTCTTGGCGGCTACTCCTACACGGACGTGAGGCTCGGGCAGAAGGTCCCCAACGAATGGTATCAGATCCGGAGAAACCAGCAGGTTCTGGTGTTCCAGCCGACGTCCAACTTCACGTCCGCCACGTTTAGGTTCAAAGTCGTCAATTTCAAGCAGGTCGCCTCGACCTCGACCTATACGGCGACGCTGTCGGGAGTGCCGGCGAAGCCGACGGGCGTATCGGCGACGGCCGGGAACACGCAGGTCGCGCTGTCTTGGACCAGCCCGAACGATCTAGGCATCAGCAGATGGGAGTACCAGCAGAAGGCCGGGGTGAATCCCTACGGAACCTGGCAGAGCATTTCAGGCAGCGCTTGGGACACGACGAGCTATACCGTGAAGGGCCTAACGAACAGCACGGAGTACAAGTTCAAGATCCGGGCGGTCAGCGTAGGCGGCAACGGCCCGGCTTCGGACGAGGTGACGGCGACGCCGGCGGCGGCAGCGCCAGCGACGCCGTCCGGCCTGAAGGCCGCTGTCGGGAACCGCCAAGTGACGCTGACGTGGGACGACCCGAAGGATGCCTCGATTACCAAATACCGGGTTCGGAGGAAGGCGGCAGGAGGCACCTACGGGAATTGGGCGGAGATCGGGAGCAGCGGCGCGACCACGACGACGCAAACGGTCGGCGGCTTGACCAATGGCACGGAGTACACGTTCCAGATTCAAGCGCAGAATGCGACCGGGAATGCGACTTCGGCGGAGGTGTCGCAGACGCCGAATGTCGTGCCGTCGGCACCGACGGGGCTGGCGGCTGCTGCGGGCGGCGGCGTGCGTCTGACGTGGACGAACCCGAACAATGCCGCGATCGGCGGGTACCAGTACCGACAGAAAGCGGGCGGGCTAGGCATCTACGTCTATGGGTCTTGGACGACGATTTCGGGCGGCGGCGCGACGACGACGAGCTATCGGGTGACCGGCCTGACGGATGGCGTGGAGTACACTTTCCAGATCCGCGCAACGAACTCGGCGGGCGCAAGCGGACCGTCGGCAGAGGCTTCGGCGACGCCGCCGGGTCTGCCGTTGAAGCCGACCGGCCTGTCGGCGGTTCCTCCGCTGAATGGGGCTGCGCGGCTGACATGGAATGATCCGGGCGACACATCAATCACCAAATACAAGTATCGCTTCAAGGCGCAAGGGGACAACTACGGGAGTTGGCTGAGTGCGCCGAATGCCGGCGCGAAGACGACCACATACTACTTGCTCTCGTTGGTGAATGACATAACCTACACGCTGCAGATTCGTGCGGTGAACTCTGTGGGCGACGGCCCGGCCTCGGACGAGGTTTCGGTGACGCCGAGGGGCTTGCCGAAGAAGCCGTCGCTGTCGGCGGAGGCTAGGGATCAAGGGGCGGAGCTGTCGTGGACCATCGCGGGCACGGGGGGGGGGGGGGGGGGGGGGGGGGGGATTACCCAGTACCAGTACCAGCAGAAGACGACGGGGGACTGGGGCGCGACGTGGACGGACATTGCGAACAGCGGGGCGGCGACGACGAGCCATACGGTGACGGGCCTGACGAACGGCACGGCGTATACGTTCCGGGTGCGCGCGCGGGGCACGACGGGGGACGGCCCGGCCTCGAACGAGGTTTCGGCGATGCCGGCGCGGGAGCCGGCCGCGCCGACCGGCCTGTCCGCATCGGCCCGGCATCAGGCGGCGGAGCTCGCCTGGACGGATCCGAACGATTCCGACATCACCAAGTACCAATACCAGCAGAAGACGACGGGGGATTGGACTTCTTGGACGGATATTGCGGGCAGCGGCGCAACGACGACGAGCTACCGGGCATTTGATCTGGACAACGGGACGGCCTATACGTTCCGGATTCGGGCGGTGGGCGCGGCGGCGGGGGAGGCCTCGAACGAAGCGACCGCGACGCCGGTGCCGAGGCCGGGGATGCCGCTGGCGCCGTCGGCGTCGCCGCGGGACTCCGCGGCGGTGCTGACGTGGGCGAATCCGCACGACGGCACGATCACCAAGTACCAGTACCAGCAGAGGACGGCGGGGGATTGGGGCTCGACGTGGACGGATATTTCGAACAGCGGGGCGACGACGACGACGTTCAAGGTGGAGGGCCTGACGAACGGGACGACGTACCAATTCCGGATTCGGGCGTGGAACGCGGATCCGAGTCCCCCATCGGGGCAAGTCGGGGCGACGCCGCAGCCGGTGCCGATGGCGCCGACGGCTCTGCGGGCGGAGGCGGGGGACCGGAAGGTGGTGTTGCGCTGGACGCGACCGGTCGAGGAATCCGCCACGGTGACGAAGTATCAGACGCGCTACAAGACGACGGGGGACTACGGGGCTTGGTCGGACGTGACGGACAGCGGGTTCGGCACGGCGACGGCGACGGTGTCGGGCTTGACGAACGGCACGGCGCATGCGTTCCAGGTGCGGGCGGTGAACCGCTACGGGGACGGGGCGGCATCGGCGGAGGCGTCGGCGACGCCGTTCGGGGCGCCGGCGCGCCCGACAGGGCTGGCGGCGCATGCGAGGAACCAGGCGGCGGTGCTGACGTGGACGGACCCGGGGAATGCGACAATCACGCAGTGGCAGTACCGGTGGAAGACGACGGGGGGCTACGGGGCGTGGGGCAACGCGGCGGGCGGCGGTTCGGCGGTCCGCTACGAGGTGACGAGTCTGGAGAACGGGACGCAGTACACGTTCCAGATTCGGGCGCGGAACGCGTCGGGGGACAGTCCGGAATCGGCGGAGGCGTCGGCGATGCCGTCGGCGGTGCCGGCGAAGCCGACAGGGCTGTCGGCGGAAGTCGGCAACGAGCAGCTGCTGCTGTCGTGGGACCATCCGCAGAACTCGACGATCACGAAGTACCAGTACCGCTACAAGGCGGCGGGGAGCTACGGGAGCTGGACGGACATGGCGGGGAGCGGTTCGGGCACGACGAGCCACACGGTGGGGGGGCTGTCGAACGGCACCGAATACACGCTGCAGATCCGATCGGCGAACGCGCACGGCAGCAGCCCGGAGTCGGCGGAGGTCTCGGAGTCCCCGGCGACGGTGCCGCGCAAGCCGACGGGCTTCGCAGCGGCGGCCGGGAACATGGCGGCCGCGCTGTCGTGGGACGATCCTTCGGATTCGACGATCACGCAGTACCAGTATCGGCAGAAGGCAGGGAAGGGGACGTACGGGAGCTGGACGGCCATGGCGGGCAGCGGCGCGTCGACGACCAGCCACACGGTAGGCAGTCTGACGAACAATGCGGCATACACATTCCGGATCCGGGCGCTGAATGCGACGGGCCGCGGCACGGCATCGGACGAGGCGTCGGCGACGCCGCTCGGGCCGCCGGCACGGCCGACGGGGCTGCGGGCGGCGCACGGCTACAAGCAGGTGCGGCTGACGTGGACGGATCCGGGCAACGCGACGATCACGAAATGGGAATACCAGTACAAGACGGGAGGCGGCTACGGCAGCTGGATTTCCATTTCGGACAGCGCATCGACGACCGGACATACGGTGAAAAACCTGACGAACGGCACGCTCTACACGTTCCGCATCCGGGCGCTGAGCAGATCGGGAGCTAGTTCGGCATCGCCGGAAGTCTCGGCGACGCCGAGTGTGCTGCCGCCGTCGAAGCCGACCGGGCTTACGGCGGAGGCCGGCAGCGCGAAGGCCTACCTGAAGTGGAACGATCCGAACGACGCTTCGATCACGAAGTGGGAGTACCAGTACAAGACGACGAGCAGCTACGGCGCTTGGACCGCCATGGCGAACAGCGGCGCGACGACGACGGCCTACACGGCGACGGGGCTGTCGAACGGGACGCTGCACAGATTCCGGATCCGGGCCGTGGGCGATGGCGGCAACGGGGCCGCTTCGGACGAGGCGTCGGTGACGCCGGCGGCGGTGCCGGATCGGCCTTCGGGCCTGTCGGCGGCGGGCGGCAACGGGCAGGTCGCGCTGTCGTGGACGGATCCGAGCGATTCCGCGATCACCGGCTACGAGTACCGGAAGAAGGCGACGGGCAACTACGGGGCCTGGACGGCGATTCCGAACAGCGGCGCCTCGACGACGAATTACACGGCGACGGGCCTGTCGGACGGCACGACGTATGCGTTCCAGATCCGGGCCGCGAATTCGACGGGCTCCAGCGCGGCGTCGGCTGCGGCCTCGGCGCTGACGAAGCCGGCGCAGCCGGCGGGCTTCGCGGCGGCGCCGAAGAGCGCATCGGCGGTGCTGTCGTGGACGGATCCGCGCGACGCTTCGATCACGCAGTGGCAGTACCGGCGCAAGACGGGCGGCTCATGGGGGAGCTGGACGGCCATGACGAGCACGCTGTGCGGCGGCGCGGTGACGACGAGCTGCACGATCGGGGGATTGACGAACAATACGGCGTACGCGTTCCAGATCCGGGCGGTGAATGCGACGGGCGAGGGCCCGGCCTCGGACGAGGCGCCGGCGACGCCGATCCCGGTGCCGGCGAAGCCGACGGGGCTGAGCGCGTCGACGCTGCTCCGGGATGTCACCCTGAATTGGGCGAATCCGTCGAACGCGAGCATCACGCAATGGCAGTACCGGCGCAAGCAGGGCAACAACGCCTACGGGAGCTGGACGGGCATTCCGGGCAGCGGGGCGACGACGACGAGCTACGAGTTCCAGAATCTGACGAGCCGGACGAAGTATACGTTCCAGATCCGGGCGGCGAACCCGTCGGGGCCGGGCGCGGCCTCGGACGAGCTGGCGGCGGTTCCGGCGCCAGTGCCGGCGCAGCCGACGGGGATCTCGACGGCGGTGGGGGACGGCCGGGTGGACTTGAGCTGGAGCGATCCTTCGGACATTTCGATCGTGCGCTACGAGTATCGGAGGAAGAAGACCAGTTCGACCGAATACGGGAACTGGACGGCGATTCCGGACAGCGCGCCCGACGGGGCCAATGCGACGGGCTACGCGGTGACGGGGCTGGACAACGGGTCGGAGTATACGTTCAATCTGCGGGCGGCGAATCTGACGGGCTTGAGCAATAGCGCGGTGGGCATTCGCGCCACGCCGAAGCCGGTTCCGGCGAAGCCTTCGGGGCTGTCGGCGTCGGTGGGGGACGGGCGCACGGTGCTGTCGTGGAGCAGCCCGGCGACGCCGTCGTATATCAGCAAGTACCAGTACCAGCAGAAGACGACGGGGGACTGGAGCGCAGTGTCGGGTTGGACGGAGATGTCGGGCAGCGGGGCGTCGACGACCAGCCATGCGGTGGAGGGCCTGACGAACGATACGGCGCATGCGTTCCGGATCCGGGCGGTGAACGCGGCAGGAGAGGGTGCGCCTTCGGAGGAGGCGACGGTGACACCGATCGCGGTGCCGGCGAAGCCGACGGGCCTGACGGCCACGGGCGGCAGCGGTTCGGCCGCGCTGTCGTGGACGGATCCGAGCGATGCGTCGATCACGAAGCACCAGTACCGGCAGAAGGAAGGATCGAACGACTACGGGGATTGGACGGAGATCCCGGACAGCGGATACGATGGCACCAACGAGACAGGCTACACGTTGACGGGCTTGGAGGCGAGCACGACGTACAAGTTCAAGATCCGGGCATGGAACGCGGCGGGCGCGGGGCCGGAATCGAGTTCGGCGACGGCGCTGACGGCGCCGGCGAAGCCGACAGGCCTGTCCGCAACCGGAGGCAGCGGGCAGGTCGCGCTGAGTTGGACGGATCCGAGCGACGGCACGATCACCCAGTACGAATACCGGCAGAAGGAGGGGACGACGGGCAATTACGGGAATTGGACGGGCATCCCGGATAGTGCGCATGACGGCGATAACGCGACGGGATACACGGTGTCAACCCTGTCTGGCAGCACGACGTACACATTCAAGATACGGGCTCGAAACACGTCCGGCGCAGGCGCGCAGTCGGACGAGGCCTCGGCGCTGACGGCGCCGGCGAAGCCGTCCGGGCTGTCGGCTTCAGGAAGCGATGGGAAGATTGCGCTGAGTTGGACGGATCCGAACGATTCGACGATTACGAAGCACCAGTACCTGCAGCAGGAAGGATCGAACGACTACGGGGATTGGACAGACATTCCGAACAGCGCGGACGACGAAGACAACGCCGCAGGCTACACGTTGACGGACTTGGCGGCGAGCACGACGTACAAGTTCAAGATCCGGGCATGGAACACGTCGGGCGCGAGCACGGAATCGGCCGAAGTTTCGGCGCAGACGCTGCCGGTGCCGGCGAAGCCGACGGGCCTGAGCAAGACGCTGGCGGAGGTGTTCGGAGAGGCCGGTAAATTCAACATGACGCTACGGTGGTCGAATCCGAACAATGCGACGATCGACGAATATCGGTACCGGCTGAAGGAAAAGCAGACTGGCGGATCCTTCAGATACGGCGGCTGGACGAAGATTGAGGACAGCGGCGCGTCGACGGTCTCGTGGTCGTTGCCCAATCGGAGCCGGAACACGCTGCAGTTCATCCAAATCCGGGCGGTGAATGGTTCCGGCATCGGCACGGCATCGGACGAGTTTCCGGTGCGTCCGGCGCAGGCATCGGGCTTGGCGGCAGAGGGCCGCGATAGAGGAGTCGAACTGCGCTGGACGAATCCGAACGACAGCACCATCACCAACTACCAGTACCGGAAAAAGGCCGGGGAGGCCGTCTGGGAGGGCTGGACGGACATGAGCGGCAGCGGCGCGGCGACAGTCAGCTATACGGTGGGAAGCTTGGTGAATGAGAAGACGCACAAGTTCCGGATACGGGCAGTGAATCCGGCGGGCGAAGGTGCGGAGTCCGGCGAAGCCGCGGCGATTCCGGCGATCCTGCCGGCTGCGCCGCCGGACCTGCAGGCGACCTTGGCGGCGGCGACAGGGACGGCGTACGACCTGACGCTATCATGGTCGACGCTGAGCGATCCGACGGTACTGAGATGGGAGTACCAGACGCAGCCCGTCGGCGGCACATACGGCAACGACTGGACGCATGTCGCAGGCGGCAAGACGGCGACGGCCTTGGCTTTGAATGGCCAGGCACGGAACGGGCTGAAGAAGATCCGCCTGCGGGCGGTGAATCTGGTCGGCAATGGCGCGTCGGGCGAGGTGCTGCTGGTGCCCGACGCGCCGACCGGTCTCGCGGCGGTCGCTCGGAATCAGTCGGCAGATCTGTCGTGGACGGATCCGAGCCACGGTTTGATTTCCAAATACCAGTACCGGCAGAAGACGGGCAACGCGTGGGGCGCGTGGACGGACATCTCCGGGAGCGATGCGGACACGGTGTCGCACACGGTGGACGGGCTGACGAACAACTCCGCGTACGCGTTCCGTATCCGGGCGTGGAATCTGGCGGGCGAATCGTCCGCATCGCCGGACGCGGAGGCGACGCCGATTCCGGTGCCGGCGAAGCCGACGGGCCTGTCGGCCTCGCTGGCGGCGAACGGCAGCAATTACAACGCGACGCTGACGTGGGCGAAGCCGAGCGGGCTGACGGTCGGCCAATGGCAGTACCAGGCGCGCACCGGCAGCGACTACAGCGCCGCCGCTTGGGCGGCGATATCGAGCAGCACGGCAAGCACGACGACATCGACGCTGCCCGCGCAGGCCCGGAACACGTGGAAGGGCATCCGCATCCGCGTGGTGAATACGGGCGGCCAAAGCCCGGCCTCGGAAGAAGTGGAACTGATGCCGCCGCAGCCGACGGGCTTGGCGGCCGTCGGCAAGGACCGGTCGGCGGATCTGTCGTGGACGGCGCCGCAGTTCGCGCGCATTGCCGGGCACCAGTACCAGCTGAAGACGACGGCCGGCTACGGGAACTGGGCGGCGATTCCGAACAGCGCGCCGGGCGAGGCGAATGTGGCCGGCTACACGGTGGGCAGCCTGACGAACCGCACGGCGCACACGTTCCGAATCCGTGCAGTGAATCCCGCGTTCGACAGCACGCCTTCGGCCTCGGCCTCGGCGACACCGGCGCCGGTTCCGGCGAAGCCGGTCGGCGTGGCGGCGAGCTTGGCGAAGAGCGGCAGCAACTACAACCTGACGCTGACGTGGACGAATCCGCGCGACGACAGCATCACGCAATGGCAGTACCAGACGCGCATCGGCAGCGATTACAGCAGCCGCGTTTGGACGGCGGCATCCAGCAGCACGGCGAGCACGACATCGCTGGCGCTGTCTGGGCAGAGCCGGAACACGATCAAGGGCATCCGCATCCGGGCCGTGAACTCGACCGGGGACGGCGCGGCTTCGGCCGAAGTGCTGCTGGTGCCGAAGAAGCCGGCGGACCTGGCGGCATCGACCGGCAACACGGAAGTGCTGCTGCAATGGACCGATCCGGGCCATGCGCTGATTTCCGAGTACCAGTACCAGAAGAAGGAGGACGGAGGGAACTATGGCAGCTGGCAGGACATGGACGAAAGCGATGCGGACACGGTGTCGTACACGGCGACCGGATTGACGAACAACACGGCCTATACGTTCCGGATCCGGGCCGCGAGCTTGGCAGGCGAGAGTGCGGAGTCGGGTGAGGCATCGGCGACGCCGGTTCCGGTGCCGGCGCAGCCGACGGGCCTGAGCAAGACACTGACGGCGGCAGCGGGCACGGCATACGACCTGACACTGAGGTGGACGAATCCGAACAATGCGACGATCAGCGGCTACCGATACCAGCTGAAGAACCCTGCAGGCAATTACGGCAGTTGGACGAACATTTCAAACAGCGGCGCATCGACGGTCTCGCTGTCGCTGCGCAATCGGAGCCGGAACACGCTGCAGGCAATCCGCATCCGGGCCATGAATGTGGTGGGGGAGGGTCCGCCTTCGGCCGACATGCTGCTGGTTCCTGCGAAGCCGGGGCTGAGGGCGGAGCCGGAGAACGGCCGGGTCGCGCTGCAGTGGGATGATCCGAACGATTCCGCGATTGCCGGCTACGAGTACCGGCGAAAGACGACGGGCGGTTACGGGAACTGGGCGGCGATTCCGAACAGCGCGCCGGGGGAGGCGAACGCGACGGGCTACACGGTGGGCAGCCTGACGAACCGGACGACGTATGCGTTCCAAATCCGGGCCTCGAATCTGGCGGGCAACGGACTGGCTTCCAACGAGGCCTCGGCGACGCCGTCTGCAGTACCGGAGAAGCCGACCGGCTTGGCGGTGAGTCTGACGGCGAACGGCAGCAACTACAACTTGGCGCTGACGTGGACGAACCCGAACGATGCGCTGCTGACAGGCTACGAGTACCAGACGCGCGCCGGGGCGGAGTACGGCGACGCTTGGACGGAGATTTCCAGCAGCACGGCGAGCACGACGTCGCTGGCATTGAGCGGACAGAGAAAAAACGCGATGCAGGCGATCCGCATTCGGGCGATGAATGAGGTCGGTGCCAGCACGCCGTCGGATGAAGCGCTTGTGATGCCGGTGCAGCCGACGGGCCTAGCGGCGGCGGCCCGGGCGACGAGCACATCCAGCACGTTTCTGGACTTGGCATGGGATGCCGCGAATGATTCCAAGATCACAAAGTGGCAGTATCGGATGAAGATACGCGTACAGGACGAGTACGTGTCGGCTTGGCAGGACATTCCGAGCAGCGACGCGGCCACGACGTCGTATGCGCTGCCGATAGACTCGTATCAAAACGGCTACGCAGTCAAGATTCGCGCCGTGAGTCTGGCAGGCGACGGCATCGATTCGGCGGAGGAGTCGGGCTCGCTGCTGCCGTCGGCGCCGACCGGCCTGACGGGCGCGGTCTCGGGCAGCCATGTGGCGCTGGCGTGGAGCAATGCGGACGCGAAGCGGCCGGCCATCAAGATCTACGAGTACCGGGTCAAGGCCGGCGACGGCGCCTACAGTAGGTGGACGGACATCCCGTCGAGCGGCATGGATACTACGGCGTACACGGTTACACAGAACGTCGGCACGGCCGGCACGACGTACGCGTTCCAAGTGAGAGGCGAGAGCAATGCGGGCGACGGTGCGGCATCGAACGAAGCGTCGGTATCGACGGTGCCGGCATCACCGAAGAACCTTCACGCGGCGCTCGGCAACCGGAGTGCGGTGCTCACATGGGCCGACCCGGGCGACAGCACGATCACGGGCTACGAGTACCGGCAGAAGGCTGCGTTTCTGCGCAGCAATTACGGGACTTGGGTGCCCATCTCGGGCAGCGGCGCCTCAACGACAAGCCATACGGTGACGGGGCTGGAGAACGGCACGGCGTACCTGATCATTCTGCGGGCCCGGAATGCGGCAGGGTCGGGCTCAGGTGCCGGTCCGGCATTGGTGACACCGGCGATCGTGCCGACGCTGGCACTGGAATTAAGTCCGGCGGAAACCCGCGAAAACGCTCCGGCGACCGTGACAGTGACGGCGCGAATCGGGAACGGGCCGCTCAGCACGGCGACGCAGGTGGCGTTGTCGGCGGCGCCCGGCACGGCCGAGGCCGGAGATTACGTGCTGCCGCAGACGCTGCCGCAAATCAGCATTGCGGCCGGGCAGACGGTCGGTACGGCGACCTTGTCGGTGACGCCGACGAATGATCAGAAAGACGAAGAGGACGAGACCTTCACCATCAGTGCTGAGGCGACATCATCGGTGCTGGGGCAAAGGAAATTGACCGATTCGGCGACCTTCACCATCATTGACGACGACGAGCCGCCGACGCTGACCCTGCTCTTGAGCAGTGCGGAGGTGCCGGAGAACGGCGCGGCAGCGACCGTGACGGTGACGGCGCAATTGACGGGCAACGTGCGGGAGCCGGACATGACGATCGTCGTGGCGGTGGACGACGCCTCGAGCACCGCGACTCTAGGCGCAGACGCAGACTACACGATCGCGGGATTGCCTGCCACTATCGCCATCGCCGGCGGCGGAAGCGAGACGAGCGGCATGGCGACGGTGACCGTCACGCCGGCGGACGACGCGTTGTCCGAAATGCATGAGACGGTGGTGCTGGCGGGCACAGCGGCCGGGCTGAAGGCCGCATCGACGGCGTTTACGATCCGGGACGACGAGGATCCGACCCTGAGCTTGGCTTTGAGCCTCTCCAGAATCCGAGAGAACGAAGGGCCTATGGAGGTGACGGTGACGGCGGCAACGAACCGAGCGATCGAGGGAGCGGCGGCGGCCGTGGCACTGTCGTTCGGCGGCACTGCGACTCAGGGCGAAGACTACACGTTGGAGCCGACGCCGCTTCCGAGCATCGCCATCCCGGAAAACCAGAACTCCGGCACGGTGACGGTGACGATGACGCCGATTCAGGACAACGTGATCGAAGGTGAAGAGACGATCGTGGTTACCGGTGCTGGGGAGGACCTGGTGGATGGCACGGTCGCCATGATCATCTGGGAATACGCTTTGGAGGCGGAAAAGAAGATTCTGACCGAGGCGCTGACGGAAATCGTGCACGGCACGCTGGCCAGCGCCCGGCACGTGCTCTCCGGGCGCTTCCGCCGTCCTAGCAACGGCAACGGCAACGGGGCGCACGTGGCCGGGATATCGACAGACCTTTTCGAATCTTCCGACGACCCGCATGCGACGCTGCCCGATGAGCCGGGCTTTAGCGAAGACGAAGCCTTCCGCATCAGTTCGCAGGCCTGGTGGCAGGACAGTGCCTTCGAATACCGATTCCAGAAGCGCCGGAGGTATTTTCAGGAAGCGCACTGGAGCCTTTGGGGGCAGGGCGACTACATGGATTTCTCCGGCGAAATCCAAGGCAGTGGCAGCTACGATGGCGATGTGCGCTCCGCTTACATTGGCATGGATGCCCGCATCGTGGACGAATGGGTCGCGGGCCTGGCCGTGGCGCATAGCCGCGGTCGTGTCGACTATCGGCTCGATGAGGCGGCAGGCAGCATTTCCGGATTGCTGAAGACCGAACTGACCAGCGTGTACCCGTATGCCAGCGTGGAATGGGGCAACGGCTTCGAGGCGTGGGCGATGCTGGGTGCGGGCCAAGGCGACATCGAACTGGAGCGCCGTGGAGAAAGCGAAAAACTCGAGTCCGATCTGTCGATGCTGATGGGCGCGGTCGGCTTCCGCAGCGAACTGGCTTCGGGCGGCGCAAACGGCCCGCAATATTCGCTGATTGCGGATGCCGCCTACGCGGAATTCGAAATCGACGACGAAGGCATGCCGGTGATCGACAACCTGACCGTGGACATGCATCAGGTTCGGGCCGGGCTCGAATACGCCTGCTCGGCAGTGATGAATGGCGGCCGATGGGAGTCGTACGCGCAGATGTTCGCACGCTACGACGGCGGCGACGGCATTGAAGGCGCGGGTCTGGAACTGGTTGGCGGCCTGCGGTTTTCGAATGCGGCCGGCTGGGAGGTGGACGCGCAGGGCCGCTGGCTGGCGGCGCATTCCGAAGAGAATTACGAGGAGCACGGCATGAGCGTGGCCCTGAAGAAGGAATGGGGCAAGGACCGGCGCGGGCTGTACTTGCTGCTGGTGCCGCAATGGGGCGCGTCGCCGGAGAGCGCGGCCGCGGTGTGGGGCGGTGGCGCATTCGAGATGCAGGACATGATCGAGCAGGATGAGCCTTTCTCTCTGAAGGCGGAAATCGGATACGGCTCTTTCCTGCCTTTGCTGGAGCGGCAAGTGGCATGGTTCGGCGAGATGGAATGCGGCGGCGACCGCTGGCGGGTACGCACGGGAGCGCGTTTCGAGGCGTGGCAGGCCTCCAATTTCAAAGTGGAAGTGTTCGGCGCTTATGAAGACAACGCCGGCAAGTCTGAACGCAGCATCAACGTGCACTCGACATTGGGCTACTGAGTGCCCTCGGTCCGCATGCCTGGCTGCGGAATGGGCCCGGCGGCTGGCTGCAGGATTCGGATTTTCCGTAGCGCGTGCAACTTGGCGCATATGGGCTTGGGCGTACCGCGGACCAAACGGTTCATCGTGCAGTTGCTCTGCGATTAGAGCGAGCGGCATCGTCCGCAGACTCCAAAGCAGCTGGAAGCATCTAGATTTTTCTGCATAATGTTCCTAATCATCTTATTGATTTCATTAAAAATATAATCCCCAAAGAAAGCATCCGGCGCACCGTGCGCTCGACGGATTTGATACACTGCCATCCGCAACAAGCCTAATCCGGCTCCCGAGCTTCAATCAGATTCATTCCAGGAGCAACCATGGACATACAACGCCGCTTCGCAAAATTTCGGCTCCTCATAGTTTTTATGGCTTTGGCAGGAACCGCGGTCGGCCATGCAGGCATGCTCGAGGACGTGCGCACTGCAGGCGCATTGCGCTGCGGCATCAATACCGGGTTGGTGGGCTTCGCCTCAACGGACGATGCAGGCCGCTGGGTCGGTTTCGACGTGGCGTACTGCCGGGCTCTGGCTGCTGCAGTGTTGGGCGACCCGGAGAAAGTCAAATTCATCAGCCTGACCAGCAAGAATCGTTTCGCGGCGCTCCAATCGGGGGAAGTCGACGTGCTTTCGCGCAACACCACGTGGACGTTTTCGCGCGACGTCAATCTGAAGCTCACGTTCGCCGGCGTCAACTTCTACGACGGCCAAGGCTTCCTCGGCCGCAAATCCCTAGGCGTGTCCAGCGTGAAGGAGCTGGACGGCGCATCGATCTGCATCCAGACCGGCACGACGACGGAATTGAATCTTGAAGACTTCTTCCGCACCCACGGCATTAATTACGAACCGGTGCCGATCGAAACCAATGCGGAGGCACGTGCGGCCTATGAGAGCGAACGTTGCGACGCCTATACGTCGGACACCTCGGCACTGGCCGCCACGCGGGCGACGTTCGCCGACCCGGCCGCGCACATGATCTTTCCCGAAATCATCTCCAAAGAGCCGCTGGGGCCTCTGGTGCTGCAGGGCGATGAGCAATGGGCGGACATCGCGCGCTGGGTGCTGAATGTGCTCGTCATCGCCGAAGAGCATGGCATCACGCAGGCCAATGTCGCGAGCATGGCCGCCGGCACGGACAATCCGGAAATCAACCGCATGCTCGGCAGCGAAGGCCGGTTCGGGAAGATGCTTGGCCTCGAGCCGGACTGGGCGGTTCGGGCCATCGCCGCGGAAGGCAACTATGCGGAAATTTTCGACCGCCACATCGGGCCCGATACCCAGATCGGACTGGAGCGGGGCCTGAACGCCTTGTATAAGCATGGCGGCATTCTTTACGCGCCGCCGTTCCTGTAAGCCGGGCGCGCGTCCGGTGCGGATGCATCGCGAGGCGGCGGAAGCGGCATAGCGCCGCCGCTGCGGCAGGCGGCAGGATCGGGCATGGGCAGCCTTAGCGAGTGCGTCTGGCGGCACGGCATCCGCCAGCTATGGGTGCATGAGCATGCCCGCGGCATCAGCCTGCAAGTGCTTCTGCTTCTGGCTTTGCTGCTGGTCGCCGGCTATCTCGTCTCCAATGCGCTGGCCAATCTGCAGCAGGCCGGACTCGCCATGGGCTACGGCTTCCTGTGGGATACCGCCTCTTTCGATATCAACCAGCAGTTGATTCCCTACGACGGGACTTCCACCTACGGCCGGGCCTTCGTGGTCGGCGGGCTGAACACGATCCTCGTTGCCGCCCTCGGCATTCTGGCCGCTACCCTCATCGGCTTCGCGACCGGCACCCTGCGGCTGTCCGACAACTTTCTGCTCAGCCGGATGGCGGCGACGTACGTGGAGATTACGCGCAACGTGCCGTTGCTGCTGCAAATCATCTTCTGGTGGATTGTCATGCTGGGGTTGCCCCGTGCGCGCGACAGCGTCGCGTTCGGCGAATTCGCCTACCTCAGCAACCGCGGTCTCCGACTGCCGAGCCTCGTTTTCGAAGACGGGGCGGCTTGGGTGGTGCTCGCGCTTGCGCTCGCCTGCCTCAGTGTGCTGCTGGTCGTTCGGGCGTCCCGCTGCCGCCAGCGCCGAACCGGCCACGCGCTCCCGGTGGGCTGGATCGCGCTCGCCGTGCTGGTCGGCCTGCCGCTAGCCGTCTATTGCGCGGTAGGACAGCCGCTGGCGCTGGATTTGCCGGTCGCCGGCAAGTTCAACTTGCGCGGCGGCATCAACATCACGCCGGAACTGATGGCGCTCTGGCTCGCGCTATCGACATACACCGGCGCCTTCATTTCCGAGATCGTACGCGGCGGCATTCTGTCGGTCAGCACGGGACAGACGGATGCGGCGGCCGCGCTGGGCCTGCCGCCGAAGCTGGTGGTGCGCAAAATCGTGCTGCCGCAAGCCCTGCGCGTTATCGTGCCGCCGCTGACCAGCCAGTACCTGAACCTGACTAAGAATTCCTCGCTGGCCGTGGCGATCGGCTACCAAGACATCGTGTCGGTCGGCGATACCATCCTGAACCAGAGCGGCCAAGCTCTGGAGGTCATTTCGATCTACATGGCCTTCTACCTGGCGCTAAGCCTGCTGACATCCGCGTTCATGAACTGGTACAACGCGAAGATTGCACTGCAAGGGGGCCGCGCATGAACCTGGGCATGCCGCCGCGTTTCGCGGTCGTCCGCCATTGGCTGCATGCCAATCTGTTTTCGAACGCGCTCAATACGGCGTTGACGTTACTGGCCGCGGTGCTCTTGTGGCTCATAGTGCCGGCGCTGCTGGACTGGGCCGTGCTGGACGCCACGTTCGGCGGTGCCACGGGCGCCGATTGCGCCGGCGCCGGCGCTTGCTGGGCCTGGGTCGATCAGCGCCTCGCGCAGTTCCTGTACGGGTTCTATCCGACCGAGTCCTACTGGCGCGTCAACCTCGCGCTGATCCTTCTGGTTCCGGCGTTGGCCTATGTCCTGTTCCTGCATTTGCCGTATGCCCGTTACGGACGCTGGTTTTCACTTGCGTACCCGGCCATCGCGGCCGTGCTGCTGACCGGCGGCTTCGGCCTGGAAGCCATCCCGACCGACAAATTCGGCGGCTTCATGCTGAATCTGGTCGCCGGCCTTGCCGGCATCGTCCTGTCGCTGCCGTTGGGCATCCTGCTGGCTCTGGGCCGCCGCTCGCGGCTGCCGCTGGTGCGGCTTTTGGCAGTCGCGTTCATCGAAGCCATCCGCGGCGTGCCGCTGATCACCCTGCTGTTCGTCGCCGTCGTCATTATGCAGCTCTTCCTGCCTCCGCAGGTGTCGCTGGAACAACTGACGCGGGTCATGGTCATGATCACGCTGTTCGCTTCGGCCTATATGGCGGAAGTCATCCGCGGCGGCCTGCAGGCCATTCCGCGCGGCCAATTCGAAGCTGCCGAAGCGATGGGGCTCAGTTACTGGCAAACCATGCGCCTCGTCGTCCTGCCGCAGGCGCTCACGATTTCGATCCCCGGCATCGTCAACACATTCATCGGCCTGTTCAAGGACACCACGCTGGTCATCATCATCGGCCTGTTCGACATCCTCGGGCATGCGCGCCTGGTGCAGACCAACCCCGAATGGATCGGTGCTGCCGACCACGAAACCTTCGTCGCCGCAGCCCTGTTCTTCTTCCTCGTCTGCTTCTCCATGTCGCGCTATTCCCGCAATCTGGAGCGGCGCCTGGATATTGCGCACGATCCCCACCATCATCGCTAGGAGGCGCCGCATGGCCCGAGACGACACGACGACGGATGCGCCGATCATCCGCATCTCGAAACTCAACAAGTGGTACGGCGACTTCCATGTGCTGCGCGACATCGATCTGGAAGTGGCGCCGCGCGAGCGCATCGTCATCTGCGGGCCGTCGGGCTCCGGCAAGTCCACGCTGATCCGCTGCATCAACCGTTTGGAAAAGCATGAGCAGGGCTCCATCGTCGTCGACGGGACGGAAATCACTAACAGCATCGAGCACATCGAACTCATCCGCCGCGATGTCGGCATGGTGTTCCAGCAGTTCAACCTGTTTCCGCATCTCACCGTGCTGGAGAACTGCGTACTGGCGCCGGTCTGGGTGCGCAAGCTGCCGCGCGCCGAAGCCGAAGCGATCGCCATGCGGCATCTCGAGGAAGTCAGGATTCCGGATCAGGCAGGCAAGTACCCGGGGCAGCTGTCTGGAGGTCAGCAGCAGCGCGTCGCCATCGCCCGCGCCCTGTGCATGCAGCCCAAGGTCATGCTGTTCGACGAGCCGACCTCGGCGCTGGACCCGGAAATGATCCACGGCGTGCTGGACGTAATGATCGAACTGGCCCACTCGGGCATGACCATGCTGGTCGTCACGCACGAGATGGGCTTTGCGCACGAAGTCGCCGACCAGGTGATCTTCATGGATGCCGGCGAGATCGTCGAGCAGAACGAACCCGGCGAATTCTTCGAGCATCCGAAGTCCGAGCGCACTCGGCTGTTCCTTAGCCAGATCATCCACCAGTAGCCTCGGGCGTCCCGCCGCGCTGCTCGGCGGCCATGGCTTTCAGCCGGCGCGCCTGTTGCAGCAGTTCATGCAGATCGGCCACTACAGCGTGCGGGCGGTACGGATAGCCGACGGTGCCGGGAAAAATGCGGTCGATCCAGTCCTGCTTCCAGCCGGCTCCGTTGTAGAATACGGCGGCCACCTCCGCCTTGCAGGCGGCGGCCACATCGGTGGTGCTGTCGCCGACGTACCAGCAATGGAGGCCGGCGCGCTCGCCGAGACGGCCGAGCGCTGCTCGAATCTGACCCGGATGCGGTTTGCGCTTGGGCACGTCGTCGCCGCACACCATCGTGTCGAAGTGCTCCCGCCAGCCGCTTTCCCCGAGTGCGTCGATTTCCTGGTCCACGAATTCCCGATTGCGGTTGCTCAACAGGCCTAGGCGAATCTCCATGGCTCTCAGGCACTCCAAGGTTTCCAGCGCATCCGGCTCCAGCGGTGTCACCGACCCGCAATGGGTCCGGTAGGCGGCATCGAAGGCCCGGTGCGCCATGTCCTTGGCCTCTTGGTCGTTCCCGAACAGCACTTCGAAGATGTCGGTGCGCGAAATTTTTCGGGCTTGGAGGATTTTGGGGTGCAACTGCCGGTTCTGACGTACATACCGAACCAGTTTGGCATCTTCGAGAGTCCGGCTTTGCTGGATGGAGATCATGCGGTCGAACAGCCCTAGCTCCTGCAGCTTGGGCAGGATTTCGTCGACGGCGTGGTACATCGCGTCGTGCGTGTCCACTAGCGTGGCGTGCCAGTCGAACAGGATGAGCCGGGGGACGGCGTGCGGAAAGTTGAGGAGGCTCATGCAGGTAATGCGTTTTCCATCTCCGGCAGCAGGCAGGCCCGGCATCGGCGGTTGCGCCGGAAGCCGTCTAGAATATTCTAGACGAGGACCGGCCGCCGGCGCGTCTCGGCCCGCCGGTGCGGGGGCGGTCCCGATTTTTTTGTGCTATAATCGCCAGTCGGATTTCACGGGCCAGCCTCCGGCACCGGGCGCTGGCCTGTTTTTATGTTTTGAATGAAGGATACGGCCGACGACCATGGCAACGATCAATCAGTTGGTGCGCAAGCCGCGCAAGCGCCCAACCAGCAAGAGCAATGTGCCGGCGCTCATGCGCTGCCCGCAACGGCGCGGGGTCTGTACGCGCGTCTATACCACCACCCCGAAAAAGCCTAATTCCGCCTTGCGCAAGGTCGCCCGCGTCCGGCTGACCAACGGCTTCGAGGTCACCAGCTACATCGGCGGCGAAGGGCACAACCTCCAAGAGCATTCGGTCGTCCTGATCCGGGGCGGTCGCGTCAAGGACCTGCCGGGCGTGCGCTACCACACGGTGCGCGGCAGCCTCGATACCCACGGCGTCTCCGACCGTCGGCAGGGCCGTTCCAAGTACGGGGCCAAGCGCCCCAAAGCAAGCGGCTGAGCCGCCGCCAGTAGTTCTGCAATGCCACGCCGCCGCGACGTGCCGAATCGGCCGACCGAGCCGGACCCGAAGTACGGGAAGGTCCAGCTGAGCCGCTTCGTCAATGCCCTGATGCGCGACGGCAAGAAGTCGGTTGCCGAGCGCATCCTGTACGACGCTCTGGACGAGATCGCACGTACGCGCAGCGGCGAGGAGGCCACGGCCGTGCTGGGGCAGGCGCTCGAGAACGTGCGCCCGCCGGTCGAAGTCAAATCCCGCCGAGTCGGCGGGGCCACCTATCAGGTGCCGGTCGAAGTCCGCCCGCAGCGGCAGGAAGCGTTGGCGATCCGCTGGATCATCGAATCGGCGCGCAAGCGCTCGGAGACCTCCATGAAGCGCCGCCTCGCCGGCGAACTGATGGACGCAGCGGACCGCAAGGGCATCGCCATCAAGAAGCGCGAGGACACCCTCAGCATGGCCGAATCCAATCGTGCCTTCTCCCACTACCGCTGGTAAGACCCATGGCCCGCCAGACCCCCCTCGGCCGCTACCGGAACATCGGCATCATGGCCCATATCGATGCGGGCAAGACGACCACGACCGAGCGCATCCTGTTCTACACCGGCATCTCGCACAAGATTGGCGAGGTGCACGACGGCGCGGCAGTCATGGATTGGATGGAACAGGAGCAGGAGCGCGGCATCACCATCACGTCGGCGGCGACTACCTGCTTTTGGAGCGGCATGGCGCGGAACATGGACGAACACCGCATCAACATCATCGACACACCCGGGCATGTCGACTTCACCATTGAAGTCGAACGTTCGCTGCGAGTGCTGGATGGCGCCTGCGCCGTATTCTGCGCCGTCGGCGGGGTCGAGCCGCAGTCCGAGACCGTCTGGCGCCAAGCCAACCGCTACGGCGTGCCGCGCCTCGCGTTCGTCAACAAGATGGACCGCGCCGGCGCCGACTTCCCGCGAGTGGTCGGACAGATCCGCGAACGCCTGCAGGCGATGCCGGTACCGGTGCAGCTGCCGATCGGCGCGGAGGACACCTTCCAGGGCGTGGTCGACCTGATCGAGCAGAAGGCGATCTACTGGAGCAACGACGACATGGGAACTACGTTCGAATACCGGGATGTGCCCGGCGAATACATGGACGCATGCGCCGAAGGACGCGAGCAGATGATGGAACTGGCGGCCGAGGCCGACGATGCGCTCATGGAGAAGTATTTGGAGGAGGGAGAACTGTCGCCGGTCGATGTCCGGGCAGGACTGCGCATGCGCACGCTGGCGAATGAAGTGGTGCCGGTGCTGTGCGGCTCGGCATTCAAGAACAAGGGCGTACAGGCGATGCTGGACGCGGTCGTCCACTACCTGCCGTCGCCGCAGGACGTGCCGGCCATCAAAGGCCACTTGGAAGATGGCGCTGAAGGCGTCCGCACCTCGAACGACGAGGAGCCGTTCGCGGCGCTGGCGTTCAAAGTGGCGACCGACCCGTTCGTCGGCACGCTGACATTCTTCCGCATGTACTCCGGTGTGCTGGAGTCCGGCTCCGCAGCATTCAATCCGGTCAAGTCGAACAAGGAGCGCATCGGACGCATCCTGCAGATGCATTCCAATCGCCGCGAAGAAATCAAGGAAGTGCGCGCTGGCGACATCGCCGCCGCCGTCGGGCTGAAGAACGTGGCCACCGGCGACACGCTGTGCGCCATGAACGCGCCGATCACGCTGGAGCGCATGAGCTTCCCGGATCCGGTGATTTCGGTCGCGGTGGAGCCGAAGACCAAGGCCGATCAGGAAAAAATGGGTGTGGCACTGCAGAAACTGGCGCAGGAAGACCCGTCGTTCCGCGTGTCGTCCGACGAAGAGTCCGGACAGACCATCATCTCCGGCATGGGCGAACTGCATCTGGAAATCATCGTCGACCGGCTGCGCCGCGAATTCGGCGTTGAGGCGAACGTCGGAGCACCGCAGGTCAGCTACCGCGAAACCATCCGCAAGCCCATCGAACAGGAAGGCCGCTTCGTGCGGCAGACCGGCGGACGCGGCCAGTACGGCCACGTATGGCTGCGTATCGAGCCGCAGGAGCCGGGCACCGGCTACGCCTTCGAGAACGAGATCGTCGGCGGCGCCGTGCCGAAGGAATACATCCCCGCCGTGGGCAAGGGCGTGGCGGAGCAGATGCAGAACGGCGTCATCGCCGGCTACCCGGTCGTGGACGTGCGCGTCACCTTGTACGACGGTTCGTTCCACGAAGTCGATTCGTCCGAGACGGCCTTCAAGATCGCCGGCTCAATGGCGTTCCGAGCCGGGGCGCAGAACGCCAGTCCGGTGCTGCTGGAGCCGGTAATGAAGGTCGAAGTGGTGACCCCCGAAGACTACATGGGCGATGTGGTCGGCGACATCAATCGGCGCCGCGGCATCGTCGGCGGCATGGAGGATTCGCCCGGCGGCAAGATCATCCGAGCCGAAGTTCCACTCAAGGAGATGTTCGGCTATGCCACCGACCTGCGCTCGGCCACGCAAGGGCGAGCGACCTATTCGATGGAATTCACCAAATACGCGGAAGTGCCGGGCAATATTGCCGAGACGGTGGTTTCGCGCAGCCAAAACTAACCGGGAGAGAGACTCATGGCGAAGGAGAAGTTTGAGCGCACGAAGCCGCACGTGAACGTGGGGACGATCGGGCATGTGGATCATGGCAAGACGACGCTGACGGCGGCGCTGACGAAGGTGATGGCGCAGACGCACGGCGGCGAGTTTCGGGACTACGCGCAGATTGACAATGCGCCGGAGGAGCGGGAGCGCGGGATCACGATAGCGACGGCGCATGTGGAGTATGAGTCTCCGGGGCGGCATTACGCGCATGTGGACTGTCCGGGGCATGCGGACTACGTGAAGAACATGATCACGGGCGCGGCGCAGATGGACGGGGCGATTCTGGTGGTGAGCGCGGCGGACGGTCCGATGCCGCAGACGCGCGAGCACATTTTGCTGGCGCGCCAGGTGGGGGTGCCGCACATTTTGGTGTATTTGAACAAGGCGGACCAGGTGGACGATGCGGAGTTGCTGGAGTTGGTGGAGATGGAGGTTCGGGAGTTGCTGAGCGCGTATGAGTTTCCTGGGGATGAGACGCCGATCGTGGTGGGTTCGGCGCTGAAGGCTTTGGAGGGGGATGCCGGGGAGCACGGGGTGGCGTCGGTGGTGTCGCTGGTGGAGGCGATGGATGCGTATGTTCCGGAGCCGGAGCGTGCGGTGGACGGGGCGTTTCTGATGCCGGTGGAGGACGTGTTTTCGATTTCGGGCCGCGGCACGGTGGTGACGGGGCGTGTGGAGCGCGGCGTTTTGAAGGTGGGCGAGGAAGTGGAGATCGTGGGGATTCGGGAGACGCAGACGACGACGTGCACGGGGGTGGAGATGTTTCGGAAGCTTTTGGACGAGGGTCGCGCGGGGGACAACATCGGGGCGCTTTTGCGGGGCACGAAGCGCGAGGAGGTGGAGCGCGGGCAGGTGCTGTGCCGTCCGGGCTCGATCACGCCGCACACGGAGTTCGAGGCGGAGGTGTATGCGCTGTCGAAGGAGGAGGGCGGTCGCCACAAGCCGTTCTTCAGCGGCTATCGTCCGCAGTTCTATTTTCGGACGACGGACGTGACGGGTGCGGTGCGGCTGCCGGAGGGCACGGAGATGGTGATGCCGGGCGACAATGTGTCGATGTCGGTGTCGCTGGGGGCTCCGATTGCGATGGAGGAGGGTCTGCGCTTCGCGATTCGCGAGGGCGGGCGCACCGTCGGCGCCGGCGTGGTCACCAAGATCGTCAGCTAGGCCCCATTGCCGCGCACGAACCGATACTGCAGCCATGGCCACACCGAAAAAAGCCGCCGCGAAGAAAGCCACCTCCAAGCAGGCGAAGGCGGCTGATGCGACGCCGGCCGGGCCTAAGGCCGAAGCCAAGGCTTCGCAATACAGCAGCTTGCGTCTGCGGCTCAAGGCGTTCGACCACCGTCTGGTGGATCAGTCGGCGCGCGAAATCGTCGATACGGCACGCCGTACGGGAGCCAAGGTGCGCGGGCCGATTCCCTTGCCGACGCGCAAGGAACTGTTTACCGTGCTGATTTCGCCGCATGTGGACAAGGACGCGCGCGATCAGTACGAAATGCGCACGCACAAGCGTGTGATCGATATCATCAATCCGTCCGAGAAGACGGTCGACGCGCTGATGAAGCTTGATCTCCCAGCGGGCATTAGCGTGCAGCTGAAGTAATGGAGTGCGCCATGAGCCTCGGCATCGTCGGCACCAAACTGGGCATGACCCGCGTGTTCCGCGAGAGCGGCGAGTCGGTGCCGGTGACCTTGGTGGCGATTGAGGCCAATCGGGTGGTGCGCGTCAAAACGGCGGCATCGGACGGCTACAGCGCCGTTCAGATTGCCTTCGGCTCGCGGCCGGTGAAACGCATGAATCGGGCATTGGCGGGCGAACTCAAGCGCGCTGGCTTGGAACTGGCGCGCGGTCTGATGGAATTCCGCATGGAGCCGAATGCGGACATGCCGGAAGTGGCGGCCGAAATCGGTGCCGACCTGTTCGAAGCCGGACAGAAGGTCAACGTCAGCGGCACTAGCATCGGCAAGGGCTTCGCCGGCACGATCAAACGGCACAATTTCCGAGGCCAGGACCGCTCGCACGGCAATTCGCTGTCGCACCGGGTGATGGGGGCGACCGGGCAGTGCCAGTTCCCGGGCCGCGTGTTCAAAGGCAAGAAGATGCCGGGGCGCATGGGCGGCAAACGGGTGACGCAGCGCAATCTCGAAATCGTGCAGACCGATCCGGCGCAGCAGCTTCTATGGATCCGCGGTGCGATTCCGGGAGCGCAGGGCGGACGCGTCGTGGTGCGTCCGGCGTGATGGGCAGAGCCATGGAAATTACGATGCGCGACACTCAGGACGCACTGACGGTGGCGGACGAGTGCTTCGATGCGGCGTTCCATGAAGCGCTGGTGCATCAGGCGGTGCGGACCTATGCCCAAGGAGCCCGTCAGGGCGATGCCGCGCAGAAGAATCGTGCGGCCGTACGCGGTGGCGGCGCCAAGCCATGGCGCCAGAAAGGCACGGGCCGGGCGCGGGCCGGTTCGATTCGCTCGCCCATATGGCGCGGCGGCGGCGTGGCGCATCCGGCCGGCAAACGCAGCTACAAGCTCAAGATGAACCGCAAAATGTACCGCCAAGCGATGCGTTCGATCTTTTCGGAACTGCTACGGCAGGAACGCATGCATGTGGTGCAGGATTTCGTGTTGCCGGAGCCGAAGACGCGTTTGGCGCTCGAAAAGCTGGAAGCCTTCGGCTTGTCGAACGCACTGATTCTGGTGGACAAGATGGAACCGAATGTGTACTTGGCGGTACGCAACTTGAAGAACTACGACGCCTGCGAGGTGCAGGCCGCCGACCCGGTGTCGCTGCTGCGCTACGAGCATGTGCTGGTGACGCAAGCAGCCTTGGGCCAGATCGAAAAGCGTTTGGGAGGCTCGCCGTCATGAGTTTCCTGAAGAAAATCAAGGGTTTATTTTCACCGAAGCCGAAGGCCGAGCCCGAAAAGCCGAAGGTTGCCAAGGCCGTCAAGGCCGAAAAGCCTCGCAAGGTCGAAAAGCGCCCCGCGCCGGAGAAGCCGGTCGCCGTAGCGAAGCCGAAACACAGCGAGGAGCGCCTGACCCAAGTGCTGCGCAGCCCGCACGTCTCCGAAAAGTCGGTACAGATGGCGGAGCGAGAGCAGCATGCTTTCGAAGTGCGCAAGGATGCAACCCGGGACGAAGTCAAGGCGGCCGTTGAGTTGCTGCTCAAGGTCCAAGTTCAGGAAGTGCGAATGATTAACGTGCGCGGCAAGCAGAAGCGCAACGGCAAGCGCTCGGATTGGCGCAAGGCATATGTGCGCTTGATGCCGGGCCAGGCCTTGGATGGCGGGGAGCTCAGCGCATGACCATCGTCAAGGCACGGCCTACGTCGCCCGGACGCCGGTTCCGCGCCAGCGTACGTACGCCGGGGCTGCACCGCGGACAGCCGTACCAGCCGCTGGTGCATGGACAGGCGAAAACGGGCGGCCGCAACAATCAGGGACGCATCACGACGCGCCACATCGGTGGCGGCCACAAGCAGCGGTACCGCGTGATCGATTTCCGCCGCAACAAGGACGACATTCCGGCTAAGGTCGAGCGACTGGAATACGACCCGAACCGCAGTGCGCACATCGCGCTGCTGTTGTACGCGGATGGCGAGCGGCGCTACATCGTGGCTCCGGAAGGCGTGCAGCCGGGCACGGAAGTGCAGTCCGGCGAGAAGGCGCCGATTGCGCCGGGCAATTGCTTGCCGCTGCGCAGCATGCCGGTGGGCATCGTAGTGCATTGCGTGGAATTGCGGCCTAGCGGCGGCGCGCGTCTGGCACGCAGCGCCGGTGCCCATGTGCAGTTGCTGGCCCGCGAGGGTGCCTATGCGACGCTGCGGCTGCGGTCCGGAGAGGTGCGCAAGGTGCTTGCAGAGTGCAGGGCGACGATCGGAGAAGTGGGAAACGCGGAGCATTCGCTGGCCAAACTGGGCAAGGCGGGAGCCCGGCGCTGGCGCGGCGTGCGGCCGACCGTGCGCGGCGTCGCCATGAATCCGGTCGACCATCCGCACGGCGGAGGCGAAGGCAAGACCTCGGGCGGCCGCCATCCGGTCACGCCATGGGGCGTGCCGACCAAAGGACACAAAACGCGGCACAGCAAGCGGACCGACCGCTTGATTGTCCGCCGCCGCCGCAAGAAACGGTGATGCCATGCCGCGTTCGCTGAAGAAAGGGCCGTTCGTTGACCATCATCTGATGGCCAAAGTGCTGGAGGCCGTCCGCAGCAATGATCGCCGCCAGATCAAAACCTGGTCGCGCCGCTCCATGATCGTGCCGGAGATGGTGGGCCTGACGCTGGCGGTCCATAACGGCCGGCGGCATGTGCCGGTGCTGATCAACGAGAACATGGTCGGGCATAAGCTGGGCGAATTCGCGCTGACGCGGACATTCCGGCAGCACGCAGGCGACCGCAAGGCGAAAAGCTGATGGAAACGCAAGCCGTCGCCCGCAATCAGCGTATCAGCCCGCGCAAGTGCCGGCTGACGGCCGATCAGGTGCGCAACCTGTCAGTGGGCGAGGCTCTGGACATTTTGCGGTTCTCGCGAGAGAAGGCGGCGCAGCTGGTGCGCAAGACGCTGGAATCGGCACTGGCGAACGCAGAAAACAATCACGGAGCCGACATCGACCTGCTGCATGTGTGCCGGATTACGGTCGATGAAGGGCCGGTGTTCAAGCGGTTCCGACCGCGCGCGCGCGGGCGGGTCGGCAAGATCCTCAAGCGCACCAGCCATATCACCGTCGTCTTGAGCGACGCACAGGAGTAGGGCATGGGACAGAAAGTCAATCCGATCGGATTCCGCTTAGGCGTGATGACCGACTGGAACTCGCACTGGTACGCAGAGCGCAGCGAGTATCGGAACCAGCTCAACAATGACCTCATGGTCCGAGAGTTCCTGCGGCGCAAGCTGGCGCAGGCTTCGGTCAGCCGCATCCAGATCGAGCGGCGCAACGAGATGGTGGGGATTACCATCCATACGGCGCGCCCCGGCATCGTCATCGGCAAGAAGGGCAACGACATCGAAATCTTGCGGCGCGAAGTTGCACAGATGATGAATCTGGGTTTGGGCATGGTCAAGATCAACATCGAGGAAATCCATAATCCGGAAGTGGACGCGCATCTGGTAGCGGAAAGCGTGGCGCAGCAGCTCGAAGGCCGAATCATGTACCGGCGGGCAATGAAGCGGGCCGTGCAGAACGCCATGCGGCTGGGAGTCCAAGGCATCAAATTGAACGTGGCGGGCCGCTTGAACGGCGCCGACATCGCACGCAGCGAATGGTACCGCGAAGGGCGCGTGCCGCTGCATACCTTGCGTGCAGACATCGACTACGGCTTCGCCGAAGCGCACACCACATACGGCATCATTGGCGTCAAGGCTTGGATCTTCAATGGCGAGGTCGGCGGGCTTGAAGGATCGAGCGGGAAATAGAGGAAGATCTGGATCATGATGCAGCCCAAGCGCACCCGCTACCGCAAACAGCAGAAAGGCCGGAATCGAGGCCTGTCGCTGCGTGGGCATAAGGTCAGCTTTGGCGAATACGGGCTGAAGGCGACGACTAGCGGGCGACTGACTTCGCGGCAAATCGAAGCCGGACGGCGAGCGCTGACGCGGCATATCCGGCGCGGCGGCAAGATCTGGATACGCATCTTTCCAGATGTCCCGGTCACCAAGAAGCCGCTGGAATCCCGGCAGGGCAAGGGCAAGGGCAATGTGGAGTACTGGGTCGCGAAGATCCAGCCGGGACGTATGCTGTACGAAATGGAAGGCGTCCACGAAACGCTGGCGCGCGAAGCTTTCCGCCGCGCCGCAGCCAAACTTCCTGTCCAAACTTCTTTCGTCCGACGCACGCACGCCTGATGGACATGCAGACCTTGCGCGGAAAGGACGATGCGGAATTGCGGGCCGAATTGCTGCGCCTGCGGCGCAGCCAGTTCGAATTGCGGACACAGTTGCGCACCGGGCAATTGTCGCGCAACCATCAGCTGGGTGAAGCACGGCGCGACATCGCTCGCATCAAGACGTTGCTAGCGGAACGCCGGCAAGGAGATGGCCAATGACCGATAAGATTCGTTCCGTAGTCGGGGAGGTCACCAGCGACCGCATGGACAAGACGGTGGCGGTGCAGGTGGTGCGCCAGCAGCGTCATCCCTTGTACGGCAAATACGTTCGCCGGTCGACCAAGGTGCTCGCGCATGACGAGGAGAACCGAGCCCGGGTCGGCGACCGCGTGCGCATCCGCGAATGCCGCCCGCGCTCCAAGTGCAAGGCGTGGGAAGTGCTCGAAGTTCTGGAATCTCCGGGAGGCCGGGCATGATTCAGGTCGAGACGATGCTGGATGCCGCAGACAACAGCGGCGCGCGCAAAGTGCAATGCATCAAGGTGCTGGGAGGCTCCCGACGGCGCTACGCCCGCATTGGCGATGTGATCAAAATCAGCGTCAAGGATGCGATCCCTCGCGGCAAGGTGCGCAAAGGGGAGGTCTTGGATGCGGTCGTTGTGCGTACGGCACATGGCGTGCGCCGTCGCGACGGCTCGCTTCTGCGCTTCGATCGCAATGCGGCCGTCCTGCTCAACAACCAAATGCAGCCGATCGGCACCCGCATCTTCGGCCCGGTGACGCGGGAACTGCGCACCGGCAAATTCATGAAGATCATTTCGCTCGCTCCGGAAGTTCTGTGAGGCGCACGATGAACAAGATCCGCAAAGGCGACGTAGTCATGGTGACGACCGGCAAGGAACGCGGTCGGCAGGGCACGGTATCGAAGGTGCTCCCGGACGGTCGGATTCTTGTGGACGGACTGAATCTGGTGAAGCGGCACACCAAGCCGCAGCCGCAACAGGGCCGGCAGGGCGGCATCATCGAGCGGGAAGCGCCGCTGGATGCGTCGAATGTGCAGTTGTTCAATCCGGTGACCAAGCGCGCCGACCGGGTGGGCTTCCGAGTTCTGGAGGACGGGCGCAAAGTGCGCTACTTCAAATCGAACAATGAAGTGGTCGATGTTTGAGGGAATGATGGCTAGATTGAAACAACTTTATGCCGACGATATCCGTCCCCGCATGCAAAAGGAGATGGGGGCGAAGAGCCCGATGGCGGTGCCGCGGCTTGAAAAGATTACGCTCAACATGGGCTTGGGCGCGTCGGCGCGCGATAAGAAGGTGGTCGAGAGTGCCCTCGACGATTTGGGCCGCATCAGCAGCCAGAAGCCGGTTGTGACGCGGGCGCGGAAATCGGTGGCCGGCTTTGCAGTGCGCGAGGGCTGGCCGGTCGGTTGCTGCGTGACCTTGCGCCGCACCCTGATGTACGAATTCTTGGATCGGCTGATCAACATCGCCATTCCGCGCATGCGCGACTTCCGGGGACTGCCCGCACGGGCTTTCGACGGCCGCGGAAACTACAGTTTGGGCATTCCGGAGCAGATTGTCTTCCCGGAAATCGATTACGACAACATCGACCAGATGCGAGGCTTGAATGTGACCATCACGACCAGCGCGCGTAGCGACACGGAAGCGGAAGCCTTGCTGCGTGCCTTCAATTTTCCGCTGCGGGGCTGACATGGCTAAGATGAGTATGATCCAACGGGACCTAAAGCGGACGCGCTTGGTGCGCCGCTATGCGAAGCGCCGTGCTGCTGTCCGAGCCGTCATCAGAAATCCGGAAAGTACGCTGGAGCAGCGCGTGGAGGCTCAGAAAGCGCTTCAGAAACTGCCGCGCGATTCGGCACCGACCCGGCAACGCAACCGCTGCGCCATCACAGGCCGCCCGCGTGGCTACTATCGGCGCTTCGGCTTGGGGCGTAACAAACTGCGGGAAGCGGCAATGCGCGGCGATATCCCCGGCCTGACCAAGGCGAGCTGGTGAGGGCCTTCTGATGAGCATGCAAGATCCGATCGCCGATATGCTGACACGCATCCGCAATGCCCAGCAGGCGCGGCACGAAGAAGTGGAAATGAACCATTCCAATCAGCGCGAGGCGCTGGCGGACGTGTTGCGCGGCGAGGGCTATATTGCGGCCTGCGAGGTGCTGGACGGTACGCCGTCCAAGCGTCTGAAGATTACTTTGAAATACCATGACGGCGTACCGGTCATCGACCGCTTGCGCCGAGTCAGTCGGCCGGGACTGCGCGTATATCGCAGCGTTCGCGACCTGCCGTGGGTGCGCGGTGGCTTAGGCTGCGCAGTCGTTTCGACATCGCGCGGCGTCATGACCGACCACGAAGCGCGCAAAAGCGGCTGCGGCGGAGAAGTGCTCTGCACGGTGGAGTAGCGAACATGTCGCGCATTGCCAAACGCCCCATTCCCTTGCCGGAAAAAGTCGACTTGACGGTGGACGGCCGGACGCTTACGGTCAAGGGCCCCAAGGGAGAAATGTCGCTGCAGTTGGCGGAGCCGGTCACCATGCGCGAAGAAGACCGGGTGGTGTACTTTGATGCGCCGCCGCATGCGCAGATGCTGGCGGGAACCATGAACGCATTGTTCGCGTGCAACATCAAGGGGGTTCAGGAAGGCTACTCCAAGAAGTTGGAACTGGTCGGCGTCGGCTATCGGGCGCAGATGCGCGGCCAAGACTTGAATTTGAATCTGGGCTTTTCGCATCCGGTCATCTACAAAGCGCCCACCGGCGTGACGCTGGAGACGCCGAGCCAGACCGAAGTGGTCGTGTCGGGCATCGACAAGCAAAAGGTCGGCCAGGCCGCGGCTGAGATCCGCGCCTACCGCCCGCCGGAGCCGTACAAAGGAAAAGGCGTGCGCTACAGCGACGAGCATGTGCTGCGCAAGGAGGCAAAGAAGAAATGAGCAGGCGCGACTTGCGTACGCAGCGTCGGCTGCGCCGCGTCCGCACCCGGCTGAAGGATTCGGTTCGGCACCGGCTGACGGTGCACCGGACGCTGAAGCATATGTACGCACAAGTCACCAGCCCGGACGGCGCCCGAGTCGTCGCGCAGGCTTCGACGCTCAGTCCGGAGTTGCGCAAGGAACTGCAGGCGACTGGCAACTGCCAGGCAGCCGAGCAGGTCGGACGGCTGGTTGCGGAGCGCGCCCAGAAAGCGGATGTCGAAACCGTCTGGTTTGATCGCGGACGCTTTCGTTACCACGGTCGCGTACGGGCACTGGCAGAAGCGGCGCGTGCGGCAGGCCTGAAATTCTAGGAGACGACAATCATGGCGACGAATCTGGAAGTGCTGCAAGGCAGCGAAGACCTGGTCGAAAAAATGGTGGCGGTCAACCGTGTGGCCAAGGTGGTCAAGGGCGGCCGTCAATTCGGCTTTACGGCGCTAACCGTCGTCGGCGACCAGAACGGACGCGTGGGCATCGGCTACGGCAAGGCGCGCGAAGTGCCGCTGGCAATTCAGAAAAGCTTGGAGAAGGCGCGGCGCGCCATGATTACGGTGCCGTTGCGCAATGGCACTTTGCATTATGCGGTCACCGGCACACATGGCGCAGCGCGGGTCTATATGCAACCGGCCGCCGAAGGCACCGGCATTATCGCCGGTGGCCCGATGCGCGCCGTGTTCGAAGTGCTGGGCGTCCATAACGTGCTGGCCAAATGCATCGGTTCGCGGAATCCGATCAATACCGTCTACGCCACGCTGAAAGGCCTGCAGTCGATCCAGTCTCCGGAAGACGTGGCCCGCAAGCTCGGCCGCCCCACTGGCGAAATCAAGGAGCGGATGCAATGGCGAAGCAATTGAGAGTCACGCTGGTCAAGAGCCTGATCGGCTGCTTGCCGAATCATCGTGCCAGCGCACGCGGGCTCGGTCTGCGCCGTCTGCACCACACGGTGGAGGTCGAAGATACGCCGCAGAATCGCGGCATGGTGCGTCAGATCAGCTATTTGCTGAAAGTGGAGGAGGACTGATGCGTCTCAATACGCTGACGCCTGCACCCGGCAGTCGCCGTTCGCGCAAGCGCGTCGGCCGCGGCATCGGAAGCGGCTACGGCAAGACGGCCGGCCGCGGGCATAAAGGGCAGAAGTCCCGCTCTGGCGGATACCACAAGGTCGGCTTCGAAGGCGGGCAGATGCCGTTGCAGCGGCGTTTGCCGAAATCCGGATTCCGCTCCAGGCAAAAGCCTGCGGCAGAAGTCGGAACCAAGCGGCTGGTCGCCTTGGACGGCGACTTGGTGACGCTGGAAACGCTGCAGCAGGCCCGTTTGGTGCCGAAGCAGGCCGTGCGTGCTAAAATCATTCTCAATGGTGCCTTGGACCGGGCCTTTACCGTGCAGGGGGTGGCCGTCACACGTGGCGCCCGAGCGGCCATCGAAAAGGCGCAGGGCACGATTCAGGAGTAATCCATGGCGCCGCCGTCCAAAGCCTCGCCGTACGCCGAACTGCGCCAGCGCATTCTGTTCGTGGTGGGCGCGCTGGTGGTCTACCGGATCGGCACCTACGTTCCGGTGCCGGGCGTGGATCCGAGTGCCTTGGCACGCTTCTTCGAAGAGCAGAGCGGCACGATCATCGACCTGTTCAACATGTTCTCCGGCGGCGCTCTGGAACGGCTCAGCATTCTGGCGTTGGGCATCATGCCATACATTTCGGCTTCCATCATCATGCAGCTGATGACGGCCGTGATTCCCAGTCTGAAGGAATTGCGCAAGGAAGGCGAGCAAGGACGGCGTCAAATCACCCAGTACACGCGTTACGGCACCCTCGCCTTGGCGACATTGCAGGCCGGCGGCGTTTCCGTGGCCCTGCAAAGCCAAGGCATCGCCATGCATGTCGGCTACGGCTTCGCTTTCACCACGATCGTGACGCTGGTGACAGGCACGATGTTCCTGATGTGGCTGGGCGAGCAGATTACCGAACGCGGCATCGGCAACGGCATTTCCCTGATCATCTTCACGAGCATCGTGGCTGGGCTGCCGACTGCTGTAGGCGGCACGCTGGAACTGGCGAGCACCGGCGAGCTGTCGTCGGCGCTGGTCGTGTTTTTGTTCTCTCTGGTGGTGGCGATTACGGCATTCGTGGTGTTCGTCGAGCGCGGCCAGCGGCGCATCACCGTGAATTACGCGCGCCAGCAGCAGGGCCGCCACACCTCCATGCAGTCGACGCATTTGCCGTTCAAGTTGAATATGGCAGGCGTCATTCCGCCGATCTTCGCATCCAGCATCATCCTGTTCCCAGCCACGTTCGGGCAATGGGCCGGTTCCACCGAGGGTATGGGCTGGCTGCGCGACATCTCGTCCACGCTGGCACCCGGGCAGCCGCTGTACGTGATGTTCTATGCCATGGCCATCGTATTCTTCTGCTTTTTCTACACCGCGCTGGTGTACGACTCCCGGGATACGGCAGACAACCTCAAGCGTTCCGGCGCGTTCATTCCCGGCATCCGGCCGGGGGAGAAGACCGCGCGTTACATCGACACGGTGATGACCCGCTTGACGGCCGTCGGGGCGCTGTACATCGTGTTCGTGTGCCTGCTGCCCGAATTCCTGATTCTGGGCTTGAATGTGCCGTTCTATTTCGGCGGCACGTCGCTGCTGATCATCGTGGTGGTGGTAATGGACTTCATTGCCCAGCTGCAAACGCACATGATGTCGCACCAGTACGAAGGCCTGCTGAAGAAGGCCGAAGCGCGTGGCGCACGTCCGCGTAGCCTATTGAGATAGGAGGAATCCCTATGAAAGTTCAAGCCTCAGTTAAGCGGATTTGCCGCAATTGCAAGATCGTGCGCCGCGGCGGCGTGGTGCGGGTGATATGCAAGGTGCCGCGCCACAAGCAGCGTCAAGGCTAATGGGCGGCCGATAAGGTACAATTAACACTTTTACGCGACAAGCAGCCATGGCAAGAATCGCAGGCGTCAATCTGCCGGATCACAAGCACACCGTGATTGCGCTCCAGTCCATTTACGGGATTGGGCGATCGCGTGCGGTACGGATTTGCGCATCCTGCGATGTGGTGCCGAGCCAGCGGCTGGGCCAGCTGGACGAGGCGCAATTGGGCGCCTTGCGCGAGGCTGTCGGCACGTATGCCATCGAAGGCGATTTGCGTCGGGAAACGGCCATGAGCATCAAGCGCCTGATGGACTTGGGCTGCTACCGCGGCGTTCGCCATCGGCGCGGCCTGCCGCTGCGCGGACAGCGCACTCGAACCAATGCACGCACCCGGAAAGGGCCGCGTCGACCCATCCGCAAGTAGGACGCCATGGCTGCACCGAAATCCAAATCCAAATCGAGCGCGCGCACGCGCAAGAAGGATCGGCGCACCGTGACCGACGGCATCGCGCATATCCGCGCCTCGTTCAACAATACGCTGGTCACCATCACCGACTTGCAAGGGAATACGCTCTGCTGGGCCACCTCCGGCGGCTCCGGCTTCAAGGGCTCGCGCAAAAGCACGCCGTTCGCCGCGCAGATCGCCGCATCCCGAGTGGGCAAGGAGGCTTTGGAATTTGGCGTCCGCAACTTGGAAGTGCGCGTCCGCGGGCCGGGGCCGGGCCGTGAATCGGCCATGCGGGCACTGAATGCCACCGGCTTCCGCATCACCAACATCAAGGACATCACTCCGATTCCGCACAACGGCTGCCGCCCGCCGAAGCGGCGCCGCGTTTGAGGAAGGACTATGGCACGCTATCTAGGCCCCCGGTGCAAATTGATGCGGCGCGAAGGCTCCAATCTGGAGCTCAAGTCGCCAGTGCGCGAATTGGCCAAGAAATGCAAGTTCGACGTGCCGCCCGGAAGCAAGGGCGGACGCGGCGCACGGCGCGGACGGATGACCGATTACGGCTTGCAGTTGCGTGAAAAGCAGAAACTGCGTCGCATTTACGGTGTGCTGGAGCGCCAGTTCCGCAACTACTACAAGCGCGCCGCACGGACCAAAGGCTCGACTGGTGAGAACCTGCTTCAATTGCTGGAGCTGCGTTTGGACAACGTGGTGTACCGCATGGGCTTCGGTACCACCCGCGCAGAATGCCGGCAAATCGTGTCGCATAAAGGCGTGCAGGTCAATGGAAAAGTGGCGAATATCCCGTCGTATTCGGTCAGTCCTGGCGATGTGATCGCTTTGCGCGACAGCGTCCAGCAGCAGGTGCGAGTTCAGGATGCCATCGGCATTGCCAAGCAACAGGGGTTGCCGGAATGGGTCGATGTCAATTTCGACAAGTTCCAAGGCACCGTCAAGCAGCGGCCGACCCGCGAAGATATCTACAAGGAAATCAACGAATCCCTGGTCGTTGAGTTCTATTCCAAGTAAGGCAGCAATCTGGGAGAGACGCCGAAATGTTGAGCAGCGAACTGATGGTGCCGCGTGTGGCCGAAGCCAAGTATGTGGCCGGCCGCGAGGCGCGGGTCGTATTGGAGCCGATGGAGCGCGGATTCGGGCATACGCTCGGCAACGCGTTGCGCCGCGTGCTGCTGTCGTCTATTCCGGGCTCGGCCGTAACCGAAGTCGAAATCAAGGGAGTTAAGCATGAATACGACACCTTGGATGGCGTGCGGGAAGATGTGGTGGATATCCTGCTCAACCTGAAAGGCCTTGCGATCCGCATGCATGAGCGCGTTAAGGCGGAGCTGCGCTTGCAGAAGAAAGGCCCGGGCGATGTGCTGGCAAGCGACATCGAACTGAGCCACGACGTCGAAATCGTCAACCCGGATTTCGTAATCGCCCATCTGACCGAGTCGGGCGAATTGGACATGACGCTGAAGATCGAGAAGGGACGCGGCTACGTCCCGGTGCCGACGCGCCAGTTGGAAGACCAGTCGCATCCTATCGGCACCTTGCTTCTGGATGCCAGCTTCAGCCCGATCCGCCGCGTGGCCTACCATGTTGAGAATACCCGCGTCGAGCAGCGCACGGACTTGGACAAGCTGGTGCTGGAACTGGAGACCAACGGCACCGTCGAGCCGGAAGACATCATTCGGCAGGCCGCCGTAATCCTAAGCGAGCAGCTGTCCGTACTGGTGGGCCTCGAAGGCGGCGAAGTCGTGCGCCAGATGCCCGTCCATACGACGGAGGTCGCCCCAGTGTTTCGGCAGGTCATCGACGACTTGGATCTGAACCAGCGCGCCATCAACAGCCTCAAGCAGGAGAATATCTTCTTCATTGGCGATTTGGTATGCAAGAGCGAAGACGAACTGATGCGGCAGACGCCCAATATCGGCATCAAGACCGTAACCGAGATCAAGCAGGCACTGGCTGAGAAGGAACTCATGCTGGGCATGCGCATCGAGAATTGGCCGCCGGCAGATCTGGCACGCGCACGGGTGCCGCTGTTCTAAGGGGTAGGCGCAATGCGACACCGCAAATCTGGCCGGCGCTTGAACCGCACCTCGGCGCATCGCCGTGCGATGTTCCGGAATATGGCGGTGTCGTTGCTGCAGCATGAAGAGATACGCACGACCTTGCCCAAGGCAAAGGAACTGCGCCGCTTCGTCGAGCCGTTGATTACCTTGGCGAAAGAAGATTCGGTGGCGAGGCGCCGGCGAGCCTTCTCCAAACTGCGGGATCGCAAGACCGTCGGCAAGCTGTTTGCCGATCTCGGGCCTGAATACCAGTCGCGGCCTGGAGGCTATGTGCGAATCCTCAAGCATGGCTACCGACCGGGAGACAACGCGCCGATGGCCTACGTCGCCTTGGTCGGCCGGAATCAAAGCGCTCCGGCAAATGTTCCGGCCCTGCCGGACGCCGGCGAACCGGAAGCCGCCTCGTAATTGCATGGCCCGCGGTTTCGGCGGGCTCGAACTCCCTTCGGAATTGGCGCGACGCTACGTGCGGGCGCCTTGCTCCAGTACCGGTGCCAGAAAGCGTCCGGTGTGCGAGCGCCGGCTGCGGGCCACTTTCTCCGGAGTCCCTTGCGCCACCAGCCGGCCGCCCTTATGCCCGCCTTCAGGGCCGAGGTCGATGACCCAGTCGGCCGTCTTGATTACATCCAGATTGTGCTCGATTACGACGACGGTGTTGCCGCGGTCACGCAGATGATGCAAGACCTGCAGCAGCATTTCAATGTCTTGGAAATGCAGGCCCGTCGTGGGTTCGTCCAGAATATACAGCGTGCGGCCGGTGCCCCGGCGCGACAGCTCCCGCGACAATTTGATCCGCTGCGCTTCCCCGCCGGATAAGGTGGTTGCATTCTGCCCCAGGCGGATGTACGACAGCCCGACTTGCATCAGGGTATCCAGTTTGCGCCGCACGGCCGGGATATGCCGAAAAAACTCCTGGGCCGTCTCGACGGTCATATCCAGCACTTCGGCGATGTTCTTGTCCTTGTACCGGATGTCCAGCGTTTCGCGATTGTAGCGCCGTCCCTGGCATACCTCGCATGACACATAGACATCGGGAAGAAAATGCATTTCCACGCGAATGACGCCATCGCCTTCGCAAGCTTCGCAGCGGCCGCCGCGGACATTGAAGCTGAAGCGCCCCGGCTTGTAGCCGCGTGCGCGCGCTTCCTGGATTTCGGCGAACAAGTCCCGCACAGGTCCGAACAGGCCGGTATAGGTCGCCGGGTTGGAGCGCGGCGTGCGGCCGATGGGGCTTTGGTCGATGCGGATGATCTTGTCGATCAGTTCCACGCCGTGGATATCTTCGCAGGCTCCTGCGGTCCAGCCCTTTGGTTGCGCGACATGCCCGTACAGCGTGTCGTTGACGAGCGTGGACTTGCCGGAGCCCGAAACGCCGGTGACGCATGTGAACAGCCCGAGCGGGATCGAGACGTCCAGATCGCAAAGATTGTTGCCTGAAGCCTTGAGGACGGTAATTTTCCGATCCTTGCGCACTGGAGCCCGACGCTTCGGGACGGGAATCTGGCGCTTGCCGCTGAGGTATTGCCCGGTGATGGAATCCGGATTGCGGATGATCTTGGCCGGGGCTCCGGAAGCGATCACGCGGCCGCCGTGAACGCCGGCGCCTGGGCCCAGATCCACCAGATGATCGGCATGCCGCATCGCACTTTCGTCATGCTCGACGATCAGCACCGTGTTGCCGATGTCGCGCAGGTGGCCTAGCGTGGCCAGCAGCCTTGCATTGTCGCGCTGATGCAGGCCGATGGAAGGCTCGTCGAGGATGTAGGTGACGCCGACCAGTCCGGCGCCGATTTGGCTGGCGAGACGGATGCGCTGCGCTTCGCCTCCGGACAGGGTTTCGGCGCGACGCTCCAAACTCAGATAGTCCAGACCCACATCGACCAGAAACTTCAGACGCTGCCGGATTTCTCCCACAATCTTGGTAGCGATTTGCGCCTGATGTCCGGACAATTGTAGATGCTCGAACAGATCCAAGGCTTCGGCAGTGGGAAGTTTTTCGATCTGCGGCAGCGAGAATCCGTTGACGAACACGTGCCGGGCCGCTTCGTTCAGCCGTGCGCCGCCGCATGCCTGGCATGGGCGTTGGCTGAGATACCGGGCCAGCTCTTCGCGCATGGTCGGGGAGCGTGTATCGCGAAAGCGGCGTTGCATGCTCACGAGCACGCCTTCATGGGGATGCTTGGCGCGATGGGCGCGGGTTCCGTCTTCCAGATAGCTGGAGTCGTAGCGGAATTCGATCACCCGGCCTTTGGAGCCGTACAGGATGGCCTCCTGCGCCCGGCGCGACAATTGGCCGAACGGCTTGTCCAGTGAGAATTTGTAATGCCGGGCCAGAGATTCGATCATGCGGAAATAGCCGGCGTTGCGCCAGTCCCAGCCGCGAATCGCGCCGTGCCGCAAGGAGCATTCGGCATCCACGATCTTGGCTTCGTCGAAGAACTCCTCCGTGCCCAGCCCGTCGCACTCGTGGCAGGCACCGACCGGACTGTTGAACGAGAACAGGCGCGGTTCCAGTTCGCTGAGGCTGTAGCCGCATTGCGCGCAGGCATGTTGGCTGGAAAAGGTTTCGTCGACGGCAGGGCCGTCGATGCTGCGCACCTGCGCCACGCCTTGGCCGAGGCGCAAGGCGGTTTCGAAGGATTCGGCCAGCCGGGTGCGTATGCCGGCCCGGACCTTAATGCGGTCGACGACTACGTCGATCGTATGCTTGCGGCGCAGATCCAGCGGGATCGTGTCATCCAGATCGCGTATGTCGCCATCGATTTGCGCCCGCAAAAAACCCTGTACGCGCAGCGATTGCAGCAGTTCCTGGTGCCGGCCCTTGCGTTCCCGGACGATCGGCGCAAGAATCATGATTCGCTGGCCTTCGGGCAGGGCTTCCACATGGTCCGTCATTTCGCCGATGGTTTGCGCCTGCAACTCGTTGCCATGGCGCGGGCAGCGCGGCGTGCCGACCCGGGCGAACATCAGGCGCAAGTAGTCGTGGATTTCCGTAATCGTACCGACGGTGGAGCGCGGGTTGTGCGAGCCGCTTTTCTGCTCGATGGAAATGGCGGGCGACAGCCCTTCGATGCTGTCGACATCGGGCTTCTCCATGCGCGCCAGAAACTGCCGGGCATAGGCGGATAGGGATTCGACATAGCGGCGCTGGCCTTCGGCGAAAATGGTGTCGAAAGCCAGCGAGGACTTGCCGGAGCCTGATAGGCCGGTGACGACGGTCACCCGATTGCGCGGAATGTCCAAGTCGATGTTGGCGAGGTTGTGCGTCCGTGCGCCGCGAATCCTGATGTAATCCATGTGCCTGCTGCGGAGTGAAGCCCACTATCATACGGCAGATTGGAATTCGACGGGTCTCTGGGGCATGCCCGATTCTGGATGGCGGAACGGTTTCTGCTAACCTATAGGCGCTTCGATACGCCGTTTCGCACGTTTCCCGCACGAGTTCCTCCCAGTGGCTGGCTATTCGCTCAATGCGCTGGAGCGCACGGCTGTCGGCACGCTGGGCGGCATTTACGCCCTGCGCATGCTGGGCCTGTTCGTCATTCTTCCGGTCTTCGCCATCTATGCGGAAACCTTGGCCGGGTCGACACCGATGCTGGCGGGGGTCGCCGTCGGCATTTACGGGCTGACGTCGGCCCTGCTGCAAATTCCGATGGGGTGGCTGTCCGACCGGTTCGGGCGCCGTGTCGTGGTGTTCGTGGGACTGGCCGTATTCGTGTTCGGCAGTTTGGTGGCCGCGGATGCGACGGACATCTGGCAGATGATTCTAGGGCGCGCTCTGCAAGGTGCCGGAGCGGTTTCTGCAGCGCTGACGGCGTGGGTGGCCGATCTGAGCCGGGAGGAAGTGCGTGCCAAGGTCATGGCGCTGATCGGCATCATGATCGGCCTGACTTTCATCGCCTCCCTAATCATGGGCCCTCTGCTGGCCGGAGTGGTCGGAGTGGCGGGCATTTTCGTTCTGGTGGCTGGGCTGGGCGTCTTGGGCATGGTTTTGGCGGGCACGCTGGTTCCCACAGGTCTCGATTCCGCGTACCGGGCGACTGGTGCTCGCGGCAGCGCGAGTACGGTGTTGAAGGACACGCGATTGCTGCTGCTGAGTTTCGGGGCGGCGGCGATCCATATGGTGCTGGTGGCGAATTTCATGTCGCTGCCTCTGGCAATGCGCGATCTGGCCGGCATGCCCGTGGAGGAGCACAGCCTGTTTTATTTGATTGTGCTTACCGGTTCGGCTCTGTTCCTGTTTCCAATCTTGCGTATGACGCAGTCTCGCGTGGTTGCGGGCATGCAGTGGTCCGCCTTGGGCTTGGCCGGGTGTGAGGCCTTACTGATGCTGGTGCATCACGACCAGTTTATGCTGGGAGGCGTGCTGCTGCTGTTTTTTATCGCTTTCAATCTTCTGGAAGCGCAACTGCCAACGCAGGTGTCGCGCTTGTGTCCGGCCGATCTTAAAGGGACAGCCTTGGGGATTCTGACGACCGCGCAGTTTCTCGGGGCCTTTTTGGGCGGCGTACTGACGGGGCTGTTCATGCACTGGGGTTCGCTGGCAGGCCTGTACGCACTGCTGGCCGGAGTGATGGTTTTCTGGGCGTGGCTGATGAATTGGCTAAAATCCGAAATGAAAGTCAAGTCGACGGCTTCTTCCATGCCTTAAATGGCATAAGGATTTTATTATAACTATTTAGGATATATACTAATTATGGAAAAACTATTTCATCGAAAAATTGCTTCGGCTGGCATGGTGCTGCAAGATGTCGTGCGGCAGGCGTACCGCGGCACGCATGCGGAGGCCGGATAATGGGCCGCGGCGTCAATCGAGTCACGCTGTTGGGCAACCTAGGTTCCGACCCCGATGTGCGGCAGACTCAAAGTGGCATGAGCATCTGCACGCTTTCCATAGCCACCAGCTACAACCGACGCGACCGGGACACGAACGAATGGGTCGAAGAGACCGATTGGCATCGGGTCGTGTTGTTCCAGAAACTGGCGGAAGTCGCCGAGCGCTACTTGCGCAAGGGTTCGCAAGTCTATATCGAAGGAAAGCTGAAGACACGGAAATGGCAGGATCAGGACGGCAACAACCGCTACAGCACGGAAGTGGTGGCCGACGAAATGCAGATGCTGGGAACGCGCGGCGGCGATTCCGGGCTGCGCTCGGACCATGGCCGCGAACCGCCTCGTGAACGTGGCGGCGAACCGGTGCTGAAACAGGCCGCGCCAACTCCGGCAAACCAGCTGGGCGGCAGCGTTGGCGACGATGACGACCTTGACGACGATATCCCGTTTTGAAGGGTGCCAGGCGCCATCAGGCGGCAGCATTTCTTGAAATAGGTTAGAATTAGTGCCAGAAGCCGCGCATAAAAAGGCGCCGCGGGCATGTATGCATATCATATTGTTGCGGCAATGCGTTGAATATAATGAAAAAACTGGCTTCATGCACCTGCTCGCAAGGAGGCGAGCGTGTGAAAGCCGGAGGTAACCCTAATGTCTCGAGGAGTCAACAAAGTCATTTTAGTCGGAAATCTGGGAGCAGACCCGGAATTGCGCCAAACCAATAGCGGATTCAGCGTGTGCAACATGCGCATCGTCACCAACGATTGGCGGCGCGACAATGCCACTCAAGAACGGGTGGAGACGTCCGAATGGCACAACATCGTGCTGTTCAAGCGTCTTGCCGAGGTGGCGGAGCGTTATTTGCGGAAAGGCTCGCAGGTCTATATCGAGGGCAAATTGCGTACGCGGAAGTGGCAGGACCGGGAAGGCAACAATCGCTACAGCACGGAAGTGATTGCGGAAGAGATGCAAATGCTAGGGCCGCGGAGCGAAGGCTCCCACGAGCATCGCCGTGAAGGCTCCCACGAGTCTCGCCGCGAAGGCAACTATGCGTCGGAATCCTCCCGCAATGCCCAAGGCAATCGGCAGAATGCGACACAGGCCGGAGCGGATGGCAACGACGAGTTCGATGACGACATCCCGTTCTGAAGCGTCGTGGCGGCGGCAGCCATAATGGCCGGCAAGGTATACATCGAGACCCACGGGTGTCAGATGAACGAATACGATTCCGCACGCATGCGGGACGTATTGCAGACGCGCCTCGGCATGCAGCCGACGACCGATGAGGCCGCTGCCGACGTGCTGCTGCTCAACACATGCTCGGTGCGCGAAAAAGCACAGGAGAAGGTGTTCAGCCGCCTCGGCCGCCTCGGCCGTTACAAGCAGGCCCGTCCGGGCCTTCTGATTGGCGTGGGCGGTTGCGTGGCAAGCCAGGAGGGCGAGAACCTGCGCCGCCGAGCCCCGCAGGTGGACATCGTATTCGGGCCGCAGACCTTGCATCGCTTGCCGGACTTGATCGAACAGGCGCGGCAAGGAAGGCCGGCGGTGGATATCAGCTTCCCGGCGATTGAAAAGTTCGATTGCCTGCCGGAGCCTTCGGTGCAGGGCGCTTCGGCCTTTGTTTCCATTATGGAAGGGTGCAGCAAGTACTGCTCGTTTTGCGTGGTGCCGTACACCCGTGGAGAAGAAGTCAGCCGTCCGTTCGACGACATCATTCAGGAAACGGCGGCGCTCGCCCGCCGCGGCGTGCGCGAAGTGACGCTGTTGGGACAGAATGTCAATGCTTGGCGGGCGCATCTGCATGACGGGCAGCCAGCCGATTTCGCCTTGCTACTGCGCTTCGTCGCAGCCATCGAGGGCATCGAACGGGTGCGCTACACCACATCGCATCCGCGTGAATTCACGGGTTCGCTGATTCAGGCGCATGCCGAGGTCGAGGAGTTGGCCGCGCACGTCCATCTGCCGGTGCAGAGCGGCTCGGATCGCGTGCTGGCCGCTATGAAGCGCGGCTATACGGTGCTGGAATACAAATCCATCATTCGGAAGCTGAAGGTGGCGCGGCCTGGCATCTCGGTGTCGTCCGATTTCATCGTAGGCTTCCCCGGCGAAACGGAGGAGGATTTCGAAGGCACGCTCCGGTTGGCAGAGGAGGTCGGCTTCGATCAAAGCTTCAGTTTCATCTACAGCGCCAGGCCCGGCACGCCGGCCGCGGAATTGCAGGACGGCGTGCCGCTGGCAGCGAAGAAGGAGAGGTTGGCGCGTCTGCAGGCGCAATTGGAGGCGCAGGCGGCAGCAGTGGCGCAGACCCGCGTGGAAACCGTACAGCGCGTTCTCGTCGAAGGGCCGTCGCGCCGCAATCCCCGTGAGCTTGCGGGGCGTGCCGCCGACAACCGCGTAATCAATTTCGCCGGGCCGTTCGCATGGATCGGAACTTTCCGGATGGTTCGGGTCATCGCCGTCCGTGCCCATTCGCTCCGCGGAGAACGAGAGTCGTCCGAACTGCCTTGAGCACGCCTGCCCGCACCTTGAAATTGTTGCTGCAACCGGCCGACAACTCGCGCTTGGCCAGCTTGTGCGGTCCGATGGGCGAGCACTTGCGCCAGTTGGAGGCGCGGTTCGGCATCGAGATCCATCACCGCGGGCACGATTTCCAGCTGGTCGGCGAGCATATGTCCGTGGCGACGGCGGCCGGGCTTTTGCAAGACATGTACCGGCACACGGAGCAGGGCGAGTTGTCGGCCGACAACGTCAATCGATTCCTGCTGGCCTCGCGAAATGAGGATGCGGCACCGGCTGCGCCGGATGTGGAACTGATGTTGCGCCATGCGCGCCTGCGCACCTACGGCGCCAATCAACAGCGCTATCTGGCAGCCTTGCACGACCACGACTTGGTTTTCGGGGTCGGGCCGGCAGGCACCGGCAAGACGTATTTGGCGATGGCGCGGGCTGTTCATGCTCTGGAGCAGGAGCAGGTCCGGCGCATTGTGCTGGTGCGGCCGGTCGTGGAGGCCGGCGAACGATTGGGCTTCCTGCCGGGCGATCTGGCCCAGAAGATCGATCCGTATTTGCGCCCGATGTTCGATGCGCTGGACGAATTGGCCGGGCATGAGCGGGCCGTGCGCTGGCTGGAAAGCAATGTCGTCGAAATTGCACCGCTGGCCTACATGCGCGGCCGCACGCTGAACGATGCCTTCGTCATTCTGGACGAGGCGCAGAATGCCTCGCGGGCGCAAATGAAGATGCTGCTGACGCGCTTGGGCTTCGGAGCGCGCACGGCGGTGACGGGCGATCTGACGCAGACCGATCTGCCGCCGGGCGACCGCTCGGGCTTGGAGGAGGCGCTGGAACTTCTCGAAGGCCTGCCCGGAGTCGCCTTTGTGCGTTTTCGGCGGAGCGACGTCGTACGGCATCCGCTGGTGCAGCAGGTCATCGAAGCCTATACGCGCGGACATGATGATGGTTCGGGCTGAAGTCCAGCACATGGCCGGCATGGACGGCATTCCGGCTGCCGAGCAGTTTCAGCGCTGGGCCGGTGCGGTCCGGCATGATGCGCCAGCGGCAACCGTGTGCATCCGGGTGGTGGATGATGCGGAAATGGCGGAGCTCAACGCCCGCTACCGCCAGCGGACCGGAGTGACCAATGTGCTGGCGTTCGAAGCGGATTCAGAGGAGCAGGCCTGCGGCAGTCTGGGCGATCTGGTGATCTGCGCTCCGGAAGTGCTTCGGGAGGCGCGGGAGTATGCCTGTGCGCCCGAGGCGCGTTTTGCGCACATGACCGTACACGGCGTGCTGCATCTGCTGGGTTACATGCACAACGCGCCGGAGCCGGCGGCCCGCATGGAGGCGATGGAGCAGGCGGTCCTCGCCGAGTTGGGCTATCCGGACCCGTACCCGTCATGAGCAAGTGGCCGCCGCGTGCCATAGGGCGGCGCATGCGCCGCTGGCTATGGCGGCATTCCTGGCTGTTGCCCCGAACCCGCGACGAGGCGCGCGCCTTGGTGCGCGGCCTGAACTGGGAAAACCTTCTGGACGACAGCCTGTGCGAGATGCTGGAAGGCGCGTTCAACATCTCCAGCTTGTGCGCGGCCGACATCATGATTCCGCGCGCCGACATGAAAGTGGTGTCGATCGAGGCATCCCGCCAAGACGTCATTGCGCAGATTACGGAATGCGGCCATTCACGCTACCCGGTGACGGAAAGCGACCGCAGCGATGTGGTGGGCATCCTGCTTGCGAAGGATGTGCTGACGCGCACGGCGACCGGACAAGGGCAGACGGAATTTTCCATCAAGGACATGATGCTGCCGCCGCAACGGTTTCCGGAGAGCCGGCGGCTGAGCGACCTGCTGCGGGACTTTCAGGCCACGCGCAGCCATATGGGCATCATCGTGAACGAATACAGCGAAGCGGCCGGCTTGGTGACCATTGAGGACGTGCTGGAGGAGATCGTCGGCGAAATCGCCGACGAGCATGATCGCCAGCAGGATTCGGAATCGGAGCAGATTCGCATGGTGGATAAGGCGCATGGCCGCTACGCCGTCGTGCCGACCGTGCCGATTGCCGAGTTCAACCAGTATTTCAACGCGTCGCTCGATGCGGTCGGGCATGCGACGATCGGAGGCTTGGTGTTGCAGCGGATCGGACACTTTCCGGCCATCGATGAGCAGGTCGAGATCGAAGGCTTTCGCTTTACGATTGCGCGGGTTTCGGGCCAGCGCATTCGGCTTCTTGATCTCGAAGCGCCAGAACCCGGTGCGTGAAAATCCGTTGGGGCTCCGGTAGATTGTTTGCGGGGCATGCAGCCGCTTTGGCTGGCGGCCTGCTGGCTTCCTTCGGATTCGCCCCGTATGCGTGGCGCTCCGCCCTAGGGGTCGGATTGATCTTGCTGCTGTGCAGCTTGCATTCGAGCACGCCCGGCAGGGCGGCCGTTCGTGGTGGCCTGTTTGGCCTCGGATATTTCGGCTGCGGCGTCTATTGGGTGTACTACAGCATCCACGTGTATGCCTACACGCCGTTGTGGCTGTCGTGTGCGTTGGCCGCCTTGCTGGTCGCGTATCTGTCCTTATACCCGATGCTGGCGGCATGGTTGGCGGCGCGCCTTCTGCCTTGCGGACCACTCCGTCTGATTGGTGCGGCGACTCTGCTGGCTGTGGCGGAATGGGTGCGAGGCATCGCATGGACCGGCTTCCCTTGGATTTTGTACGGGCAGGGCAGCTTGGACAGCCCTTGGGCAGGCTATTTGCCGGTCGCAGGAGTCTATGCGACAGGCTTGCTGATGCTGCTGTCGGCTGCCGGAGTCGCGGGTTGGCTGTGGCGGCCACGGTCCGTGCGCGTGTTGGGGCTGGGAGCGGCATTCGCCATTGCCGGCGCCGGCGAAGCCTTGCGCACGATCGTTTGGGGCGAGCCGGTCGGGGCGGAGACCAAAGTGGCTCTAGTGCAGCCCAATCTGAGCCAGGACCGGCGCTGGCGCAAAGAGCACTTGGGTGAGATCATGCGAACGTATCTGCATTTGACCCGCTCGGTCGCACATGTCCCGTTGGTGATTTGGCCTGAAGCGGCCATTCCGCAGCTGCTGCGGCATGCGCAACCGTTCTATGCAGAGGTTGCGGAAGCTCTGGAGCCGGAGACGACGCTGATGGTTGGAGCGTTCTACATGGAAGAGGGCTCATCCAGGCCGCGCACGGGGCTGGTGAACTTCAAAACCGGCCAACGCTATGGAAAGCGCCATCTGGTACCGTTCGGAGAATACGCTCCCATGCGGACATGGCTGATGCCGCTGTACCAGCAGATGCGCATCAAAATGAGCGATCTAGAGGCTTCCGATAATCGTCCGTTGCTTCAAATCAGGGGCATTCCCGCCGGAGCGATGATCTGCTACGAAATAGTTTATCCGAGGATTGCCAGACTTGCGTTACCGGAAGCAAGGTATGTGGTGAATGTGAGCAACGATGCTTGGTTCGGTCCGACTCGGGCGCCGTGGCAGCATTTGGAGGCGGCGCGCCTGAGGGCCGCAGAGTCGGCTCGGGAATTGCTTCGGGTTGCGAGCACAGGCGTGACGGCGATTCTTGGCGCCGACGGCTCGGTTGTCAAAGCGGCTCCGCAATTCGAGCAGACCGTGCTGGAAGGGACGGTGCAGGCGCGGCGCGGGCTTACGCCTTATGTCCGGTTCGGCGAATGGCTGTTCGCCGTGCTGGCCGCGCTCATGTTGGCGGTCTGTTTGGCTTGGAAGCACCGAGGAAGGAAGCGCTAGTGCTGCACCCGAAATGGCATATCTTATACGCGCCGCTGATGTAGATGGAAGCAGGTGCTCATGCCCGTCAGCGGGCTTCGCATGAAGCGTTTGCGGAGCTGCGAGCGTATCGATTCCGGCTGCCCGGGCCGCATGGCGGCCGTTCGTCAAGCCACTCCGGCGATCCGCCAATAGCGGAGGAAGGAGGTCCGGGACTTGCGTCCTGAGGCTCGCATTCCGCACAGAACCCGGGGACCCATAGCATTTTGTAGGGCCGTGAGCAACGACTTCATGAGGGGCTCATAGCGGGGTCCAATCGGCTTGCCTGCGACTTCTGCTTAGTCCGCGGCAGGGCGGGTGCGGTGCGGTTTGTGGCACATAGGGATTGGAGCAGGTTCTGGGCAGTTTCTAGGCAGATGGGGTTGGTTCTTTGCGCTTGGTCGCACAAAGCGCTGCGAAAGCCTAGATAATCCGGGCACGCCGGAAGGTACTGCCGGGCGGATGCCGAGTCCAAGCGACCGGCCAGTCCGCAAAGCAGGCCGGCGCGCCGAACTGCTTGCACCCAAGCTTGGGCATGGGACGGCTTTAGGTAGTGCGTCAACGAGCCGCTGTGCTTGTCCGCCGTATCCAGCATCAGGCCGATGCATCCGGCGGCGCACGCCGGTTCGATCCACTGCATTGGGTTCATGCCCGGACAGTCTGCGAACAGCACGGCCACGGCTCGCGTCGGAGGCTCTATGGCCGAACAGAGTTGCGCCAGCAGCGGTTGCTGGGATGCCTCGGCAAAGCCCACCTTGACAAAATCCGCGCCGGTTGTGGAGAGGCGTTGCGCCTGCGCTAGGATTCCGGGCTCTTCGGCCGTGCCGGCTGCGGCACTGACTTGGCGGCGGCCGCGAACCCATTGCACGGTCGCACGGACGGTACTGAAGTCGACGGCGCCCAGTGCGCCGCGGTCCGGCTCCTTGAGGTCGAGGATGTCGATGGCAGCCGCGAACAGAAGTTGGGCCTCTTGCAGGTTTCGGATGCTGCCCAGGATGCGCGTCATGATGGCGCCTCTGCTTGCTGGCAGTGTTCTTGTACTCGCTGCATCAGCCATTCCCAAGCTTCCTGCTCGGCGTCGCCGGCGGTTTTTTCCATGGCGATTTCAAGGTATTCGATCTCACGACGGATCTTGTCCGGCGGCAGGCGGTTCAGTCGGCTGATCAGAATGGCCAGTTCGATGACGGCGGCCTGCGCCCGGTTGTAGCCGCGAAACGGCGCATGCATGCCTTCGTGGAGCACCTTGCAGGTGAAGGTGGGGCGCAATGGGTCGTCTTCGAAGGACTCGACTTCCACTTCCGCGTGCGACAGGCAGTTCTGCAGGCGTTGGCAGGGTACGATCTCGGCGCTGGTCGTCGGCCAGTCGCGCCGTCCCGTCAGGCAGCCGGCGTAGATGCGGACGTCGTCCGGGCGGTTCACGACGGCGCATCCCTCGCGTTGCAGGTTGTCCAGAGTCTTCGAAGGGCGGAAGGGCTTCAGCAGCAGGCGCCGTTCCGCCATGTGCACGCCCATAGGTGCGATATGCGTACGGTCGTCCGCATCGCGCGTCGTGACGATGCTCTCGAGAATTTCCGGCATCAGGATGTCTTCCGATGGCGCAGGCGTTCCTTGTGCTTTTTGAGCATGGGCCCCTCGTCCTTGAATTTGGTGAGATCCTTGTCGGACGGGGCTACCGCGCATCCCCAGCGCAATTCTTCGTCTTGCTGGTAGCGCTTGCCCAGCTGCCAGGCGATCTGCGCCCGCGCCAGTTCGACGCCCAGATAGAATAAGTGGCCGGGGTCATCGTCCAGATCCAGATCCGGGTAGAAGGCAATCGGGTCGGCATGAATGAATTCGCCGTCGCGATTGTACAGGTGGATGCCGTCTTCGGCGACTTGGATGCGGAAGTTGGGGTCTTTAACGGCGGCCGCGAACTCGGCGATCTCTTCGGCGGAGTAGGGGAACGGGTGGCGCTCGTGCAGCATCATGAGCTGGTCGTCGATGCCTTTAGGCGCAATGCCTTGGCGGGCGGCCGCGGCTATGATGCGCCGGGCGCGGTCCGCTTCGCGGATGGAGGTGCGGCAATGCTCGCTGACCTGCGTCGTCAGGACGTACTGGATGCCCAACTCCGAAATCAGGCCGAACAGCAGGGCGTTCATGCCGGCCGTGTCGGCATGCGTCAGTTCGGTCACGTTGCCGATGCCCATCATGACCGGAATGTCCGGGAAGCGCCGCCGCAACTCCACATAGCGGGCCAGCGAATCCGCAAAGCCGAAATGGATGGGGTCGAGGATCGGGTCGGCCAGGAATGCATGGCCTTGCGTTTGGCACTGCTCGATGGCTTCGCACAGGGATTCCAAGTCCGCGTTGTCGCGCCCGATCAGCACGGGCACGGATTCCACTTCTTCGGCGACCCACAAGGTGTCGGTGCGCAGGCTGAGCAGGAAATCCGCGCCGGCTTGGCCGCCGGTCAGCAGATCCTGTTCGTCCAGCGAGTCCACGCTGACCACGAAGTCGTGCCGCTTGAGCAGTTGCACGGCTTCTGCTAGATGAGGGAAGTCGACGCCCGGCAGGCAGCCGATGTCGATGATGTCGGCGCCGTCGGTCTGATAACGGCGCGCCTCCGCCAAGATGTCGTCCAAGCCGAGGTTCGGGGCTTCAGTGATTTCGGCGATGATGCGAACCTCGTAGCGGCTGAGGTCTTCTGCCATTGCGGCGCGTCCGAAGAAGGCGGGCAAGTCCTTGAGTTCTTCCGGCCCGCGCTCCACCGGCACGCCGAAATGCTCGGACAGCGACTCCAAATCGCCGCGCACGCGGCCCGGCAGGATGATGCGGTCGGTGCCGTCCGGGAGTTCCAAGCGTTTGCGGATAAGGGCCGGTGTCATCAGTGCCGCCACGCTTGCTCCGACCTGCCGGACTTCATGGTCGAACTCGGTCGGCTGCATGGATTCCAGCACGCGGTGTAGGCTCCGTTCAGCCAGACGGCCGGTCACGAACAGGATTTTCTCAGCCATGGGTATCGGGGTGGTCAAGAGGAGCGAGGCCTTCGGTTCTGAATGTCGGAGATTTTAGAGCAACAGCGGGATGGGCTCCATCGTTTTGCGGCCTTATGAGCCACTCCGGCAGACGGGGGAACTTTCATGATTATTGTAGGCCATGGATTACGAGCAATCGACATAATGCAAGTCGAAGGGGCCTCAGGATTCTATGTGGAACGCGCCCATGCGCAAGCGAAGCCTGCATCCGCCGAAAAGCCGGATTTCCTGGCGGTTCATCTGGTGAGCCACCGAGGCCTTGCATTAGGTCCCGGCGGCTCCTGACCGTGGTCCGCAACAGCACCTATCGTTTCCACTCCGGCACCCTGCGCCAGCCCTCCTCATCGCCCGTATCGCCGGTGCCAACCGCCATCTCTGGAACCGGGCCATCGGCGAAACGAGGACGCCATGCGGGCGCGGCCCGAGGCCGTCCTTCGCCTTATGTGAAGGCCGCCCGGATTGCAAGGGTTTTCGAAAGGGCGGCGGTGATTTGCCGATTCCTCGCATCAATCCAGAAGTTCGGTTCGATTTCCTGGAGTTCAACCCTTCACCGCGCAGGCTTGCGCCACTATATGGCGGATTTGCGCGTCCGTCCGCTCAGTTGCAGCAGGCTGGGCAGCAGAATCAGCGTAAAAGCAGTACTAACCGTCATGCCGCCGATGATTACACTGGCGAAGCCCTGATAGATCTCGGAGCCCGCCCCGGACAGCAGCAGTAGGGGCAGCATTCCGAAAATGCCGGTCAGGGTGCTCATCAGGATGGGTCTCAGGCGCACATGCACGGCATTCTGCACGGCCTCGCGCCTCGCTTTGCCATCGCGTTCGGCGGCGCGCGTCTGATGCACCAGAAGGATGGCGTTATTGACCACCAGGCCCAACAGGACGATGAAGCCGAGCATGGTGAGCAAATCCGCAGGCAGGCCCATCAGGCGCAGCATGAGCGCACCGCCGACGGTGGCGAGAGGCAGCACCAGAAGCACCCATATGCCGTCGATGAAGGATCGGAACAGGGCGCTCACCAGAAGATAGAGGATGATGACGGCCAGAACGAAACTGCCGGCGAAGTTCCGAACCGCTGTGGCCAAGTCGTTGGCGGAGCCGCTGAGACGGATTTCGCCGTCTTCGGGAAGTTCTTGTTCCATCGTCGGCACGATGTCCTGCTCTATTTTGTCGACGACTTCTTCCAGAGCCATGCCGGACGGCGGCCGCAGCTCCAGCGTGATTGTGCGCCGCCGGTCCAGGCGGCGGATAAGGTTCGGGCCGGCCGTGCGTTGGATGGCGACTAGCTCGCTGACTGGCACCACGCCGCCGTCCGAGGTGTACAGCGGGATGGCTGCCAGTTCTTCAGGGGTCGCCCATGGTTCCGTTCTGGCTACCACATCGACTTTCCTGTCGCCGTCGAAGTATTCGTTGACGAACAGGCCCTGGCCTAGGAATCGGGCAATCTTCGACATCGCGGCCCGAGTCCAGCCGACTTCGGCCAGACGCTCTTCCTTGGGTTCCATGCGCAGTTCGGGTTCGGCCAGTTGCAACCCGGGTCGCGGTCGGGCACGAGTGCCGTGGAAGACTTCGGGAATCTTGGCGAAGCCGACCCGTGCCGCTTCCAGAAGGCCGTCGATGTCGCTGCCTTGGATGTTGATGTCGACTTTCGTGCGGGCGCCGACGCGGCTGAACAAGGAAGCCTTCTGCACGATCGCGAAACTGTCGGGGAAGCCCGCGACAGCGTCGTTCACGACGCCGACGAGTCGATTGATTTCCTGCCGGTCAGGGTTTTCGGCGCGGGCTCCGAGGTAGATGGAGCCGGCGACGGCCACGAAAAAGTAGCCTTTGATCTGCGGCGATTTCTCGCCGTCCAAGTACGGCTGCAGCCGGGCGACGATCACGTCGCCCATTTCCTTTTCGATATGGTCGATGTTGACGCCGGGGGGAGGAATCACAATGCCGATGACCAGATTGCGGTTGCCTTCAGGCATGTAGTCGGTCTTCGGGAACGCCAGATACGTGCCGGCTGCCGCTGTCATGATCAATCCTGCAATCCACGCTCTGCGCAAGGCCGCCGAGCCGGTCAAGGCCATGATGCCTGCCGTGGCGCGGGTCCACAGAGGGTCGTGCCGGTCGGATAGTTTGGCATGGCCCAGGAATTGGTGCGCCGCAACGGGCACGACGATGCTGGCGACCAGCATCGAGGTGGCGATGGCGGCCGAGATGACGATGGCCAGATCGGCGAACAGCTGGCCGCTTTGATCCTGCATGAAGATGATCGGCAAGAAGATGGCCACGGTCGTCACCGTCGAGGCGAACAAGGCCGGCCATACTTGGCGCAGGCCCTCGATTGCCGCGTTCTGGGGAGGCAGGCGGCGCTCCCGCATGCGTACGATGCTGTCCAAGGCGATGATGGCGGCATCCATCACCATGCCGACGGCGAAGGCCATGCCTGCCAAAGAGACGATGTTGATGGTGCGGTTCGTCAGGTTCATGACGACCAGCGTCACGAACAGGCACAGGGGCACGGTCAAGGCGACGATGAGCGTCGGCGGCCATCTTCTGAGGAACCACCACAGGACTGCTACCGCGAGCAGTATGCCCAGCATCAGGCTGTTGCGCAGCAGCCGGATGGCGCGGTCGATGTAGACGGTTTCGTCGTAGACCTGCCGGATGGTGAGGTTGGCGCGCTTGAGAGGGCCGCGCTCGATTTCGGCCACGGCGGCACGGATGTCGCGCATGGTGTCCAGCACGTTGACGCCCGTCTGGCGGTAGGCATTGACCGCGATCGAGTGTCCGCGCTCGGTGACGACGAAGTTGCTGCGGTCGGCCATCCGCGTTTCGATGCGAGCGACATCCCCCAGCGTGACGGGTTCCCCGTCGCGCCATGCCAGAATCAGCGCCCTGAGCTGTCGGTCGTCCAGCGCTCCGGCATAGCGCAGCGTGTAGCGGCGCTTCCCGACATCCGTCGTGCCGCCGGAAACGTTCTCGTTGCCGGCGACTAGCATGAACGCTTCGGTCAGGTCGATGCCTAGGCCTGCCGCCTTGTACGGGTCGACCGTAATCCGGATTTCGCGCTCGTTGCCGCCGTAGACTTCGGAGAGCGCGACGCCGGGCACGCGTTCCAGACGCGCCTGTACGGTTTCTTCGATGAAGCGTTGATAGGTTCCGATCGGCCTCGCATTGCCATCGCCCGGGCGGATGATGAACCAGGCGATGGCGCGTCCGCGCCCGCCTTCGGTGCTGAGGACCGGCTCATCCGCATCTTCAGGATAGCCGGGGACGCGGTTCAGGCGGTTGATGACCTCGATGAGGGCGCGGTCCAGATCGTAGCCCATCTGGAAGGTGGCGGTGATCTTGCCGGAGCCCAGCTTGGCTTCGGAGAGAAGCTCCTCCATGCCGGGCAGGCTGCGCAATTGCTTTTCCTGAGGCTCGATGATTTCGGCTTCGACCTCCTCCGGAGCGGCTGCGCGCCATTGGGTCGTCACGGATATTTCGGGCTGCTCCACTTCGGGAACCAACTGGACGGGCAGATGGGCTAGCGTCACCGACCCGAACAGGATGACGAGCAGGCATCCGGACAGCGGCGCCGTGGGGTTGCCAAGGGCAAGCCTGATCAGGCCCATGGTTGCCTACTGCGGCTTGATCGTGACCGTCACACCGGGGCGCAAGTTTTCGCCGCCGCGGGTGACGACCCGGTCCCGGTCCTGAATGCCGCCGACCACCTCGATCAGGTCGCCTTCGGCAATCCCGGTTCGCACCGGAACTTTTTCCGCGACGGACGCGGTGTTGATGCGGTAGACATAGACGCCTTCGCGTCGCAGGACCAAGGCATCGCGGGGCACTAGCACGGCCTCGTGCGGCGGTGCTGTCGGGATGGCGACGCGCAGCAGATTGCCGGCGCTCAGGGCAGGGTCTTCGGTGGAAATGCGCAGTTCGTACAGCCGGGAGACATCGCCGCCGACCGGCACGATCGTTCGCACCGTGCCGATGCCTTCGGCTTTGCCGTGAGTGTAGGCGAGCGGCGTGCCTACGGCGACGAGTTTCAGGGAGTCGGCCGGAATGTGCGTCTCGAGTTCCAGATCGTCCGTGCTGACCAGCCGTACGATGGCATCGCCATGGTCGGCCCATTCGCCCGCCTGCAGCAGCCGTTCCGAGACGATGCCGTTGAAGGGCGCCAGCACGCGGGTGCGCCGCAGGCGCTCTTCAGCTTGCGATAGGCGCGCTTGGGCCGAAAGGATGTTGTTGTGCGCGACCGAGCGGTCGGTATGTTCCTGGTCGACCCGGCTGCGTGCGACCGTGTTGTCCGCCAGAAGCCTTTCCAGGCGCTCTGCTTGACGGGTATGGAAGTCGTGTCGGGCTTGTTCGCGTTGGATGATGGACTGCTCTTCGATCACCTGTTGCCGGATGATGGCATCGTCCAGTTTCGCGACGCCTTCGCCCTTGCGAATGCGGTCGCCCACGTCCGCGACCCACGTCAGGCGTCCGGCGAACTCCCCGCTCAGTTTCGCATCGTTCCGGCTGATGACCGTGGCGGGATAAAACGCCTTTGGGGATACGAGCCGCTTGACCGCGTGTTCGGCGACCACGAACGTGGCATAGGGCGTTTGCTTCCCTTCGGCCTGCGCCGCGAACGCAAGCAAGGCCAAGGATAGGAGGACAGGGGCGGCAGTGGATTTCATGCGGCGTTTTGCTTCACCCGCCGCTCAAAAGCTCCGGGCTGGTACCGATTGCGGCGGCATTCGGCATGGCAGAGGGCAAGGCATGGGGGGATGGCCGGGTGCATAGCGATCGCCAAGGGCGGCGGCAGACCCTCGCATTTTAGTAGAATTGGGGCATGCACGATGTCCGAAGATTCTGACCGCGCCCCGCAAGTTCGCGTGGTAGCCTGCCGTTGAGCGCTTCGACCCAGCTCCAGATTGTGCGCCGGCAGGCCGCGCCGGAGGCTTTGGCGGCCCTTGACGCAGCACCCTCCTTGTCGCCGCTTGAGCGGCGCGTATTCGCGCATCGCGGCGTGACGGATCTTGGCGAGCTGGACCTGTCGCTGAACGCTCTGCTTCCGGTCGATGCGTTTCCGGCCTGCACGGAAGCCGCAGGCTTGCTGGAGTCCGTCATGCGGGAGGACGGAAAGATCCTGCTGATCGGGGATCACGACGCCGACGGTGCGACCGGCGTGGCGGTCGCCATGCGCAGCCTGCAGGCCATGGGCTATCCGCACGTGGCGTTTCTGGTGTCGAACCGCTTCGCGCATTCCGGGCGCGGCATCTGCCTGGAATTGATGGACGACATCCTACGGCAGGAGCCGGTGCTCATCGTCACCATTGACCATGGCATCGCCAACCGGGAAGCGATCGCCCAGGCGCAGGAGCGCGGCATCCGCGTTTTGGTAACCGACCACCATGAACTGCCGCTCGATGGCGCACCACCAGCGAGCTGCATCGTGCATCCGGACTATCCTGCCGGCAGTTTTGACAGCAAGCCGGCCGGCGTCGGCGTCATTTTCTACGTCATGCTGGCATTGCGGCGGCGGCTGATCGAAAGCGGCTGGTTCGCGCAGCGGGCGCTCGACCCGCCACGCATGGCTGCCATGCTGGATTTGGTGGCCGTCGGTACGATTGCCGACCTTGTGCCGCTGGACCGCAACAACAGGATTCTGGTGGAACAAGGCTTGCAGTGCATCCGCAAGGGGCAGGGGGCGCCGGGCATCGTATCGCTGTTGCGTTGCGCCAAGCGCGACCCGCGCTGCGCCAGCAGTGCCGATTTGGCATTCGCCGCTGCTCCGCGCATCAATGCTGCAGGGCGGATGGACGACATTTCGACCGGCATCCAGTGCCTTCTTGCAGAAGGCCGCGTGGCAGCCCACGATCTGGCCGTGCAACTGGACCGGATCAATGCGCAACGGCGCCATCGGGGCGACGCCATGCAGAAGGAGGCGCTGCGCGAAGTGGACCGGCTGGAACTGGAGGCGACAGGCTTGCTGACGCTATGCCTGTACCGCCCCGAATGGCACGAAGGCCTGTCCGGCATTATCGCGGCGCGCCTGAAGGAGCAGCACGGCCTGCCTGCCATCGTGCTCGCGAACAGCCGGGAGCCCGGCATTTTGAAAGGTTCCGGGCGGTCCGTGCCGAATCTGAACCTGCGCAATGTGCTCGATCAGGTGCAGCAGGCGGATGGCGCCCTGATGCAAGGCCGCTATGGCGGCCACCCCATGGCGGTCGGGCTGCACCTGGAAGAAGCCGGGCTGGAGCGTTTCCGAACGCTGCTTGAAGCGACGGTGTCGCAGGCATTGGGCGGTGTGCGGCCGGGCCGCGTACTTGAGACGGATGGGGAGCTGGAGGCCGCCGAGTTCACCTGCGCGAATGCCGAATTCGCATCCACCGGGCATCCTTGGGGCAAGGATTTCGACCCGCCGCTGTTCGAAGGCGAGTTCGAAGTCCAGGAGCACAGCGTCTTCAAGGGCGCCCATGTCCGCTTCCATCTGAACCCCGTCGACCACCCGGAATGCCATCTCAAGGCGATGGCGTTTTCGCACGACCGCTTCGATTGGGAGCCCCGACAGGAGCGCTTGCGGCTGGTGTTTGAATTGCAGGTGGACGAGTTCCATGGCCATCGCGCCTGCATGCTGAACATTCGGCACATGGAACCGCTTTGAGCCATGCGCGGCATCGTCGGCGGGATGTTCGACCCCATTCATTTCGGCCACTACAAGCCAGCGCTGGAACTGATGCCGGTGCTGGGACTGGCGGAAATCCTCCTGATTCCCTGCGGGCAGCCGCCGCATCGGCCGCCGCCGCAGGCTTCGGCCGAGCATCGCTGGAACATGCTGCGGCTGGTCGCCGACGGGCAGCGGCTGGTCGCCGACGACCGGGAACTGAGGCGCGCCGGGCCTTCCTACATGCACGATACGCTGCGTTCGTTGCGCGACGAGGCGGATGTGCCACTGTGCCTGCTGCTGGGAGCCGATGCTCTGGAGGGCCTGCCGGCATGGCATTGCGCCGAAGAACTGCTTGAGTTGTGCCATATCGCCGCACTGGCACGGCCGGGCCGGGTGCTGGGGGGAAGCCTTCCGGAAGCATGGCGGACGCGCTGTACGCAAGACCCGGAGACCCTGCAGGCATCGCCATGTGGTAGCATTTATTTGCATCATGGCACGTTGCACGATCTTTCGTCCAGCCGAATCCGCGCCCTCGTCCGTTCCGGAACGCCGCCGCGATACTGCCTGCCCGGCCCGGTGTGGGCCTACATCCAACGCTACCGCTTGTACGCCGACTGAAGCGCATGCCGCAGCGCACTGAGCCGCATCCGGACGCCGCCACGCTCAAGCAGCTGGTGGTGGAGGCTCTGGAAGATATGAAGGCGGAGGAATTGGCGGTGCTGGACGTCCGCGCCATGACATCCATTACGGATTACATGGTTGTGGCCAGCGGCCGTTCCGATCGGCATGTGCAGGGCATCGCCGACCACGTGGTCGCAAAGGTGCGGGAGTGCTACGGGCCGTCAGTGGCCGAGGAGCGTAGCCGCGATTGGGTGCTGCTGGATGCCGGGGATGTCGTGGCGCACGTCATGCTGCCGGAGACCCGGCGCATGTACAGTTTGGAGAAGCTCTGGTCGGTCGCGCCGTGCGATACGCACGCCGGCGCGGCGCTATGAGCCGCCTGATTCTCGGTTCCGGGTCGCCGCGGCGAGCTGCCCTGCTGCGGCAGGCCGGCTTCGCGTTCGAACAGCGGCCGGTGCAGGTCGACGAATCGCCGCAGACGGGCGAAAGTGGTATCGTGCTGGTGGAACGCTTGGCACAGGCAAAAGCTGCAGCCTGTCTGGAAGCGCATCCGGAGGCTGTGGTGTTGGCGGCGGATACAGTGGCGTTGCGCCGGACGGGGCCGTGCGGCAAGCCTGCAAGCCGCGGCGAGTATGCGGCCATGATGCAGGAGTTCAGCGATGCGGCCCACACCATGCTCAGCGGCGTGTGCATCCGGTCCCGAAGCTGGCAGCGAATCTTCCATTGCGCCACGGAAGTACGGTTTAGCCTGCTGCCTCCCGAATGGGTCGAGACGTACTGGCAAACCGGCGAGCCTCGGGATTGCGCGGGCGGCTACGCGATCCAAGGGGGTGCTGAAAGCTACGTTTGCGAGATTCGTGGCAGCTACACCAATGTTATGGGCCTGCCGATTTGCGAGACGCGCGCTGTGCTGGCGGAAGCCGGCATTCGGCCGATCCTGTGACCGGCGGCTCGGGTGGCGGGGCCGCTTCAGGCCGGACCTTGGCCGGGGCAAGGCCGCGATGTCGGCCGTTTGGCGATGGACGCGACCGGCGCAATGCCTCTTTCAAGCCGTACAATTGCGCATGCAATTGGCTGTGCCGGACTCCAGAGCGATGTGGCGAACGCCGCTATGCGGGCACGGCATGAACGGGAGCCGTCACGTTGATCCATAAACTCGGAAACTTTCTCGCGTGGACGCTGGCGGCGGCGGCGCTGGCACTGGCGCTGATTTCGATAGTCGTGCGGGTGCTTCTGTTCACGCTGGATGACGCCCGCCCGTTCCTAGCGCAAAAAGTCGCCGAGACGCTGAACGCCAAGATGTCGGTGGGCCGTGCCTCCAGCGAATGGCTTGGGACGTACCCCACTATCGTGCTGGAAGACGTCACGTTGCGGTTCCATGGGGCGCAGGCCGTGCATCGTTTCGAGCATATGTCGTTCAGCCTTGACATAGTCGGCAGCTTCTTGGAATTAGCCCCCGTGCCGGGCAATTTTCTGGTGCTGCACGGCTCCGTGCATCTATGGCGCATGGCCGACGGGAGTTGGACGCTGGAGGGCATGCCGTTGGACGTACAGCAGTCCCGTTGGGCGTTTCCGTTCAACCAGGTGCGCGTCCGGGATGTCGATGTGACGCTTCAAGACCGGGCAACGGAAGAACGCCTGCATCTGGGTTCGGTGGATGTGGACATGACCCACAATTTTCGGGGTTTGGAAATCCAAGCCCGCGCCCGGAAAGGTTCGCAGCATGCGGGCAGCGCGGAATTGCACGCTCGCTTCGATGCCCAAGGCTCGGGCCGCGCCGTTTTGCATACCGCCAAGACGCAGGCAGGCAAGCTGCGCTTGTGGCTGCCGGAGTGGGTGCAGCAAAGCTTGGCTTGGCTTCCGGCCGACACCCAGGTTTGGCTGGATGCGCAGTCGGCTTGGCATGCCGGTGCGCTGCAGTCCGTGGTCATGCACGTCGAATTGGCTCGCCCGGCTCACGCGGATTGGCGCCATATGTCGTCCATGCTCGAATGGCGTGAGGACGGCGAGGGAGACCGCCTGAGGCTGGAGAATCTGCGGCTGGATCAGGACCTCGTCATGGCGCAGGGCCGCTTGGCGCGTTACGGCGGCGGCATGCATTGGTCGCTCGCGGGACTCGATGTGATGGCAGCGCAGCGCTGGGCAGGGGCCGTGGGACTGGAAGCTTGGATGGAGCTGCTCCCGATGCGGGTGGAGGCGGGCGAAGTGCTTTCGATGCAGGGGACCAGCCGCGAATCCGAAGGGCCGGACGGTTTGGCGTTGGACATGGAGTTCCGAGATGTGCAGGTCGCAAGCGAATCGGGGGAATTCGGTCTCGGCAAACTGCATGGCGAACTCGCCGTGGCCAAGCGGCGCATCCGCATGGAGCTGAAGTCCGAGGCGTTGACGGTGGATTATGCGCCTTGGAATTTTTCGAGCATGTCATTGGGATCGGCCCGGATGCAGGCGGACGGTCGGTGGACCGATGCGATGTGCTGCATGCTCAATCTGCGCGAATTCGAAATATCCGGCCCGGCGCTGCAGGTTCGAGGCTCGGGCGGCATACGTCCGGAGGATTCGGGACGAGTGCTGCTGAATGCGGAAATTGTCGATGCGGACATGCACGCGGTGTCGCAATGGCTGCCGCCGGGCCTGCTTCTGGAAGCTGATGAGGAATGGGTGCGCACGGCCTTTAAGGCCGGGCGGCTGCATCAGGCCCGTTTGCGTTTGGATGCGCCCTTAGAAGGGGAGGACACTGCGGCATCGCCTTTCGAACTGACGCTGGACGGAAGCTTCGAAGGGTTGGAACTGGATTACGAGCCGCCGCTGTCGCGGCTGCGCGAGGCGAAAGGGCATGTGCACTTGGACAAGGCTTCGCTCCATGTCGTGCTGCAGGCAGGGAAAATGCGGGAATCCGCGCTGTCGCACGGCGCGGTATGGATCGAGGATCTGGGTTTGATGGAGATGCAGGCAAGCGCTCTGGCGCATGGGCCGGCCGAAGATCCGCCGGCCTATCTGGAGGAAGTCGATGCGCTGGGCCCGGCGTTCCTCGAAACGGTCGAACTGGCGGGCGAGTCGGAGACGTATTTCCAAATGGAACTGCCGCTGGACGAGCGCATCCGGAAGCAGGAGCGCGTCACGGGTCGGCTGGCGTATGCCGGAAACGAACTTCGGATTCCGGCGAACGACCTGCTCTTGCAGGAGGTTTCCGGCGAATTGCACTTGGAGGACGAGGCGCTGCATGGAGCCCTGCAGGGCAAGCTTTCGCGACAGGGCGAGATGGGTGCGATCAAGGTCGAAACCGTCGAGGGCGAGATTCGGGTCGCGGCGACCATGCAAGCCTCGCCGAAGGCGTTCATGCCGCAAGCGGTGCGCCCGTCGTTCGCGTGGCTGACCGGCCAGTCCGACTGGGCCATCGAAGTGCTGATTCCCGGCGTGTCGGAACGGTCCAAACGTCGGCATGTGGACATCGTCGCGCAGAGCGACTTTAAGGGAGTGGCGCTGGACATGCCGGAGCCGCTGGGGAAGCGGAAGGAGGAGGCGCAGCCGGTCGAAGTCCAAGCGGCATTGGATATGGAACGGAAAGCGCGCGTGGTCGTCAACTATGACAACCGGGTGCAAGCGGTTTTGGATGCGACGACGCGCCGGGTGACCGGCACGATCCAACTGGGTTCGCAGCGGCCTGTTGCCGCCCCGAAGGCGCTGGTGCTGACCGGGAGGCTGGAACAAGCCGATATTGGCGCATGGATGGACTGGATGGAGCGAGGTGCCGGAATGGGCGGGGCATTGCCGGAAATATCCGCTCTGGAAATCGGCGCCTTGAAGGGGTACGGCATCGACCTCGAAAATGCCAGGCTTTCGGTCCGACCGGAGCAGGAAGGATGGGGCGTCTTCATCGATGCAGGCGAGGTTCGCGGCAGCATGCATGTGCCGAAGGCATCCGGGCAGCCGGTGCGTGGCGCATTCGAGCAGATGCATTTCCGCATGCAGGACGCGGAGGACGACCCTGCGCCGAGCAGCGCACGGATGAAGCCGCAAGACGTCTCGCCGCTGGAATTGACGTTCGACCAGCTCCAGCTGGGGCAGTACGCGCTGCAGAACGTGGCGTTGCATGCCGCACCGGATGAGCAGGGATTGCGGTTCGACAAGGTGCATGCGGAGGCGAGCCGCTTCAACGCCGACTTGACCGGCCATTGGCGACTGACGCAAGACGGGGAGCAGACGCTGCTGAGCGGCACGGCGCATTCGGGGGATTTGGAGGAGACATTGCGGTCTTGGGGCATCAGCCATTCGCTGCGCCAAGGGCGCATGACGCTGACGGGAGCCGTGCAATGGCCGGGAGCGCCATCCGACTATGCGTTTCAGGCCCTGCAGGGCCAGATCGAGATCAAGGGCCGCGACGGACGCATCCGGCACTTGACGCCGGAGTACGCGCGCCTTCTGGCGCTGCTGAATCTGGAGATGATCTTCGATCGCTTGGAACTGGACTTCGACGATGTGTTGCGGGGTGGCTTTACCTATCAGTCGGCCGAAGGCAAGTTCGACATCCAAAGCGGCAATTTGTACACGACCGGCTTCCGCATCGTAGGCCCCTCGGCCCAATTTCTGCTGGTGGGCCGCATTGGGATTGCCGACGAGGATTACGATCTTCAGGTGGTCGCCACGCCGGAGACGAGCGTGCTGCTGCCGGTTGCAGCCGGTGCGGTCGCCGGGCCGGTCGGGATTGGCGCGGCGTATATAGGCAACAAGCTGCTGGAGCTCTTCGGCGCAGGCATCAACAAGGCGACGACGGTCGCCTACCGTGTGACCGGTTCTTGGTCGGAGCCGGTCGTCGAGGAGATTCCCGTAGAGAACGACGCAGGCGGGGAGTAGTGCGCCTGTTCAAGCCGTTGGCGGACTGGGCTGCCCCGCTTCCGGCTTGGAGGGGCTGGCGGCAGGCGAACTGCTGCTCCCGGCTTGCGGAGCGCCTGCTGTGCGGCCGCCGCCTCTGCGGTTGCGTCCGCCGCGTCGGCCTCGCCGCCGCCGCGAAGAACCGGATGTCTTTTCGGCTTCGCCGCCGGAACGTCCGTTTTGGCCGCGAGGCGATGCTTGTTGGCGTCTTCTACGGCGCGGGCGCTGCGGTTCGGATGCCGAAGGCTTGCGTGCCTCGGTCTTCGGTGCCGGACGCGAGGTGGAGGGGGGGCGCTTGAGCAGATTGAGAACCAGCCCGAACAAGCCGCGCTTGGGGCGTCCGGGAGAGGCGACGATGTGTTCGGCCACATCGACCGCAGGCTTCTCGATATGCGGGCGCCGGGCCTGCTCGCCGCGTACGGGGCGCGGCTCGGTCTGCGGTTCGGCAGGCTCGTGGGCCGCGAGGTTCTGATAGTCGAAGCGGCGCAGCAGTTCTGGATCGTCTTCCCGATAGCGATGCATCCGGTAGTGCGGCGTCTCCAATTCTTGCACCGGAAGCAGGCGGATATGCGGTCCGTGCCGATGGGTGATCCGGTCGATGTTGTCGCGCTTCTCGTTGAGCAGATAGGTCGTCACCTCAATCGGCAGTTCCGCGACGACCATGCCGGTGTTTTGCTTCATCGCCTCTTCTTCGATGAGGCGCAGGATGGCCAGGGACAGGGATTGGACGGTACGGATGGTGCCGTGGCCATTGCAGCGCGGACAGGTCATTTGCGTAAATTCCCCAAGCGCCGGGCGCAGCCGTTGGCGCGACAGTTCCAGCAGGCCGAACCGGGAGATGCGTCCGATTTGCACGCGGGCTCGATCGGGGCGGGTGTGTTCCCGAAATTCGTTCTCCACCTTCTTCTGGTTGGCGACGCTGGCCATGTCGATGAAGTCGATCACGATCAAACCGCCCAAGTCCCGCAGGCGCAGCTGCCGCGCAATTTCCGCCGCTGCTTCCAGATTGGTGCGCAGGGCCGTGGTTTCGATGTCGCCGCCTTTCGTAGCGCGCGCCGAGTTGATGTCGATGGAGACCAGCGCTTCAGTATGGTCGATGGCGATCGTGCCGCCTGCCGGCAGACGGATGACGCGGTTGTGGGCCGATTCGATCTGGCTTTCGATCTGGTAGTGGCTGAACAGAGGCGTCGTGTCTTCGTAAAGGTGGATGTGCTTGAGGTATTGCGGCGCCATCCGTTCGGCGAACCGGCACGCCTGCTGATAGGCTTCTTCGCTATCGATCAGCACTTCGCCGATATCGTCGCGCAGGTTGTCGCGCAAGGTGCGCACGACGGCATCGTTGTCGCTGTAGATCATGAACGGCGCCGGCTTCTTGGCAGCTTCCTGAATGGCTTCCCAGAGTCGGATCTGGTTGTCGAGGTCCCATTGCAGTTCTTCGGCGCTGTGGCCGATCCCCGCCGTGCGGATGATCATGCCGCCGCCTTCGACGGGCTTCATTTGCGCGATGGTCTTTTGCAGTTCTTCCCGGTCCTCGCCCTCAATTTGGCGCGAGATGCCGCTGGCGCGCGAGTTGTTCGGCGTCAGCACGAGGTAGCGTCCGGGAAGGCTGGGATACGTCGTCAACGCCGCACCCTTGTTGCCGCGTTCGTCCTGCGTGATCTGAACGACCAGCTCTTGGCCGTTTTGCACCGCTTCCCGGATGGAAGCCGCGCTGCGTGCCCGGTAGTATTCGGGGGCAATTTCCCGGAAAGGCAGAAATCCGTGGCGCGGTGCGCCGTAATCCACGAAAGCCGCATCGAGGCTGGGCTCGACGCGAACGACTTTGGCTTTGTAGATGTTGGATTTCTTCTGTCGCTCTCCGGTCAGCTCAATATCGAGGTCGTACAGCTCTTGGCCGTCGACCATGGCCACGCGCACTTCTTCCTGCTGCATGGCATTGACAAGAATTCGTTTCATGATGGTTCCGTTGCGGTTGCAGTGTTCCTGCCATACGTTCGGCAGCATCCGGACTCGCGCCGGACGGTGCCATGCGCAGGTAATGCATATGCAAGGCAGCCGCAGCGTGCCTCGCCGGCGTATGGCGGGCAGCAAAAAGTCGATCCGGCGTGCGGCCGGAGCGTGGGGCAATGAAATGATCGGCCACGGTAACTCTTTGCGGTAACTAATCAGATGCAGATCCGCACGCCATCGGCGGCGGCCTCTGCGATGTTCTAGGGACTCAGTATACATTATGATGAGGATTTCGCTCCGTCAATCCCGCCAATGGCCTCCGAAACAGCCTCTCCGTCCGTCCGCCCGGCGCGGCAGGTCGCCGTGGATCCGGCGGACGACGGACGGCGCTTGGACAACTTCCTTCTGACCCGGGTCGACGTTCCGCGCCGGGCCGTGTACCGATGGATCCGAACCGGGCAGGTGCGCGTCAATCGCGGCCGCGCACCGCCGTCGCGCCGTTTGCATGCCGGCGATGAAGTGCGGATTCCGCCGTTCCGCTTAGACGGCCTGCAGGGCCTTGGCCGTACGCCGCCGGACATCTCGCTGCCCGTGTTGTACGAGGACGAGAACCTGCTGATTCTCAACAAGCCGCCGGGTCTGGCCGTGCATGGCGGCAGCCGGCTCGGCTTCGGGCTGATCGATGTGCTTCGGGCGCATTCGGGCGTGGAAGGCTTTTTGGAACTGGCGCACCGGCTGGACCGCGGCAGCAGCGGATGTCTGGTACTGGCACGCAATCGCGACGCGTTGCGGCATGTGCAAGCGCAGTGGCAGGCCCAAGAGGCCGCCAAGACCTATTGGATGTTGGCGGCAGGCCAGTGGCGAGGCGGTTCGCGGGACGTGCGCCAGCCGCTGCGGGTCAATCGCCGGCATGCCAAGCATCGCAAGACGGTCGCCGATGCGGAAGGGCGCGAAGCCCATACGCAGTTCCAGCCGCTGGAGCAGTTCGAACAGGCCTGTCTGCTGGAGGCACGGATTGCCACAGGCCGCACGCATCAGATCCGCGTGCATGCCAGCGGACTCGGCCATCCGATCATCGGCGACGACCGCTACGGCGACCGCAAGGTCAATCGCTGGGCGGAGCAGCACGGGTTCAGGCGGCTATTCCTGCACGCTCGCACCTTGGAACTGGCGCATCCTTTGCGGCAAACAGCCATCAAGGTCACAGCTCCTTTGGACAGTGCCTGCGAGCGGCTGCTGGCCAATTTGCGGAGCGAACGGCCAGATTCCAGCCCCTAGCAAGCCGACTCGGAGCAGGGGCGTGCCGGAGGTCTTGCTATAATTTCCGTGTGCCGCAGAGTCGGCCAGCCCTGTGCGCCCGTAGCTCAGTTGGATAGAGTGTGTGGCTACGAACCACAAGGTCGGGGGTTCGAATCCCTCCGGGCGCGCCATGGCCTGCTGGAATCAGACATCGCGAGGGAAAGATGGAACCATTGAATTTGAGCCGGGAACTGGTGCAGGGCTTGGTGAGCGTGCTGCACGGGCACGATGAGCGCTGCCAAGCGGATGCCATGCTGGCGGCACAGTATTTGGCGGCGGTCGTCGGGCTGCTCGTCGGCAACACCGATCGCCCGGCTGGCGAGAAGAAGGAAATAATTAGAGAAATCAATGCTTTCAGCGAATATGTTATGAACGATGTGATGGGCCAGACGCGACCGGCGCCGCCGCCGCCGGATCCGGCGAAGGCATTCGGAATCTGGAAGCCGCCCGGCGCCTGACCCCAGACTCGCGGTCATGCTGGACCCCAAGACGCTGCGTGCCGACCCGGCCGCGGTTGCCGCAAATCTTGCCCGGCGCGGGCATGCCTTCGACGCCGACGCATTCGCCCGTCTGGAAGCGGAACGCAAGGCCGTGCAAAGTGCGGTCGAGCAATCTCAGGCGGAACGCAATGCATTGGCGCGGCGCATTGGCGCGGTGCGGCAGAGCGGACAGGATGCCACCGAACTGATGGCGCAGGCTACGGCGCTGAACGAACAACTTCAGAGGCAACAGCAGGAGCTGGCGGACATTCGCGCGCAATTGGAAAGCTGGCTGCTGGGCACGCCGAATCTGCTCGACCCGGAAGTGCCGGACGGCACTGATGAGCAAGCCAACCAGGAATTGCGCCGCTGGGGAGAGCCTCCCGTGTTCTCTTTCGAGCCACTGGACCATGTGGCGCTGGGCGAGCGTTGCAACGGCTTGGATACGCGGCGGGCGGCGGCCATGTCCGGCGCGCGCTTCGCGACGATGCACGGCGACTTGGCGCTGCTGCATCGGGCTTTGGCGCAGTTCATGCTGGACTTGCATACGCGCCAGCACGGCTATCAGGAATGCTACGTGCCGTATCTGGTCAATGCGCAGAGCATGCAAGGCACAGGGCAGCTTCCTAAGTTTCGGGAGGATTTGTTTGCGGTCGAAAGCGAACAGTATTTTCTGATCCCGACGGCTGAAGTGCCTTTGACTAACCTGCTGCACGACACCATTCTTGAAGCAGAACGGCTTCCATGGCGCCGGGTGGCGCATACGCCGTGCTTTCGGGCCGAAGCCGGTTCCTACGGAGCCGACACGCGCGGACTGATCCGGCAGCATCAGTTCGACAAGGTGGAATTGGTGCAGGCCGTGCGTCCGGACGACTCGGAGCAGGCGTTGGAAGAATTGACCGTGCACGCCGAAGCCGTCCTGCAGGCCTTGGGCTTGCCGTACCGCGTCGTGTCGCTGTGCGGCGGCGATATCGGCTTCGCGGCCGCCCGCACCTACGATATCGAGGTTTGGTTGCCTAGCCAAGGCACGTACCGGGAGATTTCTTCGTGCAGTAATTTCAGGGATTTCCAGGCACGCCGCTTGCAGGCGCGGTTCCGACCCGATTCCAAACGGCCGCCGCAGCTGGTGCACACGCTGAACGGATCCGGGCTGGCGGTGGGCCGGACGCTGGTGGCGGTGCTGGAGAATTTCCAGCGCGAGGACGGCACGGTCGGTGTGCCGGAATGCTTGGGCCCTTGGATGCGAGGCGTGGCCCGCCTGGAGGTGGCTGCGTGAGCGCCTATGACGGACGCCGCCGCTTCACGGGCGCTGGGAGCGTCGAATGGATCGGAGTTCGGACGCATCGACAGCAGCCAATCGAGGTTCGCCAGCAAGTGCAGGCCATCGAGGGCTGCGGATTGGAGGGCGATCATGCGGCCGGCCGCCGCGGCGGCAAGCGGCAGGTGACGCTGATCCAGGCGGAGCATTTTCCGGCGATTGGACAGCTTGCGGCCAAGCCGCCGAAGCCCGAACTGCTGCGCCGGAACTTGGTCGTCTCCGGCATCAATTTGCGGGCGCTGGTCGGGCGCAAATTCCAGATTGGAAGTGCTCTTTTGGAGGGTACCGGAGATTGTCCGCCATGCCGTTCCATGGAACGGGCGTTGGGTTCCGGCGGCTGCGATGCCATGGCCGGCATGGGCGGCGTGACGGCGCGGGTTCTGAAAGGCGGGCCGATTTGCATCGGCGATGCGGTCGCCCCCTATAATCCGCAGCCTCAAACAGAGCGTTTGATCTGACGATGCCCATCTACGAGTACCGTTGCGAAGGTTGCGGCTTTCTGCTGGAAGCGTTGCAGAAGATGAGTGCCGCACCGCTGGTGCGCTGTCCCGAGTGCGGCGAAGACCTGTTGCGCAAGCAGCTGACCGCGGCTGGTTTTCAGCTCAAAGGCAGCGGCTGGTACGAAACGGACTTCAAGGCTAAGCCGAAGAAGGAATCCGGCGAACAGGAGGCAGCCAAAGACAGCAAGAAGTCTGATGCCGGCGGCGCATCCAAGGCGGCCAAGCCGAACGGCCCGAAATCATCGGCATTATCCTCGGCAGGCAGTTCTGGCAAATAGCCTGCAGCCGAGGGCATTTCGAGTTGGGGACCCGGCGCGATGGCGAGCGGCATGTTGTTGGCGCAATGGCAAACTGGCACAATAGGCGGGCCGCTCCGGCAGGGCCCCGAATTTCTATGAACGACACTTCTGCAGCTGGCGCAAGCATGGCGCGGGGGCGTCCGGCCGCTTGGCACCACGCATGAATGCTTCCCGCGCCGAAGCGCGCTGCTACTGCGGGACGGCGCGTCCGGCCCAGATCGGGCAGGATCTGCACCTGTTCGGCTGGGTGAACCGGCGCCGCGACCATGGCGGCATCATTTTCATCGATCTGCGCGATTGCAGCGGCGTGGTGCAGGTCGTTGTCAATCCCGGTCAGGCCGCCTTGTTCGCTGTCGCCGAGCAGGTGCGCACGGAGTTCGTGCTGGCCGTCTCCGGACGTCTCCGGGCCCGTCCAGACGGCACCGCCAATTCGGAACTGCCCACCGGCGAGGTCGAAGTGGTGTGCACTGCCTTGGAGATCCTGAACGCCGCCGATACGCCGCCGTACCAACTCGACGATGTGCAAGTGCACGAAGACCATCGCCTGCGCTACCGCTATCTGGAGTTGCGCCGTCCGTCCGTGCAGGAACGGCTACGACTGCGCGCCCGCCTAGCGGCGGCGGTGCGCCGCTATTTGGACGGCCAGGGCTTTGTGGAAGTCGAGACGCCGATGCTGACGCGGGCGACGCCGGAAGGTGCCCGCGAGTATCTGGTGCCCAGCCGCACGCACGCCGGATCGGTGTTCGCGCTGCCGCAGTCGCCGCAGTTGTTCAAGCAGATGCTGATGATGGGCGGCATGGACCGCTACTACCAGATCGTGCGCTGCTTCCGCGACGAAGACCCGCGCCAGGACCGCCAGCCGGAATTCACGCAGATCGACATTGAGACTTCGTTCTTGCAGGAGCCGCAAATCCTGGATCTCATGGAAGGCATGGTGCGGGACATGTTCGCCGCCGCGGAGATGGAATTGCCGACCCTGTTCCCGCGCATGGCATGGGCCGAGGCTGTGCGGCGATTCGGGACGGACCGGCCGGACTTGAGGATTGACGGCTTGGAGCTGGTCGACGTGGCGGATCTGCTGACCGAAGTCGAATTCAAGGTGTTTCGTGAACCGGCCAATCGCGCCGACGCGCGGGTCGCGGTGCTGCGCGTGCCGGATGCGGCCGACATGAGCTTGGGGCAGATCGATGCCTATGCCGAAGTGCTCAAGCCGTACGGCGCCCGCGGCTTGGCTTGGATCAAGTGCCACCAGGTCGCGCAAGGCCGTGGCGGGCTGCAGGCGGGATTCCTGAAATTTCTGCCGGATGAGGCGATCCAAGGCATTCTGGAGCGCACCGGCGCACGCGATGGCGACTTGCTTATGTTCGGGGCCGGCCGTGCGGACATCGTCAATGCGTCGCTGTCCTTTTTGCGGAGCCGGCTGGCGCAGGACCGGGCGTTGCGCGAGGATGGCTGGCGGCCGCTTTGGGTGGTGGACTTTCCGCTGCTGGAAAAAGATCCCGAGACGCAGCGCTGGATGGCCATGCATCATCCGTTTACCGCGCCGGCGGCGGCGGATGCGGCGCAGTTGGAGGCCGACCCGGGCGCCGTCCGCGCCCGGGCCTACGATATGGTGATCAATGGCGTCGAGGTCGGCGGTGGCTCCATCCGCATCCACCACTCGGACATGCAGCAGGCCGTGTTCAAGCTGCTCGGCATCGGCGCCGAAGAGGCGCAGGCCAAATTCGGCTTCTTTCTGGACGCCTTGCGCTACGGCTGCCCGCCGCACGGCGGCATCGCCTTCGGCTTCGACCGTTTGGTCATGCTGCTGGCAGGGGCGGAAGCAATCCGTGACGTGATCGCCTTTCCCAAGACGCAGACCGCCAATTGCCTGCTGACCGGCGCTCCAGAGCCGGCCGAGGCGGAACAACTGCGCGAACTTGGATTGCAGAGGCCGCCGGCATGAAGGCCGCGGCGCGCACCTGCAAGCGGCCGGAGTCGGTTCTGGTTGTGGTGTACAGCGAGGATGGCCAGGTGCTGATGCTCCGGCGGCATCAGCCTCCGACGTTCTGGCAGTCGGTGACAGGCAGCTTGGAGTGGGGCGAGCAGCCGCGGCAGGCTGCCAATCGGGAGCTGGAGGAGGAAACCGGTTTGGATGCATCGGCGCTGGAAGACTGCCACGACAGCCACCTGTTCCAGATATACGACATTTGGAGGAACCGCTACGCGGAAGGCGTGACGCAAAACCGCGAGCATGTGTTCCGGCTGGCGGTGCCGCAGGCATGCTCAATTACGCTGGACGCCTTGGAGCACGCCGAATACGAATGGCTGCCTCGTGTTGCGGCAGCGCACCGGGCCACCTCGTACACCAATCGGCAGGCCATTTTCGACTGGGTGCCGCAGGTGCCGGAGCACCGCGGCTAAAGCTGCCGCCGCATCAGGGTTCGAACATGGCCGGGCACAGCAAGTGGGCGAACATCCAGCACCGCAAGAAGCGGCAGGACGACAAGCGTGGCAAACTCTTCTCCAAACTGATTCGGGAAGTGATGGCGGCTGCGCGCGTCGGCGGCCCGAACCCGTCCGACAACGCCCGGCTGCGTCTGGCCATGGACAAGGCGGCGGCGGCGAACATGCCGAAGGACACCATCGCCCGAGCCGTCAAGCGGGGCAGCGGCGATGCGGACGGGGCGATGTACGAAGAAGTGCGGTACGAAGGCTACGGTCCGGGCGGCGCTGCCGTGCTGATCGACTGCCTGACGGACAACCGCAACCGCACCGTCTCCGAAGTGCGGCACGCACTGGCCAAGCATGGCGGCAGCTTGGGCAACAGCGGCTCGGTGACCTATCTTTTTTCGGCCACCGGCGTGCTGAGCTATGCGCCCGGAGCCGACGAAGAGATGCTGATGGAGCAAGCCCTGGAAGCAGGCGCCGAAGACGTCATGCTGCTGGACGACCAGTCGTTGGAGGTGCTGACGCAGCCGCAGGATTTCATGGCGGTTCGGGCCGCCCTGGCCGAGGCCGGGCATCCTCCGGATCATGCCGAAGTCGCCATGCGTGCGCAGACGCAGGTCGAACTGGACGGCGAGGCGGCGCGGAGCCTGCTGAAGCTGACGGACCGTCTGGAGGAACTGGACGATGTTCAAGAAGTCTATACGAATGCCAGCCTTTCAGATGCGGCCTACGAGGCATGATGCGGATTATCGGCGTGGACCCTGGCCTGCGGCGCAGCGGCTACGGCGTCATCGATACCGATGGCGTCCGCCATCGCTACGTAGGCAGCGGCCAGATATGCCCGACGGGCGGCACGATGCCGGAACGCCTTGGCGAATTGTTTCTGGGGCTGCGCGAAGTGCTGCAGAAGTTTGCGCCGCATTGCGTGTCGATGGAGACCTCGTTCGTGGCGGCAAATGTGGGTACGGCTTTGAAGCTGGGGCAGGCTCGCGGCGCTCTGGTCAGCAGTTGCGCCTTGCAGCAGTTGGAGGTCTTCGAATATTCGCCGCGCCGCATGAAGCAGGCGGTGACCGGGCAGGGCGGCGCCACCAAGGCGCAGGTCCAGTTCATGGTGAAGCGGCTGCTCAGTTTGGGCGAATCACCGCAGGCCGACGAGGCGGACGCCTTGGGCCTGGCGCTGTGCCATGCGCATACGCACCGTCCGTCCGACCTGAGGCAGGCTTCGTGATCGCCTACCTGCGCGGGCGGGTCGCATACCGCAAGCCGCCGGAATTGATTATGGACGTTGCCGGCGTCGGCTATCGCGTACTGGCTTCCATGGCGGCATTCGCGCAACTGCCGAAGGACGACGCGGAGACGCTGCTGCCCACGTTGCTGGTGGTGCGCGAGGACGCGCATACTCTGTATGGATTCGCTGACGACGCGGAACGGGAATTGTTCGGCCAGCTCCTGCGCATTTCCGGCATCGGCGCCCGAACCGCATTGGCGATCCTCTCGACCTTGCCTGGCGCGGCGTTGCGCGGGCATGTCGAGTCTGGGGACATGGCGGCGCTCGTTCGTGTGCCGGGCATCGGCAAGAAGACCGCGCAGCGGCTGCTTCTGGAACTTCGGGACATGCTGCAGGCAGGTTCCGAACTGGACGCGTCCGCACCGGCGACGCCGCAGCACGAAGCGGAACAGGCTCTGGTGCGGCTGGGCTGGAAGCCTGCTGAAGCGCGGCGCATGGTGGCGGCCTGCGACGAGGGGCAAAGCCAGGATGCGGAAGCCCTCATTCGGCAAGCATTGCAGGCCAGTTATGCGGCCACGAGTAGCCGGCGATGAGCGATGAGAACCTATTGGACCGCGAAGCCGAAGGGCGCGGCGAATTGGAGTTCGAAGGCAATGTCCGTCCGCGCCAGTTGGCGGAGTTCATCGGCCAGCCGGAATTGCGCGACCAGTTCGGCGTCTACCTCGAGGCGGCGCGCCGGCGCGGGAGCACGCTGGACCACGTGCTGGTATTCGGTCCGCCGGGGCTCGGCAAGACCACGCTGTCGCATATCATCGCGCATGAGATGGGGGCGCAATTGCGGCAGTCGTCGGGCCCGGTCCTCGAACGCGGCGGCGATTTGGCGGCCATCCTGACCAGTCTGCAACCCGGCGATGTTCTGTTCATCGACGAAATCCATCGCCTGCAGCCGGCTGTGGAGGAGATTCTGTATCCGGCCCTCGAAGATTCCCGCATTGATCTGATGATCGGCGAAGGCGCGGCGGCGCGTTCGATCCAGATTGATCTGACGCCGTTCACGCTGGTCGGCGCGACCACTCGCAGCGGCCTTCTGACAGCGCCGCTGCTGTCGCGTTTCGGCATCCAAGGGCGGCTGGATTTTTACTCTGCGGAGGAATTGGCGAAGATCGTCGCCCGGTCGGCGAAAATCCTTTCCATTCCCATCGATGCAGGCGGCGCTTTGGAGATCGGGCGCCGGGCCCGTGGCACGCCCCGCATTGCGAACCGTTTGTTGCGCCGCGTGCGCGATTATGCCGAGGTCCGTGCCGACGGCCGCATCAATGCGCCAGTGGCCGAGCAGGCATTGGAATTCATGAAGGTGGATCGCTGCGGCATCAACGATCTGGATCGTGAATACCTGCGTACCATCCTCGTCAAGTTCGGCGGCGGGCCGGTCGGCATTGACAGCATTTCGGTGGCGGTCAACGAAGAGCGCGGCACGCTGGAGGAAGTGGTGGAGCCGTACCTGATCCAGCAGGGCTTTCTGAAGCGGACGCCGCGCGGGCGCATGGCGACGCCGCGCGCCCGTGCGCACTTGGGCTTGGAAGCGCCGCCGGAGTCCAGCCAACTGCCGCTGTCGGAGGAGGCTTGAATGCATAGGTTGCCGGTGCGGGTGTATTATGAGGATACCGATGCCGAGGGTGTGCTTTATCATGCGGCTACGATCCGCTACCTGGACCGTGGCCGCACTGAGTGGCTGCGGGCCGCGGGACACCTCTTGCGGCATATGGCAGAGGCGGAACGACGGGTGTTCGCCGTGCATTCGCTGACAGTCCGCTATCTGGGCATGGGCCGCTTGGATGACGAACTGACGGTGCATACGCGCCTGTCCGCTCGCGGACGCGCGTCGCTCGATTTTGAACAAAGCCTATGGAGGGAGCAGGAATGCTTGGCGCAGGCGGAGATTCGGGTGGCATGCCTGAATGTGGAGACGGGGCGTCCGGCGGCAGTGCCGGAGCTAAGGCCTGACGAGGAACCGGACGATGCATGAATTCACGCTTTTGGGCATGCTGACGCAGGCTTCGACAGTTGTGCAGGCTGTCATGCTGCTGCTGCTGCTTGCCTCGATCGCGTCGTGGGCCATCATCCTCAACAAGTCGCGCGTCCTGAACGTCCATCAGAAGGATGCGCGCAAGTTCGAAGATCGATTCTGGCAAGGCGTCGATCTGTCGCAGCTGTATGGGCAGCTGCGCCAGCGGAAATCGCATTCGGCGCTGGAGGAAGTGTTTTGCTTGGGCTTTCGCGAATACGTGCAACTGACCCGGAATCGGCAGGTTTCGCTGGATAGCATCAACCATACGGCGGTGCGCAGCATGCGCGTCGCGCTGTCGCGCAATGTCGAACATCTGGAAACGCATTTGCCGACGCTGGCGACCATCGGCTCCACCAGCCCCTACATCGGCTTGTTCGGCACGGTGTGGGGCATCATCAACGCATTCCATTCGCTGGACCCGACGCAGGGTGCGTCAATGCTGATTTCCATTGCACCCGGAATCTCGGAGGCTTTGGTGGCGACCGCCTTGGGCTTGTTCGCAGCCATCCCCGCGGTCATTGCCTATAATCGCTTCACCGACCGGGTGGACAAGTTGCAAGTGCAGTACAGCAACTTCATTGAAGAGTTCACCGCGCTGCTGCAGCGCGAATCGCTGCAGAGCGACTAGGCCATGGCTCCGCTGCAGACCACCCGCCGCCACATGGCGCAGATCAACATCGTGCCGTACATCGATGTCATGCTGGTGCTGCTGCTTATCTTCATGATTGCAACTCCCTTGATGCAGCAAGGCATGCTGATCGATTTGCCGAAAGCGCCGTCGGAGCCTGTCGAGCCGGAACCGTACCACGAGCCGCTGGTGCTGGAAATCAATCGCGACGGCGAATTGCGGCTGGTGCGCGAAGGGACGTTCTCCAATGCGGTTGCCGAATCGGACTTGCCGGGCCTGGTTGAGGCCATGATGCGCGAGGGCGGCGATGAGACGCTGTATGTGCGTGCGGACGCAGGGCTGCCGTACGGCACCGTGGTGGCGGCCGTCGCCCGGCTCAGCCAAGCCGGCGTGACGGCTTTGAGCCTGCTGACGCAGCCGCCGGCGGAATCCCCATGATCGTTTCGCCGCGTTCCGTCGGCAGGGCGCAGCACCGCTTTGGCACTTGGGCCTGGGTCGGCGCCGTGGCCGTGCATGTCGGCATTTTCGCCGCGCTGCAGTTCGGCAGCACTCCGCCAGCCCGCTCCAGCATCTCGTTGCCGCCAGCGACCGAAGCGATCCGGGTCCAAGCCATGGATGCGGAAGTCCTGCGCAAGCGGCGTGCGGCGCATCAGCGGGCGCTACGCGAATTGGAGCAAGCCCGGCAACGTGAAGCGCAAGCCAAAGAAGCCGAACGGCTGCGGCAGCAGGCATTGCGCCAAGCGGCCGAGCGCAAACGCCGCGAAGCCAAGCAGCAAGCGAAACGGAAACGTGCCGAAGAGGAGCAGCGCCGGCGCGAGGCCGCGCAGCGCGAAGCGGAGAAACTCCGGGAGGCTAAGGCTGCGGCGATGCGGGCCGAAGCCGAACGGCAGGCCAAAGTGCTGAAGGAGCAGCTGGCACGGGCAGAGCGGGTCGCCGGCCAGAGGCGAGCGGAGCAAATGCGCAAGCAGCGCCGGGAGGCGGAGAGGCGCAGCCGTCTGCTCGGCGAGTGGACCGTGGCCATTCGAGCGCGCATTGAAAATCTTTGGCGGCCGCCGCCAACGGCGGCAAGCCGGCCCTGCGAAGCCGTTGTCGAACAGAGCAAACACGGCGAGGTGCTATCGGTCAAAGTGCGCAACTGCACCGCCTCCCAAGCTTGGCAGGATTCCCTGCGCAACGCCGTGCTCAAGGCAAGCCCGTTGCCGGCCGCGCCGCACAAGAATCTGTTCGAGCGGCGGCTGGTCATTACGTTCCATCCCAAGGAGCGCGACTGATGGGGGTTCGATTGCGACTGTTGGCGCTGCTGGCTCTGGCATGGCCGCCGCTCGGCCAGGCCGAACTGCTTCTGGATGTGCGCGAGGGCGTGGAAGGCGGCATTCTGATTGCGGTCGCGCCGGTCGGCGCATCCAGTCGGGAACTGGCGGATGTGGTCCGATGGGATCTGTCGTTCAGCCCGGCCTTCGAAGTGCTGCAGCCCGGCAAAATGCCGCAAGCCGTCCTGTCCGGTCATACACCGAATTGGGCAGATTGGCGCCAGCGCCCGGTCGAGTACCTGCTGACGGTCGAGAGCCAAGAACTGGGGAACGATCGGGTCGGGCTGAAGTTCCATCTGCAGGATGTGCTGCGCGGACGCACGATCTTGGCGCGCCGGCTGGCAGTCGCGCAGCGGTTCCATCGGCGTCTCGCGCATCAGACGGCCGATGCCGTGCATGAGCACCTTACCGGGGTTCCGGGCGCATTCGATACGCGCATGGCATACATCAGCCAAAGCGGGAGCGGCCGCAAGGCCCGCTACCGCCTGTATGTCTCCGACATTGACGGGCATCGGCCGGTAGCATTGCTCGAGTCGCCGCACCCGTTGCTGTCGCCGGACTGGTCGCCGGACGGGAAGCAACTGGCCTACGTGTCGTTCGAACTCGGGCACGCGCAAGTGTACGTGCACCACTTGGCGAAAGGCGCCCGCCGGCCCTTGCCTTATGACGGAGCCCACTCCAGTGCGCCGGACTGGTCGCCGGACGGGCGGCAGCTGGCGATGGCGATGACCATTGAAGGGGATACGGAAATCTTCATCTACACGCTGGCGACAAACACGCTGCGCCGCCTCACGCGCAGCCGGGGCATCGATACGGAGCCGGTCTGGACGGCGGACGGCAAGGCGCTGGTCTTTACGTCGGGACGCTCCGGCCAGCCACGGCTCTACCGGCAGGCCGTGCATGGCGCGGCGGCATCCGTGCTCCCGATCGCGGGCCGCTACAGCGCATCTGCGGATGCCTCGCTTGACGGACGCTATCTGGCATTCGTGCAGTCCACCCCGCAGGGCGGCTTCGGCATTGCGCTGTACGAGACGGCAAGCGAGGTTGTGCATCCGCTGTCGTCCGGCGGTCTGGACGAAGCGCCGTCGTTTGCGCCCAACGGGCTCGGCTTGCTGTATGCCAATACCATGCGCAGCAGGAAGCGGGGCGGGAAGGCCGGGAAGCAAGTGCTGACGCGAACCAGTCGTGATGGTACAATCCAACGGCAGTTGGACATCCCGCAGGCGAATGTACGGGAGCCTGCATGGTCCCCTTACCGCCACTGATGGTTTTGATTATGGAATTGCCACTCTCGAGATATGTGCTGCTATTGACTCTGCCGCTACTTGGCGCATGCAGCAGCGAAAAAGACGAACCGCCGCTTGACGCACTGGATCCGCCGGCGGCCTTGCTGGAGGAGGAACAGCCGCAGCAGCCTCAGGACGGCGTCAAAACAACGCGCTTGGATGACGATGGCAATATCCTTTCCGACGAAATAGTACACGACGAAGATAGCGGCGAATTCGCGGCGGCGGACGACATGGAATCGCTGCCGGCGCAAGGCACCACCGTGTACTTCGGCTACGACAGCACCGATATCGACTCCCAATACATGGGCATCATCCAGAAAGTGGCCGACCGTCTGCACAGCAATTCGTCCGCGACGGTGCGTTTGGAGGGCCATACGGACGAACGCGGCTCCCGAACATACAATTTGGCGCTTGGCGAGCGACGGGCGCAAAGCGTGCTAGATTTGCTGCTGGAGAAGAATGTGCTGCCCGAACAAGTGGACTGGGTCAGCTATGGCGAAGAGATTCCGGCGGTGACCGGGCAGGGCGAAGAGGTCTGGAGGAAGAATCGCCGGGTCGAAATGATTCTGGACGAATGATGCGCCCGTGCAGGCCGCATCGGATCGGACGCATTCTGGCGGCGGCGTGCGGGCTTGCGCTCGCGGCAAACGCAGGAGCGGAAACCGTCCCGCCGGCATCCGGCCCGGAGCAGTTGGATGAGGTCCGCGCCGAGTTGGAACGCTTGGAAGCGTCCGTGCAAGCGTTGCGGCGCGCATTGGAAGCCTACGCGCAAAATCAGGCAGAATTCGATGCGCCGCCGGTCTCGGCCGAGCGTACGGATGCGCCGCCGCCAGAAGCCGACCTTGCGGTTCAGTCCGGCGCAGCCGAATCGGATGCCGAGCAGATGCTGGCGCTTGAAGAACCGGCGACCCAAGAACAGTCTGCCGAGCCGCCGCCGGCAGAGGGGGACGCCCTCCGGTTCGTGGTGCTTGATCCCCCCTTGGAAATGCTGCGCCAGGGCCGCGAAGCGTTTCACGACCGCGAATTCTATGCGGCTGAGAAGAAGTTCCGTGAGTTTTTGGACCGCTACCCCAAACATGTTGAGGCGCTGTCGGTTCGCCATTGGCTTGGCGAGACCTTGTATGAACAGGGTGCTTACCAAGCCGCCATTCAGGAATTTGGCGCGGTGCTGGAGCATGGCAGCGGTCCTCGCCGTCTGGTCGCTCGTCTCAAAACCGGCTATGCGTGGTACGAATTGGGCGAATACGAGAAGGCCCAGGCCGCCTTGATGCAAGTGCAGGCCGAAGACCCGAACGGCAGTCTGGGCCGGCTTGCGCAGTTGCGTCTGGAGCGTCTGGAACGCCGAACCGGCTCCGAATAGTGGTGCGTGCGGAAAACGGCGGCGTGCGATTGCGCGTCACGGAGATCTTCCATTCCATTCAGGGCGAAGGGGCGGCGAGCGGCTGGCCCAGCGCCTTCGTGCGCCTCACCGGCTGCCCGCTGCGTTGCCAATATTGCGATACGGCCTATGCGTTTACGGAAGGCGCATGGCGGACGCTGCCGGATATTTTGCAGGCGGTGGCCACGCAGCCGACGCGGAATGTGTGCGTGACCGGCGGCGAACCGCTTGCGCAGCCGGACTGCCATGCATTGCTGGAGGCTTTGTGCGATGCCGGATACGCGGTCACGCTCGAGACCGGCGGCGCCTTGCCGATTGCCGACGTGGATGCCCGGGTGCAGCGGGCGCTTGACATTAAGACGCCGGACAGCGGCGAAGTCGACCGCAACGATTGGCACAATCTGGATAGCTTGCAGGCCACGGATTTCGTAAAGTTCGTCATCTGCTCGCGGGCCGATTACGTCTGGGCGCGGACATGCGTGCGTGAACGCGAATGGGCGTGCGACGTGTTCTTCTCGCCGGCATGGGGGCAGCTGGATGCCGGGCAGTTGGGCGAATGGATCGTGGCCGATGCCTTGCCGGTGCGCATGCAAGTGCAATTGCACAAGATTTTGTGGGGCGATGTCCGCGGACGCTAGGCCGCTGGTGCTGCTGCTGTCCGGAGGCATGGACTCAGCCACGGCGCTGGGCTGGGCGCTGGCGCACGGCTGGCAGCCCGTCGCAATGAGTTTCCGGTACGGGCAGCGCCATGCGGCCGAAGTGCAGGCCGCACGCCGTTTGGCGCAGCAAGCCGGTTGCGAACACGTCGAAATGGAGCTGAATCTGGCGCAATTCGGGGCTTCGGCCTTGACGGATGCGGCGCTGGATGTTCCGGAAGGGCCGGATGCGGGAATTCCGGCCACGTACGTGCCGGCCCGCAATACGGTATTCCTGTCCGTCGCTCTGGCTCTGGCTGAGGCACGCGGCATCCATGACTTGTGCCTCGGCGTCAATGCGGTCGATTATTCGGGCTATCCGGATTGCCGCAAGGCCTTCATCGACGCGTTCGAAGCCATGGCGAACTTGGCGACGCGCGATGGCGTGGAGGGCCGGCCGTTCCGCATCCATGCGCCGCTGATCGATTGGTCCAAGGCCGAAATCATCCAAGCCGGGACGCAGTGGGGTGTGGATTACGCTCTGACCGTGTCCTGCTATCAGGCGGACGGCGAAGGACGCGCCTGCGGCCGCTGCGAAGCCTGCCGTCTGCGCCGCGAAGGCTTCGCGGAGGCGCAAATCCCCGACGCCACGCGCTATCAGCCCGCTCGCTAGGGCGGGAAGCCGCCTGCCCGGTATAATGGACATGCGCATTTGGCGGGCATCGACAGGAGGAAACGCAGGCCATGCCTCTGGATAGGGAACAGATTGAAAACGCACTCAAGGATGTCCAGGACCCTGCGGCCGGCGTCGATTTGATTGCGGCCCGAGCGCTCGGCGATATCGCCGTCGACGGCAATGCGGCAAGCATCTCCATTCGTCTGGGCTATCCGGCCAAGAGCATTTGCGAGGAACTGGCGCAGACAGTGAAAGGGCGCTTGGCACAGCTCGATGGGCAGGCGAGTTTCGAAGTGGACGTGGGTTGGGATATCCAGTCGCATTCCGTGCAGAAGAATCTCAAGCCGATGGAGAACATCAAGAATGTGTTGGCGGTTGCGTCCGGCAAGGGCGGCGTCGGCAAATCGACGACCGCCATCAATCTGGCGCTGGCGCTGTCGGCGGAAGGCGCCACCGTCGGCATGCTGGATGCCGACATCTACGGACCTAGCCAGCCGCGCATGTTGGGCATTTCGGGTCAACCGGATTCGCAGGACGGCAAAAGCCTGGAGCCGATGACGGCACACGGGTTGCAGGCCATGTCGATCGGCTTCCTGATCGACGAGGAAACGCCGATGATCTGGCGCGGTCCCATGGTGACGCAGGCATTGGAGCAGCTGCTCAACGATACGCGCTGGCGCGGCTTGGACTATCTGGTGGTGGATCTGCCGCCGGGCACCGGCGACGTGCAACTGACGCTGGCGCAGAAAATCCCGGTCAGCGGCGCTGTGATCGTCACGACCCCACAGGACATCGCCTTGCTGGATGCGCGCAAGGGGCTCAAGATGTTCCGCAAGGTGGAAGTGCCCGTGCTGGGCGTCGTGGAAAACATGAGCCTGCACATCTGCAGCGAATGCGGGCACGAAGAGCCGATTTTCGGTTCCGGCGGCGGCGAGAGTTTGGCGCAGGAGAACGATGTGGAGCTGCTGGGGCAGTTGCCGCTGGACCGGCGCATCCGCGAAGAAACCGACAGCGGCCAGCCGACTGTGGTCGCTGCGCCGGAAGACCGCATTAGCCAGATATACCGCGACATCGCCCGCCGTGCGGCCGCACGGCTCGCTCAGCAGGCCCGCGACTACAGCGCCAAGTTCCCGCGGATCGTCATCCAGAACGATTGAATGGGCGTCAAGTCGGATCAGTGGATTCGGCGCATGGCCGAAGAGCAGCGCCTGATCGAACCGTTCGAGCCGCGCCAAATCAGCGAGTCGGAAGATCGGCGCGTCATCTCCTACGGCACCTCCAGCTACGGCTACGACATCCGCTGCTCGACGCATTTCAAGATTTTCACGAACATCAATTCGGCCATCGTCGATCCGAAGCAGTTCGCGGAGGACAGCTTCATCGACTACGAAGGCGACGTGTGCATCATTCCGCCGAACTCGTTCGTGCTGGCCAGCACCGTCGAATACCTGCGCCTGCCGCGGTCCGTGCTGGCCGTCTGCCTCGGCAAATCCACCTACGCCCGTTGCGGCATCATCGTCAATGTCACGCCGCTGGAGCCGGAATGGGAAGGCCATGTGACGCTGGAGTTTTCCAATACGACACCGTTGCCCGCCAAGGTCTATGCGAACGAGGGCGTGGCGCAGTTGGTGTTCTTCGAGGCGGATCAATTGTGCGAGGTCTCGTATGCGGACCGCAAGGGGAAGTATCAGAAGCAGCAGGGCGTGACGTTGCCGCGCGCCTGAGGCAGAAAGGCGCGAGGAATACGGCGATGTCCAAATTGCGCATCTTGCGCCGCATCGTGGCGCTGGTGGTCGGCGGCATCATCCTGCTGGTCGGCGTGGTCATGTTCTTTACGCCAGGACCTGCGATTCTAGTCATTCCGGCCGGGTTGGCGATTCTGGCGACCGAATTCGCATGGGCCCGAAAGGTGCTGGCGTACTTTCGCGAAAGGGTAGCCCACGCCACGCAGCGCAACGACGGCTGGTGGAGTCGCCTGGCCCGGAAGTTTTCCAGAAAATAGTGCGGATTGAAGGGCGGAGATGCAGTAATCCGGCTGCCGCCGTACGGCAAATTGTAGAATGGGTGCCTAGGTGCGCTTGCTTCGCGGCCCCCGACGACTTCCTGCCGAATCCGAAACACGACTTGAGACGCTAATCCGATGTCCGAAATCATCGCCGTCCACGCTCGCGAAATCATCGATTCGCGCGGCCACCCCACGGTGGAAGCGGAGGTCCGCTTGGCGACTGGCGTTTCGGGCCGTGCGGGCGTGCCGTCGGGTGCTTCGACTGGCACCCGCGAAGCGCTGGAACTGCGGGACGGCGAGGCGGACCGCTACGGCGGCAAGGGCGTGCGGCAAGCGGTCGCCTATGTCAAGGGAGAGATCCAGAAGGCGTTGCATGGCATGGACGCGGACGACCAGCGCGAGGTGGATGCCCGCATAATCGAACTGGACGGCACGCCGAACAAGGCGCGGTTTGGCGCGAATGCGATTCTGGCAGTTTCCCTGGCTTGCGCGCACGCGGCCGCACGCGATCGCGCGGAGCCGCTCTACCGATTGTTGGGCGGACCCGGCCCGCACCGCTTGCCGGTGCCCATGATGAATGTGATCAATGGCGGTTCCCATGCCGACAATAGCGTCGACATGCAGGAATTCATGGTGCTGCCGGTCAGGGCTCCGGACATGCAGGAAGCCGTGCGCTGGGGTTCGGAAATCTTTCATCAATTGGCGAAGGACTTGCGCCGGCTTGAACTCAGCACCGCCGTCGGAGACGAAGGCGGCTTTGCGCCTAACCTGAAAAGCAACGAGCAGGCCGTCGAAGTCGTGCTGAATGCGATCGAACATGCCGGCTTTGAGCCAGGCCAAGACGTGTATCTGGGCCTGGACGTGGCTAGTTCCGAATTCTATCGGGATGGGCGCTACCATCTCGATTCCGAAGGCCGGAGCTTCAGTTCTGAGGAATTCGTCGCCTTGCTCGCGGATTGGGCCGACCGGTACCCGATCTTGTCCATCGAGGATGGCATGGCGGAGAACGACTGGGATGGCTGGGAACTTTTGACGCGGCAATTGTCGGACGAGGTGCAGCTCGTGGGCGACGACATCTTCGTGACCAACACCGAAATCTTCCGCGACGGGATCGAACGCGGCATCGCCAACGCGATCCTGATCAAGCTCAACCAAATCGGTACCGTTTCCGAAACCTTGGACGCGATTCGCATGGGTCATGACGCCGGCTACCGGGCCGTGATTTCCCATCGCTCCGGGGAAACCGAAGACACGTCGATTGCCGACTTGGCCGTGGCCACCAGCGCCGGGCAGATCAAGACCGGCTCCATGTCGCGGTCGGACCGCGTCGCCAAATACAATCAGTTGCTGCGCATCGCCGAAGAATTGGGCGAGCAGGGAGTCTACGAAGGAGCGCGGGCGTTTGCAGTACTGAGTTCGGAGCACTGACGGCCCGGGCGGCCCCGCCATGCGCATACTGCTGTGGGGCATGGGCGGGCTGCTGGCGGCGCTGCTGTACCTGCTGGTGCTTGGCGAAGGCGGCTTATGGGACTTGCGGGAACAGGTTCGCGAGCATCAGCGTTTGAAACTGGAAAATGAGAAGCTGGCCGAACGCAATCGGATACTGGCGGCCGAACTCGATAATTTGCGGGCCGGCGCGGCAGGCGTTGAAGGCATTTCACGCGAGGAATTGGGCATGATTCGCGAAGGCGAAGAGTTCTACCAGTTCACCGGGCCCGAATTGAACGGCAAGGCGGCGGCGCCTTTGGAACAGCCATGAGCATGCCGCCATGCCCGATGCTTCTTGCCGGTGCTGGAACGGGCCGATGATCCATGCGCTGGTTGCTGGCGGCGGGGATGGCGAACGCTTCGGCGGTCCCAAGTGGCGCGTGCCGCTGGCCGGGCGGCGCGTGTTGGACTACGCCTTGCGGCCGCTGGCTATGTGCCATCCGGAAATCCAGAGCATCACGCTGCTGCTGCCGGAACGGGAACTTGGAAACGAGCCGCCGCCTTGGCTGGCGGGCATGGATTTTCAGGAACTGGCTGGCGGGCCGAGCCGGGCGGAGTCGGTGATGCGCGGTCTGGAAGCCTTGCGCGGGCAGACCGATGCGGCGGCGTGGGTTCTGGTCCATGATGTGGCGCGCCCTTGCGTCTGGCAGGCCGACATGGCGCGGCTGCTGCGCGCCCGCAACGCGGGCGGCGGTTTGCTGGCCGTCCCAGTGACGGACAGCGTGAAATGCGGCGAGGGCGGGAGCGTGGCCCGTAGCATCGACCGCCGCGGCTTGTGGCGGGCACAGACCCCGCAGCTGTTCCGGCTGGCGGATTTGCATCAGGCCATGCTGCAAGCCCTGCAGGACAAGATCGAGGTGACGGACGAATCGAGCGCGATGGAACACTGCGGGCATCGGCCACAACTTGTGCAAGGCAGCGAAGATAATATTAAACTGACTTGGCCGGAGGACTTGCCTCGGGCCGAACGAATTCTTCAGGATGACCCGGATCATGCGTATTGGACACGGCTATGACGTTCATGCGTTCACCGCCGGCGACGGCGTGTGGCTCGGCGGCGTGCGCATCGGGCATACGCACGGTGTGGCCGCACATTCCGATGGCGATGTGGTGCTGCATGCTCTGATTGATGCCTTGCTGGGTGCGGCCGGGCTTGGCGACATTGGCGGCTGGTTCCCGGATAGCGACGCCCGCTACCGCGACGCCGCCAGCGCGGACATGCTGCAGGAAGTGCTCGAAAAACTGCAGGCGCAAGATTTGGCGGTCTGTAACGTGGATGTCACCCTGATTGCCCAAGCACCCAAACTCGCTCCGCATCGTGCCGCCATTCTGCAGCGGTTGGCGGAATTGCTGGGCCTGGATGCCAGCCGGATCAATGTCAAGGCCACCACTCATGAAGGGCTCGGCGCCTTGGGACGCGGCGAGGGCATAGCCGCGCATGCCGTCGTTCTGTTGGAGGAACCCGACTAGCCGTGCCGGCCTCGGAATTCGATGCCGCGGCCTGCTTCGGTCCGGAGGGCCGCTTGGCCGAACAGGTCGCGGACTACCATCCTCGGCAGGAGCAGCGCGCAATGGCGGAGGCCGTTTGGGAGGCTCTGGAGCAGGAGCATACGCTGGCGGTTGAAGCGGGCACTGGCGTCGGAAAGACGCTGGCCTACCTGATGCCTGTGCTTGCCTCCGGGCGTAAGACTCTGATCGCCACTGCCACGCGTCATCTCCAGGACCAGCTGTTCCAGAAAGACCTGCCGGATGCGTGCGCGGCCAGCGGGCAGGAAGTTCAGGCGTGCGTCCTCAAAGGCCGAGCCAACTACCTGTGCTTGCATCGCTATCGGACGTACGCCCGCGACGATTTCTTCGGCAAATCCGGGCATGCCCAAGCCTTGCATGCTTGGACCGGGCATACCGAGACCGGCGATCTGGCCGAATTGGATTTCCCCGAAAACGATGCCTTGGTGCCGGCCATCACCTCGACGGCCGAGAATTGCTTGGGCAAGGATTGCGGCGATCTTAAGGAATGCTTTGTGATGCGGGCGCGCGAACGGGCGCGCAGCGCCGTCATTGTCGTCGCCAACCACCACCTGTTCGCAGCCGACTTGGTGATGCGCGAAGACTCGCTCGGCGAATGCCTGCCAACCTTTGAGGCGCTGGTGTTCGACGAAGCGCATAAGTTGCGGCAAGCGCTGGAACAAAGCTGGAGCCGTCGGATCAGCACGGCGAAGGTTGCGCAATTCTGCAACGATGTGGAGAAGTTCGCCAAGTCGGAAGCGAAGGTGGACACTCGCGTGCTTGCCGTGCATGTGCGCAGCGTGCGCCAAGCGCTCAAGCAGGTGATCGAGCGGGTTTATGCAGAACTTGCCGAAGATCGGAAGGCGCGCATCCGGCGCATTCCCCCGCCTGCATCGTTCAAGGCATGGATCAAGCCATTGCTGGAGGCCTTGGCGGATTTGCAGGGCGATTTCAAGGCGTTTGAAGACGAGGATGCCGTGCTGGAGAATCTGGACGCGCAATGCGGCCGCTTGCTCGAAGCGCTGGGCGATTGGCCGAAAGACGAGCCTGGCTGGTGCGAGTACCTGTGCTTTGCGGAACAGTCCGCACGCAAACGGTTCCTAAGCCGAGGGTTCAGTTTGCATCAGACGCCGCTGGACATCAGCGGAGCCTTCGCGGAGGCACGGGCGCGCTACCCGGCGCGCTGGGTCTATACGTCCGCCACCCTGTCCGTGGCCGGAAATTTCGACTTCTTCAAGCAGAAGCTGGGGCTTGCTCCGGATACGGCCGGGTTGCTGCTGCACAGTCCGTTCTTCTTCCAAGACCAGGCCGTGCTGTATCTGCCGCAAGGACTGCCGGAGCCGAACCGGCCGAGCTACACCGAATCGGTGCTGCAGTCCGTGCTGCCGCTGCTGGAGGCTTTGCAAGGCCGCACCCTGCTGCTGTTCACCAGCCTGCGGGCCATGCGGGAGGCTCGGGAATGGCTGGCTGCCAAGCAGTTGGACTGTGAACTGCTGATGCAAGGCGAGGCGCCGCGATGGCGGCTGCTGGAACGCTTCGCGAAGGATGGCGCACGCACAATTCTTTTGGGCTCGATGGGTTTTTGGGAAGGAGTGGACATCCGCGGTTCGGCGCTGAGTTGCGTGGTGATCGACAAAATCCCGTTCGAAAACCATACCGATCTGCTGCATCAGGCGCGCCGCCGGGCGATTCGAGACAGCGGCGGCGACCCTTTTGCGCAATGGCAGCTGCCTCATGCGGCCTTGCTGCTGAAGCAGGGAGTCGGACGCTTGCTGCGCAGTGAGACGGACCAAGGCATTGCGGTCATCGCGGACCCGCGCATGGTCACCAAAGGCTACGGGGAAGTTCTCCTCGAAAGCCTGCCGGATTTGGCGGTCCGAAAAGATCCGGCTCAGGTTTTGCGTTTCGCACAGGAGATGGAGGCATGAGCAGGCCGGCGGTCGTGTTGGCTTTGGAGACATCTTCCGAAGTGTGTTCGGCGGCCTTGGCCGTAGGCGACGCAAGGCATCTGCGGCGTCGGGTTGCGCCACGCGAGCATACGCGCTATGTTTTGGGGCAAATCGACGAGTTGTTCCAAGAGGTAGGCCGTACCGCGCAGGATTTGAATGCGGTCGCGTTCGGTCAAGGGCCGGGCAGTTTCACGGGCGTACGGATTGCGACGGCGTTGGCCCAAGGCCTGGCGGTCGCCCATGCCGTGCCACTGCTTCCGGTGTCTTCGCTGGCCGCTATGGCTTGGGCGGCTTGGACGGAAGCTTCGCACTCGCAAGTCCTAGTCGTTACGGATGCGCGCCTGAGCCAAGTGTACTGGGGCTTCTACCAGGCCGGCGCGGATGGCTTGGCAACGCTGCAGCCCGAAGCCTTGGCATCGCCGGAGGATTTGCAGGCAAAGCTGAAATACTTGCCGGAAGGCTGGCAGGGCGTGGGTTCAGGATGGAGTTTGCCGGCCATGCAGCCGATGTGCGAGATGAGCGTCGCCGTGCCGGACTCGGAGATGCGCCCTGAAGCGGCGGCGGTCTTGGATTTGGCGTTGCGCGATATGCGGCACGGCAAATTCGCGGATTACGATGAAGCGCAGCCAATCTATTTGAGGCATCCGGTTCGGACATGAGCCATCAGTTGCCGCGCTTTCACCTGGCCTTTGCCGTGGACGACCTGTCGGCGGCCGAAGCCTTCTATGCGGGTGTGCTGCAATGCCGCATCGGACGTGCCGACGAACGCTGGATCGATTTCGACTTCATGGGCCACCAGATTACCGCGCACTGCATGGCTGCCAAGCAACAGGAAGGGCATAGCCCTGTTGATGGCGAATCCATTCCTGTGCCGCATTTCGGCATCATTCTGGAATGGGAGCAGTGGAAAGCCATGATGGAACGCTTGCGCGAATGCAGCGTTCCGTTCGAACGGGAGCCCGCGGTTCGCTTCAAGGGAGAAATCGGCGAACAGGGCACGGCCTTCGTGCGCGACCCGGCCGGCAATGTTCTGGAGTTCAAGTCGTTTCGCGACCCGAATCAGGTTTTCGCTTGCCATGCAGAAGAACAAGAACCTAGATAGAATAATAGGTATTCTATATAATAGATTATTAAATATGATATTTTTTTAAAACTATGTCAATCATGCTTGTACTCCATTCCCTGCGAATCCCGAGTTTTCCATATACAATGCATTAGGATTCAATGTTGCGGAAAGCCTCCTTGAATGAACTCTGGATCAATGCTTGACGGCGCTATTAGCGACCATCCGGCCATCCGCACGGATGCGTCCATGCTTGACGGCTTTAGGCTTTAAATTCAGACATGCCGATACGCAAGCTTGATACCAGCCTGATTAATCAGATCACCGCCGGGGAAGTTATCGAACGCCCGGCTTCCGTTGTGAAGGAATTGATTGAGAACAGCTTGGATGCCGGTGCCAAAACAATCCGGATTCAAATCGAAGAGGGAGGCAAGCGGCGCATTTCCATCGCCGACGACGGCTGCGGCATCGCCCAGGACGAGTTGAGCTTGGCCTTGGCGCGGCATGCGACTTCCAAGCTGGACTGCGCCGAAGACTTATGGCGCATTCAGACATTGGGCTTTCGCGGGGAGGCATTGCCCAGCATTGCCTCGGTATCGCGCTTGACGCTAACCTCGGCAACCGGAGGAGACGAGCACGGCTGGCGCGTGGAGGGGGGCGGCGCACAGATGCCAAAGCCCTGCCCGCATCCTCGCGGATGCACGGTGGAGGTGCGCGATTTGTTCTTCAACACGCCGGCGCGACGGAAGTTCCTGCGCGCCGACTCGACTGAATGGAAGCACATTGCGACGGCATTGCGCCGTCTGGCTCTCGGCCATTTGGCGGTGACGTTCGAAGCCGTCCATGGTGGCCGCCGGCAATTGCAGTATCCAAGCGTCGGCAAAGGCACGGGGGAAGCGGCGCGGCTGGAGGCGATTCTCGGCGACGAGTTCGCCGAGCAGTCGGTGTTCTTCGAAGACACGGCCGACGGCTTGCGCATCTGCGGCTGGATTGGGCTGCCGACGTATTCGCGCAGCCAGCCCGACCAGCAGTTCTTGTATGTCAATGGCCGCTATGTGCGCGACAAGACCGTGGCGCACGCCGTGCGCCGAGCTTATGAAGATGTGCTGTACGGGCAGCGCTATCCGTGCTACGTCATCTATCTGGAAATGCCCGCCGGCGCAGTGGACGTCAATGTCCATCCCAATAAATTGGAAGTGCGCTTCCGCGAATCCCGGCAGGTGCATCATTTCGTGTCGCAAAGCATTGCTCAGGCCATTGGCACGGTGCGTCCGGGCGACGCCGGGCATGCCGCCGCGAGCTTCAGAACCCTAGTGAATGAAAATCCGCAGGCGCAGCAGCCTGCAATGCCGTTGCATATGATCCGTTCGCCGGATGCGCCTGCAGCGCCGCTGCGGGCCGACATCGGTTCGCGTAAGATTCCGGCCGAAGTGCCGCCGCTCGGGTTTGCCCGTGCGCAGTTGCACGGCATCTATGTACTGGCCGAGAACGAACAGGGTCTGATTCTGGTCGACATGCATGCCGCGCATGAGCGGATTGCCTACGAGCGGCTCAAGGCTTCGCGGGACGGGGAAGGCGTGCGGATGCAGCCGCTCCTGGTGCCGCAGATCTTGAATCTGAGCGAAGCCGAGGTGGCCTGCGCGGAAGAGCATCAGGAGGCGCTGGCAAGCTTCGGCATCGAAGTGGCTGCGGCGGGTCCGACGCAATTGCAGGTTCGCGCCGTGCCTTCGCTGCTGGCGCGCGCCGATCCGGTCGCGCTGGTGCGCGATGTCGTGTCGGATCTTATGGAGCACGGGCAGAGCCGACGCATCGAAGAACGGGAGAACGAACTGCTGTCCTCCATGGCGTGCCATGGCGCGGTGCGGGCCGGGCGGCAGCTGACGATGGAAGAAATGAATGCGCTGCTGCGCGACATGGAAGAGACGGAGCGCTCCGGGCAATGCAATCATGGCCGTCCGACTTGGGTGCAGATCAGCATCGACCAGTTGGACAAGCTGTTCATGCGCGGGCAGTGAGCGGCGTGCGCATCCGGGCGCTGGCCCTGATGGGGCCTACGGCCATGGGCAAAACGGAATGCGCGGTGGAACTCGTGCGGCGCGGGCCGTTCGAGATCATTAGCGTGGATTCGGCAATGATCTACCGCGGCATGGACATTGGCAGCGCCACGCCGAAGCCGGAGATTCTGGCAACGGCGCCGCACCGCATGATCAACATTCTGGATCCGGCCGAGACGTATTCCGCTTATGACTTCGCCCGAGAGGCGCGTGCTCATATTCGGCAGATCCATGCTGCCGGCCGCTTGCCGCTTCTGGTCGGCGGGGCGCGCCTGTATTTTTTGGCGCTGATGCGGGGCCTGTCTCCGATGCCGAATGCCGATCCGGAAATCCGCCGCCGACTGCGGCGGGAATGCCGGGACTTGGGCGTACGGGCCTTGTACGAGCGTCTGTGCCGCTGCGACCCGGCTATGGCCCGCCGGCTTGCGCCCGCCGACACGCAGCGCATCCTGCGCGCCTTGGAAGTGTTCGAGTCGACCCGGCGCCCGATGAGTGCGTGGCTGGATGCAGCACCGGCCCGGAGCTCCGGCGACATTGCCTACCATCAGCTGGCCCTGTGGCCTGAAGATCGCGCCCGCCTGCATCGCCGGATCCATGCGCGCTTCGGCCGCATGCTGGATGAGGGCCTGATCGAGGAGACGCGGGCTTTGCACGAACGCGGCGATCTGACGATGGAGTGCCAGGCCATGCGATGCGTCGGCTATCGGCAGGCGTGGCGCTTTCTGGACGGGGCCTGTAGCCGCGACGAAATGCGGGAGCAGGCGATGGCCGCCACGCGGCAACTGGCGAAGCGGCAACTGACGTGGCTGCGGCATGCGCCCGACGTGATACACTGCCGCATGGAGCGGCCGGAGCCTGCCAAAGTTCTGGCAGCTGTGGAACGATTGCGGCTGGAGCCAGTCTAAATCTAATGGCGGCAACGACAATAATAAAAACCATCGCCACTGCGGGAGGCCTGCATGACTAAGGGGCACTCGATCCAAGAGCCATTCCTGAACCAACTGCGCAAGCAGCATATCCCCGTCTGCATTTTCCTCATCAATGGCATCAAGCTTCAAGGGCAGGTGGATTCCTACGACCAATTCGTCGTCATCCTGAGAAGTTCCGTCAATCAGATGATCTACAAGCACGCGATTTCGACCATTGTGCCGGCCAGCATGGTGGAATTGCGCGACGACCCGGATGCGGCTTTTAACGACTAGCTGGCGCCGTGCGGAGCTCCCGCTTGTTTGAGCGCCCCTCTGCTGATTCGGCCTGCGTGCTGGCGCATGTGGCTTTGGTATCCGAGAACCGGACGGCCGCGGCGGAACAGGAAGAATTCGTCGGATTGGCGCATAGCGCCGGGCTTCGGGCATGCGCGCAACTGGAGTTTCGACGGCGCACGCCGCATCCAAGCTTCTACGTCGGACGGGGACAGGCCGAACTGGTGCGGCAATGCTGCGCTGAGCATGGCGTGCAGCTGCTGGCCATCAATGCCGATCTGAGCCCTAGCCAGGAGCGCAATCTGGAAGCGGCATTGCAGTGCCGGGTCCTAGGCCGCACCGGCCTGATTCTGGATATCTTCGCCCAGCGGGCCCGGTCGCATGAGGGGAAGCTGCAAGTGGAGCTGGCGCAGCTCAGCTATCTGTCAACACGCCTAGTTCGCGGCTGGAGCCATTTGGAGCGCCAGAAGGGCGGCATCGGCCTGCGCGGCCCCGGCGAGACCCAATTGGAGTTGGATCGCCGCCTGCTCATGCGGCGCATGCGGACCTTGCGCCGCCGGTTGGAGACAGTGGAGCGGCAACGCGCCCAGAGCCGCGCCCGCCGCCGCCGGGCTCGGTTGTTCCATGTCGCCTTGGTGGGCCATACCAATGCCGGCAAGTCCACGCTGTTCAACCGCCTAACCGGCAGCCGCACGCATGTCGCCGACCAGTTGTTCGCCACTTTGGATCCCACGCATCGGCGCCTAAGCCTCGGCGATGCGCAGGAAGCCATCCTCTCCGATACGGTGGGCTTCATTCGCAACCTGCCGCTCGAACTGGTGCAGGCGTTCCATGCGACGCTGGAGGAAGTCCGCGAATGCGACCTGCTGCTCCATGTCATCGACCGGAGTGCCGAGCAATACGCGGAGCAGGCCGCATACGTACGCGACGTGCTGGAGCATATCGAAGCCTCGAAAGTGCCGGTCATCGAGGTATACAACAAAGCGGACTTGCTTGCGAACGGGGCAGAGGGCGACGGAGCCAACGGCTCCGTTCAACGCATAGCCCTGTCGGCCCGAACCGGCGCGGGCGTGCCGGAATTGCGCGAGCAGCTGCGCCGGCGCGTCCAGGGAGCGACGGCTTGCGTGTCCCTGTGCCTGCCGCCTTCGGCCTATCCGCTGCGGGCGGAACTGTACCGGCTCGGGACGATCGAAGAGGAACGGTTCACTGCGCAAGGGGAATGCGAGATTCGGCTGCAACTGCCGCGCTCCTGCCTGGCGCGCTTTGAGAAGTTCCGGACGGCGGTTCAATGGAAGGCGCCGGAGCTGGAGGCGCATGCATGACGGCTTGGGGCAGGAAGAACAGGTCCGGGCCGGATTCTCGGATGGCGCTTTTGTGCAGATTCGGGGATGGCCTTGGAATTTGTTAGAATAGGGCACCGACATCCCACGCAGGAATACTGATGCCTTGGAGCAGCAACGGCGACGGCGGCAATCCGTGGCAGCGCAACACCCGGCAAGGCCCGCCGGAAATTGACGAACTTCTGAGCCGCATGTGGAACCGCTTTTTCGGGCGGCTGCAGGGCGGCGGCGGCGGCAAAAGTGGCAGCAAATGGTCGCTGGGCAGCGGCGTCATTGTTGCGGCGCTGGCAGTGCTGTGGCTGCTGTCCGGCTTCTACATCGTCGAGGCCAGCGAGCGCGGCGTGGTCCTGCGTTTCGGCAAGTACGACCGCACCACCATGCCCGGCCCCGGCTGGCACATCCCGTACCCCATCGAGTCCGTGAGCGTCGTCAACGTCACGGGGAACCGCAGCGTAGAGAAGCGCACCACCATGCTGACCCAGGACGAGAACATCGTCGAGTTGAAGTTCTCGGTGCAGTACCGCCTCAAGAATGCGGAGGACTACCTGTTCAACGTGGAAAACCCCGACATCGCCTTCGACCGCAGCTGCCGCTTCAAGAGCACCATCTGCGGCGTGTTGGACAGCGCGATCCGCACCACGGTCGGGCGCAACAATATGGATTTCATTCTGCGCGAAGGCCGCGCCGAAATCGCCAGCCGCACCATGGTCCTGATGCAGGAGATTCTGGATGCCTACGGCACCGGGATCGAAATCCTGACCATCAACCTCGAAGACTCGCAGCCTCCCAATGCCGTGCAGGATGCCTTTCAGGATGCGACCAAGGCGCGCGAAGACATGGAACGCTACAAGAACGAGGCGCAAGCCTACGCGAACGAGGTGGTGCCGCAGGCCCGCGGCGAAGCGGCCCGCATGATGGAAGACGCCAAAGCCTACCGGGCACGCGTGATCGCGAATGCCGAAGGCGAAGCGTCGCGCTTCACGCAACTACTGGCCGAATACCGGAAAGCTCCGGAAGTGACGCGCCAGCGCATGTATCTCCAGACCGTGGAGTCGGTGCTGTCCAAGAGTTCCAAAGTCGTGGTCGATGTCGAGAAGGGCAGCAACATGCTGTTCCTGCCTTTGGACCGAATCATGGAACAACGGGGAGGCTCGAGTGCCAAGCCGTCGTCGTCCATGCCCTCGAATGCGTCGGAGTCCCGCGGCTCCGGCGCGACGCGCTTGCGGGAGGGACGCTGAGATGGCTTTGACTCCTCCGCGCCTGATCGCTCTGGCCGTGCTGGTCGTGCTGGCCTGGGCTTCAACGTTCTATGTTCGGCAGACCGAGACGGCCATCGTATTCCAACTGGGCGACATCCGGCGCGCCGATCTCACCCCCGGCCTGCATTTCCAGATGCCGTTCATCAACAACGTGCAAAAGTTCGATGCCCGCGTGCTGTCGCTCGATTCCAAGCCGGAATTGTTCCTGACCAGCGAGAAGAAGAACATGTCGGTGGATTTCTTCGTCAAATGGCGCATCGAGAACGTGAGCCAGTATTTCCGGGCCACGCAGGGCGATCGCACCCGCGCTGAAGGGCGCCTGACCCAGATCGTGAAGGATGGCCTGAAGAACCAGTTCGGCGTGCGCACTATCCAGCAAGCGATTTCGGGCGAGCGGCGCGAGATCATGGACGTGCTGCAAGTGCGGTCGAACGAGAATGCCAAGGAGCTTGGCATCCGCGTCGTGGATGTCCGCATCAGCCGCATTGAATTGCCGGACGAGGTCAGCGATTCCGTGTATCGCCGGATGCGCGCCGAACGCAGCCGCACGGCCAAGGACTTTCGGGCCCGCGGCCAGGAAATGGCCGAGCGCATTCGCGCCGATGCCGACCGCCAGCGCACGGTGATTCAGGCGGAAGCGTACCGGGATGCCGAGAAGATTCGCGGCGAAGGCGATGCCAAATCGACACAGATGTACGCGGAAGCCTACAATCAGGATCCCGAGTTCTACGCGTTTACGCGCAGCCTGAATGCCTACGTCAGCACGTTCCAGGACAAAGGCGACGTGTTGGTGGTCGAGCCGGACTCGGACTTCTTCCAGTATTTCAAGCAGCTCAAGAAGTAGCCCCCGTTCCCCGCCATCATGTGGGAATATATTCTGGTGGCCGTGGCGCTGGTGCTGATGCTGGAGGGCCTCGTCGCCTTGGCTAGTCCGGGATTGGCCCGATCATGGCTGGAACGCATGCTGCAGCTGTCCGACCAGCAACTTCGCTTCATGGGCCTCATCGGCGTCACTCTGGGGGTGGTCCTGCTGTATCTGGTGCGGCTGCTGTCATGAGCGGACTGCCGTCGGAGCAACTGCCGGAAGGGATCGAGGAATCGCCGCCGGAGCAGGCGCGCATTCTGGAGGCGTACCGGCGGGAATTGCTGGACTGCTTCGAACGCTGGGGCTATGCCTTGGTCATGCCGCCGCTGGTCGAATTCCGGGATGCGCTCGTGGCCGAAGGCGAGGCTTTGGAGCACCAGACGTTCCAGCTGACCGACACCTTGTCGGGACGCGCGCTGGGCATCCGCGCCGACATCACCCCGCAAATTGCGCGCATGGACCGGCAGGCCATGCCGCACAACGCCTTAGCACGCCTGTGCTACGTCGGGCAGGTGCTGCGGACCCATCCTGAAATCCTCGGCGGCTCCCGAAATCCGATTCAGGCCGGCGCGGAATTGTACGGGCACGACGGCGTCCAGAGCGATGCCGAAATCGTGTCACTGCTGTGCGCGGCGCTGCAGGCGGTCAGTTGCCGTCCGTGGTGCTTGGATCTCGGGCATGCAGGCGTCTTCCGGGCCTTGGCCGAACAGACGGATTGGGATGCGGGCGAACGAAGCGAGCTGTTCGAACTGATTCAGCGCAAGGCCAAGCCGGATATCGGTGCGTGGCTGGACGCCCATGAGGCTTCCGGAAAAGTGGCGGTGGCGTTTCGCGCCCTGCCGGATTTGTCGGGGCCTGATGAAGAGGTTTTGGACCGCGCGGGTCGGGAATTGGCGTGCGTCTCTGCACACATGGAGCCGGCTCTGGAAAGGCTGCGCAAAGTCGCTGCGCGGATCCGAAGCCTCTATCCCGACGTACAGTTGCATTTCGATTTGGGCGAGGCCAGCGGTTTCCACTACGAAAGCGGCTTAGTCTTTGCGGCGTATGTAGAAGGCCAAGGGCAGGAAATTGCCCGAGGCGGGCGCTATGGCGTATGCAGCCGGCGGCCGGCGACAGGCTTCAGCTTGGATCTGCGTACGCTGCTTCGGTGCGGCGCCTTGACGGTGCCTGCGCCATCTCGGATCTATGCCGCATGGAGCAAAGATCCAGCGCAGCAGGCTGCCATTAATGACTTGAGAACGGCCGGACGGACCGTGGTTTGCTCACTGGATCCGGATGAAGCAGGGCAGGAGAACGCATGCGACGAGCGGCTGGTATGCGAAGACGGCATCTGGGTGGTGCGTCCGATGCCATCATGAACCGCAGCATTGTAGTAGTCGGAGCCCAATGGGGCGACGAAGGGAAGGGCAAGATCGTCGACCTGCTGGCTGCGCAGGCCAATGCGGTAGTCCGCTTCCAAGGCGGGCATAACGCCGGGCATACGCTGGTCGTCAATGGCGAAAAGACCGTCCTCCATCTGATTCCGTCCGGCATCCTGCATCCCGGCGTGGAATGCCTGATCGGCAACGGCGTGGTGCTGTCGCTGTCGGCTCTGTTCGAAGAGGTCGACTATCTGGCGGCCCGGAGCGTACCGGTGCTGGAGCAATTGAAGGTTTCGGCGGCATGCCCGCTTCTGCTGCCTTCGCACATCGCACTGGACCGGGCGCGGGAAGAAGCGCGCGGCAACAAGGCCATCGGCACGACCTTGCGCGGCATCGGTCCGGCCTATGAGGACAAGACAGCGCGTCGCGGGTTGCGGGTCGCCGATCTTTATCAACCGGAACACTGCGAGGCCAGACTTAAGGAACTTATTTCATATCATAACTTTATGCTTGAAAATTACTATAAAACCGAGCCTGTGGACGCCGCTTCGATAGCCCAGGAAATCCGGGATTTCGCCAAGCGCCTCAAATCTTGCGTCACCGATGTTTCGGCACGCTGCGCCGAACTTCGCGATGCCGGTCGCAACCTCCTCTTCGAAGGCGCGCAAGGGACCTTGCTGGACATCGATCATGGCACCTATCCGTATGTCACCTCAAGCAGCACGATTGCCGGCGGCGCATGCATCGGGGCCGGCGTGGGCCCTGGCGATATTGATGCCGTGCTGGGCATTGTCAAAGCCTACACGACGCGAGTCGGTTCCGGGCCTTTTCCGACGGAGCTGCACGATGCTACAGGAACCCGTCTTGCGAAACTGGGCGCGGAAGTGGGGGCGACTACCGGGCGGGCACGCCGGTGCGGTTGGCTGGACATGGTGGCATTGCGCCGGTCCGTGCGCGCCAACGGCATGACCGGCATCTGTCTAACCAAACTGGATGTGCTGGACGGGTTCGAAACCATTCGAATATGCGTCGGACACGACGATGCCGGAAACGCGGCCGAATATGAAGAGCATGACGGCTGGCAAAGCCGCACGGCGGCCGTTCGCGAATTTGCGGCATTGCCGGAGCAGGCCCGGGCATATGTGCAGGCCGTCGAAAGCCATCTGGGAGTGCCGGTCGACTTGATTTCTACAGGTTCCGGACGCGATGACATCATCGTGCGCAAGCCGCTCTTCGGCTGAGTCGGCGCTGCATTCCGATGCGGCCGATTTCGACTACGACCTGCCGCTGGAACGAATCGCTCAGCACCCGAATCCCGAACGCAGCGCAAGCCGCATGCTGGCGCTGGACCGTACGACGGGAAACTTGCAGGATTTAAGCATCCGGGACTTGCCGCGGCAATTATCTTCCGGCGATGTGCTGGTTTTCAACGACACGCAGGTCATTCCGGCACGATGCTTCGGCCGCAAGCCGACCGGAGGCAAGATCGAAATCCTCATCGAGCGCATGCTGCCGAACAATCGGGCACTGGCGCAAATAGGTGCCAATCGCGCTCCCGCTCTAGGCAGCGACATCATTCTTGCAGGGGAAACCCGGATCCGTCTGGAGGAGTGCCAAGGGCGTTTTTGGGTGCTGCGGTTTCCGGATGATGTCGCTATCGAGAAGTTTCTGGAAAGGGAAGGGCAAGTTCCCTTGCCGCCGTACATCGACCGACGGCCGGAACCGGGCGACCGGGAACGCTATCAGACGGTATATGCTTGCTCCCCTGGCGCTGTGGCTGCGCCGACGGCCGGACTGCATTTCGACGAGCCGCTACTCAGCCGCATTGACGAACAGGGCATCGAGCGGGTTCATGTAACCTTGCATGTCGGCGCAGGAACGTTCCAGCCGGTCGAAGCGGACGACATTCGCGAGCATCGCATCCATGCGGAACGGCTGCTGGTTGATGCGGATGCGTGCGCCCGAATCAATCGGGCCCGGGCGGAAGGCCGGCGCATCATCGCCGTGGGCACGACTTCGGCACGGGCACTGGAATCCGCTGTGCAGCCTGACGGACAGATCAAGCCGTACGCCGGAGAAACTCGGCTCTACCTGTACCCGGGCTGCAACTTTTCCGCTATTGACGGCCTGATGACGAATTTCCACTTGCCGCGGTCTTCGCTTCTGATCATGGTGTGTGCGTTTGCCGGCTACGAGGAGACGCTCCATGCCTACCGGCACGCCATCGCCGAAAAGTACCGCTTCTACAGTTATGGCGATGCCATGTTGATTCTTTGACGATGGAATTTTCGGTTTCCTGCATGGATGGCATGGCGCGGCGGGGTACGCTCTGCTTCGACCGGGGCATCGTGCAAACCCCGACTTTCATGCCCGTCGGCACGCATGGCGCCGTACGCTCGGTAACGCCTGAAGAGGTGCGGGACAGCGGCACGGAGATGATTCTGGGCAACACATTCCACCTGATGCTGCGGCCTGGCACGAACATCATCCGGCAGCATGGGGGCTTGCACTCGTTCATGCATTGGCCGGGGCCGATCCTGACGGATTCAGGCGGCTATCAGGTGTTCAGTCTGGCGCCATGGCGCAGCGTGCATGAAGAGGGCGTGCGGTTTCGTTCGCCGCTCAACGGCGATGTGGTGTTTCTCGACCCTGAAGCGTCGATTGCGGCACAGCATGATTTGGGAGCCGATGTCATCATGGCGTTTGACGAATGCACGGCGCATCCGGCCACCCGGGAACAAGCACGAACCTCGATGGAGCTGTCGCTCCGCTGGGCCGAGAGAAGCCGGCAGGCGCACGGCGACCATGCATCGGCGCTGTTCGGCATCGGACAGGGTGGCATGTACCCGGACTTACGCCTAGAATGTCAGCAGCGACTGCAGGAGCTCGGTTTTGAGGGCTATGCCGTCGGCGGGCTGTCGGTCGGCGAGCCGGAAACGGAACGCAATGCCATGCTGGAGGCCATTGTGCCGCATCTGCCTGCGGATCGCCCCCGCTATCTGATGGGCATCGGCCGGCCAGAGGATATTTTGGCAGCCGTGCTTGCCGGAATCGATATGCTCGACTGTGTCATTCCGACGCGGCATGCCCGCAACGGACATCTATTTACCGCACAGGGCGTCTTGAAAATCCGCAACAGCCGCTATGCGGACGATGCCGAACCTATTGAACTGGGATGCGCCTGCTACACCTGCCGAAACTTCTCGCGCGCCTACCTCCGTCATTTAGACCAGAGTCGGGAAATTCTTTTCTCGCGGCTCGCTACATTACATAATATATATTTTTATCAATGTTTTATGGAAAAAATAAGGCAATCAATCGAGGCCAAATCCTTGGATTCGTTTGCTCGCGTCTGGCTCGGCAAGTATCACAAAGACGGTTCCGAAGCATAGCCGGGGGCGGGCAGGTTCCGTACACGGTCGCCAGCCCGAATGCCGAGATGCCGGGCAGTGCCGGCCCGCAGTTCCAAGACATACTGGGTATGGCGCGGGCTGATAATGATGGTTTCCGAGTAGGGTGTCGTATTGCGGACGATTTTCCGTATGATGCCGTCGGTTCCAATAAACAGCATATCCAGCGAGAGGGGCGTGTTCTTCATCCACATGGTACGTACGCCTGCACGGGGGTAGACGAACAGCATGCCTGCATCGTCGTCCAATCCCTTGCGATGCATAAGGCCTTGCGCCTGTTGGGTTTCGGTGACCGCCATCTCGACGCGGAAATGATGTTCCGTGCCTTTGCTCTCGATTGCCAAGGGCCAAGAAGCGTCTGTGCCGTGCGGTATGAAATGCCAGGCCAGAGCGGCAACAATCCCGCTGAGCGCCAATGCAGCGTATAGTCTGAGCATTCCGGTTCTCATGGATGAGCCTTTCAAAAGGTTAGCAGCTTCTCTGGCGATTATGTGGTGTCCTGCGTATTCCGTATCATAGAGGCGCTTTTGCTTCTGCTCCGATAGGCGTATTGGGCCGTTTCGCAGCGACCTTTCGGCGAATTGGCGGTAGCAGTCGTGTTGGAATGGCCGTGCCCATAATAGGTTCCATTGTGCCTCATTTGGGCAAGATGCATGGGCAAGGCCCAAAGTGGATGGGGAACCGCCCGTTATGGCATAATACCCGCCCGCCGAGTCTTTTCTAGGACTGCTAGCCACATGATTCTTATCAGCGACGCATTGGCGCAGGATGGAGCCGCCGCCATGGGAGGCTGGTCCATGTTCGCCATGATCGGGATTTTCTTCCTGATCATGTATTTCATGATCATCCGGCCTCAGAACAAGCGCGTCAAAGACCATCGCGATTTGGTCAATTCCTTGCAAAAAGGCGATGAAATTTCGACCAATGGCGGTTTGATGGGGCGCATCAAGCATGTCGGTGCCAACACCGTGCGGCTGGAATTGGCGGAAGGCATCGAGGTGCGCTTGCGCAAGGATGCGGTCAGCAATGTCCTGCCGAAGGGCTCGCTCGCAAAAAGTGACTGACTGATTCCGCCGAATCCCGACGTTTCGGCACGCCCATGAAAGCGAATCAATACCCACTGTGGAAGAACCTGCTGGTGCTTGGCGTGTTGCTGATCGCCGTGCTGTATGCCGCGCCCAATTTGTACCCGTCGGATCCTTCGGTGCAGATTTCCTCCTCCCGGGTCGAAATCGGCGCGCAAGAGCAGAAGCAGGTCGAGCAGATCCTCAAGTTGCGGAACCTTTCGTACCGGGAAACCGAGCTGCTTGAAGAATCGCTGCTGGTGCGGTTCGAGGCTCCGGAGGAGCAGTTGCGTGCGGCCGACGCATTGCGCGAAGCCTTGTCGGACCGCTATTCCGTCGCGCTGCATCTGGCGCCTGCGACGCCTCAGTGGCTGGAAATGCTGAACGCGCATCCGATGAATTTGGGCTTGGATTTGCGCGGCGGCGTGCATTTCCTGCTGGAAGTCAATCTGGATGCCTCCATCAGCCGGGCCTACGACCAGCATGCCACCGACATTCGCACATTGCTGCGCGAGCAGGATCTGCGCTACCGCAAAGTGGTCGTGCAGGGCGAGCAGATCCAGATACATGTCCGCGACGCAGCCGTTCTGGAACAGATCGAAGAAGTGTTGAAGGATGAATACTTCGATATGTTCGAAGTCGTCCAGCGCGATTTTGACGGCCGTTCGGGCATCGCCATGCAGCTGACCTCCGGGACGCGGAGCGAAGTGCGCCGCAATGCCATCAGCCAGAATCTGGTCACGCTGCGAAAGCGCGTCAACGAATTGGGGGTCGCCGAGCCGGTCATCCAGCAACAAGGGAAGACCCGCATCGCCGTGCAATTGCCGGGTGTTCAGGACACGGCCCGAGCCAAGGAAATTCTGGGCGCGACGGCGACGCTCGAATTCCGACTGGTCGACGATAAGGAAGATGCCTATCTGGCCATGGAGACGGGGCGAGTTCCGCTGGCGGACGAATTGTATTACGACCGCGACGGCGAGCCCGTGCTGCTGAAGCGCCGCGTGATGCTCACCGGCGAACATATCATCGATGCCTCATCCGGCTTCGACGAGCACAGCCGTCCCGCGGTGCATATAACGCTAGATGGCGACGGTGCCCGGAAATTCGCCAAGGTGACTGGCGAGAACGTCAAGCGCCACATGGCCGTGGTGTTTATCGAGCAGCGCGGCGCGACGGTCGTCGCCGACGGCGAGACGCGCACCGTCATGCAAGAGACCGAGGAAGTGATCAGCGTGGCGATCATTCAGGAGCAGCTGGCCAAGCGCTTCCAAATCAGCGGCCTGAGCACGACTCGCGAATCCCGCAATCTGGCATTGTTCCTGCGCGCAGGCTCTCTGGCCACGCCGATGCACATTGTGGAGGAGCGGACGGTTGGGCCCAGCCTCGGCCAGCAGAACATTGAGTTGGGCGCCTTGTCGGTCCTGATCGGCTTTCTGCTCGTGATGGTGTTCATGATCCTGTACTACCGTTTGTTCGGCCTGGTGGCCGATCTGGCGCTGGTCGCCAATCTGGTGCTGATCGTGGCGGTGATGTCGATGATTCCCGGCGCCACGCTGACCTTGCCCGGCATCGCCGGCATCGTACTGACCGTCGGCATGGCCGTGGACGCGAATGTGCTGATCTTCGAGCGCATCCGCGAAGAATTGGCGAGCGGCAATACGCCTCAAGCCAGCATCCAGGCCGGCTACAGCAAGGCCTTGGCCACGATTGCCGATGCCAACCTCACGACCTTGATCGCGGCGATTGTGTTGTTCGCCTTCGGCACCGGCCCCATCAAGGGCTTCGCCGTGACGCTGTCCATTGGCATTGCGGCCTCCATGTTTACGGCCATCATGGGTACGCGGGCCGTCATTAATCTGGTCTACGGGAGGCAGCACGCTCCAGTGCTGAAGGTGTGACCATGCGCCTGCTGCCGCGTAAGCTTTCGATCGATTTTATGGGCCGCGCCCGGCAGGCCATGTTTCTGTCGGGAGCCGTGCTGCTGGCCTCCATCGGTTCGCTGGTCGTGCAAGGCCTGAACCTTGGCATCGACTTCGAGGGAGGCACGCTGATCGAAGTCGGCTATCCCGCGCCGGTGGAACTGGGTGCGGTGCGCACGCAATTGGAAGCGCACGGCTTCGGCAATGCCGTCGTGCAGCACTTCGGCTCGGCGCAGGACGTACTGGTGCGCATCAAGCCGGACGATCGCCCGGAAAGCGAATTGAGCAATCGCGCCTTGGAAGCGCTGCGCGGGGGAGGGCAGGAAGTGCAGTTGCGCCGAGTGGAGTTCGTCGGTCCGCAGGTCGGCGAGGAACTGCGCGACGACGGCGGCCTGGCCATGCTGTATGCGCTGGCGCTGATTTTGATATACGTGGCGCTGCGCTTCGAACACCGGTTTTCATTCGGGGCCGTCATGGCGCTGGTGCACGACGTGATCATCACGATCGGCTTCTTCTCGCTGACCCGGATCGAATTCGACCTGACTGTGCTGGCCGCCATTCTGGCCGTGATCGGCTATTCCCTGAACGATACGATCGTCGTGTACGACCGGATCCGGGAGAATTTCCGCCAGCTGCGGCGCCATTCCAGCATCGAAGTGCTCAATGTCTCCATTAATCAGACGCTGTCGCGCACCCTGATGACGTCGCTGACCACCTTGCTGGTGCTGGCCGCATTGTTCTTTTTCGGTGGTGAAGTCATCCACGCGTTTTCGATTGCATTGATCGTCGGCGTGCTGGTAGGCACTTATTCTTCAATCTATGTGGCCGGCAGTTCCTTGCTGGCACTCGGCATCAGCGGTCGCGATCTCGAAAAGTCGCCTCCCAGCGAGGTAGACGACCGCCCGTAGGCGAGCGTACGCATCAGTGCTCCAGGGCGGAATCGTCCCGAAGTTTCCGCAGGCGCTCCTGCATGGCTTCCAGAACGCGCGGCGTGGCCGCAATGATGTTGCCGCTGTCCAAGGGGTCGCCGTTGCCGTCCAGATCCTGTACGATGGCACCGGCTTCCCGGGCAATGACGATGCCTGCGGCCATATCCCATGGGCGCAAGCCGAATTCCCAGTAGCCGTGGAATCGTCCGGCCGCGACGTAGGCCAGGTCCAATGCGGCGGAGCCGATGCGCCGGATTCCGGCGGTGCCCGGAACCAGCGCTTTCAAGGTTTCCAAGTACGGTTCCAGATCGACATCGCCGCGGAACGGGAATCCGGTCGCCAAGACGGCATCCTGCATCCCTGATGCGGGGCGTACCCGGATGCGCCGGCCGTCCAGATGCGCGCCGCGCCCGGCTTCTGCGGTGTACATCTCCTGCTTGAATGGATCGTAGACCACCCCAAGCTTCAAACGGCCATGCTGGCGCAAAGCGATGGAGACGGCGTAATGCGGGATGCCGAACAGGAAATTGGTCGTGCCGTCCAGCGGGTCGATCAGCCATTGGGACTCCGAATCCTCCGAAGATTCGGACATGCTTTCTTCGGCTAGGATGCCGTGCTCCGGGTGGGCCTTCTTGAGGCGGTCAATGATGACATGCTCGGCTTCCCGGTCCACGCTGCTGACGAAATCGTGATCCGCCTTGCGTTCCACCGAGACGCGATCGGTGAAGTTGTGGTGGCGGATGATGATCCGCCCGGCAGCTTGGGCGGCATCGACGGCAATGTTGAGGAGCGCACTCATCGGCCTAGGCCGTGCCGTCGCCGGTCCTTCCTGCAGGCTGTGGCAGGCGGAAGGCAGAAGGAGGGGTGATGGATGGCCATAGAAATCTTTCCGGATTGGCGGCCTTATCTTGCCAAGACCCGTAGAGCGGGCCAGGGCAAAGGATATCCTGCCAGCCCGCCGCCCGATTGCCGCATGGGGAATTTTGTTAAAATGCGTCCTCTAATCTTAGCCGGTGCCGGAGACTTTCCGGGAACCTCTATTTTACAGTTTGAGAGCCACACGCCATATACATGCAACCGAGCACAGCGCAAACAGTCCAGAACCGGGTAGGCATGCTGATGTGGCAAGCCGCCTTGGTGCCGCTGCTTGCGGCGGTGCTGGTCGCCTTGCAATTCGAAATCATCGAGGAGGTTTATTGGGGGCCTTTGACGACAGAGATCGGCTGGGTGGTCAACGGCGTCATTATGGTCTTGTTTCTGGCTGCGCTGCTGCGCATGAGTGCGCTACTGCGCTTCTATTTTCGCGAGGACCGTGCCATCGATGCATTCGACGAGCAGTTGGATTTCGGGCTGGCTGGAGATAAGGCCGAAAGCCTCGCCGGTACGCTTGTCATGCAGCGCTATCGGGCCTTGGAGCAGAGCCGGCTGGAATGGGAACAGCCCCATCAAACGGCTTTGGCAGGCATTTTGTGGAGTCAAGAGGCTGCACGCTTGGGCTTGATGCGTCTGATTCAGAACGTGCTGATCCTGCTCGGCGTCTTCGGCACGGTGGCTTCCCTGTCGCTCGCCCTGATCGGTGCTTCCGAACTTTTTTCCTCGCCGGAGAATGCCAGCGGCATCACATTGGTCGTGCGCGGCATGGCCACCGCCTTGTCGACAACCATGGCCGCGATCGCCGCGTATCTTGTGCTGGCATTCGTCGCGTCTCGCGTGATCGCGGCGCAAGCGCATGTCTGCCGCCGGGTCGAGTCCCTGACCATCAACCGCATGTTGCCGCTGCTTTCCAAAACATCCGGAAACCTGGCGCAGAACCTGCTGCATGCGCTCAGCGAATTGCAAAGCCTGCTGGCAGGCCTGCGCGATACGCATGACGCCTTGCAAAAGCAGGCGTTGAATTTGGGCGAATTCGAACGGGCGCGGCTCGAACATGAAGCCGCACTGCTGAAGCAGATGCGCCGCATTAATCAAGCGCTGAGGGAAGGGTTCCGACTACAGAATACGGGGGCGCCATGAACATGGAGCAAGCGGCCCCGTTCGGGCAAGGCATCTTCCAAGCCCCCGGCGGCGAAGAAAGTTTTTGGCCTTCCTTTACGGACGTGATGATGGTGGTCGTCATCGTGTTCCTGCTGTCCAGCACGGCCGTCGTCTTGCACAATTGGGATTTGGCCAACCAGGTCCGGGCGATGATCATGCTGGAACAGCAGGCCCGCACCGAAGCCGAAGATCTGACGGCGCAGCAAAAGCTCCTGCACGCGGAACTGGAGCACTTGCGCGAGCGCATGGCGCATGCGAGCGCAGCGTTGACGCACAAAAGCCAAACGCTGGCGGCCAGGGACGCGGAATTGAAAGAGGCCCAAAGCGGCCTTTTCGACCTTCGAGCTTCCACGCTGCTCGTGCAGAAGGAACGCGACCGCCTGCTGGAGGAGATGGAACTGGCCAAGGCTGCCAATGCCAAGCGGGAACAGCAACTGCTGGCCGCGCAGCAGCAATTGGTGCGGCTGGAGGAAGAAAAGGCAGGTTTCGAGAAGATGTTCGTGACGGTGGATGCGCAGCACCGCCAGACGCTGGAGGAGTTGGAAATGCTGCGGACCCAGCATGCGGAAATCGAAGAGAAGTACCGAGTGCTCATGAAGCCGGCACGCAGCGCCTTGGGCAAGGTTTCGGTCGCCGTGCGCTATACCCGGCGCGACGGGCAATTGACGACGGAACTTCGGATCCCGGATTCGGACAAATTCCTGTCCGTCGATTCGGAAACTTTGCATCAGATGCTTGGCGACCTGAAAGAACAGCACTCCGGTCAGTTGTTCTTGCGCATCATTATCCCCACAGGGGCGAATCTCAGCTACGAAGAAGGCTGGCAGTTTTCGCTCGATCTGCTGCGCCGCTACGATTACTACTACCAATGATGCAGCGCATCGAGAACTGACGGATTCGGGGGAGAGTCATCATGGCGGCATCCGTGGCGGTGGAAGGCTTGGTCAAGACCTACGGCGACCTGCGGGCAGTCGATGGTCTCAGCTTCGCGGTCGAGACCGGCGAAGTGCTCGGATTTCTGGGCCCGAACGGGGCCGGGAAGTCCACCACCATGAAAATGATTACGGGCTTCCTGCCGCCGACGGCAGGGCAGGCCTCGGTATGCGGCTACTCGGTCGCCGAACAGCCCTTGCAAGCCAAACGCTGCCTCGGCTATTTGCCGGAAGGCGCTCCCGCATACGGCGAGATGACGCCGTGGCAGTTCCTGAATTTCGTCGCCGACATCCGGCGTCCGCAGAATCGTTCGGAGCAGATGGACCGGGTGGTCGGCCAGCTGGCACTCGAACCGGTGCTGCATCGGCCAATCGACACCTTGTCGAAAGGCTACCGCCGCCGCGTCGGGCTGGCGCAGGCCATGCTGCATGATCCGCAGGTGCTGATCATGGACGAGCCGACTGACGGGCTGGATCCGAACCAGAAGCAGCAAGTGCGCCAGTTCATCAGCGAGATGGCCCGCGACAAGACCATCATCATTTCCACGCATATTCTGGAGGAGGTGGAGGCCATCTGCACCCGGGCGATCATCATCGCGAACGGCAAGGTGCTGGTCGACGAGACCCCGGACGCCTTGCGGGCACGCTCCCGCTACAGCAACGCGGTGACGATCCAAGGCGATGTGGCTCCGGACGTGCGCAAGGGCTTGGCGGAACTGGACGGTGTGGCCGTCGCGGAACCGGAGCGCGAGCAGAGCCTCACGCTGATTCCCAAGTCCGGCTGCGTCATCGAAGAGCCGGTGCGCCGCCTCCTGCTGCGCCACGGCCTGCAAGACATCCGGCTGTTCATTCAGCCCGGCCGGCTGGACGACGTATTCCATGCGCTGACCCATCATGCCCATGAATAACCTCCACGCCATTGTTCGGCGCGAGCTGATCAGCTATTTCCAGACGCCGATCGCCTACGTGTTCATCATGATCTTCCTGCTGCTGTCGGGGGCGATGAGCTTTTATTTGGGGAACTTCTACGAACGCGAGCAGGCGGATTTGGATGCCTTCTTTTCGTTCCATCCTTGGCTGTACCTGTTTCTGGTGCCAGCGATCAGCATGCGGCTGTGGGCGGAAGAACGCAAGACGGGCAGCATCGAACTTCTGACGACGTTGCCGCTGACGGTCCTGGAAGCCGTGCTCGGCAAGTTCCTTGCGGCCTGGGCCTTCACCGGCATCGCCTTGCTGCTAACCTTCCCGATCTGGCTTACCGTCAATTACCTCGGCGACCCTGACAATGGCATCATCGTGGCCGCGTATCTGGGCAGTTTCCTCATGGCCGGAGGCTTCATGGCGATCGGCGCCTGCCTGTCCGCCGCCACCCGAAATCAGGTAATCGCTTTCATTCTCAGCGTCGTCACTTGCTTTCTTTTCCTGCTGAGCGGGTTTCCCATCGTGCTGGACTTTTTCCAGCTGTGGCTGCCGCAGCCGATCGTGGATGCGATTGCATCGCTGAGCTTTCTGACGCACTTCTCATCGATCAATAAGGGCGTCATCGATGTTCGGGACTTGCTGTATTTCGTCATTCTGATTTCGGTATGGCTGTATGCCAATGTGATTGTGGTTCGGACTCGGAAAGCGGCATGAAGATGCCCGATCAGCACATGTACGCCGCAGCGGGCCTGAGCCTGCTCGCGATCCTGTTCGTCTCCAGCATCATGTTCAGCAATCTGGTGCTAGACAATCTGCGCCTAGACCTTACGGAGCAAAAACTGTATACCGTCAACGAAGGCACCTTGAAGGTTCTGGGAGGCATTCAGCAGCCCATCAACTTGTACCTGTTCTTTTCCGATCAGGCCAGCTCCGACAACACCTATTTGCGCAACTACGCCCGCCGCGTGCGCGAACTGCTGGAGGAGTATGCCTACTATGCGGACGGGCGGCTGACGCTGCAGGTGATCGACCCTGCTCCGTTCTCGGAAGAAGAGGACCGTGCGACGGAATTCAATCTGAGTGCCGTTCCGACGCAGCAGGGAAACAACCTCTACTTCGGCCTGGTTGGCACGAATGCTGTCGATGATGTTGAAATTATTGAATTTTTTCAGCCGGAGCGCGAAGCGTATCTGGAATACGACATCAGCCAGTTGATCTACGCGCTGACGCATCCGGCCAAACCGGTCGTCGGCGTCCTGACCGGACTTCAGATGTTCGGCGGATTCGATCTCGGGGCGCAGCGCTCCACGCCCGAATGGGCAATTTTGGACCATGTCAAGCGCACGTTCGAAGTGCGCCAGATCGATCCGGCCGACGGCACGGTCGATCCGGACATCCAGACGCTGATGCTGGCGCATCCCAAGCGACTGTCGCCGAAAACGCTTTACGCGACCGACCAGTTCGTGATGCGCGGCGGGCGCATGCTGCTGCTGGTGGATCCGTACGCGGACAAGGATCCGATGTTCCAGCAGGCCAGCAACCCGCCCGAGTCCGGCGGCATTCAGGCATCCGACAGCGTCGAACTGCTGGCGGCCTGGGGCTTGCGCATGGATACGGAGCAGATTGCGGCGGACCGCACTTTGGCGCTGCCGGTGCAAAGCCCCGGTCAAAGGCGCACGGTGCGTCATGCTTCGTTCCTCAACGTGCATGCGCAAGCCATCAATCGCAACAACCTGATTACCGCGCAGCTGTCCAGGGTCATGATGGGCTTTCCTGGACATCTTGAGCAGGCGGAAGGATTCGAAGGCGAATTCATCCCATTGCTGACCACGACCGAAGACTCCAAAACGATTCACAAGCAACACTACCGCTACCTGCCGGATCCTTCAACCCTGATGCAAGGATTCGAGCCGGGCGGAACTCCGCTGACACTGGCCGCATGGGTGCGCGCCCGACCCCGAAGCCTCTTCCCGGATGGGCCGCCGGAAGGCGCGGAAGAACCGGCCGACGGCCACCGCGCCGCTGCCGAAGAAGCCGTGGATGCGATTGTGGTCGCCGACAGCGACATGCTGTCGGACACGCTGTGGGCTCAGGTGCAGAGCTTCTTCGGGCAGCGGGTCGTCCAGCCGTGGGCCAACAACGGGGATTTCATCGTCAATGCGCTGGAAAGCCTGGGGGGCAGCAGCGATCTGATCGGATTGCGCGGCCGGGCACGATTCTCACGGCCGTTCCATGTCGTTGACGGTCTGCGGCGGCAAGCGGAGGGTCGCCTGCATCTCAAGGAAGAGGAGTTGAAGACGCGTTTGCAAGAAGCGGAGCAGAAGATCGCGCAGCTGCAGCAGCTCAAGCAGGACGAGGACCAGAACCTGCTTACCGAACAGCAGCGGGCGGAAATTATCTCCTATCAGCAGGAGCGGGCGCGGATCCGGCGGGAATTGCGTTCGGTCCGGCATGAATTGGATCGTGACATCCAGCGGCTGGGCTTCGCCTTGCGCTTGATTAACATCTGGCTGATGCCCATCCTTCTGACAGCCGCCGCCATCGGCTTGTGGATGTTCCAGCGCCGCCGCCGCGCCCAGCGAGTCGCTTCATGAACGCCCGCGAATTCAAAATCCTCGCCGCCCTGACGGGCACCATGCTGGTGCTGACCATCATGGCCTACAGCGTCTTCCATCGCACGGCCGACCATGAGTACGCCGGGGAGTTATGGCTGGAGGCGCTTGACGTCAATACGGTGACGCGCATCGAAGTTCACGGTCCGGAAGAAGCCGAGCAGGTGTCTCTGGAGCGGCGCCCGGAAGGTTGGGGCGTCGTGCAGCGCCGGCACTACCCGGCGCAAGTCGGCATGATCCGCCGTTTGCTTCTGGACTTATCGGAAGCGAAATTGTTCGAGCGCAAGACCGACAATCCGGAGCAGCACGCGCAACTGGGCCTAGGGCGCATTGACGAGCCCGGTGCTGTAGGGCAGCAGGTCGCGCTGCATTTTGAAGGCGGTGGCCTGACGGTGCGCATCGGCTCCAGGCCGAGCGGGCGCAATTCGACTTACGTGCGCACTGCCGGCGACGATCAGGCGTGGCTGGTGGACCGCACATTCACGATTCCTGCGGAGCCGCGCCGTTGGCTGGAGCCGACGCTGCTGGACATCGGCATGGAGCAGATCGAGCGTATCCGCATTGAACATCCGGATGGCGAGGTCATTGAAGGGCAACGGGCGACGGACGAAGGCGGAGTGCGGTTTGATGTGCTGCGCGTGCCGGCCGGGCGGAGCCTCAAGAACGAGTTCATCTTGAGCCGCGCCGCCGGTTCTATCGCGAGCCTGTCGCTGGAGGATGTGATGCCCGTGGATCAGGCGCGCGAATATGTGCAGGATGCGTCGCGCATCACGTATGCCATCCAGCGTGGCTACGCACTGGAAGCGCAATTGTTTGTGCGGGACATCGAGCGGTATGCGGTGTTCTCGATTCGCGTACAGGAAGATGCCGCCGAAGAGGCTCGCGCGGAAGCGGAGCAGTTGGCAGGGCATGTGCGGGACTGGGCCTTCCGCATCCCCTCGTTCGCCTACGACAGCATGGTGCTGCGCTGGTCCGATATTCTGAACGAGGAGTAGCCGCTAGCCGAGCTGCGCCAAGTGTTTCTCTGCATCTAGGGCGGCCATGCAGCCGGTACCGGCAGAAGTGACCGCCTGACGGTAGATGCTGTCCATGACATCGCCTGCGGCGAACACGCCGGGGCGGCTGGTCTGGGTCGCATTGCCCTCCGCGCCGCCGACCACTTTCAGGTATCCGCTCGGAAACATGTCGAGCTGGCCTTTGAACAACGCGGTATTCGGGTCGTGGCCGATGGCGATGAAGATGCCTTGCATCTCGAGCTCCTGCACGGCATCGCTACGGACATGTCGGAGCTTGATGCCTGTGACCGCATTGCCGTCGCCTAGGACTTCGTCAAGAACATGGTCCCAGATAATGCGGATCGAGCCGTTCTTCTCCGCCTCGAACAGCTGGTTTTGCAGAATCTTGTCGGCCCGCAGCGCATCGCGGCGGTGCACCAGCGTCACTGAGGAGGCCAGCTTGCCGAGGTAGAGCGCCTCTTCTGCGGCGGTGTTGCCGCCGCCGATGACGGCAACGGGCTGATTCTTGAAAAAGAAGCCGTCGCATGTTGCGCAGGCGGAAACGCCTTTTCCCTTATAGGCTTCTTCCGAAGGCAGCCCCAGATAGCGCGCGGTTGCGCCAGTGGCGATGATCAGCGCATGGCAGGTATAGGCGCCGTTGTCGCCGGTTAGATGGAAAGGCTGCTGCGACAGATCCGCCTCGCGGATATGATCGGGCTCGATGGCCACGCCGTAGCGTTCGACATGCTGCTGCATCCGGACCATCAGGTCCGGCCCTTGCAAGCCTTCGGCATCGCCGGGCCAGTTGTCCACGTCGGTGGTCAGCATCAACTGGCCGCCTTGCTCCATGCCGGCAATCAGCAGAAGGTCCAGATTGGCGCGAGCCGCATAGACGGCGGCGGTATAGCCGGCCGGTCCTGAGCCGAGGATGATGAGTTCGTGGTGGCGAGGAGAGGCATTCATGGTGCTATTTTACGGGAGCGTTGCCCCGCTGCAGCGCAAATGTGCGGTTTTGCGGCTTTGCCGCATGCTGCGGTGCCATCGAGAGGCTTACGGACAGGCGGCCCTTGTCCTATAATGCCAGCGGAATCGGACGCTTTCCCATCTTGAAGAAACCTCTGCCCAAGCGCGCAAAGCGGAAGCCCGCTCCGCGGCCTTCCATCATGGCGCCGGTGATTCGCGAAGGCGCCTTGCTCGTGTGCGCCGCGCTCTCGGTCTATCTGCTGGTGGCGCTGGCATCGTACCATCCCGACGACCCGAATTGGGTCGATACGGGGCAGGGCGGGATTCGCAACGCCGCCGGCCAGGTCGGTGCCGTTCTCGCCGGCGTCTTGCTGGCTCTCGCCGGCCACATCGCCTACCTCATCCCGGTCATGCTCGGCTATGCCGGCTGGCTGGTCTACCGCCAGCGGCGCATGACCCCCGAGGATCTAGGGCGCCGCCGCTGGAGCATCTCCGCCATTCGCTGGCTCGGGTTCGGCATGACCCTGGGCGCAGCTTGCGCACTCTCCAGCATCTATGTGCTGACGGGAGCACTGCCGGTCGGAGGGGGCGGCCTCATCGGGCAAGAGGTCGCAAGCACTTTCATTGCGGCGTTCAATGCGGTCGGGGCCACGGTGCTCCTGCTTGCTTTGCTACTGACCGGAGTGACGCTGTGGACCGGCTTTTCCTGGCTGCAAGCGGTGGATGCCGTGGGGAAGCTTTTCTGGATCTTGGGCGGTTTCAGCATTGCCGCAGTACGGCGAGTACGGGAATATTGGGAAGACCGGCACAATCGCCAGCAGCGTGCGGAACAGCGCATTCGGATCCGGCAGCGCCGGAAAGAGCGCAAGGAGAAGACCCGGATCGAGCCCAAGATCAGAATTGAGCCGGACATCAAGCGGGTTGCTCGGGAAAAACAGATTTCCCTGCCCATAGTTCCAAGTTCGGCCGAGTTGCCGCCGCTGGATTTGCTGGACAAGCCGCTGGAAAGCGGCGCAGGATATTCCGAAGAGACGCTGAGCAACATGTCGCAGCAGATTGAGATGAAAATGGAAGAGTTCAAGATCGAAGTTTCGGTTGTCGCCGTGACGCCAGGCCCGATCGTGACACGCTTCGATCTGGAACCGGCCCCCGGAGTGCGCGGCAGCAAGATCAGCAGCTACGCAAAGGATCTGGCACGGGCCCTGTCGGTGGTCAGCATTCGGGTGGAAGAGGTCGTGGAGGGCAAATCGGTCATTGGCTTGGAGGTGCCGAACGATGATCGAGAAATGGTGCTGGCGAGCGAAATTCTTCATTCCGCCGCGTTCAACAATTCCTCCTCCTTGCTGACGCTGGCACTGGGCAAGAGCATCAGCGGCCAACCAATCGTCTGCGACTTGGCGAAAATGCCGCATCTGCTGGTGGCAGGCACGACCGGCTCGGGCAAATCGGTCGCCATCAACACCATGATCATGAGTCTGCTCTATAAGGCATTGCCGAAGGATCTGCGGCTGATTCTGATCGACCCAAAAATGCTGGAACTCGGCATCTACGGAGGCATTCCGCACCTGCTGACGCCGGTGGTGACGGACATGAAGCAGGCGGCGAATGCGCTGCTGTGGTGTGTGGGGGAGATGGAGCGCCGCTATGCGGTGATGGCGAAACTTGGCGTCCGCAATCTGGACGGCTACAACAGCAAGATCGGGAAGGCGGAGCAGGAAGGCGAGCCGCTGCGCGATCCGACATTTGCAAGCGCGGGCGAGGAAGAGGAAGCGCCGCTGCTGGAACGCATGCCCTACATCGTCGTCGTCATTGACGAGTTTGCGGACATGATGATGGTCGTCGGCAAGAAGGTCGAAGAATACATCATCCGTTTGGCGCAAAAGGCGAGGGCGGCCGGCATCCATCTCGTGCTGGCCACCCAGCGTCCTACCCGGGAAGTCGTCACGGGCCTGATCAAATCCAACATTCCGGCGCGCATTTCCTTCCGCGTCGCCTCCAATGTCGATTCGCGCACGATCCTCGACCAGATCGGCGCCGAGCAGCTGCTCGGGCACGGCGACATGCTGTTCATGGATGCCGGCAGCTCCTTGCCGAAGCGGGTGCACGGCGCATTCATTTCCATCGATGAAGTCAATCTGGTCACCAAGCATCTGCGCGAGCATGGCGGAGAGCCCAACTATCTGGACGACGTGGTTCAGGAAGGTACCAGCACCCTGCTGCCTGGGCAATCCGACGAGAGTGGCGGCGATGGCGAAGCCGACCCGCTGTACCAGCAGGCGGTCGAAGTGGTCGTGCGGGACCGCAAGGCTTCCGTCTCCTACCTGCAGCGCCGGCTCAAAATCGGCTACAACCGGGCGGCCCGCATGATCGAGGAAATGGAAGAGGCGCAGATCGTCGGGGCCGTACAATCCTCCGGCGTGCGCGAAGTGTTGGCACCTGCGCCGGACGACTCGTAATGCTGCGGACTGGCGGCTGGCGGTTGGCTGGCTTGGCCGCGATGCTCGGCACGGCAGGCATGCCGTGCGCGGCGACGGAATCCGGAGAGCCGCTGCGGCAATTCCTTGAGGAAACGCGCGCCATCGCCGCATCCTTCGAGCAATCGGTCACCAGTGCCGAAGGCGAACTGCTGACGACCGGCCACGGCCGCATGAGCCTGCAACGCCCGGATCGGCTGCGCTGGAACCACGAAAGCCCGGAGCCGCTGGAACTGGTCGCAGACGGCCTGAACTTCTGGTCTTACGACCCGTTTTTAGCGCAGGCCACCGTGATGCCTCTCGCCGAAGCCACGCGCCAGACCCCATTGGCCGTGCTGATCGGGCAGCAAACATGGGAGGAATCGTTCCGCGTCGTGGAGACGGCGCATCGTGACGGGGTCGATTGGATGGCATTGCGTCCGCGCACCGGCGAAGAGCAGGCAGGCGATATCCAGATAGGCCTGAAGGCCGGAGTGCTCCGCGAGTTGCGCTTTGCCAATCAGTTCGGGCAGATCGTCCACATACGATTGGCGCAGATAGAGATCAACCCGCCGTTGGACGACGACCACTTCGATTTCCACCCGCCGCCCGGCACCGACATCCTAGGCACGCCGGCGCGATGACCGAACTGTTCGAATCGGGCAACGAGTTCCGCCCTTTGGCCGACCGGATGCGTCCGCGCAGCTTGGAGGAGTATGCCGGACAGCAGCATTTGCTCGCCCCGGATCTTCCGCTCCAACAGGCCATCCTTGCCGGCAAGCTGCATTCGATGGTGTTCTGGGGGCCGCCTGGCACTGGCAAGACGACTTTGGCGCAACTGATCAGCCATTACGCGCAAGCCCGGTTCGTTAGCCTGTCGGCGGTTCTAGCCGGCGTCAAGGAAATTCGCGAGGCGATTGCCGGCGCTCGCGAAGCGCAAACGCTGCATCAGCAGGCGACCGTCCTGTTCATCGACGAAATCCATCGCCTCAACAAGGCCCAGCAGGATGTGTTCCTGCCGCATATCGAGGACGGTACGATCTTCCTGCTCGGCGCGACCACCGAAAATCCTTCGTTCGAATTGAACAACGCCTTGCTGTCCCGTGTCCGCGTCTACGTCCTGAAGATTTTGGAGAGCGCCGATCTCGAACAGGTGCTGGATCGGGCGCTGGCCGATGAGGAACGGGGGGCGGGGGCGCTGTCCCCGGTATTGGACGGCGATGCTCGAGAGTTGCTGATTCGGGCGGCGGACGGCGATGCCCGCATCCTCCTGAACCTTCTGGAGATCGGATTGGATCTCGCCGAAGAGCGGGAGGAGGGCAAAGTCGTCGATGCGGATGTCGTGCGGCAGGTGGCCAGCCAAGGTGTGCGGCGCTTCGACAAGGGCGGCGAATACTTCTACGACCAGATTTCGGCACTGCACAAATCCGTGCGCGGCTCCGATCCGGATGCCGCCTTGTACTGGCTGTGCCGAATGCTGGACGGCGGCTGCGACCCGCACTACATCGCACGGCGCGTGGTGCGCATGGCCAGCGAGGATATCGGCAACGCCGCGCCGCAGGCCCTGAACCTCTGTCTGTCCGCTTGGCAGGCGTACGAGCGCCTAGGCTCCCCGGAAGGCGAATTGGCCATCGCTTCGGCGGTGATCTATCTGGCCTGCGCCCCGAAAAGCAATGCGGCGTACATGGCCTACAAGGCCGCCATGGTGCGGGCGAAGGAATCCGGCACGCTGGAAGTGCCGATGCATCTGCGGAATGCGCCAACCCGGCTGATGAAGGAACTAGGCTACGGCAAGGACTACCGGTATGCGCACGACCACGAAGGCGGCTATGTGCCGGACGAAGTGTATCTGCCGGAGGAATTGCAGGGGGCCGCGTTCTACCATCCGGTCGACCGGGGCCAGGAGAAGGCCGTGGCCGTGTGGCTGCAGAAGGTGCGCGACAAGGTGCGCGAAGAAGCCAATTAGGCCGAGCATGCCCCTTTCCAAGACGCGGCGGAGCAGATGCCGCATACCCTAAAAAATAATTTAGGAAAGCGTAATAATATATTGTTTAAAAAATATTTTTCAGCTCCAAATACGTGCGTTTCGGCGACGGCATAGCCCAAGCCTTGCCAAACTCGGCACTGTTTTACCGGCTTAATTCAGAGGAGGCTGCACTCACGATAGCTTTAGTGGGTCTTCCGGGTTTTGTGGAACGCGAATTTCAGGACGCGAGCCCCGAACCACCTCCCCCCGCCACTGGCAGTTCGCGCAGCTAGGCGTGGTCCTTGCTGCGGCGCAGGGCGGTGAACTTCCCGCTCAGGTCGAAGAAGGAGAAGGACGGCTTCGGGCCGCGGTTTTCGCGCCACGCCTGCATGGCATCCTCGTTCTCGCCGATGGCCTGATTCCAGAGGTAGCGATTGGCACCGGCGATGCGGGCTCCGTTCGTGCATGGGCACTTTCCACATTACGGAGTCCTGAAGACCCGCTTTAGCGCATCCTTCAACGTCTGGCCTTTGGCGGTTAGCCGGTATTTTTGTTGGCGATAATTCGGCTGGTCCGGAATAGTCATTTCGATAAGGCCTTTTCCAAGGCTGGCCAAATATAGCGCAGGAGCACGTTCGCCCGGTCCTTAAGTCCTAGAATCTGCATGATTTCGGATCGGGTATGCTCGTTATCAAGGGTCAAGACGAGTTTTTCGACCTTCGAGTTTCTTGTAGGGTTTTCTTCGAAGTTTGGCTGGATTCCGGGCTATGAGCCTCGGCTTTCCTCGCAAAAGTCATGGTTACCCAGGACTCGGAAACATCGATCAGCGGCTCAGCTGCCCCATAGTCGCGGCATAGTTGGAGCATGCGCCGTATGCCGCTGCCAATCTGTTCGACGAGGCCCATGCGGTGGAACATACCGAACAGGAGCGGATTTCGGGGAACGCTTTTCATGCCGAGATTTTCTTCGTGCATTCCGGCCGGCAAACCTCCCGGGGTCACGATTTCAAGGAGGTCGCGGAAGATGTAGACCTGCACATTCGCCGTGGAGCGGTAATCCCGGTGCGCGATGGCGTTGACCAGAGCTTCGCGCAGCGCATCTTCGGGCAATTCCAAGCGTTCATGACGGCCCAGAGCGTGCAGAATCAATTCCGTGTTCAATTTGGACTGGATGCACGCGATGCAGTCTTCGTAAATGGAGAAGAGGTCGCGGGTGAAGTCCTTGCAGTCCAGAATCCGCGTTTTGGTCGTTCCCTGGAACAAGGCGCAAGTCACTCCGGCGCGCAAAGTGTGGCGCGTGATGTCGCCCGCGAGAAGCCATGCGCCGGCATGGGTCATGCCTCCGTTCTTCAGCAAATGCAGATTTGCCAAAGCCTCGCGGGGAGCCATGACTTCCGGAATTTTCGCGCGCTGTGCAAACCGCTTCCAGCTGGCATCCGTGAGGTCCTCTTCGACACGGAAACTTGCGCAGTGCGTCTCGTCGAAGCGGAGCAGTCCTTCCTTGAAGAAGAATTCTCGAATTTCGTCCCGCGTCAGCTGCTGGGAGTTTGCGCCCTTGCGCAGAAAGAACTTCCCGGCGTAGGAATAGGGCTTTCCATGCTGTTCGGGAACTTGGACGCAGAGCACGCCTGCTGCCGACACGATGTCAATGGCGATGGGCGGGTCTGCCGACCGTGCGATAGTCTGCGCTTTGGATTTCAGTTCGTTATGCTTGCCGACGCCGACAATCTCCCCGTCATCCGCCACGCCGATCAGAACCGTGCCTCCGGTCGCATTCGCGAAAGCGCACAATTCACGGGCCAAATCGGCTGTGAAGGCGCGCTTGAACTCGATGGTGAAGCCTTCGCCAAGCGCGACGAGATCGGAAAGTTCCTGCCGTTTCGCAGTCGTTGTCGTGCCGTTTCGTGGCAAGTGGATTGGCGTAAAGGAGGTACCCGAATTATAGCCCACAGCGGCATACGCACGCGGAGCCATCACGGGCGGAATGCGCCGGGCTGCAACCGATGAAGGAGAAGCCCGTGCGCATTGACAGGCTCCTGCCTGCATTGCACAATATGCGGGCCGCGTGGGGCTATAGCTCAGCTGGGAGAGCGCTTGCATGGCATGCAAGAGGTCGGCGGTTCGATCCCGCCTAGCTCCACCACGCGCATCCTGCTTGCCCTGCGGAAACTGCCAACGGCTCGATGCCGGGCGGGAACGGGGGGCGCATTTTGGCATAATGGCATGGAATCCCGGCCCGAAATCCCGCTACTTCCTGCCTGACCGCCATGCCGGCCGAACGCCCCGTATCGCCCCATCTGCATATCTATCGGCTGCCGATGGCGGCCGTGTTGTCAATCAGCCACCGCATCACCGGCGCTTTCCTGTCAGCCGTCGCTGTCGCCCTGTGCTTCATGCTGGCGGTGGCGGCCTATGCGCCTGAGGTTTGGAGATGCGTCGTGGCCGGCCTGCAGCATCCGCTCGGGCATCTCGTGCTGATCGTCTGGACATTCGCGCTGGCGTTCCACCTGTGCACCGGCATCCGGCATCTGGTCTGGGATACCGGCGTGGGCTTGGAGATGGCGGCTGTGCAGCGCAGCAATTGGCTGGTCCTGCTCGGCTCGATCGGCCTGACCGCCGCGGTTTGGGGGTGGATCTGCTTATGAGCAAGCGAGGGCAGGCCCGGCGGCATTGGTGGCTGGAGCGGATGACGTCGGTCGCATTGGTGCCGCTGTCCGCATGGCTGGTGTATGCGCTGGCCAGCCGGCCGCTGGTCGACCCGGAAAGGCTGGCGCAATGGCTTCAAAACCCGATTTCGGCAGCACTGCTCGGCCTGTTCGTGCTGGCGTCGCTGCATCACTCCATGCTCGGCCTGGAAGTCATCGTCGACGACTATGTCGCCGACCCGGGCTGGAATCGCCGTGCGCACCTCATGTGCCGGGCCTTGCTGCTGCTGGCGCTGTTTGCGGCGGCGGCGGGCATGCTGCATTTCCTGGCTGCGCCATGACTGCGGCCTACACGCTGGTTGAGCACCGCTACGATGTCGTCATCGTCGGCGCGGGCGGGGCGGGCCTGCGCGCCACGCTGGGCATGGCGGCCAGCGGCCTGTCGACGGCATGCATCACCAAAGTCTTTCCGACCCGGAGCCACACGGTGGCCGCGCAGGGCGGAGTGAGCGCCGCGCTGGGGAATATGGGCGACGACGATTGGCGCTGGCACATGTACGACACGGTGAAGGGCTCCGACTGGCTGGGCGATCAGGATGCGATCCAGTACATGTGCCGGGAGGCCATTCCGTCGATCATCGAGCTGGAGCATTACGGCGTGCCGTTCTCCCGCACCGACAGCGGCGCCATCTATCAGCGTCCTTTCGGAGGCATGACGACGCACTACGGCGAAGGGATCGCGCAGCGCACCTGCGCAGCGGCGGACCGCACCGGCCATGCGATCCTGCATACGCTGTACCAGCAATCCCTCAAGCATCAGGCGAAATTCTTCATCGAATACTTCGCCATCGATCTGGTGACGGACGACGACGGGCGATGCTGCGGCGTACTCGCCTGGGATCTGGCCACCGGGGAATTGCACCATTTCCATGCGCATACCGTGCTGCTGGCGACCGGCGGCTATGGCCGCGCCTATTTCTCCTGCACTTCGGCCCATACCTGCACCGGCGACGGCAACGCCATGGTGCAGCGCCTCGGTATGCCGCTGCAGGACATGGAGTTCGTCCAGTTCCATCCGACCGGCATCTACGGGGCGGGCTGCCTCATTACCGAAGGAGCGCGAGGGGAGGGCGGCTATCTGACCAACGGGCAAGGAGAGCGCTTCATGGAGCGCTATGCGCCGAATGCCAAGGATCTGGCGTCGCGCGATGTCGTCAGCCGTTCGATGACGATCGAGATCAACGAGCAGCGCGGCTGCGGCCTGGAGCAGGACCACATCCATCTGCATCTGGAGCATTTGGGCGCCGACGTCATCAAGGAGCGGCTGCCGGGCATTGCCGAATCGGCGCGCATCTTCGCCGGCGTGGACGTGACGCGCGAACCGATTCCGGTGCTGCCGACCGTGCACTACAGCATGGGCGGCATTCCGACCAACATCCATGGCGAAGTCATGACCGTCCGCGACGGCGACGCGAACGCCGTGGTGCCGGGCCTGATGGCGATCGGCGAGGCTGCCTGCGTCTCCGTGCACGGCGCCAACCGCCTCGGTTCGAACTCGCTGCTGGATCTGATCGTATTCGGCCGCTCCGCCGCCATTCGGGCGGTGGAACTCATCACGCCGGGCGGGGCGCATCCGGAAGCGACAGGCGCATCCGTCGCTAGGATCCTCGACCGCTTCGACGATTTGCGGCACGCCGACGGCGGCACACCGACCGCGGATATGCGCTTGGAACTGCAGCGGGCCATGCAGAAGCACGCCGCCGTATTCCGTACGCAGGAGACGCTGCAGGCCGGGCTGGAGCGGGTTCGGGCCGCACATCAGGCATTCCGGGATGTGCGCGTCAGCGACCGCTCCATGATCTGGAATACGGACTTGGTGGAGACGCTGGAATTGGGGAATCTGCTGCCGCAAGGCGTCGCGACTCTTGAATCCGCCCTCAACCGTCTGGAAAGCCGCGGCGCGCACGCCCGCGAGGATTATCCGGAACGCAACGACGAGGAATGGATGAAGCATACCGTATGCTGGATCGCCCCGGATGGGCAATGTCGCATCGAGTACCGGGACGTCCATCTGTTCACGCTGGACGACGAGGCGGAAGTCGTGCCGCCGAAAGCCCGCGTATACTGAACTTCCGGAAAGCATCCGCCATGGCTCAATTCACGCTCCCTGCCAACGCTGTCGTCCGCAAGCAGGGCCGCCAGCATTCCGCACCTGCCGGCGCTAACGAGGTGCGTACGTTCCACATCTACCGATACGAGCCGGAAGAGGGCGAGAATCCGCGTCTGGACACCTACGACATCGATGCCACGCAATGCGGTCCGATGGTGCTGGACGCGCTCATCAAGATCAAGAACGAGGTTGATGCGACCCTGTCGTTCCGCCGTTCATGCCGCGAAGGTATCTGCGGCTCTTGCTCCATGAACATCAATGGGCGGAACGCCTTGGCCTGCACATGCGACATCGGGCAGTTCAAAGGGGAGATCCGGGTCTATCCCTTGCCGCACATGCCGGTCGTCAAGGATCTGGTGACGGACCTGTCCGGCTTCTACCGGCAATATGCGGCGGTGGAGCCGTGGCTGAAGAACGACGGGGAGGCGCCGGAACGCGAGCGCGCACAGGCCAAAGAAGACCGGGCGCGGCTGGAAGGTCTGGAGGAGTGCATCCTGTGCGCCTGCTGCTCGACGAGCTGCCCCAGCTACTGGTGGAATCCCGACAAGTACTTGGGGCCGGCGGCCTTGCTGCAAGCGTGGCGTTGGCTGGCGGACAGTCGCGACGAAGCGGCGGATGAGCGTTTGGACTTTCTGGCGGATTCGTTCAAGCTCTACCGCTGCCATACGATCATGAACTGCACCCAGACATGCCCGAAAGGACTGAATCCCGCGCGGGCAATCGCCGAAATCAAGAAAATGGTGGCATTGCGCAAGGCGTAGAATGTCGGAACAGGACCGGTTGCGTTGGCGGTGCCGGCGAGGGACCCGGGAGTTGGACTTGATGCTGATGCGCTACTTGGAGCAAGACTACCCGAAGGCGTCGGAAGCCGAGCGCGCGGCATTCGCGGCGCTGCTGGAGCGTCCCGACCCCGAGATTCAAGCGCTGCTGTGGAATGCCGTGCCGAGCCGCGACCCGCATGTGGCTGGCATTATTGCCAAGATCCACGCATCCGGAGCTTCCGATGACGCATCCTGACTTCCAGCCCTGCGGCCCGAATCGGACCCCGCCGTCGACCCGGGTCGTCGCTCTTCCGGGGGATTACGGGCAGACCGATTTCGTCATGCGCCGCGGCGGGCGTCTGGCCGAGGTGCAACTGGGCTACGAGACTTGGGGAGCCCTGTCGCGCAACCAGGACAACGCCATTCTGATCTTTACGGGACTGTCGCCGACCGCCCATGCGGCCTCCAACGAGGCGGACGACACGGCCGGCTGGTGGGAATACATGGTCGGGCCCGGCAAGCCCATCGACACCGATCGCTTCTTCGTGGTGTGCGTCAATTCCCTAGGCGGTTGCTTCGGCTCGACCGGGCCTTCCTCCTGCGACCCGGCGACTGGCAAGCCGTACGGCGTCAATTTTCCGGAACTGTCGATTGAGGACATCGCGAAAGCCGGGCACCATGCCATGCGCGAACTGGGCGTCGATCATCTGCACGCCGTCGTCGGCGCTTCCATGGGCGGCATGTCCGCATTGGCGCACGCCCTGCAATACCCGGACGAAATGGATTACCTCATCGTCATCTCGGCGGCTTGTCGCGCTTTGCCGTTCACCATCGCCATGCGTTCGCTGCAGCGCGAGATCATCCGTTGCGACCCGGCATGGAAGGACGGGCAGTACGAGGCGGACGCCGCTTCATTCTGCGGCATGCGGCTGGCGCGCAAACTCGGGCTGATGTCCTACCGTGCCGCGCAGGAATGGCGGCAGCGCTTCAATCGGGCCCGCGTGCCGGCCCATCGGGCCTCGGACGAGATGTTCGGAATCGAATTCGAAATTGAATCCTATCTGGAGCACAACGCCAAGAAGTTCGTGGACAGCTTCGATGCCAACAGCTATCTGTACCTGTCGCGGGCCATGGACCTGTTCGATGTGGCCGAGCACGGCGGCACCGTCAATGCGGGGCTGGCGCGGATTCATGCGCGCAAGACTTTGGTGGTCGGCGTCAGCAGCGATATCCTGTTCCCGTACGAGCAGCAGGAGGAAATCGCCGAAGGCCTGCGCAAGGCCGGGCGCGAGGTCGAACTGGTGCATCTGGACTCCATCCAGGGGCATGATTCGTTTCTGGTCGATGCCGAACGCTTTTCGCCCGTCGTGCAGCAGTTCTTGGAACAGACCTGATGGCGGACCGTGCGGCACCTGATCGGTTGGCGCAGCCCGATGGCAATCGCGTGCATGCCATTGCCATGCCGCATTTGAGGGCTATGCGATCCCTCGTTTCTCGTAATCTTAGCCGGGAGGTCGGTTGGCAGGCATGGGCTGCTGGCATTACAGTCCTTGTCTTGTCTGCAATTGTCGCGTGGCGTTTCGGATTCGGTTTTGAGGCAGGTGCTGCTTTGCTGCTGACTTGGGCGTTGGTCGCATTGAGCATTTCGGACATGCGCACGTATCAATTGCCAGACGAAATTACGCTATCGTTTCTATGGCTTGGCCTGCTCGTCAACATTAATGGCGCGTTTGCGCCGCTCCAGTCCGCCGTGCTTGGAGCGGTCGGGGGCTACCTGTGGTTCTGGATAGTGGCTCATGGAGCGCGAGTCATTACAGGAAAGGAGATGCTGGGGCATGGCGATTTCAAGATGCTGGCCATGATCGGCGCATGGCTCGGAGTGGGATTGCTGCCCCTTGTGGTAACATTGGCAGCCATGATAGGCACGCTTGCTGGGATTGGATTGATTATGCACGGCACCCATCGGAGAGGCTCACCGATACCGTTCGGGCCTTTTCTAGCGATGGCGGCCTTCGCCATGTTGATTGCGGACCGGGCTGCGCTTCTAGGTTTTCTAGTATGAATTGGAGTTACGACTCTACTAAAGGTATGTACATAGGAGGTCGTGGTATGGCATTCGATACGGCGTTTCAGGTCTACAACGTGACAGGAATGCTGCCGGCTGCCGTGATGACGCTAGCCGCAAAGGTGGGACGGGCGCCTTTGGGAAGTCAGTTGCTGACATTTCAAGTATCGGGATGGCCGTAAACATCCGATTGGCCTGTATTGCACTTGGACTGCCTCTGCTTGCAGGGTGCTTCGAGTCTGATATGTGGCATCACATCGAGTTCAGATACGGGTCGCTTTCTATTAGAGTGTGGCCTTTTGGCTTATCTACATCTGGCTTGGTTGAATTAGGCATCACGCACTACGCAACTTTCAGCAATTATGAGAAATTGATCGACGAATGCGGGCCAGGAATGGAAAAAGTCAAAGAGATGCACGAACGCCGGATTGCCGATATGGTTGATCCGGATGAAATCAAACGGACATACGGCAAGACAGTCGCCCCTGTGATACAGGAATCCATGATCCGGTGCCTAGAAAAACGTCCGGCTCTTGTCCCGAAGGAATGCAAGCGCAGAATGATTGTAATCAGTAGCAAGATCATGCGGGAAGTCTATGGGACGGTCGGTCTCCAGTGCGGAGAATCCTCCGATCTTCCTCTTGAGATCAAGATGGCAAAGTTGGATGCGGCTGACCCTCTGCGACAATCATGGCGTGGCCCGCGGTTTGAGATAGGGCAGCTGGACGAGGAACAGCTTAGAGAAGAACCGACCCATATCGGTCATTACTCTAACTTAGATAAACTGTTGGATGAATGCGGTCCTGGCGCGAAGAAAGCTCGGGATATTGCTATTCAGACTAATAATTTGATGGGTACCACGTTTGACCGGATAATAGCGGATGCCTTAATCGAGTGCCTCAAAAAGCGAAACCTCGTTCCTTCCGAATGCCTAGATGGGATGGTTCCGACCCTTTTTCCTATAACGGCAGGGATTTATGTCTCCCAAGTAGGCTTCCGATGCGGCGGCGGCCTACTGGGCAGACACTCCCCCCAATTAAGTCATGGGAGCAGCATGATCAGTCTCGCCAGTAGCAGCTTGCGTCTCGCATGCAAGGGAAACTGGCATCAAGGCATTCCAGTGCGAAAGCCATCATGCGAGGAGGAATGACGCATGGCATGGGAAATGGCGTAAGTGACGGACGATCTTCTGGATAGCATGGTCCGGGCCATCGTGGATGCGGTGGATCCTGAACAGGTGATTCTGCTCGGTTCGCGTGCGCGCGGTGATGCGCGCAAAAACTCAGATGTGGATTTGATCGTTATTGAAGCCGAACCGTTCGAATCTAGCCATAGCCGACATGACGAGATGGTTCGGTTAGGTCGAATGTTGGGCGGTTTTCAAATTCCAAATGATATTCTCGTGTTCAGCAGCGACGAAGTGGAATACTGGCGCGACTCTATCAACCATGTGCTGGCCCGTGCATTGCGAGAAGGGAAACTGCTTTATGAGCGATTAAGCACGCTCGCGAAATGCTCGCTGTAGCCGAGCGGGACTTTGATACTCTGCGCATACTGGCAGATGTTCCTGTGGCCGACGAGGTGTTCGGCTTGCGCAACAGGCAGCCGAAAAGCTTTTTTTAAGGCTTGGATTGCCTGATTGGGCGAAGCCTATCCAATTACCCACAACCTCAATATACTTTTGGAAGAACTTCGAAAATGCAATGCCGAAGTCGATCAATTTAGCAACTTGAGCAGTCTGAATCCCTACGCCGTCAAATTCCGCTACGCGTATGATGCTTCCACAGCAGCACTAAACCGAATCGAGATTATTCAACGTGTGGAAGCGTTGCTTAAGGAAGTGCAAAGGAAGTGCAGCGGCAAATCAGCAAATACGACGGCTAATGTCGAGAACTGCAAAAGCATGTATAGAAATTCAGGCTGACTTTCTATGTTTTGACCGGCCCGTAACTCCGCCGATGCTGGGCGAATCGACCGGAGCGTAGTAGGGGGTCAGATCTTTCGAATCGCTAAAATGCTAGATCTTTGCTCCGCAACTCTGAAGTTTTTCCAAAAGAAGGTCAAGATCGTGAGTCGTCGGGTAGTTGCTCCCCAGTAGGGCGAGCCAAGCTTTGAAGAGCTTTTCAACTGCCTGTTGTCCATGGAAGCCGATTGTTTCATCGGCCACAGGAGTATCCATCAGAACGCGCAGGGCTGTGAGGTCACGCTCGGCTAATACGAGCAATTCGCGAGCGTGCTTAAGGTCGCTCATAAAGCAATCTTCCTTCTCGCAGGGCACGGGCCAGCACATGGTTAATGGAATCGCGCCAATACTCCACTTCATCGCGGCTGAACACGAGAACGTCTTTCGGAACCCGAAAACCGGTCAGTGCCCGACCCAACCGGACCATTTCGTCGTGCCGGTTGCGACCAGCTTCGAACGGTTCGGCTTCGATGACGATCAGATCCACATCGGAATCTCTGCGTGCATCGCCGCGTGCGTGCGAGCCGAACAGAATCACCTGTTCAGGGTCCACCGCATCCACGATGACCCGGACCATGCTATCCAGCAGATCATCCGTTACTTCCGCCATTTCCCATGCCATGCGTGATTCCTCCTCGCATAATGGCTTTCACATTGGAAGGCCTTGTTGCCAGTTTCCCTTGCATTCGCGAAAGAAGATGCGAAGCGGAAAGGCTTTGCGCCCCGAGGGCGGCTCCTAGCGCAAAGATGCTAGATGCCAACTTATTCTACATGAACGGAACCGGCAAGGCAGGGCGCATCAGGAGTAGTCGCGCCATTGGCCATCATGTCGCGCGGGCTGCATAATGGCCGATGCCGAGACGCGCCTTGATCGGGCCGACGTCTCGGTTGCAGCCGCCATCGCATCAGCCAAGGAGGCGATCTGAGCGAACGCCAAGCGCGTTGCGCTGCGTATTATTCGTTGATAGTAAACGTGGCGATGCCCGAAGCGAAAGTCATGCTGACGCCGGCCTCCCATGTGAGATGTTTCTCGAGCATATTTTGCAACCCGCTGGGCAGATCGGTTACCTTGCAATGTCCACCGCCTCGGGGCAGCCCAGTTTGTCACGGCCTTGCGGATGGTCGCGATCTCGCCATAGAGCTGCCGCTGCTTTTCGTTGTCGCTGACGTGCGTGTAGCCGGCCAGCACAGCCAGCAGAATGAGCGACATCAGGCCGACAACCAGGCTGAACTCAATCAGCGTGAAGCCGCTTTGGATGACCGTGCGAATCTAGACACAAGGGCATTGCACACTAAATAGCCCATCCTTTTTCTACTTCGCATAAGGAGCATTATGTAAAGTAAATAGTTCGAGCAGCCCAATCCAGCGAGAAATGGCTCAAATCCCCAAAATCAGGCAAAATACGCCCGCTTAGCCCCCAATCCGCTCCTTTGCTGCAATGCGCCTGCTCCTGCTGTCCGACACACACCAGAATTTCCTGCGCTCCAACGAGTGGCCGCATCCGCTGCCCGAGCACGAGATTTTAATCCTTGCCGGCGATATTTCCGAATACTCCGAGCGGCCAGGAAATCTCCTGGACGTTCTAGCGCATTACCGGGAACGGACCGACAAGCCGATCCTGTACTTGCTTGGTAATCATGAATTCTATCGCCAAGACTACCATGAGACACTGAAACGCATCCGCGCCGACACCCAGCGGCTTGGCATTGAATTGCTGCATTGCCGCCGCATCCAGTTCGGAGACATTGCCTTCCACGGCTGCACGCTATGGTCGGATTTCATGCTGCATGGATCCGGGCAGGCCCGATTCTATGGGCTCCATGCCGAAATGCGCGTCAACGATTTCCGCATGATCCGCTACCAGGGTCGGAAGTTCCGCCATACGGATTGTGCGACTCTGCATGTACAGGAACGGGCTTGGCTGCAGCAATCGCTGGCAGACTCAACGGCACCGCATAACGTCGTGATTACGCATTTCGCGCCGATTGGACGCTGCATTGCTCCCCGGTTCCAGAACGACAACCTAAATGCCTATTTCGTTGCCGCTTGCGAAGACTTAGTCGAACGATACCGGCCCGACCTGTGGCTGTACGGCCACACGCATCAAGCGGACGATTTCGAACTGGGCGGCACGCGATTCGTCAATAATGCCCGCGGCTACCCGAAGGAGGCGTGCGCGACGGATTTCAGACCGAACAAAGTGATTGAAGTCGGAGCGCCGAACTAGCGGTACTCATTGCAAAGCGTGCCGATGCCCTCGATTTCGACTTCGACCGTACAACCGCGCGGCATCGGGCCCAATCCGCTGTTGGTACCGCAGCAGATGACATCGCCCGGATTCAAGGTCATGTTGGCGGAGAGTTCCCGCACGACCTCCACTGGCGGCATAATCATGTCCGTTGCAGGATAGTGCTGCTTCTCTTCGCCATCAACGCGCGTCACGACCGTCAAATCCCGATAATCCAGCCCCGTCGCGACCACCGGACCGAAAATGCCGAAAGTGTCGAAGCCTTTGGCGCGAGTCCATTGGTCGAATCCTGCGTATTCCTTGAGCAAGCTGAACGCCGTGACATCATTGATGCAGGTGTACCCGAAAATGGCAGCGGCGGCCTCATCCGGGCCGGCGTCATGGACGGCCTTGCCGATGACGATGCCCAGCTCCCCTTCATAGAACACGTCCTCGGCGACCGATTGCGGATGCCGAATGACCTCTCCCGTCGCTAGGAACGACGAATTGGCCTTGAACAAATAAAGCGGCGTTTCCGGGAATTGCAGCCCTTTTTCACCCGCCAAGGTGCGGTAGTTGTTCCATAACGCAGGCATCTTGGTCGGTTCGGTGGGCGTCAGCAAGCGGACATCCTGAAGCGGAACCGCCTCGCCCGTCGGCTCCGGGTCGGCAAACATATCGCCCTTGCAAACTTTGATATGCGAGTCCTCTAAGCGCCCGAACCCGACGGCCCGGCCTTTATGTGCGAAGCGCACCCAGCGCGTCATGCTGCGACCGCCTGCCCTGCCATATCCCGCAAAGCATTAAGAGCCGCATCCTCCGGTTCCGGACGCGTGGCGACCCGCCGCCAGTTCCGGGCTCCCGGACGGCCGTGCAACAAGCCCGAAATGTGGCGCGTCATACGTGCAAGTGGCACGCCGCGCAGGCGTTCGCGTTCCAAATACGGAAGATACGCTTCCAGCACTTCGCTCGGAGTCGCGGGAATATTGGATGCGGAAAACAATTCGTTCTCCATGCGACGCACCGTCCACGGGTCTTCATACGCCAGGCGCCCGATCATGACGCCATCCATATGCGCCAATTGCCGGTAAACTTCATCCACGGCTCGAATGCCGCCGTTGACGACAACGGTCAGTTGCGGGAATTCTCGCTTCAGCTCCCATACCCGCTCGTAATTCAGCGGCGGGATAGTTCGGTTTTGCTTCGGACTCAAGCCCGACAGCATGGCTTTGCGGGCGTGTACGTAGAAAATTTGGCACCCGGCCTCTGCGACCGTTGCGACGAATCGATGCAGGTCTTCCGCCGAATCCTGCCGGTCCACACCAATACGGCATTTGACAGAGACCGGAATATCCGTCCTCGCTTGCATCGCGCTGACGCATTCGGCGACGCGTTCCGGTTCCTTCATCAAGCAGGCTCCGAACCGGCCGGCAGACACCCGGCCACTGGGGCAGCCGACATTCAGGTTGACCTCGTCGTAGCCCTGCTCTTGCGCCATGGCAGCGCACCGCGCCAAATCGCCAGGTTCGCTGCCTCCCAATTGCAAGGAAACAGGGTGCTCTTCCTCATTAAAATCAAGGAATTTAGAGGCGTTCCCATGCAAAACAGCACCTGCTGGAATCATTTCGGTGAAGAGCCATGCGTGAGGCGCCAGCAGGCGCATGAGGTAGCGGAAATGACGGTCCGTATGGTCCATCATCGGCGCGATGCAGAAAGTGCGGACGGACATGCTGGCCGGAAAGTCTTGCAGGACAGGCCAATTATAAGGGCAGAGCCCCTACCCTGCGCATATTGTGGAATCTGGTCAATTGGGTGAAAGCTGTATTTCGGCGTCCGGGTCGCCTGCTGCGAGCGCGTTCATGTATGCCAAGCACAGATCTTGAGACAGATAGCGTCCGTATGCCTCATCTTCCTCTTTCTCAGCAATGGGGAAAGTCGAATAGATGTACTGGACATCGTCGTGGTCGGTAATGCCATAGAGATGGAAATACAATGCATCAAGTTTGGCTCGCAAATGCAGTCGGCGCTCCTCGTCCCATAGAAATGGTGGCATCACAGTTCCAGATTCGTCGACGTAGTTCATGTGTACGGCGAAAGGCGCCATGTCATGAGCAGTATAGGTTAGTTCCAGTACTGCCTCTCGGACAATGTCTAAAGCGGTTTTGGGCCCAAAATTTTCGTTGTCATAAAATTTCTGAGGAATAAAGGGAAGTTGCTCGATAATAAAAAGATTCAATGTTTGTCCATGGATTTTCTGTCGCGCCACGAAATCAAGGATCGTTGCATTGAGATTGGCAGCCAGTAGCCATTCATTGCGGATTTCGCTTTCCGATTTTAGGATAGGCACCTTGTTACCAAAGCCTACTGCGGGGAGTAGCGCCGCTATAACGGTTCTAGTGTTGGTGGGAGCCGTGATTTCCTTGAAGCCAAGAGTCCAGCCATATCCATCGTCCCAGCCGCATTCTATTCCTCTCATTCGGACCGTGCGCATGCCAACTGCCATTTCGCTATACTGGCAAACCAGAAATCCCGAAGGATCAACTTGCCTTCATCTCCTGCCGAAACCCGCCCGATGCCCTCTTCCACGCCTCCGGCCTTGGATATCGCCGGCCTCAAGAAGACTTACGCCAATGGCGTCGAGGCACTGCAGGGCATCGACTTGAGCGTCGAGCGCGGTGATTTCTTCGCCCTGCTCGGCCCGAACGGCGCCGGCAAGTCCACGGCCATCGGCATCATCGCATCGCTGGTAACCTTTTCGGAAGGCTCGGTCTCCATCTTCGGGCACGACATCGTGCGCGACTACGCGGCGGCCCGCGCTCGCCTCGGGCTGGTGCCGCAGGAGTTCAACTTCAATCAGTTCGACCCGGTCGAGGAGATCGTCATCCATCAGGCCGGCTTCCACGGCATTCCCCGAAGCGACGCGACGCGGAGCACCCACGCCCTCTTGGAGCAATTGGATCTTCTGGACAAGCGCACAGTGGCAGCGCGAGAGCTGTCCGGCGGCATGAAGCGCCGGCTGATGATCGCCCGGGCGTTGGTGCATCAGCCGCAGCTGCTCATTCTGGACGAGCCGACTGCCGGCGTTGATCTGGAGATCCGCCATAGCCTGTGGAGTTATCTGAAGGACATCAACGCGCAAGGCACAACCATCATTCTGACGACGCATTATCTGGAAGAGGCGGAGCATCTGTGCCGCACGATCGCCATTATCTCGAAGGGACGGATCCGAGCCGACACGACCATGCGCGAACTGCTCGATCAGTTGGATGCCGAGCATTTCGTGCTGTACCTGAAAGAGGCCCTGCCCCACTGCCCGCGCATCGACGGTTACGCCATGCTGTGCCCGGACCCCCGAACGCTGGAAGTCACGGTCAACCGCCGCGCCGACCTCAATCGGCTGTTCCGGGAACTCAACGCCTTGGGCATTGAGGTGCTGAGCATGAAAAACAAGACCAACCGGCTGGAGAAGCTGTTCCTGCAGCTGGTCGGCCACCGCTTCGATCCGGCGCCATGAACCTGCGTCTGCAGCTCGTCGCTTTCCAGACGATCCTTGTCCGGGAGTTCCTGCGCTTCATGCGCATCTGGATTCAAACCATTTTGCCGCCGGCAATCACCACGGCCTTGTATTTCATCATCTTCGGCGAACTGATCGGCTCGCAACTGGCGGATATCGGCGGCTACCGCTACATGGATTACATTGCTCCCGGCCTGATCCTGATGGCGGTCATCACGAATGCGTACGCCAATGTCGTCTCCTCGTTCTACAGTTCCAAGTTCCAGCGGCACATCGAGGAGCTTCTGGTCTCGCCAGTCTCGAATTTCGTCATCTTGGCCGGCTATGTCGGCGGTGGCGTGATGCGCGGGCTGACGGTCGGTTTGGCGGTCACGCTCGTCACCGCGTTTTTTGCGGAAATTCCGCTCCATCACCTGGGTTTGATCCTGAGCGTCGCCCTGCTCACCAGCATTCTGTTCTCGCTCGCCGGCTTCATCAATGGCATCTATGCGAAAAGCTTCGACGACATCTCCATCATTCCGACGTTCGTCTTGACGCCACTGACTTATTTGGGCGGCATCTTCTATTCGCTGGACATGCTGCCGCCCTTCTGGCAGCAGGTCTCGCTCGTCAACCCGATTCTGCACATGATCGGATTGTTCCGCTACGGCTGGATGGGCATCCAAGAAGTGGATCCGGCGAATTCCCTGCTGCTGATTGTCGGAGTGACTTTGGCGCTGGGCTATGCCTGCTTGCGCCTGCTCAAACGCGGCACTGGAATTCGTCCGTAGCCGGGCATCGGGAGCCCGCTCTTTCGGGAAAATGGCGTCCCCAAGGGGATTCGAACCCCTGTTGCCGCCGTGAAAGGGCGGTGTCCTAGGCCTCTAGACGATGGGGACGGAACTGAATGGAGACGCATTTTAATCCGGAAAGGGTCGTTTCGTCAAACTGGCTGCCCGCCAACCTTCTCCTGTGGCATTAGAATAGAGCAAATCGGCAACGATGGGACTTTCATGCTCGCAATGTTGGAATGGATTTGGAAGCGGCTTGCGCGCCCTGCCGCGGTTCTAGTTTGGCTGTACGGCAGCACGGGCATCGCCGCCGCCGAAATGGGCGGCATGGCGGATGCCGGTATCGTGTGCATGGAGAAGGATCCCCCCTACTGCTACACCACAGGACCGTACTCGCCCGGCTTCGCGCTGGCCACGGCCCATCCGGCCGCTACGGAAGCGGGCTTGGAAATTCTGAACGCCGGCGGCAACGCCTTCGATGCGGCGGTCGCGGTTTCCGCCGTACTCGGCGTCGTGGAGCCCTACGGTTCCGGTCTAGGCGGCGGCGGCTTCTTTCTGCTGCACGACCGCGAACGCGAACACACCGCGATGCTGGACGCCCGCGAGCGGGCGCCGCTGGCCGCCCACCGCGACATGTACTTGGACACCGACGGGAACGTCGATCGGGACCTGGCGCTCAACGGCCCTCTGGCGGCCGGCATTCCCGGCATTGCGGCCGCATGGGCGCATCTGGCGGACCGTTACGGCCGTCTGCCTCTCGCGCAGACGCTGGCTCCGGCCATCCGGCTCGCCCGCGATGGAATTGAGATCGACCCGAAGTTGGCGCAGTCCATGGCAGCCCGCGCAGACATTTTTGCCCGCTACCCTTCGTCAGAGATATTCGGACCTGCGGCATCGGCATCGCCTACTCGCCTCGTTCAAACGGATATGGCAGACACGTTGGAGCATTTGGCCGAGCATGGGGCACAGGCATTCTATTCCGGCCCGCTGGCCGAAAGCCTGATTGCGGGCATCCGCGCCCATGGCGGCATCTGGACGCATGAGGATTTGAAGCAGTACCGGGTCATGGAGCGCGAGCCCGTCAGAATCCGATGGCGCGAAGCGGAAATCATGAGCGCATCCTTGCCTTCGGCCACCGGCGTCATTGTGGCGCAAGTGCTAAACATGCTGGGCGAAGACTGGCTGGACATGGCGGGCGTAAGCGAATTCAGCAAGCAATTCATGCCCGGATCGCGCCGCGACGATTGGCTGCATATGGCGGATCAGACGCCTCGCCTGCATAAATTGATCGAAGCCTTGCGCCGTGCCTATCTGGATCGCGCCCGCCATCTGGGCGACCCGGACCATGCCGACGTACCGGTCGCCCAATTGATGAGTACCGGACATGCACGGAAATTGATGGCCGATTTCGATCCGGAGCGTGCTACTCCTTCGCCCGGCCCCGGTGCCCCAGAGCTGGAAGCCGGGCATACGACGCATTTCAGCATTCTGGATGACCGGGGCAACTGGGTCAGTGCGACGCTCTCCATCAACGGCCTGTTCGGATCCGGCTTCGTTGCACCGGACACGGGCATTCTTCTGAACAACGAAATGGACGATTTTTCCGCCAAGCCCGGTGCGCCCAACCTGTACGGCCTAATCGGAAGCGATGCCAATGCCATCGCACCCGGCAAGCGCATGCTGTCGTCCATGGGGCCAACCGCGGTGCGCGGCGAATTCCGGCTCGCCCTGCTGGGCACGCCTGGCGGCAGCCGCATCACCACCATGGTGCTGCAGAGCATTCTGCAGTTCCTGCAAGGCGCGGGCGCGGAAGATCTTGTCGCCACGCCGCGCCTGCACCATCAGGCTTTGCCCAACAAGGTCTTCGTCGAATCTGGGGCGATGGCAGATGCGGGCCCACTGGAAGCCCTCGGCCATACAGTCATGGAGGTTGAGCCTTGGGGCAACATGCAAGCCGTCGTTTGGGATCTTGCCGCCAATAAGCTGGAAGCCGCTTCCGACCCTCGCGGCATCGGCTCGGCAGCTACAAAAATCACCGACCATCATCTAGAATAAATCTAATATAAAAGATATAATCTATTGATATAAAAACAATCCTATAGGATTCTAACTTTCCATTTCGGAGGACATCGCGACGGCATCCAGACGCTGCAGGGTGCGGGCGCGTCCCAGCAGCAGCAACGTATCCTCAATGGACGGCGAGACGGCGCTTCCGGTGACGGCGACGCGCAAGGGCTGAGCGATCTTGCCGGGCTTGACTTGGCACCGCTCGCAAGCAACTTGGATAAGGTTCCGCAAGGCTTCCGCCGTCCACGCGGTCTTCTTCAAGTCCGAGCGCAGTTCGCGCAACATCGCCACGGCATCGGCAGTCAGGAATTTCCGTGCAGCCTTCTCATCCACAGATGGATTTTCCTCCAGTAGCCAGCGGCTCTGCCGCGCCATATCCGCCATATTGCGGCAGCGCTGGCGTTGTACGTCCAGCAAAGCATCTTGCGCCGCCGCATCCAGAGCAGTCGAGTCCAGTCCTTGCGCGGCGCAGTGCCACGCGAATTCCACGTTCAATTCGTTCCGCTCCACGCGTCCGATTTGCTGCTGGTTGATCCAGTCGAGCTTCTTCGAATCTAGCCGGCTGGCGGCGGGATTGAGGCTGTCCAAGTCGAATTTCCGGATGAGTTCGTCCCGGCTGAAGAGTTCGTCGTCGCCATGCGCCCAGCCTAGCCGTGCAAGCGCATTGACCAGAGCCGTCGGCAGATAGCCCCACTCCCGATAGCGCATCACGTCCGCGGCATCTTCGCGCTTGGACAATTTGCGCCCTTGAGCATCCAGAATCATGGGCAAGTGGGCGTACTGGGGCTCCGGCGCTCCAAGAGCCCGAAGGATATGGACTTGGCGCGGAGTGTTGTTGAGATGGTCGTCGCCGCGAATGATGTGCGTAATGCCTGCGTCCCAATCGTCGGCGACGACGGCCAGATGATAGGTCGGACTCCCGTCGGCGCGGGCGATGACCAGATCGTCCAACTCGTCGTTGCGGTAGGTCACGGTGCCTTTGAGACTGTCGCGGACACTGACGTCGCCATCCAAAGGAGTCTTGAAGCGCACCACGGAATGCTCCGATGGCGGCTTGCCAAGTTCGCGGCAGTGCCGGTCGTAGCGCGGCTTGGATTTGGCTTCAAGTTGCTCCTGCCTCAGCCGGTCCAATCGCTCCGCCGTGCAATCGCAGTAGTACGCATGGCCGCAGTCCAGAAGCATCTGCAAGACTTCCCGGTGGCGTGCGCCGCGTGCGGACTGCTGCACGACTTCGCCGTCCCAGTCGATGCCCAACCATTCCAATGCAGCCAGAATCTGCTGCCGGTTCGCTTCCGTCGAGCGTTTGCGGTCGGTGTCCTCGACGCGCAGCATGAATTCGCCTCCGCTATGCCGGGCGAACAACCAATTGTAGAGTGCCGTCCGCGCCCCGCCCAAGTGCAGGGCCCCCGTAGGACTAGGAGCGAAGCGGGTTCGAATGGCGGAAGCGGTCATGGCAATGGCATGGCGGCGGCAAACCAGGCGCAAGCACTGATCATCCGGCAAGCAGCATAGCCATTTTACTAGTGACTTGGCGGCCTCTGCCGACCTCCACCGACACGGGGTACAATCAGGGCTCCAGTACCCCCGCCCGCCCCATGTTCCTCGACACTTACCAAGCGCAGATTGCTGAACGCCAATTCGCTTCGGATCCGGTGCAGCAGCAGGCCGCCGAACAACTTCAAAGTGTCTTCGACCACCTGACGCGCCACTCGCGGGCGCAGGCCCTGATGCAGGACCGCCTGCGCCGCCTGACGCTGGGGAAGCCCGATGCCGCACCCTCCGGTTTGTGGCTCTGGGGCTCGGTCGGAAGTGGCAAGACCTATCTGATGGACATGTTCTTCCATGCCCTGCCCTTGCGCAAGAAGCGGCGGCTGCATTTCCATCGCCTGATGCGGCATGTGCATTTGCAACTGAAGAAGCTGTCCGACCGGCAGGATCCGCTGAATCTGATTGCCGGGCATCTGGCGAAGCGCTACAAGGTGATCTGCCTTGACGAATTCTTCGTGGCGGATGTCGCGGATGCCATGATACTGGCCGGGCTGCTCGAAGGCCTGTGCAGGCGGCGGGTCACATTGGTGGCGACCTCCAACACCTACCCGGACCGGCTGTACGAAGGCGGCTTGCAGCGCGAGCGATTCCTGCCAGCGATTGATCTGATTCGCAAGCATATGACGATTTTCGAGTTGAGCGCCGCATGCGACTACCGGCTCAAGCATTTGGATCAGACGTCAACCTACTGCCTGAACGGAAACGGCCGTTCCGAAGATGTCTTGGAGGAGCATTTTCGGCATGCCGCCTCCAAGTTGGTGCGCAAGACGACCGCCATCGAAGTCGAGGGGCGCGACATCCCGGTCAAGCAACTGTCGCACGATGCCATCTGGTTCGACTTCGAGGCCCTGTGCCAATCGCCGCGCAGCGTTCGCGACTACATTGCGATCGCCCGCTGCTTCAATACCGTACTGGTTTCCGACATCCCGGCATTCGACGCCCAAATGGACGATTGCGCCCGCCGCTTCATCGAAATGATCGACGAGTTCTACGACCGCGGCGTCACGCTCATCGTGTCGGCCGAAGTCGAGCCGGACCAGCTGTATCGCGGGCGGCGCCTGCAACGCGAGTTCGAGCGCACGGCCAGCCGTCTGCATGAGATGCGCAGCCGCGAATACCTGTCCCGCTCGCACCAGATACACTAGCCTTCCTTGCCATTTCAGACCGGGTTTCCGCCATGACACCACAAGCCAAACGCATCGCCATCACCGGCGCCGCCGGGAATATCGCCTACCAAGCCATCTTCCGCATTGCCGCAGGAGCGTTCCTAGGCCGCCAGCAGCCGGTCAGCCTCAATCTAGTGGACATTGCGCCGGCCATGCCGTCGTTGGGCGGCACGGCCATGGAACTGGAGGATTGCGCGTTCCCTCTGCTGCGCGACGTGGTGGCGACCGACGATTTGGAACAGGGATTCGGCGATGCCGACTACGTCTTCATGTTCGGAGCGCGGCCGCGCGGCAAGGGCATGGAGCGCAGCGACCTGCTGCTGGAGAACGGCAAGATCTTCGGGCCGCAAGGCAAGGCGCTCAACGATTTCGCGAGCCGCGACGTTCGCGTCGTGGTCATCGGCAATCCGGCCAACACCAATGCGCTGATCGCGCTGCACCATGCGCCCGACCTGCAGCCGAGGCAGTTTTCCGCCATGACCCGCCTGGACCATGAGCGGGCGCGAGCGCAACTGGCCATGCGCGCCGATCAGCCCGTCTCCGAAGTTGCCCGCATGATCATTTGGGGCAACCATTCGCCGAAAATGTATCCCGACATCGGCTACTGCAGCATCGCCGGGACGCCGGCGCGAGAACTGGCGGGTGACGCGTGGCACCGGGAGACCTTCATGCCTGCCATCCAGCAGCGCGGTGCCAAGGTGATCGAAGCCCGCGGCGCATCGTCAGCCGCTTCTGCCGCCAACGCAGCCATTTTGCATATGCGGGACTGGGCGCTCGGTACGCCCAAGAACGACTGGACGAGCATGAGCGTCCTTACGGACGGTGCCTACGGGCTCCCCGAGGGACTGATCTTCTCGGTCCCTTGCCGCTGCGCCGAAGGCGATTACGCGGTGGCGGCGGGTCTGGAACTGAGCGACTTCGGACGTACGCAGCTGCAGGCCAACACGGAGGAGCTTCTCGCCGAACGCGACGCGATCAGCGAGATGCTTGCCTAATTTCCGGAAGCGGCGTTACAGGTTGACGCCTTCCCACTCGGTGACGAAGTCGTCGATCAGTTCGGCGACCGCGTCCGGACGGTCTTCCAGCACATAGTGCCCGGCCCGCTCAATGACCTCGAACCGGGTAGGTCCGGAGATGGCCGCCTTGAGCCGGCGCCCGGATTCCACCGGCATCCAAGCATCGTGCAGCGCCCAGCAGATCATGGTGGGGCATGTGATCTGGCTGTGGTCCACCGACATGGTTTCTTTGTTGGACGGTTCCGAGCAGACATGAATGAGCGACTTGAAGCCGGTCAGGCCTGGCCCCCGCCCCCAGAACGACAGGTAATTCTCCTTGACGTTCTTGTCGGTGAATGCGATCTTGTCGTGGCTGCCCATGAGCAGCAGCCCATGGAAGCCGGCCGCGGCTTGGGCCAGAGCCCCCTGCAGCACTTCGTCGGGAGCACCGGCCAAGCCGGCCAAGGCCTCCACTTCCAGAACGGGCCAGTAATCCCATGCCACCGGATTGATGAGCACCAAGCGGCTGATGTAATCGCAGTATTTGGAGGCGAAGATTTGCGCGGCGCCGCCGCCGTGGTCGTGCGCGACCAGAATGACTTTGCCTTTCAGCCCAAGCCCTTCGATGACACCCTTGATGGCCTCGGCCTGATTGGTCAGCGTATGCTGGAACTTGTCGAGCGGCATGTCGGACTGCCCGTAGCCCACCATGTCCATGGCGTAGGTCTGGTAACGATCCGACAACATTCCCTGCGCGTGCCGCCACAAGCGGCCGTTGGTCGGAATGCCATGCACCATCAGCAGCGCCTGTCCTTGATCGCCTTGCTGTTCGATATTAATTTCGAGGTCTAGCCCCGAGACGGAGATTTTTTGTTTCATTGGTCGTTATCCTCCAAACTAAGAAGGGCATCGGTTACCCTCGTGGGCTTATGATAGCACTTTACAGCCGCTTTGCATGGGGCTGTGCGGGGAGTTCCAGCAAAGCAATGGCACGAGGTGAACCATGGTCAGAACCCTGCTCGTCATCCTGGTGCTGGTCGGGCTGTATCTGCTGCTGCGGCATCAGTACCGCCAGTCTCCGCGCCGGATGCTCCAGTGGCTCGCCATCGTGGCGGGTCTGGGTCTGATATTGCTGGTGCTGTCGGGCCGGGCGCATTGGCTGGTCGCCGTGGCGGGCGCGGCGCTCCCGTTCCTCGGCAAGGCCGCGCTGCTCCTGCTCCGCTTCATGCCGTTCCTTTCGCTGGCCCGCCGTGCCATTGGCGGACGCACGCTACGTTTCGAAACCGCATGGCTGGAAGTCGAGGTCGATCGAAGAACCGGCGCCATCGGCGGGCGCGTGCGGCAAGGCGAATTCCAAGGCCGTCGCTTGGCGGAGCTCGGCACGGCCGAACTGGCGCGCCTGCTTCAGGCCTGTCAAGCGGATCCGTCGTCGTCGGCCCTGCTGCGCACGTATCTGCAGCGGGCCCGTCCGGAGTGGCGTGACTCGGGTCCAAGCGGCGCGGCGGCGGATGATTTCGAGGAGGCCGCCATGTCGGCCGAAACGGCGGCCCGCATCCTCGGCGTTGCGCCCGATGCCACAGCAGAGGAGATTCGGGCCGCGCACAGGAGTCTGGCGCAAAAGCTCCACCCCGACCGGGGCGGCAGCGACTATTTGACGCGCAAGATCAATCAGGCCCGGGATACATTGCTTAAGGCGCCTTAGCCCCCGAACCTGAGGCATCGGAAGCCGCCGCCGGTGCGCGGACGAGGTTCGGGCGGCGCAGCCGCAACAGCATCAGGACGGCGAACAGCGAGGCATAGACGATCGGTTCGAGGTAATCCGCCTTCACGAGCCAGAAGTAGTGCAGAATGCCGGCCGCCGTCGCCGCATAGACCAGCCGATGCAAACGATTCCATGCGCGACCCAAGGCCCGCATCGCCCGCCGCGTCGAAGTCAGCGCCAAGGGCACCAGCAGCAGGAATGCGGTAGCACCGGCCGTAATGAACAGCCGGTCTTGAACATCCAGCCAGATCTCGAACCAGTCGAAGAACTTGTCGAACCACAGGTACGTCCCCAGATGCAAGCTGGCGTAAAAAAACGCGTACAGCCCCAACATGCGGCGGAACGGCAACAGCGCGGGCAATCGCAGGAACCGGATCAATGGCGTCACCGACAGCGTCAGCAGCAGGAAGCGCAAGGCCCATTCGCCGGTCGCATGCGTCAGGGCTTCCAGCGGGTTGATGCCCAGCGCATCGGTCCATGCGCCGTGCAGCAGCTGCACGGCCGGCGTCAAGCACAGAAGGAACAGCGCTGGCTTGATCCAGCCGACTGCGGCCATGCGCATGCTCAGAAGTATTGGCGGAGATCCATGCCGGCGTACAGGTGCGCCACTTCTTCAGCATAGCCGTTGAACATCAGAGTCTTGCGCTTGCGGAACTCGCCGATGCGCCGTTCGCGCCGCTGGCTCCAGCGCGGATGATTGACGTCCGGATTGACGTTGGAATAGAAGCCGTATTCGTGCGGGGTCTCACGATTCCATGCCGTGGGCGGCTGCTGTTCCACGAAACTGATGCGCACGATCGACTTGATGCTCTTGAAGCCGTATTTCCATGGCACGATGATGCGGACCGGCGCGCCGTTCTGGTTCGGAAGCGCCTCGCCGTACATGCCGACCGTCAGCAGCGCGAGCGGGTGCATGGCCTCATCCATCCGCAACCCTTCGACATACGGCCAGTCCAATACGCGGCGGCGCTGCCCGGGCAGGTTGTCCGGATCCATGATCGTCTGGAAGGCGACGTACTTGGCTTGCGCCGTCGGCTGCAGCGGCTTCAGCGCCGCACCCAGCGGCACGCCCAGCCACGGAATCACCATGGACCAAGCTTCCACGCAACGCAGCCGGTAGATGCGTTCCTCCAGCAGGCTCATATCGATCAGGTCTTCCACCGCATAGGTTCCGGGCTTTTCGCAGTGCCCGTCGACGGCGACCGACCACGGTTCGGTCTTCAAGGCATCCGCATGGAGATGGGGATCCTCCTTGTCGGTGCCCAGTTCGTAGAAGTTGTTGTAATGCGTGGCCGCATGCATGGAGGTGGGTTCTTCGTCGGTCGAGTAGCGGCTGGACTTCGGCGTGCCGAGCTCCAGAGCTGCCGGCGACGGGCGACTTAGCGAGAGTCCGCCAGCAAGCCCGACCGCACCGATGGCGCATTGCTGCATGAAGGTGCGTCGTTGCCGGTAGATTTCCGGCGGCGTGACCGCACTTTCCTTCTCGTCGGAGGATCGGGCGATGCGGACAAGCATGGCGGGCCTTCTCAGTTCCAGACGGCTCTGCATATCGGACAATGCGGATCCGCCGCAAGTTCAATCACGCGCCAATCGGCCTGCATGGCGTCGTACAACATCAGCCGGTTGTACAAGGGCTCGCCGGCCGATGCGAGGCACTTGATCGCTTCGGCAGCCTGTACGCAACCCACGGCGCCAGCGACCGGACCGAGCACGCCGGATTCCGCGCATCCCTCCTCCGGCACCGGGTCATCCCCGAACAGGCACTGGTAGCAGGCATCCTGCGGCTGCCGATTGCGGAACACTGCAACCTGCCCTTCCATGCGGATCACAGCGCCGGACACCAGCGTCTTGGCATACGCGACGCAGGCCCGGTTGATGGCCAGCCGGGTCTCGAAATTGTCGGTCGCGTCAATCACCAGATCGGCATCCCGGACCTGCTCGTCCAGCAGCGGAGAGCGCATGGAATCGGCAAGAGCCTTGATTCGGATTTCGGGGTTGATTTCCTGCAGCGCCTGCTTCGCCGTCACCGCCTTGGGCCGGTCCAAGTCGGAAGTGCCGTAGAGGATCTGCCGCTGCAGGTTGGCCAATTCGACGTGATCGTGGTCGGCCAGCGTCAGGCGGCCGATGCCGCAGGCGGCAAGATACATGGCAATCGGCGAGCCCAGGCCGCCCAGGCCGACCAGCAGGATACGGGAGGCCAGCAGGCGTTCCTGCCCCTCGATGCCGATCGCCGGCAGCATGATTTGGCGGTTGTAGCGCAGTAGCTGCAGGTCGCTCAGATCCGACTCCAGCGACTGGCGGAGCGCGGAATCAGGCATTCTTTCCGGCTTGCTTGCCGGCTTTGAAGGCGGCCAGTTGCTCCGGCGTCGCTTCTTTTTGGTGCTTCGCCTTCCACTCGGCGTACGGCATGCCGTAGACGATTTCCCGAGCTTGGTCGTACTCGATATCGAGCCCTTGCTCCTGAGCGGCGGCCACGAACCATTTGGACAGGCAATTGCGGCAGAAATCCGCGAGATTCATCAGATCGATGTTTTGCACTTCCGGATGATCGCGCAGATGCTGTGCCAGTCGCCGGTAGACCGCAGCTTCGATCGCATCGCGTTGCGCTTTCGGGATCTCGGGCGCGGAACTCATGTGCGGCATCGGGCAAGCAGCAAGATTTGACAATGCCAGTATACCGCCTTTACGCCCCGTTAAAATAGGTCGCGCCCAAACCTTTTGGCGCCGAATCCGATGATGCCTGCCGATTTTGCACCTGCCACCCCGCTCACCGGTGTGATATTGGCGGGCGGGCAGGCGCGTCGCATGGGCGGCCAGGACAAGGGGCTGGTGGAATACCGCGGGCGCCCCCTGCTGGAGCATGTCATCGAGCGTCTGGAGCCGCAGGTCGATGCCTTGCTCATCAACGCCAACCGCAACCGGGCTCGGTATGCGGCGTTCGGCTATCCTGTCATTGCGGATGCAACGGGCGGATTCCTCGGCCCTCTGGCCGGCATCCTCGCCGGCTTGCGGAAAGCACCGAACGGGCAGGTTCTCGTCGCGCCCTGCGACAGCCCCCAAGTCAGTCGGGACTTGGCGGCGCGTCTGGCAGAACCCCTCGCCGATGCCGGAACCGAAGGCGCCGTCGCCTGCTGCGAAGGCCGGATGCAGCCGGTCTTCGCTATACTGCGCACGGCCTTGGCCGAGCCGCTTGCGGCCTTCCTGCAGCAGGGAGGGCGTAAAATCGACGCATTCTACGCGGCGCAGGCCATTGTCGAAGTCCCGTTCGAGGATGCGCACGCCTTCCGCAACATCAACACGCCTGAGGACCTGCAACACTGATGGCCGCCAAAAGAACTCCTTTCATAATCGGATTTGCCGCCTTCAGTGGCACCGGGAAGACGGCACTTCTGGAGCAAGTCATTCCGATTCTGGCGGGCCAAGGGCATCGCGTCGGAGTCGTCAAGCATGCACATCACGCTTTCGATATCGACCGGCCGGGCAAGGACAGCCACCGCCTGCGCCAGGCCGGTGCCCACGACATACTGATTTCGTCCGGGCGGCGCTGGGCTCTGGTACACGAGCTGAAGGACAGCGAGGAGGAATTGACATTGCCTCGACTACTCCGAAAATTGCGCATCGGCGCCGCCAATCTGGTTCTGGTCGAGGGTTTCAAGCATGAAGCCTTTCCGAAAATCGAGTTGTGCCGCCCGGCACTAGGGCACCCGTATCTGTACCCCGACGACCCGAATATCGTGGCGCTGGCGACCGATGCCCCGCCGCCGCCGCAATTAAAAATTCCGCATCTGGACTTGAACGACCCGATTACAATCGCCAACTTCATCGAAGCCCTGCATCAGGAATACGCCCCGCATCATGTAAAATAGGGGTTCATTTCCCGAACCCATTCGAACCCCGCATATTTTGGCGTCCGCCGCATTTGCAAGCGACTCCGACACCGTACCCATGACAGAAAGAACAGTCAAGCTGGTCAATGGCGGAAACGAGGTCGTACTGCCCATCGCCGAATCCAGCGAAGGGCCTGCGGCTGTCAATATCAGCAACCTGTATAAGGAGCGCGGCTGGTTTTCGCTGGATCCGGGGTTCGTTTCGACCGCGAGCTGCCGCAGCGAAATCACTTACATCGACGGCAACCTAGGCCTGCTGCGCTATCGCGGCTATCCCATCGAGCAACTGGCAGAATTCAGCAACCACATAGAAACTGCTTACCTGTTGCTGCATGGCGAACTTCCGAACCCGGAACAGTTGCATAAATTTTCCAATGAAATCAAAGAGGAATATTCTGTTCCTGAGAAAATATGGAGCCTTTCCCAAGCCTTTGACAGCCAAGCGCATCCGATGGCCATGCTGATGGCCAGCCTAGCCTATCTGGCTTCGGTCTACCATCCCGAAATCAATGTCTTCGATGCCGTTTGGCGGCACCGGATGGCCTGTCGGATGATCGCAAAAGCACCGACACTGGCGGCACTGGGCTACCGTTGCCGGAATGGTCTGGAGCCCATGGCGCCCCACCCGGACTTGGGCTATGCGGCGAATTTCCTGTACATGATGTTCGGCACTGAACCGGAGCCTATGCTGGCCCATGCACTGGACGTAATTTTCCTGCTGCATGCCGACCACGAGCAGAATGCGTCCACCTCCACGGTGCGATTGTCGGGCAGTTCCGAGACCAGCCCGGCCGCGGCGCTGGCCGCTGGCGTGGCGACGCTGTGGGGGCCTTCGCACGGCGGCGCCAACGAAGCGGTCATCCGCATGCTGGACGAGATCCACGATTCGGGCGTGCCGGTCGGCGATTACATCCAGCGCGCCAAGAGCAAGGAAGACCATGCGCGCCTGATGGGCTTTGGGCACCGCATCTACAAGAACTACGACCCGCGTGCGAAACTGATTCGCAAGATTTGCTACGAGGTGCTGGAGGCGCATGGCACGGACGACCCGGACCGCCCGTTGCTGAACACGGCCATGACGCTGGAAAAGGCGGCTTTGGAAGACGACTATTTCGTCAAGCGGAAACTCTACCCGAATGTGGACTTCTACTCCGGCATTATTCTCAAGGCCATGGGCATCCCCTTGGACATGTTCACCGTCATCTTCGCCATCGCCCGTACGACCGGCTGGGTCGCGCATTGGGCCGAAATGATGGAAAGCGCGGAATTCCGGATTGGACGCCCCCGGCAGTTATACACGGGCCATACGCAGCGCGATTACGTGCCGGTCGGCAAGCGGGACTGAATGCCCCGCATCCAGCCCGTCGTCCTTCTTGCCTGGCCCGTTCCCGGACCGAACCGGAGTTTCTGCAGGCTGGCACGCAGCTGTCCGATTCAGCCGCCCTTCCCTGTGCGCGCCATGCGCAACGCCAAACAGGCAGCTTCGAGATTCAACTGCGGGGCAGGAATGCTGGCTTCGCGCACCCGCACCTCAAGCAATTCCTGATAAGCGCGGCATGCCGCCTGCAGTTCTGGGGGCGGCGCAGCCTCGCGCAACCTCTCTCGCACCTGCGTTGCGCCGAATTCCAGCATCCAAGTCAGTCGCAGGTCCATGGAGATGTCTTCAGCCGCGTCATCGCCGCCGCCCTTTCCCCTACTGCGGGATGATCCTTTCTCGTGCGTGGGCGCCACGCACCATTTGTTCGCGAACGTCGTTTCCAGATGCGTTCCGGCCAAGACCTGATCAAGGTCGTGTTCGAATTCATCCCGGAGCTCGACTTGCCCGGCTTGGTGCATCGCCAAAGCCCGAACCGGCATGTTGCCGGCGGTCGCCATGGCACGGTCCGCCTCCGCTCTGCTCATGAATTCGCACAGCCATTCCAATGCTTTTTCGGTGCCAGACAGCGGCACGGCATAGCGCTGGCAGCGGCTGCGTATGGTAGGCAACAAGCGCCCCGGCTGGTGGCTGATAAGTATCAGCACCGTACCTTCTGGAGGCTCTTCAAGGCTTTTCAGCAATGCATTCGCGGCGGACCGGGTCATCCGTTCCGCCGGTTCGATGACCAGGGCCTTCATGCGGTCGTAATTTGCCTTCAGGTTCAGGCGCTGAATGATTTGATCGCGAATTTCGCCAATGCCGATGGAATAGCGGCTGACCGTCAGCCAATCGATGTCCGGATGGGACTTCTGCTCAATTTGCAAGTGCGACGCAAACTGCTTGCAGGACGGACATTGCTCGCACGGCAGGCCGTCCGCTGCAGGCGCGCGGCACTGCATGCCGCGTACGAAAGCCTCGACCAGTTCGCGCTTTCCGGAGCCGGACGGCCCGACCACCAGCATGGCATGTGGCAGCCGCCCTTCGCGCCGAACCTCTTGCCAATGCTCCCATAAGGGCTGCATCCAATCGGGAATCCTCTTCCAAGGCATCAGAGCATTCCTCGCAAGGCTTCCAGAACCTCCGCCCGCACTTTCGCGACCGGACGCTGGGCATTAATGACGCGGTAGCATTCCGGCACGGATGCCGCCTGATCCAAGTAGTATTGCCGCACCCGCTGGAAGAATGCCGCGTTCTGCTTTTCGTAACGGTCTTGCTGATTACGCCTGCGAACCCGCTCCAATGCCTCTTCGACCGACACGTCCAGCACGATGACCAGATCCGGCCGCAACTCGGGCAGCAGCCAATCGGCCAGTGCCGCGACCCGCTCGACTCCAAGTCCCCATCCGGCGCCCTGATAGGCGAAGCTCGCATCCAGGAAGCGGTCGGTCAAGACCCACGAACCTTGCGCCAAGGCCGGCCGGATGACGGTCTCGACATGCTCGGCGCGTGCCGCGAACATTAAAAGCAATTCGGCTTCCAGACTGGCCGGCGCCAGCGTGTCGGACAGCAAGAGCTCGCGTATCCGTTCGCCCAGCGGCGTGCCGCCGGGTTCGCGGGTCAGGACGCAGGGTATCCCGCTTGCCCCCAGAAAGTCCGCCAAGGCCGGCAGGTGCGTCGACTTCCCGGCCCCTTCAATGCCGTCGACGCTGATGAACTTGCCGCGTTGCGCCGTCATCCTCGCTTCCTCTTTTTCTGGTACTTGTTGACCGCCTTGCGGTGTTCCTTATAAGTTTTCGAGAAGAAATGGCTTCCATCGCCCACCGCGACGTAATACAGGAATCCGGATTCCATATCCGGATGCAGTGCCGCCTGCAGCGATTTGAGGCCCGGATTGCCGATGGGTCCGGGCGGCAGCCCATGAATGCGGTACGTATTGAACGGGTTTGCGCCATCCCGCAAATGCCGGCGCGTCAGGTTGCCGTCGAAATCCTTACCCAGTCCGTAGATGACCGTCGGATCCGCCTGCAGGCGCATGTCACGTTCAAGCCGGGCGAGCAGCACTCCCGCAACCAGAGGCCGCTCTTCATCCAGACTGGTTTCCGCTTCCACGATAGAAGCCATGATCAGCGCATCTTCAGGTTTTTCGTAGGGCAGGCCGGATGCCCGGCTGGCCCACAACTCGGGCAGTTTGAGGCGCATAGCCTGAACGCATAAAGCCAGAATTTTAATGTCGGGGTCGCCCCGATAATGCTTGTAGGTATCCGGAAGACACCATCCTTCCGCATCCTCAATGACGTCGAAGCCCATTTCCTTCCAAGGCTCCTTTGTCCTCCGGACTGTGGGATTCTGCTCCATGGCTTCAAGCATTTCATGGATGGTCCAGCCTTCGAACAAGGTTTGGGTATGCAAAATGCCGCGTCCGTCAATCACTTTGGCGAGGATGTCCAAGGCATCCATCGGGCCATTCAGCTCGTATTCCCCGGCTTTGGTGCGCCGTTCCGCGTCCAGCCACACGGAAGCGACCCACGCGTAGGGCTGTCTCTGCATCAAGCCGGCCGCCTGCAATTGCGTGAGAACCTGATCGAGGCTGTCTCCTTTGGCGATATGGATGGCGACCGTCTGCCCTCTCGAAACAATGGTTTGCGTCAGCACCGCGTGCGTATGGGCCATGGCCGCCATGCCCAGCATGAACGCCAGCATGAGTGCGAATCGCGCCCCCTCGGCATTCAGCATGGCAGTTCCAGTCCGTCAATGCAGCGTAAAGCGTCGAGCAGCCTTGGCACCGGATACTGTCGCTCTTCGAAAGTGCGTACCGGCCAGATGCCGATGAGCGCATTGCACAGCAGCAATCCATCAGCCTGCCGCACCTGCTCCAGCCCTACTTCCGCAACCTCTGTAGGAATGCCTTGCCCGGGCGCTTGGTCCAAGATGACCTGCCGCATGACCCCGGCGACCCCGCAACGGCTCAGGTCCGGGGTCGTCAAGGCCCCGTCCTGCACCACAAACAGATTGCTCATGGTGCCTTCGATCGCGCGCCCATGCTCATCCAGCATCAGACCCTCCTCAAACTCATCGCCCCATTCGCTCCGAGCCAGCACCTGTTCTAAGCGGTTGCAGTGCTTGATGCCGGCCAGCAATGGATTATGCCCCAAACGCATTTGGCATAGCCGGATGCGCACGCCTTCCCGAGCCCATTGCCGCGGGTGATCGGGCCAGTCGCTTGCCAGAAGAATGCGCCGGCTGCGCGCCGGCTGCGGAGGACGGTAGCCGCGCGTTCCGGCACCGCGCGTCACGATGATTTTGACCACCCGGCGGGCGCATCCACCGCTCAGTTGCAGAACTTCCCGCTCCAGCAGGCTTGCTTCCGGACACTCCAGACCCAAGCGTCGGCAGCCCGACTCCAGACGCCCCAAATGCCGCGTCCAGTGCCGGATGCGGCCATCGACCACCGCCAGCGTTTCGAACAGCCCATCGCCGTAGTGGAGGCCCCGGTCTGCGGCGTCGACTTCGCCTTGCGCCGCGCCGTCGACCAGAATCATGGCGAACTTCAAGCCGCCGCCAAGCGGAACTCAGACCCGCTTGAAGACGAGCGTGCCGTTGGTTCCTCCGAAGCCGAACGAATTGGACAGCACCACGTCGACCTTCGCCTCGCGGGCCTCGTTCGGCACATAGTCCAGATCGCATTCCGGATCCGGGTGCTCGTAGTTGATGGTGGGCGGCAACGCCTGATCGCGCAGGGTCATGACGCTGAAGACCGCTTCCACGCCGCCAGCTGCGCCGAGCAGATGGCCGATCATGGATTTGTTGGAACTGACCGGAAGGCGTTTGGCGTAATCCTTGAATACGGCCTTGATGGCGGCCGTTTCGGCCAAATCGCCGGCGGGCGTCGAGGTTCCATGCGCATTGATGTAATGCACGTCTTCAGGCATCAAATTCGCATCCTTGAGCGCTTGGCTCATGCAACGCGCAGCCCCTTCGCCGCCGGGACTCGGCTGCGTCATATGATGGGCATCGCTGTTCATGCCGAAGCCGACCAGTTCGCAGTAGATCCGGGCGCCTCGCGTCTTCGCCTGCTCGTATTCCTCCAGCACCACGACGCCGGCCCCGTCGCCCAGCACGAACCCGTCGCGCTCGGCATCCCAAGGGCGCGATGCCGCCTCCGGGTCGTCATTATGCGACGCGCACAAGGCGCGGGCCGCGGCAAAGCCGCCTAGGCCGAGCGGGCAGATCGTCATTTCCGCGCCGCCGGCCACCATCACGTCGGCATCGCCATGCATGATTGAGCGTGCGGCCAGACCGATGTTGTGCGTGCCGGTGGCGCAGGCGGACACGACGGACCAGTTCGGGCCTTTGAGATTGAATTGAATGGAGGGATCGCCCGAGGCCATGTTGACAATGGTGCTCGGAACGAAAAAGGGCGAAATGCGGCGCGGTCCGCCGCGCATATAGGCTTCGTAGTTGTTTTCGATGAACGGCAGGCCGCCAATGCCGGAGCCGATGGCGATGCCTGCCCGCTCCGCTATGTCCTCGGTTATTTCGAGCCCCGAGTCCTGAATCGCCTCAGCCGTCGCGCCGATGGCGTATTGGATGAATACATCCATCTTCTTCTGCTCTTTGGGCGGCACATGCCGGTCCGCATCGAAATCGACGACCGAACCGCAGATTTGCGCCGAAAACTTCGAGACGTCAAAGCACTCGACCCGTCGAATGCCGCTACGCCCTTCGATCAGATTCCCCCACGCCTTTGGCACCGTGGAGCCGACCGGAGAAACGACTCCAAGGCCGGTGACGACGACCCTACGCTGAGCCATGCGATGCCCTGCCCCGCACCATGCAACCCATCGGAAGAGATTTAGATGCGGCTAGATCCGACAGGCAACGTCGCGATCTTATTCGCCATTGTTCCGTACGAAATCGATTGCCTGCTGGACGGTGCCGATCTTCTCGGCCATTTCGTCGGGAATCGTCAGTTCGAACTCTTCTTCCAGAGCCATCACCAACTCGACGGTGTCCAACGAATCGGCATTCAGGTCGGCCACGAACGCCGAAGACGGAGTGATCTTGTCTGGTGGCACGCTGAGCTGCTCCGATACGACTTTAATGACGCGTTCTTCAATGTTGTCGCTCATGGTGTGATTTTTCCTCAAGTGATTTGGATTGCTGGGTTGCGCGAATCGGAATCCTCCCCAGACGTCATGGTCTGGCCCGTCCGCATATGCGCTGGCGACCTGATTATACCAAGACTGCCCTGCCGGTCCGCGCCGAAACTTGCTCGCCCGCGCCACGGCAGAGAACGGGCCGGACGCTTGGCTCACGCATGCCGGGGCGCCGCTTCAGCCCATGAACATGCCGCCGTTGACGTGCAGAGTCTCGCCGGTAATGTAGCTGCCGCCCTCTCCCGCCAAATACAGTACGGCCGCCGCCACGTCCGCGGCCGTGCCCAAACGCTGCAAAGGGATGCGTTGCAGCAGCGCGGCGCGCTGCTCTTCCGACAGGCTTTGCGTCATGTCCGTGTCGATGAAGCCTGGCGCAATGCAGTTGACGGTGATGCCGCGCGCGCCGACTTCCTGAGCCAGCGTGCGGGTGAAGCCGACCAGCCCCGCCTTGGTGGAAGCATAGTTCGCCTGTCCCGGATTGCCGGTGAAGGCTACGACGGAAGACAGGTTGATGATGCGGCCGCGCCGCGCCTTCAGCATGCCGCGCAGGCAGCCGCGGGTCACCTGGAACGTGCCTCGGAGGTTCGTGTCGAACACATCGGCCCATTCGTCGTCCTTCATGCGCAGCAGGAGATTGTCGCGGGCGATGCCGGCATTGTTGACCAGGATCGCTGGCATGCGCTGCTGCTGCTCCAAACGCTCAAGCAGAGCCGCCACCGAAGCCGGATCCTGCAAGCGAAGCACCTCGGCGCGGGCCTCGCTGCTGACGGCATCCAATTCTTCCGCCAGCTTCCGGGCCCCTTCTTCGGTCGTGGCCGTGCCGGTGACGCACGCTCCTTGCTCCGCCAAGGACCAAGCAATGGATCTGCCAATCCCGCGGCTGGCGCCGGTCACCAAAGCATGTTCAGTCTGCATCCGCCGTCTCGCGCAAAGCGTGCTCCAAGGTCGCGGGGCTCTCCACACTCATTCCGGCTGCGGCCTTGTCAATGCGTCGATTCAATCCCGTCAGAACCCGACCGGGGCCGAATTCCAGCAGCATCGTCGCCCCTTGCCTGATGATTTCCAGTATACCATCAGACCAGCGCACCGGCGAATGCATCTGCCGCACCAGGGCTTTCCGAATGCGTTCCGGTTCCGTCTCCGCGCAAGCATCGACATTGTTGAAGACGGGCGTATGTGGCGGCGCGAACGGCGCGGCCGACAAAGCCGCTGCAAAGCTCTCGGCGGCCGTCTGCATCAGGCTGGAATGCGACGGCACGCTGACATCCAGCAGCACTGCCCGCCGGGCTCCGGCCTCGCGGCAGGCCGCCGCAGCCGCTTCGACAGCCCCCCGATGCCCAGACAGCACGACCTGCCCCGGCGCATTGAAATTGGCGGCTTCCACGACCTCCTCCGACAGCGATCTCCGAGCGCAAATCTCGCGCACCTCGGCATCGCCCAAGCCCAGCACTGCCGCCATGCCGCCAATGCCTTCCGGCACTGCCGTCTGCATCAATTCTCCGCGCCAGCGCACCAGTTTGGCGGCCTCCGGCAGCGGCAGCGCACCAGCCGCCGCCAGAGCCGTATATTCGCCCAGGCTATGGCCTGCGAAGCATGCCGGCCGCAAACCGCCATACGCCTCCCAGACCCGCCATGCGGCCAAACCCGCTGCCAATAGCACTGGCTGGGTGTTGCGTGTCTGGTTCAGATCCTCTGCCGGGCCTTCGCTCGCCAGCCGCCACAAATCGTCGCCCACGGCTTCGGAAGCTTCTTCAAACGTCTCCCGCACCTGCGGATAGGCGGCCTCCAATTCGGCCAGCATGCCGACGCTCTGCGCTCCTTGCCCCGGAAACAGGCCGGCAATCTTCATCGTCCCGCAATGCTCAACTTGTGATTCAGGCCAAATTGCCTGATAATGCACACCGCAAGTTTGGCGAGGCACCATGCCGAAAGAAGAGCATATCGAAATGGAGGGCACGGTCACCGAAACCCTTCCGAATACCATGTTCCGGGTGGAACTGGAGAACGGCCACATGGTGACCGCCCATATTTCCGGGCGCATGCGCAAGCATTACATCCGCATCCTGACGGGCGACAAGGTCACCGTGGCGCTGACGCCGTACGATCTGAGCAAAGGCCGCATCGTCTATCGAACCCGCTAACGCTCTGCCGCCAACGCCGCGTCGGCCTCTTCCGGGACGGCTGCCGCCGTCACCGCCATCCGCAGGCCCTTGCGGTTCGCCGTCAGGCGCGCCATGCCGCCGGCGTGCAATTCGCCGTCCAGAATCCTGTCCGCCAATGGCGCCTGCACATGCTCGCGCACCACGCGTTCCATGGGGCGGACGCCCATGGCCGGGTCGAACCCTTCCCGAGCCAGCCAGCGCCGGGCCCGCAGATCGGTTTTGAGCGTTATGCCGCGCGCGGCCAAGGTATCCTGCAGTTCCGCCAGCAGTTTGCCGACCACGGCCAGCACGCTGTCCGGCTCCAGCGGCGCGAACTGGACGGTGGCATCCAGACGGTTGCGGAATTCCGGCGCAAACGCCCGCTCGATGGCCCGGCGCATATCGCTCGCGCCCGCCGCCGGCGCGAATCCGATGCCAGTCCGTGCGGCTTCGCCCGCGCCCGCATTGCAGGTCAGCGCCAAAATCAGGTTGCGGAAATCGACTTCCCGCCCGTTCCCGTCGGTCAGTGTGCCATGGTCCATAATTTGCAGCAGGACGTTCATCACGTCCGGATGCGCCTTTTCCGCCTCGTCCAAGAGCAACACGGCGTAAGGGTGCTTCATGACGGCTTCCGTGAGCAGCCCGCCTTCGTCGTAGCCGACATAGCCGGGCGGCGCGCCGATCAGGCGCGCCACCGAGTGGCGCTCCATGTATTCCGACATGTCGAAGCGCAGCAATTCCACGCCCATGGCTGCCGCCAACTGGCGGCAGACTTCCGTTTTGCCGACACCGGTCGGGCCGCTGAACAGGAACGATCCCAGCGGCCGCCGCTCCGAATTCAGCCTAGCCCGCGCCAGACGCAACGCACGCACCAGCTGCCGAATGGCATCGTCCTGTCCGAAGATGAAGCGGCGGAGCCGTTCCTCGATGTCCTGCAGTTCCTGCTGCGCCGAGACCGTGACGCTCTGCTCCGGAATTCGCGCCATGACGGCGACCGTGCGCTCCACATCCCGAAGCCGCACATCCACCTCCGTAGCTTTTCCATGCTCCATGCGGCAGCGGGAACCGGTTTCATCCATCACGTCGATGGCCTTGTCCGGAAGCCGCCGGTCATGCAGATGCTTGACCGACAAGTCCACCATGGAACGGAGGGCATCCGTGCCGTAGCGCACCTGATGGTAGCTTTCGTAGCCGGCTTTCAGGCCCTCCAGAATTTGGTAGGTTTCCGAGGCACTCGGCTCGTTCACATCGATGCGTTGGAAGCGTCGCGCCAGCGCCGCATCCGTCTCGAACACGCGCCGGTATTCGCGCCAAGTGCTGGCGCCGATGCAGCGCAGTTCGCCCGCAGCCAGAAGCGGCTTGAGCAGGTCTGCGGCGTCCATGACCGTACCGGCCGCCGAACCGGCTCCGACCAGCGTGTGAATCTCATCGATGAACAGGATGGCATCCGGCTGTTGGCGCAAACTGCCCAGCAGATTCTTCATCCGCTCCTCGAAATCGCCGCGGAAGCGCGTTCCAGCGACTAGGCCGCCGACATGCAGCGACAGCACGGTCGCGGAGGCCAGCGCCTGCGGCACTTCGCCTCGGACGATCTTCCATGCCAGCCCTTCCGCCAACGCCGTCTTGCCGACGCCCGCTTCGCCGACCAGCACCACGTTGTTCTTGCGCCGCCGCCCCAGCGTCTGGATCATGCGCTGCATCTCCTCGTCGCGTCCCACCAGCACATCGATGCCGCCCTCCCGGGCGCGCTGATTCAAGTCCGTCGCATAGCGCTGCACGGCGGTGCCTTCCCGGCGCGGCGTTCGGCCCGCCTTATTGCTTTCCGTGGGCTCCAGCCGTACCGTATCCTGCGCGTTGAAGCGCGCTCGGTCCACGCGTGCCCGAAACTTCGCGACCTGATCGCGGCTGATGCCATGCTTGCGCAACAATTGCACGGCATACGAATGCGGCTCTTCGAACAGCATCTCCAGCACATGGATGCCGGTCGGGATTTCGAAGATCATCTGCGCCCGGGCTTGCACGCGACTCACGCTGCGCGTCTCCTCGACCTTGGTCGAAGCCCCATCGAGCCGCGGCGTATGCCGTTCGATGAACTCCAGAAGTTCCTCTTGGAACACGGTCAGCGGGATCTCGTTCTGTCGGAACAATCCATGCGCGGCCGGCTCGTCCAGCACGGCCAGCACCACATGCTCCAGCGTCATGTAGCCATGCCCGCGCGCCTTGGCCAGTTTCCTGATTTTCGCCAAGGAACGTTCGAACGACTCGCTGAATACGCCGCTCATGTAACCGTCCCCACTGGCCGCGCCGGGCATGATGCGCGGTGCGCCTGACCGGTACGCATTCTTACATCCATCGGTCGATGCCTATCGGATTAATAGTGAATTTGCCCGTACAATGCGCATTCACTCTAGCACATTTCAGCGTACCGCATGGTCTGGACCCCCCATCTCACCGTTGCCGCCATCGCCGAGCGGGAGGACAAATTTCTGCTGGTCGAAGAACGGGCCGGCGATGCCCAAGTAATCAATCAGCCGGCCGGCCATCTCGATGCCGGCGAAACGCTGGCGCAAGGCTGCGTCCGCGAAGTCCGCGAGGAGACGGCTTGGGAATTCCGTCCTGAAGCTCTGGTCGGCATCTACCAGTACCAGCCGCCCGGCTCGCCGCACATGTACTTGCGCTTCGCATTCTGCGGGCAGCTGCTGCACGAACATGCCGGACAGACGCTGGATGCGCCGATCCTCCGCGCCTTGTGGATGACCCGCGCCGAGGTCGCCGCTCTGGAACCCGAACGGCGGCGCAGCCCCATGGTGCTGCAGGGCATCGACGACTATCTGTCCGGAATCCGGCATCCGCTCAGCCTGCTGCACGCCACCCCATTCTGAGCATGGCCGCGACCGTGATGGTCGGACTGTCCGGCGGCGTCGATTCCGCCGTCGCCGCTTGGCAGTTGCGCGAATCCGGCACCGAAGTCGAAGCCTTGTTCATGAAGAACTGGGACGAAGACGATACCGCCGAATATTGCGCTGCCGCCGCCGACCTGAAAGACGCGCAAGCCGTCTGCGAGACGCTGGGCATCCGTCTGCATACGGCTAATTTCTCCGCCGAATACTGGACGCGGGTGTTCGAATCGTTTCTGGCCGAATACGCCGCAGGCCGTACGCCCAACCCGGATGTCTGGTGCAATCGGGACATCAAGTTCCGCGCCTTCCTGGACCATGCCCGCAGCCTCGGCGCGACAGCGATCGCGACCGGCCATTACGCCGGCATCCGTCAAGGTGCAACCATGGAACTCGTCCAAGCGCGCGATGCCGCCAAGGACCAGACCTATTTCCTGCACCTGCTGAATCAGGAGCAGCTGCAGGCGAGCACCTTCCCTTTGCAGCGAATGCTCAAGCAGGACACGCGCCGCATTGCGCGCCGGCTGGGCCTGCCCGTGTACGACAAGAAGGACAGCACCGGCATCTGCTTCATCGGCGAGCGCCGCTTCCAGGATTTTCTGGCGCGCTACATCCCAGCGGAACCCGGACCGGTTACGGATGTTGGCGGCCGGGTTCTTGGCGAACACTCGGGCCTGCCCTTCTACACGATCGGACAACGTACCGGACTGGGCATTGGCGGCGTCGCTGCCGCCGCGGACAAGCCGTGGTATGTGCTGGAGAAGCAGCCGCAAGACCGGCGCCTGATCGTCACGCAGGATCGGCAGCATCCGAGCCTGAATGTGCGCGAACTGGAAATCGAGCCGCCCCATTGGATTTCCGGGATGCCGCCAAAGACTCTGGCATTGCATGCCCGCATCCGACATCGGCAACCATTGCAAGCATGCGCCATCAAACCCGGCGATGAAGCCATGCGCGTGCATTTCGGTGCGTCGCAATGGGCTCCAGCCCCCGGACAATCCGCCGTATTCTACGACGGCCCGGTCTGCCTCGGCGGCGGCATCATCACGAGAACCTTCCCGCAACCATCGCAAGACATTTCCCGTTTCATGCGAAAATAGCCAAGCCGCCCGTGCGGCGCATGCTGCGGCTCACGGTTGCGAAAAACTCTCTTTTGGGACAGAATTATCAATAAAAACAATCTAATGAACAATAGTTATAATGTTTGTTCTACGCTGAAAGCGGGCGGCAGAACCTACCAGATCCATCGGCTGACCGCGCTCAGCGGCGCCGAACGCCTTCCGTTCTCCCTGAAGATACTGCTGGAAAATCTGCTGCGCTACGAGGATGGTCGCACTGTCACTTCGGACGACATCACGGCCCTTCTGAACTGGGATCCGACCGCGGCGGCGAGCCGCGAAATCGCCTTTCGCCCAGCCCGCGTCCTGATGCAGGATTTCACCGGCGTACCGGCGGTCGTCGATTTGGCCGCCATGCGCAATGCCATCAGCGCCCTTGGCGGCAATCCGGAGCGCATCAACCCGTTGCAGCCAGCCGAACTGGTCATTGACCATTCCGTGCAAGTGGACCGATTTGCTAGCGATCAGGCCTTCGACCTCAATGCCAAACTGGAATTCGACCGAAACCGCGAACGCTACCGATTCCTCAAATGGGGCCAAGGCGCCTTCAGCAATTTCAAAGTCGTCCCACCTGACACCGGCATCGTGCATCAGGTCAATCTTGAGTACTTGGCCCGCGTGGTTTTCGCGCAGGAACGCGATGGCGTACTGGAAGCCTATCCGGACACTCTGGTAGGCACGGACTCTCACACCACGATGATCAACGGCATTGGCGTTCTAGGCTGGGGCGTCGGTGGCATCGAGGCCGAAGCGTCCATGCTGGGCCAGCCGATTTCCATGCTGATCCCGCGGGTGGTCGGCTTCCGCCTGACAGGCTCCCTGCCGGAAGGCGCCACCGGCACCGATCTGGTGCTTACCATCGTCCAGATGCTGCGCGCGCATGGCGTGGTCGGCAAATTCGTCGAATTCCACGGCGACGGCTTGGACCATCTCGCCATTGGCGATCGCGCCACCATCGCCAACATGGCACCAGAATACGGCGCGACTTGCGGACTCTTTCCCATCGATCAAGAGACCTTGGACTACTTGCGCCTCACGGGCCGGGATGCCAGTCTGGTGGCCTGCGTCGAAGCCTATGCCAAGGAACAAGCGATGTGGCGCGGCGGACAGGCAGAGCATGCCGTCTACAGCGAAGCTCTGGAACTGGATCTCGGCACGGTCGAGCCCAGCCTGGCCGGACCCAAACGCCCGCAGGACCGAGTGCCGTTGCGGGATGCGGCCCAGCAATTCCAAACGCAGCTGGAGTCCATCAACCGACAGCGCGGCAAATCCGAACCGTCCAGCACCGAAGTGGAGATCAACGGCGAAGCCTGCCGCATCGGCGACGGCATGGTGGCCATCGCCGCGATCACATCCTGCACCAACACTTCCAACCCGGCCGTCATGGTCGGCGCCGGGCTGGTCGCCAAGAAAGCCGTCGCACTGGGCTTGAAAGCCCGGCCATGGGTCAAAACGTCGCTGGCCCCAGGTTCGCGCGTGGTGACCGACTATCTGGAACGCGCGGATTTGATGGAGGCATTGAAAACACTGGGCTTCCATCTGGTCGGCTACGGCTGCACCACATGCATCGGCAATTCCGGCCCTCTTCCGGAGCAAGTGTCCGGGCTGATCGCGGACCATGACCTGACGGCCGTCTCGGTCCTGTCCGGCAACCGCAATTTCGAGGGTCGCATTCATGCCCAAGTGCTGATGAACTATCTGGCGTCGCCGCCACTGGTCGTCGCTTATGCCATCGTCGGGCGCATGGACCGGGATCTCTACGCGGAGCCGCTGGCGACGACTGCGGACGGACGCGACATCTTCCTCAAGGACATTTGGCCGACGCAGCGGGAAATCGCCGAAGTGCTGGGCAGCGCCTTGGATGCCGGACAGTTCCAGGACAGCTATCAGGCCGTCTTCGAGGGCGATGCCAACTGGGCCGGATTGAATGCGGATGCCGGGCGACTGTATGCATGGCCGGATTCCACGTACGTCTCGCATCCGCCCTACTTCGAAGACATCTCCATGGAGGTCGGCGAACTGGCCGACATCGCCGGCGCCCGGGCTTTGGCATTCCTTGGCGACTCGGTGACAACCGATCACATCTCGCCGGCCGGGGCCATTGCGGAAGACAGCCCAGCCGGGCGCTACTTGAAAGAGCGCAGCGTCGAACCGGCGGACTTCAACTCCTACGGCTCGCGACGCGGCAACCATGAAGTCATGATGCGCGGCACTTTCGCCAACATCCGATTGCGCAACCGGCTGGCCAATGGCGTTGAAGGCGGCGTGACGCGGCATCTGCCGAGCGGCGAGACGATGCCGATCTTCGATGCGGCCATGAAGTACCACGAGGAGGCAACCCCACTCATCGTACTGGCCGGCAAGGAATACGGCTGCGGCTCCTCTCGCGACTGGGCCGCCAAAGGCCCGCGCCTGCAAGGCGTGCGAGCCGTCATCGCCGAAAGCTACGAACGCATCCATCGCTCCAACCTGATCGGCATGGGCATCCTGCCGTTGCAGTTCCCCGATGGCGAAACCGCCGATTCGCTAGGCCTTACCGGCGAAGAGCACTTCGACATCGCCGGACTGTCAGGAACGCAGGACATGCCCGAGCAGCTTGCTGTCACCGCCCGCTCCGGCAACGGCGGCACGCCCATCGCCTTCCATGCGGTCGTGCGCATTGATACGCCGCAAGAAGTCGAGTACTACCGCCACGGCGGCATCCTGCACTACGTGCTGCGGCAACTGGCGGCTTGAATCCGCGGTTGGCCGGCCCGCAGGCCGGCCATCGCGCCCTCACTCCACAATGCCGCCGTACGTCAACGCGGTCGCATCTAGCAGCTGGCGCAAATCCTCTTCGGACAGGTCGGTTTGCTCGCGGGCCACATCCAGCACGGAACGGCCTTCAGCGTAGGCTTGCTTGGCGATCGCCGCGCCTTTTTCGTAACCGATGGCGGTATTGAGCGCCGTCACCAGAATCGGATTGCGCTCCAGCGAGGCTTGCAGAACTTCGTCGTTGACCGTGAATCCGGCAATGGCCCGATCCGCCAGAAGTTTTGAAATATTTGAAAGTATTTCAATGCTCTGCAACAAATTGTACGCAATGATTGGAAGCATGACGTTGAGTTGGAAATTGCCTGACTGCCCCGCCACGCTGATGGTGGCATCGTTGCCGATCACTTGCGCCGCCGCCATCGCTGCGGATTCCGGAACGACCGGATTCACCTTGCCGGGCATGATGCTGCTGCCCGGCTGCAAGGCCGGCAAGGCGATCTCGCCCAGACCGGACAACGGCCCGGAGTTCATCCAGCGCAAATCGTTGGCGATCTTCATCAGGCCGACGGCCACCGTCTTGAGCTGCCCGCTCATCTCGACGGCGGCATCCTGGGCCGCCAAGGCTTCGAACTTGTCCGGCTTGGACGAGAACCTGAGGCCGGTATTCTCTTGCAGGAACTCAAGGAATGTAGCCACGAAATCCTCTGGCACATTAATGCCGCTGCCGACCGCCGTCCCGCCTTGCGCCAGTTCCTGCAAGCGCGGCAGCGAACTTTCGATCCGCCGGACGCCGTAGCCGATCTGACTGGCCCATGCGCCGACCTCTTGGGACATGCGCACCGGCATGGCATCCATCAGGTGCGTCCGTCCGGTCTTGACCTGCGCATCCAGCGTGCCAGCCTTGTCGCGCAAAGTCTGCTGCAAATACGCCAACGCCGGAAGCAACTGCCGTTCAATGGCGATGCAGGCGCTGACATGGATGGTCGTCGGAATCACGTCGTTCGAGCTCTGGCTCATATTGACGTGATCGTTCGGATGCACCCCCTCTCCTGCCAAATGCGCAATCACCTCGTTGGCGTTCATGTTGGTGCTGGTGCCGGAGCCTGTCTGGAAGACGTCAACCGGGAATTCCGCATCATGCTGCCCGTCCGCGACCTGCTGCGCCGCCGCGGCGATGGCATCGGCCTGCTCCTGCTCCAGAAGGCCCAGTCTGGCATTGGCTTCCGCGCAGGCGCGCTTGACCAGCCCCAATCCGTGCAGGAAGCTGCGCGGCATGCGCAAGCCGCTGACCGGGAAATTTTCCACGGCGCGCTGCGTCTGCGCCCCATAGCAAGCGTCCTCCGGCACCCGCATTTCTCCCATGCTGTCTTTTTCCGTCCGCCATCCAGCCATTGCCTTCGCCCTCTCATCGGTAGCCCTGTGGTACCCATATAATACCGGGTTGCCAATCGCATGAGGCCTCGATTTTGGAACTTTCGCCCTTGACCGCCCTGTCCCCGGTTGACGGGCGCTATCATCAGCAGACCGAGGAACGGCTGCGCCAATTGTTCTCCGAGTTCGGGCTGATCCGGCACCGCTTGGAAGTGGAGATCGCTTGGCTCGCGGCCCTGTCCGAGCATCCGGAGGTTGCCGAAGTCCCGCCGCTGTCCGAGACTGCTCGCCAAAAGCTTCAAGCACTCGTGGCCGATTTCTCTCCCGCGCAGGCGCAGTGCGTCAAGGATATCGAAAAGCAGACCAACCACGATGTCAAAGCTCTGGAATACTTCCTGCGCGAGCAGTTGCAGGCCGACCGCGAACTCGCTCCGCTTGAAGGCTTCATCCATTTCGCCTGCACCTCGTGGGATGTCAACCATCCCGCTTATGCCTTGATGCTCGATCGGGCGCGCATCGAGATCATTCTCCCTGCCTTGGAGCAGATCGAGGAGAGGCTCCGCTCCATGGCGCACGACTACGCCGATCTTCCGATGCTGTCGCGCACGCACGGGCAGCCGGCCTCCCCGACGACCTTGGGCAAGGAAATTGCCGTCACGGCGGCGCGACTGCAGAGGCAATTGAGCGGATTGCGCGACATGCGCTTTCTGGCCAAGATGAACGGCGCCGTCGGCAACTACAACGCGCACCGCGCCGCCTATCCCGAGGTCGACTGGCCCGCCCATGCGGCCCAAGTGCTGCAAGGCTTGGGGCTGGAAGCGAATCCCTGGACCACCCAGATCGAGCCGTACGACCAGTTCGCGGAGTTCTTCCATGCCCTGATCCGCATTCACAACCTGCTGACGGATTTCGCACGCGATGCATGGCAGTACATATCCATGGGCTATTTCCGGCAGAAGGTGCAGGCCGGCGAAGTCGGCTCCTCAACGATGCCGCACAAGGTCAACCCGATCGATTTCGAAAATGCCGAAGGCAACTTCGGACAGGCTTGCGCCGAACTCGCGTATTACGCCGACAAGTTGACAATTTCACGCCTGCAGCGCGACCTGAGCGATTCCACAGTGCTGCGCAACATCGGCGCGACGCTGGCCTGCAGCGCGAATGCCTATGCCGCGTTGCTGCGCGGACTCGGCAAACTGGATCCGGACCCGCAGGCCATGGAACGCGATCTGGCAGCCTGTCCCGAAGTGCTGGCCGAAGCCGTCCAGACCGTCATGAAACGCTACGGTCTGCCAGAACCGTATGAGCAGCTCAAGGCCTTCACACGCGGGCAGCACATCACTCAGGAAGGGTTGGCCGAATTTATTGGCAGCTTGAAACTTCCTGAAGACGTGAAGCAACGACTGAGCGCCATGCAGCCGCGCGATTATCTCGGCTATGCGGCAGAACTGGCGCGAAAGATCTAGCGGCGGCGGGATTGCTTGCTAAGCGTCCAGCTTGCGCTCAATCGCACCCTTGATGGTGGCAAGCGTCGGCTTGACGCTTTGCATTTCCACGCCCTCGACGACGCTCGGATCCTTCAGGCCATGGCCGGTCAGAGTGCAGACCACGACGCTGCCGTCCTCGATCCTTCCGCTGCGGATATCGCACATGGCACCGGCCACCGAGATCGCGGATGCCGGTTCGCAGAAAATGCCTTCCCGGCTCGCCAGTCGGCGTTGCATCTCTAGGATTTCCTCGTCCGTGCATTCGTCGAACCAGCCGCCTGATTCCCGACTCGCAGCCCAAGCGTAGTCCCAGCTCTGGGGATGGCCGATGCGAATAGCCGTGGCGCGGGTCTCGGGTTCGGCGACCCATTCGCCGCGCAGGAACGGGGCGCTGCCGGCCGCCTGGTAGCCCAGCATCCGCGGACGAGTGCCGATTTGCGCAGGCGACGAGAACGGGCAGGAGCCTTGGCAGAACATGCAGGCTTCGGTTGCCGGCTCCAGACAGCCAGCCAATTCGCTGTAGCCGATCCAGTGGGCCGTGATGTTGCCCGCGTTGCCGACCGGCAGGCAATGGTAGTCTGGGGCTGCGCCCAAGGCTTCCGCAATCTCAAAGGAAGCCGTCTTCTGGCCTTGGAGCCGGTACGGGTTGACGGAATTGACGATGGTCACAGGCGCCTCTTCGGCGACTTCCCGCACCAGCCGCATTCCGTCGTCGAAATTGCCCTCGATCTGCAGGATGGTAGCGCCGTGCATGATCGCTTGGGCGATCTTTCCCAGCGCGACGTTGCCGGCCGGAATCAGCACGAAGCATTCCATGCCGGCCTGCGCCGCATAGGCAGCCGCCGAGGCCGATGTGTTGCCGGTGGAAGCGCAGATGATGGCGCGGCTGCCTTCTTCCCGGGCGCGGGTCACTGCCACGGTCATGCCGCGGTCCTTGAATGAGCCGGTCGGGTTCAGACCTTCGAACTTCACCAGCACCCGGCAACTCGTGGCCCATTCCTTGGGCAGCGCCGCAAGTTCAATCAGGGGCGTATCGCCTTCGCACAAGCTGACCGCTTCCGTCGCCGCCGCAATCGGCAGGAACTCCCGATAACGGTCGATCAGGCCCGTGTAATGCGCCATCGGAATGCCTTGCGAACTATTTGAGCGATTCGATGCGAATGCGCTGTACGCGGGAGACGATTTCATCCAGCGCTTCAATGCGTTCGATCGCTTGATCAATGCGCTCTTCCGGCACCTTGTGAGTCAGCAGCGTGACCGGCACGCCGCCGTCGGCCTCGCCATTGTTCGGCTCGCGCTGGCGGATCGCCTCAATGCTAATTTCCAGATTGCCGAGGATCCGAGTCACCGCCGCCAGCACGCCAGGACGATCCACGGCCTGCAACTTCAGATAGCATGCCGTTTGCACCCGGCCCATCGGAAGGATCGGCAAGTCGCTCAGCGCGTGCGGCTGGTAGGCCAGATGCGGTACGCGGTTCTCTGCATCCGTCGTCAGGGTGCGCACGACATCCACCAGGTCCGCGATGACAGCGGAAGCGGTCGGATCTCCGCCGGCACCGGCGCCGTAGTACAAATGCGCGCCCGCCGCATCGGATTTGACGACAACGGCATTCATGATGCCATCCACGTTGGCCACCAGTCGCGAGCATGGAATCAGCGTCGGATGAACGCGCAACTCGATGCCGTCCGCGACCCGCTTCGCAATGCCCAGATGCCTGATGCGGTAGCCTAAATCCCGAGCGTCGGCAATGTTTTCGGCAGTGATGCCCGTAATGCCTTCCCGATGCACCCGATCGAAGGATAGCGGGATGCCGAACGCGATGGACGCCAAGATCGTCAGTTTATGGGCAGCATCCGTGCCGTCGATGTCGAAGGCCGGATCGGCCTCTGCGTAGCCCAGCCGCTGCGCTTCTTCCAGAATTTCCTGAAACGGCCGCCCTTCACGTTCCATCGCCGTCAGAATGTAGTTGCCGGTACCGTTGATGATGCCGGCGATCCATTCGATGCGGTTGCCGCTCAAGCTTTCGCGGATGTTTTTAATGATCGGGATGCTGCCGGCTACGGCGGCCTCGAAAGCCACGTTTACGCCGCACTGCTCGGCACGCGCAAACACTTCGCTGCCGTGCAAAGCGATCAGATGCTTGTTGGCGGTGATGACCGGCTTGCCTTGTTCGATAGCCCGCAGCGTCAATTCCCGCGCCGGCTCCAAGCCGCCCATCAGTTCGAGCACCACGTCGATGTCCGCAGCTTCCACAATCTCCCGCGGCTCCTTCGTCAGGCGGATGCCCTGCAAGTCGCAATCGCGCGGCTGCTCCAAATCCCGGGCGCACGCTGCTACGATGCGCAGCTGCCGTCCGGCCCGCCGCTCGATCTCTTCCTGGTTCCGCGTCAAAGCCCGGATGACGCCGCAACCCACGCAACCAAGACCCAGCAAACCGACCCTCATCGTCGCAGAATTCATTCGGCATTCCTCATCATGGCCTTGATGTTACGCAGTGCCTGCCGCGTGCGCTGAGCATTCTCGATCAAGCTGAAGCGCACATGCCCGTTGCCATTTTGCCCGAATCCGATGCCGGGCGATACCGCGACGTACGCATGCTTGAGCAAATGCTTGCTGAACTCCAGAGAGCCCAAGTCTCCGAAGGCAGCGGGAATCGGCGCCCACACGAACATGGTCGCCTTCGGCTTCTCCACCTCCCAGCCCAGCGCATTGAGTCCGTCGCACAGCACGTCCCGGCGCTTCTGGTACATCCGGCAAATCTCGCCGACGCAGTCCTGCGGCCCGTCCAGCGCCGCGATGGCTGCCACCTGGACCGGGGTGAACAGGCCGTAATCGACGTACGACTTGATCCGCACCAGCGAACTGACCAAGCGCGAATTGCCGCACATGAAGCCGACGCGCCAGCCCGGCATGTTGTAGGACTTGGATAAGGTGTAGAACTCCACCGCGACATCCTTGGCACCCTTGACTTGAAGAATCGAAGGCGTCTCGTAGCCGTCGAATGCCAACTCGGCGTACGCGATGTCCTGCACGACCCACATTTTGTACTCCTGCGCGATGTCGATAATCTGGCGATAGAAGTCCAAGCCGACGCAATGCCCGGTCGGGTTGCAGGGAAAGTTGAGCAGTAGCATTTTCGGGCGCGGCCAGCAATTCTCGATCGTTCGCTGCAGCGATTGCAGGAATTCCTCCTCATCGTCCATCGGCACGTAGTTGAGTTCGGCACCGGCAATGACGCAGCTGTACGGATGGATCGGGTAGGCCGGATTCGGCACCACCACGGTGTCGCCCGGCGACAGCACGGCCAGTGCCAGATGCGCCAAGCCCTCTTTAGAGCCGATGGTCACCACCGCTTCCGTTTCCGGATCGATGTCGACCGCGAATTTGCGCTGGTACCAGTCGGCAATCGCTCGGCGCAAGCGCGGAATGCCGCGTGAACTGGAATAGCGATGGGTATCGCTGCGGGCAACGGTTTCGCACAGCTTGTCGACGATGTGCTGCGGCGTCGGCTGATCGGGATTGCCCATTCCGAAATCGATGATGTCCTCGCCGCGATGCCGCGCCTTGGAGCGCAACTCGCTGACAATGCTGAAGACGTAGGGCGGCAGGCGCGCAACGCGCTGGAATTCTTCGCTCACGGGACGCGCACGGGCTGGGTTCCTGACTATAATGGGGAAACAACCCACATTATGCTATTTATTATAGACGGAGCACCATGCATTTTGCAGAAGACCGCCCAACGGCCGAGTTCGTCATCCAGTCTTGTGCGGCCTCTGGGGTGCTCATCAATGGCGACACGCATACGACCAGCCTGCTGCTTTTGCCGAAGCAGCCTCTTTGTACGTGGCCCGTCCCAAGCGGCACGCCGCTCGCTCCGGAGCATTTCCAGAAACTGCTCGACTGCCGACCGGAACTCATCGTACTGGGCACCGGCGCCGTGCTGGAACTTCCGTCGCCGGAAATCTATGGCACCGTGCTGAAGCAGGGCATTGGTCTGGAAACCATGACGACCGCCGCCGCCTGCCGTACCTACAATCTGCTGGCCCAGGACGGGCGCAAGGTCGCCGCCGCTTTGATTCTTCCGGCTTAGGGCAAATACTGCAACGGGTCGACCGGGTCGCCCTTGTAGCGCATTTCAAAGTGCAACTGCGGCGATTTCGCCGCCGTCTTGCCCATGCGCGCAATCGTCTGCCCGGCGCGCACCGCCTGCCCTTCCTTGACCAGCAACCGGTCGTTGTGCGCGTACGCCGTCAAAAAGCCGCTCTTGTGCTGCACGATGATCAGGCGCCCGTAGCCGATCAGCCCCTCGCCGCTGTAGGCGACCTTGCCGGATGCCGCCGCCGCGATTCCCTGTCCCATCTTGCCGGCGATGACGATGCCTTGCTTGCCGGTTGCCTTCGGCGAGAATTTCCGGATCACCTTGCCACGGGTCGGCCAACTCCAAGCAATGCCGCTGGCGATCTTCTGGGTCTTAGGTGTCGGACGAGACGCTTTCGATGCGCTTTTGGACTTGGAGGCTTTCTTCTTGCTTGCGGATGGCGTCCACTTGTACGTCCCTCTTTTCGGAATCACCAGCTTCTGGCCCACTTTGATCTTATTGGGGTTTCTGAGCTTGTTCCGCCGTGCGATGTAATACCATCGCGTGCCGAAGCATTGGGCAATCTCGCCCAGCGTATCACCCTTCCGTACGATATAGACGAGGTCTCGATTTTTGATCGGGCTGCAGACAGCGGGCACATGCCGATATTTCTTGATGATGGTTTCGCCGAATTCCGACATGCTGGAACAGCCTGATGCGCCTGCCAGCACCAACGCCAGCAGCACCGCATGCCGGAGTCCCGTATTCAGCTCCATTCGCGCACCGCCAGAACGATGACCAAGGCCGCCACGCACGCCCAACCGACCGGTTCGATGCGGTAGCGCAGCCAAGGCTCGAAGCGCGGCCCAGCCCAGCGCACCAATGCGGCCACCAAAAAGTACCGTGCCGCACGGCCCAACAGGGATGCAAGCACAAACGGCACTAAAGCTAGAGACATGAATCCGGCACTAAGCGTAAACGCCTTGTAGGGGATCGGCGAGAAGGCGGCTATCAGCACGACCCACACGCCCCATTCCTGAAAGACGCGCTGGGCCTCGGCAAACCCTTGAAGGCCTCCCGCCTGCAGCCACGGTGCGACCCAGTCGTAGGCCCAAGCTCCGAGCGCGTAGCCGAACACTCCGCCCAATACCGACGCGACCGTCGTCAGCATGGCGTAGCGCGCCCATTGCATCGGCCTCGCCAGCACCATGGGCGCCAGCATGACATCCGGCGGGATGGGGAAAACGGAAGACTCGATGAAGCTCAAGCCGCCCAAGAACCATGGAGCCCGTGGATGCTCCGCCCAGCCCAAGACCCGGTCATACAGAGCACCGAATATGCGCATGGCCTACCCGACCCCCCGCACCAACGGCACAAACATCACTTCGACCATCGGCTCGCGCTCCATGCCTTCGGCCGTGCGGGTGCAGCGCACCAGCCGTTGAACCCCATGCGGCGCGCCTTCCGGCATGACCAGCCGACCGCCTTCCGCCAACTGCTCCTGCAGCGCTTCCGGCAGTGACGGCGTCGCCGCCGTCACCATGATCGCCTCGTACGGCGCACGCTCCGGCCAGCCCCGGCTGCCGTCGCCCAAACGCGTCATCACATTGCGATGCTTCAAGCCGCGCAGCAGTTCGGTCGCCTGTTCGTGCAGCTGGGGAATCCGTTCCACGGTGTAGACCCGGCGCACCAGTTTCGCCAGAATCGCGCTTTGGTAGCCGGAGCCGGTGCCAATTTCCAGCACGGTCTTCGGCGCCAACGGCTCCAGCAGGGCCTGCGTCATGAGCGCCACGACGTACGGCTGCGAGATGGTCTGGTCGTAGCCGATGGGCAGTGCATCGTCCCGGTAGGCGTGGCGGGCGACCGCGTCGCTCAGAAACCGATGGCGCGGCGTCTCCAGAATGGCCTGCAGCACGGCTTCGTTCCGGATTCCCTTCTCCCGCAATCGATCCACCAAGCCTTGCCGATGCCGCATGGATGTCATGCCGATGCCCTGGTCGCGCAGTTTCTTCACAGGTCGATTTGCCGCAGCCATTCTGCTGTTGCCTCCAATTCGCGATGCCGGGTCAAATCGACCTTCAGCGGTGTAACTGAGGCGTAGCCCTCCCGCAAGGCATGGAAATCCGTGCCCTTGCCGCCGTCCTTGTCCGCACCCGGCGGACCGACGCGCCATACCTCCTGCCCATCTTGGTCGCTGCCGCGAATCGCGGGCTCCGCGCGATGCCGATGGCCCAGCCGCGTCATCTTCAATCCGCGCAGTTCTGGCAACGGACGGTCCGGGACATTGACATTGAGAATAATCTCGGACGGCAATGCCTGCTGCGCCAGCTGGCGCACTAGGCAATAGGCAATGCGCGCGCCTGTCTCGTAATGCTGCGGCTGCAGCGAGTCCATGGAGATCGCAAGGGCCGGCAATCCCAGAGTGCGGCCTTCCATCGCCGCTGCCACGGTGCCGGAATAAATGACGTCGTCGCCCAGATTGGGGCCGCTGTTGATGCCCGACACCACCATATCGGGCTCGCGTTCCAGCAACCCGGTAATGCCCAAATGCACGCAATCGGTCGGCGTGCCTTCTTCCACATAGTAGAAGCCGTTCTCCGCTTGGCGGACGTACAAGTCCTGATTCAGGGTCAAAGAGTTGCTAGCGCCGCTGCGATCCCGGGACGGCGCAATGACCGTCAATTCGGCCAAGCCGTCCAAACTCTCCGCCAGATGCTTCAGCCCCGGCGCCTGATAGCCGTCGTCGTTGCTCAAAAGCAGATACATGGGGCTTTCCTGGCACCGTGAGGAATTATACAGGTTCAGGGCATCTCGTCGGCATGCCCAAAGTTCGCCGTGGCGAAGAATCCGAAGACCCAATGGCCCGCCTGAATTGCCTGCGCCATTCGAACCTCGAACCCACTATACTAGTCTGGCGGCGTCGCAGGAAGACCGGTTAGGTGCCTACGGCGGCCGCCAGCGCCCGCGCCCGATGCTATGCAATACGAAACCCTAGACGACGACCGCGAAGCCTTCGACCAGGCCATGCAAGGAGTCGCGCCGCTCGGCAGACGCTCCAAGGCACCCGCGGCATCCCATCAGCCTGCTTCGCCTTCGCTAGGGCCGCAAGCACCGCAACACGTGACGCACGCCGCACTGGACACACGGCGCGTGCAATCCATCGCTGGCAATGCAGTGCTGGATTGGAAGCGCCCTGGCTTGCGCAACAAGGAATACCAGAAGCTATGCACCGGCAGGCTGATGCCGCCGCCCAAGGAATTCGACCTGCACGGCGCCAACATGCAGGAAGCCGCCCAAGCGATCAGCCAAGCCATTGCCGAAACGCAGCGGGCCGGCCGGCGCGCCCTATGCCTGATCCACGGCAAAGGAAGCCGTTCGAATGCAGAAGGCTCCTCGATCAAGGGCGTCACCGACTCCGTGCTGCGCCGCCATCCCGATGTGCTCGGTTTCCACAGCGTGCCGCGCAATACCGGTGCCGTCAATGTTCTGCTCCGGAAACCGCGCCCATGAGCCTGCCGTCCGTGTCCAGTTGCATGGACGACTTCGATGCGGATTCAATTCTGCCAGAGGAGGCATGCACGAACATCCAGACCGCAGTCCAGCCGATCGCCGAGACTGAAGCCGTCGCGATCGGGACGGCACTGGATCGCGTGCTCGCTGCTGAAGTACGTTCCAGCATTGATGTGCCCGGCCACGCGAATTCCGCCATGGACGGCTACGCCGTGCGCGGCCAAGACCTGCCCACCGACGCACCGGCTCCCTTTGCCTTGATCGGCACTTCGTTCGCCGGGCACCCCTACGCAGGCACGGTCGGGGTTCGGCAATGCGTCCGCATCATGACAGGCGGCATCATGCCGGAAGCGGCCGATACGGTCGTCATTCAGGAGCGGGCCCGGGCTTTGGACGACACGGCCATTGAAATTCCCGCCGGCGAGGCCGCCGGCCAGAATGTGCGGGCCGCCGGCGAAGATATTGCGGCCGGTAGCGCAGTACTGCCCCGCGGACGCCGCCTCACGCCAGCCGACTTGGGCTTGCTGGCCTCCGTCGGCACGGCCCGCGTCGAAGTATCTCGGCAACTCAGGGTCGCGTTCTTCTCCACTGGCGATGAGTTGCGGGAAGTCGGCGAACCACTGGATGAAGGCTGCATCTACAACAGCAACCGCTACACCCTTGATGCCATGCTGCGCCGCCTCCATGTCCTGCCCATTGATCTGGGGGTCATCCGCGACGACCGCGATGCCGTCCGGCAGGCCTTCCGCGAGGCCGCCGATCAGGCGGATGCCGTCATTACTTCGGGAGGCGTTTCAGTTGGAGAAGCGGATTACGTGAAAGACGTGCTGGAGGAACTGGGCGAAGTGGCGTTTTGGAAAGTGGCAATCAAGCCGGGACGGCCGCTCGCATTCGGGCGGCTGGGCAATGCCAGCTTCTTCGGCTTGCCAGGCAATCCGGTATCCGTCATGGTCACGTTCTACCAGTTCGTCCGCCCTGCCCTGTTGCGGATGGCTGGCGGCACGGACAGTCCGCCACTCGCTTTGAAGGTCCCCGTTTCCACGCCGCTGCGGAAGCGGCCCGGCCGCGTGGAGTACCAGCGCGGCCTCCTCAGCCGAAATGCTCAGGGCGAGCATGAAGTCGCCCGCACGGGGGCGCAAGGCTCTGGCATCCTCACTTCCATGAGCAAAGCCAACTGCTTCATCGTACTGCCGCTGGAACAAGGACAGGTTGAAGCCGGCGATATCGTCGAGGTTATTCCATTCGAGGGCATCATCTGAACGGCTAGCCGGGCGTATTGCATTCTACCCAGCGCTTCTCGCCATTTTCAAGTTCTTCCTGCTTCCAGAACGGCGCGGTCGACTTCAACGCCTCCATCAGGAAGCGATTGCCTGCATAAGCGGCCTTGCGGTGCGTCGCCCAAACCGCGACCAGCACGATGGGCTCCCCCGGTAGGATAACGCCGACCCTGTGACGCAGTAGCACCGCCGACAGTTCATGCTTCTTCATGGCTTCTGCGACCAGTTCCTTCAAATGCGTCTGGGTCATTTCGGGATAATGCTCCAGATGCATGGAACGCACCGCATCGCCTTCGTTGCGGTCGCGCATCGTCCCAACGAATACGGCCATGGCGCCACATATTTTTCCTAAATTAGAATAGGTTGCATGAAATTCATCGATTTCCTTCCAAGGGTCGAACAACCCTTCGACAATGCGAATATCGCTCAACATGTTCAAGACGCTAGGCTACTTAGTCAAGAAAGAGCCTATCCATCAGCGCGTCTTCAAAATCGGCCTGTGCCATCGTCTTGGCAGCTAGCAATTTGGCACTCGACTGCTCCAGTGTTAGCATCTCCCAATGTCCGCGAACCAATCGATACTGGCCCTCTTTGCCACGGTTCAGCTTTGGCACCATCCAAATAATGTCGCCATCGCCCAGTTCTTTCGCTGGTTGCGGACTAGGTCCGCCAATGGCTTCGAAAAAAGGCCGGTCCACCGCAATCGCCAACTTCGACCCCCACCGGCGTACTGTCGGAGCCTTAACGTGCAATTGCGGCATTAGCCGCTTGGCACTGGAAGACCTCCAGTCGGGACGGCGGACTTCATTCGGGAATGGTGGCTTTCGAGCCCTGTCTCGAAGCAATGCCTCGAATTGGGTTTTCATGCCCCGCCCTGAGAAATAAACGGCCTGAATCTCCAATCCGTACCATTGGATCCCATCCTGACGCTTCCATGCAACGACGAGGTCTAGCTTTCCTGCCGCCCGCTTGGTTACCGTGCCCTGCATAAACGCGACTTCTCTCGCCACGACCACTTCGTCCTCAGACAACTCCACGATTTCAGCCAGCCATTGAACCAGAATATTGCCTTCATCGAATCGCTTCGGGCATACAATTGCTGCTTCTCCTACGGCCTTTGCAATCCTGCCCTTACCGGCCTTCTCGTATTTCACTAAGGAACATACGCCGCCGTGCTTGGAGCATGGCGGCCGGTCTTTTTGAAATGGGCAGGGCGGAATGCCTTGTTTATTGCTCGTGGCACGCGAGGCAATTCTGGCGAATTCCTGACGCTTGCTTGGAACCAGCTTTAGAAACGGGCGCCCGTACCATTCCGCGATTCCGTATCTGTGCGTCACTTGACGAACATCCGACGCGGAGTGATGACCATTTCGGGCATCCAATTATGGTGCGCGTTCTTCATCATCACACGGACAGCGTGGAACTTGTGCCGTCTGACGAGTTCGACAACCTCCCCCGAAGCATCGTAGGTCATCATGAAGTCCAGCCGCTTATCCGCCAGCATTTCAAACAGCCGGGCATGATCCACCTCATTGCGCGCATACAGTCTGGAGCCGGCCCGCTTCCCTCCAGCGGTGTAGGGGGGGTCGATGAAAGCGACTGTGCCCGAGCCGAACATATCCGATGCCGCATCCAAGAATTTCATGCCGTCTGCCTCGCAGAAGTTGATACGACCGGAATGCTCGGTAATGGCCTCCAACCGGCGCATGAGCGTTTCCGGGTACCATCGGGAAGCGACTCCTTTTCCATTTTCTCCAACGCGGGTCAGCGAAGCACCTGCCGCTAAAATGCCACCTCGCCTCGTCCGATTCAGCACTAGCGTGCGAAAACCATGCTCCAATACGTTTTCCGGGCTCCTCAATGCCAGAGCATCGATATTCTTGCGTGTCGGCGCGAACTTTTCGATGCGTCTGGCCAACTCGTCCCCGTGCTGCAGCGCTGCGTGCCAGAAAGCTGCAACATCATGGTCGATTTCAACCATAAGGCACCGCTCTGCGAGATCTTCCATGACCGCGGTCAGGGAAGCAATGCCGCCGCCTGCAAATGGCTCGATGAAAAGCTTCGGCGCGGGTTCAATTTCTTCCAGCCAAGCGCGAATGTGGGGAATCAGCCATGTCTTGCCTCCCGGATAGCGTAAGAGGCTGCGTTGCGGCACTGCAGCTACATTGACGGCGGGCAACGATGACGTCTTGATCGCCTTGGTCTTCAAAGGCAGAGACCGGCTACGGGATGGAAGCCTTGACTTCGCTTGCGATTCAATCGCCACGCCCTGCCGCAGTGTGGCCATCACTCCTCCATGCGCTCATGGCGCAAGTTATGCCTGTCAGGCCTTGCTAGTATATGAGAAATCATGACGTCCGCCATGTCAAGTGTTTTCGGGAAAGTCTCCGACCACGCGCAATCGGGCCCTATTTCCATCGCCCATTTGCCGCATATCGCTCTGGCCCAAGTCCGGCTTCAGAAAATGCCGCAGCAGCGTCTCTTCCCCCTGCTTCTGGAATTCCTCCAGCGACGGTCCTTGGTATTGGCAATAGGATGTCTCGGTCTCGTGGATCTCCAATTCCGTCAAGGCCGGCAGGTAATCGATCAGGCGCTCCCACATCCAGACCGCCAGAAACTCGGTGCTTGAGCGCCACGCCAGCTCCTTGGCCGCATAGTTCAGCGTGTGATGATCCAGCACGTCGATGACCCTCGCCTTTACGATTTGCTTCAAGCTTCCGTAATCCATGACGAAGCCGTCGCACGGGTCGATGCGATCATGGATCTTGAAGCGCACCGAATAATGGCCGCCGTGCATGTTGGAGCAGGAGCCCGGATGGTCCGTGATGAAGTGCGCCGCATCGAATCCCTGCTCTTTGACGACGGTGGCCGACGGCCCGCCGCCATGCAAGCGTTCCTCTTGGCCCGGAATCTCCCGCAGTTGCGGCAACAGCCCTTCGACCAGCCGACGGGCATCGTCGACGCTCCGGGTCCGAATCCAAGCCCGCTCGTCCAGCAGCTCCAGCGCGACGGTCTGAATGTGGCGCGCCTCATCAAGCCAGCCGCGCAATGCGTCCAGTTCCAGCCCCGGCGGCACGCGGAAAAAAATATAGCCGGCCTGGAGCGTTCCGCAGCATGCCAGAAACGCCGCTGCGTAGTCGCTCCGCTCATCTTCGGACAAGTCGGCGAATGGCAACGGCTTCGGCACCTGCTCGGCGGGCCGTTTCAACCGATTGCGGGCCACGACGCGATGGCTGGCGCGGGCTGTCGAATACTCCTGCCGAAACGTGAAGCCCAAAGTTTCGAGGCGAACCTGCAGCCAGAGCAACGCGTCCAGACTTCGGATTTCGCCGGGAATGATCTGCCACGGCCCTTCTTCACGCAGACGCCCGGCGGCCGCCACTGCGCCCAGCAACAGCCGTGCCTGGCGGTCGCGCGGCTTGGTCGCTTGCGGATAGGTCGCAGGATCCTCTTCGGCATCGACCATCTCCGACGGAACCACCGCATCCAGCACCAAGCCGTGGCGCAGGACGTATTCCTGCAGCGTCAAGCCGCAGCAGCCGGACAAGTGCTGTCCGTCCAGTCTGGCGACATCGGCGCGGCATTCAAGGCATTGCATGGCAGGATTCGCTTCGCGAAGCGCCCCTTATTCTACCCGTTCGCGAGTTTCAGGTTTTGGGTGCCTGCCGCACTAGAGCAAGCGCGCTGTACGCCCATAAAAAAAGCGCCGCATGGCGCGGCGCTTTCTTTGGGTTGAGCCTTGCTCAGAAGCCCTGGAACGGGTGGTCGGTGCTGTCTTTGGCAGAGAGCACGTCGTCCACGGAAGGCGTTCCAGCGACGGCATTGGCGATGGCCTGCTTTGTGGCCTTGTAGTTATTTTCGTAAATCGCCGCATCGCTTGCTGCTTCCCAATGGATGAACACGCCAACGCAGACGTACAGGTTGTCGCACTCGTCCTTCGGGATCACCCCGGCCTCGACGGAATCCGCTACGGCCATAGCGACAGCCTTTTGCGCCGGACCAAACATCTGGACCGCTTGCTTGGCGCCTTTGATGGTCACCTTGTTGTACATCATGGTGTCTGGCTTGCAGGGCAGGTTCGGGCCGACTACGGCCAGCAATGTGGTGAAGCCGTCTTTGTTGTTCACCAAGCCGTTGCAGAAAGCCGTTTCCGCCGCAGAGCCGCGCGGACCAATGATGAGGTCGATGTGGGCGATTTCGGCCATGGTCCCGGAGGGATCATTGTCATTGACCAAAGCCTCGCCAACGAGAACTTTATCGATTGCCATTATGGTTACTCCAATTTTCTTTTTGTTTGCAAACAGCGGACCCGCTACTTAGACGCGCCCGATTGGGTTCGGGAATCATCTCCCCGCGGCAGCATGTTGCTGCCATAGTCGCTCCACCCGTCGAGCCGTGCGGCAAACACGCCCGCAAGGGTCAGGTCTGCCGTGGTTCCCGGGCTGAGACCGGCGCTCTTCCATGAGGCATCCAGTTCCAGGAGCCTTGGCCGATAAGCCTCCGGGGCCTCCGCCCCGCAAAACTCGTCTGCCAGCGGTGCTATCTTACCACTAATCTCCCGCGCCGCCGCCTCGCCGTGCAGCCGGGCGATGTGCGAGTCCGGGTGGCGGGCGAGAAGATTCAGGAACGTCCCCGCCATCGCCCACCGCGCATCACCCCAGCGGCGGCACAGTTCTTCCCAGAGCGGACGGGCCTGCGTGAGCACCACCGAGTAGCCCGTGCAGTACTCCGCCGCGACCCCGTCTCGCGCTGCAGCCAGCGCCATGGCTTCCCGAAGGTGCAGATTCGGCGGCTCTCGCACGTCCGCCTCCGGCGCTCGGCCGAGCCCGCCCGGCCGCATCAGCCTGAGAGCCCGATAGACCTCGTCCGCATCCGCCTGCGTCGTCTCGTCCAGAACTTGCCGCAGCCGGTCGTCCAAGGATGCTCCGCCCTGGCGATAGTACGCACCCGCCAGCGGCGCCGCCAGCAGCAGAGTCCCGATGTTCGTGTTGCAGCCGACGACTTCCCAAGTTGCTTCCGCAGCCTTCCGCACCCGCTTCCCCAGCGGCCAGTCAGGATGGCACACAAGTTCGGCCGAGGCTTGGGCGCTCTGGCGGTAGTCGCGGCAGGTCTTGCCATGCCCGTCCGCATGCAGTCCGACATTGCCGGGCTTGAGGGCCTGCACATCCAGCAGGCAAGCGTACAGGAACTGGCGGGACGCGAAGCGCCAAGCCGGCCGGTAGTAGGCGCGCAGATGGCGGAGCATAGAGGCCTCCGTTCAGGATGTCCCGCGGCAATGTTCCAGAAAGCCGGCAATGAGCAGTTCCGCAATCTGCATTTCGCAGACCTGCTGCAGGCCACGCCAAGCCGGAATGCTGTTGATCTCGGTCACCCAGGTCCGCCCCTCCCGGTCGCGCATCAGATCCACGCCGGCATACGGCATGGCCACGGCCCGCGTCGCCCGTTCCGCCAGCTCCGCCAATTCCGGTTCCAGAGCCGCCGGATTGCCGCGCCCGCCGTTCGCAATATTGCTGATCCAGCCTTCGCCCTCCCGGCGCATGGCTGCCGCCGCCTGGCCGCCGACCACCAGCACGCGCCAATCGTAACTGCCGCCTGCATCCGGCTCAATGTATTCTTGCAAGTAGTACACGCCGTGGTACGCGTCGTAGTCTGGATGCGGAGCGTCCCGCGACAGGCGCATCAGACCCTTGCCCTGCGAGCCGAAGATCGGCTTGGCCACGAGATACCGGTGATGTTCCAGCCAATGCTGCGCAAACGTTCGGGCCTGCCGCAGATTCCGTGCGGCGAATGTGCGCGGCGTCGGCACGCCATGGCGGGCGAACAGGAAACTGGCCCGAACCTTGTCCACGCTGCGCTCCACGGCGCCCGCATCGTTGTAGACTCCCACCCCCAATGCTTCAAGCGCATGCAGGATATCCAGATAGAAGACGACTTCCTCCAAACTTCCGCCCGGAACCTCGCGTACGAACACGCCTGCCGGAAGGCCGTCTTCGAAGCCCGGCATGACCACGTCGGCCGCATCGGCGCCGACTTCCAAGCGGCAGTCTTGCAGGCGTACGAACCGGCTGTCCAGACCGCGCTTCGCCAGAGCCTGACGCAACTGGGTGCCATGCCATCCCGGCTGATCGGCCACGATGGCATAGCGCACGGTCATTCCTTGAAGGATTGCTCCAGAAGGTCAGAATTGATGGCACCGGAAGCGAACGAGCGCCCAGTCTCGATGTTGTTGACCAGCACCCTGGCCGGGCTGAACAGCATCGGGTCGACTTTGAAGAAGTCGTACTCGTAGTCCTTGAACACCTGCGCGAACGGCCGGCCGTAGTCGCGGGAGCTGCTGCTCGGCAGCATGGTAGCCAGACGCTCGGCCTCCTCGTCGCTGGATTTCACAAACAGTTTGATTTGTCCGCCGAACAGGATCGCATCGTTGGTGCGGCCCATCATCTGCACCAAGTCCGTCTGATTGAGCGGTGGGATTGGAGCGCTGCCGATGCCATCCACGACATGATTTAGGTCGAAGCCCAGTTCGTGCGCCTTGTGCAGCGCCACTTCCAACACCCGGCCCACGACCTGCACGACTCCGGCCAGACTGGTCGTCGGCGTCAGGATCAGCATCAGATTGGAAGGCTCGACGGCGCAATCGCTCCAGATTTTCTTGCGTACCGCAAGCGGCGGCACCCGATCAACCTCCATCACCAGTGCCGTCGCAACGTAGGCATCCTTGTAACCGATCTTCTCGAACAATTCCTCCTTCTGCGCCATGCTGCGGGCCGGGCCGGAGCCCAGCGCGTGGAATTTGCTCGCCGCATCGCCGAGGCTCCAGCCGGCGTATTGGCTGGCCAGGCAGGCCAGCACCGGATGCTGCGTATGCACATGAATGAGCAGCGGCCAGTCGCCCGAGCCGTCGTACGTCAAGGTCGCCTGCCCCAATCCGCCCATGCATATCTCGGCGATCTGACGGCCCGCCTCGATGCCTCCGACCGTTTCGATTCCAGCATCGACAATGCATACGCCCTCTTCGGTTCGGTACTCGTTGATGCGAAGATTTCGAGCCTGTTCGGACAGATTGCGCACGAGCGGCTCGACTAGGCGATTGACGCTAATGGGCTGCATGGGAACCCTCCTGCTCCGACATCGATGAAGCATGCACGGCGAATCTCGCCAGCACTTGATCGCGCAAGGTGCGCAGCCCCGCGCAAGCAGCGGCGAAATCCGCGTAGCGGCCGCGCACGGTGCACAGCGGCTGCCTCACTTCGACTGCGGCCATGCCGTTCGGCTGGTCGGCTGCCGCATCTGGCCATGCAAAATCTGCACCCGCATACGTCAGTCCGGGAGCGTACACCACGCTCAAGCCGCGTACGCCGTCACCCGCATCAGATGCCGCCAACGCACGCGCCTCCGTCCGGCCCGTCATGCAAACATCCAGATGCGCATGCATGTAACCGTGCGCGAACCGATCCTGATGCAGTTCGCAGGTGGCCGTCAATCTTGGATTTAAATCAACTACTTGCATATTATTATTTTGATCTATAATGAAGTCGATGCCGCAGAGTCCGAGCAGTTCGAGTTCCCGCGCCACAGTTTGAACGATGCATTGTACTTGGTTGAAAGCTTGCGCCGGCAGCCGTACCGGCCCTATGGCGCCTCCCCAAGCGTACGGCGAGATTGCGCCTTCCGCCGGCAGCAAGCGGCTAATCCCAACGATCTGCGCCCTGCCGCCGCCCGCGAGAAACAGCACCGAATGCGGTTCTCCATTGCAGCGGCGCTGCCAATAATCGCGGTCGGACTTCCCTGCATACGATGCCGCGGCGCACACATGAGCCCCCCCCGAACGCCCGCGCCGCTTGACCAGCCAATCGGCCGGCCGGCCGGGAGCGACGGGGCTGGTTTCCGGAACAGGCAGGCCCAGTTCCGTCAAGCGTGTCGCCAACCGCACGCCATCAGCACATAGCCGTACGACTTCCGGGGTGTTGCCCAGTACCTGGAATTGCCATGCCATTCGCGTCAGCAGTTCCGGATGCGCCTCGAAGCCGGAGCCGTACGCCAGCCTGCCGCGTGCATGGCTGCACCCTTCCGCGGCCCCTAGAACCTGCTCCGTGAACTGCCCTTCTTCCAGCGGCACCCGTATGCTTTCGTCCGCTTCAAGGTCTGCGTCCGCAAAGCCGTCGATTGCGACGACCGGGCGACCCAATGACCGGGCCGCATGCGCATGGGCACGCGCCGAAGCCGACAGCAGCAGCAGCGCGTCGCTACTCACCGGCGCACTGGCGCGCCACTTCGAAGGCATGCTCGAAATGGTAATAGACCGGCTGGTCGGAATCCCGCATCTGCTTCAAGAGCCGATGCTGGGTCTGGTATTTGACGTTGCCGATGGCCAGCGCCCCAATGCCGACCGCGCCGCTGCCAGAATCGGAGATCGGCTTCGCATCGTCCATGACGTCTAATCCATGGATGCCCGACGGCGGTACGGCATTGACGTCGGCGGCGACTTTCAGCTGGGATGCTCCCGAAATCTGCTCCTTCGACATCAGCTGAATGCCGGCTGCGGCCGACGCGAAGATCACATCCGTCTCCCCAAGAAGCGCGTCCAACTGGTCGTTGGCTTCGCCATCAATGGCCGGATCCGCCCCGTACTTCTCGGTGCACAAGTCCGCCGTCTGATCGCATTTTTCCTTCTTCCGCCCCAAAATAGTGACGCGGGCACCGGCATTGGCAGCGATGACCGCCGCTGCGGAACCGACCGGCCCGGTGCCGCCCAGCGCCACGATGCGCTGCCCCGAAAGTTCTGCGTTATGCGCGTCGCACAAGGCCTTCTCCACCTTAGCCACCATGGCCGCCGCCGTCGTGAAGGCACCGCTGGGATCGGCGAATGCCGAGACCACGAAAGGCGGCACCATGGACTGCTGGCAGACTTCCAGCATCTCCATGGCCTGATGCATGTCGCGCCCGCCAATGAACAGGCCTGTACGTTTCACGCCGTTAGGCCCTCGCGAGAAAATGGCGTCTTCCACCAGCCCTTTCGTATCTTCGGTCTCGATCTGGATGTAGGGGATGCACGCATCCCAGCCTGCGTCGTACGCCATGTTGGCATCAAACGGGCTTAGGTTCTTCGCCGAAGTGAACATATGCAAAAGGTATTTTCTTTCCATGGGTTTTCCTTAGTTGTTGCCGTATGGTGAATGATCAAGAGGCTTGCCGCTGCAACACGGCTGCTTCCGCCACCCCGTCAGAGGTGAGTCGATGCCCGTGCCCGGAAGCACGGACAATGTGCGCCGTGACATCCGGCCCCACGGGCTGCAGCTTCCGCAGCAGCGCATGCGCTTGCGTCTCGCTGTCGGCCAGCACGAAGCCGGTCGGTCCCCAAGAGCTTTGCCCGAGCCCTTCAAAGCCCAATTGCGCAGATTTCTTCAACAGGCGCGCAATGGTCGGATGGGTGAATCGCCCGCCTTGCGCCGGCGCGAAATGGTCGCCGACCCGCCATTGGAGTTCGCCGATGCCGCGCGAAAATTCCGGAAAATCCGATTCCAGAAGCGCCGGCAAAATGCGCATCAAGGTTAGCCGGCACAGATGCGCTGCTTCCGTTGCCGGGAAGTCGGGAAGTTCATTGAAGGCCGTCCGCTCGATTTCGCCGGAGAGACCTTCCTCGCCATGTCGCCCCAAGAACAGCACGATGCGCCAATGCTCAGGGAAAGGATGCCGAGCAATAATCTTCGGAAGCTGCGTCCCGTCGCCGCGTCCGCCGTCGACCAGGAAGCCGCCCTGCTCGAAAGTGCCGACGCCGATGCCGGAACGGGTGCCGCGACCCAGAAGCGCAGCGATTTCATATAGGCCGACATCCCACTCGAACAGATGCCGAAGGGCTGCTCCGACCGCCAACGCCAATTGCGTACCGGAACCAAGCCCGGCATGGCGCGGGATGGCCTCATGCAAGCGAATGCGTACGGCACCGGAAGTGCCGAACGCATCCAGAAGCCGTTGCGCGTATTGGCACGCCCGTTCCGAATCCGGGCCTTCCGCGGTGCATATCGCGCTGGGTGCGCACTCTACCTGCGTTCGAATCGTGTCGAGCGCAATGCCGACCCCGCCGAAGCGCCGCCCCAAGCCGCCGTGCAGGTCCAAAAAGCCTAGATGCAGGCGGCCTGATGCTGTGACGTGGACGATCTTTTCTACCATAGCCATCTGGCGGCGATGCCGCCGCCCTGCTGTGCCTGCACCGAAAAGTCAGCGTGTAAAGCCATTTCAGGTCGTTCCGCGCAGGCGGAATGTAGAATTATGGTACCACATCCGTCGCCTCAGCCTCTGCTGCTGCGCAATTTCTCCCGGGCGATTCACGCCACCCACGCCCGAGCATTTAGGAATAGGCGCGCCCAAGGTCCCGCATCACTCCATTCCGTCGGATGCCAGGAGTGTTGAATCGCACGGAACGCGCGCTCCGGATGCGGCATCATGATCGTAACGCGCCCATCCTCGTTCGCGAGTGCCGTCAGGCCGCCAGCCGAACCGTTCGGATTAGCGGGATACGCCTCCGTCGCCATGCCGCCGGCATCCACAAAGCGCATGCATGCGATCTTTTCCAACGCTTCCGGATCGCATTGCGGGTCGATCCGGCCTTCTCCGTGCGCGACTATGATCGGCATGCAGCTGCCCTCCATCCCCTGCAGCAGGATGGACGGCGATCCCAGCACTTCGACTTGACTGAGCCGGGCTTCGAATTGCCCGCTCAGATTCGGCACGAAGCGCGGCCAATGCGCTGCACCGGGAATGATGCCTTTCAATTGGGACAACATTTGGCAGCCATTGCAAACTCCGAGAACGAACACTTCCTGGCGTTCAAAGAATTTATGAAATATATCTCTCAAATTATTATGATACAAGATGTTTTTAGCCCAACCTCCGCCCGCTCCGAGCACATCCCCGTACGAAAAGCCGCCGCATGCGGCCAAACCTGCGACTCCGTCCAGAAGGTTCGGTTCGTCCTGAAGGTCATTCATGCATACATCGCGGCATGCAAATCCGGCATGGGAAAACGCCGCCGCCATTTCGACTTGGCCATTGATGCCCTGCTCGCGCAAAATCGCCACCACCGGCTCTGCACCCGTCTGAATGTACGGCGCAGCCGGATTTTGCGTCAAATCGTACGACAGTTGCGCAAACAAGGGCGAGGAACCCCATTCCTGCCCGTATTCGTATTCGCTTCGGGCACATGCTTCATGATCCCGACGCCGAGCGATTTCGTAACTGGTTCGGCTCCATAGCTGATGCAACTCAAGCAGCGACCAATCCCGCATGACCTCCCCCGCGCAGCGCAGCCTGAGTTCCGGTTCCTGCATCACCGTACCCACGCGGTCGCACTTCAGCCCGGCTTTCTGAAAACGTTCGATAATCGCGTCGGCCTGCGCGCTGCGAACCTGCAGGACTGCGCCCGGCTCCTCGTTGAACAGGTAGTTCAACGCATCCTGTGACGCAATCGGCACATCCAGCTCCAAACCGAGCCGGCCGGCAAAAGCGCATTCGCACAAGCATGCCAAAGCCCCGCCGTCGGAGCGGTCGTGATATGCCAAGAGCTCCTCTCCATCCAGAAGGGTCTGCATCAAGTCGAAAAATGCCGCCAACTGCGCCGGGTCATCCACATCCGGCGTATCCGAGCCCGTCCGCCCGAAGGTCTGCGCAAGTGCAGAACCACCGAGGCGCCACTTCCCATTCAAACTTGCCAATAGCAGTTCCGAATCGGGTACATTCTGCAACTGCGGCGTGACATGCCGCCGCACATCGTCCACGGGCGCGAATGCGGAGACGACCAGCGAAACGGGCGATGCAACCCGACCGCCATCCCAAGTCGCCTGCATGGACAGCGAATCCTTGCCGACCGGGACCGCAATCCCCAACTGCGGGCACAATTCCATGCCGACCGCTTGCACGGCCGCATACAAGTTGCAAAGCGATTCCGCCGAGGACCCGTCGGCCATCCAGTTCGCCGACAAGCGGACCTGCCGGCGTCCACGCACACGTACGCCGGCGAGGTTGGTCAATGCCTCCGCCACGGCCATGCGGGCGGAAGCCGCCGGACGATGGATGGCGAGCAACGGCCGCTCTCCCATCGCCATCGCCTCACCGGAAAACCCCGTAAAACTGCTGGCCGTCACGGCCACATCCGCCACCGGAACCTGCCATGGGCCGACCATCTGGTCGCGCACGGTAAGGCCGCCGACGGAACGGTCCCCAATCGTGACCAGAAAGGATTTCGAACCGACGCCCGGAAGCGCAAGCACCCGTTCCACCGCCTCATCGAGCGTCATGCCCGATGTATTGAGCGGCGATTCCAGCAGCTCGGATGATGCCACTTCAAGATGCATGCGGGATGACTCGCCGAACAGCAGCGGCAACGGCACATCAACCGGCGTTTCCTTCAGCAGACGGTCCGTCACTCGCAATCGTCCGTCCGCCGTCGCATGTCCGACCACCGCGAACGGGCTGCGTTCCCGTTGGCACAATGCCAAGAACTCGCCCAGCGCCTCGCTTCGAAGCGCCAGCACGTAGCGTTCCTGGGACTCGTTGCACCATATCTCCCGCGGCGACATGCCGCTTTCCGCGCACGGGATGTCGCGCAACTCCAGCACAGCTCCGCCCGGATCCCCATCCACCAATTCCGGAATGGCATTGGACAGACCGCCGGCGCCGACATCGTGGACGGAGAGGATCGGATTATCATCGCCTCGTGCCACGCATTGCTCGATGACCTCCTGGGCGCGACGTTGCATTTCGGGGTTGCTGCGCTGCACCGAAGCGAAATCCAAGCCTTCCTCGCCCGCCCCCGTATGCTGCGACGACGACGCGCCGCCGCCCAGTCCGATCAGCATGGCCGGCCCTCCAAGCACCGCAATGGGCGCACCTTCCGGAATGCGGCTTTTCTGTATGTGGCGCGCCCGGATGCTGCCCATGCCGCCGGCCACCATGATCGGCTTGTGGTAACCGAACGCCTGCCGTCCCGAAGCCGCATCCGCTTCGATTTCCAAAGTCCGGAAATAGCCGGCCAGGCATGGCCGACCGAACTCGTTGTTGAACGAGGCGGTGCCGACCGGACCCTCGATCATGATTTCCAGCGGCGATGCCATGCGTGGCGGATGCGCCTGTTCGGGGTTCTCCCACGGCTGCGGCCAATCGTCGAAGTTCAGGTTGGAAACGGTGAAGCCGCACAGACCTGCTTTCGGGCGTCCGCCGCGACCGCACGCCGTCTCATCGCGGATTTCGCCGCCGCTGCCGGTCGCCGCCCCCGGAAACGGCGAAATGCCGGTCGGGTGGTTGTGAGTCTCCACCTTGATGACGATCCCGTATTCATCCTCGACCGGCTGCCAAAAACGATCTTTCGGGTCGGCTTCCAAACGTGCATAGCGGCCCGCAGCAAGCACTGCGGCGTTGTCCCGATAGGCCGACAGCACACCGTCCGGGGATGCGGCATGAGTGTTTCGAATCATCGCAAACAAGCTGTGCTCGGCCGGCCGGCCGTCGATCGTCCAGCACCCATTGAATATCTTGTGGCGGCAATGCTCCGAATTGACTTGGGCGAACATCATCAGTTCGGCATCGGTCGGCGCCCTGCCCAGCGGCGCATAGGCGCGCAGCAGATATTCGATATCCGCGTCGGACAAAGCCAGCCCGTACCGCATGTTCGCCGCCTGCAAGGCTACGACTCCATCCGGTTCGAAATCGATGCAGGCCAAAGGTGCCGGCTTCGGATGCCGGAACAAGTCCTCAAGGCGGCCTGGGTCGGAAAGCACCGACTCGGTCATCCGGTCGTGCAGCATCGAAGCCAGTTCCGGGGATATCCGGTCCGCGCCTTGAAGGAAGTATTCGATGCCCCGCTCCAGCCGCAGAATGCGCGTCAGACCGCACAGGTGGACGATTTCCGTCGCCTTGCTCGACCACGGCGAAATCGTGCCGAACCGCGGCACGACCATGACAGGCAATCCGGGGAGAACATCCTTGCATGCTGGCGCGTAATCTAGCAATTTCGCGAGCAAGGTCTCTTCCTCTGGCTCCAGCATTTGCTCGCACTCGGCAAAATGCAGGAATCTGGCGCCCGTCACGAACCCTAGGCCATCCGCATGCAGCCGCGCATTGAGCCTGTGCCGCGCATGATCGGACAGCGCCTCGCCGCCGAAATAGGTGTGAATGGGCATGAATCCGGTCTGAATGCCAAAGCCTGAGGCGCATGATAGCAAGGTCTTCGAGGCACGGGCCTCATCTGCACGATGCTGCGCAGCATATCTCGGGATGCCGACGACCGGCCGCGTGGCGACGATTAGTGCCGCAATTCGGCCTTACTTTCGCCGATGCTCAGAATCGCCCACGTCTCATAACCGTTGCCCCATTCCATGTTGGCGTACGGATGGATGCCGGCCAGATCGGTCTCCAACTTGCCCGAATCGCCGCCCAGCCTCTCTTCGACCTCGTAATCCGAGCGACCGCGGCTGTGCGATATTGCCACGCCAGCCACCCAGCGACCGTCGATGCGCCCACCCGGCGCGGTTCCCGACGTTGCGACGCTCTCCGGCTTCGGTCGCTCCGCTCCCTGCGCTGGAGAGCGGGCTGCGGCCCGGTGCCGTCGCCCACCCCTCAGTCCTGCTAAACTTGTTGAGCTTGCAATTTGAATCCGGGCAGGTTGAATCCGGAGTCAAAGGTTTTCGGAGGGCTCGCGGAGGCTCCGCTGTCCCTGAAAATGCGTTATAATAGGGAAGCTTTTGGGGGGTGACTTGGCTTCGACGGCGGTTGCTGAATCCTAGGCGCATGCCGAGGCGGTAACGACCTCGTAAAAAATGGTTGCGAAAAATTAGTTGCCAACGACGACAACTACGCACTGGCTGCCTAAACTCAGCTAGTCATCCTTTCGGAAGATGCTTGTGGATTCTGATGGGATGTCGCTTACACAAGCTCGCTGTTCAGTCGGTCTGGAGCTGAAGGGTTAAATTAAAAATGCAGACTGGCGCTCATCGGGCCCTGTCCGTCGGGTGGTGAACGCAAGATTAAAGACGGTGCTAAGCATGTAGGGCCGAAGAGGAAGAACTGCTGGACGCGGGTTCGATTCCCGCCACCTCCACCACTGCGTCACATAGGCTGCCGCAACGCACCTTGGTCAAGAGCCATGACTTTCGTCGTCATTGAGGACTGCATCAAGTGCAAGTACACCGACTGCGTGGAAGTCTGCCCGGTCGAATGCTTCCACGAAGGCCCGAATTTCCTAGTCATCGACCCTGAGGAATGCATCGACTGCGCCCTGTGCGTTCCGGAATGCCCAATTGATGCCATCGTGCCAGAGAAGGATCTTCCCGAAGGCCAGCGGGACTTCCTAAAGATCAACGCCGCCCTCGCCAAGGAATGGCCGCTGATTGCGCTGCAGAAGCCGCCACCGCCCGATGCGGACGACTGGCGCGGAAAGCCCGGCAAGAAAGCTCTGCTTGAAACTTGAATGGAACTGGTCGCCTGCCCTTTGCACGAACCGCTGGGCGCCTATTGCGCCCGGATCATTCTAGAACGCCACCGACAGGACCTGCCGGACCTGACTGCGCCGGTTGTTCTGGTGCCCGATGCGACAGCCATCCGGGCCTTGCGTTCCGAACTGCTCCGCCAAGCCCAGCACCACGGCTTCGACGGGCTGCTGCAGCCCGAGATTCTGACGCTTCATGCATGGGCCTGCCAGCACTATTCCGGCGAGCATGCGGAAAGCCATCTATCCGAACTTCTGGACCTTGGCCTGGCCTTGCGCGATACTTCCGTGCAACCCCTGAAAAGCCAAGGCAACCCTTGGTCGGTTGCAAGCGAGCTGATGCAATTGTTCGATGAATTGGAACTCAGCGGCAATCCGGTCTGCCAGCAGGAGCAAGAACTGGCACAGCAACTGCAGCAAGCTTACGGCATCTCCGGAAAGCCGCCGAAGCAGCTGGACATGGAGGCCCGCATCGTGCATGCTTTATGGCAGGCTTGGAACCGTACGTCGGGCGTCTCCCTCAGTTCAGGGAGATACTACCGGATGGCTCTGGCCGAACTGCCGGCGCGCACTGAGGCACAAGCCGTCTATGCTTGCGGCTACGAACAGCTGAAGCCCGCCGAAGTCCGATCGCTTGAGCAGATAAGCGCCTCCGTGCCGGTCATCGTCGTAACCCGACCCAAACATTTCATCCCTCTGCCAACTGCCTTGCCCAAGGACATCGCCCCGCTTCCGCCATACACTGAAGTTCTGCAATGCGCTTTCGATCCATCGGGCGGCAACCTGCCGGACCGCGCCCGTGCCTGTCGCAGCAAATATCCTGAAAATCCTTTCCGAGACAGGCTGCGCACCTTTGCCGCCGATCAATCTGAATTGCATGCTCGCGCCGTAGAAACCCAAATACGTCTCTGGCTTTTGGAAGGCTGCCGAAATGTCGGGCTGGTCACTGAAGACCGAAAACTGGCCCGGCGAGTGCGTGCGCTTTTGGAACGTGCTGGCGTATTTCCCACCGATGACGCAGGCTGGGCTTTATCGACCACCAGCGCCGCCAGCGCTATCGTGCATTGGCTTGAATGCCTGGAACAGGATTTCTACTATCAGACCTTTCTGGATGTCTTGAAGTCCCCGTTCGTGTGCCCGTTGCAAGATCCTGATGACTATCAGGAAAGAATTAACGCGTTGGAAAGGCTCCTGTACCAAACGAATGCGCACAGCGGCTTGAGCCATTACCGGAAGGTCGCAGCCGAGCATCCTGAGATTCTGGAACTTCTGGATGCGGTCGAACGGGCCGCCCGGCCCTTGCTGAAACTCAAGGACTCCATAGCCGCAGACAAGTATCTGGAGGCTCTGCTGCACAGCCTGAAGCAATTGGGCTGCATCACTCGATTGGCGAACGATGAAGTCGGCGACGAGATTCTGGACTTGCTCTCGGAGATGCGTGTCCAGCTCAGCAGCAACACCACGCCTCTTGCCAAGCGCCAATGGCCACCGTTAATTCGCCAACTTCTGGAGCGACGGAATTTTAAACCCAAATCCGCGCAGCCTGCCGTCACACTCGTCAATCTGCGGCAGGCGCATCTGGCGTGTTTCGAACGCCTGATCGTGGCCGGCATGGATGCCCGACATTACCCCGCCCAAAATTCGGCATCAGCGGTCTTCAACGATGCCGTGCGCGCCGATCTCAACCTGTCCACCGATGCGGCAAGACGGGTGCTGGATCTGCAACGCTTCCTAGCCTTGGTTTTGGCCGCCGATCAGGTGCTGCTGACCTACCAGAAAAACGAGCAGGACGAACCGCTGCTGCCCAGTGCCTGGTGGGAGCAGATCGTGACATTCCATCAGCTCGCATACCCAGAAAACGGGCTTGAAGATGCCTCTTTGAGAGCATTGCTGAATCCGCAGGCGAATGCCTGCGTGCGCCTCGCCGGCCGGCCCGTACGCCCCAATGCCCGGGCAGCCATGCCCCATCCGCCGGCACGCCCGGAACTTCTGCCGGCCAAAATTTCGGCGGGAGGCCATCAGGATCTGATCGACTGCCCCTACCGCTTTTATGTGCGAAGGATGCTCGGCCTGCACGCCATCAATCCCATTAATGAGGAAATGGGCAATGTGGATTTCGGACAGTTCGTACACGAATGCCTGGAAGCCTTCCATGCCGATGTCCCAAGCCTGCCCGGACCGTGGGAGGGCCGATTGGCCCGGAATGAGCGCGGCGCCTTGGATCTGCTGGACGAAATTGGAGAAGCACTTATGGCGCGCTTGGGCGACGGATTTGCGAATCGGGTCTTCAGCGAACGCTGGAGCCGCGTAGCCCGGCGTTATGTCAAAATGCAAAAGGTTCTGGAATCGGACCGGGAAATCATCCAAACGGAATGCACTAGCGAGGTCGGCATGGATGCCGAACTGACGCTACATGGCCGTATCGACCGCATCGACCGCACGCACAGCGGTCAGCATGTCGTCATCGACTATAAAACCGGCACCCAGTCCATTTCGGAGAAGGACATCCAAAGCGGCGAACAGGTCCAGCTGACCAGTTATGCTCTGCTGCTGGAAGCTATGGCACAAATCGAATACTGGTGGCTGAATCAAAGCCATAGGGAACGGACCTGTCTGAGTGGCGAGGAACTCATCCAAGTGCGCGACAAAGTGCGCCAGCGGCTCATTCTCACGTTTAGGCGCTTGCGCCAGCAAGCCGAATTGCCGGCCCACGGCGACGAAAAAACCTGTGCATACTGCGATGCGCAGGGCATCTGCCGCAAAGAGGCTTGGGCGGAAGCCCGGGCGTAGGCGCAACCCCTGCCGCGCTATTCTGAAGATTCAGGCCGGGCTTGCAAGCCCACCATCACGTCGCACAGGAACAGCAAATCCTGGAACGATTGGGCCTTGTTCTTAGGGCTGCGCAGAAGGTACGCCGGATGGTACGTGGGAACAACCGGGATATCCGATCCGAGCAGCTTATGCGTACTTCCGCGCAATTTCCCGATGGGCGTCTCGACACCGAGCAGGTTGTGCGCCGCGACGGCGCCTAGCGCAAGGATGACCTGCGGCTGAATCAGTTCGATCTGGCGGTCCAGATAGCCGCGGCATTCGCCGGCCTGTTCGGGCGTAGGGTTCGTATTGCCCGGCGGGCGGCATTTCAGAATGTTGGCGATGAAGACCTGCTCGCGATCCAGTCCGATGGCTTGCAGCATGCTGTCGAGCAGTTTCCCAGCCCGGCCTACGAAAGGCTCTCCCTGTGCGTCCTCGTCCGCTCCCGGAGCTTCTCCGACCAGCATCAGCCGGGCACTTTCGCTCCCCACTCCAAACACCGTATTCTTCCGCTCCCGGTGCAATTCGCAGCGGGTACAGCCTTCCACCTCTTTGCGCAGCTTGCGCCATTTGTGCATGTGCACAGCCTGCGGATCTAATGTCAGCGTGCTCTCCGACCGCCCGTTCCCCGCATCCTGCAACGCCTCTTGAGAAACCGGTTCCTCCGTGGCCTGCATTCGATTTTGCTCCGTTTGCTCGTCGTCGCCATCGCGCCGCTTCCAGCGTCTCAGACCCAACTCGCCGAGATGCGCATCGGAAGGCGGCGATTTGGCGCCCGTCATGCCGTTCTTCTAAATGTGGTCCAGTTGCGGATGCGTCCGCGCCGGTTGGCGCGCCAATTTGCCCACGGCATTCAGGTAGGCTTGCACCGAAGCGATGACAATATCGGTGTGGGCGCCATGCCCGTTAACAATGGCGCCATCTTTTTCCAGGCGCACCGTCACTTCGCCCTGCGCATCGGTGCCGGTCGTGATGTTGTTCACCGAATACAGCTGCAGTTCCGACTCGGAGCACACGATGCCTTCGATGGCTTTGAACGAAGCATCGACCGGCCCGCCTCCCGAGGCTTCTCCGCGGTACTGCTCTCCGCCCCGTTCCAAGGTCACGTGTGCGACCGGCGTCGCGCCTACTTTGGAAGTGACTTCCAAGTCCGCCAGGCTATAGACTTCCTGGTCGGCCGTTTCCGCCCCCTGCAACGCCAAGCTACGCAGATCTTCATCATAGATCTCGTGCTTGCGATCCGCCAGTTCCTTGAAGTCGTCGAAGAACTGGTCCCACTCTTCTTCCGCGATGCGAATACCGAGCTTCTGGATGCGATCCATGATGGCACGACGGCCAGAGTGCTTGCCCAGAACGATCCGGTTGTCGGACCAGCCCACATCCTGTGCCCGCATGATTTCGTAGGTTTCCCGATACTTCAGCACGCCGTCCTGATGGATGCCGGATTCGTGCGCGAAGGCATTCGCACCGACGATGGCCTTATTCGGCTGGACCGGAAAGCCGGTCACGCTTGCCACCAGCCGCGAAGTCGGCACGATTTGCGTAGCATCCACCGTCGTATCGCAATCGAACGTATCCTGCCGCGTCCGCACGGCCATGACGATTTCCTCGAGCGAAGCATTGCCGGCCCGCTCGCCCAAGCCATTAATCGTGCATTCCACCTGCCGTGCGCCATGCGCTACTGCCTCCAGCGAGTTGGCGACCGCCAGCCCCAAATCGTTGTGGCAATGCACGGAGAAGACCGCTTGATCGGAATTCGGGATGCGCTCGATCAACTGTCCGATCCGCTCGCCGAACTGGGCTGGCAGGCTGTAGCCCACTGTATCCGGCACATTGATGGTGCCGGCGCCGGCCGCAATGACCGCTTCGATGATCCGGCACAAGAAATCCATGTCCGAGCGCCCGGCATCTTCTGGAGAAAATTCGACATCATCGGTATGGCGCCGTGCCCGCTTCACGGCGGCGACCGCATGCTCCAGCACTTGATCGGGCTGCATGCGCAGCTTCTGCTCCATATGAATCGGAGACGTCGCAATGAAGGTATGGATGCGGGCGCGCGCTGCAGGCTTGAGCGCTTCGGCCGCCCGATCGATGTCCTTGTCCAGAGCGCGAGCCAAACCGCAAATCGCGCTGTCTTGGATCGCCTTGCCGATCTCCCGAACCGCCTCGAACTCGTCCGGGCTTGCAATCGGGAAGCCCGCCTCGATCACGTCGATGCGCATCCTCTCCAGCGCACGAGCAACATTCAGTTTTTCTTCCCGCGTCATCGATGCGCCGGGGCTCTGCTCGCCATCCCGAAGCGTCGTATCAAAAATTATCAGCTTGTCCATTGGTGGTTTCCCATCAAGCCACGGCCGCAGGAACGGAACATGGCGTCAATTCGTCGTGTTGGGCGCTTGGGTGCGCCAACCCATGGTGTCTTGAATGATGTCTTCTATGCCGCCCGCCGCGGCAGGAGACCTCCGGCCAAGGTAAGGTTCAGCACGACGGAGCCAACAGCCGCCGTCAAGGGATCAAAGAAAATACGCTGCCGCATCATGGCGTTTCTCGTGCCGCCAACGGGCGACCGATGCATAGGATACCGCATTTCTCCGTTTTTGCCTAGTCAGGAGCGCCGGAAGCCTTCTCGGCCCGGATTTCCTCCTCTTGTGCCATGATGCGCGAACGAATAGCCAGACGGATGCACATCTGGCAATGTATGCCGCTGGCGCGTCACTGAATGAACACCCTCTCGACCTCATAGCCGCCGAACAGCGGCTGGCCGAGCAGCGCGAGGACGCCATTCTTGCCGTACAGATGCAAGGCGCCGATCGCGATGAAAGCATTGCCCTCTCGAAGAAACGCCTGATTCATGTAGTGCGCCATAACCGTGCTCCGAACATCGATCGCGTGCTTCAGATATGCCCGGCGGTGTACCCGCTTCGCCGGATCCTTGCCGATGAAATCCGTCGACAGATTCATCATCCCTTGCAAATCTTCCCGCTCATATGCCTGCACGATGTCTTCCATCGTGTGGTGCAGTTCCGGGTAGGAGCGCAACTTGTCCTTCAACAGAGATACTTGGGAGTCCATGGGCATGGCATAGAACGCCGCCAGAAGTTCTTCCGGACTTTCGATCTGGTACAGTTCCTTGCCCTGCAGCACCGCCAGATCCAGCAGCTTCTGATCCACGATCGGGCCAGTATGCTCCGACTTGATCGCCAAACTGTGGATGGCGGCCCAGGGCTTGACGCGGCGGGCAAAATCCTCATCCGTCTGGTTGCGCATGAGAATAGCGAACACCTCGTCCGCAACTTCCTCTCCGGCTACATCCGCCAGCATCTTCCCGTCTTCCAGCATCATCCGCCCGCGGATGCTCTGATAGCCGTGGTACGGGTTCCACAGTTCGCTTCCGGGGAAGGCTTCGATCGCATATCCGGCGGATTGCGAAAAAACCTGCATCACGGTTTCGGGAATGCGCGTGACCCGTTCGTCGTTGCTATGGACCGTGCCCAAGACATGCCCGACGATCTGCCCGTTCTTGCTCACCTGCCAGAAAATGCCTTCCGAAAACGGCATCGGTTTGAACGCCGCATGGACGAATCCGGCCAGCAGGATGGCCAGCACACCGATAACGGCATACGGGGTGAAGCGGTCCGGCACGGAAATATAGCGAGCGAATGCCATCCGATCTCGGCTCGACCGAAGGATTCGGGGAGAACCTAGCCGCATGCCTGGGCCGATGCGGCCGTGTCAGGCAAAGGATGGCCGGCGTCGATGGTAATGCTTCACATCGCGGAAACTCATACCGGTCACCGCGCCGCTGCCCAAGTACAGCTCCTTAATGTCCGACCGCCCCTCCAGTTCCTCGGCCGTGCCGTGCAGCATCACGCGCCCGTTTTCCACCACGTAGCCTTCAGTGGCGTATTTGAGCGCAATCATGGCATTCTGCTCCGCCACGAGGAAACTCACGCCTTCCTTCTGGTTCAGGTTGCGTACGATTTCGAACACTTCCTCGACCAGCTGCGGCGCGATGCCCATGGAAGGCTCGTCGAGCAGAATCAGTTTCGGGCGCGACATCAGGGCGCGGCCCAGCGCAATCATCTGCTGCTCGCCGCCGGAGGTGAAACCGGCTTGGCTTCTTCGGCGCACCTTGATGCGCGGAAAATATTCGTAGATCATTTCCAGATCCTGCTTGGCTACTGCCCGGTTCTCATGGATGAAGGAGCCGGTCAGAAGGTTCTCCTCGACCGTCAAATGCGCAAAGCAGTGCCGCCCTTCGAGCACTTGAACCATGCCGCTCTTCACCAGATCGTAGGCGTTCATGCCGGCGATGTCTTCGCCCATGAATTCGATGGAGCCTTTGCTGATCTGGCCGCGTTCCGCCGGAAGCAGATTGGAGCATGCCTTGAGCGTGGTGGTTTTGCCAGCGCCGTTCGCGCCCAAAATCGACACGACCGCGCCTTGCTTGATATGCAGGCTGATGCCGCGCAATGCCAGAATGACGCGGTTGTACGTCACTTCAATGTTGTTGATGGACAGCAGTGTATCGCTCATGAGCTTGTGACATTCGGGCCAAGTGGATCGAGTCTGAGGCGAAGCGGGATGCGCTTGGCGTCGGAGACCATCCGTTTCCTTTGAGTTCCTCCTGTGCTGAAAAAGGTTCGGCGGGAGATGAACTCCCGCCGTTCCTTTCAACTTCTTCCAGTTGCGCTAGCGACGAAAATCAGAGATCGAAGTCGTCGCGCTGAGCCGGATCGTTGCAGTCACGCGGGGTGATGCCTTCGTTCTCAACAGCTTTTTCGGCTTTCGCGTCAATGATAGACTGCGAAAGTTCGACGTCGCCATCGATCCAGTCGGTCACGACCTTCCACTGCGTGTCGGCATAGACCCACTGAATGAACTTAGCCTGATGGCCGCCCACGTGGTCCATGCAATTGGTCTTGATTTCCGGAACCAGGCCGTTGGCGCCCAACTCGGTCAGGCGTGCGGTATCCAGATTCAGGTTCTCAAAGCCCCAGCGCACCTGCGCGGAGTTGACGTCAGGACCAAAGCGTTCCTGAGCGACGCGCACCGCCTCGAGGTGGATAACGCCTGCCATCACGCCCAGGTTCCAGTAGTTGGAACCGATGCGGGACTTGTCCTGCAGGTCGCCTTTGCCAGCACCGTAGACCTTCTCAACGATCTCATCGATCACCGGAGCCACGCGGCCCGTCGGGTGCGTGGTGATGGCATGGTAGCCGTTGGCCGAAGAGCCAGCCGGCTTCACGTCGCCATCGTCGTTGCTCCAGATGTTGCCGATCAGGTTGCTGATCGGGAAGCCCATGCGCACACCGGTCTGCATGGCCACCGGGTTCATGACGCCCCAGCCGCGCAGCACCACGTAGTCAGGCTTCGAGCGGCGGATTTTCAGCCACTGTGAAGTCTGCTCGTTGCCCGGATGCGGAACCTCGATAGCCTCCGACTCGCAGTTGTGCTTTTCGCACAGCATGTGCGTGATGTCGATGGCCTCGCGACCGTAGGTGGAACCGTGGTACAGCAGTACGATCTTCTTGCCGGCCAAGTTCTCCATGCCGCCTTCCAACTCGCCGATGAAGGCTGTAATGATGGAATGCTCGTCATAGGTGTTGATGCCAGGCATGAAGTAGTACGGGAATACGTCCCCGCGCTGACCTTCGGTGCGGCCATGGTTCACGGCAATGATCGAAATCTTATCCTTGCGGCCCTGAGCGACCAAGGAAGTAGAGATGCCCACCGACAGCGGATCGAAGAACAAGGCTTCCTTGCCTTCGTACTCCTTCATGCGGTGATAGCACTCAACGCCCTGCTGGTCGTTGTATTGGGTTTCGCATTCGTTCCAGATAATCTTCCGACCACCAATACCGCCGTGCTCCATGTTTTGCAGGTTGTAGTAATCGATGATGCCACCGAAGTAGCCCGTGCCACCCGTTGCGTACGGCCCAATGCGATAGACCGGCATCGGGATATAGACTTCCCCTTCGGCCATCACGGGGGCAGTCGCAGACATGGCTACGGCCATCGCTACACCTGTTACCCAAAGTTTTGTTTTCATAATTTTAATGCCCTCCTATAAGAGGCTTTTTGATTTAGACTTGCAGTTAACTGCTTTATCAGCAAGTCTCTTTTTACACCCAAAATCGCCTTTTTGCAAGACGCACCCTAGACGACTTTGAGAGTATTCTTTATAAATCATTGGTTTTCAATGTAATTAATGAGGGAACGGCCATATGCGCAGCTTCTGCTTGGTAGTCAGCCACAGTGCTGCCAGTCCGCCAGGTTCGCGAATCAGCAACGCGATGATCAGAATGCCGTAGATGATCTTGGCCACGTTCTGCACGACGGCAGTATCGAATGCCCCCGCGAACACGTAGTCGCCGATCCAAGAGAAGAAGATCGGGAACTCGTACACCAGAATCGTGCCGTAGAACGTCCCGGCGATCGAGCCCAAGCCGCCGATGATGACCATGAACAGCACCTCGAACGAGCGGTTCATTTCGAATGTGCGGATGCCCAGCACCTGCAGATAGCAGAAGCAGAACAGTGCGCCGCCCACGCCGCAATAGAAGCAGCTGACGAAGAACGCCAGCATCTTGGTGCGCACCACCGGAATGCCGATGACGGACGCTGCAATGTCCATATCGCGCACGGCCATGAAGTTGCGCCCGGTATTGCTGCGCATGAGATTCTTGGCGAACAGCGTCAGCACCCCGACGATGCCCAGCGACAGCAGGTATTTGGCTTCGGGACTAGCCATGTCTTCAATGCCGAAGGTGTCGCCGATGTAGAAGTAGTCGAACATGTGGTCCGGCAGGGTCACGGTGGCGGTGGCGTAATTCAGGAAATACGGATAGGATCGGAAGAACCACAGCGCGAAATACTGCGCGGCCAGCGTCGACACCAGCAGATAGAAGCCCTTGATGCGGATGCTCGGCAAGCCGAAGACCAAGCCGATCAGGCCGGTGGCTACGCCGCCCAGCATCATCGCCACCGGAAGACTCATCCAACCTTCCGGGGTGCGCAGCATGATGTTGAATGTGAAGAATGCGCCGAAGCACATGAATCCTGCGGTGCCCAGCGATAGCTGCCCGGTCATGCCGGTCAGGAGGTTCAGGCCGAGCGCCGCGCAGCCGAAGGCCAGAATCGGGATCAGATGGGCCGCCAGCCAGTAGTCGCTCGCAATGAGCGGCACGACGAAGACCATGAAGACCAGAAATACAACGATGCCCCACTTGTCGAAAGGAATCGGAAACAGCTTCCGATCTTCCAGATAGTTGACGCTGTAGGTGCCGGTTTCGCGGTAAAACATGGCTAGACCCTCTCAATGTCCTTCAGTCCGAACAGGCCGGATGGCCGGAACAGCAGGAAAACCAGAGCGATGAAATAGGCGAACCAGCCTTCGATCCCTTGAACGCCGAACAGGTCGCCGACATAGATCTCGCCGAACTTCTCGCCGACGCCGATGACCAGTCCGCCGACGATGGCGCCGGGGATCGACGTCAGTCCGCCGATCAGGATCACCGGCAGCGCCTTGAGCACCGCTTCCACCAGCGTGAACGAAACGCTGACGCGCTCGGCCCACAGGAGGCCTGCGATCAAAGCGATCACGCCGGTCACCGCCCATACCAGCGCCCACACTCGGGACAGCGGAATGCCTACCGCCATGGCGGCCATGTGGTCGTCCGAAACCGCCCGCAGGGACATGCCGGTGCGCGTCTTCTGGAAGAAGAGGGCCAGGATCAGAATCATCGAGCCCGCCACGATGGTGGCGAAGATGTCGAATTTGGAGATCAGGATATCAAGCCACGCGATGTAGTCGGAGACGAAAATGGTCATGTTGACCGGGTCCAGAAGCGCCAGATCCAAGAAGTCGGCCATCTGCAGGCCGTGGATGGCGGAATCCCATACGTACTGGGCCATGCCCTCGATCAGCGTGGCCAAGCCGACCGTCGCCATGAACAGCGACAGCAGCGATTGGTTCGCGAGCGGGCGCATCATGAAGCGTTCGACCAGAATGCCGAACACCACCATGGTCGCCATGGTAATCAGCAGCGCCACCCAGAAGTTGACGCTGCCTTCCGTCAGCTTGACGAACGTCAGGGACGCGAACAGCAGCATCGTGCCCTGCGCAAAGTTGAAGATGCCGGATGATTTGTAGATCAGCACGAAGCCGATGGCCACCAGCGAATACATGACGCCGGACATCAGGCCGCCGAGGACCACTTCAATGAAAAAGACCCAATCGAATCCCATGCCCGCCTCCGCGTCAGTGGCTCACGCCCAGATAGGCGTCGATCACCTTCTGGTTGCTCTTGACTTCATCCGGCGTGCCGTCGCCGATTTTTTCGCCGTAGTCCAGCACCACGACATGATCGGAAATATCCATCACCACGCTCATGTCGTGCTCGATCAGCACGATGGTCGTGCCGAACTCGCGGTTGACTTCGAGCGCGAAGCAGGACATGTCCTTCTTCTCTTCCAAATTCATGCCGGTCATCGGCTCGTCCTGCAGCAGCATGGACGGCTCCGCAACCAGCGCGCGCGCCAATTCGACGCGCTTCTGCAGGCCGTACGGCAGCTTGCTGACCGGCGTCTTGCGGATGCCTTGCAGGTGCAGGAACTCAATGACCTCTTCGGCGGCCCGGCGGTTCTCGATCTCCTCGCGCCGCGCCCGTCCGATGTTCAGCCCCTGCTCGACCCATGTGGAGCGGATCTTCAGGTTGCGGCCGGTCATGATGTTCTCGAGCACGGTCATGCCTTGGAACAGCGCAATGTTCTGGAAGGTGCGCGCCATGCCCATCTGGGCGATCTGGCGCGGCCGCATGCGGGTGCATTCCTGGCCCTTGAACTCGACGCGACCCTTCTGCGGGATGTACACGCCGTTGATGACGTTCAGCATGGAGCTCTTGCCGGCGCCATTCGGCCCGATGACCGCGCAAATTTCGCCCTGCTTCACGTTGAAGCTGATGCCGTCGAGGGCAACCACGCCGCCGAACGACAGCGTGATATCTTCAACGCGCAGGATCTGGTCGTCGTCAGGCATAGTCCTTGTCATCCTCTTCAGTCCGCCCGGGCTACGTCATCCATCGGCAGCGTGTAGGAGCGGTTGTCCGCGGTGTCCGTGTAAGTGTACTCCATGGCGCCGTTGTACAGGGCCTCGATCAGCCCTTGGTGCCGTTCGGCGATCGCGGTCCAACGCAATTTGCGCGTCGAGGTGACCTCGCCGGCGGAAGCCATGAACTCGCGGTTCATGATCGCGAAACGGCGCAATTGAAAGCCGGATTCCGCCGCCTCCTGGGCCAGTTGCGCGTTGGCGTTCTGCAAGCACTCGCGCACCAGTTCGCGCAGTTGGGGATGCACGGCCAGATCCGCATAGCCGGTATAGCGCAGGTTGCGACGGTCGGCCCAAGTGCGGCAGATGGTGCCGTCGATTGTGATGATGGCGGCCGGGTAGTCGCGCCCATCGCCAATCACGAGGGCCTGCTTGATGTATTCGGAGGAATGCAGGTGGAGCTCGGCTCGGTACGGTTTGAACGGGCTGCCGTCGCGCAGCTGCCCCGTTCGAGCAATTTGCCCGTGCACGTGCAGACGGCCTTCCGCATCGATCTCACCGGTATCGTACGTGCGCACCCAGCCGTCCTTGATGCGCTCGGCCGTCGCTTCCGGGTTCTTGTAGATGCCGCGCATTTGCCCAGGGCCGCGGAACCAGATTTCGCCACTGTCGACACGCAGCTCCGTATCGTCGAGCGGCGGGCCGACGGAATCCGAATTCCAGTCCGCATCCGATTGCAGAGTCACGCAGCCGCAGCCTTCCGCCAAGCCGTAGGTCTCACGCAATTCGATGCCGATCGCCCGGAAGAAGAGGAAGACGTTCGGCGGGATGGCCTCGCCGCCGCACAGCGCCAAGCGGACGCGGCTCAGTCCGTAGACATTGCGCACCGGCGCAAACGTGGTGAGCAGCGCGAACTTGGAGCGCAGCCAAGTTGCCGGCGGCACGGTCTTGCCGTCCATCCGGTACTGCGCCGCCTTCATCGCGGCGCGCAAGGCGCGGTTGTACAGCCGGGTGTCCATGCCGGTGCCGCTCTCGACCCGGTTGGCGGCATGGGTATATATGTATTTGTAGACGTAGGAGGGCCCGTACAGGATGCTGGGGCCGATTTCCTGAATGTTCTCCAGCACCGTGTCGTCGCTTTCCGGACAGTTCACGGAGCACCCGGACGCTAGGGTCATGGCGTAGGCGAACAGCATGTCGCTGACGGACGCCAGCGGCAGATAGGCCATCAGGTTGTCGCGGGGGGTGATGTTCTTACGCACGACCACACTGCGGGCCGTTGCGATCAAGGCTCCTTGGGACAGTTCGACCAACTGTGCTTCGCCGCCAGTGCCGGACGTTGCCATGATGGCGGCAATATCGTCGGGACTGCCCTGCCCTTGCAGTTCCTCCAGATAGCTGGCCGACGGCTCGATGCCTTCCAGCACCGTCTCGAGCCGCACCATTTCCTGATGCTCGTAGGTTCCCATGCCGCGATCGTTGATGTAGATGATTTCGCGCACGCAGGTCTGGCCGCACTCCAGAAGCGCATCAATGTGCTGCTGCTCCACGGCGAACACGAATTCCACGTCGGCGCCGTGCACCAGATCCCGAAGCCCGTCCCCATAGGTGTTGGTGCCGATCGGCACCACCGAGGCGCCGAGACTGTGCGCGGCCGTGTAGGCCAAGTACATGTCGGTGCTGTTCGGGCCGAATACGCCGAGCTTGGCACCTTTGCCGATGCCGCGCCGGCTAAGCCCTTGGGCCAGCATCGAGGTCCGGTCGCGCAGCTGCGCCCATGTCGTCACATCCCAAATGCCGAGCTGCTTGTTACGGATGGCAACGCCGTCCGGCCGACTTTCAGCCCGCTCTAGCAGCAAGGAAAGAAACATATCCATGATTGAATTTTAATCCATTGGCCTCAGTCGGCGGCGGTCTCCCCCAAGCGGTCTTCGGCGCATGTCCGAATTCCGTGATGGGGCGCATTATACCCGAAAGTCGACGGTCATGACTCCCGTCGCGCCTGAAAGAAATTTCGCAGCCGCGCGCCGCAAGGTTCCGCGCAAATGCCCCCTGCAACCGCGAAACGGTGGTTCAGGCAGGACAGGGCCGTCGCATCGAAAGCGCCGCCCAAACCGCCAGCCTTGGGATCGGGCGCGCCGAACACCAGACGCGCCAATCGTGCCGCCACGGCCGCGCCGACGCACATCAGGCACGGCTCCAGCGTCACGTACAAGGTCGCGCCAGGCAGGCGGTAGTTGCCGAGCTTGGCGGCGGCCTCGCGCAGCGCCACGATTTCGGCGTGCGCGCTCGGGTCATGCGTCCGGATGCTGCGGTTGAAGCCGGTGCCGATCAGATCGCCGTCCAGCGTCACCAGCGCCCCCACCGGCACTTCGCCGGCGGCGGCGGCCCGGTCCGCCAGTTCCAGCGCCTTGCGCATCCAGCGTTCGTCCTCGGGCGGTTCGCTCATTCCCATTCCACGGTCGCCGGCGGCTTGCTGGAAATGTCGTAGCACACGCGGGCGATGCCATCGACTTCGTTGATGATGCGCCGGGCGCACCGTTCCAGGAACTCGCCCGGCAGCCGCGCCCATCCGGCGGTCATGAAGTCTTGCGTCTCGACCGCGCGCAAACTGACGACGTAGTCGTAGCGGCGCCCGTCGCCCATCACGCCGACCGCGCGCACCGGCAGGAACACGACGAACGCCTGCGCCACCCGGTCGTACAAGTCCCAAGCCCGAAGCTCCTCGATGAAAATATGGTCGGCTGCGCGCAGCAGGTCGGCGTATTCGCGCCGCACTTCGCCCAAGATGCGCACGGCCAGCCCCGGTCCCGGAAACGGATGGCGGCCGATTCGCTCGGTCGACAGGCCGAGCACTCGACCGACCTCGCGCACCTCGTCCTTGAACAGTTCTCGCAACGGCTCCACCAGCTGCAGATGCAGGGTCTCCGGCAGCCCTCCCACGTTGTGGTGCGATTTGATCAGGTGCGCCTTATTGGTGGCGGCGGCGGCCGACTCGATGACGTCCGGGTAGATGGTGCCCTGCGCCAGCCAGCGCACATTCGGCAATTGCTGCGCCTCTTCTTGGAAGACATGGATGAATTCGCGGCCGATGATGCGGCGCTTTTCTTCCGGATCCGCGACGCCGGCCAGCGCATTCAGGAAGCGGTCCTGCGCCTCGATGCGCCGTACGCGCACGCCGAGTTCGCCGAACGCCTCCATCACCTGGTCCGCCTCGTACAGCCGCAGCAGCCCGTTGTCGACGAAGATACAGGTCAGCTGTTCGCCGATCGCCCGGGCCAACAACGCTGCCACCACGGAGGAGTCCACGCCGCCGGACAGCGCCAGCACCACGCCGTCGCCGCCCACCTGCTTCCGCACCGCCGCAATGCGATCTTCGACGATGGCGGCCGGGCTCCACAGCCCGTGGCAGCGGCACTGCTCGCGCACGAAGCATTCCAGCAGCCGCTGGCCGCCCGGCGTATGCGTCACTTCCGGATGAAACTGCAGACCGAACCAAGGCTTCGACTCGTGCGCGATCGCCGCGATCGGGACGTTTTCGGTAGAGGCCAGCACGGCGAAGCCGTCCGGTGCCGTATCCACGTGGTCGCCGTGCGACATCCAGACGGAGGCTTCGGCGCCGTGGCCCAGCGCCTCCAGCAGCGCGTGGGCGCCGTGGCCCCGCAGCACAGCGTGCCCGAATTCGCGACGCTGCCCGGCATGGACGGTCGCGCCGAAGCGCCGTGCCAACGCCTGCATGCCGTAGCAGATGCCGAGCACCGGGACATCGAGTTCCAGCACGGCTTCCGGCACGGGCGGATGCGCTTCGAGGGTGGCGGACTCCGGGCCGCCCGACAGGATGATGCCGCACGGCGCAAACGCCCGGATGCGCTCGTCGCCGGCATCGCAGGGATAGATTTCGCAGTAGCAGCCTGCTTCGCGCACGCGCCGCGCAATCAGTTGGGCGTATTGCGAGCCGAAATCCAGCACTAGGATCCGCTCGGCGTGAATGTCCGCGGACACGGGCTAGATCTCGGTGCGGTAGTTCGGCGCCTCTTTGGTGATCACCACATCGTGCGCATGGCCTTCCCGCAGGCCGGCCAGCGTGACGCGAATCAGTCGCGCGCGCCGGTGCAGTTCGTCCAGCGTGCCGGCGCCGACGTAGCCCATGCCGGAACGCACGCCGCCGATCAACTGATGCGCCACGGCCGACAGCGGCCCCTTGTACGGCACGCGCCCCTCGATGCCTTCCGGCACCAGCTTGCTGCGCTCCTCTTGCCCACTCTGGAAATAGCGCTCCTTCGAACCTTGCTGCATCGCGGCCAGCGAGCCCATGCCGCGGTACATTTTGTACGAGCGGCCCTGGTACAGTTCCACGTCGCCCGGCGCCTCGCTCACACCGGCGAACAGGCTGCCAATCATGACCGTCGAAGCACCGGCTGCCAACGCCTTGACCGCATCGCCGGAGTAGCGGATGCCGCCGTCCGCGATGATCGGCACGCCGCGTTCCTGCAGGGCCGCGCTGGCTTGCAGGATGGCCGTGATCTGCGGCACGCCGACGCCGGCCACCACGCGGGTCGTGCAAATGGACCCGGGGCCGACGCCGACCTTGACGGCGCTCGCGCCGGCATCGGCCAGCGCCAAAGCGCCTTCCCCTGTCGCCACGTTGCCGGCCATGAGCGCCAATCCCGGGTGGACGGCGCGAATCTCCCGCACCCGCTGCAGGACGCCTTCGGCATGCCCGTGCGCGCTGTCCAGAGCCACCACATCCGCACCGGCCGCGACCAGCGCCTCGACCCGCGCCATGCCGTCCGCCTCGGCGCCGACCGCGCCGCCCACGCGCAGACGCCCGTGCTCGTCCTTGCACGAATTCGGGTAGTCGGTCGCCTTCTGAATGTCCTTCACCGTAACCATGCCGCGCAAATGGAAGGCCTCGTCTACGATCAGCAGCTTCTCAATGCGGTGCTCGCGCAACAGCTCCTGCACGACATCCAGTGCCGTGCCTTCGGGCGCCGTCACCAAGCGTTCCCTCGGCGTCATGACAGTGGCGACGGTCGCGTCCAAATGCGTTTCGAAGCGCAGGTCGCGATGGGTGACGATGCCGACCAGATCGTCGCCATCCACCACCGGCACGCCGGAAATGTTGTGCGCCCGCGTCAGTTCCAGCACTTCGCCGACCGTGGCGGCGGAATGGATGGTCAACGGTTCGCGAATGACGCCGCTTTCGTATTTCTTGACCCGCCGCACCTGCGCGGCCTGCGCCTCGATGCTCTGATTCTTGTGGACGATGCCCAGTCCGCCTTCCTGTGCCATGGCGATGGCCAATTCCGCTTCGGTCACGGTGTCCATGGCGGCCGACACGAACGGGATGCGCAACTGGATGTCGGCGGTGAGCGGCGCCGCCAAGTCCACCTCCCGCGGCAGCACCTCGGAATGGCCCGGCACCAGCAGCACATCGTCGAAGGTCAACGCTTCTTCGACCGCAACGGCCATCACTCGAACCCGCGAAAGTGCCACATCAGGCCGCTATCATAATGTATGGCGCTCCCGGCGCGCGACTCTCCCTGGCGGCGCACGCTTGCATTCGCCCAGAGGCACGGCGCCATGCGTGCCCTTCAAAGGCGCAGCAGAGGCCAGACCAAGCCGCCGAAGCGTCTTCGTTCATGGGTCCCAAGGGTTCACAGCGGATTCCATAAAACTATGGCTGCAAGGGGCTGAAGTTCAAAAAATGCGATGGGCGGGCCGGCTTCGCCTTGACATTCCGCAACCGGGCGATGGCCTTGAAGGCATCGTTGTCGGGATGCGGGTTGACGGCCCGGGATTTGCGGTACAAATGCATGGCGGCCTTCTCGCGGCCGCGCCGTTCGGCCAGCAGCCCGTTCAGATAGAACCGGGCAGCCATCTCCTTCTTGAACAAGGCTTCATGCTTCAGCGTCTCCAACTGCGGCAGCCACTGCCCGGCCAAGTCCCAGTGGTGTGCCTCGCCATGCTCCAGCAGCACGGACGTGATGCCGGTGATGCAGTGGTAGTTCCGGCCCACATGCCCGTACAACGGCTGCATGGGCTCCAGCATGATCGGGTTGTCGGTCAATCGAACATAGCCCAAATAGCGGCAGTACTGGTGCAGCAGGCCGTTGCGCCCGGCGCGCTCCCAGAGATCCGCGTATTGGGCGTCCATCAGATGCAGGAAATACTTCTCCCCGGCCGGGTCGCGCGTAAGCTCCATGTTGTCTTTGCCGGATGCGGCGAAGATGCGCATCAGGAACCCGGACAGGCGGCCCTTGCGCTCACGCGGGAACAGATCCGCATCGAAATTCATCGGCAGGAAGACCGGGTGTTCGGACGCATCGATGAATGCCTCGAGCACATCGCGCCTTTCAGACGTCGGCAGCAGAGGATCGAATAGGCGATTGCCGTAGGCAAGTCCCGACAGGCTCAACAATTGCACGTCCGGGCGGCGTTGCGCCACGAAATGGTGGTAGCCCAGAGTGCCGGTTTCAATGTCGGAGAAGGCGAACAGCACCGCATTCGGCGGCAGGCCGTCCAGCATGTATGCGGCGAAGTGCTCCGCGAAATCGCTCTCGGCACGGCCGTTCGTCTCCCAATGAGCTTGTACGGAACTGCCGACCATCAGCAACCCGGCCAAGGCCGCGAGCCCCGATGCAGGCCAGCGGCTGGGAAAGCGCATGCCGGCCAAGCGCGAAGGGCACCGCTCCATGAGGAACTGGACGCCGACCGCCAGCCACATCGCAAGCACGCCGAAGCATACCAGCGGGTACGGCCGAAACACCGCGGTCCAAAACGGATCGAAGTCGAAGTTGAGCAGCAGAATCAGCGCGAAGCCGTTGCCGGCGAACACCAGAAGGCCAGAGGCGGCCGCCGCAAGCTGGCGGCGGCGCAACAGTACCAGCAGGCCCAACAGGCCCAGCACGAATCCGGGCAGCGTCAACTGCCAAACGATTTCGTGGCCGAACCATTGCAGGTATGCGAAGCGGTCGGCCCATCCGGCACTGGCGCTGGCATCCACGCTCGCGTAGCCTTGGCGGCTCAGATAGAACCAGAACCGATCCCAGTTGTCGATGGCACCATAGAAGCTGAACAGCGGCGCCTGCTGAGAACGCCAGACCAGCCAAGCATACGGCAGCACGGCGCAAGGCAGCGCAATGCCCAGCAGCATCGGCAGCCGTTTGAGGATGCGACGCCGCGCCGGCAGGGCTGCCGCCAGCAAACCTGGCGTCGCCAATGCCATGAGCGGCCAATGGTTGGCCATGCTCAGCCCGTACACGGCCGCAGCAGTCAGCCACGGCCAGATGCGTTCCGGACTCCGGACGGCATGCAAAGCCAGCGTATAGACGGCAAAGAACAGCAGCGCATTGAGGGCGTAGACTTCCGTGATGACGGCTTGCGACCAAAAGCATTCCGAAGCGCCAAACAGCCATGCGGCCATCACGGCCGGAAGCGTCGAGGCTCCCAGAAGCCGTGCGCCCCAGAACACGAAACCGCAGGCCAAAGCGCCAAGCACGGCGCTGGACAGATGCCCGAGCAACGCGGGCGTGCCGAACGGCAATTGCATGAACGCATGGCAGACCCACGTGTGCAATGGATAGCCAGGCGGATGCGCAATGCCCAAATGCTGCCCGGCCATTAGGAACAGGCCGTCGTCCTCCAGCACGACATCGTGCGGCAGGGACAGCGCATACAGCACGAACGGCCCGCCGGTGGCAGCCATCCATGCCAGCACGCCCGGCATGGAACGCGCGAACGGAGACACCATCACCATGGCTGGCGTACGGCTCCGGAGAGCCCCATGCAAAACCTTCTGCCCGACCCGCAACGGCCCGGCTTCGGCCAGCTACATTCCACCTGCACCCCCTTGATTACGCACATCCAGACGCGTTGCAGCATCGGCAGCCATGCCGACGAGCCGCCGCCGCACGCCACGCCTCCCGTACCGGGATAAGGCCTGTACGCGCCAACACGCGGTGCCGGCACGCGGATGTGCACTTGCATCAAGCCAGTCTTTCTGCGCGCCTGCCAGCGCTGCATATTTTAGAGACCTCAGGATTCTGCGTGGAACGCGCCCATGCGCAAGCAAAGCCTGCATCCGCCGAAAGCCGCCGTTGCCGGGCCACAAAGCGGCATCGGCTCCCGGCATCATGCTTCTTGGGAACTTGCGCGTGGCGCGCCTGACTAAACAATGCCGCTCCGTCCAGAATGGAGCGCGACCGGCAATGCTTGCCATTTCCTATCCCTACCGAGGACTCTCCAAAATGAAACAATCCCAACCCTTGACCACCGGCCTGCTCGCATTGGCACTGAGTTCCGGCTTGGCCAGCACCGCGGCGCTGGCTGTTCCGGATGCCCCCAAAAACTGGGAGAAGTGCACCGGCATCGCCAAGGCCGGCATGAACGACTGCGGCGCCACCGACGGCGCCCACAGGTGTGCCGGAGCCGCTCCGGAAGACGGCATGGAAACCGAGTGGGTCTATGTCCCTGAAGGCACCTGCGAGAAGATCGTCGGCGGCACGGTGCATGCCGTCAAACCGGCCAAGTAAGCTCCTCTTCATGGCGCCGGACGCGCCCCTGACCGGACTGGGGGTCGGCCTGCGCGGCCCCCATGTCCCCGACATCCTCGCGCAGCAGCCCCCCATTCCCTGGTTCGAACTGCTGACCGACAACCATCTGAGCGCCGGAGGCGCCTTGCGGCACCAAGCTGAAGCCGTCGCCGAACGGTACCCGGTCGCCCTGCATGGCGTCAACCTATCGCTGGGCGGCACCGACCCGCTGGACCTCGACTATCTGGGCCGCGTGCAGGAACTCGCACGCCGCGTCCGCGCCCGGCACATTTCGGAGCACCTCGCCTTCACGTCCTGCCATGGCCTCCATAGCCACGATCTGCTGCCCCTGCCCTGGACGGAAGAAGCACTGCAGCATGTCACCGACAGGGTTCGGCGGACCCAGGATTTCCTGGGCCGGCGCATCCTGGTGGAAAACATCTCCACCTACCTCGAATACCGGCATTCCAGCATGAGCGAGGGAGACTTCCTGCGGGAACTCTGCCGTCGCACTGGCTGCGGATTGCTTCTGGACCTCAACAACATCCACGTCAATGCCGTCAACCACGGCCACGACCCTGTCGCGCAGCTGGACACCATGCCTCTGGAACATGTCGGCGAAATCCATCTGGCGGGATACGAGGCCCGCGGCAACCTCCTCATCGACACGCATGGCGGCACGGTGGCCGATGCGGTGCTGGACCTGTTCGCCCGTGCCGCGCCGCGCCTGCCCGAAATTCCAGTGCTGTTCGAGTGGGACACGAATCTGCCTCCTTGGTCCGCGGTCTGGCAGGAATTCCAGCGCCTTGCGCAAGCGCACCAACAGGCGCTCGCATGAACCTCGCGCAGCTGCAGGCCCTCATGCTGGAGACCGTCACCCATACCGGCTCTGCCGCCGGCCCGCTCGCCGCGCTGATCCGGCCGGCCCAAGGCATCCCTCCGGAAGACCGGCTGGATGCCTACCGGTCCAATATCCGCGGCGCCCACCTGAAAGCCCTCCATGCCGCCTATCCGGTCACGCGCGAAGTGCTGGGAGAACGCTATTGGCAGCAATTGCTCGTACAGGAAATTCCGGCTTTCGGCTCCGCCTCGGCGGATCTGCATGAGTATGGCGGCTTCATGCCGGAATTGCTGGCCCGTGCCCAGCAATCCCGCCCGGAACTAGCGGACTTCAACTATTTGCATGAACTCGCGCAACTCGAATGGGCCCTGCACGAAACGCTGTCCATGCCCGCCGAGCCGGAGTTCGATTGGGCCGCCTTCCAGACGCTCGAACCCGAACGCCAAGCGCAGCTGCAATTCATCTTGAGCCGAGCATTGCAGGATCTGCACTTCGTCCACCCGGTCGATGCCTTGTGGCATGCCCATCGCGGGAATGCCGAATCGTTTCCGCCGCAATCCCCGGTCACCTGCTGCGTGCATCGCCAAGGCGCATTCAAGGCCACCGTCGCCCGCCTGAGCGAGCGCGACTGGAATCTGCTCAATGCGCTGCGCGCGCAACTGCCGTGCGACGCGCTGCCTGCGGAGAGCCGGCAGGCTCTTCTCCAGACCCTCCACGACTGGATCGGGCGCGGCTGGATCGTCGGCTTCCAGACAGAGCCGGACGGCCCTTGAGCGCTACTTCGGAAGCACGCGCACCCGCGCGATGCGCCGACGGCCCACTTGCAGCACGACGGGCCGGTCCATTGGCAATTCGCACTTCGGGTCGCCGACCTTCTGCTGGTCGATGCGGACCGCGCCCGCCGCGATCATGCGCCGCGCCTCCGACGTCGAAGCGCACAGCCGCGCCTGCAGCAAGGCATTCGGCAGCGGCATGACGCCCGCCGCGCGCACCGTGACCTCCTCCAGTGCGTCCGGCAGCTGGCGGTCGCGAAAGCGTTTCGTAAAGTCCTCCTGCGCCCGCACGGCGGCCGCGTCGCCATGGAACCGGGCCACCAGCTCGCTCGCCAGTTCCAGCTTCGCATCCCGCGGGTTGCCACCCTCCTCCTCGGTGCGCTGCCGCAAGGCGGCAAGCTCCTGCTCGTCGCGCAGGCTCAGCAGGTCGAAATACCGCCACATCATCGGATCCGACAGCGACATCAGCTTGCCGAACACCTGCTCCGGCGCTTCATGGATGCCAATGGCATTGTCATAGGATTTGGACATCTTGCGCACTCCGTCCGTGCCCTCCAGCAGGGGCATCGTCATCACGATCTGAGGCGGCTGACCGCGCCGCTTCTGCAATTCGCGTCCGACCAGCAGGTTGAAAGTCTGATCCGTGCCGCCCAATTCCACATCCGCCTCCAGCATGACCGAATCGTAGCCCTGAATGAGCGGATACAGGAATTCATGCACGGCAATCGGCCGGCCGGCCGCATAGCGCTTCGCGAAATCGTCGCGCTCCAGCATGCGGGCGACCGTATGCTCCGATGCCAAGCGCACCAGATCGTCCAGCGTCATTCGATCCATCCATTCGGAATTGAAGCGCACCTCCGTGCGTTCCCGGTCCAAGATTTTGAAAGCCTGCTCCAGGTACGTCTCCTGGTTAGCTCGCAGCTCCTGCGCGGTCAGCATCGGGCGCGTGGCCTTGCGGTTGGAAGGGTCGCCGATGCGCCCGGTGAAATCGCCGATCAGGAATACCACTTGATGGCCCAGTTCTTGGAACTGGCGCATCTTGTGCATCAACACCGTATGGCCCAGATGCAGGTCCGGAGCCGTCGGGTCGAAACCGGCCTTCACGCGCAGCGGCCGGCCCTCCTGCAGGCGCTTGTCCAAATCCTCTTCGTGGAGCACCTGCTCCGCACCCCTGAGCAGCGTGGCGAGAACGGCGTTCATGGATGCGGGACAGCCTCGTTTCAAGCGGAACAAAAAGATAATATACCTGTTGTGCAGAAAAAGGGCAGACATTCCAGCCTGCGTTGTCAAACCAAAGCCCGCCGGAAGACCTCGCCTTTCGGAATGCCGGTGCGATCGTGCCCGTGCGAAAATCGGCATATAATGCACTGGCGCTGGCGAAGTTCCTGCCGGGTCGGCACCGTGCCGGACGCGACTTCGCAAGATGCGCCGCGAACTGGCCAGCCTCCCTATCCGCATTACGATGCCCGCATTCCTCCGCAGCCGGCGATGGCGACTCTTTTTGGCCGTGGCGCTGCTGGCAGCCATTCTGGCGAATCCGCTGCAATTGACCGCAGAGCGCACCGCTCTGCAAACGGCCCTCATAGATGCGCCCCCGCCGCATACGCCGCCCGCACCTGCGGCGCAGCCGCGTCCGAAGCATCCCGCCCCGCCTGCATGGGATATCGAAATCACCGTCCGCGACGGCGACACCTTGTCGTCCATTCTCCAGCGCCTGAACATAGGCGTATCGCTGCCGGCCCTGCTGCGCCACGATGCCACGCCTTCTCTGCACCAGCTTCACCCGAAGCAAATCCTGCGCCTCCGTCAGGATGCCCAGGGCCTGAGCCATCTCGCGCATCAGACGGATCCTGTCACCGAAATCCATTACCGGCGCGCACCAGACGGCACTTATACGGCCGAGCGCGTGAAACTTCCGGTCGAACTGCGCCGCCGAACCGTGCAGCATACCATTGAGCGGAACCTCTTTCGGGCCGGACTGGCTGCAGGATTAAGCTCCGCCAAAATTCTGGAACTTGCCAACATCTTCCATTGGGATATCGACTTCGCGCTTGGCATCCGCAAGGGCGACCTCTTCAAACTGGTCTGGAACGAACGCTGGGCCCACGGCCGCCATATCCTGGACGGCCCCATTCTGGTGGCGGAATTCGTCAACCGCGGCCGGACCTACCGGGCGCTACGCTATGTGAACCCGGACGGGCAAGCGCGCTATCACGCGCCCGACGGCCAGCCGATGCGCAAACTGTTCCTACGCACGCCGACAGACTTCACCCGCATCAGTTCGTACTTCAATCCGCACCGCTTGCATCCGATTCTGAAGGTCGTCCGTCCTCATCGGGGCATCGACTATGCCGCCCCGACCGGCACCGCCGTCTACGCCGCCGGCGATGGCACCATCACATACCGCGGCTGGCTCGGAAATTACGGCCGCGTCATCTTCATCCAGCACGGCTCCCGCTACACCACCGTCTATGCCCACCTCTCGAAGTACGCACCCGGACTGCGTTCCGGAAGCCGGGTCACCCAAGGGCAGCGCATCGGCCGCGTCGGCCAAACCGGCATGGCGACCGGCCCGCACCTGCATTACGAGTTCCGCGTCGACGGCGTGCATCGCAATCCGATGACGGTCTCGCTGCCGCCCTCGACCCCGCTGCCGCGCGCCGAGCAAGCAGAGTTCCGGCGCCAAGCCCGGCCCCTGCTCGATGCCTTAAGCCTGCCTGCCGACCCCCCTGCAGCAACGGCCGCAGCCCCATGACCGAACTGTACCTCGGCGCCCTGACCGGCACTAGCATGAACTCCTTGGATGCCGCCATCTTCGATTTCCAGTCCGACCGTCCCGAACTCGTGGCCCGGCATGCCGCGCCGTTCCCGCCCACCCTGCGGGACAAACTGCACCATCTCGCCGTCAACCCGCATCCGCTACGCGAATACGCACTGACGGAGCATGCCTTCAGCCGATGCCTTGCGCAATGCATTCGCGATCTTTTGGATGCCAGTGCCCTGCCGCCGGCGCGCATCCGAGCTGCCGGCGTCCACGGCCAGACCCTACTCCATCAGACCGGCTCCGATCCATCCCTCACGCTGCAGCTGCTGGATCCCAACCTCGTCAGTTCCCAATGCGGCATTCCGGTGGTCAGCGATTTCCGCCGCCGCGATTTGGCCGAAGGAGGCGAAGGCGCGCCGCTCGCGCCGCTGGTTCACCAGCTACTGTTCGGCACCGACGCGGAACACCGCGCCATTGTCAATCTCGGCGGCATCGCCAACGTCACGCTGCTGCCGCCGGGCGGACCTGTGCGCGGCTTCGACAGCGGCCCGGGCGGCGGCTTGCTCGACGAGTGGTGCCAACTGCACCAGAGCCAAGACTTCGACCGCGACGGCCAATGGGGCCGGACCGGCACGGTGCAGGAACGCCTGCTCGAAACCATGCTGGCCGACCCGTACTTCGCCCAGCCGCCGCCCAAAAGCACCAGCCGCGAATACTTCGACCGCTCTTGGCTCGAAAGTCTGATCGCCGAGCATCCGGCTAGCCCCGAAGACGTGCAGGCGACCCTGACGGAACTGACGGCCCGCAGCATTGCGCTGGCACTGCGGCATGCGGATCCGCCTTGCCAACGCGTGCTCCTGTGCGGCGGCGGCGCCCGCAACACGTACCTGACCGAACGCCTGGCCGCACAAGCGGAACTCCCCGTCGCGGCGACAGATGCGTACGGCATGGAGGCCGAATGGGTCGAATGCTGCCTGTTCGCGCTGCTGGCCCGCCGCCATCAGCAAGGCGAAGCCACCGACCTGACCGGCATCACTGGCAGCCGCATGGCTGCCGTGCTGGGCGCAACTTGGGCCGCTTGAGCGCTACGGCGAAAACGAAGAGCCGCAGCCGCAGGTCGTGGTGGCGTTCGGATTCCGGATGACAAACTGCGCCCCTTCCAAGCCTTCCGTGTAATCGATCTCGGCGCCGACCAGATACTGGAAGCTCATCGGATCGATCAGCAGCGTCACCCCGGCATTCTCAACCTGGGTGTCGCCATCCTGCACCGTCTCATCGAACGTGAAGCCGTACTGGAAGCCGGAGCAACCGCCGCCGCTCACGAACACGCGCAACTTGAGCGCGTCATTCTTCTCTTCGTCAATCAGTTGCTTCACCTTGCCGGCCGCCGCATCGGTGAAGATCAGCGGCGCCGCCTCGGCGGCCTCAGGAGCGGAGATTGCCTCGCTCATCGGTGCCCTCCTATCGGGTTGCCACGCCACTCATGATACCACGTTCCGTCCGTGCAGGGCACCCGGGCGGCCGCCATCGGGCATGGGCCTGCGCCTTGCCGCCGAACTTCCCGGGGCCCGCCGGAGCCGCCGCTCCGAATGCGGATCCGGCGCCGCCGCCGGGAGGAGTTCGCCGCCGTATTGAAATATTGCTCGAAAAAGATTACAATCCCCCCTCACGGTGCGCAATGCCCGGCTTGTGGCTGGCGGCGTGCGTCGTTATAAGTGCACTGAAAAACCAACAACCACAACAACTCTGGAGTTTTACTTATGGACAACAAAGCAAAGGTGATGGCCTTGAGTGCCATTTTCGGCGCAACCATGCTAGCCGGATGCGGCGTACCGCAAGCGGTCAAGGACCATCTGGCCACGCTGGACGGGCAGGTCGCAGCAGCGCAATCCACCGCGGATGAAGCACTGCGCATGGCCAAGGCAGCAGACCATATCGCGTTCCAAGCCAAGGAAGCCGCCGCAACGGCGGACGAACTGGCTCGCATGGCGATCGCCTGCTGCGATGCGAACTCGCATCGGCTCAACACGATGATCCACGACATGCAGAAGAAATAATCCCTTTGCATTTTTGTGGCATCAAGAAAAAGAGCCTGTTTCAGGCTCTTTTTCTTGTACGGCTCGAACGCGGCATTCCAGCCGCCGACGAACCGCCCCGGCATAGGCATGCCGAGTCTTGAGATATTGACCCGAACCTAACCCGAGCCGCCCGGCTTGCGCAAGCGCCAGCGCAATTCCGGCCGGTGCCCCGGCGGCGGCGCGAAATCCTCCCGCCACCCTACCGCCGTTGGCACGCCAGCTTGCCAGCGCGCCACTTCCATCACCTGATCCCAGAAAATCACGTAGTCGCCCGGCTGCAACTGCGCTTCCAAAGCCGCCACTGGCGCCATCAACTCGAACCCCTCGAACTCCGGATTCTTTTCCGCCATCGGGAACTCCTCGAGCGGCCGTGCATGCGCTTCCATGTACACGATGCCCCCCAGCAGCCCTACCTTGATCGGCATCGACACGATCTGGACCGGCGTCCCAAGCGGCACGCGGTAGATCAATTCGGCAATGTCGGCCGGGCGCAGCCGAATGCAGCCGTGGGTCACCCGCATGCCGATGCCCTCATTGCGGTTGGTGCCATGGATGAAGTAGCCTTCCATCCCCAGCATCAGGGCATAGCGCCCCAACGGATTGTCCGGACCCGGCGGCACCACGCGCGGCAATTCCTCACCCATCGCCCGATGCTCCACCCGCACGGATTCCGGCGGATACCAGTTGGGGTGTTCCAGCCGGTCGATCACTTCCGTCGCGCCCAGCGGCGTCACCCAGTCGATCCGCCCGGCACTGACAGGATAAGTGCGCACCCGCGTCGCTCCGTCCTCTCCAGCCTCGTAGTAGTACAAGCGCAATTCGGCAAGATTGAGTACGATCCCTTGGCGCCGCGTGCCCGGTAGAATGTATTGCCTTGGAATGCGAACCTGAACGCTTTCCCCCGGCATCCAAGGATGGATGTTCGGGTTGGCCCACAGCATCTCATGAAAGCCGACCTGATGCGCATCAGCCAAATCCGGGACCGTCTCTCCGTAGCGCGTCGTGATGCTGTAGGAAGCGCCCACGACGGAATCGCCAGACATCGGCAGTTCCAACAATTCCGCATGCGCCGGCATCAGAGCCAAGACAAGCGCCGCGCCGCCCACGCAGTTCCATCCATAATGGTCATGCAGCATAATCAGCCGCCCGGCAATCGCGCCCCAGCTTCAACGGGCACAAGTATATGGGATGCGCCCCCATGCTTGCCGAATCCTGATTGCCCGCCGCCTTCTCCCTGCCGTGTCGTACGCCGAACTGTTTGAACTGGATCCGCAGCTGGTTCATTTGAATCATGCCGGCATCGCTCCGTGGCCGCGCTGCACCGTGCAGGCCGTCACCCGATTCGCGTATGAAAACGCCCGCTGGAGCGCACGCCACTACGCTCGCTGGCTGGAGGAGGAACAGGCCCTGCGCGAACATGCGCGCTGGCTTGTGGATGCCGAATCGAGCGACGAAATCGCCTTGCTCAAAAACACTTCCGAAGGCCTTTCCGCCGTCGCTCTGGGTCTCGACTGGAAGGCCGGCGACAATCTCGTGCTGGCCCGCGAGGAATTTCCCTCCAACCGCATCCCTTGGGAAGCGGCCGCCGCGCGCTACGACCTGCGCATCCGCTGGGTCGATGCCACGACTGCGAACGACCCCGAAGCCGCGCTCCTCGAGCAGGTCGATGCCCGCACCCGTGTTCTGGCCACCAGTTCCGTGCACTACGCCACCGGCCTCAAGATGGATCTGCCGCGGCTTGGCGCCGCCTTGGACAGCACGCCGACCCTGTTCTGCGTGGACGCCATCCAAAGCCTAGGGGCGCATGCCCTCAGCGTGCGCGACAGCCGCATCGATTTCTTGGCGGCCAGCGCCCATAAATGGATGCTGGGCCCGGAAGGCATCGCTTTGTTCTGGGTGCGGCCGGAACATTACGAACGCCTGCAGCTGACGCAATACGGCTGGCATGGCATCGCACAGGCCGGACGCTACGAAGAGACGGTCTGGGACCTCGCGACGCGAGCGCAGCGCTTCGAATGCGGCAGCCCCAACACAATTGGCATGTACGCCTTGCGCGCCAGCCTCGACCTGCTGCACGGCATCGGCCTGTCCGAGATCGAGGAACGCATCGCGGACCGCATCGGCCAACTGGAACAGGCCCTGAAGATTCTGGGCTGCCGCATTCTGACGCCTGCCGCGCCAGAGCGCCGGGCCGGCATCCTCACGTTCGCTCCGCCGCACGGCGCCAGTCCCGATATCTGCAAGCAGCTGAATGCACGAAACGTCCTGTGCGCCGCACGGGGCGGCGGCATACGCTTTTCGCCACACTTCTATACGCCAGCACACTCCCTGCAGCAGGCTCTGGAAACGCTGGAAAATATCTTGGACCAAGGAGCAAGACAAAAGACTGGTAAACTGAAGCACCCTGAAGCCTAAACCGCTTCCATGCCTCCGGAATAATCCATGATCCACTCTTATAAATATAGTATTAATATATAATAAATATAGTTTTTTATGATTATAAACTCATTGCGGAACCCGGCGGCATGGGGAACAGTCGCCATGATCATGCTGGCTGCCGCCACGCGGTTGCTGCCGCATCCGCCCAATTTCACGGCCGTGCTGGCCGTCGCAATGTTCGCCGGCGCCCTGTACGCCCGCCCTTACAGCGCCCTCCTCGTGCCATGGCTGGCCATGGCTGCCAGCGACCTCGTGCTCGGCTGGCATGCAACACTATGGGCCGTCTATCTGGCCGTCGCCTTGAGCGTCGGCTGCGGTCGCTGGATGCTGGAACGCTTCCACACCTCCGGCCTGCTGGTCGCCGGCATATCCAGTTCCGCCCTGTTCTTCATCACGACCAACTTCGCGGTCTGGGCGCACGGCGAGTTGTACCCGCCAACCGTGGCCGGACTGCTGGCCTGCTACATCGCCGCCATCCCATTCTTCCACCATACCTTGCTATCGACGCTTCTGTATGGCGCCGGGCTGCTGACCGTCGTCCGGTACGCTTCCAACCGCAATTGCCTGGACGCGCTTTCCACGAGGCATGCCTGATGGCAACGCGGCTCTTCTTCGGACTCTGGCTCCTGCTCGGATTAGGCATGCCCGCCATAGCCGACAAGGCGACCCCGCAAATCCTTGATGGACTTTGGCGCGGCACATTCGATATCAATAATCAAGGACGCTACGACTTCACGGCCTTGTACGTCGGCGGGCAAGTCGCCGCCTACAGCGTGGACTCCAACGTGGTCTACCGCGGCACCGTCATCGGCGACGACAAGACCTACCAGTCGAACATGTCCATGTTCATCCGAGACGGCTCCATGTTTGCCACGGTGCAACTGGAAGGCACCGTCGGCAATCAAACCCGGTCCATTGTTGCACGCTACCGCACGAGCGCCGACGATACCGGCTCGCTAGGCCTCGTCTACGACCCCGGCTTCGAACGCCCTGTCGCCCTAAACACGCTGGAAGGACTCTGGGAATTCTCGTACAAGAAAGGCAGCATCAGCATCAATATCAACGCTATCGGAGAAATCAAAGGCACAGACAGCGAAGGCTGCAACCACTACGGCACCTTACAACCTGCCCGCCCAGGCATCAATGCCCTCGCCATCCAAGTGGAACTGGCGTCATGCGGCACTGCGGACGGCCAATACGCGGGCATGGCTTACATTGCCGACGGGCAGGCCACCGGCGACACGCTGCACTGGAACGTTACGGGCACGCATTTCGGCATGTACTACCCGCTGCGGCGGGTCGCGTCAGCGCCCTAGCTGCTGCCGGAAGAATTCGTGTGCCTGCCGCACCGCCGCTTGCGCGGCGCGGGCATTGTGCTCCACACGGTTGTTCAGATAAATGCCCTGTACGCCCGGCGCATCGAAACTGTGATAAGCCCCTTCGTACACCACCAGCTGCACGCGCTCCGGGCGCACTTGCGTCATGACCTCGCAGCGATGCGCCGGCGTCCACGAATCCAAATCTCCGATCAGGATCAACAAATCGGTATGCGAATTGCGCAGCGTATCCAAGCACCATGGCGAGATTGCGATGGCGCCGGCAAACGGCGCCTCTTCGTTCAGTTCGTCGTCCAGCGCCAACAGGACCGTCGTCGCCCCATGCGAAAAGCCTGTCAGATAAATCTGTTGCGGCTGCACCCATGTCTGCTGCGCCAGCCAGCGCTTCGCGCCATGCGCATCGCGCGCCCGGTGCCAAGTCGGCACCGCGAACAGGCTGCCGCATATATTGCTGAAGCCGCGCGGCTCGAAACTGTCGACCTGCAGCACGGCCATCCCCCATTCCAGATAATGCCCGACCCATGGCTTCGAGCGCACCGGCCAGATGCCGTTGCAACCATGCAAATCGACAATGGCCGGATACGGCCCCACGCCTTCGGGCCGGTACAGATACGCCACCAATTCGATGGTCGCATCGGATTCGTAAACCGGCACGCGGAGCGTCACCGTTTCCGGAGGCGGCAAGGCGACGGCGGCCGCCGCCTGCATGCCAAGCGCGACCGCCAGCAGGAACGAAGCCTTACGGACACACATGGCGAGCGAAGCGCCGATGCCAGTGCTGCAGGTCGGCCAGCGAATAGGCGGCATTGGCGGGACTGGGATTCGGCGTCACGAAAATCCGCGTCGGCTTCACGACGCGCCGCTGCACGCCCCAGCGGATTTGCTCCGGCGCTTCATCCAGCGCGTATTTCAAAAAACTGCGGTACGCCTGCTTGCCATGAAACCACGCCCATTGCGGCCGGCAATCCTGCAGCAGCTGCAGCAGCCGCGGCGCATCGCGCCGAAAGTCTGCGGCCCGCAGTTCGTGTCCTTGGCGACTGGGCCGTTTGGCAACATCCGTAAAGCCGATGCGATCATGCCGCAAAAGCACCCGATGGTACCCCGGCGACGGCTCGCCGGAAGAATCGGCCAATCCAGAATCCGCAAAGGCCCGCCAGAAGCGATTGCGCGGATTGGCGAAATAGAAGCCCGCCCGCACCGACGGCACGGAGGGATTCAAGCCGACGGACAGGACGCGCAGATTAGCGGCCACGTAATCCGGTAGCGTCTCAGGTATGTCTTCCATGGCGTTGCGCTTCGTCCGGCTCAAACAAATCCGGTTGCGCGGAGGACGCATGGAAGAGGTCGGTGCGCAGCGGCGCACGTTGCCGGTTCAATCCATGGCGTCGGCAGGCCAGCACAAAACGCTGCCGCAACAGTTGCGCGAATTCGCCCTGCCCGCTCAAGCGCCGCCCGAATTCCGGATCGTAGTCGGCGCCGCCATGCAGGCTGCGTACCGTGCGCATGATGCGTTCGGCACGATCGGGCACATGCTGCTCCAGCCATTCGTGAAACAGCCGCTTGAGTTCATGCGGCAAACGCAGCACCACATAGCCGGCGCAACCCGCCCCCCGCTCTGCCACAGCCTCCAGAATCGATTCCAGTTCCACATCGTTCAAGAACGGAATCACCGGCGCCACCAAGACGCCGACGGGAATACCCGCCTGCGCCAGCGTCTGCACCAGCGCCAAGCGTGCGTGCGGAGCCCCGGCCCGAGGCTCGAGAATGCGGCTCAGCTTGGCATCCAGCGTGGTGACCGACACGACGACCTCCGCCAAGCCGTCTTGCGCCAGTTCCTCAAGGATGTCCCTGTCCCGCTCCAATAGTGGCGATTTCGTTATGGCCGAAACCGGGTGGCGGAACTGGCGCATGACATCGAGGATGGAGCGCGTAATCTTGAGTTGCCGCTCGATGGGCTGATATGCATCCGTGTTGTACCCCAATCCAATGGTGCGGCACGCATACCTCGGGGCGGCAAGTTCTGCGGCCAAAACCTCCGCCGCATTGACTTTACAGAAGATGCGCGTCTCGAAATCCAACCCGGGCGACAAGCCCAGATAGGCATGGTTGGGCCGCGCAAAGCAGTACACGCAACCATGTTCGCAGCCCCGGTAGGGATTGATGGAACGATCCAGTGCGATATCCGGAGATCGGTTGTAGCTGATCAAACTCTTCGCAGGCGCAGCAAAGTAGCGCGTCTCGCACGGCTCGTCTTCCCATTCGCGCCCGTCGTGCTGCAGTTCGATTTCCTCCGATTCGTAGCGCCCGGGCGGATTGCTGATGGCGCCGCGCCCTTTACGCGGCTTCCATTGGACGGGGTTCTCGGTAACATCCATGATTGTGCCTTCAGCCGATCGCGCAGGTGCACTAAACGAAGCCGATTGCCCACTCGGCTGCCGCCAATGCAACGAGCGTCAGCACACCTGCCAAAACATCATCCATCATGATGCCAAAACCGCCGGAGAAGCGCCTCTCTGCCCAACCGACAGGTCCCGGCTTGGCAATGTCCAAGGCACGGAACAGCACGAATCCGGCCACCGCCCAAACCCAGCCGCGCGGCGCCGCCGTCATCGCCACCAAATAGCCGACCATCTCATCCCAGACAACTTCCTTCGGGTCAACCGCATGCAGCATCGCGGCCGCCCGATGACAGATCCAGATGCCTGCGACCATCATGCCCCCGACGACCAGTACATAGACCGACCAAGCATACGCGGAAAGCCCGAAATACAGTACCGCCCCCAGCAGCGTTCCTGCCGTGCCCGGCGCTTTCGGGAAGTAGCCCGTCCCGAAGCCGGTCGCCAGCGTCAAAATCAGGAGGCGCGTGGCGGCTCGCATCATCCCGGATTCGTAAAATGGTCGTGGCCCAGTTCCGCGGGCAGGGCCACGGCCGCGCCGTCGTGCGTCACATGCAGTTCGGAACCGGCAATGACCGACCCAATGCGGGCCACCGGAAGATCCAGCGACGCAGCCGCCGCCTGAACGGCATCCCATGCGTGCTCCGGCGCGGTGAAGACCAATTCGTAATCTTCGCCGCCGCCCAAGATCTCGAACCAGTTCCCGTGCTGCGACAGTTCGGCCGCGACCGGTGCGGACAACGGCACCTGCGCCAGTTCCACGCGGGCACCCACCCGGCTCGCTTGCAGCAACCGCCGCAAATCCAAAAGCACTCCGTCCGACACGTCCATCGCCGCATGCGCATGCCCGCGAAGACGACGCCCGAAGGCAATTCTCGGTTCAGGCCGCTGCAAGCGCGCCACGCAGGATTCGATCCCGGCACGATCCGGAAACAGCCGCGCCAGCCGCGCATCGCCCAAGGTGCCCGTCACGCCGACCGCATCGTCGACTTGCGCCGCATCGCGGCGCAATGCCGAAGCCTCGCCTTCCAAAGTGCCCAGCACGGTAATCGTTGCCGCCAACGCCCCGCACGACAGGTCGCCTCCGGCCAAGGCGATGCCGTAGCGCTGCGCCAACCCCTGCAGGCCGCGGCTGAAGCCCGCAAGCCACGGCTCGTCAATGCGCGGCATGGCCAGCGCCAACGTAAAGCAGACGGGCGACGCGCCCATCGCAGCCAAATCGCTCAGATTGACCGCCAGCGCCTTGAATCCGACATCTTCCGGATCCGTGTTCGAGTCGAAATGGGCGCCCTGCAAAAAAAGATCCGTACTGATGGCGCAAACGCCCGGCGGCAGCCGCAGCAGAGCCGCATCATCTCCAGGACCAAGAATCAGAGCTGAAGCATTCGCATCGAAGCTGAAGTATTTCCGAATCAGCGCATCTTCGCTCATGGCATCATGCGCGGCCTTGCGGACTTGCAGCGCACTGGCCCGAAACAGCCTCTGCGCGGCTATGCGGCATGCGGCCCGCGCAGAGTTCCAGCCACCTTGTCGAGCACCGCATTGACGTATTTGCTGCCTTTTTCCGTGCCGAACTGGCCGGCAAGCTGCGTTGCTTCCGCGAGCACCACCGCAAGCGGCACATTCGGGCAGTGCCGGAATTCATAGCAAGCGATGCGCAGCACGGCGCGTTCCACCGGATCAATCCGCTCCAGAGACCGGTCGAGGACGGGAAGCAGAGGCTCCTGCAATTCGTCCTTATGCGCCAGAACGCCGCAAACCAGCTGCTTGAAATATTCGGCATCGGCGCGCTCGGCATCCTGGATGCCCAGAAACTGTTCCAGCAGACCCTCGGCATCCTCTCCGGATACGTCCCATTGGTAGAGCGCTTGCAGGGCCAGCCTGCGCGCCCAATGCTTGGCGCGATGCTCCGCATGCTGCGACTCGCGAGATTCATCCGTTTCAGTCGTCGTCGTCGTCATCGTCGTCAAGCCAATCATCGAACACTTCAATCATCTCCAGAGCGGCGATAGCGGCTTCGGCCCCCTTGTTGCTGCGCCTCCTCTCGGCACTGCTGCCAGTCCCGTGCGGCCGGCGCTCTGCATCCTCCCAATCATCCAGAATCACCGAACGATCTTCTGCCTGCTGCGCATCATCGGCCGTCAACACGCCGAAAATCACCGGGATGTCCGAGTTCCGCGCCAGTTCCGCAATGCCCCGAGCGCATTCGCCGGCCACGTAATCGAAATGCGGGGTCTGCCCGCGAATCACGCAGCCGAGGACGATGACCGCATCGAACGAGCGCGACTCGACGCACAGCCGCGCAGCCGCAGGCAATTCGAAAGCACCCGGAACCCGAACCAGTTCGATATTGCCGAGTACCGCGCCGCGCCCTGCCAGCACCGCCGCCGCGCCTTCGACCAGCCGGTCCACGACCGCCTCATTGAAGCGCGCCGCCACGATGGCAAAATCCATGCCCCGGTCGGCCAGCGCCCGCATTTCGTCCGGCTCGCGAAGCTTTTTCAGAAAGGTGAGCTTCGTCATTGTTCGATGTATTCCTCCACTTCCAAGCCAAAGCCGCCCAAGCCATGCAGTACTTGCGGCGCACTCATGAGCCGCATCCGGCATACGCCGAGGTCGACCAGAATCTGCGATCCAGTGCCCAGCACCCGCCGGTCGGTCGGCGTGCTTCGGGAACGCGGCGCAACGGGGTCATTGTGCAACATTCGGACGCGTTCGATCAATCGCGCCGGAGCTTCCGGCCAACGCAGGATCACGGCTACTCCGGTGCCTTCCTCAGCAATGCGCCGCAATGCCGCACGCAACGGCCATCCGAGATTCGGATCGGTTCCAAGTGCCGCATCGCTGAGCGTATTTTGCACATGCACGCGCACCAAGGTCGCCGCATCGGGCTGCACGTCTCCTGCCACCAGCGCCAAGTGCACGGTCTCCGCAGTCAGGTCTTCATACGCCACCAGTTCGAATTCTCCGTAATCCGTCGGCAAGCGGCAACTGGCACTGCGGCGCACGGTCGGTTCAATTTCCATGCGGTAGCGGATCAGATCTTCGATGGTGCCGATTTTGAGGTCATGCTCCTGCGCCAGCTTCTCCAGTTGCGGGCGCCGCGCCATGGTGCCGTCCTCATTCAGGATCTCCACGATGACTGCGGCCGGCTCCAAACCAGCCAAACGCGCCAGGTCGCAACCGCCTTCCGTATGGCCGGCCCGTGTCAGCACGCCGCCGGGCTGCTGCATGAGGCACTGCAGATGCCCCGGCTGCAGAATATCGGAGGCGTTCGCCTCCGCAGCAACGGCGGCCCGAATCGTGGCTGCCCTGTCATGCGCCGACACGCCGGTCGCGATGCCTTTGCGCGCATCGATGGTGAAAGTGAAATTGGTGCGGTGCGCCTCATCCGTCGACGAATCCATCAGCGGCAGCCGCAGCCGCTCGCAACGCTCCTGAGTCAGTGCCAAGCACAGAAGCCCGCGGCCGTGCTGGATCATGAAATTGATATGCTCCGGCGTTGCCAGAGCGGCGGCCACCACCAGATCGCCTTCGTTTTCGCGCGCTTCGTCATCGGCCAGCACAATCATGCGCCCGGCGCGCAGCTCCCGGATGAGTTCTTCCGTCGTATTGAAGTTCATGAGGCGTGCCTCTCCTCCAGCAATTGCTCCATGTACCGGGCCAGAAGATCCACTTCCAGATTGACCCGCTGCTGCGGCTGGTAATCCCCGGCGATCGTAATCGCGCACGTATGCGGAATCAGCATCGCCCTGAAGCCTTCTTCGCGCACTTCGGCAATCGTCAGGCTGATGCCGTCCACGCACACCGACCCGCGCGGAGCCAAATAGCGGCGCAACTGCGCCGGCGGCCTGATCTCGAGTTCGCGGCTTTCGCCACGCTGCTTAATATACGTAATGGCGGCCGTGGCGTCCACATGCCCGCTCACCAGATGCCCGCCCATCGGATCGCCCGCACGCAAGGCCGGCTCCAAATTCACCTTGGCGCTCATCGGCACCAGCGACATCAGCGTGGTACGCGCCATGGTGGCCGTGCCCAAATCCACGCAGAACGAGCCGGACTCGACCTCGCAGGCGGTCAGGCATACGCCATTGACGGCGATGCTGTCGCCCACGCGAACGGCCTGCAGCCGTCCTGTTTCCGGATGTTCGATGCGCAAGCGCATGACTTGCTGCGCGTCGCGCATTTCGCTGTCGGCGATGCGGCCGCAAGCTTCGACGATGCCCGTGAACACTTCAAGATTCCCGGTAATAGCGCACGCGCGCATCCGGCCCCATGGCGCACACGTCCTGCAGCACCCAATCCAGATGCTCCGGCAAGTCCGAAGCCGGCGGCAGATGCGCCAGCGGCGCCGCCTCCGAACCCAAAAGCCGCGGCGCAATATAGACAATCATTTCATCCACCAGCTTCTGGCGCAGCAGCGCGCCCACGAATTTCGCGCCCGCCTCGACCAGCACATCGTTCACTTCGCGCTCCTGCGCAAGATGCTCCAGCAACTGCGCCAGATTCAACCCGCGCCCTTCCGGCGCGATCACGGCAAACTCCGTTTCGGACGGCAAGGCACGGCGCAGTTTGCCGACATGCTCGTCCAGCGTGCACACTAGGCACGGGCCCGACTCCCTCCACAGCACCATGTCTCGGGTCAGTTCGCCGCGCCGGTCCAAGATCACGCGCCACGGCTGGCGCACCCGGTCCACTCCCAGTTCGGCCGCATCCATCCGCACATTGAGCCGGGCATCGTCGCGGATAACGGTGGCTGCCGTCGACAGTACGGCGCCGCTTTGCGCCCGCCAACGCTGCACGTCGGTGCGGGCTTCGCTGCCAGTGATCCATTGGCTGCGCCCATCGGCCAGCGCAGTGCCGCCATCCAAGCTCATGGCCTGCTTGACACGCACCCATGGGCGCCCGGCCGCCATGCGCCGCCAGAAGCCGCGGTTCAAATCCCGGGTGCGTTCCGCGCCCACACCAGTCGAGCATTTGATGCCCGCCTCCCGCAAGGCGGCATGCCCATGCCCGGAGACTTTCGGATTCGGATCCTCGGAAGCCGACACCACCCGGGCGATGCCGGCGGCGATGACGGCGGGAGTGCAAGCGGGCGTCCGACCCTGATGCACGCATGGCTCCAGCGTGACGTACAAGGTCGCGCCCTGCGCCTGAGCGCCCGCCTGCACCAAAGCAAGCGACTCCGCATGCGGTTCACCGGCGCGTCGATGGAAGCCGCGACCGACCGGAATGCCATCAGCCACCACGAGGCAGCCGACACATGGGTTGGGAGCTGCAGTATAGCGGCCCCGCTCCGCCAATTCCAAAGCCTCGTCCATGAACCGGGCATCCGCATCCGGCACCTTCATGACGCACGATCGTCCGGAGGACTGAACAGCAGAATCTGCCTCTCCCGTTCGGATTCGGGCAACGCCTGCTCCTCCCGCTCCAGAAGTTCGCGCCATTCGCGAATCGTGGCCACCTTCTCGAACACCGTGGCGTACAGAATGCACGCGATCTGATCCCGCTCCCGCAATTCGCTCAGCACCCAATGGCCGATCATGCGGCTCGGCACCGTGCTTTGCGGATGCGCCTGCGCCCGGTTGGCGACCTGCTGGTACGCCTCGTCCAGAATGGCGGCGCTGTTCGGGCGGTTCTGCAAGGCCAGCTGCATGCTCCGCTGCAGCTTCCCTTCATCGAAAGCGACGCGCGTGCCGGTGCTCTTGACGACGTCCGGTAATTTCAAGCGCGGCTGCTCGTAGGTCGTGAAGCGCTGCGCGCAATTCGGATCCAGACACTCGCGCCGCCGGCGCACTCTGCCGCCACTCTCAACAAGGCGGGAATCGAGAACCTTCGTGTCGGCCGACTTGCAGAATGGGCATTGCACGGGAAACTCGGCACCGCTCGCCGGGGCAGATCAGCTGCCTTCGTATACGGGATGGCGCCGGCAGATTTCCAGTACGGCCTCGCGCACCCGATTCACGACCGCTTCGTCATCCATCGCATCGATAATGTCGCACATCCAGCCGGCCAGCGTACGGCAGTCGTCTTCGACGAAGCCGCGCGTCGTCACCGCCGGCGTGCCGACCCGGATACCGCTGGTCACGAACGGCGAGTTCGGATCGTTGGGTACGGTATTCTTGTTCACCGTGATGTTGGCCCGTCCCAGTGCGGCATCCACATCCTTGCCGGTGTAGCCCTGCTCAATGAAATCGACCAGAAACAGATGGTCGTCGGTGCCACCGGATACGACCTTGTACTGCCGCTCCATGAAGACTTGCACCATCACCTTGGCATTCGCCAGCACCTGGAGCTGATAATCCTTGAATTCCGGCCGGGCCGCTTCGCGGAAGGCCACGGCCTTCGCGGCAATGACATGCATCAGCGGACCGCCCTGCATGCCCGGAAACACCATGGAATTGATCTTCTTCGTCACTTCCTCGTTTTCGCGGGCGATGACGAAGCCGCTACGCGGGCCGCGCAGGGTCTTGTGGGTCGTGGACGTCACCACATCGGCGATGGCCACCGGGCTGGAGTACAGCCCTGCCGCGATGAGCCCCGACACATGCGCCATGTCCACCATCAGCAAAGCCCCAACCGAATCGCAGATGTCGCGGAAGCGCTGCCAGTCCATCACGCGCGAATAGGCGGAGAATCCCGCCACGATCATTTTCGGGCGATGCTCGTCCGCCAGTTGCGCGACCTGTTCGTAATCGACCTCGCCCGTCTCCGGATCGAGTCCGTACTGCACCGCGTTGTAGATCTTGCCGGAAAAATTGACGGAAGCCCCGTGCGTCAAGTGTCCGCCGTGCGCCAAGCTCATGCCCAGAATGGTGTCGCCGGGCTTGAGCAGTGCGCCATAGACGGCCGCATTCGCCTGCGAGCCCGAATGCGGCTGCACATTGGCGTAATCGGCCCCGTACAAGGCGCAGGCCCGGTCGATCGCCAACTGCTCCACGACATCCACATGCTCGCAACCGCCGTAATAGCGCTTGGCCGGATAGCCTTCGGCGTATTTGTTGGTCAGCACCGAACCCTGGGCCTCCAGCACGCGCGGGCTGGTGTAGTTCTCCGAGGCAATCAGTTCAATGTGCTCTTCTTGGCGTCGGCGCTCATCGGCAATGGCGGCGGCCACCTCCGGGTCGAATCCGGCGATGGTCATATTCTTTTCGAACATGGAGCAATCCTGGCAATCGATGAATCAAGACGCCCATTATAACGCCCGCAGTCCGAGGTCGGGCTCCCAGATACGAGCCATGGCCTCTGCGTGTCGATTCTCGCACAAGATAGGCGAGGCCGACCGTCTTATGGAGGCACGGGTTCGAGCGGTCCGAGAGCCCGTCCGGCGAATCAGCGCGAATCGGCGGCTTGGCCTATTGCCGCTCCGCCAATGCCAGCAGCATCTTCGGCAGTTGCGGTTCCATTCCCAGATACGGACGCACATTGATCCGAACTTCCGGATGGCGCTCACGCGCCTTCGCGACGATCGCCGGAATATCGTCGCGGACATGCTTCCCTGCCGCCAGAAAATACGGCAAGACATCCAATCGCTCGGCTCCTTGCGCAACGCATGCGTCGATGCCCGCCGGAATGTCGGGTTCCGCAATCTCCAGAAAGGCGTGCGCAATGATCGCGTAACGGTCGCCGGCCTCCTGCCGCAGGCGCTGCGCCAATCGGGCGACCTCCGCATTGGCATCGGGCAGACGCGAACCATGCGCAACCAGCAGCAAGGCGCACGGGCCGCCGCTCACGACTCCGCCTCCGCTGCGGCGCGCACCCGCGCCAAATCTTCCGGCGTATCCACGCCGCCCGGCGTGCCTGCGGCGATCTCCGCCACATGGATGCGGAGCCCATGGTGCAGCAGGCGCCACTGCTCCAGGGATTCGCGCTGCTCCAGCGGCGCGGCCGGCAAGCTTGCGTACTGCCTCAGCCCGGCGCCTCGGTACGCATAAATGCCCAGATGGCGTCGGCAGTCCTGTTCCGGCACGCCCTGCGGCCGGCGCCCGAAGCCAAGGGCGTAATCGTGTTCGTCGCGCCACACCTTGACGACATGAGCGCGGCTCCAGTCGCCTTTCGCGAGCGGCTCGCACAGGGTCGCCGCGAAAGCCTCATGCCGTGCGGCAAGATTGGCCGCCACTTGGGCCATGAGCGCAGGCGGCAGCAGCGGCTCGTCCGCTTGGACGTTGACCACGACCGCATCCTCGTCCCAGCCGGTACGCTCCACCAGTTCGGCCAGCCGCGCCGTGCCATTCGGATGGTCGACCCGCGTTCGCCAGACCGGTGCCGCGAACGACCGGGCACAAGCTTCCACATCCGGGTCGCCGGCCGCGATGGCCACGGCCGCGGCGCCGCTTTCGCGGGCATGCTCATAAACCCATTGCAGCATCGGCCGTCCTGAGATCTCAAGCAACGGCTTGTTCGGCAGACGCGTGGAAGCGCAGCGGGCTGGAATCGCCACGTAGAACGGCGCGTTCATGTGCGCTGGCGGTGCGCCTGGTATTCTTCGTCCGTCAATTCGCGGGCTTCGTCCTCCAGCAGGACGGGAATCTCGTCGCGAATGGGGTAGGCCAGCCGAGCCGATAGCGACACCAGTTCCTGATGCTCGCGGTCGTAGATCAGCGGGCCTTTGGTCACCGGGCAGACCAGAATGCTCAATAGTTCAGGTTCCATGCGTGGCTCCGTAAGCGTCGATCGTGCGTCGCAGGCTCTGGACGAGTTGTTCGGAAACCTCACGCGCCAGCACCACTTCGACTTCCAAAGAATACCACCGATTGCGGGCGAAGCGTTCGCACTTCACCGCATCCTTAGGCGTCATGACGACGGCATGGCCGTCCTCAAAGTCCACATCCTCCAGCCGAAAGCGGTAGTGGTCCTCGTACACATGCGGAATGACATCGATGCCGGCCGCGGACAGCGATTCGAGGAAGCGGCGCGGATTGCCGACGCCGCAGACGGCGTGCACGGTCTGGCCGGCCAGTTTCTCCAAAGGCTGGGTCGAGCCATCAACGAGGGTGCGCAAGTGCAGCGCCTGCAAATCGAAGCGATGCTCGCCGGCCTGCGGCAGGCCGCCGTGCACCAGCGTCCAGTCGGCGCGGCGCGCATAGCGCAGCGGCTCGCGCAGCGGCCCGGCAGGCAGGCAGCGCCGGTTGCCGTAGCGGCGGGCGCCATCCACCACCAGAATCTCCAACTGCCGCGGCAATGCCAGATGCTGCAATCCATCGTCGGCCAACACGATGTCCACGGCATGCGCTGCGCAAAGCGCCTGCGCCGCCGCCCGCCGCTGCGGTCCGGCGAATACCGGGCACTGCGTTTGGGCCGCCATCATGACGGCCTCCTCCCCGACCTCGTCCGGGTCCATGCTAGGCGTCACCTCCCGCGGCCAAGCCTCGCTGACCCCCTTGTAGCCCCGGCAAACGATGCCGGGAGCCACGCCATGCGTCTGCAGCTGGCGCGCCAGCCAGATCACCAGCGGGGTCTTGCCGGTGCCTCCGACGCTCAGATTGCCGACTACCGCCACCGGAACCGGCAGCGGTGAGGCGCGCCACAGCCAGCGGTACCAGCCGCGCCGCAGCAAGGCGCCGGCGGCGTACAGCCAACCCAGCGGCACCAGCGGCCATAGCCAGCGACCGTCTCTGTACCAGACGAATTCGGCATAACGGGTGAAGATGGACTGGTGCACGGTGCGCTCGCCTTCCAGCAGCATGCCGCGGCGTGGAGCGGCCGGCGGAACATCGTCCGGCGGCGCCTGGAACTGGTGCCGGTACAGATCGGCGTACGTCTGCCCGTGCGCCAGCAGCTCCTGATGCGTGCCCTGCTCCGTCACTTGACCGCGCTCCATCACCACGATCCGATCGGCGCGTTCGACCGTCGACAGGCGGTGCGCAATGATCAAAGTGGTGGAGAAGCTCATCACCTCGTTGAGCGCCTCCTGCACGTAGCGTTCGGAAGTGCTGTCCAGCGACGAGGTCGCTTCGTCCAGTATCAGGATCGGCGCATGCTTGTAGAGGGCCCGGGCCAAGGCCAGCCGCTGCCGCTGGCCTCCGGACAACTGCACGCCGTCCTCGCCAATGACCGTTTCCAGCCCTTGCGGCAGACGGTCGACGAACTCGTCGACATGGGCGCAGCGCAGCGCCCGGTCCAAATCGTGCGTGCGGTCCGGGCTGACGCCGTACGTAATGTTGTTGCGCACCGTATCGTTGAACAACACCACGTTCTGCCCGACATAGCTGATCATGCCGCGCAAATCGGACAGCTGCAACTGCTCTACGGGAATGCCATCGATCCGGATTTCGCCGTGGCTCGGCGCATAGAAGCGCGGCAGCAGATTGGCCAGCGTCGATTTGCCCGCGCCCGAACGGCCGACCAGCGCGACCGTCTCTCCTCTGCGGATGGTCAGCGAAATTTCATGCAGCGCATCGCGCTCGGCATTCTGATAGCGCACGCTGACTCCGTCGTATTCGATCCGATCCGTCAATTCCTGCTTGGCGACCTCGCCGCGGTCCGCCTCCACCGGCGCATCCAGAAGCTGGAAAACCTGCTGCCCGGCCGCGATGCTTTGCTGCAGGCGGGTGTTGACCTGCACCAGATTGCGGGCCGGGCCCAGCAGCATCAGCATGGCGAACATGAACGACACGAAACCGCCGACCGTGATGGTCTCCAACACGCCTTCCAGCGTCACCAGATAAATGATGGCGGCCCACGCAATGCCCACCATCAGCATGATGACCGAGGAAATCAGGGCTGTGGCCTGCGCCGTGCGCACCTGCCGGATGCGGTAATGCTCGGTCGTGGCGTCGAAGCGCGTCCGCTCCATCTTCTCGGCCTGGAAGACCTTGACGATGCGGTAGCCCTGCAGCGCCTCCTGCACATCGCGCACGGTGCCGCTCATCGCTTCCATGGCGCGATGGCTAAGCTTCCGGACGCGCCGGTTCGTACTAGGAATCCACCAGGCGAAGATGGGCGCGGCCGCCAGAAACGCGACCGTCAGCATCCAGCTGACGTACAGCATCCAGCCGAGCAGGCCCAGCACCGTCAGCGTGTCCCGTACCAAGATGGTCAACCCCTTGGAAGCCGCGCCCGCCACGCCCTCGACATGGTTCGTGATGCGGGCCAGCATGTCGGCGGATGCCGTATGGTCGTGCGCTTCGGCCGGGAAGTCCAGCAGGCGGGCGAACATCTGGCGGCGCAGATCACGGACCAGCCGCGAGCCGATCTGCGCCATGCCGGACGCGCTCAGGTAGGAGCCGATCGACCGCAAGGCGAAAATGCCGACCAGCGCCAGCGGCACCCACTCGATGACCTCCGGCTGCTGCGCCACAATGGCACCGTCCAAAATCGGCTTCATCAGGGCCGACAAGCCCGGCCCGCTTGCCGCCACCATGACCATGCCCAGAACCGCATAGCCCAAAGTCGCCGCTTGGCCGTCCAAGGCCAGACGCAACAGTTGCCGATAGATATCGACGCCGGTGCGGTGCGGAACCTGGTTCATGGCCGGCGCTTACCTTTGCGAGGCTGTGCCGGCATGACTCGCGCCGAGATGAAAAGCCACAGGATTCGTGCCATCACCCGTCCCCGGTCTGCGCCGGCACCAACAATTGGCGGCCGGGATTTGAAGCGCAGAAACGGGTTCAACGGACAATATATTGTAGAGTATCGCTTTGGCCGGGAGATATTCCATGCCACGCAAACTACTGGAAAGGCTGGTGCCGCACCGTCGCGTGCGCGAACACCCCTCGCTGCGCCTGTTCGGCACGGCGGCCCTGCATTCGAACCTGTGGCACTTGAATCGGCGTTCGGTGGCCCGCGCCTTTGCCATCGGACTGTTCTGTGCCTTGCTGCCCATTCCCGGACAAATGCTCGTCGCGGCCGGCCTCGCCATCCTGTTCGCGTCCAACCTGCCGATCGCAGTGATGCTCGTCTGGGTCACCAACCCCCTGACGATTCCGCCGATCTTCCTGACATGCTATATGGTAGGTCGATGGATTCTTGGGAGTCCTATACAACCATTTGATTTTAAATGGAGTTTTGAGTGGATTCTTGATCTTCCGGCCATTGCTTTGCCGTTGCTCACCGGCTCGTTCGTATGCGGCATCGTGGCCGCTTTCATCGGCTATGTAAGTGCTTCGTCATTCTGGCGCTGGTACGTCGTGCGCGTCTGGCGGACCCGGCACAAGGACCGCATCAAGCACGCGCTGCACCTGGACTAGCCGCCGCCATGGCTACCCGGCAAAGCGGCGTGCATGTCGCACCCGGCCCCGCTTCGCCGTCCCGCCGCCGCCTGCTACGACTGGCGCGAACTTTGCGCCAGTGCCAGACATGCGCGGATGCCTTCCAAGCGCTTGGGCACGCTCCGCGCCCGGTGGCAAGGCTGTCGGAAACCGCCCGCATCTGCGTGTGCGGCCAAGCGCCGGGCACCCGTGTGCACCGCAGCGGCCTCCCTTTCGACGACGCTTCCGGCAAGCGCCTTCGCGACTGGATGGGCGTCAGCGCGGAGGAATTCTACGACGGCCGGCGCATAGCCACCGTGCCGATGGCCTTCTGCTTCCCCGGGCAGGATGCCCGCGGCGGGGATTTGCCGCCGCCCGCCGCCTGCAGCCGCCAATGGCACGCCCGGCTGTTCGGTGCCATGCCGCAGTTCGAACTGCTGCTGCTGATCGGCTATCACGCGCAACGCTGGCACTTGCAGGAGCAGTGCCGCAAAACCCTCACCGAAAATGTGGGGGCCTGGCAAGCGCTCCTGCCTGCCGGCAAAATCCCCTTGCCGCATCCGTCGTGGCGCAATAACGGCTGGATGAAGCGCCACGCATGGTTTGAAGACGAACTCCTGCCGGTGCTAAAGCGCGAAATCCGTGCCCGCCTATAGCAGGCGGGAACTCCCGAATCACCATTCGCGAACCGCTTGCCCTTCCTGCAGACGATAGCCGGTCTGCATGGCCTTCGCCAAAGCCTCATCGTGGGTGACCAGCACTAGGGCCGCCTGGTGCTCGGCGTTCAGTTCCAGCATCAGTTCAAACACGCTGTGCGCGGTGCGGGGGTCCAGATTGCCGGTCGGCTCGTCCGCCAGCACCACGTCCGGCTGCATGATCAAAGCGCGGCAGACGGCCACCCTTTGGCGTTCGCCCCCCGACAATTCCCCCGGCCGATGCTCCAGACGCTCGCTCAACCCGACCCGCTCCAGCAAACGGACCGCCCGCTTCCAGGCTTCCCTTTCCCCGGCAATCAGGCACGGCATGGCGACGTTTTCCACAGCGGTGAATTCCGGCAGCAAGTGATGCATCTGATAGACGAACCCGAGACGGCGATTGCGCAGGCGGGCCGTCCTGGCATCGTCCAAGGCATCCAGACGCTGCCCGGCCAGTTCAATGAAGCCGTCGTCCGGCTGGTCCAAGCCTGCCAGCAGGTGCAGCAAGGTGCTTTTGCCGCTGCCGGAAGCGCCAACGACGGCCGCACTTTCGCCAGGCTGGACATCAAGATCCAGATGCCGTAGCACCTCGACGCGCAATTCGCCGCGTCCGAACGATTTCCCCAAACCGCGGCAACTCAGCGCATACCGGCTATTCATACCGCAACACCTCCGCCGGCATGACCTTCAGAGCCTTGCGGGCGGGATAGAGGGCAGCAATCACCGCAAGCAGCAGCGACGCGCCCGCCGCGACCCCCGCATCCCCCCATGAAAGCTGCGAAGGAATCTCGCTAATGTAATAAACTTCTGGCGAGAAGACTTTGAAATTGAACAAAGTTTCTATGGCTCCCACCACAATCTGAAGATTCAGCGACAGTGCCACGCCGCCGGCCACGCCCAGCACGGTCCCAACCACGCCGATCGCGCTGCCTTGCAGCACGAAGATCCGCAGGATGCCGCTGCGCGGCATGCCAAGCGTACGTAGCACCGCAATGTCCGAACGCTTCTCCAACACCGTCATCAGCAGCGCCGAAACAATATTGAACGCAGCCACGAGCACGATGAGCATCAGCAAGAGGAACAGCATGGTCTTTTCCATCTGGATGGCCTGAAAGAAGCCGCGATGCCGATCGGACCAATCCAGAATCCAGTACGAGCCTTGGAGCTCGTCGCGCAGCAGGTCGGCGACCCACGGCGCCAAAAAAAGATCTCGCGTACGCACTTTCAAGCCGCTGACTTCGTCTTCGAACGCCAGCGCCTGGGCCGCATCGTGCAAATGCATGAAGGCCAGATTTCGGTCGTAGCGGTGCATGTCGAAGCGGAAGATGCCAGCGACCGTCAGCCGGCGCATGCGCGGCAGCATGCCCGCGATCGTACTGGTCGCACGCGGCATGACAAGTGTCACATGGTTGCCGATCTGGACGCCAAGGTGGTTCGCCAACTCCTGTCCGAGCACGATCTGCCAGCCGCCGGGCTGCAGATCCGTCAATCCGCCCTGCGCCATATGCTGTCCGATGCGGGAGACCTGCAGTTCCCGTTCCGGAAGGATGCCGCGCAAGCCAATGCCGCTGACGCGGTCGCCGCGAATCAGCATGCCCTGTCCTTCGATGAAAGGAGCGCTCGCGACGACTTCCGCATGCGCGTCCAAGCGTTCGGCCGTCTCTTCCCAACCCTGCAGCTGTCCGCCCGGTCCGCTGACCGTCAAGTGCGACACCATGCCCAGCAGCCGGTCGCGAATTTCGCCGTGGAAGCCGTTCATCACGGAAGTGACGGCGATGACGGCGGTCAGGCCGAGCGCGATGCCGAGCATCGAGACCATCGAAATGAAGGAGATGAAGCGATGCCGGTGCCGGGCCCGCAAATAACGCAGGCCAACAAACCAGGCGATGGGCAGGTTCATGGTATGTGCCGATCGATCACGACCGCCACCGGCACGTCCGCAGCGACGGCCACCGGCCCGGCCATGCCCAGCAGATCGCCGCTTTGAGGCTGCGCTTCGCCGCTGGCACTGAGACGTGCCAGCACATCGACTTCGGCAGCACTCGACAAGTTCATGCCCGGAGCCATCGCCGAGCGGTCGTCCAGCGTCACGTCCAGCGGCAGGTCGGCCGCCCGGCCGCGCCAAATCGCCAGCGGCATCGGCGGCCCCGCATGATGCCGCGCATAAACGAACAGCACCGTCTCCGGGTCGAGGCTCTGCGCCAGTTCCGGATCGAGCGTGACCGACACTTTCAGGGACGGGCCTGCTGCCGTTGCCGGCGCGGAGGCGTCGGCTTCGCCGTCTGCCTCAGCAATCCAGGATTCGACCATGACACGCACCCCTTCCTCCTCGGGCGGCAGCACCGCGAGCAGCCGCTCCCAATAGGCCACGGCCGTCTCCGTCTGCTGGCGCTGCCAGGCCGCCCAGCCCGCCAGCCACAAGGCTTTCTGATGATCGGGGTCGAGAGCAAGCGCCTGCGCCAGATAAGCGACGGCCGTCTCGGAAAACCAATCGCCTTCCGCCATGGCCATGGCATCCGCCAAAGATGCCAGCACCGAGGGATCGGAGCCGTCGCGCAATTCGTTGGCGCGCGCCCAAGCGGAGGCCGCCTCGTCGCCTCGGCCCTGCATGCGGTAGAAGCGGCCCAAATGCATCCAGGCCCCGACATCGTCCGGATGTTGCGCGGCGTGCGCGCGCAGCCGCTCATGCAGCATCTCGATTTGAGCGGCTTGGTCCGGTGTGCCGCTACGGCCCGCGAATTGCCGCAAGTCTTCGGACAGCAGAATGATGTTGCCGCTCAGGACGAGCACGACGGCGACCAGCCCGATCGCCATGCCGCGCCGGTTGAAGGTGGCGCCGTCCGCCGGTGCGGACAGCGTTTGCGCATCGTCCAGCAGGCCACGGTCCAGTTCATTTTCGGCTTCGCCGTACAACTCCGGTGCCAGCCAGCCGATCTCGACGTCTTCCTGCAACTCGTCGCGCCGCATGCGGTACGCATCCTTCAGCAGGTCCGGCATGGGCCGGGCGGGAGGGCGCGCTTGCCGCAGCCACGGGTACAGCACGAAGCCCAACGCCACAAGCACCAGAGCCAAGCAGCCGAGCAGGAAGCCCCACATCAGTCGCGTCCCTCGCCCAAAATATTCCGAAGCCGCCGCTGCTCGGTCTCCGACAAGCGGTTCGGCGCTTGCGCATGGCTGCGGCGGATCCGCCGCACCAGCAGCCCCGCAGCCAGCAGCAGCAGCAGGAACGGCCCGATCCACAGTGCGGCTGTGCGCCACGTCAGCGGCGGCCGGTACAGCACGAAATCGCCGTAGCGCGCTTGCAGATGGGCCAGTATCTGCGCGTCGCTCAATCCTTGATCCATCAAGGTCCGAACGCGGCGGCGCAAGTCGCCCGCCAGTTCGGCGCTGGAATCCGCCAGCGTCTGATTCTGGCAGACCAAGCAGCGTAGTTCGTACAGCAGTGCCCGGTACCGCTCGTCGTCCGGCGCCTCGGCGGCGAAGCAAACGCTACCGGCCAGCAGCCAGCAGCCGAGCAGGCGGACGGCATTCATGAGCGCGACCCCCGGATGCGGGGCAGAATCTCTTCGCGCCAGGCGTCTTCGCTCAAGGCACCAATATGCTTGTAGCGGATGATGCCGTTCGCATCGATCAGGAAGGTTTCGGGGACTTTGTACACGCCGAGGTCGATGCCCACGTCGCCGTGCGCATCGAAGATGCTGGCGCGATAGGGATTGCCGTGGGCTTGCAGCCAGCGGCGGGCATCCGCCCGCGCATCGCGATGGTTGATGCCGTACAATGCGATCTGGCCGGACAGGCGCATCAGGAGCGCATGCTCCTCCAGGCAGGTCGTGCACCAACTGGCCCATACGTTCAGCAACGCCCATTCGCCGCGCAATTGCCCGGAATCGAAGAGCTGCTCCGGCGCGGCCAGCCGCTCGACCCGGAAGCTGGGCACCATGTGCCCAATCAGAGGCGAACTGACGCGCGACGGGTCGCGGGTCAAGCCGACCGCCAGCACGACGATCAGCAGCCCGAAGAGCCCCGGAGCCAGCCAACTGCGCTTCATGGCCGCCTCGCGCTGCGGCGCATGCGGTAGCGCCGGTCCGACAAGGCCAGCAGACCGCCGAAGGCCATTAGCAAGGCGCCGCCCCAGAGCCACTGGATGAACGGCTTGACGTATAGCCGCACGCCCCAGCGGTCGCCGTCGGCTTGACGGCTGCCCAAAGCCGCATAGGCATCGCGCCATGGTGTGGAATGGATGGCAGCTTCGGTCATCGGCGCGGTCTGAACGCGGTAGACGCGCTTCTCCGGTCGCAATTCCGCCACGACCTGCCCGTCCTGCATGACGGTGAGGCGCCCCTGCTCGGCCACGTAGTTGGGCCCTTCGACCTGCCGCACCCCATGGAACTCGAATTGGTGCGCGGCGAACGCCACCGTATCGCCGGGCTCCATCACCAGCTCCCGCTCGGTCGAGAAAGCGCTGGTCAGCGCGATGCCGAGCGCGACGATGCCCAAGCCGGAATGGGCGCAGGCCATGCCGATCATATGCCGCGGCAGGCGGCGCAGGCTGTAGAGGGCGTCCGTGCCGCGGCGCATGCGGGAAAACTGCCGCCATAGCGCCGTCCACACTCCGGCGACGCACCAGACTGCCAGCGCCACGGCGGCCATCGTGACCGCCGGCGCACGATCGAACAGCGCCAGCGGCAACGCCAGACCCAGCGCCAGCGCCAGCATGCCGGGCACTTGCAAGCGCCGCAGCAGTTCGCGGGAACGCACCTTCTTCCAGCGTGCGACCGGGCCGGCCGCCGCGAACAGCAGCACCAGTAGCATCAACGGCACAAATACCGTATTGAAATACGGCGGACCGACCGACATGGACGGCAGGCCCAGCACATCCACGATCAACGGATACAAAGTACCCAGCAGAATGGCGAAGGTGGCAATCAGCAGCAGCACGTTGTTGAACAGCAGCAGGGTCTCGCGCGAAAGCAGTTCGAAATGCCCGGCGCTGCGAATGCGGTGCGCCCGCAACGCGTACAAGGTCAGTCCGCCGCCGGACACCAGTGCGAGGAAGGCCAGAATGAAGACACCGCGCGCCGGATCGTTCGCGAAGGCATGCACCGACACCAGCACCCCGGAACGCACCAGGAAGGTGCCCAGCAGGCTTAGCGAGAAGGCCAAAAGCGACAGTAGCACGGTCCAGCGCTTGAAAGCGTTGCGCTTTTCCGTGACCGCCAGCGAATGGATCAGCGCCGTGCCCGCCAGCCATGGCATGAACGAGGCGTTTTCGACCGGATCCCAGAACCACCAGCCGCCCCAGCCGAGTTCGTGGTAGGCCCACCAGCTGCCTAGGCCGATGCCCAAGGTCAGGAACATCCAGGCCGCCACCACCCAAGGGCGCGTCCAGCGGGCCCATGCGGCGTGCAAGTCGCCGCTCCATAAGGCCGCAATGGCGAACGCGAAGGCGACCGAGAAGCCCACATAGCCCATGTACAGCATGGGCGGATGGATGACGAGGCCCGGATCCTGCAGCAGCGGATTCAGGTCGCTGCCTTGCAAGGCCGGCGGCACCAGCCGGTCGAACGGATTGGACGTCGCCAGCATGAAGGCCAGGAAGCCCAAGCTCACGAAGCCCAGTGTCGCCACGACGCGGGCGCGGAATCGCATCGGCAGCTGGCGGCTCAGCGCCACCACGGCGACCGTCCAGCCGGCCAGCACCAGCGCCCACAGCAGCAGGGAGCCCTCGTGCGCGCCCCACACGCCGGAAATGCGGTACGCCAGCGGCAGGTCGAGATTGGAATTGCCGGCGACGTAGCGCACCGAGAAGTCATGCGCCACGAACGCCCACGTCAGGGCCGCATACGCGAGCAGCACCAGCAGCGCATGGCCAAGCGCCAGCGACAAGGCGCTACGCATGAGGATCGGATCGTTGCGCGCCGCGCCGACGGCCGGCAGAATCGTCTGCAGCCCGGCCAGCACGCAGGCCAGAATCAAGGCGACATGCCCGAGCGCCGGAATCACCAGGCAATCCCGAGCGGTCTGCTCTTTGCCTCGCCCAAAGCTTTCGCGACTTCCGGCGGCATGTAGTTTTCGTCATGCTTGGCCAGCACTTCCTGCGCCACGAACACGCCGGAGGCATCCAGAGATCCCAGCGCGACGATGCCCTGCCCTTCGCGGAACAGATCCGGCAGCAGCCCCCGGTAGCGCACTGGCAGCGTATGCGCGTGGTCCGTCAAGGCGAAGCTGACGGCCAAGGAATCTTCGCCCTGCGCCACGCTGCCCTCCACGACCAGCCCGCCCAGACGGAAAGCGGCGTGCGGCGCGATCGTGCCCTCCGCCACTTGCGACGGAGTGTAGAAGTACAGCAGGTTCTGCTGGAAGGCGTACAGCATCAGGCCGACGCCGGCCCCCACGCCGGCCACGACGGCGACGGCCAGCCACAGGCGGCGGGTCTGCTGCGCGTTCATTCGGGAGCGGGGATTTTGCCGCGCCGCCATTGCCGCCGGCGCAGCCACGGTGCGAGGGCGTTGGCCAGCAGCACCAGCGCGGTCAGGCCGTAGGCACTCCAAACATAGAACGCATAGCCGCCCATGTGCAGAAAGTCAGCCATGCTGCAACTCCCGGGCCCATTGCCGGTCGGCTTCGCGCTCCAGCAGGCGCATCCGCAGGCGCGCCAGCAGCACGGTGGCGAAATACAGAAAGTACATGCCGCCCATGAACAGCAGCGGCCACAGCATGCTGGCATGCGCGGAAGGTGCGGAGAACTTGGCCACCGTCGCCCCTTGGTGCAGCGTGTTCCACCACTCCACGGAATAGTGGACGATCGGGACGTTGACCACGCCGGCCAGCGCCAGCACTGCGGCGACGCGCGCGGCCTTGCGCGGGTTGGCGATGGCGTTGTGCAGGCCCAGCACGCCGAGGTACAGGAACAGCAGGATCAGTTCCGACACCAGCCGCGCATCGCCCCATTGCCACCAGGTGCCCCACATCGGCTTGCCCCACAGCATTCCGGTCGCCAGCGCCAGCGCCGTGAAGGAAGCACCCAGCACGGCGCATTCGTAGACGGCGATCTCGGCGAGCTTCACGCGCCAGACGAGCGCCACAGCGCCGGCGCCGGCCATGGCGACATAGACGAACAGCGACAGCCATGCGGCCGGCACATGCACGTAGATGATGCGGTACGCCTCGCCCTGCTGATAGTCGGGCGGCGCAAGCCGCAAGCCCCAGTACAGGCCCACGGCGAAGCCCAGCGCGGTCAGCGCCGACAGCCACGGCATCCAAGCCCCGGCAATGGCGTAGAACTGCTGGGGCGAAGCGAGAAAGGCGAAGCGCTGGAACATTGCGGCCTATTTTAATTTTTTTTACTCTTGCCCGGCGCGCAGCGCCTCGGCGACCGCGAGCGGCGCCAGACTGAACGCCAGGCACGCGAGCCCGCCCAGCAGTGCCAAAGCGCCGCCGGCCGGCCGGCCCTCCAGCGCCGCATGCACGGCACTCGAGCCGAACAGCAGCACGGGCACGTAGAACGGCAGCACGATCAGGGCCAGCAGCATGCCGCCGCGCGGCAGGCCGAGCGTCAGCGCCGCGCCCAACGCGCCGGTCCAGCACAGTACCGGGAGGCCCAGCGCCATGCTCGCCGGCAACATCCACAGCGCCTCGCCCCGCAGGCCGAACCAGGCGCCCAGAAGCGGGCTGAGCAGCACCAGCGGCAGCGACACCGCCAGCGCGTGCATCACCAGTTTCGCCAGCGCCAGCCAGCCGAGCGGCAGGCCGCACGTCATCCAAAGCTCGATGCCGCCTTCCTCGAGATCGGCGGCGAACAGGGCACCGGGCGTCAGCAGCGCCGCCAGCAGCGCCGTAATCCACAGCAGCGACGGCGCCAGCGCCGCCAACTGCGCCGACTCCGGCCCGATGCCGAGCGGGAACAGCAGCATCACCAGCGCATAGAACAGCAGCGGCTGCAGTTGCTGGCCGCGGCGGCGCCAGGCCAGCAGCGCTTCGCGGCGCAGCAAAGCGGCGAAGGCGCGGCCCATCATGCGCCCAGTTGCACGGTCGGCCCGGGCGGCAAGTCCGGCTCCGGGCGATGCGTCGCCATCACGACGGCCCCGCCGCGCCCGGTCTGGCGTTCGACCTGCATCCGGAACCAGTCCGTCGATGCGTCGTCCAGCGAAGTGAACGGCTCGTCCAGAAGCCATAGCCGGCGACGGCTGAATGCCAGACGCGCCAGCGCAATGCGCCGGATCTGCCCTTCCGACAATCGGCCCGCCCGGACATCCGCGAACCGTTCCAGCCCGGCCGCCACCAGCGCCGGGCGCGCCTCGCACGCGTCGTCGCCTTCCAGAGCCGCCATATAGGCGAGATTTTCCGCCGCGGTCAGATCGCCGCTGACGGCGGCCCGATGCCCCACCCATAAGATCAGCTCGGGGCCGTCGGCCCAGTGCAGGCGGCCCGCTTCGACCGGCGCCAATCCGGCCAGCATCCGCAACAGCGAGGTCTTGCCGCTGCCGTTGGAGCCGCGCACCTGCACGACCTGCCCGTCGGCGACGGCGAACGACAGGCCTTCGAACAGCGCCCGCCCGTCGCGGCGGCAGCCGAGCCGCTGCGCTTCAAGCATGGCGCCCTGCCGCTTTGACATCAGCCGCGCTTGCCGGTAAAGTGGGCGCCATCATGTGGAAAATCGGAGCCACCACGGTCGCGGCCGTGCTGGTGGCACTCGGGTTTGCAGGTTCCATGGGCGCGTCTATGGTACTGGATGCCACCAACACCAGCGAATTCTGCACCTCCTGCCACTCCATGCAGTGGAACCAGGCCGAGTGGATGGCCTCCACCCATTACCTCAACGCGGCGGGCGTGCGCGCCCAGTGCGCCGACTGCCATGTGCCGCAGGCGCTGCTGCCGAAGCTCGGCGCCAAACTGATCGCGGCGCGGGACGTGTGGGGCGAACTGACCGGCGTGATCGACACCGAAGGGAAGTTCGAGGCGCACCGCTGGGCGATGGCGAGCCGCGTCTGGGAGCGCATGGAGGCGAACGGCTCCCGCGAGTGCCGCAGCTGCCATGCGTACGATGCGATGGACCTGCAGGAGCAGGATCGCACGGCCCGCAAGAAGCACCACAAGGCGCCGATGCGCGGCAAGACCTGCATCGAGTGCCACAAGGGCGTGGCGCACAAGATGCCGCGCCGCCCGAAGACCGCGCAGTTGCACTAGACGCCCGCGCCGGGGCCGCCTCCGCGCGCCGCCCTGTGCTATGATATCGGCAAGAGCATCCGCCGGGCCGGGCCCGGCTCTTTGTCAGGAGGAAATCCCCCCATGCAGTCGCAACTGACACGATTCGTACTGGTCGGCGCGCTGGCCCTGTCGCCGGTTCTGCATGCCGAGGACGCGGAGATGGCGTCCGTCGATATGCTGACGGGCGCGTGCGTCGCCTGCCACGGCCAAGGCGGCAACAGCGCCGGCCCGGCCATCCCCTCGCTGGCCAGCCTGCCGTCGGTCTACTTCATCGGCGCCATGCTGTCGTACAAGCATGTCGGCGATCTGGAGGCCGCCGAACAGGCCGTCGCCTCCGACCCTGCCCTTGAGGACGTGGTCGTCTTTCCCCGGAATGCCACCATCATGAACCGGCTCGCCGGCGGCTACACGCTGGCCGAAATCAAGGCGATGGCGCATTATTTCGAGGAGCTGGAGATGGCTCCGGCCGAACAGGGGTTCGACGAGGACATGGCACTGGAGGGCGAGGTCCTGCACGCCGACAACTGCGAGAAATGCCACGAAGACGGCGGCCGCTCCACCGAGGACGACATGGTGCCGCTGGCCGGGCAATGGCAGCAGTACCTCCACTACGCGCTCGACGACTTCCACGCCGGAGCCCGCGGGATGCCCAAAAAGATGAAGTCGCGGCTCAAGGAAGTGGTGGAGACCGGCGGCGAGGAGAACCTCGCGAACCTTATCCACTACTACGCCAGCCAGCAGTAATTTGCGGAGGAGACAGAACATCATGGCAACTCTAAGCAGACGCGGATTCCTCAAGGCCACCGGCGGCATGGCTGCCGTCGGTGCCGCCGGGATAAGCTTTCCGCAAATTGCCCTCGGCGGCCAGAAGAGCGTCGTGGTCGTCGGCGGCGGCGCGGCCGGCGCCGTGGCGGCCAAATCCCTGAAGGCGGCCGACTCGGACCTCAAGGTCACCCTGATCGAAGCCAACGAGCACTACTACACCTGCTTCATGAGCAACGAAGTGCTCGGCGGCGGGCGCGATATCGCCACCCTCAAGCACGGCTACGGCAATATGGCGAACCACGGCATCGACGTGGTGCATGCCACGGCCACGGGCGTTGATGCCGAAGCCCGCACCGTCGCCACGGACAACGGCGGCAGCCATGCCTACGACCGGCTGATCGTCAGCCCCGGCATCGACCTCAAGTGGAACGCCATCGAGGGCTACGACGAGGCGGCGGGCGAAGCGATGCCGCATGCCTGGATGGCCGGCCCGCAGACCGCGCTGCTGCGCCAGCAACTGGAGGCGATGGACGACGGCGGCACCTTCATCATCTGCCCGCCCGGCAATCCGTTCCGCTGCCCGCCCGGGCCGTACGAGCGCATCTGCCAGGTGGCGCACTACTTCAAGGAGCACAAGCCGAAGTCCAAGATCCTCGTGCTCGACGCCAAGGACAAGTTCTCCAAGATGGGCCTATTCACGCAAGGCTGGGAGCGCCGCTACGACGGCATGATCGAATGGGTCTCCGGCACCGACACGGCCGGCGGCATCGAATCCGTGGATCCTGCCGAGATGAGCGTCACCACCTTGTTCGGCGACACGCACAAAGGCGGCGTGGTCAACGTCATTCCGCCGCAGCATGCCGGGCAGATCGCCCATGCCGCGGGCCTGACGGACGATTCCGGCTGGTGCCCGGTGCATCTGGACACCTTCGAGTCGAAGCTGGTGCCCAACGTGCATGTCGTCGGCGACGCCAGCATTGCGACCGGCCTGCCGAAGTCCGGCTATGCGGCGAACTCCGAGGCCAAGGTCTGCGCGGCCGCGGTCGCGGCCCTGCTGGCCGGCGAAGAGCCCGGCACGCCCTCGTACGTGAACACCTGCTACAGCCTGATCGCGCCGGACTACGGCATCTCGGTCGCGGCGGTGTACCGCATCAACGAGGACAAGAGCAAGATCGCCAAGGTCGCCGGCGGGCTGACGCCTTCGGACGCCTCGGACGCGATGCTCCAGCGCGAAGTGCAGTACGCCTACAGCTGGTACAACAACATCGTGGCCGACATGTTCGCCTGAACGGCCGCTGCGGCGCCGCCGCAACCCGATCGAAAACGGGGGCTGCTTCGGCCTCCGTTTTGCGTTAACCGCCATGCTTGCCCTGCCCGACCTGCCCGACCGTGCCGCGCCGCTGGAATGCGGCCGGCTCTACGGCGCGGCACGCGCCTTGGCCATCGCCCGGCTGGCGACGCGAACTTCCGGGCTGACGCTGGCGATCGTCCCGGACATCGCCGCCCGGGACGCCTTGGACGAAGAATGCCGCTTCTTCCTGGGCCCGAAGGCGGACCTTCTGCTGCCCTTTCCGGACTGGGAGACGCTCCCCTACGATCTGTCGTCGCCGCACGGCGAGATCGTGTCGCAGCGTCTGCGCACGCTGTGCCGCCTAGCGGACCGGCAAGGCCCGGGCCTGCTTCTGGTCGCGGTGCCGACGCTGCTGCAACGGCTGTGCCCTCCCGAGTACATCCGCGCGCACGCCCTGACGCTGGCCTGCGGCGACGAACTCGAAATCGAAGCGCTCCGCGCCCGCTTGGATCTGGCGGGCTACCGCGCCTGCTCGACGGTGCTGGCGCCGGGCGAGTTCTCCGTGCGCGGCGCGGTGGTGGACGTCTTCCCCATGGGCGCCCCCCAGCCCTGCCGGCTGGACTTCTTCGATAACCGCATCGACTCCATCCGCCTGTTCGACCCGGAGCGCCAGACCACCGTCGGCAAGGCCGATGCAGTGGACATGCTGCCGGGCCGAGAATTTCCGCTGTCGCCAGAGGCCGTCGACCAGTTCCGGCGCGGCTTCCGCAAGGCATTCGACATCGACCCTTCCGGGAGCCCGGTCTATCGAGGCATCAGCGACGCCCTCGTGCCCGCCGGAATCGAATGCTATCTGCCGCTGTTCTTCGAGCAAACGGCCAGCCTGTTCGATTACCTGCCCGCCGACACCCTGGCGCTGTGCTGGGATGCGATCGAAGATGCGGCGGAACAGACGCTGGACGACATCGAGGCGCGTCACGCGAGCCGCCGCCACGATGCCGAGCATCCTCCCCTGCCGCCCGGCGAGCTCTATCTGGCCGCCGCGGAGGTTCGGCAGGCTCTGGCGCGCTTTCGGCGTATCGGCCTGCATCGCATCGAATTGGAAGCGCGACCCGAGCGCGCCGTGCACAACTGCATGACCCGGGCGCTGCCGGAACTGCGCATCCGCCCGCAGAACAAGGAGCCGGCCCGGGCTCTGCGCCGCTTTCTGACGGCCGGCTCCCGGAAAGTCCTGTTCACCGCGCAGTCCCCCGGCCGGCGCGAACAGCTCCAAGAGCGCCTCCGCGGGCTCGGCATCGCCGCGCAGCCTGTGTCCGGCTGGGAAAGCTTCTGCCGCGAGGACGCGCCGCTGGCGCTTACGGTCGCCGATCTTCGGGAGGGCTTCGAACTTCCGGAAGCAGGCCTGGCCGTCGTTCCCGAACCCAGCTTGTTCCCGTCGCGCCCGCCGCAGCGGCAGCGCGACCGCAACCGCAGAGATCCGCGAGCCATTCTGGCGGAACTGTCCAACCTGCAGATCGGCAGCCCGGTCGTCCATGAGGACTACGGAGTCGGCCGCTTCCGAGGGCTGAGGAAACTGGAGATCGACGGACTCGAACACGAGTTCCTGTACATCGAATACGCCGGCACGGATCGGCTGTACGTGCCGATCATGGAACTGCGCCGAATCACCCGCTACAGCGGCGCCGACCCGGACAACGCGCCGCTGCACGCCTTGGGCGGCGACCAGTGGCAAGCCACCAAGCGCAAGGCGATGCGCCGCGCCTACGACGTCGCGGCGGAACTTCTTGAAGTCCAAGCCCGCCGGACGGCGCAGACCGGCTGCGCGCTCAAAGCCCCGGACGACTACCCGGCCTTCGCGGCGGCCTTCCCGTTCGACGAGACGCCCGACCAGTCGCAGGCCATCCGCGAAGTGCTGGCGGACTTGGAAGCGGACGCGCCCATGGACCGGGTCGTATGCGGCGACGTAGGCTTCGGCAAGACCGAAGTCGGCATGCGCGCCGCCTTCGCGGCGGTCTTCAACGGCTATCAGGCCGCCATCCTGACGCCGACCACGCTGCTGGCGCAGCAGCACGGCAAGACGCTGCAGGACCGGTTCGCCGGCTGGCCGATGAAGATCGAGACCCTCTCGCGCTTCAAAAGCCGACGGGCGCAGGCCGCCGTTCTGGACGAGTTGGCCTGCGGGCAGCTGGATATCGTCATCGGCACGCACCGCCTGCTGCAGGACGACGTGCGGTTCCATAATCTGGGCCTGGTGGTGATCGACGAAGAGCAGCGCTTCGGCGTGCGCCACAAGGAGAAGCTGAAGTCGCTGCGGGCCACGACCAATCTGCTCACGCTGACCGCCACGCCGATCCCGCGCACCCTCAACATGTCGCTCTCGGGCCTGCGCGACCTGTCCATCATCGCCACCGCGCCCGCGCACCGGCATGCCATCAAAACCTACGTGGCGCGCTGGGACGATCCGCAAATCCGCGATGCCTGCCTGCGCGAACTCAAGCGCGGCGGCCAGATCTACGTCCTGCACAACCAGGTCGACACGATCGAACAGGCCGCAGACGACATTCGCCGGCTGGTGCCGGAGGCCGAGGTGCGCACCGCGCACGGGCAGATGCGGGAGCGCGATCTGGAGGCCGTCATGCTGGACTTCTACCAGCAGCGCTTCAGCATTCTGGTCTGCACCACCATCATCGAAAGCGGCATCGACATCCCGACCGCGAACACCATCGTCATCAAGCAGGCGGACCGCTTCGGGCTGCCGCAGCTGCATCAGCTGCGTGGGCGTGTCGGGCGCTCGCACCACCTGGCCTACGCCTATCTGATCTGCCCTCCCCTCGGCACGCTCAACGCCAATGCGCGCAAGCGCATCCAGGCCATCGAATCCATGGAGGAGCTAGGCTCCGGGTTCATGCTGGCGACCCACGATCTGGAAATCCGCGGCGCAGGGGAACTGCTCGGCGAGGAGCAGAGCGGTCAGATCCAGCAGGTCGGCTTCGCGCTCTACCATCGGCTCCTGCGGCGGGCCATCGACACGCTCAAGCAAGGCGCCATGCCGGAGCTGGACAAGCCGCTGGAGCACGGCCCGGAAATCGACGTGGGGCTGCCGGCGCTCATTCCCGAAGACTACCTCCCGGACGTGTATCTCCGGCTGGTGCTGTACAAGCGCATCGCCAGCGCCGCGGACGGCGCGGAACTGGACGGCTTGCAGGCCGAGATGACGGACCGCTTCGGGGTGCTGCCCGAGGCGGCGCTCAATCTGTTCGCCATCACCCGCCTGAAACTGGATGTCGCAGCCGCCGGCGGCATCCGGAAGGTGGAGGTGAACGCGCATGGCGGGCGCGTTGCGTTCGCCGACCCGCAAGCACACCGCGCCGCCATCATGCAACTGGCCTCGGCGCATTTCGGCAACGGGCGCCTGGATGTCCGGATGCGGTTGAACTTCGAGGCCGACATGCCGGAACTCGCCGACCGGCTGCGCATCGTCGTCGAATTGGCGCGGCAATTCAGCACCTCAGCAGGAGTCCGCGCCGACCCTGTGTGATATAGTGATTCGCATGGATGCCGTTCCCTTCGACACACACAAGGCCGTAAGCGACCTTACGGACGCAGGCGTTCCCGCACCGCAGGCGGAAGCCATTGTCGGCACGGTCAAAACCGCCATCACGGAAGGCATCGCCACCAAAGCCGACCTTGCCGAAATCAAAGGCGAACTGAAATCTGAGATGGCCGCCTTAGAAACTCGATTAACATGGCGCATCGTTCTTGCTGCCGGCATTACCATCGCAACAATCGGTGCGCTCATCAAGTTTTAAGGCCTTCGAAAGCCCAGTGCTAGCATATGAGGGCCAGACTTAATGGCCCGTGCCTGAAAGCCCAGCGATGCCTCAAGCCCGAAAATCCTGGCTTCCGCCTCAGCCACACATCGCGATGCGCCCCCTCTTCCGCATTTGGCTGCTAAGCGTCGCCTGTCTGGCCACGCCATCCTGGGGCGTCGAGCTGTACCGCGTCGAGTTGATCGTCTTCAAGCAGCCGGCGGATCTGGGAGCCGAAACCGCCCTGCTGGAACCCGCGCCGCCGCTTGAAATTGCAGACGCCATCGATTTTCGGAAGCATGCCTGCCTGCCGGTGCATGCGGAACCTAGCAAGCCTGCGCCGCTTCGGACGGAGAAGGAGGTCGAGCAATGCCTCGCGGGCTACCTGCGCCTCAACGAACTCAGTCAGCCCATGGTGCAGGAACGGATGCGGCTGGAAAACTCCGGCCGTTACGGCATCGTGAAGCATGCCGCCTGGCAGCAGCCGGCGCAACCGCCCGAAGCAACCCGCGGCGTACGGCTGACGGCGAATACCGGCACCGCCGTGCTGGACGGCACGGTCGAATTGTCCCGGGAGCAGTTTTTGCAGTTGGACATGGAACTGCAGTACCGCCCGGCGCCTTCCTCGACAGACGGCGAAGCTGAGGAAGCGGAAAGCTTGACGATTCGCGCTTTCCGCAAGTTGCGTCCGGGCGAAATCAACTACATGGACCATCCGCTGATCGGCATTCTGGCCCGCGTGGCGCCGGTGGAGGAAGAAGAGCGCGAAGACAGCCCTTCCTGAGGGGCTATCGATCCGTGCCGCCCACCGGCTCAGGTGCGGGCTCCTGCTTGACCAGCATCGTCTGCGTCGGGTAGGCAATGTCGGCGCCATGCCGGGCCACGATATCGGCAATGGCGAACAGGAGTTCCTGCTTGACCCTGGTGTATTCGCTGCGCGTGATGATTCGCGTGTAACACTGGACGAAGAAATCCACGGACGAATCGTTGAAGCGGTCGAAGCGGACCAGAAGCGGCATGTTCTGATCGAATTTTTCGGGATCGCGCAGCAACTCCTCGACCTCCTTGAGAATCTCCCGCATCTTGCCCAGATCCTCGTAGCGCAGGCCGACCACCTCCTTGATCATGCGGTGCGACATCCGCCCGGGATTCTCGATGACGATCGTCAGGAACAGGCCGTTGGGAATGTAGATGGCGTTTTTCGAATGCGTGCGGATGAGCGTCTGCCGCCAGCCGATCTTTTCGACCGTGCCTTCCAGATTGCGATCCGGGGAGCGGATCCAATCCCCGGTCTTGAACGGCCGGTCCATCTGCAGCATCAGGCCTCCGAAGAAATTCTCCAGAAGGTCTTTGGCGGCGAAGCCGACGATCAGGCCGCCGATGCCGCCGAACGTCAGAATGCCGCCGATGCCGATGCCGAACGTCTGCAGGACCGTAACGCCGATCATCACGACCACGCACGCCTGAAGGACCTTGGCGACGGTCCCGTACGTATCGTCGGCCGGTTCGCCCGCGCGCCTGCGGCGCTCGCAAGCCATGCCGGAGTAGACCCGAATCAACGCAATCAGGAACCAGCCGAGAATCAGCAGGATGCCGGTCAGACGGACCTGCTCGATCCAAGCGGCATCGGCGCGCGCTTCCAGCAGGAGCTGCGCGATCAGGGTCAGCCCGAAGAACCAGACGAACGCCTGCAAGGGCCGGGCCGCCGCGTGCAGCAGGGCATCGTCCCAAACGCCGGAACTGCGCCCCACCGCCTTCTTCAGAAGCGCGACCAGCCGCCGCGCCAGCAGCAGGCCGACCAGCATGCCGGCGGCGACCAGCGCCAGTTCCAAAAGCCACGGCCGGGCCAGCATTTGGCCTGCGTCATGCCACAACTGAGTCACAAGTCCAACTCCGGTTCAGGGGCGTCCGCGTAGCGCGCCGCGATTTCGGCGGCTTGCCGCCATGGCTTGGTGCGGCGCAGTTCGGGCAGCGATTCGGCCATGGGCGCGCCGCGCATGCGCAGCAGGCGCATGCTGGCCACCGGATTGCGGTAATCGCCCGATTTCTCTAGTACGGTCGCCACGGCAGGACGATTATTGCACACGAGCGCCACATCGCAGCCGGCCTGGAACGCCGCCTGCGCCCGCCGTGCCACAGGCGCATGCATCTGCGCCGCGTGCATGTTCAGGTCGTCGCTGAATACCACACCTTCGAAACGCAGACGGTCGCGCAGCACATGCTGCAGCCATTTGTGCGAAAACGTCACCGGGGCCTCATCCACCTGTGGGAAGATGATGTGGCCGGTCATCAAGCCTTCGCCGTACTCCGAACCCAAATGCTCGAACGGCACCATGTCCTCCTTGCAGATCTCCGCGTAGCCCCGGTCGTCGACCGGCATTTCCTTATGCGAGTCCGCCTTCACGTGGCCGTGCCCCGGGAAATGCTTGATAACGGATTTCATGCCGGCCTGATGCATCCCGGCAATGTAGCGCGAGGCGAGTTCGGACACCGCGAACGGATCGCGATGAAAGGCCCTCCCGCCGATGACTTCGCTGGTTCCCCAATCAAGGTCCACCACTGGCGCAAAGGAGATATCGACCCCGATGGCCCGCAATTCCGCCGCCATCAGCCAACCCATCTGCTGACAAGTCCGATAGGCTAGTTCCCGATCCTTGCGGTACATCCGACCAAACAGACGGGCCGCCGGCAGCGGCGTGAACCCCTTGCGGAAGCGCTGGATGGTGCCGCCCTCCTGATCCACGCAAATGGCCAAGCTGGGCGTACGGACAGCATGGATCTGCCGAATCAGTTCGGAGACTTGTTCGGGCGATTCGTAATTGCGCGTGAACAGGATGACGCCGCCCGTCATGGGGTGCGCCAGAACCTCGCGGTCCTCGGGCTGCAACTCCTTGCCCACCACGTCCACGACCAAGGTGCCCAGCGGCAGCTTCAGCGATGCGGACATGCCCGTCAGCCCCGAAGCCGCATGCGGCCATGCAGGCCGGAGAAGCCGCAGTCCGGAAGCGTATGCAAAGCGGCAGGTTCTCCCATATGGCCCCCAATGCCAATCCTCCGCCAATTTTATCCGAGCCTGAACGCCGGATGCGCATTGCCGCCTCATCCTCCATCAGGTAGGATAGGCTAAAGGAAACCGGCCTTATGGCGGAGGTGGCCATGCCCGTTCAGATCAAGAAAGGCTTTCGGCAGATGCTCGGCGAAGCTGCCGACAATGTCGAAGAAGTGCCCGTATCGGCTGTCGCCCGGGTGGTGGGCGACCCCGAAGTCGCCGTCATTGATGTTCGAGACCGGCACGAACTGGTCAACACCGGCACCCTGCCAGGAGCGCACCATGCCTCCCGCGGCATGCTGGAGTTCTATGCCGACCCCGAGTCGCCGATGCATCGCCCGGTGTTTTCGGAAGCCAAGCAGCTGATTCTGTATTGCGGAACCAGCGGCCGCTCGGCTCTGGCGGCGCACACGCTGGCGCAGATGGGCTTCGACAACGTCGCGCATATGGCCGGCGGCTTCAAAGCTTGGGCGGAAGCCGGCAATCCTGTGAGCGCATTCCCGGCCGAAGGCGAAGACTCGGCGAAATAGCCGGAGCACCAGGCCGCACTCAGGCTGCGCATCCGGCCTGCTCGCGCCCAGTCGGGCGCAGACGGCCCTATTTCTGCTCGCAAACAGATCCGGTTCTTCATCGGACAGTCCTCCGCGACCGTCCATTTGTATAGTAGAACGCCGTCCATTTGTATATTAGGAATCCCCTTCTATAGCTTTTCCAGTTGTCCGAAAAGGCAAGTTTTCTTTCTATATATTTGAATTAAAAGAAAATTAATATTTGAATCACGCCGCCGCGAAAATTCCGTCCATTTGCTTATTTCCGTCGCGTCTATTTGTATAGTAGATTTCCTTACCAAGCCTGAAGATTTGGGAATGGCTGCTTGGCGGCCCGCCGTCTAGCCAGCAATCCATCCCGCCCTAACCCCTAGATTTAGGGGCTCGGACATGCAATCCTGAATACTATAATTCCGTGTCATGACCAATCGGACCTAGCCAAGTTCAGGTCTGAAGTAGGAAACCCTAGTAATTATGAGGCACATCATGAATGAATTACCTGTTTTCTCGGTTGATTTGCACGAAGCTGCTCGCCGTTCCGAATCAGAAACCAGAGAATGGACCGACGAGAAGCTCAATGAATCCATCGAACGATACCGCAAATTCTTCTCTCTTGCGCGTTTTGGCGGGCGCATCGCTCCGACACGGGATATCGACATGGTCTGGCACTTGCACATGCTAGCTCCGATCGCCTACCACAATGATTGCATGTCCTATTTGGGGCATATTCTGGACCATGATGGCGGATTCGGGAAAACCCCCGAAGAAGCCACTGTGCTCGCTGATGTATTTTCGGAAACCGCCCAACATTGGGAAAGGACATTCGGGGAACCGTACGTTGCAGGAGTGGGAGGGGAAACCAAGTGCTGGCATGATTGCGTGAATCGGTGCTGGCATGCCTGTAAATCGGTCTCCGCCCTAAATGCCCCTGAAGCATGTTCTCTTTCCTGATGACGACTGCAGCCGAAACCGCATTCGCCCGCGAAGGGCTTGCCACCTGCGCCATTGAAGGCGGGACGGTGCGTGAATTCCTAGAGCGATTCGGCAACACTATCGAAGAAACCCAAGTGCGGCAGCACGAAGGAATTGACACGTATTTGGCCGGCCAAGGACCCGTTCCCTTGCATACCGACCATCCTGAGGCCGATTTCGTCGCATGGCATTGCGAGGCTCAGGACCAACAGGATGGAGCAAGCGTGCTTGCGGACGGCTACTCCATCATTCGTGCAATGGGGGCGACGGCCGGAGACCTCTGCAAAGTCGAATTGCACGTCCCTCCCCAACTGCCGAGGCAATCACGAGGCCGCACCAAGGCGTGGGATGGAAACCGGCTTTACTATGCGCCATGGTATCCGATCGTCAGAGCAGATGGCGATGGTCGCCGAGCGCTCAAGATGTTTTCAAACCTGTTGGCTATGGGCTATGGCCATCGCCGGATCCGGCTCAAGGCCGGCGAATTATTGATCGTCGATAATGGCCGATGGCTGCATGGGCGCGACGTGCTTCCCGAAAGAAGCAGCCGTTTTTTGCGACGGTACTGGCTGAGGCGGCGGATAGATGGGAATTGAAATCGAAGCACGCCACAGACCTCCGCCGCTTACGAATCTGGCGCTGGAGGCCTGATGCCTTCCTTTTGGAGGCACCCGACCCTACGGAAACGGTCACAAGAAAGCGGTTTCTCCCCACGGATGGCTCATCCGAGTTCCCAACTGGAAACGGCGACTGCTGCTACCGTTTTTGTACAGGTTAGGAAGTACCATTTCTAATCGTCCTCGCGCTGGCGGCGGCCCCGATGGCGGCCCAGGCCGAGACGATCAACCTGTACGGGTGGCAGAACCACTCGTGGGAGTTCGTGGACATCGACGGCGGGAAAAGCTTCGACCGCATCCAGTCGAACGCGGGCAACATCGGCTTCGGGGCCAGCGTCGACACCGGCATGGACGGCATCCACGTCACCCTGCAGTGCGAGCAGTTCACCTACTACAACCACTTCGCGGGCGGCACCGGCTGGTGCAACCGCAACTCGAAGATCGGCCTGAAGCACCCGATGGCGGGCGAGATCATGCTGGCCACCTGGCTGCTGCCCTACAACGAGGGCGTGGCGCAGTGGGTGGACCCGTTCTACGACGCGGGCGCGGACTCGCACACCAGCATCATGGGCTCGGTGGGCGCGAACACGATCTTCTACAACACCGGCGACTTCGACCAGCAGGCTTCGGCCTCGGGCCCGACCACCGGCTTCTCGGGGGCTGAGTTCAACTATGCGGGCGGGGGCTACGACACGGGCTTCAACCGGCGCCAGGAGAACATCATTCAGTACTGGTCGCCGAACTGGAACGGGTTCGTGTTCCGGTTCGCGTGGACGGCCGGCAACCGCGACGAGACCGCGGCCCCGCGGGGCGGCGGCGAGATCGACCCGATCATCCGCTCGTCGAGCCTGGCGTACACCAACGGCCCGCTGTGGCTGGCGGTGACGTGGCAGGACCACGAGGACTGGTCGGCGGTGTCGGTCGGCGAGATGGACTCCTCGGACGCGGAGAGCTTCCGCGTTGCGGGCCGCTACATCATGGACATGGGCGACGGCGTGAGCGTGCAGATCTCGGCCATGTGGGAAGATCTGGAGTACGAGTTCAACAACGTGACCAACTTCGACACGGTGATGGGCGCGTTCGGCTACGGCAACAGCATGTCCTACAATGTCATGCACGACTACACGGTTGCCGCTGCCGGCGGAACGAGAATCACGGACCACGGCACAGGAGCCACCAGCACAGATAACGCCTTCTACGACATGCTGGCCGCGTACGAGAAAGAGGACGGAAGCAGACCGTTTGCCTCATATACGCCAGATGATAGTAACGGTCCTGGCTCGTATGGGATTAACGATAGTTACAACACTGCAGATCAAATTAATGCCTTTATTAATGATACTAGTAGCAACGAAGACGATGTCGCCTTCGTGGAGAGCACGATTGATAAGTATGGGCGCAACATGGCATCCAAGGACGGCAACGTCAAGGTCGAGCGCGATGCTTGGATGGTGTCGGGCAAGGTCAAGTTCGGCGGCCCGGTGGACTTCCGCTTCTCGTACATGGACGCGGACGATCTGGAAGTGTCCTGCGGCTCTTGCATGGGGGATTGGCAGGATACGGCCGCGGACGCATGGAACGTCGGGCTGTTCTACACCATGCCGGCCGGCACGGAGCTGCGCCTGACCTATTCCGAGGTCGACAACGACAAGAACGGCTCCTACGGCCAGGGCATTTCGGGCACGGGCCTGGGCACCGCCGGTTCGGAAATCGAAATGTTCGCCCTCGGCATCGTGCACTGGTTCGACTGAGTCCTTCGGTCCAACCGGGCTAATCAGGAAGGCGCCCTCCGGGGCGCCTTCTTTTTTTAAGAATCAAATGCCATCCCAGCCACTCGGAATTTGTTGTCCGCCGGCCGCGGCCCAAGGAGGATAAACCTGCCCGCGCCGCCAATCGTGGTTGCAACTCCGGCTCCGAGGAAGCGCTTGCGACCGTCCGGGATGCAGCAACTCGCAGGAAGCCGCCGAAATCGCGTGAGGAATGCTTCGTGGCTCTTGAGGGCATCGATCTTGCCTGCCCGGAAGCGATGCCGCGGGAACGCATGAATGCCAATGCGGCCGGGCGAAGCCCCGGCTCCGCAAGCCATGGAAGCGCGCCGCTGTCGCCGCAGGCTCTGCAACGGAGAAGCGCCTGGAAAGGCGGGGATCGTCTTTGGGTGCGATGGTGCGCTAAAAAAGAAGGCGCCCCGGAGGGCGCCTTCCTGATTAGCCCGATTGGACTGAAGGACTCAGTCGAACCAGTGCACGATGCCGAGGGCGAACATCTCGACTTTCGCGCCGTGGGTTCCCAGGCCCGTGCCCGAAATGCCCTGGCCGTAGGAGCCGTTCTTGTCGTTGTCGACCTCGGAGTAGGTCAGGCGCAGCTCCGTGCCGGCCGGCATGGTGTAGAACAGCCCGACGTTCCATGCGTCCGCCGCGGTGTCGCTCAAATCGAACGAACTGCCGGCGCCAGAGAACTCCAGATCGTCCGCGTCCATGTACGAGAAGCGGAAGTCCACCGGGCCGCCGAACTTGACCTTGCCCGACACCATCCAGGCGTCGCGCTCGACCTTGAGGTTGCTGCCCATGGACGCATAGTTCCTGGCATCGGCCAGCGTGTTATCAGGTATTGAATCATCGGTGTCCGTATTGCAACGGGTAGCATTGCCGTCCGCATCCGTGCCACAGTTGAAATTGCCAAAATTGGCGGAAGTAATCTCTGTCCCAGTAGTATCGTCGTTGTTGGTGGTCTGGTCATCGCCCAGCACGCTAATCGTCTTCATACTGAGGTCCTTGAACCCGAACGCGGTCATCGCCGTGTCGAGGCCGGAGACGTTGTTGAACTCGTACTCCAGGTCTTCCCACATGGCCGAGACCTGCACGCTCACGCCGTCGCCCATGTCCATGATGTAGCGGCCCGCCAGGCGGAAGCTCTCCGCGTCCGAGGAGGCCATCTCGCCGACGGAGTAAGCGCTCCAATCCTCGTGGTCCTGCCACGTCACCGCCAGCCACAGCGGGCCGTTGGTGTACGCCAGGCTCGACGAGCGGATGATCGGGTCGATCTCGCCGCCGCCCCGCGGCGCCGCCGTCTCGTCGTTGTTGCCGGCCGTCCACGCGAACCGGAACACGAAGCCGTTCCAGTTCGGCGACCAGTACTGGATGATGTTCTCCTGGCGCCGGTTGAAGCCCGTGTTGTAACCGTCCGTATAGACGAAGTCGTAGTTCTTCAAGCTTCCGCCGCTGGCTTGGAAATCGAAGGTGCCAGTGTTGTAGAAGATCGTGTTCGCGCCCACCGAGCCCATGATGCTGGTGTGCGAGTCCGCGCCCGCGTCGTAGAACGGGTCCACCCACTGCGCCACGCCCTCGTTGTAGGGCAGCAGCCAGGTGGCCAGCATGATCTCGCCCGCCTGCGGGTGCTTCAGGCCGATCTTCGAGTTGCGGTTGCACCAGCCGGTGCCGCCCGCGAGGTGGTTGTAGTAGGTGAACTGCTCGCACTGCAGGGTGACGTGGATGCCGTCCATGCCGGTGTCGACGCTGGCCCCGAAGCCGATGTTGCCCGCGTTCGACTGGATGCGGTCGAAGCTGCGCCCGCCGTCGATGTCCACGAACTCCCACGAGTGGTTCTGCCACCCGTACAGGTTGATCGTCTCGGCCTGGGCCGCCATCGGGGCCGCCGCCAGCGCGAGGACGATTAGAAATGGTTTTCTCATTATTAACTCCTAAATCTAGGTTGTTTCGTTTTGGGGTTGATCAAACCCCCGAAAAATATGGCTATTAGCCAATTTCCGTGCAATTGTATAGAGTGTTACAAAAAAGTCAAATCCGCCGTTTGTTGTTTTTTAACTACACGCTCCTCCCGACGACAAATGCAGCGCAAATCCGCATTTGGCTGTTTCAAACACTTTGACCATGGCCCTGCTGGATGCTCGGCATCTTCGGAAATCCGCACGCCAGTTGAGTTTGGCGACTCATGCCCCCGGCATTTCGGCCCGGAAGCCCTTATGCAGCAACAGAATCTTAAGGATGGAAATCTGCTAGCCGGCCTCCCGCCTGCAGAAACTGACATTTGAGAATCATCGAAAGAACTATCCTTATGCGCCGGCAGCAATCAAACCGCTAAAAGCCATTACTCCCCCATCCTGAACCGAACGCCATCGCCAAGCCATGTGTACCTCACAGTGCCTTCACCAGATGGGAAGTTTCGGGAGCGACGGGAGCGGCGAGTCAATGCCACCTCGCCCGGCCCAACGATGGGTTGCTTGCCGGATGCAAGCAACTCGTGGAATGGAACCAGCCTCACCTCGCGGACACCCTCGAGATCTCGGATAATGCTGCGGCAATCTTGGGGCCCTCTCCCTGTCAAGCCCGGCGGCCATTTTTCCTGTCCAATGTCTCGTGCGGAAATGGTCAGTTCGAAACCCGTCTGTCTGGCATTCACATGGCGAACATGGAAAGAAAACGCGACCCCTTTCCCAGACAGTGTATACATCACACTGCGACCGGCTTCTCCTTTGCTCTGGATGCGCCGGAGCCATACAACTTCTTCCGTCCCGACTATGGGCTGTCCGCCAGATTCCTGTATTTCATCAAAGCAAATTTTCCGAACTTTACGAACGCCGGTAAAGTCCTCAACGATGCAACTGGAATCAAGCTTAAAACCTCGCCCATTACTTCCAATACATCCCGGATATTGGGCGGGCCACTTGCCAGCCTTAACACTGGCAGCAGAAATAGAAAGAGATGTCATTTCCGTTCTCCTATTTGAATGGTTTCGGGTGGGACAATCGTGCATAAACAGAATCGTTTAGATGGATTTACATCGCCACGATTTCCCCGAGTGAGTATACCAGAAAACAGACGGATCCTATCCTGATTTTCGGAATCCTGAATTATGGAAGAGGCTACAATGTAAAATCAGGCTCCTGACCTACCCACCGGATGTTGAGCAAAGCGGGAAAACTGGGCTCTGCCTCTAGCCGATAAAGACTCTGGCCTAATAGTTGCGATTCCTACGAACCCACGAAATTTGACCAGCATCTCAAGGGAAACCCTAAACCAAAAAAGAATTGCAAAGAATCATGTGCACAGAATCTAGTCGGATACCGTTCCGTATGCATCCTCGGGCTTTCGCGCTTCTGGTATACTTCCAGACAACCGCTCCGCAAGCACACGGACATGCCGGGAGCCTTGGAAACCCGCTGCCAAAAAGGCCTCGATGCAGCACCCGCTGGAGATTGCCATCATGACCTTTTTTGAACCCACCGCGGCGCAGTTCGCACTAGTCGGCTTCGGAGGGCTATTCACGGCCCTGCTGGCCTTGCTGACCTATCTGGGGCGTACGATCCTGAAGAGAATGGACCAGTTGCATCTGGACAATCTGGAAAGCCGCCGAGAGAACCGGGAGAACCGTCGGGAAAATCGGGAGGATCATCAAGAAAACAGCCGGCAGTTGGCAATGATTCGCGACAGGATCGACGAGAACCAGAAGGCCGTCTACGCCAAGATCGATGAGAACCAGAAGGCCGTCTACGCCAAGATCGATGAGAACCAGAAGGCCGTCAACGCTAAGATCGACGAGAACCAGAAGGCCGTCAACGCTAAGATCGACGAGAACCAGAAGGCCGTCAACGCTAAGATCGACGAGAACCAGAGAGCCGTCAACGCCAAGATCGACGAGAATCAGGCACGAACCGATGCCAACCAAAAGGCTATCTACGTCAGCATGGACGAGGACCGCCAGCAGAATCAGGCCCGGTTTGAGGAATTGGCCACCATGTTCAAGCATCTGGATGGCAAGGTAGAATCCATGATGAATCTTCTGGCGGCCCTAGTCACGGGCAAAACGCTTCCCGAAGCCTTTGCCGGGCAGCGAAAGACTGGCCCTGCCGAATAAGGCTTTGCTCCCATGCGCCGGGAGGCCCGCCTCCCGGCCTGCCTTGGTGTGCGGCATGCGCCGCCGCTTTCGACCCTGATGCTCGGGTGACCGCCGTGGCCAGCACACCGGTTCGCCCGGCCCTGCTCAGGGCTGCCATTGCCCTCGGCAAAAGCGGTTCAGATGCATAAAGGACCAATGCATCGCCTAATCCGGAGACAATGGACAGGAGGATGCGGGCCAGCCTGCTGCTGCTTCAATGCCCCGGTTGCAGGAAAGCGAGCATTGAATATTTCTTTTCCGCCAGACTTCGGCGCAATCTTCCTTAGGCATATGAATGCCTGAGTTCCTTTTGCGGAAAAGGTCTTCACCAATTCGAAATCTTCTTGGCCGAGTATTTCTCTCAAAGTATTTTTCGAATCATGCTCCAAAGAAGGGCTGCCCATCAGCAGTGTCTTTGCACCCGCGGCGATGTTCTCGACCGTGCTCCTGCCCTCGAATTTGGAATAGGCCAGCCTAGACAATTCGGCGCGCACATAGGCTTGGTGGTCGCTGAAGGCGGCCTTTTCTGTAGGCGGCAACAGCAATTCTTTCGCAGAAGAACATTCGTTCATGGGCCGTCTCCAAAAACTAGCAAGTCGGATGGATTGCAAGTGTGAGCTTTCAAGCAAGAAAGCTTTTCGTCTGCGTTATGCCCATAGAGCGTACGAGCAGAAAAGTATGTGATTTCTGTCCGAGCAGAACTGCCATAAACGGGGAGATAGAACCGCAGGAAAGGGAACCTGATGTCTCGCGCTCTTGTGCGGAGATTCTAGCACAGAACCTGATCGATATGAGTAGCTGGATCGATCAGGCAAGAAAATAAGATGCACCGCTCCGTTATCTGGAGGCAGTGATCTTATTACCTATCGAACAGCCTTGGAAACTCATAGATTATCGAAGTCTCTTCGAATTTCAAGAATTTCCTCTTGGTACCTTTTTACTCTGTCGAAATGCATTGGTCCAAGGTTCCCTTCCGCTCTATATGCAATATACGAGTAATGATAGATTTTTCTTGCTTGGGGAAGCGAAATCATGCTTCGCTCCTCAAGATGCCGAACCAGTTTTTCGACCGTGCCTCCCATCACCACGACAAGTTTGGGCGAAGACTGTTCCAGTTGCCAGCGCAGCACGGGAGACCAAACCTCCGCTGCCTCAACTTTTCCCTCCTTACTGAACTTCCCGGCATAACGAGCTTCTTTGATCACGTTCGTAACGTAGCAATGCCATCCGCCCTTCGAATTCCACGGGGAATCTTTGAATCCTGCCCCTACTAATGCTTCTCGAAAAACTTTGGAACCTCGACTTGAGCCCCATTGCGCTTCCGGCGTCAGCTCATCACCGGACGAAGTCACCCCTCTATTTGTGCGAGTCTCGATCTTACTCAAACTCGGGCTCTCCGCAAGGAACCATATCCCCGAAAAAGGGTCACCAAGCGATCCTGTCAGCCATTTGTGCTCCTTTCGGTGGTCTCGAATTCCCGGATTGCCCGCAAATACCTTGCCTATGCGCTCGCCAAGCTCCTGTTCAAAATTCTCTTTGCTCATCATTTTCCTCTCCAATGCTAAAGGCCGGCTGCAGCCTTTGCAAGGTTGCTCAAATCCTCGTCCTCGGAAGTCCAACCCCGTCCTCGGCCGCCGCTAGTTGTGCCGCTCGCGCAAGACGTACTGTCCGTCGTAGAATCCGCTGAATATCTGATCGGCCAGCGGATGCCGGATCGGACGCGGTTCCTGATCCAGTTCCAGATTGCGCTCCGCCACGTAGGTTTCAACCGGCTGCCCATCGACCAGCACCCGGTACCAAGGGCAATCCCGGGGCGGCTTGGACCGGGCGTTACGCTCGTACCACTCCTCGCTCCCCTGAAACACCGGGTCCACATCAAACACCACGCCCCGATACCCGAACAGGCGGTGCGTGACCAGTTGCCCAGGGGCAAATCGTGCTTGGACTTCGCTCATGCCGGTCATTCTGCAACGATCAATAGCGATGCCTTTCGTGAACCGAGGCCGCCAATTCCGCCAGCGGAACCAATTTGACATGCTGCCGCCGCCCAATGATGCGGTTGAGCGCATCCCGCGCCCGCGCCCGTTCTGTCTCCGCGGGCACCAGTTTCGCGACAGGCTTGCCATACCTTGTGATGGTTAGGCTCTCGCTGCACGCCGCACGGTCGAGCAATTTGGCCAGATGCGTTCTGGCCTCATAGGCGCCAATCATTGCCATCATAGCCTCCCAGCCGGATTCAGGCCGGTATTATGCACTGACCTGTACGGATTGCAATCTGGCCTCTTTCCCTGCTTGCCCCCTTCAGGCCAGCCCGTCTTGTCCTCAAAGCACCGGCCTTGGACAAGCCATGGAAAGCGGCAAAAGGAAACCCGCTACAATACCCGCATCCCTGCCTTCTGCCGCAAACCTTCTGCACGCTTCCGCCTATGACGCCTGTTCGCGGCCCTGAGTACCTTGCTCGCCTGATGCGCCAGTTATGCGCGTTGCCGCATGAAACCGAGTGGGTCGAGTTCAAAGGCAACAATCGGGATCCCGAGCAGATCGGCAGCAATATTTCTGCTCTAGCGAATGCTGCGACTCTCCACGGCAAGAGCCATGCGCATATGGTTTGGGGCGTTGAAGACCAGACGCATGCCCTCATCGGCACGGCGTTCCATCCCGCTCGCGAAAAGAAAGGCAACGAAATGCTCGAAACATGGCTCCAGCGGCTTCTCAATCCCCGGGTGGACTTCCGGTTCCACGAATGCGACATCGACGGGAAGCACGTGGTCCTTCTGGAGATCGATTGCGCTTCGTCCCATCCGGTCGCTTTCAAGGGAACCGAGTTCGTCCGAGTCGCCAGCACGACGAGAAAACTCAAGAATCATCCGGAAAAAGAGCGGAAACTCTGGCATACATTCGAAGCCGCGCGTTTTGAAGACGGCATTGCCGCCGAGCGGCTGCGCGGCGAGGCGGTGATCCAGTATTTGGACCATTCGGCGTATTTCCGGCTGCTCGATAAGCCCATGCCGGTGGCCATGCCGCTATTCTCGAGGCCATGCAGCAGGATCGCTTGGTCGAGCCTTGCGAGGCTGGCGGCTTCAACATCACCAATCTCGGCGCAATCCTGTTTGCACGCAAATTGGACGATTTCCGGCATCTGGGGCGCAAAGCCGTACGGGTGATCGAATACCGCGGCAAGAATCGCATCCAGACCGTCCGGGAACTGACCGGCCCTTCGGGCTACGCCTGCGGCTTCCACCAGCTATTGGATCAGATCCAAGCCATTTTGCCCAGCTCCGAGAGGATCGGCCTGGCATTCCGCGAAACCCTAAAGGCATTCCCTGAAACGGCCGTGCGCGAACTGGTCGCCAATGCGCTCATCCATCAGGACTTCACCGTGTCAGGCACCAGCCCCATGATCGAGATCTTCGATGACCGCCTTGAGATCACAAATCCCGGAGAGCCGCTGGTGGATACCCGGCGCTTCATGGATACTCCGCCAACATCGCGCAATGAAGCAGTCGCCTCGCTGTTGCGCCGCTGCAACATCTGCGAGGAGCGGGGGAGCGGCATCGACAAAGTGGTTTTGGCCTCCGAATTGCAGCAATTGCCTGCTCCGCTGTTCGAGACCCCGCCAGGATTCACCCGCGTCACCCTCTCGGCCCGGAAGGAACTTCCGGACATGAACAAGGAGGAGCAGTTGCAGGCATGCTACTGGCACGCTTGCCGACGATACTGCCTGGACCGCAGCCCTATGACGAACGCCTCGCTTCGCCACCGCTTCGGAACTACAGAGAAAAATGCTTCAATGGTCTCGAGGCTCCTCGGCGAAGCCGTCAAGCAAGAACTGATCGCGATTGAGAACCCAACCGCCGGCACCAAAAGCCGGTGCTACATCCCGTATTGGGCAGCCTCCGAACTGTAACTTAAAGGAGCACTGCCCCACGTGCACCACAGCCCTCGATGCATATAAAATCCATATTTTTCAATGGGATAGAAATTTGCTTGCTTAACAACTCCTTGAAACCGCCCGTTTTCCTATAACCTGTTGATATAATTGATTAAATTTGCTTGAACGGAAACCTCGGAAAAACGCCGCTCCCAGCTTTCGGGCAGACTTGAATTTGCTTGCACGGAAACGCTCCGGAACATACGGTTTCCCCATAAAATATTGAAAATAAAAAAGAAATTTGCTTGCACGGGAAGCCCCTTGCGGCGCAGGCCTGCGAACCGAGGCCTCGATAGAGGAAACTCGGCTACCAAGGGCTACCGCGCCACCCGTGCGGCAAATGCGCCAAAGCTTGGAGACTCTCGGATGCTTCGGTCGAGGAAGGCGGCCGCATCCGGGCCGCCAGAATTCGGAGGACGAACTTCCGGCCGCTGCTGAGCAAGGCAGTACAATAGCCCGAAAATCCGGCCACGCCCGCCTGCTGAAATTCATGCGCACCCCCTCTTCGTTCACATTCCGCAGGGTTCGGCGCTACGTCACCGTCTCGGTCCGGCACTTCCTGAAAATCGAGGCCAACAGCAGCTTCGTGCTGGTCGTCTGCGCCTTGGCCGCCCTGATCATCACCAATACCGGCTGGGAGGACGAATACGCACTGCTGCTGGAATGGCCGATGCACCTGCACCTCGGCTCCATCGCGCTGGAGAAAACCGCCCTGCTCTGGGTCAACGACGGCCTGATGGCGATCTTCTTCTTCCTGATCGGCCTGGAACTGAAGCGGGAGTTCGTCACCGGCCACCTCTCCAACGTCCGGGATGCCGCCCTGCCGGCTTTCGCCGCCATCGGCGGCATGCTGGTTCCCGGCTTGATGTTCGCCGCCTTCAACTACGACGACCCTGCCGCTCTGCGCGGCTGGGCGATCCCGACCGCGACCGATATCGCGTTCTCGCTGGGCGTGCTGATGATGCTGGGCGCCCGCGTGCCGACCGGCCTCAAGGTGTTCCTGCTGGCGCTGGCCATTCTGGACGATCTGGGCGCTGTGCTCATCATCGCCCTGTACTACTCCAGCGACCTGCACCTGTTCAACCTGCTGTACGCGGCTGGATGCCTCGCGGCATTATTCGTCCTCAACCGCCTGCGCGTCATCCATGCCCTGCCCTACATGCTGATCGGCATCGTCATGTGGTACTTCGTACTTAAGTCCGGCGTACACGCAACCATCGCCGGCGTCGCTTTGGCATTCACGATCCCGGCCTGCCGCCTGCCCGGCCACCCGCACTCGCCGCTCATCATCCTACAGCACCGCATGCATCCTTGGGTGGCCTTCCTGATCCTGCCGCTGTTCGCATTCTTCAACGCCGGCGTCTACCTGCTGGACATCTCGCTGGACAACCTGACGCACTCGCTGACGCTCGGCATCCTGTTCGGTCTGTTCTTCGGCAAGCCGATCGGCATTTGCCTGTTCACGGCGCTGGCCGTGGCGCTGGGCCTCGGCAGCCTGCCCAAGGGCGTGCGCTGGCCGGCCTTCGTCGGCATGGCCACCTTGTGCGGCATGGGCTTCACGATGAGCCTGTTTGTGTCCACGCTGGCGCACGGCCCCGTGCCAATGCTGCTGGTCGAGGACAAGATCGGCATCGTCCTCGGCTCGGTACTGTCCGCGCTCGTCGGCTATGTGATCCTGCGCCTGTATTTGCCGCCGGCCCATTTCCCCGGCCCGTCGTCGCCCTCCTCCACCTGACGCGCGCATGTCCGCCGCTCTAAAAACCCTGCTCGCGACAGCCTGCCTGGTGATCGTCGCCGCCGCCCTGCAGCAGGCCCGCGACATCGTCGTCCCGTTCCTTTTGGCTACCTTCATCGCCATCGCCTGCGCTCCGCCCATGCACTGGCTGCGCCGCAGGGGCTGCCCCAACCTGCTGGCGCTGGCGCTCGTCATCTCCGGCCTGCTGGCGCTGGGCGCTGGCATCGCCGCCTTGATCGGCACCGCCGTCGCCGGCTTCCGCGAAGCGCTGCCGGTCTATTACGCGCAATTGCGCGACCATGGCGCCGGTCTCGGCCAATGGCTTGCGCAACGCGGCTGGACAGAACTCGGCCCGGAACTGCCGTCCCATCTCGACCCGGCGTTCTTTCTCAATCTGGTGACCGAAATCCTCAGCGGCTTCGGCGCCTTGCTGGCGAACGCACTGCTGATCCTCGTGGCCGTCGTCTTCATTCTTCTGGAAGCCTTCGACCTGCCGCAGAAGCTCCGCCGCGCCTTTCGGCAGTCCGGCTCCAACCAGGCGCTGGCGCGCTTCGCCGACAGCGTCAACCGGTATCTGGCCACCAAAACGCTAACCAGCCTCCTCACCGGCGTGCTGGTCGCCGCATGGCTTGCAGTGCTGGGCGTCAACCATGCCGTTCTCTGGGGCCTGATCGCCTTCCTGCTCAACTACGTTCCCAACGTCGGCTCCATCCTCGCCGCCATTCCGGCCGTCCTGCTGGCCTGGCTGCAGCTCGGCCCGGCCATGATCGCGCCCGTCGCCTTGGGCTACATCGTCATCAACGCGGCGGTCGGCCAATTCCTCGAGACGCGCCTCATGGGCCGACGCCTCGGCCTGTCGGTGCTGATCGTGTTCCTGTCGCTGGTGTTCTGGGGCTGGCTGCTGGGCCCGGTCGGCATGCTGCTGTCCATCCCGCTGACGATCATCCTCAAACTGGCCCTCGAGGCGAACGCCGAAACCCGCCATCTGGCGATCCTGCTCGGCCCGGAGCACGAGCCCGACGACGCTCCGGACGCCTGACGCCGCGCCTCCATGCCCGAACCCGAGGCCGCCCCGCGCCCGATCTCCATCGTGGTGCCGACTTTCCGCGAAGCGGCCAACCTCCCGCGCCTCGCGGAGCGCATCCAAACGGCCTTGGAGCCGACCGGCATCGCTTGGGAGCTGCTACTGGTCGACGATGATTCGGACGACGGCACCCCGGCCGCTGCCGCCGCCTTGGCGCAACGCCTGCCGCTCCGGCTGATCGTCCGCCGCGAGCCGCCGCGCGACCTGTCGCTCTCGGTCCTGCACGGCCTCGAGTGCAGCCGGCACGACCGGATCGTGGTCATGGATGCCGACCTGTCGCACCCTCCCGAGGCCATCCCGGCGCTGCTCGCCGCGCTGGACCGCAACGGCGCCATGGCCATTGGCAGCCGCTACATGTCCGGCGGCTCTTTCGACCGTACTTGGGGCCTGCGACGCTTCCTCAGCTCGCGCTTGGCCACCATGCTCACGAACCCGCTGACCGGCTGCTCGGATCCGATGTCCGGCTTCTTCGCCATCGACCGCCGCGCCCTTCCCGCCTTGAGCGCTATGCGCCCGACCGGCTACAAAATCGGGCTGGAACTGATGGTGCGCAGCGACTTGGAAGCGGAGGAAATCCCCATCGAGTTCCACAACCGCCATCTCGGCGCCAGCAAAATGAACTGGCGCCAGCAGGCCCGCTACCTGCGCCATCTGGCCCGCCTCTACCGGCACAAGTTCGGCGGCCCCTTCCGGGCGGTGTTCTTCGGCCTCGTCGGCCTCACCGGCGTCTTCGTCGATGTCGCCTGCTACCTGGCCTTCCAGACGCTCGGCCTCGAACATCGCATGGCGCGCTTCCTGTCGTTCTGGGCCGCGGTCACCTGGAACTGGGCGCTCAACCGCTATACGACCTTCCGCGACCGGCGCCAACGCCCGCATCTGCGGCAATGGCTGGCCTTCGTCGCCAGCAGCCTGCTCGGCTTCGGCGCCAGCTTCGGCAGCTACCTCGCGCTGACCAGCCACGTCGAATTCTTCCAGCACCAGCGCCTGCTCGCCATGCTCGTCGGCATCGCCCTCGGCAGCGGCCTCAATTTCGCCGCCTCCAACCTCTACGTATACCGGCACTACATCGAGTCCGGGCCGGATACCCGCCCGAATCCGAAATAAGGGCCGCGGTACGACCCGAATAATTCAAGCTCCGCCTTCAGGCGGCCGATCCCTCATAGCCGTACAGCCATACCGTACGGCCGTCGGACGCATTCACGACGGAATGTCGGCAACGGCGCGGAATCAGTACTTCGTCGCCCGGCTCCAGCACCGCCTCCGCCCCCTCGACCGTCAACTGCAGCCGACCTTCCGACACGGCGATCAGTTCGTCGCAGTCGTGCACGAAATCGAGCCATGCACGGCCCGGAGGGTCTTCGAAGGTCGCGCAGGAGAAGCCGCGCCGCCGCCAATCCGCCTCCACCGCCGCGAAGCGCACCGGCACCGAAAACTTGCCGCGCAACGGACTCATGCGCGCCGCACTTCGACCGGGTCACCGTCCGCGCAGGCCGCAAAGCCGCGCACGTCGTCCGCATGGCCCCAAATGTTGACGGCTGCCGCCAATCGAATTTCGCCGCCACGCGACGCGGGCGTCGGCCCGAAGCCGACAGCAATGCAGCGGCCCTCCACCCAGAAGGCGATTTCGCCCGCCTCCACCACGTCTCGCGCCTCTGCTTCCAGCTCGGCTTCCACCGGCACCGGGAAGTAGATCTCCTGTCCCCATGTCCGCACCTGAGCCTGCAGCGGCAAGGCTGCGTAAATCGCCCGCGCCGTCGGCGTGTCGTAGCAGACCACGGTCGCCGTATGGCGGCCGGCCGTCAGCAGCAGCGTATCGCCCATCATTCCTCGAAGTTCGCGCTTCGACAGTATACCGACTGCCCCCGCCCGCACAGATGCACGCTAGAGCCTCCGATGGATGGCAGCCGAGCATGACTCAGGCTCGCAAGCCAGTGCTACAATCCCCGAAGCTGCCGGCCTGCCATGGCCCGGCCCCGGATCCGCTTCCGCTATGACCGCCTCGCCCCGCCTGCAGCATGCGCTGGCTTGGGCCGCCGCAGTCATCGGACCGCTGGCGCTGTATGCGCTCACCCTGCCCCACGGCCCAATGCTGGAGGACGACGGCCTGTTCCTGATGGTCGGCGCCCATCTCGGCATCGCGCATCCGCCCGGCTATCCGCTCTATACCTGGATCTGCCACGCCTTCATGCATCTGCCGTTCGGAACGCCGGCGTTTCTCGGACACCTGTCCAGCGCGGTGCTCGGCGCACTCGCCTGCGGCTTCGTCTACTGGGCCGCCCGGCTCTTGGGCGCCTCGATCCTCGCCGCCTTGTTTGCCGCCTGGCTGTTCGGCGCTTCGGAGCATTTCTGGTCGCAAGCGATCATCGCCGAGGTCTATACGCTCAATGCACTGCTGTTCTTCGCCACCTACGCGCTAATCCTGTACGGCGTAAGGCACCCCGAGCATGTGTGGCCCTGGCAACTCGCAGCGGCGGCGTACGGATTGAGCTTGGCCAATCACTGGCCCCTCATGGGACTCGCCACTGCCGGGCTCATCGTCGCCGCGCTACCCGCCCGACGCACTTTGCTACGCCGGCTGCCGGGCTTGGCCGGCATCGCCCTGCCCTGCGCCGCGCTGCCGTACGCTTGGCTGGTCTGGCGCTCCCAGCAAGAACCCTTCATCAGCTTCTACGGCGCCATCGACAGTTGGGAGTGGTTCTGGTTCTACCTGAGCCGGCAAGGCTACGCCCCTGTGGACATCAGCCCCAGCGCAGGCTGGCTCGACCGGCTCGCCTACCTGCAATGGCTCGGCCATGAAGTCGTGTGGCAACTGACGCTGGCCGGCTTCTTTCTGGCCGTGCTCGGCGTATTGGCACTGATCCGCCACCGGCAACTGTCCGCCGCCGCCTCGAGTCTGCTGGCCTTTGCCGGCAGCAGCCTCCTGCTGGTCTCGCTGCTCCAGTTCGATTACGATTTCCATCGGATCGCCACATTCCGCCCATACCCTCTGATCTGCTACGGATTGCTGGCCCTGTGGATCGCGGTCGGCCTGCAGTTCTTCGTCGACGAACTGGTTCATCGGCTGCCTGCCATGCGCCTTCCCGCGCCATGGCTGCAACGCGGCACCATCGGCTTGGCCGGCACGCTGATGGTCGGCAGCGCCGTGCCTGCCCACTGGGTTGCCAATGCCCATGCGGACAATGACTTCGCCGAGCAGTTCGCCGCCGCAACGATGGACCGCCTGCCGCCCGACTCAATACTCTTCGCATCGTCCGATGCCGAAGCGTTCACGCTCGGCTACTACGCCTTCGTCGAAGGCCGGCGCCCGGATGTGCTGCTGCTGAACCTCAAAGGCTACGTCTACGGCAATCGCCTGTACCATGCGTTTCTGCCTCCGGCCAGCAAGCGGGCTGTTTTGGAGCAGTTGATCAATCAGACCGAACGTCCGATCTTCTTTCTGCTGGATGCGGACCACAACATGCTCCCGCGCAAGCGCAAAGGCCAACTGTCCGGGTTCCACATCCGACCACTCGGTTACGACGAGGCCGGCCGCCTCGAAGTGGTGCGCGATCCCGAAAGCGAGCAATACTTCCTGCGCCTGATGAACACGCAGTACGAGGACCTCATGCAGCGCGTCATCCGCAATGTCCTGCTGCGGCAGTACTGCCACTATCTGGGGATGGTCGCCATTGATGAGCATCTGCCGGCAGCGACGCGGGAGTCCATGCAGCCCCTGTTCGACGCAGTGGGCCGGAACTACAACTGCATCCTCGGCATCGTGACCACGCTGCTCCGGCACGGCAATCCGCAGTACTGGGGCTCGGTCGAAGCATGGCTGGCGCAAGCGGCCGACCGGCCCCATGAAGTCATGTTCAAACGCGATCTGGCCCATCTGCACTTCCTGCGCGGGCTTGTCGCCGAACTGAAAGGCCGCGAAAAATCCGCCATGCTGGCCTACCGGAAGTCGGTCTCCATCAACCCCCGTCCCGACAACGAAGCGGCCCAAGCCATCATCCGGCTGCGACGCGCCCGCCCCTCGCACGAACGCCCTGCCGCCCCGCAGCCCCTCCAGATGCCCTGACGCCATGCCCAACGCTTTGACCTGCCGCCTTGAAGACTGCTGTGCCTAACGCCCGCCCGCCTGCTCTTTGCCTGAGCCATGCGCTTGCTTGGGCCGCCGCCATTGCCGGGCCGCTCGTCCTGTACCTGCTCACGCTGCCGCATACCGTCGTGCTGGAGGATGACGGCCTGTTCCTGATGGTCGGCGCCCACCTCGGCATCGCCCATCCGCCCGGCTATCCGCTCTACACCTGGATCTGCCACGCCTTCATGCAATTGCCGTTCGGCTCGCCTGCCTTCCTCGGCCACCTGTCCAGCGCCGTGCTCGGCGCCCTCGCCTGCGGCTTCGTCTATTGGGGGGCGCGCCTGCTCGGCGCTTCGGCATTGCCCGCCCTGTTCGCAGCTTGGCTGTTCGGAGCCTCGGAGCATTTTTGGTCGCAGGCGATCATCGCCGAGGTCTACACGCTCAACGCATTGCTGTTCTTCGCCGCCTACGCGCTGCTCCTGCATGGCGCCCGCGATCCGAACCGTGCCTGGCCGTGGCTGTGCGCCGCAGCGGCCTACGGCCTGAGCCTAGCCAACCACTGGCCGCTCATGGGCCTGGCGACGCCCGGCCTGATGCTGGCTGCGCTGCCGGCTTGGCGGATCGCCATGCGCCGCCTGCCCGGCATGTTCGGCGTCGCCCTGCCCTGCGCCGCCTTGCCCTACGCCTGGATGGTCTGGCGCTCCCAGCAGAACCCCCTCATCAGCTTCTACGGCCCCATCGAAAACTGGGACCGCTTCTGGTTCTATCTGAGCCGGCAAGGCTATGCAGGCATCGATGCCAGCCCCAGCGCCGGCTGGGCGGACCGCCTGGACTTCCTCCAATGGCTCGGCCACGAAATGGTCTGGCAGTTGACGCTGCCCGGGTTTCTGCTGGCCCTGCTGGGGCTGCTGACTCTGTGCCGCCGCCGGCAGCTCGCGGCCGCCGGGTCGGGCCTGCTGGTCTTCGCCGGCAACAGCCTCGTGCTGATCCTGCTGCTCAATTTCGACTTCGAATTCTTCCGCGTCGCCATCTTCCGACCCTATCCGCTCGTCTGCTTCGGCCTGCTCGCCCTGTGGCTGGCGGTCGGCTTCCAATGCCTGACTGATGCGCTGCCCCGGCGTGCCTCGAAGCTGCGCCTCCCCGAACCTTGGCTCAAGCTTGGCACCGCCGGCCTGGCCGGATGCCTGATGGTGGGCAGCTCCGTTCACGCGCATTGGGCCTTGAACGACCGCTCCGGAAGCGATTTCACGGAGCACTTCGCCGCCATGGCACTCGACCGCCTGCCGCCGAACGCCGCCCTGTTCACCACCGACGACGCAGAAGCTTTCCCCCTAGGCTATTACCATTTCGTCGAACAGCGCCGCCCGGACATCCTCAAACTGGATCTGCTCGGCCACATCTACAGCAACCGCCTGTACGATTCGTTCATCGCCGTGGAACGCCAGCAGAAAATCCTGAAGCAGTTCATAGCCCGCTCGGAACGGCCGGTCTTCTCCTCCCTGAACTACAACAAGCACGTCTTCCCGAAGGAACGGCACGGCCGGATTTCCGGATTCCTCATGCGACTGGACCCCGGCGATGGCGGAGACAGATTCGTCCGCAACCCGGATGCGGAACAGTACTTCATCCATCTCATGAACGCCCGCTATGTAGATCGATGGGAACGCTTCTGGCAAAGTTCGCTAATCCACCAGTACTGCCGCTATCTGGGCTACGTCAAAATCCTCAACGATCCGGACATGCTGGAACCCATGCAACCCTTGTACGATCAGATAGGCCGAAGCTACTCCTGCATGACCGGCATCGCTTCGGTGCTGCTGGAATTCGGCGGGCCCGCCGACCGGGCGCCGGTCGAAGCATGGCTGAAAGCGGCTGAACCCCTGCGGCATGAAGCCCTCACCAAAGCCAGTCTGGCCAACCTCTACTATCTGAAAGGCCATCTTGCCGAGACGCACGGCCGCAGGAGCGCAGCCATGCGGCTGTACCGCAAATCCCTAGCCGTCCGCCCGCACCCCGACAACAAGGCCGGACCTGCCATCATACGGCTGCGGCGCACCAAGCAGCACATGCCGCCAGGTTCAAATCCGCTGTTGCCGTAACTGCCTCCGGTCTACCGATAACGCTCCAGCACTGCCTGCATGGCGGCAGCCTTATCCAAGCACTCCTGATATTCGGCCTCCAACTGCGAATCGTAGGTCAAACCGCCGCCGGCGTAATAGCAGGTGGCGCCGTCGGCCTGCACCATCGTGCGGATCGCAATGCTGCTGTCCATGCTGCCGTCGAATCCCACATACGCCAGACTGCCGCAATAGATGCCTCGCGGATCCGGCTCGAGCTCCTCGATGATCCCCATCGCCCGCCGTTTCGGCGCTCCCGTAATGGAGCCGCCGGGAAAGCATCCTTCCAGCAAGTCCAGAGCGGTGCGGCCTTCGCGCAGTTCGCCCGTCACCGTGCTGACCAGGTGGTGCACGGTCGCATAGCTTTCGACCTTGAACAGTTCCGGCACCTGCACCGTGCCGCCGGCGCAGTTCTTGCTCAAATCGTTGCGCAGCAAATCCACGATCATCAGGTTCTCCGCCTGATCCTTGCGGCTGTCGCGCAAGGCGCGGCATTGCTGCTGCTCGCGGCCGGCGACACGCCGCATCGTGCCCTTGATCGGACGAGTCTCCACGCGGCCGCCCGACACCTGCAGGAACCGTTCCGGCGAAGCGCTGGCGATCTCCATCTGCGGATAATGGCAATAAGCGGAAAACGGCGCGGGGTTGTCGATGCGGCTGCGCCGGTACGCCGTCCACAGGCGGCCTTCGCTTGGCGCGGCGAAGCGCTGCGCCAGATTCACCTGATAGCAGTCGCCCGCCCGGATATAGTCCTGCACGGCCTGAAAAGCCGCGGCATACCCTTCCGGCGTGAAATTGGATGCCAGCGGTCCGCCGACCCGGTACGAAGCCTTCCGGGGCGAAGCATCGCGCTCCAGCCGATCGCGCAAGTCCTTCCATGCCAGCCGCGTCTCAGGCGCCCGGTCCTGCGCAACCAGATAGCAGCGCCGCTCCTGATGGTCGCTGACTACGGCCCAGTCGTACAACCCCGCCGCAACAACCGGATACGCCTGCCGGCCTGTTCGGCGCGTCCGCATCGCAACGCACTCCGCGCCCAGTTCGTACGCGAAATACCCGATGGCTCCGCCGCAGAACGGAATCCGCGGATCTCCTTCCACCGCCGGGCCGAGCAACTCCTGCAATAGGCGGAACGGATTGCCGCGCACCGTCTGCCGCTCGCCGTAGCGGGAAATGCAAGCCTCGCGCCCCGCATATTCGAACGTCAAATACGGGTCGGCCGAAAAAATGTCGAAGCGGCCTTGGCCGCTCCGGTCGTGGCAACTGTCCAGCAGCACGGCCCACGGCCGGTCGGCGAATGCCTGGAAGCGGTCGGTCGGATCCGCTTGCCACGGCAGTTCAAGAACCCGCATGCTTGAGCCGGTACAACTCGGCGACGGAATACGCCGGCAGGCAATCCGCCAGCGTAAACGGATCCGGCGCCGCGCAACGGTCGCTGAGGAGCGAATCGACGCTGCAATACTCCATGCCGCACCGCACCGCAACCTGCGGCAGCATGAAACGCCCGGTTCCCGCGCCGACGAAGATGCCCGGCGCCTCCGCATCGATGTGCGCCTGCAAGTTCTCGGCGATGCGGTCGCGCTGCGCATGGGCAAAGGCCTCCGCCAAGGCAATCCATTCCTCCAAATCGCCGCCCTCTTCGCAATCCCGCCCGACCATGCGCGCGACCCGGCGCGCCGATTCGAACGCGGAGCAGCCCTCACCGTCGCGCGTCTCGAACGGCAGCAGGCTCGGCGGCAGGCGCCCCAGCAGGTTGTAGATGTCGGCCGTAGCGGCGAACTGCTCCGCCACCAGATTGCAGAGGCCATGGCGCGTCTCGATGCGCGATGCCAGACTCATCAGCGCCGTGCGCACCGCTCCGGTATACAGCAGTTCGCGACTGGCCAAGCGCTCCGCATCGGCGAAACCGGAAACGACAGCCCGGCCGTCGCGGATTCGCACCAGATCGGTGGTCGTGCTGCCGATGTCCACGAACACGCCGCGATCGACGAAGCGGGCCACCAGTTGCGCCGAAGCATACCAATTCATGGAGCCGACCTCGGCCGCCCGCCGCCGCGCCGTGCGCACGAACTCGGAATCGGCCGAAAAATAATAGATGTCCTCGTCGTCGAGCACCCGCTCCAGACAGCGATCAATCTGGCGCACGCCTTCGGAGCGCGTCGGGAAGATATCGGTCAGTTCGCCCGTCATCGTCGCCACATGCCGGAACGGCCCGGCACCCGCTTCCTGCCGGATCGCCGCGACCGAATCCGTCAGGCGATGCAAGCCCCGCCACAATGGCGCCACGCGATGCCAGATGCGCACTGCCTGTCCGTCCGCATCCAGCCGCACCGCCTTGACATGGGCACCGCCGATGTCCCAGCCCAGCAAATCCGTCACGCCGCCGCCTCATGCATGCCGAACGCACGCAGCACGCACGCGGCCAGCGGCGGCGCAGCAGCGGGACGCGGCAGGTCCGCGTACGTCAGGGTCAGGCGCGGATTGATTTCCAGCACGCTCAGTTCGCCATCCTTCCATATGCCGTCCACACCCACATAGCCGCGCAAGCCAGGCACGGCCGCCTGCAACCGGCCCGCCAACTCCTGTCCGGCGGCCCGCAGGCCCGAATCGCCGTCGAGTCCCCCTGTTTCAATGTTGCGTACATGCAATTGCCCTGTGCCACTCGCGCACTCCACTTCCATGCTATTGTATGCCAAAACCTCTACGATGCCGGGTTCCATGAGCATGCTGAAACTGATCGCATCCCCCTCCACCCACGGCTGCCACACCCATGCCTGATTGGCATCCAAGCCCGGCGCCATCCAAACCGGCGACAGCCGGTAGGCATCCTCGCAGCCGGCCCCGTCCCGCGGCTTGATGACACCCGACTCCGGAAGCGGCTTCGAGGCATCCCACGGCTCCGTGCGCACTGCCCGAATGCCGCAGCTTTGGAGTTTGCGACTCATTTCCAGCTTGTCCGCAGCGAGGCGGATGGCTTCCAGCGAGCAATTTAGGCTTACGCAGCCCTCGGCATGCACGAGTGCGCACAAATCCTCCAGTGCGCAACCGTTCTCCGGTGCAACCACCAGCGTAGCATCGCAGGCGCGAACCTGTTCCAGCCAGACCTCGCGCCATGCCGCCTCGGGCTCCAGCAATCGGATGGTGCCCAGCGCCTCGAATGCAAATCTAGCCTCCATCACAGTATAAACTTTAACGCCCGGCAGGCCGGCGAAGTCCGCCAATGCGGCATGCAGCATCCGTTTGCCTTGCTGCAGCAGGCCCGCCGGCGGCATCGCGCCCTGAAAGCCGCCGCCGCATACGTACTCAAACACGCAGATATTCATTCATGCCTCACGTCATTCCGGTCCTGGACATCAAACGCGGGAACATCGTGCAGGCCGTGCGCGGCGACCGCGCCCGCTATGCGCCGATCCAATCCGTCCTGACGCGCCAGACCAAGCCTGCGCCGGTGCTCCGCGACCTGCTGCGCTTCCATCCATTCCCCACCGTGTACTTGGCAGACCTGGACGCCATCATGGGGAAGCCCAGCCAGCACGGACTTATTGTAGAACTTTGCCGCCGCCATGCCGGCACAGAATTCTGGGTCGATGCGGGCCCACCTCTCTCGAACGACGCTTCGCTGCCCCAAAACTACCGTCCGGTCGTCGGCACCGAATTCGCCTCAGACTGGACGCACATGCCGGAACGCACCATCCTGTCCCTCGACTTCGACCAGTCCGAACTGCGCGGCGGCGAAGTCTTATGGCAGCGCCCGGACGACTGGCCTGAACGCGTCATCGTCATGTGCCTGCATCGCGTCGGTTCGCAGGACGGCCCCGACTTGCCTCTGATGCGCCGCATTCAGGACATGCACCCTCGCGGCACGCTGTTTGCCGCCGGCGGCGCGCGTCATGCCCGCGACCTAGAGCAGTTGATGAAAGCCGGCTGGGGAGCGCTCATCGCCAGCATGCTGCATCGGGGCGGCATTTCGAGCGGCGAAATCACACAACTGGAAGGCGTTGCCCGTAATGCTGCATCCTTGGACATACGGATATGAGCGGCGATAGCCGCTTGATTCCAACGCTCTTCGAGACTGGCCCGTATGTCCCCCAATCAGAAATTCACCTTGGCCATTACTTGGGCGACCGATTCGTCGACACCGGATATGCCGAATCGGTTGTGCCAGTACAGCCACTCGATGCCGACATGGAACCAGCCTTGCCGACCGAACAGGTGCCCCGCATCCAAAAGCAGTTGCGGCTGGGCATGGAAATTGCGCTTCGAATAGGCGGACGTTCCCGACTTGCCTTCGGAACCGGCCCAATCAACAAAACCGGAGAAGGACCAGCGTGAGAAGCCAACCCCGAAATCGGCGCTCCAGGTCACCGTGACCTGCCATGTAGACCCCGACAAGTCGGGATTCTCCCTCAAATAGCCGTTGACCTTGAAGAAGTTGAAGCCCGGAACGGCCAAATCAACCGCTCCGCCCATAAGATAGTTGCTGACATTTTCTCCCCATTCGAGCGTGCCCGACCACAGCACGTCCTGAATGGGGCCTACGGAGAAATCCCGGCCGGTGATTTTCGACAGGCTCAGCCGCGGCGCCCATTCCGAGTAGATCTTGTTGCCGCTGCGGCCAAACCGGGTAACGTCGACGAATACGAAGTTGTCGCCGTAGGCCCAGCCATTGGCCCATTGCAAAGTCAGTGTGCCGACCCGCTTGGGGCCCAACTCGAAACCCGAGCCGTAAAGGTACTGAACATTGAACGCATTCCAACTCTGAGCTGCTGCAGGCGTGCCGACCGAAGCGGCAAGCAAAAAAACGAATAATTTGCGGATCATCACCGCATGCGGAGCTTTGACACCCCGTAATTTAGGGGAATTATGTAGCAAAATCCGCAAAGCGGGTTCCGCCCATGTTTCGCACGCTTGACCCGGAAGAGCCACCACGGCCTGCCCCGCCTTTCGGCGGAACTGAGCCGCATTCCCGGCGACCCAAAATGTTCAATGCGGCGTTGGTGTCCGCATTGGCTGAATGCCCGCAATTCCCGCAGGCAAAGAGGGATTGGCTTTTTCGGTTGGCCTTATCCGTGTGTCCACATTCGGAGCATTCCCGGCTGGTATTGCGGGGATCGATCTTTTCGAGGCGAGCGACCTTGTAGCTCAGATTTTGTTCGAGCCGTCCCCATACGGAAGCAAGGATGCCCCGATTCAGGCCGGACTCTGCGGCGACATTGCGCCCCGGCTCTTCCGCCGTCCCCTTGGCTGATTTCGTCATGCTCCGAATGATGAGGCTTTCGAGCACGGCGATGTCGTATCTGTCGGCAACCCATCGGCTTTCCTTGTGCGCCCAGTCTGCACGCGCATTGCGGATTTTGACCGATGCCTTCGTCGCCCGGCTCTTCGCCAGCAGTTCGCATTCGGCATACGGATTTCCGCCCTTGCGCGACAGCTTCATCCAGCCGATCTTGGCGACCCGCAGCCGATCGCCTTTCAGCCGTGCCGCGTCGGGGAAGACAGGGAAGGACGGCTCTTTCATGAATTTCCCGTGGAAGCGGGGCAGCCCGCAATGCGCAGGATCGCGAAAAAAGTTCTTGTAGGCCGTCTTGATCGGCTTCAAACTTGCCCGCACAATGGCAAAAGAGCATTCCCGCAGCCATGGTGCATAAGCCGTTTTGCGGTAGGCGGCGAACCGCTTGCTAAGCGAATTGAAGCGGAAATCGCACTTGCCGTAAGCGGCATATTCGTCCCGCATCATCCCGACATAGAAATTCCAGACATACCGGCAGGCCCCGGCCAGCCCCAGCATGGCGCGGCGCTTCGCTTTGGTTCCGGGGTGCAGCCGGAACCGAATGGCTCTGTAGGTATAATTCGCGTCAGGCATGGCAACTCCTATTCGCCGTGTTCAGGGCTTCCGATTTCCCAACCATTATGGCACAATCCAGCTTTGCGGATTTTGCTGCATATAGGGGCGGACCATACATGCAACAAGTTTAGCAGGACTGGGGAGTGGGCGGATGGCACGGATCGTGGCTCGCTGTTCGGCGCAGGGAGCGAAGCGGCTGGCGAACGGCTGCCATGCGGCCCCCCGGCAACAGCCAACGCTCCTCCCCGCCCGGCAGCCCCAAGACCCGAAGCCGAAAATCCAAGGCGGAGCGGATCATTCCACATGCTTCCCAGCGGGGCCATTTTGAAATCAAGGCGCTCTCCTTTACAATGCCATTCATCGGAATCGTGCCGTTCTGCCATTAGGCTTCGAACAGAAAATCATGAGAGCCGTATGCGCCTCACGCCTTGCAGCCGCAAGCATTCCAGGCGAATGCCGAACAGCCGCGCCATGACGAATCGGGCATTCATTCCTCTCGGCATCGCGGTCCTGACCGTATCGGACAGCCGGAATGCCAGTCAGGACAAGTCCGGCGACCTGCTGGTCGCCAAACTCGAGGCATGCGGCCACCGTCTGGCGGCACGCGCCTTGGTCGCCGACGACCTCCACCAGATCCGAGCGCAAGTCTCGGCCTGGCTGATCGAACCGGAGATCCAAGTGGTCCTGTGCACCGGCGGCACCGGCGTGACGGGGCGCGACGGCACCCCCGAAGCCATTACGCCCCTGCTGGACAAGAAGATCGACGGCTTCGGCGAAATGTTCCGTGCGCTCTCCTACGAGTCCATCGGCACTTCCACTCTGCAATCTCGGGCGCTGGCCGGCGTAGCCAACCGGCGCTACCTGTTCTGCCTGCCCGGCTCGCCGGGAGCATGCCGCGACGCTTGGGAGAAGCTGATCGAGAAGCAGTTGGACTACCGGACCCGGCCATGCAATCTGGTCGAACTCATGCCGCGCCTCAGCGAATAGCCTAGCCGCCCAGATACGACATGCCGGCTTTTTGCATCCGGGATGTCTCTTGCGTCCGCAGTTCGGAATAGCGGTCGTCGCGCCCCTGCCACAAGCGCGTCAGGTCGCGGCGCAGCATGGCATCGTCCGCGCCCATGCGCAGAAGGCTTTTCAAGTCATGCCCGCGGGAAGCGAACAAGCATGTGAACAGCATGCCGTCCGCCGTCATGCGGAGCCGATGGCAATCGCCGCAAAAAGGCTGGGTCACTGAAGCAATCACGCCGATTTCCCCCTGCCCGTCCCGATAGCGCCAGCGCTGCGCAACCTCGCCCGGGTAATTCGGGTCGACCGGCTCGACGGGCCAACGAGCATCGACCACCCGGACGATTTCGGCGGCCGGCAGCACCGCATCCAGATTCCAGCCGCTCGCATTGCCCACATCCATAAATTCGATGAAGCGCAGAACATGCCTGCGGCCCCGGAAATATTCGGCCATCGGCAGGATTTCGTCCTGATTGGCGCCGCGCTTCACGACCATATTGACCTTGACCGGATCCAAGCCTGCCATCGCTGCATGCTCAATGGCCTCCAACACCTGTGCGACGGAACACTGCACGTCGTTCATTTTCTGGAACACGGTGTCATCCAAACCGTCCAAGCTGATGGTGATGCGTGTCAGCCCTGCATTGGCCAGCCGCTTGGCCATGTCGGCCGTCAGCAGCGATCCGTTGGTGGTCAGGCACACATCTTCGATGCCGGAAATGCCTGCAAGCCTCGAAACCAAACGATCCAAATGGCGGCGCAGTAGTGGTTCGCCGCCGGTCAGGCGCAACTTGACCACGCCCAGACCGGCGAGCAGTCGGGCCACGCGTTCAATCTCTTCGAAAGTCAGAAGCTTTTCGCGTTCCAGAAACTTGTAGTCCGCATTGAAGACTTCCTTCGGCATGCAATAGGCGCAACGGAAATTGCACCGGTCCGTCACCGATATGCGCAGATCCCGCAACGGCCGGCCATGGCGGTCGTGCGGCTGGGCGATGGACGAAGCGCTCATCTGGAGAATGCTGAGACCTATGCGGCTTGCCGTTCTTCTATTCTACTGGACGCAAGCGGGTCGGCCGGCATGAGGCGCGGCATGGCCGGGCTTCTGCACGGCAAGCAGTATGGGGAGGCCGGACTTAGGCGAACGGCACGAGGTTCTCGGCATCCGGCGCCGGCGGCAAGTCCATCGGCGGCAGTTCCTCCGGCATGCTCGGAGCGGCAGCCGCGGCTGCGGCCTGCAAGTCTTCCAGTGTCAATTGCGCATCCGATTCGGGCTGCTTGCGTCGTTCCACGTGATACGCCAGCCCCGTCCCGGCCGGAATCAGTCGCCCAACGATGACGTTCTCCTTGAGGCCGCGCATCTCGTCGTGCTCCTTATGCAAGCTGGCTTCCACCAGAATCTTGGTCGTTTCCTGGAACGATGCGGCCGAAATGAACGATTCCCGGCTGAGCGAGGACTTCGCGATGCCCTGCAAGGCCGGTTCGAATTGGACTTGGCTGCTGCGCAAGACCTGCTCGACCATTTCCAGATCTTCGAGCGCCAGCTTGCCGGCATCTGCTTCGGCCTCCTGCTCAGCCTCTTGTTCGGCCTCGAAAGCCTTGGCCAGCGGCAGCATCCAACCAAAGCGGATCCTCTCTTCCTTGGACAAGGCGCCTTCGATGCTTTGCAGGTCCCGCAAGTACGGCCGGCGATGCCGCTCCAGAAGTTCCTGATTCTTTTCCATCACACGGGCATATTCGACCAGTTCGCCGGGGCGGTACGGCGAGCCGCCAGGATCCACCACACGCACCTTGCGCAGCATCTGCCGGATGATCACTTCGATGTGCTTGTCGTTGATTTTCACGCCTTGCAGACGGTACACATCCTGAATCTTTTGCACGATGTGTTCGGCCAGCGCTTCGACGCCGCGCAAACGCAACACGTCATGCGAATTGAATTCGCCATCCACCAGGACCTCGCCGCGGGTGACGCGGGTGCCTTCCGACACATTGATTTGGCTGGCCCGGGGGATGTCGCATTTCTCCTGCTCACCGTCTTCGGACGTGATGAGCCAGCGCTGCTTGTTCCGGACTTCGCCGCCATAGCTCACGACGCCATCAATTTCCGCCAGCACGGCATTGATTTTCTCCTTGGTCCGCGCTTCGAACAAATCCACCACCCGCGGCAAGCCGCCGGTAATGTCGCCCGATTGGGTCTGCGTCGGTAGCGGAATCCGAGCCAGCACGTCGCCATGCTTCACTTGGGCGCCATCCTTCAGGTTGACGACCGTATTGGCCGGCAGCGTGTAGCGCACATCCTTCTCCGTACCTTCGAACTTGATCGCCTTGCCGGTAGCGTCGACCAGATTGACGGCCGGGGTCAGCATGCGCCCGGACGGCGGACGATCCTTGACATCCAGCACGCGGATGCTGGACACGCCGGTCAGTTCGTCCCGCGTATCGCTGACCGTTTCGCCATCCACGAATTCGTGCAGCTGGACATAGCCGTCCCGGTCCGCCAACAGCGGGCGGATATGCGGGTCCCAGTTGGCAATCTCCTGGCCGCCGACCACCATGTCGCCATCCTGCACTTTGAGCGTGGCGCCGTACGGCACATGATAGACCTCCTGTTCGCGACCGTGATCGTCCGTAACGATTAATTCGCTGGAGCGCGAGACCACCAGCCATGTCCCGTCGCTGCGCGGCAGCGTCTCCAGCAACCGGGTCCGGATCTGGCCGCCCTTGCGCACTGTGACGTTGCTGACGGCCGTGACGGCCCCGCTGAACGCGCCACCGATGTGGAACGTGCGCATGGTCAACTGCGTGCCGGGTTCGCCGATCGATTGGGCGGCCACCACGCCGACGGCCTCGCCGCGCGTCACCAAGGCGCCGTGCGCCAGATCGCGGCCGTAGCACTTCGCGCATACGCCGCGCAGAGTCTTGCAGGTCACGCTGGAACGCACCTTGATTTCGGTCAGGCCCCAATCGTCGATCTTGGCGATCCATTCCTCGTCCAGCAAGGTTCCGCCCGGAATCAGTATCTCTCCCTGCTCGTCGAGCGTATCCACCGCCGTCACGCGGCCCAGCACGCGCTCCTCCAGCGTTTCGACCACATCCGCGCCCTCGATGATGGCGCGGATCGTCAGCCCGTCCACCGTGCCGCAATCGTCTTCCACCACGACGAAGTCCTGCGCCACATCCACCAGCCGCCGCGTCAGGTAGCCCGAGTTCGCCGTCTTCAGCGCCGTGTCGGTCAAGCCCTTGCGCGCGCCGTGCGTCGAAATGAAGTATTGCAGGATGTTCAAGCCCTCGCGGAAGTTCGCCGTGATCGGCGTCTCGATGATGGTGCTGTCGGGCTTGGTCATCAGCCCGCGCATGCCGGCCAGCTGGCGGATCTGCGCCTTCGAGCCGCGGGCGCCGGAATCCGACATCATGTAGATCGAATTGAACGACGGCTGCGTGACGCGGTTGCCGTCGCGGTCGACGACCTCCTCATGCTCCAGCCGCTCCATCATGCGCATCGCCACGTCGTCGTTCGCCTGCGACCAGCAGTCGACCACCTTGTTACGCCGTTCGTCGTTGGTCAGCAGGCCTCGCTCGTACTGCTTTTCGATCTCATCGACGGCCTGCTTGGCCGTCTCCAAAATCGCCTCCTTCTCGTCCGGCACCGCCATGTCGTTGACACCGAACGAAATGCTGGCGACGGTCGAGTACCGAAAGCCGGTATACATCAGGCGGTCGCAGAAGATGACGGTATCCTTCAGCCCCAGCTGGCGGTAGCAGGCATCGATGACGTTCGAGATGGCCCGCTTGTTCATGTCGCAGTTGATCAGCTCGAACGGCAGCCCTTCCGGAAGGCTGCGCGCCAGCAGGGCACGGCCCACCGTGGTCTCCACGCGCTGCATGGAGCCATCCGGCTGCGGCAGCCGCACCTGGATACGCGCATGCAGTTCGGCGTGCCCCAGATCGTAGGCCCGCTGCACTTCGTCGATGTCCGCCATCACCATGTTCTCGCCCTTGACATTAATGCGCTTGCGCGTCATGTAATACAAGCCCAGCACGATATCTTGGGACGGCACGATGATCGGAGCGCCGTTGGCTGGAGATAGCACATTGTTGGACGACATCATCAAGGCGCGGGCCTCCAGTTGCGCTTCCATCGACAGCGGCACGTGCACGGCCATCTGATCGCCGTCGAAATCCGCATTGAAGGCGGTGCACACCAGCGGGTGCAACTGGATCGCCTTGCCCTCGATGAGGGTCGGCTCGAACGCCTGGATGCCTAAGCGGTGCAGCGTCGGCGCCCGGTTCAGCAGCACCGGATGCTCGCGTATCACCTCGCTGAGAATGTCCCAAACCTCCGGGCCTTCGCGTTCGACCTGCTTGCGGGCCGCCTTGATCGTGGTGGCCATTCCGCGCACCTGCAGCTTGCCGATGATGAGCGGCTTGTACAGCTCCAGCGCCATCTTCTTCGGCAGGCCGCACTGGTGCAGCTTCAAGGTCGGCCCGACCACGATCACGGAGCGTCCGGAATAGTCCACGCGCTTGCCGAGAAGGTTCTGACGGAAGCGGCCCTGCTTGCCCTTGATCACTTCGGCCAGCGATTTCAGCTTGCGCTTGTTGGAGCCGGTCACCGCCCGGCCGCGCCGGCCGTTGTCGAGCAGGGCATCCACCGCCTCCTGCAGCATGCGCTTCTCGTTGCAGATGATGATGTCGGGCGCCCCCAGATCCAGCAGCCGCCGCAAGCGGTTGTTGCGGTTGATGACGCGCCGGTACAAATCGTTCAGATCCGAGGTTGCGAAGCGGCCGCCTTCCAACGGCACCAGCGGCCGCAGGTCCGGCGGCAACACCGGCAGCACCGTCAGCACCATCCATTCGGGCTTCTGGCGCGTGTGCAGAAAGGCGCAGCACAGGTCCGCCCGCTTGAGCAGGCGCTTCTTGGTGGCTTCGCTCGGAATCTTCTTCAGCTGCGCGAGCCGCTCGTCGTAGGCTTCCAGCGTCTTCGGCGGCTCGGCGTTCAGCTCCGCCAGCAAGGCATCATAGCGGTCGAACTCGTCGCATTTGGCCGCCACCTTCCGGCAGGCCTTCTCGACCGGCTCGTACTCCTTGCGGCGGGCGCGCACACTCGCATTCAAGGCCGCCACAACCTCCTCGCACATGGCGCGGAATTTGGCGTGCTCGTCGCGTTCCTTCTTGGTGAGGGATTCCCGCGCCTCATAACGGAGCTCGTATTCCTCGCGGCAGATGCGCAGGAACTGCTCGCGCCGCTTCTCGTCTTCCGGCAGACAGGCATGCAACGTCTGGAGCACCATGTTGAATTCCTTGAAAAGCTGCCCGCATTCCTTGGGCTTCGGCAAATGCATGTCCAGCCCGGTGAGCAATGCCTGGTATTCGCCGCGCTCCTTCGGGATGCGCAGTTTCAGCTTGAGGTCGTCGCAAATGTTCATATGCGCCCGGAGATCCGCCGGCAACTTGTGCAGCTGCCGCTCATAGGCCAAGCACTCCTGATCCAGCTTCCGCTTCTGCTCCTCCACGTCGGGGCCGTCCTGCAGGCTCAGGTTCTGCCGCTCCAGTGTCCGCATGTTCTGTTCGTCGCGAATCCGCTTGTAGATCCACATGTAGACCCGGAACCCCGGGTACAACTCCTCAAAAATCCGCTCCAACTCCTTGCGCAAATCGAGGTTCTTCAGAGCCTCCTGAATGGCCTCGGCCCCCATCAGGGCCTCGAACTCGTCGCCGTCGCCGCCGAAGCGGGCGCGGCTTTCGGCATGCGCCATGAACTCCTGGCGCGTCAGCAGCTGCCCGACCGCCGGAAGCTGATAGCACTTCTGGCCCAGCAGCGCCACGAGATCTTCGGCCGTCAGCACCTCGCCGGCCGCAGCCTTGCCCGCCAGCGCCTGGAACGCCTCGTTGGCTGCAATGCTCAGCATCTCGCCGCTGCGGGTGACCATGTAGCGTTCGTACGTCAGCACCTTCTCCAAATCCGGCAGCGTCATTTCCAGCATCAGCCCGATGCGCGACGGCAGCGACTTGAGGTACCAGACATGCACGACCGGATTGGCCAAATCGATATGCCCCATGCGGATGCGGCGTTCGCGCGAACGGGTCACCTCGACGCCACACTTCTCGCACACGACGCCACGGTGCTTCAGCCGCTTGTATTTGCCGCACAGGCACTCGTAGTCCTTGATCGGTCCGAAGATGCGGGCGCAGCACAGGCCGTCGCGCTCCGGCTTGTACGTGCGGTAGTTGATGGTCTCCGGCTTCTTGACTTCGCCATGCGACCACGAATGGACCGCATCCGGGTTGGGCAAGCCGACCCGAATGGCATCAAAGTCGGCCGGCTCGCTGCCTTGCCGCAGCAGATTAAATGGTTCTTTCATGCTCCTCTCCCGGTTAGGCCGCATCACATGCGGGGCAGCGCGCCCGTGTCCGAACGGTCGCGGTCCATATCGATATTGAGGCCCAGCGCCCGGACCTCGCGCAGCAGGACATTGAAGGATTCCGGCAACGACGCCTGAAAATTCATGTCGTCCGCAATGATGTTCTTGTACACGCGGTTGCGCCCTTCCACATCATCGGACTTGACCGTCAGCATCTCCTGCAAGGTGTAGCTCGCGCCGTACGCCTCCAGAGCCCATACTTCCATTTCGCCGAAGCGCTGGCCGCCGAACTGCGCCTTGCCGCCAAGCGGCTGCTGGGTCACTAGGCCGTACGGCCCGGTGGAACGGGCGTGCATCTTGTCGTCCACCAGATGGTTGAGCTTCAGCATGTACATGTAGCCGACCGTCACCTCGCGGTCGAACGACTCGCCGGTGCGCCCGTCATACAGGCGCGTCTGGCCGCTTTCCGGCAGGCCCGCCAGTTCCAGCATCGCCTTGATCTCCTGCTCGTTGGCGCCGTCGAAGACCGGCGTGCTGATCGGCACGCCGGCACGCAGGTTGCGGGCCATGCCCTTGAGCTCGGTCGCGCTGAGGCTTTTGAGATTGGCGTCCTTGCCGCCCGCTCCAGTATGGTAGATGCGCTCCAGCAGCGCCCGCAGTTCGGCCGATTTGGCCTTGCCGTCGAGCAGCGCGCGCACTTGGCGGCCCAGCGACTTGGCGGCCCAGCCCAGATGCGTCTCCAGCACCTGCCCGACATTCATGCGCGAGGGCACGCCCAGCGGATTCAGCACCACATCGATGGGCGTGCCGTCTTCCATGTACGGCATGTCCTCGACCGGCACGACCATCGACACCACACCCTTGTTGCCATGCCGCCCGGCCATCTTGTCCCCCGGCTGCATGCGGCGCTTGACCGCCAGCGACACCTTGACCGTCTTCAGCACGCCGGGCGCCAGTTCGCTGCCGGCTTCGATCTTGGCCTTCTTGCTTTCGAAGTCCTTGACGAGTTCGGCCTTCTTCTTCCTCAACTTCTTCTGCAGGTCTTCCAAGCGCCGGCTGATCTGGTCCTGACGCATGCTGACCTTGAACCATTGCGGCCGCGACAAGCCGTCCAAGTATGCTTCGGACACCTTGAAGGCGCGGCTCTTTCCGGGGCCCTTGTCCGCCATTTTGCCGACCATCAGCGTGCGGGCGCGATGGTAGAAATCGTCTTCGTGGATGCGCAGGGCATCCTCCGAATTCTTGCGGGCCTGATCGATCTCGATGGTCTCCACCTCGCTGGCGCGCGCATCCTTGGACTCGCCTTCGCGGGTAAAAATCTGCACGTCGATGACGGTTCCTTCCATGCCCGACGGCACGCGCAAGGACGTATCCTTGACCTCCGAGGCCTTCTCGCCGAAGATCGCGCGCAGCAGCTTCTCTTCGGGCGTCAGCTGCGTCTCGCCTTTCGGCGTCACCTTGCCGACCAGTATGTCGTTCGGGCGGACTTCCGCGCCCAGATACACCACGCCGCATTCATCAAGCTTGGCCAGAAGGCCTTCGCTGACGTTGGGGATGTCGGCGGTGATCTCTTCCGAACCCAGCTTGGTGTCCCGCGCCACGCACACCAGCTCCTCAATATGGATCGTGGTGTAGCGGTCTTCTTCGAGCACCCGTTCCGACAGCACGATCGAGTCCTCGAAGTTGTAGCCGTTCCACGGCATGAAGGCCACCAGCATGTTCTGCCCGACCGCCAGTTCGCCGAGGTCGGTGGCCGAACTGTCGGCCAGCACGTCGCCCGGTTCGATGCGGTCGCCCGGGGCGACTTGCGGACGCTGATTGATGCAAGTGCTCTGGTTGGAGCGCATGTATTTGGTGAGGTCGTAGATCTCGACGCCGGCCTGCTCGTCATCCACGCGCACCACGATGCGATTCGCGTCCACGTCATGCACCACGCCCGGCTGCTGCGCCTTGACCATGGCGCCGGAGTTCTCCGCCACGGCGCGTTCCATGCCCGTGCCAACCAGCGGCTTCTCCGCCCGCAGCGTCGGCACCGCTTGGCGCAGCATGTTCGAGCCCATCAGGGCGCGATTGGCATCGTCATGCTCGAGGAACGGAATCAGCGCCGCCGCCACCGACACGATTTGGCGCGGCGACACGTCGATATAGTCGATCTTGTCCGGTGTCTCCATCGTGAATTCCTTCTGGTAGCGGCAGGAGACGCGCTGGTCGGAAAAGCGCCCCTGCGCGTCGAGGCTGGCGTTGGCTTGGGCAATCACGTACTCGCCCTCCTCGATCGCCGAAAGATGATCCACCGTGTTCGTAACCCGGCCATTCGCAACCTTGCGGTAGGGCGTCTCGAGAAAACCGTAATGGTTCAGGCGCGCATACACGGCCAGCGAATTGATCAGGCCGATGTTCGGCCCTTCCGGCGTCTCCACCGGACACACGCGCCCGTAATGGGTGGGATGCACGTCGCGCACTTCGAAGCCGGCCCGCTCGCGGGTCAGGCCGCCCGGCCCGAGTGCCGAAATGCGCCGCTTGTGCGTCACTTCCGCCAGCGGATTGTTCTGGTCCATGAACTGCGACAGCGGACTGGAGCCGAAGAACTCCTTGATCGCCGCGGACACCGGCTTGGCGTTCACCATGTCCTGCACGGTCAGATCGTCGGCCTCGACCTGGCTGAGCCGCTCCTTGACGGCGCGCTGCACGCGGGCCAGGCCCGTGCGGAACGCCTGCTCCACCTGCTCGCCGACGCACCGCACCCGGCGGTTGCCCAAATGGTCCACATCGTCGACCGGCCGGCGGCCCTGCTGGATTTCGATCAGTTCCTTGATGACATCGATGATGTCTCCCTTCTCCAAAGTCCCCTCCCCTTCCATGCTGTCGCGGCCCAGACGGCGGTTCAGGCGCATCCGCCCGACGGCCGACAGGTCGTAGCGCTCGGAATCCGAAAACAGGCTATCGAAATGCTTTTCGATCATGTCCCGTGCCAAAGGCTCGCTCGGCCGCAACACCTGATAGATTTCCGAACGCGCCTGCAGCCGCTCTTCCGCCAGCGTGGGCTTCTTGCGCACGACATGCGCCGAACTGTGCACATTGAAGCGAAAGGCATCGGTGCGCAGCGTACCCGGGATGCCTTGGCCGGCCTCCCATGGCGGCACGATCTGGAATTCCCGCGGCGCCAAGGCCAACTGCTCCAGCAGTGCGCCGTCCAGCAGCGCATTGCACACGAACCGCTCATCGATCTCGCCGGTGTCGGCGTCGTAGACGCAGACCAGCGCCGCACCTTGGAAATACGCATCCGGCGCTTCGATCTCCTGCTGCCCGGCAGCCTTCAGCTTCTGCACATGAATCGGGCGCACTGTGCGCCCGGCCGGCACCAGCACACGCTCTCCCTTGCGATCGCGCAGCTTGAGATCGAAGGAAAGCTTCTGCCTTTCAATATGCTCGATGCCGATGTAGAACCGCCCGCACGGCGGCAGGTCAAAGAGGCAGGTATTCGGCAACTGGGAGGCAAGCTCCGCCGTCAGCGTGCTGCCGGCCTCCGCCACGACCTTTTCTTCATGCCGCAGGTCCAGCGGCAGCACCGTATCGACCAGCGCCTGCGGACGGGCCTGCCAGCCTTGGGCGCGATCATAGATGTACGGACTATCGTCGCCCTTGAGCAGAACCTTTTGCAGGAACGCCTGCGGGACCAGCACCCGATCGACGCCTTCGTCCGCCAGCTTCTGGCAGACCGCCGGCGTCAGCACGCGGCCGGCCGCCAGCACGGTTTCCCCGCCATCCGTGCTTGTCAGCGGAAACGGAAGCTTCTGCTTCTCCAAAAGCGGCACCGGGACTTCCCGCCATTGCTCCATCCGCACCGGGATGCGGGTCGCGAACTTCTCCAGAATCTCCGTTTCGGACATGCCCAAGGCACGCAGCAGGATGGTGGCCGGAATCTTGCGGCGGCTGTCCACCCGCAGATACAGAAGGTCCTTGTGGTCGAACCCGAACTCCAGCCACGAACCGTATTCCGGCTTGATTCGGGCATGGTGCAGTATCTTGCCAGAGGAATGGCCGCGGCCCTTGTCGTCAGTGAAAATGACGCCCGGCGATTGCAGCAGCTGCGAGACCACCACCCGTTCGGTGCCGTTGATGATGAACGTGCCGGTGCGGGTCATCAGGGGAATGTCGCCCAGATACACCTCCTGCTCCTTGACCTCCTTAATTTTTCGTGGAGCGCTTTTCGGCATGTCCCGCTCATAGATCTCCATGCGGGTATTGATCTTCAGGGACGCCATGTAGGTCTGCCCGCGCCGCTGGCATTCCCGCTCGCTGAAGCGCGGCTCTTCGAGCCGGTAGCCTTCGCACTTCAGGTCGATATGGCCGGAATGGCTCTTAATCGGAAAGATCGAATTGAGCACCGCTTGAATGCCCTGATCCTTGCGCTGCTTCTCGTCGACCTGCAGGAACTTGCGGTAGGACTCATGCTGCACATCCAGCATGTCCGGAATTTCCATGACATCGCGCAGTTTGCCGAAATCCTTGCGGATGCGCTTCTTTTCAGTGTATGAATACGACATGCCCACCTCAAGGTTGGTCGGTCATTGCAAAGGAAAACATTAAATGCCGAGCACCGGCGCGTCGCCGCGCCGGCAGCCGCATGTGTCGGAAAGCGTGGCGCACCGAGCTATTTCAACTCGGCGGTTGCGCCTGCTTCCTCTAACTGCTTTTTCAGCTCCTCGGCTTCTTCGGGCGGCACGCCTTCCTTGACGGCGCACGGCGCCTTTTCCACCAAATCCTTGGCGTCTTTCAAGCCTAGTCCGGTAATCGCCCGGACCACTTTAATCACGCCGATCTTGTTCGAGCCGAAAGACGCAAGCATCACGTCCTGCTCGGTCTTGGCCTCTTCCTCAGCGTCGACCGCGGCCGCGACCGGTGCCGCGGCCACGGCGGCCGCGGCCGAAACGCCGAATTTCTCCTCCATCGCGCCGACGAGGTCGACGATTTCCATCACAGTCATGTTGGAAATGACGTCAAGGATGTTTTCCTTGGAAACGCTTGCTGTAGCCATGGGCTTATTACTCCGTGGGGTCAAAAAATCGTTCAATCAAGATTCCGCCTGTCGGCGGTCGCGATAGGCAGCCAGCGCACGCGCCAGCCGGCCTGGAATGTCGGCGGATGTGCGCACCAGTTTCCCGACCGGCGCACGCATCACCGCCATCAATTGCGCCAGAGCCTTGTCGCGGGGCGGCAGTTCCGCCAACCGCCGCACATCGCGCACGCTCAGCACGGCGCCGTCCATCACGCCGAACTTCAGTTCCAGACGCTCGTTCGTTTTGCCGAAATCGCGGAACAGCCGCGGCGCATCCATCGGCTCGCGCTCCGAAAAGCCCAGCAGCAGCGGGCCGGACAGATGCTCTCGGGCGCAATCGTACGCTGTGCCGTCGAACGCCCGCTTGGCTAAATTGTTCTTCACCACGCGCACGGACACGCCGCAATCGCGCGCCTGCCTCCGCAGGCTCGTCAACTCCAGCACCGTCATACCGCGGTACTCCGCGGCCACCAGCACTTGCGCCCGCGCCGCCAGCGCCGCAACCTCGTTGACGACCGTGCTTTTTTGTTCTCGTGTCAAAGCCATGCCATGCTCCTTGGGCGCCGCCGGTTCAGAGGGTGGCCGGATCAACCCGCACACTCGGGCCCATGGTTGGGGACAGAGCAATGCGCTGGATGTACACGCCTTTGGAGGCAGCTGGCTTAGTGCGCTGCAGTTCGGCGATCAAGGCCCGCACATTTTCGGCCAGCGCTGCCGGCTCGAAGCCGACGCGGCCGATCGCGCAATGCACGATGCCGCCCTTGTCGGTCCGGTAGCGCACCTGCCCAGCCTTGGCCGCCTGCACCGCAGCGGCCACATCCCCGGCCACCGTACCCATCTTGGGATTCGGCATCAGGCCGCGCGGCCCGAGCAACTGGCCCAAAGCCCCGACGATCGCCATGCAGTCGGGTGCGGCAATGACGGTGCTGAAATCCAACTCGCCGCCGCGCATACGTTCCGCCAGATCTTCCAAGCCCACCGCGTCGGCACCCGCCTCGGTCGCCGCCTGTGCCTGCTCGCCTCGAGCGAAGACCGCCACCCGCGCATGCCGCCCCGTACCATGCGGCAGCACCGTGGCACCGCGCACGTTCTGGTCGCTCTGCTTCGGATCCACCCCGAGATTGATGCTCGCATCGATGCTTTCATCGAATTTCGCGGTGCCCATCTGCTGCGCCAATTCGACGGCCTCGTCGAGCGGATACAACTCGCCCGCCTTGAGGCGGGCCCGTGCTTGTGCAATGCGCTTCTTCATTTGTCCATCTCCAAGCCCATGCTGCGGGCGCTGCCCGCGATGATTCGCACCGCAGCATCCATATCGTTGGCACTCAAATCCGGCATCTTGGCCGCCGCCACTTCCTCCAGCTGCGTCCGCGAGATCTTCCCGACCTTCACGGAATTCGGCGTCGCACTGCCCTTGTCAAGGCCCATGGCCTTCCGCAGCAGCACTGAGGCCGGCGGCGTCTTGATCACGAAATCGAAACTGCGGTCCTTATAGACCGTGATGACCACCGGCAACGGCAAGCCCTTCTCCATCGCCCCGGTGCGATCGTTGAACGCCTTGCAGAAATCCTGAATGGCGAGGCCGTGCTGCCCGAGTGCCGGGCCGACCGGCGGCGCCGGATTGGCCGAACCGGCCGGCACCTGCAGCTTAATGTGCGTCTTGATTTCCTTGACCGCCATGCGTATGCCCTCAGTCCTTGGTCACTTGGTCAAAGTTCAGTTCCACCGGCGTGGAGCGCCCGAAGATCTGGATCGCGACACGCAACCGGCCTTTCGCCTGATTGGCCTCCTCCACGACGCCGCTGAAATCATTGAACGGACCGTCGATGACGCGCACCGCCTGGCCCGGTTCGTACAATGCCTTGACCCGCGGCGGCGCCTGGCCGGCTTCGGACCGGGCGAGCAGCGCCTCAATCTGGTCGTCCGGAATCGGCTCCGGATGCTGGCGGGCTCCGCCGATGAAGCCCAGCACTTTCGGCGTGCCCTTGACCAGATGCCAATTCTCCTCCGACCACTTCATCTGCAGCAACACATAGCCGGGGAAGGTCTTGCGCCGGATCGTCTTCTGCTGGCCATCACGCAGTTCGACCATCGTCTCCGACGGCACCTCGATGCGCCCGAACTCGCCTTCCTTGCCTTCGCGGCTGATATGCTCCTGCAGCTGGAGGCGCACCTGGTCTTCATAGTTGGAATAGACGTGCACGGCGTACCATTGCAAGCCATGCCCCGTTCCCGCGGCGGTTTTTCCGGGCATCGCGCTCATCCCAGCAGTAGGGCCACGGCCCAGGACAGCAGTCGGTCCAGCAGCCATAGGAACACCGCCATCACCAAGACGGCGATGAATACGACCAGCGCGGTCTGCAACGTTTCCGCACGCGTCGCCCATACCATCTTGCGCACTTCCGCACGGGACTCCTGCATGAAGCCGCGCAAGCGGAGGCCATGCGCCGACTGGGACAGGATGTAAGCCGCCAGTGCGACCACGGCGACCAAGCCGAGCACCCGGTACAGGATCGCCTGGTCCGCAAAATAATAGAATCCGGCCAAGCCTAGCGCCAGCAGCAGCGATGCCGCGCCCCAGCGCAGCATGTCGGCTTGCGACAAGCGCGGTTGCGCTTGCTCCGAGGTCATGGCGCATGCTCCGGCCCATGGCAGGCCAGGAGGGACTCGAACCCCCAACCTGCGGTTTTGGAGACCGCTGCTCTGCCAATTGAGCTACTGGCCTTTGCACATGCGAACATGCTATCCTCAACGTCTTGCCTATCGCCCTAGCTGACGATCTTGGTGACCACGCCGGCGCCGACGGTGCGCCCGCCCTCGCGAATCGCGAAGCGCAGACCCTCCTCCATCGCAATCGGAGCCCCCAGCGACACCGACATCGACACATTGTCGCCCGGCATCACCATCTCCGTGCCCTCCGGCAGCCGCACCGCACCCGTCACGTCCGTCGTCCGAAAATAGAACTGCGGACGATAGCCGCTGAAGAACGGCTTGTGGCGACCGCCCTCCTCCTTCGACAGCGCATACACCTCCGCCTCGAACTCCGTGTGCGGCGTGATCGAGCCCGGACGGCACAGCACCTGCCCGCGCTCCACCTCCTCGCGCTTCGTGCCCCGCAAAAGCGCCCCGATGTTGTCCCCCGCGCGACCCTCGTCCAAAAGCTTCCGAAACATCTCCACCCCCGTGCACGTCGTCGTCTGCGTCTCCCGAATCCCCACGATCTCCACTTCCTCGCCCACCTTCAAAACGCCGCGCTCCACACGCCCCGTCACCACCGTGCCGCGGCCCGAAATCGAAAACACGTCCTCCACCGGCATCAGAAACGCCCCGTCCACCGCACGCTCCGGCTCCGGAACATACGCATCCATCGCCTCCACCAGCGACACCACCGACGCCACCCCGTGCTCCCCGGCATCCCCCTCCAAAGCCTTCAGCGCCGAACCCACCACGATCGGCGTCTCATCCCCAGGAAACTCATACGCGCTCAGCAACTCCCGAACCTCCATCTCCACCAACTCCAGCAACTCCGCATCGTCCACCTGATCCGCCTTGTTCAAATACACCAAAATGTGCGGCACCCCCACCTGGCGCGCCAGCAAAATGTGCTCGCGCGTCTGCGGCATCGGACCGTCCGCCGCGCTCACCACCAGAATCGCCCCGTCCATCTGCGCCGCGCCCGTGATCATGTTCTTCACGTAGTCCGCATGCCCCGGACAGTCCACATGCGCGTAATGCCGCCCCGGAGACTCATACTCCACATGCGCCGTCGCTATCGTGATCCCGCGCTCCCGCTCCTCCGGCGCATTGTCAATCTGCGCGTAGTCCCGAAACTCGCCGCCGTGCGTCTGCGCCATCACCTTCGTCAGCGCCGCCGTCAGCGTCGTCTTGCCATGATCCACATGCCCGATCGTCCCCACGTTCACGTGCGGCTTCGTGCGCTCAAACTTCTCCTTCGCCATGAGTCTCTCTCCCGGTTAAGTCAAAAAGTCGCCAAGCCAATCTGGAGCCCATAACCGGATTTGAACCGGTGACCTCTTCCTTACCAAGGAAGTGCTCTACCGACTGAGCTATATGGGCGCAGCCCCGGCCGCTTCCCCGGCGGCGGTCTGGAGCGGGCGAGCGGAATCGAACCGCCACTATCAGCTTGGAAGGCTGAGGTTCTACCGTTGAACTACGCCCGCCAGCATCCCGCGAATCCGCCGGACAGCCGCCCCATCGGTGGAGGGGGTAGGATTCGAACCTACGAAGGCTGAGCCAGCAGATTTACAGTCTGCCCCCGTTGACCGCTTGGGTACCCCTCCCAGAATTAGGCTAAAGTGGTTAATTATAGCATACCTAAAATTAGGGCCCGCACTTGGAAGCACCTAAGGGGCACCGCTCAGCCGGAGTCCTCAACAGTTTCCTGCCAATCGAAACTGGCCCGCAACTCGGCCTGCGGCGCGTGGGCCGGCACCACTTCCACCTCGACCCGTTCCACCTCGAGTTCCTGCGGCAGGCGGAACTGGCCATGCAAAACCGCAAAATGCAGGAACTCGAACGTTCCGGCATGCTCCCCAGAGGCCAGTTCCGACAAGCTGTGCCGCGCCGCGCCGCGGCTGGTGCGCCCATGGAATAGCAGATCGTACCGCCCTTGGACCGGCTTGCTGCGGCCTTTCTGATACAGCACTAGGCGGTAGTCCCACCGCCCCGCCTGCGGCGTGGCCGAAACGCTAAGCCGGTGCACTCGCAGCCCGGGCGCCCCCTTCGGCTCCATCAGCTTCTCGTACAAGCCCATGCTTTCGCGCATGACGCGCACTTCCCGCTCCCGCGTCTTCAGCATGTCGCGCATGTGCTCCAGCGTCTGCTCGGCCACTTGCCGCTGCCGCTCTGCAAACGCTCGCGCCTCCATCATATCCTCATGCCGCCGCAGCACCTCTGCCAGATGCTCGCCCTGATCCGCGTACGAGGCTTGCAAGTCGCCGTAGGAACTGTAGGCGGAGTACGCGGCAATGCCGCAAGCCACAGTGCCTACCGCAAACACTGCCACCGCGACCAGCAACGCCCAGTTCGGCAGCCGCTCCCTGGCCTTCATGCCGGCAAGCCCTCCTGCGGCAGCCCCGTCGCCTCTGGAAGCCCGAACATCAGGTTCAGATTCTGCACCGCCTGCCCTGCGGCACCTTTGATCAGGTTGTCGATGACGGACACCACAATAAGCGGGCCGCCCGGCTTGGCATGCAAGGCCAGACGGCACATGTTCGACCCCCGCACGCTCTTGGTCTGCGGGCAGCTGCCCGGCTCCATCACGTCCACGAACGGCTCCGCTGCGTAGCGCTGCCGGTAGCGCTCCTGCAGCACCGGCGCCGGCGCGTCCGCCCATGCATAGAGCGTCGCCAGAATGCCGCGCACCATCGGCGCCACATGCGGCGTGAACGTCAGTGCGACCGGCGCGCCGCCGATCTGGCGCAACGTCTGTTCGATCTCCGGCGCATGCCGGTGGCCATGGATCCCATACGCCCGGAAGTTCTCCAGCGCTTCGCTCATCAGCAACGGCGCGTTCGCTTGCCGCCCGGCTCCGCTGATGCCCGATTTGGCATCCGCGATCACATGCCCGGACACGACCGCCTCCGACTCCAGCAACGGCATCAGCCCCAGCGCCACTGCTGTCGGATAGCACCCCGGATTCGCCACTAGACGCGCCCCGCGAAGCTGCTCCCGATTCAATTCCGGCAGGCCGTACACCGCTTCCTCCAACAGCTCCGGGCACGCATGCGGCATGCGGTAATGCTCCGCCCATACGGCCGGGTCGCGCAACCGGAAATCGGCCGCCAAGTCGATCACCCGCCGCCCTCGCTCCAGCAACTCCGGCGCCTGCCGCATCGCCGTTCCGTTCGGCGCCGCAAACAGCACGACATCGCAATCCGCCGCATACACCGCCTGATGCGGCACATATTCAAGCGCCACGCATGACCGCAAATGTGGGTGCACCTCCCCTACGGCGCGACCGGCCTCCGTATCCGAACTGGCCGCCGCCACCGTCACCTCTGGATGGCCGCTGATCAGCCGCAGCAATTCCACGCCAGTATAACCCGTCGCGCCAACGACGCCTGCCTTGATCATGCTCCATCCCCGAGAATCCGGAATGCCTCATTTTACACTGGCGGCACCCTATATACTATGGGCCACGCCCCCTATATCGTACCCATGCTCTGGCTCAAAGCACTGCATCTGATTTTCATGGTGACCTGGTTCGCCGGGCTGTTCTATCTGCCTCGCCTGTTCGTCTACCACGCCATGAGCGACGACGATCCCAGCCGGCAGCGCTTCTGCCTCATGGAACGGAAACTTCTGTGGGGCATTGCCACGCCCGGCGGCATCCTTACCCTGCTGTTCGGGTTCTGGCTGCTGGCTTGGCGCCCCGATCTGTGGGCCGCCAGCTGGATGCAAGCCAAGCTCGCCGTGCTCGCCGCCATGGTCGCATACCACGTCTGGTGCGCCCGCCTGTGGTTTCAGTTCGCACGCGACCGCAACCGGCATGGACACGTCTGGTACCGCTGGTTCAACGAAATCCCCGTCGCCTTTCTGGCGGCCATCGTCTTGCTGGCCGTGCTGCGCCCTGCCCTGTTCTGACGTCCCGGCCAAGGCTTCCCTCACCCTGCCCCGACCCGCCGCATGCCCGCTACCGCCTTGTACGATCTGGATCATACCTTGCTCAGCTGCGACAGCGATTACGAGTGGGGACGGTTTCTGGCAGACTCCGGCGCAGTCGATGCCGAAACCTACCGGAGCCGCAATGCCGCGTTCTATGCCGAATACCGGCACGGCACCCTCGACCCGTATGCCTACCTGGAATTCGTGCTGGCCCCGCTCGGACGCATCGCGCATGCGCAACTGATGCATTTGCGTACGCAGTTCCTAGACGCACAAATCCGCCCCTGCCTGCTGCCGGGCGCCCGGCAGCTCCTTGCCGCCCAGCGTCGCGACGGATTCCGCCAGATCATCGTCACATCGACCAATGCCTTCATCGCCGAACCCATCGCGCAACTGCTGGACGTGGGCACCTTGATCGCCCCGCAACCGGAAATGCGCGACGGGCGCTACACCGGCAAACTTCTGGGCAGAGCCTGCTTCGGTGCCGACAAGCCCCTCCGCATCGCCGCTTGGGCGGCGCAAACACATGTCGATCTCGGCGAAACCTGGGGCTATTCCGATTCAATCCACGACCGCCCGCTGCTGGAGTTCGTCGACCACCCCGTCGCCGTGGACCCGGATCCAGCCTTGCGCGCCCATGCGCAACGCCAAGACTGGGATATCATCAGCTTGGCTGAGGCAGCCTGAGCCTCCGCGCCCGTACGGCATTTTCATATGCTTGCCCATGTGATGGCTCCACGCTGGCTTCCCGTTCTGGCCGTCGCGCTGGCCACCGCTCCGACCCGCCTGCCGGCGGCCGACGAGTGCGACGCATGGGGCGAACTCAACTACTTCAAGCATGCAACGCCGAGCACGCTGCAGCAGTGCCTGAATGCCGGCGCGGACATCGCCGTGCGCAGCACGTTCGACCGTACGCCGCTACATTTGGCCGCCTTCTCCAATGAAAACCCCGAGGTCATCCAGACGCTGCTCGCCGCAGGCGCGGATGTGGCCGCACTGGCCGAGCGCCGCCTGACGCCCTTGCACGCAGCCGCGTTCAACGTCAACCCCGCCGTAATCGCAACGCTGACCGAAGCCGGTGCCGACGTGAATGCACAAGACGAAAGCCTCCAGACGCCATTGCATCTGGCCGCCTACCACAATCGCGACAACCCTGCCATCCTTGCGGCGCTGCTGGAAGCCGGCGCGAACGTGGCGACGCACAACGAACGCGGCCTGACGCCGCTTCACATCGTTGCGCGAAATCTGGACGCCTTCCTTCCCGGCGGCGCACCTGCCCATACATCCGACAATCAGGACAACTTGATTGCTGCCATCATGCTGCTCAACGCCGGCGCCGACGTGATGGCGCGCGATCTGGAAGACCGTACCCCCCTGCATGCCGCCGCCGAAACGAATTCGAATCCGGACATCGTGTCCTTGCTGCTGCGCGCCGGCGCGCAACTGGGTCTGCTGGACGCCGACCGCCGCACCCCCCTGCATGCGGCTGCCTTCGCCAACCGGAACCCCGAGGTGCTGCGCGCCCTGATCAAGGCTGGCGCCGACTTGGCAGCACAGGATCGGCACGGCTTCACACCTTTGCATCGGGCGGCGTTCGCCAACCCCAGCCCCGCCATCGCCTCGGTCCTGCTCCGCGCCGGTGCCGACGTGATGGCGCGCAGCGACAACGGCTGGACCCCGCTGCACCTCGCCGCCCAGCGCAGCAAAAGCCCCGATGTCCTCCGCACGCTCCTGCAAGCCGGCGCCGATGCGCATGCTACCGACGTCGCCGGCAAGACCCCCTTGTACATGGCCGCGGCCAATCCGGAACTGGCCATCACGCAAATGCTTCTGGATGCCGGTGCCGATGTGCGCCACCGCGACGACTACGATGCCACGCCGCTGTACTGGGTAGCCGCCTTCAGCAGCAGCCCCGACATCGTCGCCGCCTTGCTGGAAGCCGGCGCCAATGCGGAAGAACGCGACCGCCGCGGCAAAACGCCGATGCACGCCGCGGCGCGCAACCGCAACCCCGCCATCATCGCCGCATTGCTCAATGCCGGCGCGGCCGTGGCCGTACGTGACCGGAATGGCGAAACGCCTTTGCACCAGGCGGCGTACAGCAACGACAACCCTGCCGTCGCTGCCGCCCTGCTTGAAGCCGGCGCCGAAGCGGCTGCCCAAGACAGGCTTCGGCAAACGCCGCTACACCGCGCCGTGCAGGGCAATCCGAACCCGGACGTCATCGTGGAACTGCTCGACGCCGGCGCCAACCCGGTGCAGGCCGACTCCAGCGGCAAGACACCTTGGGATTATGCGCGGGAGCGCGAGGAACTGCGCGGCAGCGCCGCCTACCGGCGCCTCCGCGAAGCGCAACCGTCGCCATGACGGCACCGGAACCGATGCGCCGCGCGCACTCCTAGGCTCCGCCATGCCCCGCCTCGCCCGCCATTGGAACCAGCGCGAGACCCCGCGCAGCGCCGACCAGACCGCCAGCGCCCTGTCCGCCAACATCTGGCGCCTCGCCAGCGACGGCCTGCTGGCGCTGGAGAACGAAGGCTTCGAGACCCGCGACTGGGCGCAGCGGCTGGACGTCATCGGGCAGTTCGCCATCTTCGGCGCCCATCTGGTCGACCGCGAAGCGCAGGAGCGGCTGCCTGCCGCAGCGCGGGCGCAACTCGTCACTGCGCTCGCCCGGCATCTGGCGGCGCTCATGCACGACAACCGGCTCGCCTGCGGCGATGTGCAGGCCGCCCCCTTAATCGGCCAGTTCAATGCCGCCTCCGAACGCTACGCGCACTGCGGCTGGAGTGCCGCCGACGGGCCCGGATTCGCGCTGCGGAGGGAATTGGGCGATGCCGTCGCCGCCTGCATGGGCACCCACGATCAGGAATGGATCGCCACATACGTCATCGACCGCGAAGCCCCGAAGTTCGCGGCTGCCTTGGGCCGCACACTGCACGGCCTGATGCCGCCGCGCCGCTGAAGCGCGCCGCGGCTCAGCGCTTCCAGTTCTCGAAGTTGCCGGTTTCCTTTTCCTGACCGTCCTCGAACCCGGCCTGATACGCGTCGCTGACACGCTGCTCCTCGCGCACCGGATGGCCCAGATAGCCGCCCTGCCAGCCGAGCACGTAATCCGGATCAACGCCCAGTTCCTCCATGCGGGTGACCGCATCTCGATACGCTTGATTCATGAATGGTCGTCCAAACTCTCGCAGGAAAGCCTATTTTAACACGATCCTTGGCTACAATAACGCCATGCCCCGCCTTCCTTCCCTCGCGGCAAGCTATCTGGTGCAACTTTTCCTGGTTGCCATCGGCGTCCTGCTCGTCCTGCTGTACCTCGGCATGTTCCGCGACCCGCCCTACCCGGCGCTGGTGCCGGCCGCGTTCTGGTTCTTCTATCTGTCCTACCTCAGCCTGCGCTGGCTCATGCGGCGCGTCAGCAGCAGCCGGGCCTCTTGGCAGCAGTCGATGGCCTTCGGCATCGCCGCCGCGCTGACCATTGCCATCTATCTGGCCGGCCACATCGGCGAACAGCAGCGACAGGCCAGTCTCCAAGAGCGCCAGCTGAGCGATTGACATGCTCCAGTTGCACGATACCGCGCGGCGGCGCAAAACGCCGTTCGCGCCGCTTGATCCCGAACGGGTCACCTTGTACGTCTGCGGGCCGACCGTCTACGACCACATCCACATCGGCAACGCCCGCCCGCTCGTCGTGTTCGACGTGCTGGCGCGCCTGCTGCGCCGCCTCTATCCGACCGTCGTCTATGCCCGCAACCTGACCGACATCGACGACAAGATCCTAGATCGAGCCCGGCAGGAGCGCTGCGCCTTCCACACGCTCACCGCCCGCTACATCCAAGCCTTCCACGAGGTCTGCCGGGGCCTCGGCGGCCTGGACGTCGACGTGGAGCCCTGCGCGACCGAGACCATCCCGGCCATGCTCGCCATGATGCGCAACCTGCTGGAACGCGGCCACGCGTACCAAGCCGACGGCCATGTCCTGTTCGCCGTCGAGACGTACGCCGGCTATGGCGAACTGTCGGGGCGCGCCGTCGCCGACCTGCATCCGGGCGCACGCGTGGAGGTCGCCGCCTACAAGCGGCATCCGGCCGATTTCGTGCTATGGAAGCCTTCCACGCCCGAACAGCCCGGCTGGGACAGCCCGTTCGGCCGCGGCCGCCCCGGCTGGCATCTGGAATGCTCCTGCATGATTGCGCAGCATCTGGGCCCGACCATCGACATCCACGGCGGCGGCCAAGACCTCGTATTCCCGCACCACGAGAACGAGCGGGCGCAGAGCCGCTGCGCCCATCCCGACGAGTCGTTCGTGCGGTTCTGGCTGCACAACGGCTACGTCACCGTCGAAGGCGAGAAGATGGCCAAATCGATCGGCAACGTGCGTCAGGTCCGGAGCCTGCTGGAACGGCATCCCGGCGAACTGCTGCGGCTCGCCTTGCTGCACACGCACTACCGCAAACCGCTGGATTGGACCGACGGCCTGCTCGGCCAGGCGCGCCAGACCTTGGACCGCCTGTACCGCGCCTGGGCGGATGCCGGCAGTCCTGCCGAGGACGATGCCGCGCCGTCGGCCGCATTCATGGCCGCCCTGTGCGACGACCTCAACACGCCGCTGGCGCTGCAATGCCTGCAGCACGAAGCGGCCGCCATGCCGCGCCTGCCAGTCCCGCAGCAACCGGAAGCCGCCCGCCGCCTGTGCGCTGGAGCGCGCATGCTGGGCCTGCTGGAGCATTCGGCCGATGCCTGGTTCCACGCCGATGCGGCGGCGGCCTTGGACACGCCTGCCATCGAAGCCCTGCTGGCCGAACGTCTGGCAGCGCGGCAAGACGGCGACTATGCAGCAGCCGACCAGATTCGCGACCGGCTGCTGGCCGCCGGCATCGCCGTGGAAGACCGCCCGGAAGGCAGCCGCTGGCGCCGCATCATGTAAACTGGCACCCTGCGCATGCTCTTCCCCCGCCGACCGTGACGTCGTTATTCTTCCCCCGCAGCAGCGTCGCCCAAGTCGAAGAAGGCGACCAGCTTGCACCGAAATTCGATGAACACGGCCTGATCCCGGCGGTCACCACCGACTACGCCTCCGGCGAAGTGCTGATGGTCGCTTATCAGAATGCGGAAGCTCTCGAGCGCACCATCCGCACCGGCGAAGCGTGGTACTACAGCCGCAGCCGGCAGTGCCTCTGGCGAAAAGGCGATACCAGCGGACTGGTGCAGCAAGTCCGCGAACTGCGCATCGACGACGATCAGGATACTGTCTGGCTACGCGTGACGGTCGCCGGCTCCGGCGCCAGTTGCCATGTCGGCTACCGCTCCTGCTTCTACCGCAAGGTGCCGACTGGCGCCGCGGCCGGAGGCGCCTTGGAGCATCTGGAGCGCGACAAGACATTCGACCCGGAAGAAGTGTACGGCAACGCGGACAACCCGACGCGCCTGTAGCGAAACCGCCATGCCGTCCGCCGTCCGCTTGCTCGCTACGCGACGGTTCCTGCCTTTCTTCATCACCCTGCTGACCGGCGCCTATAACGACAACGTCTTCCGCTACGCGCTCGTCGCCCTCATCACGTTCCGCCTTGCCGAACTGGCCGGCTTCGGCAGCGGCGAACTGGTCGCCGCCAGCGCTGGCATCTTCCTGCTGCCGTTTCTGCTGTTCTCCGCCGTCGGCGGCACGCTTGCCGACCGCCTGCCCCGCCATCTGCTGATTCGCCGCATCAAAATCGCCGAGATCATCCTGATGCTGCTGGCTTGGCTCGGCTTCTGGCTGGAGTCGGTCGGCCTGCTGTTCGCCGTACTGTTTCTGACCGGCTTGCAGTCGGCCCTGTTCGGCCCCGCCAAATACGCCATCCTGCCAAACCTGCTCGCCCGCCGCGAACTGCTGGGCGGCAACGCCATGGTCGCAGCCGGCACCTTCGTCGCCATTCTGGCGGGCTCCCTGACCGGCACCGGACTCATGGCCGCATCCGGCTACATGCACTGGGTGCCGGGGCTGCTCGTGGCGAGCGCCGGCCTCGGCTATCTGACCAGCCTGCTGGTGCCCGCGCAACCGCCCGGCGATACCGTGACGGCACTGACGCTCGAACCTTTCGGCCCGATGATCCGGGTGCTGCGCGAGGGTCTTCGCTACCCGGACATAGCCCGGCTGGTGCTGGCGATCAGCTGGTTCTGGATGATCGGCGTCACCATGCTCGCCCAGCTCCCGCTGCTGGTGCGCGACACGCTGGGCGGCGACGAGCAGACGCTGGCCGCCGCGCTGGCGGTCTTCGTAATCGGCCTTGGCCTCGGCGCACTGCTGTGCAACCTGCTCCTGCGCGGGCGGGCACGGGCCGCCTGGGCGCCGCCGGCCGCCCTCGCCATGGGGGCCATGTTCTGGCTGCTGAGTTCGATCGCCCCCGTGCCTGCGGCAGCGCCCGGCGCCATGGACCTGCTGCGCGACCCGCACGCCGTCGGCATTCTGGCATCCCTGCTGCTGCTGGCCATATTCGGCGGCTTCTACGTCGTACCCCTCTACACCCTGCTTCAGCAACGTGCACGGAACGAACACCGAGCGCGCATCATCGCCTGCAACAACATCCTGAACTCCGGCTTCATGGTGCTGGCCTCGCTGATCGCCTTCGGCACCTTCCGCTTCGGCGGCACACTGGAAACGCTCTGGCTGCTCATGGCCGCCTCGGCGCTGGCGCCCCCCCTGATCTTGGCCCATTTTTCCGGCGGCAGCCTGCGGCGCTTCCTGCTGTGGCCGGCGGCAACCCTGGAACTCGCCGAGGAAGGGGGTCGGCAACTGCCTCGCGGCAGCCTCGTCTTCATCCGCTACGCGACTCCTTGGACCGCATGGAGCATGGCCGCCGCCCTTCCCGGAAAACTCGAACTGCATGCCGAACCCGCACTGCTGCGGCATCCGGGCATGCGCCTGCTTGCGCTTTTGGTCCGCCTGCGCCCGCTCGACCAAGCCCAAGCCGCCGTGCATGGCCCGCACGACAGCGGCGATCGCGAGCGCACCCTGGTGGTGCTGCCTCCCGACCCCGACGCAGGCGCGCTGCCGGAACTGATGCAGGCCGCCCGCCAGCATTGCGACCGCCCGGTCGCGGTCGCCTCCGCCACCGAACCCTCGCGCCACATGCCGTGCTTCCATCCGCATCTCCAAGTCATGCTCCGGGTCTGCCCGCTGCCCGCGCAACGGCGCCTCGATGCGGCAACCGCCCGCCGCGATGCCTGCGACATGTACGACGTTCTGACCGAGCTGGAATACCACACCCGCTATCAGCATTGCACCACGCTGCAATCGCTGCACTCCGCCGCCCGCCGGTTCGGCGGAAACCGCCTGATTCTGAGCGATCCGGAACGCTCGTTCACCTACCGCAAGCTGCTGCAGAGCGTCTACGCCCTCGCCGGGCTGCTCCGCCGCACGCTGCCCGAGTCCCAGCAGGCCGTAGGCATTCTGCTGCCGACGACGACCGTCACGCCCGTTGCCTTCTTCGCCACGCATGCGCTGCGCCGCATCCCCGTCATGCTGAACTACACCGCCGGCACCGCGAACATTGCCAGCGCCTGCCGCACGGCCGACCTCACCCATATCATCACGTCGCGCCGGTTCGTCGAGCAGGCCGGCCTGCAGGACGCCACCGACCTGCTGGCCCGGAAACACACACTGCTGTGGCTCGAAGACCTGATCCCTCAGTTGGGCCTCGGCGCGAAACTCGCTGCCGCCTGGCGGGCGCAACGCCCGGCGCCGGACGGCGATCCGTCCGACCCCGCCGCCGTCCTGTTCACTTCCGGCTCCGAAAGCGAACCCAAGGGCGTGGTGCTCAGCCATGCCAACCTGCACAGCAACCGCTGCCAAGTGCGGGCCGTGCTCGACTTCACGCCGCGCGACCGCATGCTGCTGTGCCTGCCGCTGTACCACTCCTTCGCGCTGGGCGTAGGCATGCTGCTCCCGATCGCTGCCGGCATGCCTTGCGTACTCTACCCCAACCCGACCCATTACAAGCAAATTCCGGAACTGATCCGCCAGCACGCCATTACCATCTTCTTCTCCACCGATACGTTCCTCAACGGCTATGGCAAAGCCGCAACCGCCGCAGATCTGGCCAGCCTGCGGCTGCTCGTAGCTGGCGCCGAAGCCCTCAAGCCGAGCACCCGGGAATTCTGGCTCGAGCGCTTCGCCATCAATGTCCGCGAAGGCTATGGAGTCACCGAGACCTCGCCAGCACTGAGCGCCAATACGCCCGACTTCAATCGGCCCGGCACCGTCGGGCGCCTGATGCCGTGCATCGAGGCACGGCTGCAACCGCTGGAAAACGACGAGACCCGGCACGGGCGCCTGCTGGTGCGCGCCCCGAACGTCATGGCCGGCTATTGGCTCCCCGGAAGCAGCCGCACGCTGACGCCGCCGGCTGACAACTGGCACGACACAGGCGACGTGGCCGCCTTCGATGCCGATGGCTTCCTGACATTGCATGGCCGCGCCAAGCGCTTCGCCAAAATCGGCGGCGAAATGGTATCGCTTGCCCAGATCGAACAACGCATCAGCGACATCTGGCCGGAACATCGCCATGTAGTCTGCGCCGTCGCGCACCCGACGCGCGGCCAGCAGCTGGTGCTCATCACCGAACGCCCGGCGCCGGATCTCAACGGGCTGCGCGACGCCTTGGGCGCATGCGGCATCGCGGAACTGGCCCGGCCGCGGCGGCTCGTCGCGGTCGAAGCGCTGCCCATTCTCGGCAGCGGCAAGCCGGACCTGCGCCAAGCCCAGACACTGGCCGAATCGGTGCTACACTAACCCGGCAAGGGCGCAACGCCACCTCGGCCGATCGGTAACGGACATGCAGGAACTGTTCTGATGCAGGACTTCTCCATGCCTTTCTCGTTCATGTCCATGGACCTCTTCGTCGCGGCTCTGGACTTTCTGGCTTCGCTGCTGCTGCTCGGCATCGGGCTGCTCGTGCTGGCGCTCATGGCGATATATATCGTCGATGTCACGCAAACCCGCCACGCCGTACGGCGCAACTATCCGGTCATCGGGCGCTTCCGCTATCTGTTCGAACACCTCGGCGAGTTCTTCCGCCAGTACTTCTTCGCCATGGACCGCGAGGAAATGCCGTTCAACCGGGCGCAGCGCTCTTGGGTCTACCGCGCCAGCAAGGACCTCGCCAACACCCTGCCGTTCGGCTCGACGCGCGACCTCACCCGGCCCGGCAACATCATGTTCGTCAGCCACATGTACCCGACGCTGGCGCAACACGACACGCCGCTGCCCAAACTTACGATCGGCGCCGCCTGCGCCCATCCCTACGCGACCGCGCACATCTTCCATATTTCGGCCTTGAGCTACGGCTCGGTCTCGAAAGTCGCGGTGCAGGCGTTGTCGCACGGCGCGGCCGCAGCCGGCTGCTGGCTCAACACTGGGGAAGGCGGGCTGTCGCTCTACCATCAGGAAGGCGGCTGCGATCTGGTCTTCCAACTCGGCACCGCCAAATACGGCGTCTGCGAGCCCGACGGCACCCTATCCGAAACGCGGCTGAAGCAGCTGGGCGAACTGCCGGCCGTCAAGATGTTCGAAATCAAGCTCTCGCAAGGCGCCAAGCCCGGCATGGGCGGCATTCTGCCGGCCCGGAAAGTGACCGAGGAAATCGCGCAAATCCGCGGCATCCCGATCGGCGAACGCTCCTCCAGCCCGCGCCGCCATCCGGACATCGGCAACGCCGACGAACTGCTGGACATGATTGCCCGCATCCGCGACCTCACCGGCAAGCCGGTCGGCTTCAAGACGGTGGTCAGTTCCGAACGGGCGCTGGACGAATGGATCGAGGCGGTCTTGCGGCGCGGCGCCGACGCCGCGCCGGACTTCATCACCGTCGACGGCAGTGACGGCGGTTCCGGAGCCGCGCCCATGCCCTTGTTCGATGCGGTCGGGCTGCCGCTGCGCGAAAGTCTGCCGATGACGGTTGACCGGCTACACCAAAGCGGCTTGCGCAAGCGGGTGCGCGTCATCGCCTCCGGCAAACTCATCAATCCCGCCGACATCGCCTGGGCCTTGTGCCTAGGCGCCGACTTCGTCAACGCGGCGCGTGCGTTCATGTTCGCGCTCGGCTGCATTCAGGCCATGCAATGCAACCGCAACACCTGTCCGACCGGCGTCACCACCCACGACCCTCGCCTGCAGCAGGGGCTCGACCCCGAAGACAAGGCCGTCCGCGTCGCCAATCTGGCGCGCAACATGGAAGCGCAGGTCGCGATGATCGCCCACTCCTGCGGCGTCTCGAATCCCCGGGAACTGAACCGGACCCATGCCCGCGTCGTGCAGCCCAACGGCCTGAGCCTGTCGCTGGAAGAACTGTACGCCACCAACCGCCCGTAAGGAACCGCGCATGGGCCTCGTGCATTCGCTCACCGTCATCGCCATCCTGCTAGGCCTCGGCCTGCTGCTGCGTCCGCTTGCCGCCCGACTGCGGCTGCCATTCGAAGCCGTGCTGCTGCTGCTCGGCTTCGCCTCCGGCAACCTCCTGCTGAACGCCGACGACTTGGGCGTGTCCCCGGACATGCTGCGCCTGCTGGTGTTCTACCTGTTCCTGCCGATCCTGATCTTCGCCGTCGCCTACCGCATCAACGCGCCCCGCTTCATCCACTTCATGCCCGCCATCCTCGCGCTGGGCCTGCCCATGGCGCTGGCGACCATGGGGCTGGTCACCATCCTAACGTACTACGGCGTCCACCAGACGCACGCCTTCCCTTGGCTCGCCGCATTGCTGACTGCCACCATCCTGATCGCCACGGACAGCCGGGCGCTCCGGTTTGCCTTCCAACACCTGAATCTGTCCGAAGACCTGCGCACCGTCGTAGCCGGCGAAGACATGCTGACGAGCGCTGTCGGCATCGTGCTGTTCAGCCTGCTGCTGTACTGGGCGACCCATGCCGACATGCCCATCACCGGCGGCGATGTCGTGCTCGTGTTCTTCTGGAACCTGTTCGGCGGCCTGGCCATCGGCCTCATCATCGGCTTCCTGGCCTTGCTCTTTCTGCGCTTCCGACGCCCGGCGCCCACGGAAGGCGCCTTGCTGACCTTGCTGGTCGCCTACCTCTCCTATCTGGCCGCCGACCAGTTCGCAGGCGTCTCTGGCGTGACGTGTGTGCTGATCGCCGCCCTGATCATGGGCCGCACCATGCATCAGGACCTGCAGGCGACGCGCGACCACTTCGTCGACGAGTTCTGGCATTTCAACGCCAGCCTCAGCAGCTACCTGCTGTACCTGATCTTCGGCCTGAGCATCTCGGTGCACATGTTTCAGGAGCATTGGCTGGCGATATTGGTCGGCATCGGCTCCGTAGCGGCAGCACGCACGGCCGGGCTGCTGCTGGTGATGCCGCTCTTGACCCGGCCCGGCCGCTCCCTGGCGCAGCTGCCGGAACACGGCCTGCTGTACCTGACCGGCTCGCGCGGCGCCGTGACCGTCGGACTCGCGCTGAGCGTGCCCCCGCATCTGGACTACTACTTGACCATCGAAGCCATCGGCTTCGGCGTGGTGCTGTTTACGCTTCTGGCGCAGGCGCCGCTGGTCGACTGGGCGCGGCAACGCCGCAACGCCCCGGCCGACGCCGCATGAGGCCGGCGTGCAGCCAAGCGGCGCTCGCCCTTGAACTATAATGCGGCTTTCAGCCTCACCGCCCCGATTTTGGATCTCGCACTCAAACAACGGCTTCTGGGCGCCGTCATTCTGGTGTCGCTGGCAATCCTGATCATCCCGGCCCTGCTGGAGGCGCCGCGCCCGGATCTGGTCGAACCGGTCCAAGTGGACGAGCCTGCCGAACTGGCGTTCACACGCCTGCCGCCGCCCGACCGCATCGATCCTCCTCCGCTGCCGGAGACGCCCGAACCGATGCAGCTCGAACCGCGCGAACAGTGGTTCATCCAAGTCGGGCGCTTCGAGAACTTCGGGCTTGCCGAAAAACTGCGCGGCACGCTGCGCCAAGCCGGCTACCCGTCCGCACTGCACCCGCACCAGACCGCCGAAGGGACGCACCAGCGCGTCTGGGTCGGCCCCTACCGGTCCCAAGCCGAAGCCGAACATGTGCTGCACGACATCAAGGCCAAGCAGACTCTGAAGGACGCCCATGAGGGCTGGGTCGTCAAACGCCCATGAGCCTGCTCGGCGCCGCCCTGATGGATGTCATCATCGGAGCCGTCATTCTGGTCTCCGGCTTCCTCAGCGGCTTGCGCGGCTTCGCCGAGGAACTGGTCACCCTGCTGGCTTGGATCGTCTCGCTGCTCGTCGCCTTCCAGTTCGCCTCGCCCGGCGCGGAATACGTCCCCGAAGCGCTGGATTCGGTCAGCATCGGCGCCATCACCCAAGACCTGACTGGCTTCCATGCGCCGCTCGCCGGCCTCGTGCTGTTCCTGGCCACGTTCATCCTGATCTCGCAGCTGCATCGCCTGTTCGGGCGCATGGTGGACAGCGGCAGCGTCATGCGCCGCGGCAACCGGCTGCTCGGCTTCGCGTTCGGCCTCCTCCGCGGCGCCCTGCTGGTGCTGGTGCTGGTGCTGATCGCCGGCACCACCACCATCACCCAGCAAACCTTTTGGCACGAATCGCGGCTGCTGCCGTATTTCGTCAACGCCAGCCAGCAACTCATCCCATGGATGCCGGACGAATGGCAAGAACACTTCCACTACCCGGCCGCCACGCCTTCGGCATAGACGCATCATGTGCGGTCTGATCGGCATCGGCGGACGCTATCCGGTTGCACACAGCCTGCACGAAGGGCTGAACGTGCTCCAGCATCGCGGCCAGGACGCCGCCGGACTCACCACCTACGACGAGGACGGGAAATTCCACGAGCAGCGCGGCAACGGCCTGGTGCGCGACGTGTTCCGCAGCAAGAATCTCGCCCGCCTGCGCGGCAACCTCGGCATCGGCCATCTGCGCTACCCCACCGCCGGCACGGAAAAATCCGAAGAAGCGCAGCCGCTGTACGTCAATTCCCCGTACGGCATCGCGCTCGGCCACAACGGCAATCTGGTCAATGCGCAGGAACTGCGGCAGGAACTGTTCCGCAGCGACCGGCGCCATATCAACACCAAGTCCGACTCCGAAATCCTGCTCAACGTCTTCGCGCACGAGCTGCTCGACCAGCCGGAGACTCCGACCGACCCCCAAAGCCTGTTCGACGCGGTGCGCGGCGTCAACCGGCGCTGCGTCGGCGCCTACGCCGCCGTGTGCCTGATCGCCGGCTGGGGCATTCTGGCCTTCCGCGACCCCTACGGCATCCGCCCGCTCGTGTTCGGGTCGCGCAACACCGATCAGGGCCGCGAACATATCGTCGCCTCCGAAAGCGTCGCGCTGGACATGCTCGGCTTCTCCTTGGAACGCGACCTGCTCCCGGGCGAAGCCCTGTTCCTCGGCCTCGACGGCGAGGTGCACAGCCAGCTCTGCGGTCCCAGCGACCGGTTCACTCCCTGCGTCTTCGAATACGTCTATTTCGCCCGCCCGGACTCGGTGATGAACGGCGTCTCCGTGCAGCGCTCGCGCATGCGCATGGGCAAGCGCCTGGCCAACAAGATCCTGCGCGCCTGGCCGGACCACGACATCGACGTGGTCATTCCGGTCCCCGACACCAGCCGCACGGCAGCCCTCGAAATGGCCTACCAGCTGAACCGCCCCTACCGCGAGGGCTTCATCAAGAACCGCTACATCGGCCGCACGTTCATCATGCCGGAAGCGCATATCCGCCGCCAATCCGTGCGCCGCAAGCTCAACCCGATCCGCAACGAATACGAGAACGCCAACGTGCTGCTGGTCGACGACTCCATCGTGCGCGGCACGACCTCCCGGGAAATCGTCCAGATGGCCCGCGACGCGGGCGCGCGGAAAGTCTATTTCTGCTCCGCCTCCCCGCCCATCCGGCATCCCAACATCTACGGCATCGACATGCCGAACGCCGACGAACTGATCGCGCACAACCGCGACATCGACGAAATCTGCGCGGCCATCGGCGCCGACCGCCTGATCTATCAAGACCTGCCGGATCTGATCGCCGCCATTCAGGAAGGCAACCCGGAACTGCGCCACTTCGACTGTTCGGTCTTCACGGGCGAATACGCCACCGGCGTGCCGGACGGCTACCTCGATCGCCTGGCCCACCAGCGCCGCGCACCCGCTGGCTCCGAATCCGCCAAGACCGCCTGAGGCTGTGGCCGCTCCCGCCGCTCCGGCGCCGACAGCCGCCGACTTGGCGCAAGCCGCCGATGCCCGCACCCAATTCCCGCAATGCCACTGCGACCCGATGTGCCTCGTGTCGGTCCGCGACCAGACCCTTAGCCTGCTGGACGCAAAGCATGTGCTCGAAACCTACCCCGTCTCGACCTCGCGCTTCGGCATCGGCAGCCGCGCCGACAGCCGGCAGACCCCGCCCGGCGCCCATCGCATCGCGCAATGCATCGGCGCCGGCGCTCCGCTGCATACGATCTTCCAGGCGCGCCGGCCGCAGCCGCGGACAGCTCAGGTCGAAACCGCCCCGCGCGCCAGCGGCGAAGACTGCATCACCACGCGCATCCTGTGGCTGGACGGCCTCGAACCCGGACTCAACCAAGGCGGCGACGTCGACTCCCGACAGCGCTTCATCTATATCCATGGCACCCACGAGGAAGGCCTTATCGGCCAGGCCGCTTCCATCGGCTGCATCCGCATGCGGGCAGCCGACGTGGCGCAAGTCTTTGCGCAGGTGCGCGTCGATACACTGGTGCTGATCCTGCCGGCATGAACCGCCCCTCCATCCTGCACGGCGCTTTCGACGCGGCCGTGGCCCGCGTCCGCGGCGAGCACGCCGTCGCCGCATGGCTGCAACGCCGCCCCGATGCCGCCTTCGACCACCTGTTCGCCTGCGGCAAGGCCGCCGCCGCCATGACGCTCGGCGCCCTGCAGGAACGCGACTTCGAACGCGGCCTGGTCATCACCAAGCACGGGCATCTGGATGCCGCTCTGGACGACTTTCCGCACTTCGCGTGCCTCGAATCCGACCACCCCGTGCCCGGCGCCGCCAGCCTCCGCGCCGGCCGGCAACTGCTCGAGTTCCTGGAGCAGGCGCCCGCGCACGCCTCCTTCCTCGCCCTCATCTCCGGCGGCGCCTCCAGCCTGGTCGAAGTGCTGGCGCCCGGCTTGGATCTGGACGCACTCGGCCGTCTGACCGAATGCCTGCTGCACGAAGGGCTCGCCATCGACGAAATGAACGCCGTGCGCCGCTCCGTCTCCTGCATCAAGGGCGGACGCCTCGCGCACTACCTCGCCGGCCGCCCGACCTGCACCCTCATGATTTCCGATGTCCCCGGAAACGACCCGGGCGTCATCGGCTCGGGACCCCTGACACCCATGCGGGAAGATCGCCTGCCGGATTCCCTAAGCGCGACGGCCCGCAACATTCTGGACCGCGCCGCCGGCATGCCGGTGCCCGAACCCGCCGCCTTCCGCCGCCTGCAATCCCATATCGTCGCCACTCTCGAAGACGCCAAGGAGGCTGCCGCCCGCCATGGCGCCGAACAGGGGCTTGCCGTACACCTGCATCCCGAGTTCTTGGAGGGCGACGCCGCCGGCGTCGGACGCAAACTCGCCATCTGGCTTCAAGAGCCCGAAACGGCCAGCGGCCTGCACATCTGGGGTGGCGAAACCACCGTCCGGCTCCCGGACCGCCCCGGCCGCGGCGGCCGCAACCAGCAATTGGCGCTGGCGGCCGCTTGCGAATTGGCCGGCGCGAATGGCATCCAGTTTCTGGCCTGCGGCACCGACGGCACCGACGGGCCGACGGACGATGCCGGCGGCCTCGTCGACGGCATGACGCTGGCCCGCGGCCAGGCCTTGCAGCTGGACGCGGAGGATTTTCTGGCCCGAGCGGACGCTGGCTCCTATCTGGCGGCCACCGACGCACTCGTTACGACCGGTCCGACCGGTACCAACGTGATGGATCTGACGCTGGCGCTTAAGGCGGAAGCCTCCTGAACGATGCCGCGCCTCAGGCGGCCCGCTCCGGGCGCAGCCCGCTCGCATCCGCCACCAGCCAACTGCCCTGCTCGTACCAGTCGCCTAGCACTGCGCGCACCGCCGCCGCGCCATCCAATTCGAACCGGTGCACCGCCGGCCGGTGCGTGTGCCCATGGATCAGCGCCCGAACCCCGGCCGCACGCATTGCCGTCCGCACCGCGCCCTCGTTCACATCCATGATCCGCATGGACTTGTCGGCGACCGCCTGCGCACTGACCTGCCGGAGCCGCTGCGCCATGCGCAAGCGCCACGCCCGCGGCAGCCGCTTAAGGGCCGCCAAGACAGCCGGATGCCGAATGCGGCGGCGGTAGCGCTGATACGCGACATCGTCCGTACACAGAAGATCGCCGTGCTCGATCAGGGTCGGCGTGCCGTACAAATCGAGAACCAGCCGCTCCGGCAAGAGCTCCATGCCCGTGCGCCGCGCGAACTTCGCACCGAGCAGGAAATCCCGGTTGCCGTGCAGAAATCGCACCGCCACGCCGGATGCCGCCAACTGCCGCACGCCCGCCAGCACTTCTGCCAGGCCTTCGGCCGGGTCGTCGTCGCCGACCCACGCTTCGAACAGATCGCCCAGAATGTACAGCGCCTCGGCCCGGCGCGCCTCCGTGGCCAGAAAATCCGCGAACACCGCCACCGGTGTCGCACGCCGCGCATCCAAATGCAAATCGGCAACGAACAATGTAAACGGCATGGCAACTCCCGTCCTGCCCCATTATAGGGGCCGCCGCCACCCGTGCCGGGCGGCGGCACAGCGGCTTGCAATCGGCGCTAGACGCCCCCATACTCAAAAAAGGCAGGCCCGGGCCGGAAATCTCCCCAAGCCAAAGTCTGGTATCCTAGCGATGTGCCGGATGCCTGCCGAGGAAGGCCTGAATGAACAATCTCGTCAAAAACCTGGTGTTGTGGGTCGCCATCGCCGCCGTGCTGATGTCGCTGTTCAACAATTTCGCGCCGGTCACCCAAGAGCCGACCCATCTATCGTATTCGGACTTCATTTCCAGCGTCAAATCCGGACAGATGCGTGAGGTCAACATCGACCCGGACAAGCGCACCATCACCGGCGTCTTTCAGGACGGCCGCCAATTCACGACCGCGACCGTCGACGATCCCAAGCTCGTCGACGACCTGCTGGCGCACAACGTCGCCGTCACCGGCGAGCCCTACAAGGCGCCGTCCCTATTCATGGAAATCCTGATCCATTGGTTCCCGCTGCTGCTGCTGGTCGGGGTCTGGATCTTCTTCATGCGCCAGATGCAAGGCGGCAGCCAAGGCCGCGGCGCCCTCTCGTTCGGCAAGAGCCGGGCACGATTGATGTCCGAAGAGCAGAACAAGGTCACGTTCAACGATGTCGCCGGCATCGAGGAAGCGAAGGAGGAAGTGCAGGAACTGGTCGAATTCCTCCGCGACCCGGAGAAGTTCCAGAAGCTCGGCGGCAAGATTCCACGCGGCGTGCTCATGGTCGGCTCCCCGGGCACCGGCAAGACCCTGCTCGCCCGCGCCATCGCCGGCGAGGCCAAGGTGCCGTTCTTCAGCATCTCCGGCTCCGACTTCGTCGAGATGTTCGTCGGCGTCGGCGCCTCCCGAGTACGCGACATGTTCAATCAGGCCAAGAAGCACGGGCCGAGCATCATCTTCATCGACGAGATCGATGCGGTCGGCCGCCACCGCGGCGCCGGTCTCGGCGGCGGGCACGACGAGCGCGAGCAGACACTCAACCAGCTGCTGGTGGAAATGGACGGCTTCGAAGGCAACGAAGGCGTGATCGTGATCGCCGCCACCAATCGCCCGGACGTGCTGGACCCCGCGTTGCTGCGTCCGGGCCGCTTCGACCGGCAAGTGGTGGTGCCGCTGCCCGACATTCGCGGCCGCGAGAAGATCCTAGGCGTGCATATGGCCAAAGTGCCGACCGGAGACGACGTCAAGGCGCAGCTCATCGCCCGCGGCACGCCGGGCTTCTCCGGCGCCGATCTGGCCAATCTGGTCAACGAGGCGGCCCTGTTCGCCGCCCGCAGAGACAAGAAGCAGGTTGGCATGTCCGACTTCGAGCACGCCAAGGACAAGATCATGATGGGCTCCGAACGCCGCTCCATGGTGATGAGCGAAGACGAGAAGCGCCTTACCGCCTACCACGAATCCGGACACGCCATCATCGGCCGCACCGTCCCCGAGCACGACCCGGTGCACAAGGTCACCATCATCCCCCGCGGCCGAGCCTTGGGCGTGACTATGTTCCTGCCGGAAGACGACCGCTACAGCAACACGCGCCAACGTCTGGACAGCCAAATATGCACCCTCTACGGAGGCCGGATGGCGGAAGAGATCATCTTCGGCATCGAACGGGTTACGACTGGCGCCCAGAACGACATCGAACGGGCCACCGAGCTGGCCCGCAACATGGTCACCAAGTGGGGCCTGTCCGACAAGCTCGGCCCGCTCGCCTACAGCGAGGAATCCGGCGAGGTGTTCCTAGGGCGCTCCGTCACCCAGCACAAGACCATGTCCGACCGCACGGCACGCGCCATTGACGAGGAAGTGCGGGCCATCATCAACCGCAACTACCAGCGCGCCCGGAAGATCCTGACCGACAACCTCGACAAGCTGCACTGCATGGCGGAAGCCTTGATCAAATACGAAACCATCGACGGCGACCAGATCAGCGACATCATGGAAGGCCAGCCCGTGCGCCCGCCGCAAGGCTGGACTGAAGACCCGCCGGACGACGGCACGCACGGCAAGCAGGCCCGCCCCGAACAGGAACCGGATCCGACCCCGCCCATTGGCAAGACGGCCGAGCAGCACTGACCACGAGCCGGCCGCCGGCCCGCGCATGCCCCGCACGCACTTCGGCACCGATGGAATTCGCGGGCGCGTCGGCACCGCGCCGATGACTCCGGACTTCGTGCTGCGCCTAGGCTGGGCCATCGGGCGCGTACTCGGCCGCGACCACCCGCAGCCGCGCATCCTGATCGGCAAGGATACCCGCCAATCCGGCTACATGTTCGAATCGGCGCTGGAAGCCGGCCTGTCGGCCGCCGGCGTCCATGTCCTGCTGCTCGGCCCCCAGCCGACGCCGGCCGTCGCCCAGCTGACCTGCGATCTCGGCGCCTGCGCCGGCATCGTCGTCAGCGCTTCGCACAACCCCCACTACGACAACGGCATCAAACTGTTCGCCGCCGACGGCTCGAAACTGCCCGACGAGACCGAAGCGCGCATCGAGGCGGAACTGGACCGGCCGATGGACATTCGCCCGGAAACCCTGCCCGGCAAGGCCCAGCGCATCGCCGACGCCAGCGGCCGCTACTTGGACTTCTGCGCGAACACCGCCGCCGGCCTGCGCCTGGACGATCTGCATCTGGCCCTCGACTGCGCCCACGGCGCCGCCTACCGGATCGCCCCGGAATTGTTCGAACGGCTGGGCGCGAACGTATCGGCCGTCGGCATCGAGCCCAACGGCACCAACATCAACGACGGCTGCGGCGCGACTTGCCCGGAATGCATCCACACCCATGCGCGCGCCTGCGGCGCCGATCTGGGACTGGCCGTGGACGGCGACGGTGACCGGCTCATCATGGTCGACGAACAGGGCGCGCCCGTCGATGGCGACGACCTGCTCTACGTCATGGCGCAAGCGCGGCGCAAGCAAGGCTCACTGCATGGCGGCGTGGTCGGCACGCTCATGAGCAACCTCGGCCTGGAACAGGCGCTGGCAGATCTCGGCATCCCGTTCGAACGCGCCGCCGTCGGCGACCGCTACGTTCTGGAACGCCTGCAAGCGCTCGGCTGGCAACTCGGCGGCGAAACTTCCGGCCATATCATCTGCCTGGACCGGGCGCGCACCGGCGACGCCATGGTCGCCGCACTGCACACTCTCGAAGCCCTGCAAATTCTGGACCAGCCCCTGCATCAGGCTCGCGCCGGACTGCGCAAGCGCCCGCAAGTCATGATCAATGTGCGCTGCCCGAACGGCAGCGCCCTCAACGCACAGGCCAAAGACGCCGCACAAGCGGCGCAGCGCGAACTCGGCACCCGCGGTCGCGTGGTGCTGCGTCCCTCCGGCACCGAACCGGTGCTGCGCGTCATGGTGGAAGGCGAAGAACACGCGCAAGCTATGCGGCTGGCGCAAGGCATCGCCGATTCGATCGCCCCCAACGCCTGAGGCCGGCGCATCCCAGCCTATGGGCATCCTGGATTTGCTGCTCTGCATGGCCATGGGCCTTTCGTGCCCCGAAACGCAGCTGTTCGATGCCGGCCAAGTCGTCGAGGCCCGCTACTACGCCTGCCACAGCCGCATCATCGACGCGGCTCCAGCCGCCGTCGCCCTCGGCCGCCGCCAAGACGGAACGCTGGTCTGGGAACGTGGCATCTCGCTCTACATCGAAGGCGAACCGGCCTACCCCGAACCCCAGAACCCCCTGAACGAGACGGCCGACGAGGCGGAGGAACTGCCCTTGCCGCCCGCCGTTGTTCCCGTGGCCTTCTTCGCCTATTCCGGCCAGCCTCCGCTTGAGATCTACCGGCGCCAGAAGATGCACGATGCCGGCGACAACGCGAAAGACACGCTGGCGTGGCTCACCGCCGACGCGAAGTGGCTGGAAGCGCAGGAATTCACACTCTACGAATTCACGGGTTCGGGAATGCTTCGGGAATCCCATCTCGCCATCCGCTCCCCTGCCAACTACCGAAGCTTCCGCGCCGAAGTCGATCAGGTGCCCGCGCAGCATCGACGGTCCATTCGGGTCTACAGCGATGCCGAAAAACAGCAATTCCCCCCCTTCGTCACGCGCCATGCCGACTCGGACTGGGTGCTCTACTCCATGCAGATGAACGCATCGCAATGCACGCCCATCCGCGCCAAGGAAGACTACTTCAAGCAACACGAAGCGACCATTCGCTTCTTCCAGTGAACCGGTGCTGCGACGCAGCTTGGCCCATCCGCGAATGTCCGGGCGATTTCAACCGGGCCAGACCTCGGGCGGCTGAGCCATTGGGATGGGAAAAACGACGTAGGCCTTTCGGTACAAACGCCAAGCCGTTTGCTTATTGCCTTGCAGTTCGCCAAATCGCAGACCCTGAGGGCGGCTATTTCCGGTTTTGCAGGCGATCATGAGCCTCGCCTCAGTTTGATTTCATAGCTGGTGCAAGTGGCAGACTGGCCCCATGCCTGCGCCTGCAACCCTCACGGAGATGCCGGCCCGTATAATGGGCGCCACGCCAGACGCTGGCTCCCCATAATCATGGTTCGCACGCCCATCATTGCCGGCAACTGGAAAATGCACGGCGACCGGCAGACCGCCCGCAAGCTTGCGCACGACGTAGCGCACGGCGCCGCCGGCTGCCCGGCCTGCGACATCCTGCTGTGCCCGCCCTTCGTCCATCTACCGGCCGTTTTGGATGAAACGGCTGACAGCCCGGTGCGCGTCGGCGCGCAAAACGTCTGCGATCAGGCCGAAGGCGCCTACACCGGGGAAATCTCGACCGCCATGCTCACGGACCTAGGCTGCTCGCATGCCATCCTCGGCCACTCCGAACGTCGGCACGTCTACGGCGAGTCCGATGCGCTTATTGGACGAAAATTCTCGCTCCTGCACGAACTGGCGCAGCAGAACCCCGCCACCCCGAACCCGATCCTATGCGTCGGCGAAACTCTGGAGCAGCGCGAAGCCGGCCAGACCATGGACGTCCTGCGCCGCCAGTTGCAGCCTGCCCGACAGTGCCCGGCGGCTTTCCCGCAGGCCGTCATCGCCTACGAACCCGTTTGGGCAATCGGCACCGGAAGGGCGGCGACGCCCGACATGGCGCAGGAAGCGCATGCCGAAATCCGCGCTTGTCTGCAATCGGCATTGGGCGATACGGCTGATGCCGTCGCCATTCTGTACGGAGGCAGCGTCAAGCCGGCCAATGCCGCAGAGTTGCTGGCCATGCCGGATATCGACGGCGGCCTGATCGGCGGCGCTTCGCTGCATGCCGAGGATTTTTTGACGATTGCCCGAAGCGTGCGAGAATAGACCCCATGTACAACGCTCTCCTCTTTACCGCCGTCGCCCTGTCGCTGGGCATCATCGGCCTAGTGCTGCTCCAGCATGGCCGCGGCGCCGATACCGGTGCCGCCTTCGGCGCCGGCGCATCCGGCTCCATCTTCGGCTCCCGCGGCAGCGCCACCTTCCTAAGCCGTGCGACCGCCATTGCCGTCGCACTGTTTTTCGCCAACTGCTTGGCCTTGGCCTGGATCATCAAGTCGGAGTCGCCGGATGCCAGCCTGCTCGACCAACAGGCTCAGGGACTCTACGAAATGCCGGACGAACTCGAAGAACTGCCGGGGGAAGATTTCGAAGCCGACGCGCCGCCCTCTTCAGTCGAAGACATTCCCGAATAGGCCGCGCCGCGCATTCTGCGATAATACTGCGCCAACCGTGCCGATGTGGTGGAATCTGGTAGACACGCTGTCTTGAGGGGGCAGTGGCGCAAGCCGTGCCGGTTCGAGTCCGGCCATCGGCACCACCTTTTCCGTTCGACTCCGCGCTGAGGCGGCGCATGGCCGACACGCTACAACCGGCCCACCCGCGCCACAGTTCCGCCGTCTTCGCTTCCGCCGGAACGGGCAAGACCTGGCTGCTGGTCGCTCGCATCCTGCGCCTGCTGCTCGACGGCGCCAAGCCGGAATCGATTCTGGCGATCACGTTCACTCGCAAGGCCGCGGCCGAAATCCGCCAACGCCTTCTGCAACGCATGCAGGAATGGCTGCGCGCCGACGACGCGGAATTGACCAAGCTCCTGCGCGGCATCGGCATCGCGCCATCCCCAGCCGTTCTGGCCAAATCCCGAACCCTCTTCGAAGCCGTGCAGTTTGCCGAGCAAGGCATCCGAATCGCCACGTTCCATTCGTTCTTCCAAGACCTGCTGCAGCGCTTTCCTCTGGAAGCCGAGATCCCGGTCGGATTCTCCATTCCGCAGCCGGAGCAAACCGCGCGCCTGCATCGGGATGCCGAAGATCTGCTGTTCCGGCAGGCCCGCCGCGACGACGGCCTGCTGAATCAGGCCCTGCGCGAAGTCATGCAGCACGCACGCGGCCCGGACACCCTGCGCCGCAGCTTTGCAGCCATCCAGAGCCGAAGCCTTGAATGGCTCACCTTCGCCGACGGACGGACGCTCGAAGAATTGCACGCTGCCTTGCATGACGCAGTATTCCGATTGAACGCACCGCCCGCCAAGTTGCTCGACCTGCGCGCCGATGCCGCAAGCATTCAGGAACTCGCGGATTTGCTTAATGACTCCGGCGCTTCGGAAAAATCGAACCAAGCGAAAGCCGCCGCCAAACTCCGCCATGCCCTGAAGCAGCACGAGCCTGAAGACTTGGACGCCTTGCGGATCGTTTACGACGCCCTGTGCTGCGACGGCGGGGTTCGTTCCAGCATTCTGCCGGTCACAGACGCTGCAAGCCGGCGCCTAGGCGCACGATGCGCACGCTACGAAAAACTGGCAAGCGAACTATCGCAGCTTGCCAGCATCACGCACGACTGGAACCTACGCCAACAATCCTACCGGCGCAATTGCGCCTGGTACGTCATCGCCCACCAACTCACCGGAAATTATCAGACACTCAAGCAGGCCCGCGGGCAGATGGACTACGACGACCTCGTATGGTTCGCCCACAAGCTGATGGCCGGCGGCGACAGCGTCGCATGGGTGCAGTACAAGCTCGGACAACGCTTCCGGCATGTGCTGGTGGACGAATTCCAGGATACGGACGCCTTGTCATGGCAGACGCTGCAGCCCTTTCTGGAAGCCTTGGGGGAACGCGACCCGCAGCCCGGCACCGCCTTCATCGTCGGCGACCCCAAGCAGTCCATTTACCAATGGCGCCGCGCCAATCCGGCAATCCAGAGGGATGCCTCGGACTACATGGCGCATCATCTGGACGCTCGCGAGCCTACCCTCGGCGAATCCTACCGCTCCGCTCCAGCCGTCATCGAATTTGTTAATGCCTGCTTCGGCAGCAAGCATGCCTTTCCCCTGCCCAACTTCAAAGCGCATGCGACACGCAAGTCCGAACTTTGGGGACGCATCGAACTACTCCCGTACGTCGAGAAGAGCCGGCACCGGCCCGATGCCGTCGGCCCGGACGCACCGCTGCGCGATCCTCTGACCGAGCCGCGCCCGGAACCGCGCAACACGCAAATCGAAGAAATGGCCCAAAAGGTCGCCACGCGTTTGCGCCGGCTTGCCGACGACCGAACGCCCATTGAAGACCGGGATTCCGGACGCGCCATTCCCGCCCGCTTCCGGGACATCATGATTCTGGTGCGCCGGCGCACTCACGTACCCGACATCGAACGCGCGCTGGCTGCCGAAGGCATCCCGTTCGCCCGCCAATCGCGCCAGACCCTGCTCAACCATCTGGAAGTGCAGGACATGCACGCCCTGCTCAAATTCCTCATCAATCCGACCGACGACTTGTCGCTGGTACAGGTATTGCGTTCGCCGCTGTACGGCATCACGGACGGCGAACTGATGGAACTGGCGCGAGCCGGCGGCGGCCAACCGCTCCCGTGGGCCGAACGCCTTGAACAGCACGCCGCCTGCCAAGACGCCGCGCACCCTTTCCGACGCGCCGCCGAGCACATCCGCGCATGGCAGAAGGACATCGGCCGCATTCCGACGCATGACCTGCTCGACCGCATCTATTTCGAGACCGACGCGCTGTGCCGCTACCAAGAAGCACAGCAGGGAGAGCGCGGTCGGCAAGCCGCTAGCAATCTAATCCGCTTCCTTGAAATGACATTGGAATTCGACAGCGGGCGCTATCCGAGCGCCACGGCCTTCACGCACTACATCGACGACATGAGGGCGGGACGCCTGGAAGGCTCGGATGCGCCCGACAGCCTCCAAGCCGAAGCCGACAATCTCGACGACCGCGTACAGATATTGACGGTGCACATGGCCAAGGGACTTGAAAAGCCGATCGTCGTCTATGCCGAATTTTCGGAACAGCGGCCTCAGGAAAAGGCCGGCGACATCCTTCTGGACTGGCCTGCGGGCGAGGAGCGTCCGATACGGTTCCTACTACAGCCGGACCGCGACGGCATGGATGCCTGCTCGCAGGCGTGCCTCGACCAGATGCGCGAGAAGCGCCAAGCCGAAGAAATCAACCAGCATTACGTGGCCTTCACCCGCGCCCGCCAAATCCTCATTCTGTGCCAACATCAAACCATGCATGAACGACTATCCGAACGCCTCGAAGCCTGCGGCGGACGCCTCGACGCAAAAACCGGCATCTGGAGCATGGAAAGCGGCGGGCGCCCACCCGTCTCGGCCGAACCGCCGCCTGCCCGAACGCCGCCGCCCTCGAGCGAAGGCATGGACCGGCCCCTCACACTGCCGGATATGCCGCCCCCCAGCCGCAAGGAGCACAGCACGGACGCGGACAAACGCACGGACGACAGCACAGGACGCCGGCTCGCTTTGATGCGCGGCACCGCCATCCACAAAATGATCGAACTGATCCTAACCGGAAGAATCAGTCAAGGCGCATTGGCGCAGCTGGCCGCAGCCTCCGGGCATACGTCTCGCGATGCCCGCTTTCAAGGCTGGCTGGCCGAAGCGCAGGCGGTCGTCGACGACCCGGACCTGAAAGCCGTCTTCCAGCCTGCGCCGCAAGTTCGTGCGCATACGGAAGTCCATGTCGTCTGCCAGCGCGACGGGCAGGAAGGCCACGGCGTCATCGACCGGCTGCTGCTCTCTCCCGATGAGGCGTGGATCATAGATTTCAAATCGGACGCGGCCAAGGATGCCAAACAACTGGAAGCATGCGCCAAGCGCTACGAAGCGCAACTGCGCGAGTATGCCCGATTCATTCGCACCGTCTACCCGGAACGTTCGATCCGCTGCTCCCTGCTGTTCACGCATGCCCGGCGCCTGTACGACATGCCGGCCGCAGCCATGGCATCAGCCGTCCAGTAGCGCCAGCAACTCCTGCGGAGGGCGGTAGCCGCGCACCAGCGTGCCGTCCGAACGGAAAATCGACGGCGTCGACCTGACGCCTAGGCTATCCACCAGTTCAATGTGCTCCAGCACCGGGTTGGCGCAAGTCTTGGGCGGCACCGGTTCCATGCGCTTGGCCTGCGTCAGTGCCCGTCGGCGATCTTCGGCGCACCAGACGCTGACCATCGTGTGGTAACTGTCGCTGCCTTCCCCGGCGCGCGGAAACAGCAAATAGCGCACCTCAATGCCCATGCCGTTCAGTTCGTCGATATGCTGGTGGAATTTCCGGCAGTACATGCAGCTGGTATCCGTCACTACGGTGATGGCGTGCCGCTGTGGCGCCGTTGCCGGATACACGATCATCCGCTCTGCGCCGTAACCCTCCAGCATGATCTGACGCAAACTCGCACGGGACGCTTCCGTCAGATTCGTGCGGCTCTGAAGATCGTACAAGTCGCCGTCATGGAACATGTAGCGGCCATCTTGGGTGACATACGCGATCAGGCTGCCGTACGCGACTTCGTACAAATTCGCTACGGGCGAGCGCCGAATATGGCCCGGGCTCCTCTCCGGGAACGCCTGCAACAGGCGCTCCCGCAACTGGACTTCGTTCGTCGGCTCGGCCGCCACAGCGGCGGCCGCCAAAAAGCCGAGGGCGAATGTTCGACTAACCGCGCGGGTGATGCGCACGATGCAGGTTCTTGAGATCATCATGAGCCACATGGGTGTAGATTTGAGTCGTCGACAAGTCGCTATGCCCGAGCAGCATCTGCACGACCCTCAGGTCGGCCCCATGGTTGAGCAGATGCGTGGCAAACGTATGCCGGAGCGTGTGCGGCGATAGCGGCTTGGCAATGCCGACGCGACGCGCCAACTGGCGCAAAACAAACCAAAAGCCCTGGCGGCTCATGGCTTGGCCTCGGCGCGTCACGAACAGGTCGCCTGTTTCGGCGCAACCTTGCATCAGCTTCGGCCGGGCTTCCCGAAGATAACGCTCCAGCCACTGCGCCGCGCACTCGCCGAACGGCACCAGCCGCTCCTTCCCGCCCTTACCGGTCAAACGCAGCACATCCGCTTTCAGATTGACCTGGTCATGCCTCAGCGCTATCAGTTCGCTGACGCGCAGGCCGCACGCATACAGCAGCTCCAGCATCGCGCGGTCCCTCACTCCTTTGGGCTTCCCCGTATCCGGAGCCTCCAGCAAATCCTCCATCTCGCGCTCGCTCAGCACAGCCGGCAACAACCGCGACGGCCGCGGCGGCATGACCTGCTCGCAAGGGTCGTCGCAGCGCCAAGCATGGCGCTGTGCATAGTTGCAGAACAGCCGGACCGCCGACAGGATGCGCGCCACGCTGCTCGCCTTGGTGCCATCCTGCAGCCTCGATGCAAGATATTGCTGGATTACGCCGCCATCCATCGTAATCAAATCGGCGCCGCACGCCTGCAGCCAACGCGAAAAGCCTTGCAAGTCGGAGCGGTACGCCTGCAATGTAGCCCGCGCCAAGCCCTGCTCGGCCCAACTGCCGTCCAGAAAAGCATCAATGGCATCTGAGTCATGCATTCAACAAGTATAATCTATGCGCCCGCCCGCACCTGCGCAGCCCGACGCGCCCCGCACCTTTCGACCCGGAACCTCCCATGGCCGCCACCCGACCTGTCGGCCTCGGCCTGCGCCTCGGCTGCATCCTCTACGACCTCATCGTTCTGGCCGGCATCTGGTGGGTCGCCAGCCTGCCGTTTGCGGCCATTGACCTGACCGTGCCCGGCTCCGCCGAGCGCCTCATGTACCAAGGGTACCTGCTCGCCGTTGCCACGGCCTATTTCGTCAGCTGCTGGCACTGGCGCGGGGCAACCGTAGGCATGCGGGCCTGGCAGGTGCGCCTCGAAACATGCCGCGGGGGCGCCGTCAGCTGGACGACCGCGCTGCGCCGCGCCTTCAGCGCCATGCTGTCATGGGGATGTCTGGGCCTCGGATACTGGTGGTGCTTGTTCGGCCCGCAACGGCAATGCTGGCACGACCGCTGGAGCGCGACACGCTTGGTCAGACCGTGCTGATCCGGCGATTGGACAGAAGCAAAGCACCCAGCGCCAGCAGAAGCAACAGCGGCAGCGAGGCCGCCTGCCATGGCGGCAGGCCGAGCACTAGCCCAAGATGCGCGCACAGCCGGTTGAACAAATAAATGCCAATGCCGCTGAGCACGCCGATGAAAATGCGCTGGCCCAAGCCGCCGCCTCGCGGCTGGACGAAAGCAAAAGGCACCGTGAGGAGCAGAACCGCCACGCAGGAGATGGGCGTGATGAAGCGCTGCCACCATGCAAACCGGTACGGCCGCAACTCCACCTGCTCGCCAGCGAAAAAATCCAGATAGCGGCTTAAGCTCGCCATCGACATCTCGTCAGCCGGTCGCATCACAAGCTCCAATACGTCCGCTGGCGGCAACGCCGTCTCTACGAGCTCCGCATGCTGCTGCGTCTGCATGGTTCCGTCCGGGTGCACCACGCTTTCGCGCACATCCTGCAAAACCCAATGCTCCCCATCGAACCATGCGCTCCGCGCATGCGCGCTGCGCTGCAATACGCCATCCACGCCTATCCGGTATGCCAAAACATCGGACAGGCGGCCGGGGTCACGGGCCCGTTGCACACGCATGTAACTACCATCCTTGCGAATCCACAAGCCTGCATCGTCCGCACCCGGTCCGCGATACTGGCGCTTCAAGCTCCATGCCGCTTCCATGCCCGGCGGCGCAAGCTTCTCGCCAATCAGGATCGTCGCCAACGCCAGCAGCAGGCCCAGCAGCAGCAGCGGCCGCGTCACACGCCAGATGCCGAGCCCGGACGCACGCATGGCCGTCATTTCGTTATCGGCTGCCAACTGGCCCAAGCTGAGCAAGCTGCCGATGAACACCGATACCGGCAAGACTTCGTACATGCGCTGTGGCGTGGTCAGCACGATCACCCAAAGCACCTCCGCGAACGAATACCCGCCGGCCCGCACCCGCCGCGCTTCGTCGATGAAATCGACCAGCGTTAGCACTGCCACCACCGCCAGCAGCGTCACGCCAATGCCGCCCAGCACCCGGCGCACCAAGTAGCGCGTCAGCAGCTTCATGGCGATGCCATCCGGTGTCTGGCGCACCAGATGGCGCATTTGCAGGTTCATGCCGGCCGCTGGAGGTTGCGCCAAAACAGCGCCGCGATGCCCAGCGCCATCAAGCCGTGCACCCACCATACCCCCGCCCAGGCCGGCCAACTTCCGCCGCGCACTTGGGAGACGGCCAGCAACTGCAATTGCGCATAGACCAGATAGATCAGAATGGCTCCGACCGCACGGGCGTACTTGCCTTCGCGCACCGAACTGCGCGCCAGCGGCACCGCCAGCGCCAACAGTAACAGCAGCGATACGGGCAGCGACAGCCGCCATTGCAATTCGCCGTTGGCCGCCGCCGAGTCCGACGCGAGCAGCTGCGCCAGTGTCATGTACCGCACACGCTGCCGAGCCTGCTCCGAAACCGCCGCATCAATGCGCAGCGAATGCCGCTCGAACTCCATGGTGCGAAGGTCGGTGCTGCCCGGCCAACCGCTGTAGCGCCGCCCCTGCTCGAAGTTCAACACATAGGTCGCCCGCGCCTCGTCCAGATGCTTGGAAGCACGCGCCGCCGTCTCCACATGCACCTGCCGCGCCTGCGGATGGTAGATTGCAAAAAACACCTCTTCCGCCACGGCGCCCGATGCCTCGCCCGTGTACAACGCCCATCGCCCGTCGCGAGCCTGCATGAACCGTCCGGGCTGCGTTACATCCAGTCCGGCTTCCAATCGCGCCCGATGATGGGCCAGTTCCGCCTCCAGCGACAACTGCGGCGTTACGTACAAACTCATGATGCCCAGCACCATCGCCAGCGGCAGGCCCAGCATCGCCATCGGCACCAGCAGCCGCAACTCCGAACGCCCGCATGCGCGCATGGCCGCCACTTCACCATCCCGATGCAGCCGCCCCAAGGCCAGCACTGCCGACAACAGCATCAGGAACGGCAGCAGCTGCACGAAATACGCCGACAGCTTATTGAACAGCAACGCGGTGACGATGCCGCCGGAAAACTTGCCCTCCGCCAGATAGCCCAGCTGCTGCATCAGCAACTTGCCGGCGATCAGCAACAGCAGCGCGACCGTCACCGCCACGCCGGCTCGCGCCAATTCGACGGCGAGATAGCGGTCCAGCACCGGGACGCGCCAAGGCAATTTGATAAAATTTGAAAGCATCATCCGCAATTCCGCATTCCCGCCCATGAACTACTCCGTCACGTCCGCCACGCCTGCGGCCATCTCCTGCGACTGCCTCGTGGTCGGCGTCTATGCGGACGGCCGCATGAGCCCCTCCGCCACGGCCGTCGACAAGGCCACGCACGGCGCAGTCCGCGACATTCTGGCCCAAGACAGCACCGCAGGGAAAGCCGGAACGCTCACCCCATTGTATCGTCCCGCGGGCGTGAAGGCCAAGCGCGTCCTTCTGGCCGGCTTCGGCGAAGCCGCCAAACTCGACGAGCGCCGTTTTTTCAAGGCGCTGTCAGCCGTCGCGCAAAGCCTGCATCAAGGCCCGGCAGCGACTGCGGCAATCGCCGGCCTGGAGCTCCGCGTCCTCGGCCGTACGCCGCGCTGGACCGCACGCCAGACCGCCCTGCGCCTCGAGAACGAGGCGTATGCGTTCAACGCCACCAAACCCTCGGCCAAACTTCCGGCCGTGCCGCTCAAGCGCGTCGCCATCCCCGCCCCCGCCAACGGCCGTGCCGCAATCCGGCAGAGCTTGGCCGAAGGCATCGCCATTGCAGCCGGCATGGTCTGGGCCCGGCAGCTGGGCGACATGCCGCCCAACATCTGCACCCCGACCTACCTCGTCAAGCAGGCCCGCCAGCTGGCACGCGGAGACGCCCGCTTCAAAGTGTCCGTGCTGAACCCGCCCGAACTGAAAAAGCGCCGAATGGGCGCCTTTCTGGCCGTTGCCCAAGGCAGTTCCGAACCGCCGCGCCTAATTACGATCGAGTACCGCGGCCGCAAGCGGCCGCAAGCGCCTGTCGCCCTAGTCGGCAAAGGCGTCACGTTCGATACCGGCGGCATCTCCATCAAGCCCAGTTCCGCCATGGACGAAATGAAGTTCGACATGTGCGGCGCCGGCAGCGTGCTCGGCACGCTTAAAGCCTGCGCGGCCCTTGATCTTCCGCAAGCCATCGTCGGCATCATTCCGGCGACCGAAAACATGCCCGGCGGCCGCGCCACCCGCCCCGGCGACGTCGTGGCCACCGCCTCCGGGCAAACCGTGGAAATTCTCAACACCGATGCCGAAGGCCGCCTAATCCTGTGCGATGCGCTGCACCACGCTCTGAGCTACAAACCCCGCCTGATCATCGACATCGCCACGCTAACCGGCGCCTGCCTGCACGCGCTCGGCAAGCACGCCTCCGGACTGTTCACCCAGCAGCCGGAACTCGAAAGCCAACTGATCGCCGCCGGGCAGGAGAGCTGGGATCGCGTCTGGCCCCTGCCGCTATGGGACGACTACCAGCAGGAACTGGACAGCAATTTCGCCGATATCGCCAATATCGGCCACCGCTACGCCGGCGCCACCACCGCCGCCTGCTTCCTGTCGCGCTTCGTCAAGGACACGCCATGGGCGCATCTGGACATCGCCGGCACCGCCTGGAATACCGGCAAGCGCAAAGGTGCCACCGGCCGGCCGGTGCCGCTGCTGACGCAGTTCCTGATGGCGGACGCCGCCGAATAGCCGAACCCGTGCAGACCGTCCGCTTCTACGTGCTCCGCCGCGACCGCCGGGAACGGTTCGCCTGCCGCATCGCGGAAAAAGCCGTCGCCCAAGGCCGGCGCGTGCACATCCGCGTCCGCGACGAACAGGCCGCCCAAGACATGGACACCCAGCTGTGGATCTACCACGACCAGAGCTTCCTGCCCCACAGCATCGGCGGCAACCCGAGCCCGCACGTCAAGGTCACCATCCATGCCGAATGGCTGCCGGAACAGCGCGACGTGCTGATCAACCTAGGCGAGGGCCTGCCGCAGGAACTCGAGTCCTTCGCCCAGGTCGTCGAAGTGGTCGGACCGGACGATGCCACCAAAGCCCTCGGCCGCGAACGCTTCCGCCAGTACCGCGACCGCGGCCTCGAGCCCGATCACGAGATCATGTAACCCGGCGGCGGCTCAACCGCCCGCCCCTCGCCGCCCCGCAAGCGCGGATGGAAAAAAGCTACGCCCCCGAACGCATCGAAGCCCGCTGGCGGCAACGCTGGGAGGCCGGCGGCGCTTTCGCGCCGCACGGCGACGGCACCCCGTTCTGCATCATGATCCCGCCACCGAACGTCACCGGCACTCTGCATATGGGGCACGCCTTCCAAGACGCGCTGATGGACATCCTGACGCGCTGGCGGCGCATGCAAGGCCGTGCCGCGTTGTGGCAACCGGGCACCGACCACGCCGGCATCGCCACGCAGATGGTGGTCGAACGCAAGCTCGAACGCGAAGGCCGCAGCCGCCAAGAGCTCGGCCGCGATGCCTTCGTGGCGGAAGTCTGGAACTGGAAGCGCGAATCCGGCGGCCGCATCACCGACCAATTGCGGCGCCTGGGCGCCTCGGTGGACTGGTCACGGGAACGCTTCACCATGGACGACGAACTGTCCGAAGCCGTGCGCGAAGTGTTCGTGCAGCTGTACGAGCAGGGCCTCATCTACCGCGGCACGCGGCTGGTGAATTGGGACCCGGTCCTGCGCACCGCCCTTTCCGACCTGGAAGTCCTCGCCTCCGAAGAACAAGGCCACCTGTGGCACCTGCGCTACCCGATGGCAGGCTCCGACGCCGTGCTGACAGTGGCCACCACGCGCCCCGAAACCATGCTCGGCGACACCGCCGTCGCCGTGCACCCCGACGATGCCCGCTATCAGGCATGGATCGGAAAATCCGTGCTCCTGCCGCTGGCGGAACGCGAGATCCCGATCATCGCCGACGACTACGTGGATCCGGAGTTCGGCTCCGGCTGCGTGAAGATTACGCCCGCGCACGATTTCAACGACTACCGGATGGGCCTGCGGCACGACTTGCCGCTGATCAACATCTTCACCGACACCGCGCATCTGAACGACGCGGTGCCGGCCGCCTACCGCGGCTTGAGCCGGGAACAGGCGCGCGAGCGCGTGCTGGCCGACCTCGACGCGCAAGGCCTGCTCGAGAAAACCGAAAATCATGCGCTGACGATCCCACGCGGCGACCGCAGCGGCGCCATCGTCGAACCCTACCTGACCGACCAATGGTACGTGCGTACCGAGCCGCTCGCCCGGGAGGCCGTCCAAGCCGTGCGCGACGGCCGCATCCGCTTCGTGCCGGACAACTGGAGCAAGACCTACTACGAATGGATGCAGAACATTGAGGACTGGTGCATCAGCCGCCAGCTCTGGTGGGGGCACCGCATCCCTGCCTGGTACGACGCCGACGGCAACATCTACGTCGGGCGCGACGAACAGGAAGTGCGCGCCAAGCACGCGCTGGACGCAAACCTCCCGCTGCATCAGGACGAAGACGTGCTGGACACTTGGTTCTCCTCCGCGCTCTGGCCGTTCTCCACGCTGGGCTGGCCCCGGAAGAGCGCCGAGCTGGAACGCTTTTATCCGACCGACATTCTGGTCACCGGCTTCGACATCATCTTCTTCTGGGTCGCACGCATGATCATGATGGGGCTGCGCTTCGCGAAGGACGTACCGTTCCGGCGCGTGTACGTGCATGGCCTAGTGCGCGACGCGCACGGCCAGAAGATGTCCAAATCGAAAGGCAATACCATCGACCCCATCGATGTCATCGACGGCATCGGACGGGACGCGCTTGTGCAAAAGCGCGTCGCCGACCTGATGGATCCGGGCAAGGCGAAGGCCATCGGGCGAATCACCCGCGAAGAGTTTCCGGAAGGGTTTCCGGCTTCCGGAACGGACGCGCTGCGCTTCTGCTTCGCCGCGCAAGCCACGTTCGGCCGCGACGTGCGCTTCGAACTGCCGCGTGTGCTGGGCTACCGGAACTTCTGCAACAAGCTGTGGAACGCCACGCGCTTCGCGCTGCTGCACGCCGAACGACTGGACGCCGACGCGCCCGACGCGAATCCGGGACTGGCCGACCGCTGGATCCGCCATCGCCTGCACACTACGGCGCAGGATGTCGCCGAGCACCTCGAGGAGTGCCGCTTCGACCTGGCCGCACAGACGCTGTACGACTTCGTGTGGCACGATTTCTGCGATTGGTATCTGGAACTCGCCAAGGCGACCTTGGCGCAGAACGGTCCTGAAGCGCAAGCGCAATCCACATTGCAGACCCTCTTCGAAACGCTGGAAGACGCCCTCGGCCTGCTGCACCCGTTCATGCCCTTCATCACGGAAGAACTCTGCCAGAAGCTGCCGCAACGGCAAAAAGACTCGGACGCCATGCTGGTGAATGCCGCTTGGCCGCAGCCGGAAGCGGTCGCCGATGCCGAAGATGCCGTCGCCACCATCGGCTGGCTGCAGGATTTCGTCGGCGGCATCCGACGCATCCGCGCCGAAATGGATATCGCGCCCGGCCGACCGGTTCCCGTCCTGCTGGACGGCTGGACGGCGCAAGACCAAGCCCGCTTCGGCGAAACCGAAGGATGGATCATGGGCTTGGCAAAGCCGGAATCCGTGCGCTGGCTTGCCGACGGCGAACCGGCCCCCGAATCCGCCACGGCACTGGTCGGCAACATGCGCGTGCTGATCCCACTCTCAGGCCTGATCGACCGCGATGCGGAACTGGAACGGCTGGACCGCGAACTGAAGAAACTGGAAGGCACGCGGGCTTCGGTGCAAGGCAAGCTGAGCAACGAGAATTTCGTGTCGAAGGCGCCCGCCGATGTGGTAGAGCAGGAACGCAAGCGCCTTGCCGAATTGGAGGCTGCGCATGCGCAGCTGGCTCGGCAGCGCGAAAAAATCAAGCAGATGGAACATGCATGAGTCTTCCTACCGGCAACAGTTGCACGTTGCATAGCACATCGACCGCAACCGGCCAATGTCCGGCCCTTTGAAACCCATGCCTGCACCCATGCCGAGTCCGGTTCGTTTGCATGGCCGCGTGATTAGCGGACGCGGCACGGCATCGCGGTCCATCGTCGGTCCTTCCCCTATCTCAGACTTCTTCGGAAAACTCCAAGCACCCGGTTCGCTCAATGTGGCATTGGACGGCCCGGTTCGATTCGACCCTGAGCAGGTCGCCATCCCCAAGGATGGGCGAGCCTACTACTGGCCGGCCGAAATCAATGACACCCCATGCCTGATGACGCGTGCTGACGGGCACCCGTTGCATGTCGTCGAAATCCTCTCTCCGCTCCATCTTAGAAAGGAATTCAACCTGCGCGACGGCGACGCCGTAACGCTTGAGATCTCCCCCGACCTCCCGGCGGCCTTATCGCGGAGCACCCGAATCGTCTGGGGCGTCTTTTGGGGCTTTCGGGGACGTTGGTACGCATCTCGGACATACCGGGCGTTCATCGGCCCGTTTTGGCTGCTCCGCCGCATCGCCACGCAATCGCCGAAATACGGAGCCAAAGTATGGAACCGCGCCAAAGGCCGAACCACCGTTCCGCTTTGCCATATCAATCTGGCGCGGGATCCCAAACTGCGCGGCGGCGAGCGCCAGACCGAAATTCTGGTCCACGCGCTGGCTGCCGAAGGGGAGCCGAAGCAGCGCGTCGTCGTACTGCAGCGCGGGCCGCTGGCAAAACGCTTCCTGAACAGCAGTACTCTAGAAGTTCGCTGGGTGCGCAACCGAATGGCTGCGGCATGGGCCTGCCAAGGCTCTGCCTTGCTGCATGCCCACGAAGCGCACGCCGCCCAAGCGGCGTATGCCGCCCGTCTGCTGTGGGGCATCCCCTACCTGATTACGCGCCGCCTGACCAAGCCCATTCGCGACAACGTCTACAGTTCCGCCGTGTATCGGAACGCACGGGTCGTAATCGCCCTGACGCAAGCGGTCGAAGACGGCCTGCGGAACCGCTTCTCGAAACTGTCCATCACGCGCATCCCGGACGCATGGAACCCGGCATCGCCGGAACCGAAAGCGGCGCATGCTATCCGAGAACGATTCGCCGGGAATTTCCTCATCGGCCATGCTGCGGCCATGGACGGGCCTGAGAAAGGCCACGCCGTGCTGATTGAAGCGGCCCGGATCTTGCAAGCCCGATGCCCCGATGCTCACTTCCTGCTCTTGGGAGGCGGCCGTCTGGAAGAAGCATTGAGGCATCAGGCCGAGGGCCTGAACAATGTGCATTTCGCCGGCTGGGTCGAAGATCCGGCGCCATGGATTGCCGCCTTCGATTTGTTCGCGTTCCCTTCCCTGATCGAACCGCTAGGCTCGACGCTTCTCGATGTGCTTCGCGCCGGCGTTCCCATCGTAGCAAGCCGGGTGGACGGCATTCCGGAAGTCGTCACGGAAGAATGCGGCGTGCTGGTCCCGCCCGGGGATGCGGAAGCGCTTGCGGAGCAGTTGCAGCGGCTGCGCCAATCGGAAGAATTGCGGCAGCGCATGGCCGAGGCTGGGCGCACACGCGCTGAGCAATACGACCCCGCACTCATTGCAAGGCGGCATCTCGATGTTTACCGCAACTTTATCGACGTGTAGATCTGGAAGAATCTCCGGACCCGTTGGAATCGTACCGGAAACGACAGACACCCGGCCCGCTTCGCCGCCAAACGGTTCACGCCAACTTCAGCACTTGCTCCAAATCGGCATGCTGGAATGCAGAAGCCATGCGTTCCATTTCGCGCTGTTCCACCCCGAGTCGTGCAGCCTCGATACGCCAAGCAGCTACGGCTTGAACAACTTCCTTCGCGACGCGACGCGCCTCTGAAGCGCTCAGCCCATAATTCCGGGCCGTCTCCATTGCCAACGCGAACGAAGCCGTGCCGTCATGGCGGTCGATATGCGTGGCGAGCACCCTCGGGTGCACATCCGCCGGCGTCGGGTTCAAATCATACACCGGAGACAGGCGCCAGCCGTGTATGTCGGGGCGAAGGAATCCGTGGTTTCTCAGATGGTCGTCCGTATTGGAAATCAGGATGTTGAAGACGACCCGGCGCCAAAGCTGGCCAAGGTCGCGCTCCACGGCCGCACCGTAACGGCGTAGTGCTTCGGCAATCTCGAGGTAGGACCGCGGCTCGCGGTCCGTCGCTCCCAGCATGCTCATGGCAGAAAGAAACGGGATGCGACACCCAAGCTGTCGGTCGAAGCGACGCACCACCAGCACGGCCTGATCGGCGACCTTCTCCAGCCTCCACGCCGGCACTTCCAGCCCGGCCTTTGCGGCCAGTGCCAAGGCGACGCCTTCCCAGCGCACTATGTCGACGTTATCCGACTGATGCGGGAATTTTGCGATCAGCAGCGTGCCGTCCGCATCCCGAACCGATGCCTTGGGCCGCGCTCCGCCAAGCGACGAGCCCGGCCCCATGAGCAAACTTAGGCTTTCGTCGTCATCCAGATCGGCCGTAATCTTCTTGGCCGCCGCCAACAGATGCGGAAGTTCCATCGACGGCGGAATGCGATGCTTTGTCGGCTCCGCCAAGAAAGGTCCGCCGGATTCGGCAGCAAAACGCAATGCCCCCTGCCGCGTTTCATCGTCAACCCCCAGCAGCACGTCGATTTCGAACAAGGTCCGCGGCGTGCGATTTTCCTTCGAGGCCCGCCTGCGTTCGGCGCGGCGAAGCAAATTCCGGCCCCAGCGGTCCGGTGCCGAATCCCCGAACGCACCGAACACGGCTTTGCCAAGGGACGAATGATACGTTCCCGGAGCCAATGCCAAAGCCGGCTCAAGGGAGAACCTCTGCGGATGCGCGAGCCATTGCGAAGCATATTCGAACGACATGCTCTCCCGCCCCTTGCGCAGCCTCCACCACAGACGGCCGACTTCGACAGGATGGCCTTGCAAGTCGGCGTACACCCAAATATCCCGGTCCATGGCACATTCCTTATCAAAGCTCAGTTGCGCGGCGTTCGAATGCGTTGCGGCAGCTTTTCGTCTTGCAGAACCAGTCCGGTCGTGTCGTAACGCACATCCGCCAACTCCGCAAGGCGCTCCTCCATGCCCAACGCGAACAGCACTTTGGCGTAATTGCCCAACGCCACGCCCGGGTGGCCCCGCTCGATTTTGTGCAGGGTCATGCGGCTGATCATGGCCCGCTGCATCATGACGGCGGTGGAGATGCGCCGCCGCCGCCGTGCATCGCGGATGTCCTCGCCCAATCTGTCCAGAGCCCGCACTGCCGGAAGCGGCATGGTATCTCTTAATTTTTTTGACATAATATCTTTAATAATAGATAGTATAATGTATACTATATACTATAAGTTATTTTATAGAAACCTTGCTCAGATGGCGTAGGCATGGCGAGATCAGACCCGCCACACTGCGGGCATTCAAGGAAAATTCTGGAATGTATGCGGCGAAGACGGCAAGCGCATGAGCCGTCCTTGCGAATCGCAAGCGGTCAGATCAGCGTCAGACCCAAGACGCCTTCCATCTTCTCGGCCGTCTCGGATTTGCCCGTGCGGCTGTCGCCGACCAGCGCGACCGTCACATCGATCTCCCGGACATCATCGCCACGCCGTTCGCGCTTCTCGATCGCGATCTTCTTGACCATTTCGATCAGTTCCTGCGCTAGGCGTTCGGGCGCACGCTGCTCGATTTCTTCGCGATTGACATAGCCGCAGCGCGTGACGTCGTCGTCGTCGTTGCCTTCATAGACCCCCGCCATCAGCTGGCTGTACGCCACACCGATGCGCATCTCGCCGCGTTCCACAAGCACTTCGACATCCTTCATGAACGCCGCTTCCGTCTCGCTGAACTGCTCGTACAGGTCCGGATGCAAGACCTTGCCTTCAGGATCCTGCAGCGCCGGAAACGGATTGGCCCAATAGCTGGTTTCCTTCTTGCCGCGATGCGTCTGAGTGCTGCCCGCCGCGACCCGCTCGCCCATGCGGAAGTGCCGAATCGCTGTTTCCACCGGAATGTCAATGTCGACGCAAGATTCCTCTTCCTCCTTGAGAAGGAAATTGTTGGCGTACAGCAGCACATCCAGATTGCTGCCCATCCGCACTTCGGACTCTTCCGCCACCGGCACGATCTGCCGGGCATTCGAGCCCATGTGGTTGTTGTAGCCAACCTCGCGTCCCTGCATGGCCAGTTTGGCTTGCTCGCTGAAGCCGTCCAAGCAGGCGAATGCGCCGATTTCGGTGCCATAGAAGATGGGCCGTCGGAAGCTGGCGCCGTTGGCCCGTTCCAGCACGACCCGACCCATGTCGTCGGCCTTGATCAGCATTTCGGAAATGTACGGCTCATCGTTCTCGAAGCCAACGATGTAGCGGGTGCAGCCGCAATGCAGCGGGAGGTCGCCGCCGCGGATCGCCAGAACGTTGTGCAACGTTAGAATCGGCTTCTTGCAATAGCCGAAATACTTGTACTCGTCGTGGTTCGGCACCATGCCGATCAGCAATTGGTTGTCGTCGTCCCAATAGTACCCGAGGTCCTCACCGAAGATTCCATTCGGGTCGCCGAAGAAGAACAAGCCGTCCGGGCGCAGCGCCGGGAACGTCTGCGAGACGTCCATGAACGGGAACAGGTTCAGCAGCCCCGGCTCCATCTCGATGCAGCCGCGCGATTTATGGATGTACGCGACAATCAGCCAGCGCCCGACCTGCAGCGGCACAGAAACCCAATCCTCAGGATCGAACTTTTCGATATGCAACGGGTTGTGATGGAGTTCGTAGAACGGATAAGCACGGCGGTTCGCCGGCGTCCGGTAGTCCACCCCAGTGCGGATATCCGCCACCATGGTCAGCGGCACATGGCACAGCACGCTGTACGCGGGCGGGATGTTGCAATAGTGTCCGGAGATTTCGCCTGCGGTCACATTCGCGGAAGCATCCATGCCGGGCGTGCGGCGCACGCCGTAGCCTAGTCCGACCTGCGACAGCAGGCGGCGGCGCGTCTCCAAGATCAGGTCCGTCAACTGCGCCGACTTCTCCGTCACCTTGTCCTTGATCGTATTCTGGCTTTCCGTACCCGAACTGACGACCTCATTCTGCAAGCGGACCAGACGCGAATAGCTCTTGTTGCGGAAATGATGGAACCCCCCGTCAATGAATTTGACGATGGCGCGCGCCCGTTCCAGATCTTCGGGCGACGGAAAATGGTTGTAGTCCAGAATGGCGGTGATGTCGCGCAACGTAATGCCGCGAATCATGTCCACCTTGTGCTGGGCCTCGTCGCGATTGCGTTCGCGATGCAGGAGATCCGAAATGAATTCTTCCTTGTAGATGTTCAAGTAGCGGGCGAATGCCAAACTCCGAAGCAGCTGCTCCGGCGTGTTGCAACTATCCCTGATTTCGAGCACTCCTTCCATTATTATTGTTGTCCTGTGGCAACTGCCGACAGACACCCGAGGTCGGCGGCACTGGATTTCCAGACTGCTTATTCTACCGCATTCTGGGCCGTGCTTTGATGGACTTTATAGTCTATTGATATATAAATAAATTTAAGAATTATGGGCCCTTGCCGGCGACCGCCCTGCCCCGGCAATCAGCCGCGCTGCGGGCGGCTCAGTTCGGCCCGTTGCTTCTTCAACGCCGCCAATTTCTGCTGCTGGCTCCGGCTCAAAGCCTCGCCTTTGATCTGCTGGTCGTTCAATTCGCCGATTTGCTGCTTGACGTATTCCAAGCGAAAACGGTTCATGCCCTGTTTGAAGATGCCTCGCACATCCCTTTCCTGCTTCGTTCGCGACAGTTCCACCGGCACCCAGCGCAACAGGCTGTTCAAATGCCTCTCCTCTTCTTCGCCGCGGAACGATTCGACAATGCCCGCCGATGTGATTTGCGCATTCGCATGCGCGAGGTCGATGATGCTGGCGAACAATCTGAAGCCGGGGGCGCGAATCGCCCGCAGGTCGGCCGGCGGCGGCGCCAGATGCGCCAGTCCGGGGTATTCCAGCAGCAGCCGCATCATCTTCTGCATAAGCGTTCGGCGACCGGGCGCCGCCGGCCGCTTCGGCGGAGCTTCGGCAGATTCCAGCCGCAGCTGCCCGACTTCCAAGCCCGTCACGTCCGCCAGCCTTTGCGCCATCAGATCCCGGAACACGGCATTGCCCATCTGGCGGAGCAACGGCCGGGCCTTGCCGACCAGTGCCGACTTCCCCGAAGCCAACCCCAGATCCAAGCCTGCCGTCAAGTGCTCGAAGAAATACTCCTCCAGCGGCATGGCATCACTCAGGAACTTGCGCCATGCCTCCTTGCCACGTTCGCGGATGAAACTGTCGGGATCTTCGCTTTCCGGCATGAACGCGAAGCGGGCCTCGTCGCCTTCGCGCAGCACCGGCAACAAATGCTCCAAGGCGCGCCAACCCGCCTCCCGCCCGGCCCGGTCGCCGTCGAAGCAGAACACGAACACCCGGCAGAAGCGGCTCATGAGCCGGACATGATCCTCGGTGGTCGCCGTGCCCAGCATCGCGACCGCGTTGGGCACGCCGGCCTGCGCTAGGCCGACCACATCCATGTAGCCCTCCGTCAGAACCAGATACTTGATCTTGCCGCGGCGCTTTTGCAGTTCGTGCAGACCGTACAGCATCCGGCCCTTATGGAACAGCGGCGTCTCCGGCGAATTCATGTACTTGGGCTTGTCGTCCGGATTGATCACCCGGCCGCCGAACGCCGCGACCCGTCCGCGCATGTCGCGGATTGGAAACATGAGGCGATGGCGGAACTTGTCGTAGACGCGATTGTCCTTTTGCGACAGCAGCCCGACTTTGAGCAGCATCTTGCGCGGATATTTTTCCGCCAGCCGCCGCTCGACATTGTCGTAGCCTTCCGGCGCATAGCCAATGCGGTACTGCTTGCAGGTCTCCGCCGTCAGGCCACGCTGCCGCACATAGGCTTGAGCGGCCTCGGATTGGGCGAGCGCTTCTTCATAGCAGCGGCAAGCCGCCTCCATGCACGCGTACAGCGATTCGTAGTCCTGCTGCGGCGCGGCACCTTGGCGGCGCGGCACCTGCATGCCGGCCTGCTTGGCCAGTTCTTCGACCGCATCCAGAAACGAGTACTTGCCGTACTCCATCAGAAAGCCGACCGCGGTGCCGTGCGCCCCGCAGCCGAAGCAGTGGTAGAAGCCCTTCTGCGGGCTGATAGTGAACGACGGCGTCTTCTCGTTATGGAACGGGCAGCACGCCTTGTATTCGTGCCCGGCCTTCCTGAGCGACACATAGCGTCCGATCAGTTCGGCAAGATCGACCCGCGCCAGCAGCTGCGGCAGGAATTCAGGCGGAAACTGCTGGCCGGCCATCGCGCATCCCAAGCATCCTGCTGCGCTACGCCGCTTCGCGCAATTCGTCCAGCAGGGTTTCGACCTTGGCTTCCTTGGAGGCCACCAGCCAGAAATACGGCAGCCATTCTTCCAGCTGCTCCAGAATCTTCCGCCCGTGGGCGCTGCCGGTCTCGCCGCAGTATTCCATCAGGATGCTGCGCAGATACGGCTGGTAGCCCGCACAGTCGTCCGATGCCAGCGAGCGCCATTCGACGAGTTCGCCGTTCGCGTGCTCGGGGAAGTCCTGCCGCTCGTCCAGCACCAGCGCGAAGCCGCCGGTCATGCCGGCGCCAAAATTCACGCCAGTCCGCCCCAGGATGACGACGGCCCCGCCGGTCATGTATTCGCAGCCATGGTCGCCGACGCCTTCGACCACGGCCGTCGCGCCCGAATTCCGAATGGCGAAGCGCTCGCCGGCGGTGCCAGCCGCGAACAGTTTGCCGCCGGTTGCGCCGTACAAGCACGTATTGCCCATGATGGGCGTGCGCTGCGTCGGCAGCGCCAAGTCGGTTCCCGGCATGAGCACCAGCTTGCCACCCGCCATGCCCTTGCCGACGTAATCGTTGGCATCGCCCTCGAGGCGCAGATGCAGGCCGCCGGCGTTCCAGACGCCGAAACTTTGCCCGGCCGTGCCTGTCAACCGGATTACGAGCGGCGCGGCATTCATGCCGTGATTGCCGTGCGCCCGAGCAATTTCGCCCGATAGCCGCGCACCGATGGAGCGATTGGTGTTGTTGATCTCGTAGTGAAATTCGCCGCCGGTTTTGGCCGCAATCGCATCCCGCGCATCGCGTACCATCCGTTCGGCCAGTTCGCCCTGATCGAAGGACGGATTGCCGTCCGTCTGGCAGTAGCGTGGCGCCTCGGCCGCCACACCGCCGTCCGACAGAAGCGGCCGCAAGTCCAGCCGCGCTTGGCGGCTGGTGGCACCGGAACTGATTTCCAGAAGGTCGGTGCGCCCGATCAGGTCGACCAGCCGGCGCACGCCGAGAGCCGCCATCCACTCCCGCACTTCCTTTGCCACCAGCGTGAAGTAGTTGACGACCATGTCCGCTTCGCCGATGAAATGGTCGCGGCGCAGGATCTTGTTCTGCGTCGCCACGCCCGTCGCGCAGTTGTTGAGGTGGCAGATGCGCAGGTACTTGCAGCCCATCGCAATCATCGGCGCGGTGCCGAAGCCGAAGCTCTCGGCCCCCAGAATGGCCGCCTTGACGACATCCAGGCCGGTCTTCAGGCCGCCGTCGGCCTGCAGTCGGATCTTGTCGCGCAGATTGTTCGCGCGCAACACGACCTGCGCCTCGCTGATGCCCATCTCCCAAGGCCCGCCGGCGTACTTGATGCTAGTCAGCGGACTGGCGCCCGTCCCTCCGTCGTAGCCGGAAATCGTAATCAGGTCGGCGTAGGCCTTGGCCACGCCGGCGGCGATCGTGCCGACGCCGGGCGAGGCCACCAGCTTGACCGACACCAGAGCCTGCGGATTGACCTGCTTGAGATCGAAAATCAGTTGGGCCAAGTCTTCGATCGAGTAGATGTCGTGATGCGGCGGCGGCGAAATCAGGGTCACGCCCGGGTTGCAGTAGCGCAACCGTGCGATCAGATCATTGACCTTGCGCCCCGGCAGCTGTCCGCCCTCGCCCGGCTTCGCGCCTTGCGCGATCTTGATCTGCAGGACTTCGGCATTGACGAGGTATTCGGGAGTCACGCCGAAGCGGCCCGAAGCGACCTGCTTGATCTTGGACGTGCGCGCCGTGCCGTAGCGCCGCGGATCTTCGCCGCCCTCGCCCGAATTGGAGCGCGCACCCAAGCGGTTCATGGCTTCCGCCAGCGTCTCATGCGCATCCGGCGACAGGGCTCCCAGCGACATGCCGGCCGAGTCGAAGCGCTGCGTAATCTCTTCGATCGATTCCACCTCCTCGAGCGGGATCGGCGCGACATCGCGCAGTTGCAGCAAGTCGCGCAAGACCATCGGCTCGCGCTGGTTGACCAGATCCCGGAACACCCGGTAGTCCTCCATGGAGCCGCTGCGGGCCGCCGCCTGCAGGGACTGGACGATGTCCGGGCTGAACGCATGGTATTCCTCGTCGTGGACATACTTCAGCAGGCCGCCTTGGCGCAGGTCCTCACGGCCCCAGGCATGCGCCGCCAGCCGGTGCTGGTCGGCAGCCAACTCCGAAAAGCCGGCGCCGCCGATGCGGTTGACGGTGCCGACGAAGCACAGATCCGTCACTTCCCTATCCAAGCCGACAATCTCGAACAACTGGGCGCCGCGGTAGCTGGTGATGGCCGAGATGCCCATCTTGGAGATGATCTTGAGCAGCCCCTTGTCGATGCCGTGGCAGTAGTTGCGCTCGATGATCGAGAACGTCTCTTCGTCGAACTCGCCCATGTTCGCCATGTCCCACAGCGACTGCAGGGCCAGATAGGGATGCACCGCCGTCGCGCCGTAGCCGATCAGCGCAGCGCAATGGTGCGGGTCGCGGGCCGTGCCCGTGTCCGCCACGATGTTCGCCTGGCAGCGCAGGCCTTCGCGAATCAGCGCATGGTGCACGGCCCCGGTGGCCAGCAGCGCATGCACCGGCATCTTGCCGCGCTCGAGGTCGCGGTCCGACAGGATGATCAGCACATGGCCTTCGCGCACCGCCTGCAGCGCCTCGGCCGCAATCCGGCGCAAGGCCTCGCCCAAGTCCTGCTGCGCGTCGATGTTGAGATTGATGCGGAACGGCCGGTAGTTGTCGTCCTCGATGGCCAGAAGATGCTCGAACTTCTTGTGCGTCAGGATCGGCGACTGCGTGGTCAGGCGCACGGCATGGTCCAGCGTTTCGTCGAACAGGTTGAGTTCCGGCCCGAAGCAGGTCTCCAGCGACATCACGACCTTCTCGCGCAGCGAATCGATGGCCGGATTGGTGACCTGCGCGAACTGCTGGCGGAAATAATCGTACAAGGAGCGTACCCGGCCCGACATCACCGGGAGCGGCGTATCGTCCCCCATGGAGCCGGTCGCCTCCTGGCCGGCATCGGCCAGCACGCGCAGCACCTGCTCGCGCTCTTCGTAGCTGACGTTGAACATCTTTTCGTGCTGCCGCAGCGCCGGCTGCGACCATGCCTCCCACGGCCGCACGTGATGGCTCACCAGCGAGCGCATGCGCCGCGCCCCCTCATGCAGCCACTGCCAATAGGGATTGCGGGTGCTGTTGATGCGGTCGATGCTCTTGGAGGTCAGCAGCTCGCCGGTGCGGGTGTCCACCGCCAGCATCTCGCCAGGCCCCAGCCGCCCCTTGTCGACCACGTCCGCATCCGCGAACTCGTGCACGCCGATCTCCGAGGCCAGCATGATGCGCCGGTCGCGGGTGATCACGTAGCGCGCCGGCCGCAGGCCGTTGCGGTCCAGCACGCAGGCGGCGTAGCGCCCGTCCGTCAGCACGATGCCGGCCGGGCCGTCCCACGGCTCCATGTGCATGGAGCTGTATTCGTAGAAGGCCCGCAGGTCCGCATCCATGCCCTTGGCGTTCTGCCAGGCCGGCGGAATCAGCAGCCGCATGGCGCGGAAGATGTCGATGCCGCCCGCATGCAGCACTTCCAGCATGTTGTCCAAGGCGCAGGAATCCGAGCCGGTCTCGGACACCAGCGGGCGCAGCTGCTCCAGGCCCGGAAGGTTTTTGCTGCTGAACGTATGCGCCCGGGTCTCGGCCCAGTTGCGATTGCCGCGGATGGTATTGATCTCGCCGTTGTGCGCCAGATAGCGGAACGGCTGCGCCAGCGACCACTGCGGCAAGGTATTGGTGGAAAAGCGCTGATGGAACACGCAGATCGACGAAGCCAAGCCGGCATCGTTCAGATCGGCATAGAACTTCGGCAGCCATGCCGGCATCATCAGCCCCTTGTAGCTGACCACGTTCGGCGACAGGCTGCACACGTAGAAGTCGGGATCGTCCGCCATGTCCTGCTCGGCGCGGCGGCGCGCCAGCAGCAGCGGCGCATCGCTGTGCCATGGATCGCTGCCAAGCAGGTCGACGAACAACTGCTCGATGCGCGGCATGGAGGTCTGCGCTTGCGCGCTGAGCGCGGTCGGATCCACCGGCACCTCCCGCCAGCCGCAAGGCCGGAAGCCCTGCTCGGCCACATGCTTCTCCAGCGCCTGGCGGCCCGCCTGCGCCTGCGCCTCGTCCCGGCTCAGGAATACCATGGCCAGCGCGTTCCGCTCGCCCAGAGCGATGCCTTCCCGCTCCGCGACGTCCCGGAAGTAGCCGGCCGGGATCTTGAGCAGCAGCCCGCAGCCGTCGCCCGTCTTGCCATCGGCGGCGATCGCGCCGCGATGCGTCATCCGCTCCAGCGCATGAACGGCCGTCCGCACCAGCTCGTGGCTGGGCTCGTCGTCCATTTGGGCAATCAAGCCGAAACCGCAACTGTCCCGCTCGAATTCGGGGCGATAAAGGCTATCCTGCAGCATAAGGTTCACAGGCATGGCGGCGCTGGGGTCGGGAAAAAAGGAGTCCAGTTCAGTAGTATACAGCCCGCGCTTGAAGCGGCCGCCGCGTACGTCCGCAGGATGCGGCGAAAGCCCCGATTCTCCGGGGTTCAAGCGCCGCGGAAAATGGGCAAGGCACGGTGCAGCCGCAACACGGCGGCGATGCGGACCGCCTTCCTAGCGGGGGCCATCCGGCATCACGCGAATGCCGATGCCGATACGATCCCGCTCCATGCCCCAGTCCAGTTCGACGAACCATGCCGCATGGCCGCCCAGCCCCGGCAGCCGCACTCCGTAGCCCGCTTCCGTGCTCAGCGCCAGCCCCACCTCGTCCCGCTCCGGCACGGCCGACGGCAAGGCCTCGCCGCCCCACAGCACCGACGGCCCCTCGCGCAGCGCGCCCCAGCGCGGCGACGCCTTCAGGGACAGCCCCCGGCCGTTTTCGCCCGGCTCCAGATGCGCGGCCACCGTCGCCCCGAACTCGTCGTAGCCGCTCTCCGTGTGCGCCACCAGCCAGCGCCCGCGCGCCTCCAAGCGCAGCCGGCCCCCCGGATCCTCGTAGCGCCAGCCGCCCTCCACATCCAAGCCGACGCCCTCGATGTCGTCGCCGCCGTCGTAGCGGCCCACCAGCGCCCCGAACACTTCCCCGGGCCCGCCGCCTTCCGCCTCGGAAAACTCCACCCCCGCCGCGACCTGATGTGCCTGCGACGTCAGGTTGTGGATCGCGCGCTCCCCGGTGTCCGTCTCCAATTGCACGAACGATGCCTCGCCCCTCAATGCCAGACTCACGCCTGCGGCCGTCTCCAGCGGACGCCGCAGCCCCGCCGACGCCATCCGCATCTCCAAGTCGCTTTTCGACGGCATCCAGCCCTCGCGCCATTCCTCCGCATCCCCCCGACCAATGCCGCCGACCACCCAAGCCTCCCCCGCCTCCAGCGGCAGGCGGAAGTACGGATGGACGCTGGTCAGGCGGATCTGCACGCGGCCGGCCTTCGTCTCCACATAGTCCGCCCGTCCCTGACTGCGCGATACGGCCAGCCCCGCCATCTTGCCCGCCTCCAGGCGCACGTCAAGGCCCGCATACGCCGCCTTCAGGTAGCCCGCGTACTGCAGAGACCCGGAATCGCTCTCGAAGTCCTGATAGTCCCCGATGCCCCATGCGCACCAGCGCTTGCCGTTCGCGCCGTCCGCGCCGTCCGCATTCAGCGACAACTCGAAGCCGCGGCCCCAGAACCAGTCCTCCAGCGAACCGCTTGCCGCCAAGGCCGCCAGCGACGGCAGTTCCGCCTCACACGCCTCGCCCGAAAGCCGCGGCCCAACGATCGCCGACGAACTGTTCAGCAGGTTGCGGGCCAAACCCGCCAGAACCTTCTCCAAAGCTTCCGAAGCCCTGTGCTGGTCTTCGGCCCTCTCTGCGGCGGCCACCGCCGCGCAGGTCATCAGGATCCGGCCGCCCTGCTGCGGGTTGATGCCGTTGGGAACGGACAGGAATCTTGCCAGCGAGTCCGGCACGCAGCCCTCCAGCTGGTTGAGGTATAGAGCCAAGGTCCGCAAATACTCCAGATCGCCCAACTCGGCCGGAATGGTGCCCGTCAGATTGTTGCTGTTCATATCCAAAGTTACTAAATTCCCCAAGCTCCCAAACTGTGCCGGGATGTTCCCCGTCAACTCATTGGAGGCCAAATTCAAGTGCCACAGTTGCACCAAATTTCCCAGTTCCCTCGGAATGCCCTCCGTCAGGCCGTTGTCGTTCAAATACAACTCCTCCAAGTTTGCCGACAGATTCCCCAATTCCACCGGGATGCCCCCTGTCAGGCTGTTGGAGGCTAAATTCAAGTGCCACAGACTCGCCAAGTTGCCCAGCTGCGTCGGTATCGACTCCGCCAGACCGTTGCCGGACAGGTCCATGTACCGCAGTTTCGCCAAATTGCCCAGCTCCGTCGGAATGCCCCCTGTCAGGCTGTTGTTGTTCAGTCTCAAATGGGTCAGTTTCGCCAAGCCTCCCAACTGTGTCGGAATGCCCCCCGTCAGGCCGTTGCTGCCCAATTCCAAATAGCGCAATTCCGCCAAGCTTCCCAGTTCCGCCGGAATGCCTCCTGTCAGGCTGTTAGAAGTCAAGCTCAACTGCCTCAGTTTCGCCAAACCGCCCAACTGTGTCGGAATGCTCCCCGTCAGCCTGTTGAGTGCAAGCTCCAAAGTCGACAATTCCGCCAACCCGCCCAACCATATCGGAATGCTTCCCGTCAGCTTGTTGTCGGACAGTGACAGAGTATGCACATTGGTCAAACTCTGCAGTTCCGACGGGAGGCTCCCCGTCAGTTTGTTGCCTTGCATTTCCAAAGTCTGCAAGTTTCTCAAGTTCCCTAGCTCCTTCGGGATGCTCCCTGTCAAACTGTTGGTGCTCAGTTGCATAGAGTACAGATTCGACAGATCGCCCAGTGCCGCAGGAATTTCTCCTGCCAGGGTTTTGTTGTTGCTTAGAATCAAAAAGTTTAATTCCGACAAGTCTCCCAGTTCCGCTGGAATGCTTCCTGTCAAGTTGTTGTAAGACAAATTCAACATCGTCAACTTGCCCAAACTGCCCAGCTGCGTCGGAATGCTTCCTGTCAGGCCGGCTGCCTGAAGCCGCAGGCGGGCCACGCGCCGATTGGAACCGGTGCTTGGCGACACAGTCACGCCCTGCCACGAGCCGATGGCAAGATCCTTGCTCCAGTTCAGAGTGCCCGTGCCCCGCAACGTGTCCTTCGCCGCCAGCAGCGCATCGCAGTCCGCCACCAAGCCCGCCGGCGAGCCCGATGGCGTCGCCGTGCTATTCTCGCAGATGCTCGCCGCGCCGGCCGGCGCCATTGCGAGCAGAAGGCCCAAAGTTATGCAAGCGCAACCCGCGGCCGCATTCGAACGACGGCCGGAATGTCGGATTCCTTCATCGTGCCCGGTTTCAATTGCGGTTGCAATTGAATCTGAAATGGAACGCGCATGCCGAGCGCGAGATTCATTGGCGTCAAGGGGTGCCCCCCCCCCCCCCCCCCATATATAGGGTTCGCCACCCGCATGGGCGGCGGCACAGAAACTGCGGCCCTGATTGCCTGGACGATACGGGCCGCTCCTAATCGTACCATCCCGATGCATCGCGCAATCTCTTTCGCCGCTCCGACCAAACGCCGCAGAACCATACTACAGATCATTCCTTGAGTCAAGAGCCTGAAACAGGGGACACGAATCCCGATTTCACGCAGCATGCGCGTAATCCGGTAGCAGCAATCGCACAGCACGCTCCAGTTCCATGCGCCCCACCTCCGGATTCTTCTCCACCTTCAGCGCCGCGTCCGCAATGCTCTTGTGCAGGCTGTCTCCTCCAGAGTATTCCGGCACCGGCACATGCCGCCACGGGGACTTGTCGAAATGCATTTTCGATGTCTTCGACTCGCCCCATGCGTCCTGCATGCACTCGGCATTGAGCACACCCGTCAAAAACAGCGCCTCCCTTTCGCTACGTGCGACAAGGTAGTACAGCTTGTCGTCTGCAAGCAAATTCACGCTGCCGTGGGCCGCCCGCAACGTCATGCCCGATTTATTGTAAAAGACCTTGCGCCGGCCGGGCCGTCGTTCGAAATATTCCAACTGCCTCGACAAAGTTCTCTTGTAGTCCAAATTCTCCGCCAATGTCGCGCCTGCATTAGGGCTGCGATGTTCGGCGTATGCCCGCTCTGCATCCGCCCAGTACTGCCGCGTACGGGGCCACAGGCGCCGGAACTCCGGATCCTCCAAGTCCAACACCCGCAAGCCGTCTGCGGAACGCGGCACAATCAACCAAGCACAGGGCGCGGCGCAAAACGGCCGCAATTCCTGCGAACGCAAAATGGGCATGAGCACCTCGCGCTCCACATGAGCGACCCGCTCTGTACCAATCCACGGCTTCTTCGTCGCCATTTTGGTGGGCACCCCCACCGTATCCACACTTCCTGCCCGGAAACGGTCCGGGTCTTCTAGCGTGAGCAGCAAACTTGCCGGCTGGAACACGGCCCCGCGCCGGAACCGGGCCAAATATGCGGAAGATTCGCTCGTGCGGACGGCCCGTTGCTCCGCAATCGGCGCATCACAAGGGCCTCGCCATCTCAGGATGTTGCTGAGGGCCCCAGCGCGTTCGGCACGATTTCCGAATGCGACGCACGTTCCGTTCGGCGCATGCGCAAACGCGGGCGGCTCGACCCGGTCCAGATCCCAAACTTCGCGAAGATCGATCTGGGACCGATTTCCAATTTCCTGAACGCCACGGCTCCCAAGTCTGATTGATGACGGCGCTGCCCGGCAGTACGTATGCGAAACGCCCGCCCTGCGCCAGATACAAATCCGTCACACGAGCCGTAAACACCGAAGCCAGATCGCCTTTGGCCGTCGCACCCCCCTTCATCCGCAGCGCGTAATTCATACGCATCCGCTCGATGGCCTTCTTGCGGACTCCGTCCGGCGTGTCGTTCGCCACCAGCCACGGCGGATTGCCGACCATGCACTCGACCTTGCGCTCCGATAGGCGCAACGGCCCCATCACGTTGCTGATGTACCACTCCCAAATATGATTCCCCTCCTTTTCGATCACTTCGGCCAACTGCCGCATGGCGGAACGGGCACGCGCTCTGTCCGCGGCAGCGATTTCGGAAAAGCGCTTCTGCTTCCCTTGGCGCGCCCCATCAACCAGCCGGCGCACGAATTTCGGGCCTTGCGCATGCAGCACCAGAGCCTTCGGAATGCGCACGAATTCCCCGCCCGCAGAACGGATTTCGATGCTTTCCGCATCCAGCAGTCCGTAATCCTGTTCCGAATGCATCGCGTCCCCTAAGAATATCTGCAGCGGAAAGTCTTTCCCTTTGCGTTCCCGAGGTGCCCGCTCAGGCAATGCCATCGCCAGCGTCGCCTTGGACATTTCCACCGCAACCGGGTGCACATCAATGCCGTGCACGAGCAGCAATATGATGTCCCGTGCCTGCTTCAGGCCACCGGGAAACGCTTTCCGAATCCTGTGGTGAATGCGCCGGGCGGCATGGAACAGGAATGTGCCCGACCCGCACGAAGGATCCAGCACGCCGAACTCCTTCGGCAAAGCTTGCCCGAGGTCTTTTGCATTGAGGATGCCGACGGCCTCCCGAATGGACCGGTCCAGCCACGCATCATCCAAGGTGCGCTCCACCACCCAGGCAGCCAGCCAGTCGGGCGTGTAGTACTCTCCGAATTCCTTGCGGATGTCGCGGCGAATCAGGCCATGGTACACATCCTTCAGGACATCCCGGGTCATCTCCCGCCACTCGTATTGCCGCAACCGCACGGACAGGCGCACGATCAGGTCGCGCCCCTTGCCGCTTTCTGCAAGCCATCCCGGGAAGCCGTCGTTCACGACGGCCACGAAATCCTCGTCCCGCATCCGGGAACCGCCGAGCAAGGCGCACAAAATGCGCGAACCTGCAACCAGTACCGTATGCCGGGCAAAGGTCTCCGCACGCGCCAGCGACTGCGCCATGTCCGGCACGATGCCGGAGCCTGCCAGAACGCGCGCCCACAATTCGATCCTGGTTCGATACGCCTGCCGAGCCTCGCTCGCCCTCTGCAGATGTTCGACATCGTTCAGGAAAGGCAAAAACACTTCGCCCAGAAGATTGACCGGCGGCGGTTGCTTGCTGCCCCGGCTCTTAGGCTTCAGATGCTGGTCCGCAAATGCCAGAAAACCTTCCCCGGTGTCAATGCGCAAGGCTCGCACCGTAGGCACCGGTTCCGTGCGCATCTTCGCTTCATTCCACTGATAGCCCCACCACACCTCGCCATCCGTCAGAAAGCCCTGCCACGGAACGAGCGGGCCCGACCCGGATGCCGGCGCACTGTCGGCCATAGCAGACAGATACCTTCCCAGTTGCTGCTCCTGATTCTCGCCTGCCCTAGAGCCTAGAGCCCGGGGATTGCATTCGCCACGCGATTTGGTCTCAATTACGACCCGATACTCGTGGCACACCATATCGGCGAAGCCTCGGCCCGCTGCGACCTCAAGCCGGTACAGCCCAGCCTCCACGACCCGCAGCAGGTTTTGCAACGCACCGCGAATATCTTCCTCGCCTCGGACTCGGCTGAGTTCGAACATAAGATCCGTAATGTTCGAGCCCGCTTTCATTGCGCGGCGGAGTGCCGAATGACGTTTCATGGCGATGGGAGTCTAGCAAATGGCGGCGGCATCGCGCGCAGCCATGCATCGGCCCGCACGGTTGCTGCGGAATCAGGAATCCCCCATCTCCGCGCCAGTCGATTGTCAAGGCTTCGCAGAGGCACCGCTCTGCCCCTTCGGCCTGCAAAAACGCCCAGCCGAGGCTGGGCGTTTTTAGTGAAACCAGACTCAATGCCTGGCCGAAATCACTCCGATGTCAGCATTCCGCCGACTTTGCCGGAAATCATGCCGAAGACCGCGCCGACGACGATGGAAATCGCGACGACGATCACGGCGTTGCCCGTGCCCACGGAGCTCAGTGCCTCCATGGAGAACGCGCCCTCGGTCTGCAGCGCATAGCCTGCCACGCTCGCATAGCCTAAAACGCTCGCCGGAATCGAGGATAAGATCTCGACTTGGGCTAGCAGGCACATGACCAGAACGCTGCCCGCCACCACGACACCTGCCCAAATGGGCACGGTGAGGGTTTCTCCCAGCGGGATTGCCAAAATCACGAGCAGCGCCACCCAAGCGGTCACTGCGCCGAAAATGCCGCAAACAATCGTATTTTGCAGCGCCTTTTGGTCTCCCCCGATAGCAAAGTAGCAGGCCCAGGCGATGAAAGCCACCCAGATGTAGACGATTCCAGCTAATGGGCCTAAACTCAGTGCCGTTGCGACACCCCCTAAGACGCCGATGCTGATTGATAGTGCGACAAGACTTGACATGACACACCTCCTAAAATGAATTGTGTTACCAAACGATTCCGCCCGGCAACGTTACGATTTGCCGGACGATTGATCTCCCCTACTCTACCACATTTTTAAGTATTTGAAAATAAATGGTATTTTTAACGATTTTTTGATTCCGGCAAGATTTCGGCACTCATGCCGGCCCGCAGATGCCATTCAGCCACGTCCGTTTGCCGCTACAATAGCACCCCAGACGCCTCATTCCGATTCCCCATCTTCACTGCTAGGCAAGGACCGCATCATCGACACCGACGACTCCAACCCGCGCCCGAACGTCCGCTACCAGCCCGACGAAAGGCCGCCGCCGGCACTGGCCGCAGGCCTCGGCCTGCAGCTTGCCATCCTGTGCATCGCCGGCATCGTGCTGACTCCGGCCATCGTGGTCCGGGCGGCGGGCGGCTCCGAGGAGGTGCTGGCGTGGATCGTCTTCGCGGCGGTTTCGGTCAGCGGCCTAACCACGATTCTGCAGGCGGTGCGCCTCGGCCGGATCGGTGCCGGCTACACCCTCGCCATGGGCACGTCCGGCGCCTTTATCGCCATTTGCGTCACGGCCCTTGCCGAAGGCGGCCCGGCCATGCTGGCCACGCTGGTCGCCGCCTCGTCGCTGTTCCAGTTCGCCATCGCGGCCCGCCTGTCGCTATTCCGGCGCGTGCTGACGCCGGCCGTCGCCGGCACCGTAATCATGCTGATTCCGGTCACCGTGATGCCGATCATCTTCGGCATGCTGAAGGATGTGCCGGCCGGCACCGCACCTGAGGCCGCGCCGCTGACCGCCCTCGTGACCCTGCTCGTCATCGGCGGCATTGCGCTGAAAGCCCGGGGCGCCATGCGCCTGTGGGCACCCATCGTCGGCGTCGCCGCCGGTTCGATCGCGGCCATCGGCTTCGGCCTCTACGACATCGCCCGCATTCGCGACGCCGCCTGGGTCGGCCTGCCGGCGGGCGACTGGCCGGGCATGGACCTGAACTTCGGACCGGTCTTCTGGACGCTGCTGCCGGCCTTCGCCTTCGTCACCATGGTCGGCGCCATCGAAACCATCGGCGATTCCGTCGCCATCCAGCGCGTGGCTTGGCGCCACCCCCGGGCCGTGGACTTTCGGGCCGTGCAGGGCACCGTGACCGCAGACGGCGTCGGCAACCTGCTCTCCGGCTTGGCCGGCACCGTACCGAACACGACCTACTCGACCAGCGTGTCCGTCACCGAACTGACCGGAGTCGGGGCGCGCCGGGTCGGGGTGGCGCTCGGCATCATTTTCATCACGCTGGCGTTCCTGCCCAAGGCGCTGGCAGTGATTTTGGCAATCCCGGGAGCGGTCGCCGCCGCCTACCTCACTGTACTGCTGGCCATGCTCTTCGTCGTCGGCATGAAAATCGTCGTCCAAGACGGCATCGACTACCGCAAGGGCCTCGTCATCGGAGTCGCATTCTGGGTCGGCGTCGGCTTCCAGAACGGCTGGATCTTTCCCGATATCATGTCGGAGTTCGCCGGCGGCCTGTTGAACAACGGCATGACCGCCGGCGGGCTCGTCGCCATTCTGCTCACCCTGTTCGTCGAAGCAACGGGACCGGGGCACCGCCGCGTCAAGACAACTCTAGAAGCCGCGTCGCTGCCGAAGATCGAGGAGTTTCTGGAAGCCTTCGCGACCCGCTGCGGCTGGAACGACGCCATGGCCCGACGCCTTGCCGCCGCCGCTGAAGAAACCCTGCTGACGCTGCTCCGGCAAGACGGCGAAGCGAGCAGGCCAGAACCGCGCCGCCTTCTCTTGGTCGCACGCCAAACAGATGGCAACGCCATCCTCGAATTTGCGGCTGCGCCCGGCGGGGAGAACCTGCATGACCAGATCGCCCTGCTCGGCACGCATGGCATCGCAGCGCCGATTGAGCGGGAAATCTCCTTGCGGATGCTGCGGCATCTCGCCTCCGAGGTCCGCCATCAGCAATACTACGACACCGATATCGTGACCGTTTTCGTTGAGCCGCCGCCGTGATCAAGGACGGCACCGACCGCGAAGCCGACATCATCGTCCGAAGCCCTCGGTACGTCCTGCCTTTCGAAGTGAAGTACCGCAAGCATCCTGCGCTGCGCGAGAAAAGCGGATTGAAGCAGTGCTGCCGCCTCGAAGGCATCGACCGCGCCTATCTGGTCACCCGGCGAGACCGCGATTTCAGGGTGCTGGATTTCGCCGAGACCGCCAAAATACCCCGTATCCCTGCCCACATCCTGTGCCTCATGCTGGGACAGGCCGAACGCGACCTTTGGCGGCAAGCCGCTGCGTCCTAACGGATTTCGGCCGCATCCGGATTCGGAAGTCGGGGCTGAAAGCCTAGCCGAGGAACTCCCCGAATTCAGGCCGCCGCACGGCGGCAATCAGGCGCCATGCCTTATAATTGGGAACGATATGCCCTGTTTCTGGCTATGTAGCTCAGCCGGTTAGAGCGCGGCACTCATAATGCCGAAGTCGGTGGTTCGAGTCCACCCATAGCCACCACTCTCCCCGTTGATTCCGGCCATTGCGCCGGCAAGATTTCGCGGCCGGCGCAAACCGCGTGCGCCGCTGGCAAACGCCCTCGTATAGCGCATTCGGAAGGTGCACGAAAGGGCTTTTTCTGGTAAAATTCAAGCATGGTGACGAAACCTCTCCCCATCCCCTCCGCAACCGCCGAAATCCCGCCCGAATGAACGACGCCGAACCCCCGCAAAGCCCCGAAATCCTGCCTGTTACGATTGAAGACGAGATGCGCCAGTCGTATCTCGACTACGCCATGAGCGTGATCGTCGGGCGCGCTCTGCCGGATGTCCGCGACGGCCTCAAGCCGGTGCACCGGCGCGTGCTGTTCGCCATGCATGAACTGCGCAACCATTGGGACAAGCCGTACAAGAAGTCGGCCCGCATCGTCGGCGACGTGATCGGCAAGTACCACCCGCACGGCGACACGGCAGTGTACGATGCCATGGTGCGCATGGCGCAGCCGTTCTCCATGCGCGGCCTGCTGGTCGACGGGCAAGGCAATTTCGGTTCGGTGGACGGAGACGCCCCGGCGGCCATGCGCTACACCGAGGTGCGGCTGTCGAAGCTGGCGCACGAGACGCTCGCCGACCTGGAGCGCGAGACGGTCGATTTCGCGCCCAATTACGACGGCAGCGAACAGGAGCCGACCGTGCTTCCAACCCGCATCCCGAATCTTCTGGTCAACGGCACCGCCGGCATCGCCGTGGGCATGGCGACCAACATCCCGCCGCACAATCTGGGCGAAATCGCCCGCGCCTGCATGGCGCTGATCGACGACCCCGGCATCGATCTGGACGGCCTGATGGAGCATGTGCCGGGCCCGGACTTCCCGACCGCCGCGCTGATCAGCCGCAACGGCATCCGCGAGGCCTACGCCACCGGCCGCGGCCGCATCCTGATGCGGGCCCGCGTCGCGACCGAGACCGGCCTCAAGGATCGCCAGCAGCTCGTCGTCACCGAACTGCCCTACCAGGTCAACAAGGCGCGCCTCATCGAGCAGATCGCCATGCTGGTCCGCGACAAGCGCCTCGAAGGCATCCGCACCCTGCGCGACGAATCGGACAAGGACGGCATGCGCATCGTCATCGAGCTGCAGCAGGGCACCGACGGCGAGGTGGTCTGCAATAACCTGTACCGGAAGACCCGCATGCGCCAGTCCTTCGGGGTCAATATGGTGGCGCTGGTCGACGGCCAGCCGGAACTGCTGGAACTGCGTGGCGTGCTGGAGGCCTTCCTGCGCCATCGCCGCGACGTGGTGACGCGCCGCACCCTGCACAATCTGCGCGAGGCGCGCAGCCGCGCCCACCGGCTGGAAGGCTTCGCGGTCGCGCTCGCCAACATCGACGAGGTGATCGCCCTCATCAAGGCCTCGCCGGATGCCGCCACCGCCCGCGCCCGCCTAGCCGAACGCGCCTGGCCGCCCGGCGACGTCGCGGAGCTGCTCCGGCAGCAGGGCGCCGAAGCCTCGCGCCCCGAAGAACTGGCCGCCTGCTACGGCTTGGACACCTCCGGCTACCATCTTTCCGAAGCACAGGCGCAGGCGATTCTGGAACTGCGGCTGCACCGCCTGACGGGCCTGGAGCAGGAGAAGATTCGCGCCGACTACCGGGACGTGCTGGACCTCATCGCCGAGCTGTGCGCCATTCTGTCCGACCCGGACCGTCTAATGCAGGTGATTCGCGACGAACTGGCGGCGGCCTCAGAACAGTTTGCGGACGCCCGGCGCACCGAAATCGAGGCGGTCGACTACGACTGCGACGACGAAGACCTGATTCCAATCGAAGATCGCGTCATCACCCTGTCGGGGCTCGGCTACGCCAAATCCCAGTCTCCGGACGCCTACCGGGCGCAGTTGCGCGGCGGCGTCGGCAAGATCGCCGCCACCATCAAGGAGCAGGACTTCATCGAGCAGATGTTCGTGGCCCGCACCCACGACACGGTGCTGTGCTTCACCAGTTTCGGCCGCGTCTACTGGCTGAAGGTGTACAAGTTCCCGGTCGGCTCGCGCACGGCGCGCGGCCGGCCGATCGTGAACCTGCTGTCGCTGCAGCCCGAGGAAAAGGTCAGCGCCATCATGCCGGTGCGCGATTTCGATGCGGACCGCTACGTGGTCATGGCCACGCGCAACGGCACGATCAAAAAGGTGCCGCTTGCCGCGTTCTCGAACGTGCGGCGCAACGGCATCATCGCCGCCGGCCTGCGCGGCGACGACCTGCTGGTCGGCATCGGCCTGTCCGATGGAAACAGCGACATCCTGCTGGTCACCGGCGACGGCAAGGCGGTCCGCTTCGCGGAGAACGCCGTCCGACCGTCCGGCCGCAGCGCGATCGGTGTGCGCGGCGTGCGTCTGAGTACGGACGCCCATGTCATCGCTCTGGCCATCATCGCACCGGAATCGAACGGCCGACAGCTGCTGGTCGCTACCCGCCACGGCTACGGCAAGCGTACGCCGCTCGCCGACTTCCCGCGCAAGGGCCGCGCCACGAAGGGCGTCATCGCCATCCGCACCTCGTCGCGCAACGGCCCGGTCGTCGGCGCCGTGCTGGCCGAACCCGAGCAGGACGTGATGCTGATTACCGACGGCGGCACGCTGGTGCGCACCCGCATCAACGAGATCTCCGTGGTCGGCCGCAACACGCAAGGCGTACGCCTGATCGAATGCCGCGATGGCGAGCAGCTGACCAAAGTGGTGTGCGTCGAGCCGCTGAGCGACGCTGCGACCGAGGACGATCCGGTTGTCCACTGAGGACGCGCCGACCCGCTTCAATTTCGCTGCCGGGCCGGCGCAATTGCCGGCGGAAGTCCTCGCGCAGGCCGCTCAGGCCGTACGCAGCTTCCCGCCCCGCGGACGCTCCATTCTGGAACTCAGCCATCGCAGCCCGACGTTCGAGCGCATCGCCCAGCAGGCGGATAGCGACCTGCGCCAACTTCTGAGCCTTCCGGACGACTACGCCATTGTGTTCTTCAACGGCGGCGCACGCCTGCACTACGCCCTCTGGGTGCACAACCTGAGTGCCGCCGGCGACACGCTGGGCTTCGTGGATACGGGCTTTTGGTCCCGCCAAGCCTTGGCCGAAGCCGCCCGCCTGCGCACGACCCGCGTCCTGACCGCCGCAGACCCGGCGGATTATCCGGATGTGGCAGCCGCCGACGCGGAAGGGCTGACGTATCTGCATTACGTTTCGAACGAAACCCTGACGGGCTTGGCCATGCCTGCCCCCGATGCCCCCTGCCCGCTCGTATGCGACCGCACCTCGGATTTCCTCAGCCGACCGTTCGATCTCCGCCCGTATGCGCTGTGCTATGCCGGCACCCAGAAAAACCTGGGCTGCGCCGGGCTGGTCGTGCTCGTTGCGCACCGCGATTGCCTGCGCACGGATACCGGACTGACTCCGGGGCTGAGCTATGCCTCCCAGCTGGAGGCCGGCTGCCGCCTGCACACGCCGTCGATCTATGCCTGGTACGTCTGCGCCCTGATGCTGCGCTGGCTTCTCAAGCAAGGAGGGTTGGATGCCATGGCGCAGCGCGCTGAAGCGCGGGCCGGCCTACTGTACCGCTGCATCGATGCCAGCGCTCTCTACGCCAACGCCATCGCGCCGCGGGCGCGTTCGCGCATGAACGTCTGCTTCCAACTGGCCGAACCGGCACTAGAAGCGCGCTTTTTGGAAGCGGCGGAAGCGGCCGGGCTGCTGGGCCTGCGCGGCCACGCGGCGGTCGGCGGCCTCCGGGCTAGCCTGTACAATGCCATGCCCGAAGCCGGGGCTGCCGCCTTGGCGGATTTCATGCAGGATTTCGAGCGCAAGGCATGAACAATCGCGACTTGGATGCGACCCGGCAGCGGATCGACGCGCTAGACGACGAAATTATGGAACGCATCAGCCAGCGTGCAGCCTTGGCGCTGGAGACGGCGCTCGCCAAGCAGCAGACCAGCGCTTTCTACGATCCGGCCCGCGAAGCTCAAGTGCTGCGACGCATCCGCGAGACCAACCCCGGTCCGTTGCCGGCCGACGAGATGGCCCGGCTGTTCCGCGAGATCATGTCGGCCTGCCTCGCCTTAGAGCACCCGACCCGCGTCGCCTATCTAGGGCCGAAGGGCACGTTTACCCACCAGGCCACGCTGCGCCATTTCGGGCATTCCGCGCAGGTCGCGCCGCAGGACAACATCGCGCAGATCTTCCGCGAGGTGGAAAGCGGACAGTGCGAATACGGCGTGGTGCCGGTCGAGAACTCGACCGACGGCGTCGTCGCGCGCGCGCTGGACCTATTCGTCGAGTCGCCCCTGAAAATCGCCGGCGAGGTGGAGTTGGCCGTGCATCACCATCTGCTGAGCAAAACGGCGGACCGCGCCGCGCTGCGCTCGGTGCGCGCCCACCCGCAGGCCATGGCCCAGTGCCGCCAGTGGCTGGATCGGGAATTGCCGCAACTGGATCGGATCAGCGACCCCAGCAACGCCGCTGCGGCCCGCTACGCCGCCGACCATCCGGAGGTCGCCGCCATCGCCTCCCGGGCTGCCGCCGAGCAGTACGGGCTGGAAGTGCTGGTCGCAAACATCGAAGACAACCCGAACAACCGCACCCGATTCCTAGTGGTCGGCACTCATGATCAGATGCCCTCCGGCGCGGATAAGACCAGCGTGCTGGCGGCGGTGCGCAACCAGCCCGGCGCCTTGCTGAATCTGCTGCGCCCGCTTTCCGAAGCCGGCATCGACCTGACGCGCATCGAATCGCGCCCGACGCAAGCCGCAAACTGGGAATATCTGTTCTTCCTCGACTTTCGCGGCCATCAACAAGAGCCTGCCATTGCGCGGGCGCTGGATCGCATGGGGGAAATCGCCTCGTTCTGCAAGACGCTCGGCTCCTACCCCTGCGCGCCAGACTGAGTGCCGTGAACGGTCCGAATGCCGGCGCTGCGCGCCTTCTGGACGCCGCCCGCCCCTGCGTGCAGGCACTGGCTCCGTACAAGCCCGGCGCCCGACCCAGCACCCGCAACGAGCAGGTCTGCCGCTTGGCCTCGAACGAAAACCCGCTGGGGCCTTCGCCGCTGGCTTTGGAAGCGCTGCGCGAATCCGGCAATCTGTCGCGCTACCCCGACAACGACGGGCATGCGCTCAAAGCGGCCCTCAGCACCCAACACGGCTGCCCTACCGATTGCATCATGCTGGGCAACGGTTCTTCGGATCTGCTGGATCTGGTCGCGCAAAGCTGGCTGGAGCGCGGCCGCAATGCCGTCTTCGCCCGCCATGCCTTCGTCGTCTATCCGCTCGTCGTGCAAAGCGCTGGCGCGGAAGCGCGCGTGGCGGCCGCCTATCCGCTCGAGCATCCGCAGCCGCTGGGCCATGACCCTGAAGCGCTTCTGGCCGCCGTCGATGCCGACACTGCGGTGGTCTTCATCGCCAACCCCAACAATCCGACCGGCACGGTTTTGGACGACGACGAACTGCGCGCGCTCCTGCAAGCCCTGCCGCCGCAGGTGCTGGTCGTGCTGGACGAAGCATATGCGGAATACCGCGAGCCGGTCCCTGCAGCCGAACGCTTTCTGGACTGTCCGCAAGTCGTCGTGACGCGCACATTCTCCAAGATCTACGGCCTAGCCGGCCTGCGCATCGGCTATGCGCTTGCGCATCCCGACGTCATCGGCATGTTGAATCGAGTGCGGCAGCCGTTCAATGTCAACACACCGGCGCAGATGGCCGCCACGGCGGCCGTCGGCGACACCGCGCACGTGGCGCACAGCCGCAACAGCAATGCGCGCAACATGCAGCTCCTGCAGGAAGCCGCCGTCGCACTGCGCCTGCCCGTGCTCGGCGCATACGCCAATTTCCTGACGCTGGGCTTTGGCCCACATGCTGAAGCGGCACTGGCGCATCTGCGCGAACGGAACATTCTGGCGCGTGCGCTGCCGGAGTACGAGCTTGCGGACTGGGTGCGCTTCACCATCGGCAACGATGCCGAGACCGATCTGCTGATTGCGGCGCTGCACGCATGGAGACTACCCGCATGAGCATCTCGCTGGCCCTCATCGGCATCGGCCATATCGGCGGCTCCATGGCGTACGGCCTGCGCGCCGCCGGCACCGCACACGCCATCTACGGCTACGATGCCGATGCCGATGCCTTGAAGCTCGCCCGCGACATGGATATCATCGATGCCGCCTGCGAAACCCCTGAGGCTGCGATCCAGAATGCCGAACTGATCGTGCTGGCCACGCCACCAAACACGATTGCCGAAATCTGCCGGCAACTCGAACCGCATATCACGCCCGCACAGACGGTGACGGATGTCGGCAGCGTGAAAGGCCCCGTGCTGGACAGCATCGCCCAAGCATGCGGCCACGTTCCGGCCTGGTTCGTGCCCGGGCACCCCATCGCCGGCACCGAAAAGAGCGGAGCGCAGCACGCCAGCGGCGGACTGTTCCGGAACCGGTACGCCGTGCTGACGCCGGCGGATGGAACCGATCCGGCCAAGATCGAACAGGTACGCTGGATGTGGGAGCAATTAGGCGCACGCCTCGAGCAGATGAGCGCTGCGCAGCACGACGCGCTGTTCGCCGGCGTCAGCCACCTGCCGCATGTGCTGGCGTATGCCCTGATGAACGTGCTGGCCCAGGAACTGCCGACGACCGACTTGAAACGGTACGCCGCCGGCGGCCTGCTGGACTTCACACGTATCGCCTCCAGCAACCCGGACCTATGGACCGACATCTGCCATGCGAACCGCGATCAGTTGATGCCGATGCTGGAGCAGTACCGGCACCACATCCAGAACCTGCTCGAGACCATGCGCGATGAGCGCACGGAGCCTCTGCACAAGGCTTTCGCATCCGCCAAGCGCATTCGCGACGAACTGAACGACCCGGCTCCATGAGCGGCAGCTGGAGACTGGAGCCAGGCGGCCGGCTACGCGGCACCCTCGACCTGCCCGGCGACAAATCCATCAGCCACCGGGCCTTGCTGCTGGCGGCTCTGGCCGACGGCGACAGCCGGCTCGTCGGCGTTCAGGACAGCGAAGACTGCCGTGCGACCGCTCGCGCCATCGCGCAACTGGGCGTCCCCGTCACGGAGCCGGAACCGGGCATCTGGACGATCCGCGGACGCGGACCGGATGCCCTGCGCGAACCGGACAGGCCTCTGGACATGGGCAACTCCGGCACTGCGATGCGCCTGCTGTGTGGCCTGCTGGCCGCACGTCCGTTCCGCACCACACTGGTCGGCGACGCATCCTTGTCGCAACGCCCGATGGAACGCGTCGCACAACCGCTGCGGGCGATGGGTGCCGGCATTGAAACCGCCTCCGGCCATGCGCCCATACAGGTCGGTGGCCGTACGCTGCGCGGCATGACGCATGCGCAGCCCATTGCCAGCGCCCAAGTCAAATCCGCCTTGCTACTCGCCGGATTGCAGGCGCACGGCCGCACCTGCCTGACCGAGGCCGTACCGTCGCGCAACCATACGGAACTGATGCTACCAGCCTTCGGCGGCGCCTGCGCCGTGGACGGCTCCCGCATCTGCATGGACGGCCCGCAGGCCCTGCACGGCAGCCGCGAACTGCCCATCCCGCGGGATCTATCGGCCGCCGCCTTCTTCATCGTCGGCGCCCTGATCGCGCCGGACTCCGAACTGGCGCTGCCTCGAATCGGCCTCAACCCGCGCCGCGACGGCATGCTGCGCATCCTGCAGCAGATGGGCGGCACCGTGACGTGGGAACCCCGTGCTGCCGCCGGCGACGAGCCTCTCGGCGACATTGCCGTTTGCAGCAGCAAACTGAACGGCATCGCCATCAACCCGGCACTGGCAGCCAACGCGATTGACGAATTCCCGATTCTGTGCATCGCGGCGGCCTGCGCCCGCGGCACGACCGTCTGGACCGGCATTGGCGAACTGCGCGTCAAGGAAAGCGACCGCATTGCCGCCATGGCCGACGGTCTCGCCACGCTTGGCGTGCCGGTGGAGACGGGACCGGACTGGATGCGCATCATCGGCCGCCCGCTAGGCGGCGGCACCGTGCACAGCCGCGGCGACCACCGCATCGCCATGGCCTTCGCCATCGCGTCACTGGCGGCGCAAGCCCCGATCACGGTCACGGACGCGCGGTGGGCCGCCACATCGTTCCCCGGCTTCGCCCGGCTTGCCGCCCATGCCGGCCTGCGCCTGACCGATGCCTGACCCCGCCCCCGTCATCGCGCTGGACGGCACGGCCGGCTCCGGAAAAGGCGCGGTCGCCAGCCTGCTGGCGGCGCAATTGGGCTGGCACTATCTGGATTCCGGCGCCCTGTACCGCGCCGCGGCGCTGGCGACCCTGAACCATGGCATCGACCCGGCCGCCGGTCCGGCTTGCGGACGTGCTGCCGCCGCCATGCAACTGGAGATCTGCGCTGCGCCGCGCCGCTTCCTGCTCGAAGGCACGGACGTGACGGCGCGCCTGCGCCATGCCGACATCAGCCGCACTGCATCGCACATCTCAACCCATCCCGAAGTGCGGCAGGCGCTGCTGCAGCGCCAGCGCGCCGAACGGCAGCCGCCCGGACTGGTCGCCGAGGGGCGCGACATGGGAACGGTCGTCTTTCCCGACGCCCTGTTGAAGGCGTATCTGACGGCGGCACTGAAAGAACGTGCCCGCCGCCGGCAGAGGCAATTGAAAGAATTGGGTATTAATGCTAACCTTAACCGGCTAACCGAAGAACTTGAGCAGCGCGACCGGCAAGATGCGCAGCGAGGCGCGTCGCCTCTGGTCAAGGCTCCGGACGCTTGCCTGATCGATACGACGCAGGTCTCCATCAAGGAAGCGTGTGCGCAAATTCGGGCCCGCCTGCCCGACCCATTAACCAAACGAGACCCAGGCAACCCATGAGCGAATCCTTCGCAGAACTCCTAGACGAAAACATGTCGCGCCTGCAAATGCGGGCCGGCTCGATCATTGACGGCACCATCGTCGACATCCGCGCTGATTCGGTGGTGGTCAGCGCCGGACTCAAGTCCGAGTGCTTCATCCCGGTCGACCAGTTCACCGGCACCGACGGCCAATTGGAGGTGGAGCTCGGCGATACGGTCGAAGTGTCGCTGGATGCGGTCGAAGACGGCAACGGCGAGACCCGCATGTCGCGGGAACGCGCCAAGCGCATCCGCATCTGGAACGAACTGGAAAAGGCCTTCGAGGACGGCACCAAGGTGACCGGCACCATCGTCAACAAGGTCAAGGGCGGCTTCACGATCAACCTCAATTCGGTGCGGGCGTTCCTGCCCGGCTCGCTGGTGGATGTGCGCCCGGTGCGCGATACCGCCTACCTCGAGAACCGGGAACTGGAATTCAAGATCATCAAGATCGACCGGCGCCGCGACAACGTCGTGGTTTCCCGCCGGGCCGTGCTGGAAACGGAGCACAGCACCGAGCGCGCCGCCATCCTGAAGGAATTGTCCGAAAGCGGCGTGGTGCGCGGTACGGTCAAGAACCTGACCGAGTACGGCGCCTTTCTGGACCTCGGCGGCGTGGACGGCCTGTTGCACATTACCGACATGGCATGGCGGCGCATCAAGCATCCGTCCGATGTCGTAGAAATCGGCCAGGACATCGACGTCAAGATTCTGAGCTACGACCCCGACAGCGGCCGCGTGTCGCTGGGCATCAAGCAGCTGAGCGACGACCCGTGGGAGAACATCTCCGAACGCTACGAAGTCGGCAGCCGCGTGCAAGGCGCCGTCACCAGCATCACCGACTACGGCTGCTTCGTCGAAATCGAAGACGGCATCGAGGGGCTGGTGCACGCCTCGGAGATGGACTGGGCCTCGCGCAACCCGAACCCCTCGCGGATGGTCACGCTCGGCGATGCGGTCGAGGTGATGGTGCTGGAGATCGATCTGGAGCGCCGCCGCATCTCGCTGGGCATGAAGCAATGCACGCCCAACCCTTGGGAAGCGTTCGCTGCCATGTACGCCAAAGGCAGCACGGTGTCGGCCACCGTCAAATCGATCACCGACTTCGGGGTGTTCGTCGGCCTGCCGGGCGGCATCGACGGCCTGATCCACCTGTCCGACCTTTCATGGTCGGAGCCTGGCGAAGTCGCCATCCACAATTACCGAAAGGGCAACGAAATCGAAGCCAAGGTGCTGTCGGTCGACATCAACCGCGAACGCGTCTCGCTGGGCATCAAGCAGCTGACGGACGACCCGGCGGCAACGTGGGTGCGCCAAAACCCCAAGGGCAGCGTGGTGTCCTGCACCGTCACCGAAGTGGAAGCCCAAACGGTTGCAGTGCGGATCAACGAGCACATCACCGGCACCATTCAGGCATCCGAATTGGACCGCGATGCGGTGGCGGATGCCCGCACCCGCGCCAAAGTTGGCGACGCCTTGGATGCAACCCTCATCTCGTACGACGCAAAAAAGCGCCAAGCCACCCTATCGGTCCGCGCCAAGGATCAGGCCGAAGAGAAGCAGGCCGTCCGCGAATACAAGGCGGAGACATCCGGCATGAGCCGCTCGCTCGGCGGCATGCTTCGCGACAAGTTGATCGGCCGCAAGGAAGCAGACAAAAAGAACGACGAAGCCTAGCCGCCATGCCTGCCCGCCGCAACGCGCCGCAAATCAACCGCAGCCACCTGATCACCCGGGTCGTCCGGCATCAGTTGCATCTGTCGCCGCGCGATGTGGACGAAGCCGTCAAACTGGTCTTCGATCGCGTCGCCAATGCACTGGTCGAGCATGATCGCGTGGAATTGCGCGGCTTCGGCAGTTTCAGTTTGCGTACGCGGCGGCCGCGCATGGCCCGCAATCCCAAGACCGGCGACCGCGTCGTGTTGAACCGGCGCTACGTGCCTTATTTCAAGCCCGGAAAGATTCTGCGCGAGAAGCTCAGCGCCCATTTCCAATAACTGCCGAGCCTGCCGCCAGCCTCAGACTCGTGCTATAGTCGGAGTATCGCCCTTCTGGAGTCTCCTTATGAACCGAATCGGCGCCTTGCTGGCTTTTGTGCTTCTGGCTTTCGGACTCGTTCTGGTCATGACCAACCCGCAGCCGGTGGAAGTCAATTTGTACTTCGCCCAGCGCACGCTGGAGATGGAACTGGGCTTGGCCCTGCTGAGCGCTCTGGGGCTGGGGCTGGGGCTGGCCACTGGGCTCGGCGGCTGGCTGCTGCTGCACTACCGGTTCAAGCTGTCGCGCCTGCAGCGCAAGTACGACCTGGTGTACGAGGAAGTCCGAAACCTGCGCCGCATGCCCATCCACGAGGCCTGAACCCATGACATCGCTGCTCTGGCTGCTACTGCCCGTCGCCGCACTGAGCGGCTGGTGGGCGGCCCGGCGCGACCTGCAAAGCAAGCAGGCCAAACCGATTCCCGGGCATTACCTGCGCGGCATCAACTACCTGCTCAACGAACAGCCAGACAAGGCCATCGATCTGTTCGTCAATGTCGTCGACCTGGATGCCGACACGGTGGAAACCTATATCGTACTCGGCAACCTGATGCGGCGGCGCGGCGAAGTGGAACGCGCCATCCGTTTGCACCAGAACCTGATCGCCCGCCCGGATCTCGACGACCAAACCAAGGCCGATGCGCTGCTGGAACTGGCTCGCGACTACCTGAAGTCCGGCCTGTTCGACCGTGCCAAGAACCTGCTCGGCGGCGTGCTGGAAACCGGCAGCCACCAGTTGGAGGCACTGCACCACCTGCGCGAAATCTACGAACAGGAGAAAGAGTGGGAAAACGCAATCCGCACGGCCCGCAACATCGAGCGCGAAGGCGGCGGCAGCCAGCAACAGATCATCGCCCAGTACCATTGCGAGCTGGCCGAAGCGGCGCTGGCGGGAGTGGCCGACAAAGGCCCGGAACGAGCCATGCAATACGCCCGCAAGGCATTGAGCTTCAATCGGGATTGCGCACGCGCGCATATCATGCTGGGCGACCTCGCCATGCAGCAGCACGACCACCATGCCGCCATCCGCCACTACCGCGATGCCTACGCGAAGAAGCCGGCCTTCGCGCCTCAGATCATTCGCCTGCTGCAGCACGCATATCAGGAGCAAGGCGACATGCGTGGCTTCCGGCAGTTCCTCAATCAGGCGCGCACCCAGCCGCACGCCTTGTTCCCCGTTCTGTCGCTGGTCGAAAACCTGCGGCAAAGCGACCACCATGACCTCGGCGAAATCTTCGACAGCGCCTTTCAATCGAATCCTTCGTCCATCGTGCTGCTGCGCGATTACATCGAAGCGATCATCGACAACCGGGTGGCGGCCGATCAGCAGAGCATGCGCCGCGTACTGGGCACTCTGGACCAATTCCTCGCCGACCGGCCGACACACGAGTGCTCGCAGTGCCAGTTCCAGGTGCATCGCCTCTTCTGGCAGTGCCCCAGCTGCCAGCAATGGGAAACCCTGAAGCCGGTCGAGCCGTACGCCGAAAAGACGCCCCAACGGCCTTACCTCGTCTGAGTCCCGGATGCCCGCCCGCCCGGCGCCCGGCCTGATCGTCGCTCTGGACGGCCTCGGTGCCGATGGCGCCTTGCATCTGGCCCGAAGCCTGCGCGGCATGCCCTGCCGCCTCAAGGTCGGCAGCGAACTGTTCGTCAAAGGCGGCCCGCAAATGGTTCGTCAATTGCAGGAGCTCGGCTTCGAAATCTTTTTGGACCTGAAATTCCACGACATCCCGAATACCGTCGCCGCCGCCTGCCGCGCGGCCCGCGAACTGGGTGTCTGGATGTGCACCGTGCATGCCTCGGGCGGGCCTGCCATGCTCGCCGCCGCCGCCGAAGCGGCCCAGCCCGAAACCCGGGTGGCGGCCATCACCGTCCTGACGTCGCTGGACGACGCGGATTTGCACGCCATCGGCCAGCGCCCCGCTGCCGAGCAGGTTCCGGCCTTGGCGCAAGTCGCCCGGCAAGCCGGGCTGGACGGCATCGTCTGCTCGCCCCATGAAGCGACAGAAGTGCGCCAAGCATGCGGCCCATCCTTTTGGATCATCACGCCCGGCATTCGGCCCGCCGCACACGAAGACGACCAGAAGCGCGCGGCCACGCCGCAACAGGCGGCCGCAGCCGGCGCCGACCATCTGGTGGTCGGCCGCCCGATCGTGCGCGCGGATAGCCCGTCGGCCGCCGCCGACGCCATTCTGGAAGAACTGGCGGCCTAAGCCGGCCGCTTCGGCAGGCGGTTCCCGCCGGACTTCTGCAAACCGTTTTCCACATTCACAGAACCCGGAAGGCCCAAGCCTGCTAGAATCCCCCATTCCATACGGAACGGGGTGCCTGCGCGACAGGTGAAACAGGGAAGCCGGTGCGCTTTTGCAAAGCCGGCGCTGCCCCCGCAACGGTAAGCAGAACGGCGAACCGCAAGCCGCCGGGCCCGCGCCCGGGAAGGAGGTTCGCCCCATCCGCTGCAAGCCCGGAGACCGGCCCCGTTCCATGTGCGCTTCGGTTGCGGCGGGCGACCCGATGCGTCGCACGGCCGCCTCGGCCGCGCCTGCTTGCGTCCGCCACTTGCCTATGGGGCGGATATGACGAACAGAACCGCACTGCTGCCGGGATGCCTCGCAGCGTGCCTTGCCTTCCCGCCGCACGCCGCGTCCGAGCCGGAGATCGTGGTGGTGACGGCCCTGCGCATTCCGCAGCCCCTGCATGCCGTCGGCGGGGCGCTGTCGGTCATCGAACTGGACGCGGAACGCGACGGCCATCTGATGCTCGGCGAGGCGCTGCGGCGCATTCCCGGACTCAGCCTGAGCCAGAACGGCGGCTTCGGCCAGTTGGCGGAACTGCGCATGCGCGGCGGCGAAGCCAATCACACGCTAGTGCTGCTGGACAGCGTCGAACTGACGAACCCGACGACCGGACGCGTGGATTTCGCGCACCTGACGACCGCCGGGATCGAGCGCATCGAGGTGCTGCGCGGGGCGCAAAGCGCACTCTGGGGCAGCCACGCCATCGCCGGCGTCATCAATCTGGTCAGCCGCAAGCATGGCGGTTCCTCCCTATCCTTGCGAACGGGTTCCGACAATCGCCTCCAAGCCTCCGGGCGGCTGGCGGCGGATACGGCGCAAGGCAACATGCATGCCGCTTTCCAAAGCTTCCGAACCCGCGGCGACAATCTGGCGGCGCAGGGAAGCGAAGACGACGGGTACCGCAACCGCACCCTGCAATGGAGCGCCCGATGGACGCCGACGCCCGACGCGGACATGCGCCTGTCCATGCGGCAGACGCGCGCGCACTCGGAATACGATCGCTACGGCGGCGCGGCAGGCCTGCAAGACGCGCCATTCACGGCCGACAGCAAGCGCACCTATCTGCGCGCGGCCCTGCATGCCGAAAACGCCGGCATCCGGCACCAATGGAGCATGCACTACCTGCAGACCCGCGACCGCTACCGCGACGACTTTCCGGCCCACGAAACCGGGCGCCGCATCCGGATGGAAGCGCTGGCATGGAAGCCGTTCGAAGCCTGCCTAGCCGGCTGGCCCTGTACGCTCGGCGGCAGTCTGGAATGGACCCGCGAGCGCTACGCGCGCGATGCGGTCGGGCCGCTGCGCTTCATCACGTCCGGAGCCGCGGGCATGCTCAAGATCCGGCCGACGCCCCGCATGTCCTTCGACCTCTCGCTGCGCCGCGACCGCAATCGGGACTTCGGCGATGCGGACACTTGGCGCGCGGGCGCCGCCTACCGCTGGCCCGGCCGGCCGCTGCGGCTGTACGCGGCCTACGGCATCGGCATCGCCAATCCGACCTTGACCGAGCGCTACGGCTACTTCCCGGACACGTTCATCGGAAATCCGGATCTGGTTCCGGAGCGCTCGCGCAGCCACGAATTCGGCCTCGAGTACCGTCCGGGCGGCCGCTGCTGCAACTTGGACCTGCATGTCTTCGCGCAGCGCCTGACGGACGAAATCCAAACGCTGTATGCCGAACGAACCGCCATCAATCGCTCCGGCACATCGCGGCGTCGCGGCATGGAACTGGAACTGGGATCCTCGCCTGCGGAACGCTGGACGCTCAGCGGCCACTACGCCTATCTGCATGCGACGGAACCCGGCGCGGACGGCGACGTTCCCGAAGCCCGGCGGCCGCGCCACCAGTACCGCCTGACCGCCGCCTACCGGGCCGCAAACTGGCGCGCGCAACTGGCCGCGTCGACCGTACGAGGGCTTCGAGACGCCGGCGAGACGCTCGAGCACTACGAGCAGGTGCACCTGTCCGTACGCTACGCCCTCGCGCCCAAACTGCAACTGATGCTGGACATCCGCAACCTGCTCGACCAGTCGTATCAGGAAGTGAAGCATTATCCAGCTCCAGACCGGAGCCTGACCGTCGGACTGGCTTGGCGGTTCGACTGATCGGCTCGAACATCCAGAACTCGAAACGGCCGCTGCGGCACTGCGTCCGGTAAACTTGCCTTCTCAAGTCCGGAACCCTCCCCATGAAACGCGCTCCTTTGATTCTGCTGCTGGCGGCACTCAGCGCCGCCATGCTGACCGCCATCGCCTGGTGGGGCGCCGGCACGGGAGGGTCCCGCCCGACGCAGGCGGCAACGCTGTTCGGCGATCAGATGCGGCCGCTGCCCGCCTTCACGCTCGTGCGCCATGACGGCGCCCCGCTGGCGCCGGAAGACTTCCGGAACCGCTGGAGCCTGCTGTTCTTCGGCTATTCGCATTGCCCGGACATCTGCGCGCCGACGCTGCAGAAGCTGACGACCGCGCTGCATGCGGTGGACAGCGAGGCCACGCAGATCGTGTTCGTCTCCACGGATGCCGAGCGCGATGCGCCGGACGCTCTTCGGAACTACGTCGCCCATTTCCATCCCCGCACTTGGGGCATCACCGGCGCTTCCGAAGCCGTTGCCGACTTCGCGAAGCGGCTGGGCGCCTTCTACGCCCGCCGGGAATTGGCCGCCGGCTACCTCGTCGACCATAGCGCCAGCGTGTGGCTGGTCGACCCCGAAGCCCGACTGGCCGGCGTCTTCACCTCCCCGTTCACGGCCGAAGCGATGGCGGCCGACCTGAGCCGCCTGGCCGCGCTGCGATGACGGCTGCGGCAGTTTGGCGAAGCCGCTGGCACAACCTCAAGGCCTGGCTGTTCCATTGCTTTCCGCATGCTTGGATCTCGGCGGTCGCATACTGGCTGGCCCGCATCGAAACCCCGGCCGTCAAGAACTTCCTGAATCTCCGATTCGTCGCCTTCTTCTCCATTCGCATGGAAGACGCCGAACTCGAAGACCCGCAGGCGTACCCGACGCTGGACGCGCTGTTCGTCCGCGCTCTCAAGCCCGGCCTGCGGCCGTGGCCGGACGATCCCGCCATTCTGGCGGCCCCATGCGACAGCCGCATCAGCCAACTCGGCAGCATCGGCGACGACGGCCGCATCGTGCAGGCCAAAGGGCAGTCCTTCACCGTGGCGGAACTGCTCGGCGACGCAGCGCCGGAGTATCGGGAAGGGCAATTCGCGACGCTGTACCTGTCGCCGAACTTCTGCCATCGCGTCTACATGCCGACCGCCGGGCGGCTGCTGGAGATGCGGCATATTCCGGGCCGCCAATTCACGGTCGCCGCCTACGCGGCGGCACGCATCCCCCGCCTGTACGCCCGTAACGAGCGCGTCGCCTGCCTGTTCGAAGACCCGAACGGCACCCAGTTCGCCGTCGTCATGGTCGGCGCCTTGAATGTCGCGTCCATCGAACTGAGCTGGTGCGGCCTCGTCGCGCCGCGCCACCGCGCCATTTCGCGTTGGCGGCACGCCCAATTCGGCAATCCCGAGATCCGGCTGGACCAAGGCGCGGAACTTGGCCGCTTCCATCTGGGCTCGACCGTCGTCCTGCTAAGCGCCCATCCGGGCATGGCTTGGAATCCTGCTGCAACGCCGGGCGAAATGTTGCTGTACGGCCAGCCGCTGCTGCTGCCCGAAGCCTGAGGCATGCCACACTACGCCTAGGAGCGACTTGACAAATGGCGGATTTCGGGATAATCTGTAGATGTTCCACTACAGGAGACGGCGCCATGCCTAAAACCTCAATCCGATCCCTGCTGCAGCGCCGCAAACGGCTGCTCAAGGAATTAACCGCCATCGGCAATTTCCGCCAAGGCTCGCTCAGCGAGATGTACCGCAAGTGCGGCAAGCCCTGCAGCTGCACGGCCAAAGGGCATCCAGGACACGGCCCGACTTGGGTCTGGTCGCGGCATGCCGGCGGCCGGACGCGCAGCGCGACCATTCCCGAAGCGGATGTCCCCAAAGTGCGCCAACAGGTGGACGAATACCGCCGATTCCGGAATCTATGCCGCGAACTGTCGGAGGTGAGCAGCCGCCTGTGCGAGACGCAACGCCTGACAGAGGGACATCACATGACGCCTGCGGGCAAGCCGGCCGGCCCGAACGTATGCAGCGGCATCCTGCCGGCGGTCGTTGTAGGGCTGCTGCTTTCCGCCGCCCCTATTTTGGCGACGGCTGAAGAGCGCCCGGAAGTGCTGATCATCACGGCGCACCCGCTGGGCGACAAGGGCTTGGCGGCACCCGCGACCCTCTTGGACGGCAAAGAATTGGACCGCGCGCGCGACGTCAACCTCGGCGCCACGCTCAGCAGCCAGCCGGGCATCCATCAGGCGGCATTCGGCACCGTCGTCGGCCGCCCGGTCGTGCACGGCTTGGCCGGCCCGCGGGTGCGCATCATGCAAGACCGTTTGGATACGATGGATGTTTCGATCGTAAGCGCCGACCATGCGGTCGCCGTCGAATCATTCATTGCCGAACGAATCGAAGTGCTTCGCGGCCCTAGCGTCCTGCTGTACGGCACCGGCGCCATCGGCGGCGCCGTGAATGTGCTGACCGGACGCATTCCTCAGTTGCCTGCCGAAGGCCTTTCCGGCGGGACAGAAGCACGCCACAACAGCGCCACAGGCGGCGACACCGTCGCGTTCAAGCTCAACGGCGGAAAAGGCGGCTTTGCTTGGCATCTGGACGGCGCGACCAAGGACGGCGACGACTACGACATCCCGGGCCATGCGGAATCGGCCCGCCTGCGCGCCCAAGAAGAAGATCATGACGACGATCATGACGACGACGACCATGAAGAGGAGGAGGCCCGCGACAAGCTGCCCGGAAGCCGCTTCGAGTCCGACTCCATCGCCGGCGGCGCCGCATGGCACGGCGACTGGGGCTTCGCGGGCTTCGCGGTCAGCCGCATGGAATCCGATTACGGCCTGCCGGGCCCGCACGGGCACCATCATGAGGAAGATGAAGAGGAGAACGGGGAAGAGCACGAAGAGGAAGGCAACGCGACGCTGGACATGGAGCAGACACGTCTGGATTTCGAACTGGGCCTTCAGGAGCCGTTTGCCGGCATCGACCGCCTCAACATGCGCGTCGGCTACAGCGATTACATGCACGTGGAGATCGAACCCGGCGGCCATGCCGGCACCAAGTTCTCGAACGATGCTTGGGAAGCGCGCGCGGAATTCCATCATGCGGCCGGCCCATGGAAGGGCGCCGCCGGCCTGCAGTACGCCTACCGTGACTTCGAAGCCGTTGGCGAAGAATCCTTCGTTCCGCCGGTGCTCACCAACAGCGCGGGCGCGTTCTGGGTCGGCCGCCGCACATACGAGGCCTTCGATCTGGAGGCCGGCGTGCGCTTGGAACGCGTGTCGCATAATGCGTCCACCGGAAGCGACAAGGATTTCACGATCCACGCCGCCTCCGTCGGTGCTCTCGTGCCGCTTGGAAGCCAACTCAATCTGGGATTGCTCGCCAGCCATTCCAGCCGCGCGCCCATCGCGGAGGAACTCTATGCCGATGGCCCGCATCTGGTCCTCAATACCTACGAAATCGGCACTATCGGATTGAGCAAGGAGCGCGCCGCGACCATCTCCCTGCGGCTGCAATACGCCGCGCCTGTCTGGGATGCCGCCATAGCCACCTACTTCACCCGCTTCTCCGACTACATCTATCAGTCAGCTACCGGCAGGGAGGTCAATCATGACGGCTACGACCGTACTGACTGCAACCGCGTGTACTCCGGCGATACTACGAAGATCCAAACTTGTGAAGCCGGCCTCCATCTCCGAGAAGAAACAACCGCGCAGGAGGATGCCGAGTTCTTCGGCATCGATGCCGAAGCCAGCGCCCAAATCGCGTCGTGGCCCGGCGGCGAAGCGCGCTTGCACGGCAAGTTCGATTACGTCGACGCCAAACTGTCCATCGGCGGCAACGACCGGCTGCCGCGCATTCCGCCTTTGCGCTACGGCGTCGGGCTGAGCGCCCGCTGGAACACCGCGGCGCTGTCCATCGACTACCTGAGGGCCGAAGACCAGGACGAGACGGCGGCGCACGAGTTGGCGACGGACGGCTACGACGATCTGTCCGTGCATGCCACGCTGGAACTTCCGGCCGGCGAAGGGGCGACGCTGGAATTCTTCCTGCACGGCAAGAACCTGACCGACGACGAGCAGCGCCTGCACACCTCGTACATCAAGGACTACGCGCCGCAGCCCGGGCGCACGTTCGAAGTCGGAGCGCGGCTTCGGTTCTAGCCGGGCGGCCGCCGGGCCCCTCAGGCCCGGCCTAGCCGCGCACGCGGGAGACGTATTCGCCGCTTCGCGTATCCACGCGCACCACTTCGCCTTCTTCCACGAACAGAGGCACCCGCACCACGGCCCCGGTCTCAAGCGTCGCCGGCTTGGTGCCGCCAGTCGCCGTATCGCCCCGCACGCCCGGATCGGTGGCGGCAATCCTGAGCTCCACGAACTGCGGCGGCACCACACTGACCGGCTGCTCGTCGTACAACAGCACCTGGCACAGATCCTGCGCCCGGATCCATGATGCGGCATCGCCCAGCACCGATGCCGGCACATGATACTGCTCGTAGGTCTGCGGCGACATGAAGACCGCCGCATCGCCGTCCGCGTACAGGTACTGCAGCACCACTTCGCGCACGTCCGCCGCTTCCACATGATCGCCCGACTTGACCGTCTTGTCGTTGACCCGCCCAGTCAGCAGGTTGCGGACTTTCATCCGGGTAAACGCCTGCCCTTTGCCCGGCTTGCAGAATTCGCTGTCGAGCACGACATGCGGCGCACCGTCCAGCATGATTTTGAGGCCGCTTTTGATGTCGCTGAGTCCGTATCCGGCCATATCCCGAAGCCTGCCGCCATTGAGGAAAGCCATTCTACTCGACCCCGGCCGACCGCCACACATCCATCAATGCGATAATAGGCGTGTACGCCCCGAACCGCCGCCGCATCCATCCTTCCGTCCAGTCCTACAACCCGCCGGCTGACCGCCCGAATCCGCCCTTCGCACCGACCCGGCCATGGCCCAGTACCAAGCTTCGGACATTGAAGTCCTGTCGGGTCTGGAACCGGTGCGCAAGCATCCGGGCATGTATACCGACACCGCCTCGCCCGACCATCTGGCGCAGGAAGTCATCGACAACAGCATCGACGAAGCGCTGTCGCAGCACGCCTCGTGGCTGCGCGTCACCTTGCACGACGACGATTCGCTGGAAGTCGAGGACGACGGCCGCGGCATGCCGGTGGACCCGCATCCGACGTTGGGCAAGCCCGGCGTGGAAGTCATTCTGACGACGCTGCACGCCGGTGCCAAGTTTTCGGACAAGAACTACCGCTATTCCGGCGGCCTGCATGGCGTCGGCGTCTCCGTCGTCAACGCCTTGTCCAAGCATCTGGAAGTCTGGATCAAGCGCGACAGCCAGGAATTCGGGATGGCCTTCAGCGGCGGCGAAGTCCGCGAATCGCTGCAAGTCGTCGGCAAGGCCAAGCGGCGCGATACCGGCACGCGGCTGCGCTTCTGGCCCGACCCCCAGTACTTCGATCAGCACGGGTTCTCGCACGCACACCTGACGCACCTGCTGCGCGCCAAGGCGGTGCTCTGTCCAGGCCTGAAAGTCATCTTCCAAGCACCATCGGCCGAGGTGCAGGTCTGGAAATTCGAAGACGGGCTTTTGCAATATTTGTGCGAAGCCCTGCCCGGCGAACCGCTGCCCAACCCGCCGTTTGCGGAGACCCATGCCAACGGTCACGAAATCGTGGACTGGGCCGTATGCTGGACGCCCGAGCAGGAGTCCGCCCTGAACGAAAGCTACGTGAACCTCATCCCCACGCCGGGCGGCGGCACGCATGTCGGAGCGCTGCGCACCGGACTGACTCAGGCCATGCGCGAATTCTGCGAAGCCCGCACCCTGCTGCCCCGCGGACTCAAACTGGCTCCGGAAGACGTCTGGGAGCGCATCAACTACGTGCTTTCCTATAAAACCAAGACGCCTCAATTCGCCGGCCAGACCAAGGAGCGGCTAGTCAACCGGGAGGCTTCCAGCTCGCTTGGCACCATCGTCAAGGACATGTTCGAGACATGGCTGGCCCAGCATGTCGGGCAAGGCGAAGCACTGGCGGCCATGATGGTCGAGAATGCACGGAGGCGCCAAAACAAGGCGCGCAAGATCGTACGCAAAAAAGCGACCTCGGGTCCGGCCTTGCCCGGAAAACTGGCCGACTGCATCGATCCGGACGGCACCCATTCGGAGTTGTTTCTGGTCGAAGGCGACTCCGCCGGCGGCTCCGCCAAGCAAGCGCGCGACAAGAACTTCCAAGCCATCCTGCCGCTGCGCGGCAAAATCCTCAACACATGGGAGCTGGACGCCTCCGGCGCACTCGGATCGCAGGAAGTGCAGGACATCGCCCAGGCGATCGGCGTCGCGCCGGGCGACCCGAATCTGGACGGGCTGCGCTACGGACGTATCTGCATCCTTGCCGATGCGGATTCGGACGGCCTGCATATCGCTACGTTGCTGTGCGCCCTGTTCCTGCAGCATTTCCCGAATCTAGTCCGCCAAGGGCACATCTACATGGCCATGCCGCCGCTGTACCGCATCGACATCGGCAAAGAGGTGCAGTATGCACTGGACGACGCAGAGCGCGACCGCCTGCTGGAGCAGGCAGCCGGCCGCAAGGGCAAGGCGCAGCCAGTGGTACTGCGCTTCAAGGGGCTCGGCGAGATGGACCCGGCGCAGCTTCGGGAAACCACCATGCACCCGGAAACCCGCCGCTTGGTGCGGCTGGAATGGAGCGGCGAGGCGAACACCCGCCAACTGATGAATCGCCTGCTTAGCCGCAAGCGCGCCGCCGACCGGCGCAGCTGGCTGGAAAAACAGGGACACTTGGCGGACGTGTAGGCATGGCCCAATCCTCACTGTTCGAAGCGGAAACAATCGCGAACGGCCGCCCTCTCGGCGCCTTCGTCGAGGAGGCGTACCTCAACTATTCGATGTACGTCATTCTGGACCGCGCCCTGCCGCATCTGAGCGACGGCCTCAAGCCGGTGCAGCGGCGCATCATCTACGCCATGTCCGAACTGGGCCTGAAAGCCGGCAGCAAGCCGAAGAAATCGGCCCGCACCGTCGGCGACGTAATCGGCAAGTACCATCCGCACGGCGATCAAGCCTGCTACGAAGCCATGGTGCTCATGGCGCAAGCGTTCGCGTACCGCTACCCGCTCATCGCCGGGCAGGGCAACTGGGGCTCCGCCGACGACCCCAAATCATTCGCAGCGATGCGCTACACCGAAGCGCGGCTGACGCCCTACGCTCAGACCCTGCTCGCGGAACTGGAACAGGATACGGTCGACTGGCAGCCCAACTTCGACGGCACCCTGCACGAGCCGCGACACTTACCGGCGCGGCTGCCCAATGTGCTGCTGAACGGCACCACCGGCATCGCCGTGGGCATGTCCACCGATATCCCGCCGCATAACCTGCGCGAAATCGTCAACGCCTGCATCCGCCTGCTCGAGCGCCCCAGCACCACCGTGGAAGAGCTGTGCCAAATCGTCCGCGCCCCGGACTACCCGACAGGCGGCGACATCATTTCCACACCCGACGACCTGCTCGAACTGTACCGCACCGGCACGGGAACAGTGCGACTGCGCGCCTGCATCGCCGACGAAAAGCACGCCATCGTCGTCACTGCCCTGCCTCATCAGGTGTCCGGTGCCCGCGTCATCGCGCAGATTGCCCAACAGATGCGCGACAAGAAACTGCCCATGGTCGAAGACTTGCGCGACGAATCGGACCACGAAACCCCCACCCGCCTGGTCATCGTGCCGCGCAGCAACCGCGTGGACCGGGAAGCCCTGCGGCTGCATCTGTTCGCCACCACCGACTTGGAACGGTCCGCCCGCGTCAACCTCAACGTCATCGGCCCGGACCAGCGCCCGAAAGTCATGGATCTGAGGGCCCTGCTGCGTGAATGGCTGGAATTCCGCAAGCGCACGGTCAAGCGCCGTCTGGCTTGCCGGCTGGAAATCGTCCGCAAACGCTTGCACATTCTGGATGGCCTGCTCGCCGCGCACGCCAATCTGGACGAGGTCATCCGCATCATCCGCGAGGAAGACCGCCCCAAGCCCGTCCTCATGAAGGCATTCCGCCTGAGCGACATGCAAGCGGAAGCGATTCTGGAAATCCGGTTGCGGCAACTGGCGAAGCTGGAGCGGGAGAAGCTGGAGCAAGAACGCACCAGCCTCACGACGGAAGCCAAGGAATTGGACAGGCTCCTGAAATCGGACGCACGCCTAAAAACCTTGATTAAACAAGAGCTTAAAAAAGACTCCGAATGCTACGGCGACGATCGGCGCAGCCGGCTGGCGGATGATGCCGCGCAAGCGCAAGCCATGGATGCCACGCAACTCAGCCCGGTGGAAGCCGTCACGATAATCCTGTCGCGCAGCGGCCTGGTCCGCTCCGCCAAAGGCCACGACATCGACCCGCAGACACTGGCCTACAAAACGGGCGACCAATGGCAACACAGCGTCCATACGCGTAGCAACCAACCGGTGCGCTTTCTGGACAGCCACGGCCGCACGTATTCCATCGCCGCCGCTAGCATGCCTTCGGCCCGCGGCCTCGGCGAGCCGCTGGCCGGGCATTTCAATCCACCGGCGGGAGCCCGCTTCATCGGCGCGATGGCCCATGCCGATGGGTGGCACTATCTTCTGGGCACAAGCTTCGGCTACGGCTTCCTGGCACCTTGCGCACGCCTCGAAACCCGTAGCAAATCCGGCCGGGGGATGCTGACCGTGCCGCCGGGCGCCGACGTGCTGCTGCCGCAGCCGATCCCGGATATCGCACAAGCCTGGGTCGCCGCCGGCACCAGCACCGGCCGTCTGCTACTGCTTCCGGCCTCGGAACTGCCAACCATGGGCAGCGGCCGCGGCAACAAGATCATCGGCATCCCAAAACCCCAGCTCAAGGAATCCGGAGGCGAACGCGTCACCCTGTTGGCCGCGTTGACGGAAGCCCAGAAACTGGTGCTCTTCACCGAAAACAGACATCGCGCGATGCGCTTTTCCGACCTGCGCGACTATCAGGGCACACGCGGCACACGCGGCCGGCTGCTGTCCAAGGGCTGGCGCAACTGGAAACGCTTCGAAGTGCAAGGCTCGTGATGGTCGCGCCATGAGGATCATGCTGTTTCTAGCCGTCAACGGCGCCGTCCTTCTGGTCTTGAGCCTCGCGCACTGGGTGCTCGGCATCGGCCATATCCTAGATGCCCAAGGCCTCCATCTGGATCTTGCGGCGCTTCTGGTTTCCTCTGCCCTCATCGGCTTCGGCGGCGCTGGCATATCGCTGCTCCTCTCGAAATGGATAGCCGTGCGCACCATGCGGGTGCGCATCCTCAGCGAACCCGCCAACGCCACTGAGCAATGGCTGCTGGAAACGGTGAAGCGCCAGTCCGGCATATGCTTCATCAAGGCGCCCGAAATCGGCATCTTCGAGGCCTCGCAGCCGAACGCGTTCGCCACCGGCGCCAGCAAGAACAAGGCACTCATTGCCGTCAGCAGCGGCCTGCTGCGTACCATGAACCGAGACGAAGTGGAAGCCGTGATCGGCCATGAAATGGCGCATGTCGCGAACGGCGACATGGTCACGATGGCACTGCTGCAAGGCGTCGTCAATACGTTCGTCGTGTTCCTGTCGCGGATCATCGGCTTTCTGGTGGACCGGATCGTGTTCCGTGTGCAGCGCGGCCTGGGACCCGGCTATTTCGTCACGTCCATCGCCGCGCAATTGCTGCTGTCCGTGCTGGCTACCATGATCGTCATGTGGTTTTCGCGCCAGCGCGAATTCCGCGCCGACTACGGCGGCGCCTATTTGGCCGGCCGCAGCAAAATGATTTCGGCCCTGCAGCGCCTGCGCGACGTCAGCCAGCCGCGCGACCTGCCCGACGCCATCGCCGCCTTCGGCATTGCCGGCCATTCCCCGACCTCGCGCCTCCGGCAGTTGTTCCGCTCGCACCCGCCGCTCGAAGACCGCATTCGTACCTTGCAGGCGCACTGATCCGGCTTGACGGAAACCTGCCGCAGCCTCTCAATACCGGGTGCGCCCCTCAAACGCTGTCGTCAGCGTGTTCGCGTCCAAATACTCCAGTTCTCCGCCGACCGGTACGCCGCGTGCCAGACGGGTCACTGCGGCACCATGCCTTTGGCCGAGCTCGCTGAGCACATGCGCGGTGACATCGCTCTCAACCGTCGTACCCATCGCTAGAATGATTTCCTGAACCGCCTCAGTGCGCAAGCGCTCTTCGAACTGCGGCAAGCCGATCTCATCCGGGCCGATCCCGTCCAGCGGCGACAGCCGCCCCATCAGCACGAAGTAGCAGCCCCGGTACTCCGTGTTCGCTTCCAGCAAGCGGACATCGGATGGGCCTTCCACCACGCACAACTGTCCTGCCGTACGTTGCGAATCCGCACAAATGCTGCACAACTCGTGCTCGGTGAAATTGCGGCACCGCGAACAATGCCGGATTCTCTCCAGAGCTTCGGCCAGCACCGATGCCAAGACCCGACCGCGCGGCCGGTGGCGCTCCAGCAAATGGAACGCCATGCGCTGTGCCGTCTTGACGCCGACGCCCGGCAGGCAGGTCAATGCCTCCACCAGCCGATCCAGCAAACCCTCCGGGGCATTCGGCATTCACGACTCCGCAGCATCGGGCGCGGCATCAAGCGCCCGGCTGTCGACCTGCCGGGCATCCAGCTTCTCTTGCAAGGCGAGCAGCACCGGAGCCGTTTCGCTTTCCTTCCGCGCTTCCTGAGCCTGCTCTTCGCGAACGCGCTCGCTCTTCCGGGCCGCCGTCTCCTGATGCGGCACGCCCGGACTGACGCGCAATTCGATGTCGCACTCGAAATGCTTGCACAGCGCCGTCTGCAGCCGGTCTTTCGAGGTCGCGTCGATCGCATAGTTATCATCGCACACCAATTCCAACGCATTGCCCGCGACGCGTTTGACCATACAGTGCGATGCGAGCACCCGGGCATTGCCGCGAATGTCCAGCTGGCCCGTCAACGCCTCCCAGTCCAGGTCCTCGCCCCATTCGATCCGTACGCGAGGCGCTGCCGACTCCGCTGCCGGTCCCGTTGGAGACAGAAGCGGGGCCTCTGCCGCCGCTGCCGGTTCCGTCGAAGATGGACGCGGGGCCTCCACTGCCGGATTCGAAGCCGTCGCGAATTCGGGCACAGGCGCCGCCGCGCCTTGCCAATCCGCCGGCACGAAGCACAACAGGCGCAACAGGGTCATTTCAAGCCCCGTCTGCTCATCCGGCGCATGCTGCAAATCGCGCTTTCCCTGCAGCAGGATCTGGTAGCCCAACTGGAGATCAGCCGTACTGTAGGCCTGATTGATGGCAGGCACCCATTCCTCCATCCCCTCCGGCGGCGACGCGCCGATTCCTTCCGCCGCCATGGCGCTCGCATGGAACACGCGGGCCACCCGGTCCAGAATGTCCTGAAACGAAGGCGACATTTCCCGCAGGCCCGCCACTGCCTGCATGACGGCATCCGGCTCGCGGCCGGCCAGCGCCTGCACCAAGGCGCTGAAACTTTCATGCGGCAGCAAGCCCAGCATGCGGCTGGTCTCGGCCTGCGTCACCCCGTCCGCACAATAGTTGATCGCCTGATCCAGCAGGCTCAGCCCGTCGCGCATGCTGCCGTCCGCCGCACGCGCAAGCTGCATGAGGGCTTCCGGCTCGAACGCCAATTGCTCCTGCTCCAGAATCTTCACCAACTGCGCGTTGATTTCCGCCGCGCTCAAATGCTTGAGGTGGAATTGCAGACAGCGCGACAGGATCGTGGCCGGAAGCTTCTGCGGGTCGGTCGTAGCGAACAAGAACTTGATATGCGCCGGCGGCTCTTCCAGCGTCTTCAACAGCGCATTGAAACTGTGGGTCGACAGCATGTGCACTTCATCAATGAGGTACACCTTGAAGCGGCCGCGGGTCGGCGCGTAGGACGAGTCCGACAGCAACTCGCGCATCTCTTCGACACGGGTCCGCGACGCGGCATCCACTTCCAGCATGTCCGGGAAATTGCCTTCGTCGATGCCGCGGCAGAACTCGCACTCGCCGCACGGTTCGGCACTGACGCCCTGCCCGCAATTCAGGCACTTGGCAACGATCCGCGCCAGCGTGGTCTTCCCGACGCCGCGGGTGCCGGTGAACAAGTAGGCATGGTGCAGGCGTTCGCTCGCGAACGCTTTCGCCAAAACCTGCAGAACATGCTGTTGGCCCACCACTTCGGGAAAGGCGCGGGGCCGCCATTTCCGGGCTAAAACCTCATAAGCCATAGAAATTGCCCGCGTCTACGCCATCATGCCGAACCTTCCGCCCATTATAAGCGGCGAACCCGCATCCTGCCATGCCCTACAATACCAGAGATGCACGGCATCCGGCAGAACCTCTGGCAATTCGGGCAGCAGCTGGCGCAAGTGTTCCTCGTCGGCATGACCCTCGGCATGGTGCGTACAGTCGTCCCGGCGCTGGCGGAAAGCGATTTCTCCATCGAGCGCGGCTCGTACTTCATGCTCACCACGTTCGTGGTCGCCTTCGGCTTCGTCAAGGGCGCCATGAATTTCGTGGCCGGCCGCTCGGCCGACCGGTTCGGACGCAAGCCAGTGCTGCTGGCCGGCTGGCTGGCCGCGCTTCCGGCTCCATGGCTGATCCTGTACGCCACCAGCTGGGACCATGTCGTTCTGGCCACATTGCTGCTCGGCATCAATCAGGGACTTTGCTGGTCCGCCACCCAAGCCAGCAAATTGGATTTGGCACACTCCCGCGAACGCGGCTTTGCGGTCGGACTCGACGAATTCGCCGGCTATGTGGGCGTCGCCGTCGCCGGTATCGCCACAGGCTATCTGGCCACGGCCTTCGAAGCCCGCGAAGCCCTATGGGCGTTCGGCCTCGTCTGCATCGCGCTCGCTCTGGCACTACTGCTCGGCCTCGTGCGCGAAACCCTGCCATGGGCGAAACGGGAACAGAACGCTGCAGCCGCTCCTGCCAAAGCATGCCCGACGACGACCTGGGATGCCTTCGCGCGCGTGACTTGGAGCGACCGACGCATGTTTGCGCTGAGCCAAGCCGGGCTGATCGAAAAATTCGTCGACACACTGGTCTGGATATTCTATCCGGCCTACTTGTACGCGCACGGCTTCAGCCTCTCCAACATCGGCTGGATCGTCGGCATCTACGGCACTGTCTGGGGCGCCAGCCAGTTTCTGACCGGCCGGCTGTCGGATCGGGTCGGCCGGCTGCTGCCCTGCGTCAGCGGCATGTGGCTCTGCGCCTTCGGCGTGCTGATCCCCATGTGGAGCCTTACGTTCGAAATCTGGGCAGCCAGCGCCGTCGTCACCGGCTTCGGCATGGCTTTGCTCTACCCCAATCTGAGTGCCGCCGTCAGCGACCTCGCCGACCCCGTCTGGCGCGGCACTGCCATTGGCATCTACCGCTTCTGGCGAGATTTGGGCTACGGCATCGGCGCGCTAGGACTCGGCCTACTGGCAAGCTTAGCCGGACAAGCGGAAATGGGCTTCTACGGCGTGGCCGTCAGCATGTTTGCATCCGGCGCCTTGCTGGCTTGGCTGGGACCGCGCCGCGCCGTGCCGAACCACCCTGCAGGATGATGCCGTTCGGGCAGCGACAGGCGGGTTCCCGAAAACCTCGGCATTCAGCCCCATAGACTGCGGATTGCGGCGATGCCTTGCCCGCCGCAATCGATCGCGGCCTGCTCATCCTCGACACGCATGCCGCCAAGCGCGTACACCGGGACGGCAACCTCCCTGAGCATCTCCCGGTAACGCTCCCAACCAAGCGGCTGCAGGATGCCGCGCACGGGAGACAGCACGGCAAAATCCGCGCCGAGGCGCATCGCCTGCTGAAGCTCTTCCGAATTATGGCAGGAAGCGCCCAGCCATAGGCGCTCCGGCAGCGGCCTCTGGCCATACATCTGCAGCTTCGCGCTCGTCAGGTGCGCTCCATCCGCGCCCAAGCGGAGCGCCAGCGCCGGCTCGGCATTCAGGATGATCCGGGCGCCTGCCGCATGCGTACGCTCGATCGCTTCCGTCGCCAGCTGTTCGTAGACTGCCTCCGGCAGGGAATGCGCGCGCAACTGCACCAATCGAGCGCCGCGCTGGAGCGTGGCCGCCAGATCGCCGCGCCAGCGTTCCAAATCCCCTTGCGGATCTGCGCTGATCGCATACTGCGACGGCAATTGGAGCGCGCGAATCACCGCCCGGCTGGCCGGCGGTGTCTCCCACTGATGCAGCTCCTCTAGCGGCACCCACCGTATTTCCTGGCCTTCGCGCCCGGAAGCCGTGCCGCTCCATGCCAGCACCCGGAAGACCTCGAAGTCCATCGAGAACTCCGGATACACATAGGGAAAGCGGATGAGGGGCCGCCACGCCTGCATCCGAATGCCGGTCTCCTCATCCAGTTCGCGCGCCAGCGCCTGCACCGCGCTTTCGCCAGCTTGCACTTTGCCGCCCGGAAACTCCCACTTGCCGCCTTGGTGCGCCTGTACGTGCCGTTTCGCCAACAGCACGCTTCGTCCGTCCCGGCTCAGCACGGTCGCCGCTACCACCGCGAGGGGGGAGTCGGCCACAGCCGTCACGTGCGGTATTCGGCGTTGATTTTTACGTAGTCGTACGACAGGTCCGAAGTGTAAAGGCGTGCGCGTTCCGTCCCGGCATGCAGATCGATGCGAATCGTAACTTCCGGGCGGCTCATCACTCGCTGGCCGTCCTCTTCCCGATAACTCGCAGCGACAGCACCGCCAGCCACGACTTGCACATCATCCAGCCAGAGATCGATCTGCTCCATACGCACGGAAGCATCGACGCTGCGCCCGACCGCAGCCAGAATGCGCCCCCAGTTCGGATCTCCGGCAAAGGCCGCCGTTTTCACGAGTGGCGAATGCGCGATGGCCCGTGCCACGGCCTGCGCCTGTACGACCGATGCCGCCTGCTCCACCTCAACGGTAATGAAGCGCGTCGCCCCTTCGGCATCCCGCACGATCGCACACGCCAATTCGGCACACGTCTCGCGCACAGCCTGTTCCCATGCATTCGCCTCCTCCGCAGGCAAATCCTCCAGCCGCACGCCGCTGGAACCCGTCGCCAGCAGCACGCACGCATCGTTCGGCGACATGTCCCCATCAACGGTAATCGCATGAAACGAATCCGCAAGAGCCCGTTTGAGGACGGCCGCCAGCATCGCAGCATTCGCACCCAGATCGGTGGCGACGAAAGCCAGCATCGTCGCCATATTCGGGCAGATCATCCCGGAACCCTTGGCCATGCCCGTGATGCGCAGTTCCTGCCCTCCGCCCTGTACGCGCCGATGGCACAACTTCGTGCGCGTGTCGGTGGTCAGAATCGCCTTCGCCGCTTCCGGCCAACGGTCGCCCGCCAATCCCTCGCGCAACTGCGGCAAGCATGTCCGAATGCGATCGACGGCCGGACGCTCGCCGATGACGCCCGTCGAGAACGGCAGCACTTCTTCGAGCCGAAGGCCGAACGCCGCCGCTGCCGCCGTACAGCATGCCTGCGCATCCGCCAAACCCGGCGCGCCCGTACCGGCATTGGCGCAGCCCGCATTGATCAGCAGCAGCCGAGGTGCCGCCGACGCCAAATGCCGTTCGGCCAGTTCGACCGGCGCGGCGCGAAACCGATTGGTCGTAAAAACGGCTGCCAGTTCGGTGCCGCTTGCCAATTCCAACACCGCAAGATCCAAACGCTCCTGCGCATAAAGGCCCGCGCAAGCCGCCGCGAGGCGCACGCCGGGGATGCTCGGGTCGTTCACGCCACCTGCCGGATTTGAGCGCCGCAGCAACGCTTGTACTTCTTGCCGGAACCGCACGGGCAAGGCTGGTTGCGGCCGACCTTGGCGCCAGCCCGACGCACCGTCGGCATAGGCGGCGGGCTTGGAGAGGATATCGGAGGCGGGGATTCCGCAGTTTCTAGCGCATTCGCCTGCTGGTGACGGTAGTCCAGTTCCGACATGGCGGTCGCCGGCCGCTCCAGTTCGCGTAGTTCGTCCGGCGAGCGCAACTTCAGCAAACACAGGATGCGCACGAAGTCGCCTTCGATCCGCTCCAGCATGCCTTGGAACATTTCGAACGCTTCCCGCTTGTACTCCTGCTTCGGATTCTTCTGCGCGTAACTGCGCAAGCCGATGCCATGGCGCAAGTGGTCCATCATGGCCAAATGCTCCTTCCAGTGCGCATCCAGCGTCGTCAGCAGCAAATCCTTCTCCAGCTGCCGCATCGCCTGGGAGGTGATTTCCGCTTCTTTCGCATGTATCGCGTCCGCGACCGCCTGCCGAATGCGATCCAGGAATTCGGCATCGCCAGCCTGAGGAGTCTCCTCCACCCAGCCGCGCACCGGCAGCGACAGTCCGAAGGTTTCGGCCAGCGCCTGCTCCAGCCCCTCGACATTCCACTGCTCCTCCATGCTTTCCTCCGGAATGTAGGTGCGGAAGGTGCGCTCGACCACCTCGTCGCGCATGGAGACGACATGTTGCGAAAGATCGTCGGAGTCCATGATCTCGTTGCGCTGGTCGTACACGAGTTCCCGCTGCTCGTTGATGACGTTGTCGAACTCCAGCAAGTGCTTGCGAATATCGAAGTTGCGCGCCTCGACCTTGCGCTGCGCATTGCCGATCGCCTTGGTCACCCATGGATGCTCAATCACCTCTCCTTCCTTCATGCCGAGCCGCTGCATCAGCGCGCCCATGCGTTCCGACGCGAAAATGCGGATCAGGTTGTCCTCCAGCGACAAATAGAAGCGGCTGGAGCCCGGATCGCCCTGACGCCCGGAGCGACCGCGCAACTGGTTGTCCACCCGGCGCGATTCGTGCCGTTCGGTGCCGATGATATGCAGGCCGCCGGAGGCGACCACTTGGTCGTGGCGGGCTTGCCAGTCCGCTTCGGCGCGACCCGGATCTTCCAAGTCCTCTTCCGGTGCGCCGCCCAGCACGATGTCCGTGCCGCGGCCGGCCATATTGGTGGCAATGGTCACGGTTCCCGGGCGTCCGGCTTGCTCAATGATGCGCGACTCCTGCTCATGGAACTTGGCATTCAGCACCTGATGGGGGATGCCGATGGCATGCAGATGCTGCGCAAGCAGTTCGGAGTTGGCGATTGAGGTCGTGCCCACCAGCACGGGCTGACCGCGGCCCACGCAATCCTGAATGTCCTCCACCACCGCCTCGTATTTTTCGGTCGATGTCAGAAAGACCAGATCGCCCATATCGTCCCGCACCATCGGCATATGCGTCGGAATCACCACCACCTCCAGATCGTAGATCTCCTGAAACTCGTAGGCTTCCGTGTCCGCCGTGCCGGTCATGCCGGACAGCCGTGCGTACAGCCGGAAATAATTCTGGAACGTCACGGAGGCGACCGTTTGATTCTCGTTTTCGACCGCGACCCCCTCCTTTGCTTCGATCGCCTGATGCAGGCCGTCGGACCAGCGCCGGCCCGGCATTTTCCGGCCCGTAAATTCGTCGATAATGACGATCTTGCCTTCTTCCGACACAATATAGTCGCGATCGCGCTCGAACAGCGTCTGCGCCCGCAAGGCGGCATTGACGTGATGCAGCAGGCGGATATGGGCGACGTCGTACAGACTGCCGCCGGGCGGAATCAACTGCTCTCGGAACAGCATCTCCTCGACCTGATGATGGCCGTCCTCGGTCAGGTGGACCTGCCGGGCCTTTTCATCGACCCGGTAATCGCCCGGCCCGTCCTCTTCCAATTGCGGCTTGAGATGGCGCACTTGGCGGCTCATCTTCTGGTAGAGGTCGGTGCGGTCTTCGGTCGGCCCAGAAATGATGAGCGGCGTACGCGCCTCATCGATCAGAATGGAATCCACCTCGTCGACGATGGCGAAATCCCGCGCCCGCATCACCCGATGCTCCGCCTTGAACGCCATGTTGTCGCGCAAGTAGTCGAAGCCGAACTCGTTGTTGGTGCCGTAAGTCACGTCGGCCGCGTACGCTTCGCGCCGCTGCATTCCGTCCAAATCCTGCACGATGATGCCCACGGTCAGGCCCAACTGTTCGTAGATCGGCCGCATCCAGTCCGCGTCGCGCCGCGCCAGATAGTCGTTGACCGTCACGACATGCACGCTTTCGCCGGCCAAGGCATGCAGGCATGCAGGCAGCGTGGCAACCAGCGTCTTCCCCTCTCCGGTGCGCATCTCGGCAATGCCGCCGCCGTGCAGCACCATGCCGCCGATCAGCTGGACATCGAAATGCCGCATGCCCAACGTGCGGCGTGCGGCTTCGCGCACCAGCGCAAAGACTTCTGGCAGCAGATCGTCCGGAGTCGCTCCGTCGGCGAGGCGGGCGCGGCAGCGGACGGCGCGTTCGCGCAATTCCGCATCCCCAACCCGCTGCAGTTCGGGCTCCAGTTCGCCGATGCACGCCACGGCGCGGCGATGGGCTTTGAGGATGCGCTGGTTGCGGCTGCTGAAAATCTTTTGGACGAATCTGACGAACATGGCGGAATCGGCCGGAACGACCGAACGATTATAGCCCGCCGTGCGCGCTTAGCGACGGACCGACAGGAAATTCAGCGGATTGACGGCCTTGCCATCCTTCAACACTTCGAAATGCAAATGCGGACCGGTCGAGCGGCCGGTGGAACCGACGCGCGCCACAGATGCCCCCCGCTCCACAGCCTGGCCGACTTCAACCAGCAGTTCGCTGGCGTGGCTGTAGCGCGTCTGATAGCCGCCGCCATGGTTGAGCACCACCATCAGGCCGTATTGATCCTTGGAACCCGCGAACTCCACGATGCCGGTTGCCGCCGCATAGATCCGGCTGCCGTGCTTCGCGCCGAAGTCCACGCCGCTGTGGAAAGCCCGGCGGCCATGGAACGGATCCTTGCGCATGCCGTAGTACGATGAAATCCAGCCGCCGCGCACCGGCCAGCCGCTCGGATACAAGGCGCCGTCCACGCGGCGCTCCTGGTTCATCGCCGACAAGATCTCCAACTGCAGGCGCTGATCTTCAACCTGGAGGTGCAAGGCCTGCACAGAGGCGAGCAATTCGGCCGGCTCCAGACTCATCTGGCTGTGGCGGGGCTCCGAGCGACCGCCCACGCCCGCTTCGGCATCGAAACGGAATTCCGAACCCTCTTCCAACTGCATCAGGTCGGACATGACTTCGCCCAGCGCATTGAGCGACAGAACCTGGGCCTGCAGCCGCGCGATCTGGGACGACATGGCATCGGTATGCGCCATGCTCTCGCGTTGCAATTCGCCAAGCAGCTGCGTGTGCCTTGCCAAGGCTTGTTCGGTCGCTTCCAGCACCATCTGCTGGCGGTGCAAACTGCCCTGATGGAAAGCCAGCAGCATGATTTCGCCGGCGAGCAACGCCACGGCCGCTCCCATGCCCAGCCGACGCCACGGCAGATGCTGCGCCGCATGCCGGATAATAGCGGCACGCCGTGGCCGATCGGGCCGAATCATCCCATGCAACGACTTCTTGACCATCTCGAACCTCGCATGCTAGCGCGCCTGCGCCTGCAGTTGGCCATCACCCGAACTTTGCGCACCGAACTGCCCGCACCGCTCAACGCCCGCTGCTGGTGCAGCCGAATAGAGGATAGCACACTGACGGTCACGGTCGACGAAGCCAGCCAAGCGTCTTTGATCCATTACCAACAGCGCGAGCTGCTCAAGCGCATCAATGCCGATTTCAAGGGACGGCTGGTCCGGCCGCTGAGTCGCATCCGCATCCGCGTCGGCGCGAAACTGGCCGGACGCAGGTGAATCCCCCGAAGACTCGACCCCGCAAACCACGGAGTCCGGCAAGGCAGGGCATCCGACACGGCTGGAAAGGGCCCCGGCGATCATCATTCCGTCTGCGCCGCGCCGACCGTCCTGTCGCATGCCATCTAGGCGAAACTGGCCTGGGCGAAAGAGACGGGTATGTCGTCGCCCTCAGCGAAACTGACCAGATCCCAAGCGGATTCGGTCGCCAAGAACTTGCGCAGCAACTGGATGTTGAGTTCGTGGCCCGAGCAGTAGCCTTCGAATGCTCCAATCAGGCTGTTGCCGAGAAGATACAAATCGCCGATTGCGTCCAACGCCTTGTGCTTGACGAATTCGTCCGGATAGCGCAGGCCGCTATCGTTGAGCACTCGGTTGTCGTCCAGCACGATGGCATTGTCCAGACTGCCGCCCAGCGCCAGATTGCGCTCGCGCAGCTGCTCCACCTCATGCCGGAAACCGAATGTTCGCGCCCGCGAAACCTCCTTGATGTACGAGGTGCTGGACAGATCCAGCACGGTCTTCTGCCGGGTCGCCCGAATAACGGGATGGTCGAAATCGATCGTGAAGGCCACCTTGAAGCCGTCGTACGGTTCGAACCGCACCCAGCGGGAATCATCCTCGGCCCGCACCTCCACCGGCTCAAGAATGCGGATGTAGCGCTTCGGCGCATCCTGCTTGACCAGCCCGGCCGAATGGATCAGGAAGACGAACGGGCTCGCGCTGCCATCCATGATCGGCACTTCGCAGGCATCCAGATCGACATAAAGATTGTCCACGCCCAGCGCCGCAACGGCCGACAGCAGATGCTCCACAGTCGACACATGCACATCGCCATTCGAAAGCGTGGTCGACAGACGGGTCGCCGAAACATGGTCGGGATGGACATTGATCTGCACCGCCGGATCGTAATCCGTGCGCCGGATGACCACGCCGGTATCGGCGGGCGCCGGACTCATCCGCATGAAAATCTTCTCGCCGGTGTGCAAGCCAATGCCTTCGGCACAGATGCTCTGCCTAAGCGTATGCTGCTGAATCATCTTCGGTCGGTCGGCTTGGAGCAAAGCGCGAGCCGGAGCGCGCAGCCCCGGCAAGCGGTGCCCATTATACCTCAAAAACCACGCAAAACCGCAGGCTTGCGGCGTTCGGAGAAAGGACGCATCGCCACCCTCAATCGTGCTGGTGGCGGAGATAGGCGGGAATGTCGAACGCGCCGCGTTCCTCGCCGTTGCTCCAGTCCGGATTCTTCAGGCTGCGTGCCAGATTCCCCTCCGTCACGACCTGCGCCGCCTGCTGCTCCTGCTCCTGCGGCTTTTGCTCCTGCAGCTTCTGCCGCTCCTGCACGTGATCGCGCACTCTGGCCGGATTGACCAGTTCCGGACGCGGCGGCTCCGCCGCCTCGTCCGCCGCAAAGCCGGCAGCCACGATGGTGACTTGCAAGCTGTCGCCCGCCCGCCCGTCGACTGCCGTGCCCATCACCACGGTCGCATCGTCGGCCTGCAGCGGCCCCAAGACCTCGGCAATCGTCGTGAACTCGCCCATCGTCATGCTGCCGTCGCTGGTGACGCAGACCAGCATGCCGCGCGCATCAATGATCTCGATGTCGTCCAGCAAGCGGCTGCTGATGGCCTGCTGGGTGGCTTCCTGAGCCCGATTCTCGCCCGAAGCGCTGCCGCAACCCATCATTGCAAGCCCCTGCTGGCCCATCACCGTCTTCACGTCTGCGAAATCGACATTGATGCGGCCGGGACGCGTGATCAGGTCCGAGATGCCGCGCACTGCACTGTGCAGCACCGCATCCGCTTGGCAGAACGCCTCTTCCACCTCGATGTCCGGACCCAGTTCGCTCAGGAGCCGATCGTTCGGAATCGTGATCAGCGAATCGACATGTTCGCGCAAGGCTTCGATGCCCTGCTCGGCCACCCGCTTGCGGCGGGGCCCCTCGAAACTGAAGGGCGTCGTGACGACGGCCACAGTCAGCATCCCGGCCTCCTTGGCCATTTCCGCGATGACGGGCGCCGCGCCAGTGCCGGTGCCGCCGCCCATGCCGGCCGTAATGAAGAGCATGTCGGTATCCGCCACGATGCCGGACAGCGCCTCGCGGCTCTCCATCGCGGCCTGCCGCCCGGTTTCCGGATTGGCTCCGGCTCCCAACCCCTGCGTGATCTCGCGGCCGATCTGTACCTGCCGCTCCACCTTCATGCCGCGCAGTGCCTGCGCGTCGGTGTTGACACAGATCAGTTCCACATGCTCAATGGAATCTTCCGCCATGCGCTGCGCCGCGTTGCCGCCGCCGCCGCCGATGCCGACCACCTTGATGCGCGCCGGCGGCGCCTCCGCCTTCACGAGGCCGAAGACGGTTTCCGATTCATCCGGCAGTTTCGACTGGGCCTGAACGCCCGTTCTGTTGATTAAGGTCATGATCCTCTCCTTCAATTGATTGGCAAAGTTAAATCCATTCGTGGATGCGTTGCAGCCACGAGTTACGCGGCACGCCCAACTGGCTTCGCACCTGCCGCAAAGGTTCTTGATAGGCCAACAGGCCGACGCCGGTGGCGTACAGCGGCTGTTTGAAACGGTCGTCGCGAAACCGCATGTCCTGCGGCTGGCCCACGCGCACCGGGCGATTGAAGACCTCCTCGGCAAGCAGATCCAGATTGCGAACCATGGCGCCGCCGCCCGTCAGTACGAATCCGGCGCCTTCGATCTTGTCGTAATAGCCGGAACGCCGCAATTCGTCGTTGATCAGCGCGAACAGTTCGGCGTAGCGCGGGCGGATGATGTCCACCAACACCGAGCTGCGCAATTGTGCGGCCGGGCGGCCGCCGAGGCAGGCGACTTCCAGAATCTGGTCGTCCTGGTCCGGATCGTGGATCGCTTGGCCGTGTTCGATTTTAAGTTGCTCCGCATCGTCCACCCGGGTGCTCAACGCGATCGCGATGTCGCGATTGACGTGGTCGCCGGCGATGGGAATCGTGGCCGTGTGCTGGATGGCATCGGAGTAGAACACCGCAAGGTCCGAAGTGCCGCCTCCGATGTCGACCATGCAGACGCCCAGTTCGCGCTCGTCCGGGCTCAGCACCGCCTCGCTGGACGCCAGCTGTTCCAGCACCACGTGATCGACCTCGAGGCCGCAGCGGCGTACGCATTTGAGCAGATTGTGCAAGGCGCCAGTGCCGGCGGTGACCATATGCACCTTGGCATCCAGCCGCACGCCGGACATGCCGAGCGGAGTGCGGATGCCGTATTGGTCGTCGATGGAATACTCCTGCGGCAATACATGCAGGATGCGCTTGTCGTCCGTCAGTTTGACGGCGCTGGCCGCTTCCAAGACGCGTTCCATCGCGGCCGGCGTGATTTCGCCTTCGCGCACCGGAATGGCGCCGTGGGAATTGGTGCTGCAGACATGGCTGCCGGCAATGCCCACCTTCACGTTGCGAATGACGCATTCGGCCATCGCCTCCGCCTCATCGACGGCCCGCCGGATCGAATCCACCGTCTCTTCGATATTGACGACGGCACCGGCCTTAAGCCCCCGCGACCGGGCGCTGCCGAAGCCTTCGATTTGCAGTTCGCCGCCGCCGTCGTACGCGGCAACCACCACCACGATTTTGGATGTGCCGACATCCAAAGCCACCACCTGCTCCGGATTTGAGCGGCGGCGGCCCAGTGCCGACATGGCGCGCGAGAACAGTCCGGACGTTTCGGCATTGAGCGGCAGAGCGGCAGAATTTTGATGAAGCATGGACTCCTCCTGAAAGTTATGATTCGGTAGCACGGCGAACGGCGAAGCCATTGGGATAGCGCAGGTCGATGACGGCCGCCCGAGTCGACGCGGCGCGCATGTAAGCTTCGCGATAGCGCAGCCAGCGCGCCAAGCGCGCCAATGGCTGCGTGCGTCCCAGCACCAAGCGTAGCGGCGGCTGCAGCGTCACGGCCAACGTACGGTCGTGGCTCTCTTCCAGCTGCGCCACGCGCAGGCCGTGCGGTTCCAGAAGCGCTTGCAGCTGCCGCAGCAACGCCGCCAACTTCGGCTCGCGCCCGGCCTCGCCAACAATCCGCACAAGGCCCAGATCCGGATCCGGATCCGGCATGAAACGCACGCCTTGCACATTCAGCAGGCCGCCTCCCGTCCAGCGTGCCATGGGCATTTGTTCGACAATCGCCACATGCAAGCTGTGCGGCCAGATGCGCCGCACCCGGGCCTGCGCCACCCAAGGGTGCTGTTCCAAGCGCTGTTCCAGAGCCTCAAGGTCTTGCGTCAGGAAATTGCCGCGCAATTCCGCCGCAATGGCGCGTTCAAGTTCCGCCTGCGGCACATGTTCGAATGCGCCATGCATTCGCACCTGCCGAATCGGCAAGTTTTCCGGTTCCGCCAACCAGTGCACGCCTGCCGCCAGTACCGCGCCAAGCGCCAAAAGCCCGCCGAGACGGCACACGGAACCCACTCCGGAAAGCCTATTCACGGACAGCCTCCTCCGTCAGTTCCGGCACGACGGATGTCTCCAGCATGCGCGAAATCAAATCCGCATAGTCGAGCCCGACCGCATGGGCAGCCATGGGCAGCAGACTGTGATGAGTGAGTCCCGGCGCCGTATTCACTTCCAGCAACCATGGGCGATCCCATTCATCCACAATCATATCCACGCGCCCGTAGCCTCGCGCCCCGGTGCATTCGAACGCTTGCAGCGCCAACTTCCGAATCTCGTTTTCCATGGCCTCCGGCAAGCCGCACGGGATGTCGTAGCCCGTCTCCTCGGATTCGTACTTGGCCTGATAATCGAAGAATTCGTTGCTGGGGCGCAGTCGGATCATCGGCAATGCCTCCGCGTGCAAAATGCCTGCCGTATATTCGGTGCCTTGCACCAGACGCTCGAGCATGACAGCGGCTCCATGCCGCAAGCCTTCTTCCACCGCCGCCCGAACCTCCCCAAACTGGCGTACGAGGACGACGCCGATGCTGGAACCTTGGCTGACCGGCTTGGCGACCAGCGGCAGCCCAAGCTCCTCGACTTGCGCGTCGAGGCGGTCCAAGTCCGCACGCATGGCCTGCGGGGTCGGCAGTCCATGCTCGCCCCAGCGCCGCTTCGTCGCCAGTTTGTCCATGCACAGACGCGACGCCTCCGCGCCGCTACCGGAATACGGCAAGCCGAACTCGTCCAGCACCTGCTGGATTTCCCCATCCTCCCCGCCGGTGCCATGCAAGGCCATGAAGCAACGTGCAAAGCCTTGTTCGCCAAGATCCGGCAGCATGTCGCGCTGCACATCCACCGCCGTCGCCTGCACGCCGCGCGCCCGCAGCGCAGCGCAGGCGCACTGCCCGGAAACGAGCGAGACCGGGCGCTCCTCGGACCAGCCTCCCATCAGCACTGCCACATGCCCGTAGTCGCTCATGCGGCCTCCCCCATGATGCACACCTCCAGTTCCAGCCGCACGCCGCTACGGGCTTCGACAGCTTCGCGCACATGCTCGATCAGCCGTTCGATATCGGCCGCACTGGCGGTTCCGTCGTTGACGATGAAGTTGGCATGGGTGCGACTGACTTCAGCCCCGCCGATGCGATAGCCCTTCAGGCCTGCCGCCTCGATCAACTGCGCCGCATGTCGGCCCGGCGGATTGCGGAATACCGAGCCGCCGCTCGGCGAGGCGACCGGCTGCGTCTCCCGGCGCCGGTCCATCAGCGCCCGCAATCGGCCGGCCGGCGCCTGCCGGTCCGTATCGTATGCCAGCGTGAACGCGCCACACACGACGCCGTGCCCGGTCGGCAGTTCCGCAAACCGGTAGCCGAACGCGATGCTGCCGGCCTTGAACGTATGACGGATGCCCTGTCTGTCCATGGTTTCGATGAAATCCACAAACTCCCAGATTTCAGAGCCGGCGGCCCCGGCATTCATCGCCAAGGCGCCTCCTACGGTGCCGGGAATGCCTGCCAAAAACTCGAATCCGCGCAAACCGGCCGCCGTGGTCAATGCCGCCAGCCGCGCACAAGGCGCACCGCCTTGAGCACGCACGCACGGCGGATCCATCCGGATGTCGGACAGCGAATCGCGCAATTGGATGACGACGCCGCGCATGCCGCCGTCGCGCACCAGCACATTGCTGCCCCGGCCAAGCCATGTCACCGGCACATCCGCCTCCAGCCCGGCCAAATAGGCGCTCAGCCCCGTCAGGCTGTCCGGCGCGTACACCGTATCGGCCGCGCCGCCGCAGTGCCACGTCGTATGCTCGCCCATCGGCACCTGCCGCCGCTCTCCTGCCACGCCCGCTTCCATCGTCAACACGCCTCCGCCCACGCCAACTGCTCTGGCAAGCGCGCCGCCCAGCGTTCGATGCTGCCAGCCCCCATCGTCAGCAACACATCGCCGGGGCGCAGCAATTCGCGCAATGCCGCAATCAACTGCTCGCCATCGGCTGCTCGAGCCGGATGGATGCCCTCGCGTTCCAAGGCCCGAGCCAAGGTATCGCTGTCCGCACCGGCGATCGGTGCTTCGCCGGCCGGATACACGTCCAGCAACAGCAACGCCTCGGCCTGCCCCAGCGTCCGCACGAACGCCTCGAACAAGTCGCGGGTGCGGGAATAGCGATGCGGCTGGAATGCCAGCACCGTTCGTCGCTGCGGGTACGTCTGCCGCACCGTAGCAAGGGTCGCCTCAATTTCCGTCGGATGATGCCCGTAGTCGTCCACCCACAGGATGTCGTCCGAATGCGGCAAAATGCCATGCACCTCGAAGCGGCGGGCAATGCCGCTGAAATTCTCCAAACTGGCCGCAGCCGTCTCCAGAGATACGCCCAAATCGCGCGCCACCGCCACAGCCGCCAGCGCATTGCGCACATTGTGCGCCCCCGGCATGGGCAAATGCACCTGATGCCGGGCATCCGATTCGGCAGCCTGCAGCGTGAACATGCTGCCGGCATCCGTGGCGACGATGCCGGTTGCGGTGATATCCGCAGAAGCCGAATCGAGCGCATATGTCGCGGTCTGCCGGCCCAAATCCTGCTGCAGCATCGCCAAGCGCGAATCATCCGCGCACAGGACGGCCAGCCCGTAGAACGGCAAGTTCTGCAGAAAGTTGCGGTAGGCGTCGACGAGCCGGTCGAGCGAACCGTCATAGTTGGCCAGATGGTCGTCGTCGATATTCGTGACGACGGCAATCAGTGGGCTGAGATGAAGGAACGAAGCATCGCTCTCGTCCGCTTCGCACACCAGATAATCGCCCTCGCCCAGCGTCGCATGCGAACCGCTGCGCCGCAGCCGCCCGCCGATAATGTAACTTGGGTCCAGCCCGGCCTCCGTAAGCAGGTGCGCAATCATGCTGGTAGTGGTGGTTTTGCCATGCGTGCCTGCCACCGCCACGCCGAAACTGAAGCGCATCAATTCGCCGAGCATGGCGGCCCGCGGCACGATCGGAATGCGTGCTTCGCGTGCGGCTTGCCACTCGGGATTTTCCGGCGGCACGGCGCTGGATGCCACGACGACATCCGCACCCCGCACGGCTGCGGCGCGATGCCCGATGGCGATCGAAGCGCCCAGCCCGCGCAGCCTTTGCGTCTGAGCGTTTTCGTGCAAGTCGCTGCCGGAGACGGCGTAGCCGAGGCTGCACAGCACTTCAGCAATCCCGCTCATGCCAGCTCCGCCGATGCCGATGAAATGCACTTGGCGGATGTGCCGCATCGGCATATGGCGCCGCAAGGCGTTCATGGGCAGAACTCCAGCAAGCAGTCGGCGATGTCCTGCGCCGCATGCGGTCGCGCTTGCCGGCCGGCCGCTGCGGCCATAGCATCCAGTCCAGTCCGATCTTGGGCCAAAGCGGCCAGCCGCTGCGCCAGCCTCTCTCGCGTGAAGGTGGGCTGCGGCCAGATTTCGGCGGCCCCTTCCACTGCATACTGCCGCGCATTTTCCAATTGATGCCCGTCTGCCGCATGCGGATACGGCACCAGCAGCGCCGGCCGCGCGACGGCAGCCAACTCCGCCAGCGTCATGGCACCAGCTCTGGCCAGCACCAGATCCGCCCATGCATAGGCTTCATCCATCGCCGTGATGAAAGCATCCGTACGCACCTCCGCCTGTGCCGGATAGCGTGCTGCAACCGATGCCGGGTCGGTGCCGGTCTGGTGCCAAACCTGCGGGCGCTGCAAGACCGGCAAGGCATGCAATGCCGCCGGCAGGACCGTGTTGAACGCTTCCGCGCCTTGGCTGCCGCCGATGACCAGCAAGCGCAACGGACCGGACGAGGCCCTTACGGTCGGAGGCGGCATGCCCAGACCGGCGCGCACCGGATTGCCCGTACAGATGCCGCCACGCAACCCACGCACGCGGACGAATCCCAGCAACGTCCGGGTCGCAAACTTGGAAAGAATCCGGTTGGTCAGGCCGGCAACGGCATTTTGCTCGTGCACCACCAAGGGGACGCGACTCAACCATGCGGCCAAAGCCATGGCCGACGAGGCATAGCCGCCCATGCCCAGCACGACGGACGGACGATAGCGGCGCAGCAGCCGCAAGCTGTGCGCCACAGCCCGCAGCACGCCAGGCGCGGCACCCAGCAGGCCCAGACAGTTCCGGCTCTTCAAAGCGCGCAATTGCAGCCATTCGATCGGAAAACCGGCTTGCGGCACCAACCGCGCCTCGAGTCCTGCCTGCGTGCCAATCCAAACGACAGCGGCATCATGCGCGCGCAGCAGTTCCGCTACCGCCAGCGCCGGAAATACGTGCCCGCCCGTGCCTCCTGCCACAATCATGACCGCCCGCGCTCTCACGCCTTGCTCCCGTGCCGCCGGGCAGACGGCATGGCTGCCTCGCGGCGCACCCGCCATAGCAAGCCCAATCCCGCCATCGTCGCCACCAGCGAACTGCCGCCCGCGCTCATCAACGGCAAGGTCAGGCCTTTGGTAGGCACCGAGCCCAAGTTGACAGCGATATTGATGAACGCCTGCAAACTGATCCACAAGCCGATGCCGTACGCCACTGCCGCCCCGAAATCCATCTGCCGGTCCTGCGCCTGTCGGGCAATGCGGAAGGCACTTAGCAAGAACAGCGTGAACAGCGCAATGATGACGATCGCGCCGAGCAGACCCAACTCCTCGACCGCCACCGCGAAAACAAAATCCGTATGCACTTCCGGAAGATAGAAATGCTTCTGGATGCCATCGCCCAAGCCTTGCCCCAGAAAGCCGCCGCTGCCCACGGCAATGAGCGACTGCGTCAGTTGGTAGCCGCTGTTGAACGGATCCGCCCACGGATCCAAAAACGACTGCATCCGTAGCAGCCGATAGGGCGCCGCCATGGCCAGTCCGGCCATGGCGAGCAGCGCGGCACCCATGCCGGCCAGCAATGCCCGCAAATACCCGCCACCCAGAAACAGCATGCCGATGGCCGTGGCCGTCACCACGCAGGCGGTGCCGAAATCCGGCTCCAGCACCAACAGCAGCGCGACCAGCGCCACCATGCCCAAGGGCGCCAACGCACCCTGCGCCGAGGTGCGCAACACTTCCGCCCGAGCGGCCATGTACGCCGCCAGCCACAAAACCAGAGCGGGCTTCGCGAATTCCGACGGCTGGAACTGCACCGGACCCAAAGCCAACCAGCGCGTGCTGCCATTGGCCGTGTACCCGAAGCCCGGCACGAGTACCAGCGCCAGCAGCGCCAAGGCTGCGATGCCGCAAAATGGTGCCAGCCGCTGCTGCACGACCAGAGGGGCATGGGCCAGCACCAGCATGGCGGCAGCGCCAAGGCCGGCGTAGGCCGTCTGGCGCCAGAAATAGAACAGCGCATCGCCATGGTCGCGCATGGACACTTCGATGGACGCGGAGGTCATCACCACCAGCCCTAGAGCCAGCAGCGCCGCGGCAATCCACGAATCAAACGCTGGCAGGCGTTCACGCATGCCCATGCTCCAGCGCGCGCACGTGCGCGACGAAATCGTCGCCCCGCGCCTCGAAATTGTCGTACTGGTCGAAACTGGCGCAACCGGGCGACAGCAGAACGCTGTCGCCGGCCCGAACCAACGCGGCAGCCCGCGCCACGGCAGCGGCCATATCCGGCTCGATGCAGACCTGCGCTCCGGCGCCCCATGCGTCCGCCATTGCTTCGGCGGCTTCGCCGAACAGCACCAGCGCCCGCGCACGGCGCGCCACGCTGGCGGCGGCGCGGCGCAAATCGTCCTGTTTGCTGCGCCCGCCGGCGAGAAGCACGCACGGCCGGTCGAAAGCCGCCAGCGCGGCCTGCAAGGAATCCAGATTCGTGGCCTTGGAATCGTTGTACCAATCGACGCCGCCGAAACTCGCGACCCTCTGCAGCCGGTGCGGCAGGCCGGAGAACGTGCGCAAGGCCGGAGCCGCCTGCTCCGGCGCCACGCCCAATGCCGCTGCCAGCGCGAGAGCCGCCAGCGCATTCGCGTAGTTGTGCCGTCCGACCAGCGCCAATTCGGCACACGGAAGAAGACGGCGATGGCCATGGCACAGCCACAGCTCCCCAGCATGCTCGCGCAGGCCGTAATCGTCGGGGCGGACCGGCGCATCCAGACCGAAGCTGATTGCGCTGCGCGCGGCCACGCCGGGCCGCGTCTGCAGATCGTTACGGTTGAACACCGCCATTGCGGCCCCGCGGTACAAACGGTGCTTGATGTCGCGGTAGGCCTCGAAACTGACATGCCGGTCCAGATGCTCCGGGCTGACGTTGAGCAGGCAAGCCGCTTGGCATTGCAGGGTCTCGGTCGCTTCCAACTGGAAGCTCGACAGTTCCAGAACGTAGGCATCCGGCGCCGGGTCGCGCAGCAGCGACAGCGCCGGCTCGCCCAGATTGCCGCCGCAGCACGCATCCATCCCGCCAGCCGCCAGCAAATGCGCCACCAACCGCGTCACGGTGCTCTTCCCGTTGCTTCCGGTGATGCCGATCACGGGCGCGTTGGCCTCATGTGCAAACAGTTCGATGTCGCTGTAGATTTGGGCACCGGCCTGGTAAGCGGCTTGCAAGGCCGGATGCTGCAGCGGGATGCCAGGGCTTACGATCACCGTGTCCGCCATCGCAAACGCCCTCAAGTCCGGCTCGCCGGCAAACACCGTGACCGTCGGCGAGGCTTTCTGCAATTCGGCGACGGCGGACGGACGGGGCGCCGCATCCCAGACGGCGAACGGCTCGCGGCGGCAGCGCAGATAACGCGCCACTGACAGGCCTGTGACGCCGAGACCGGCGATCAAGGTGCGGGGAGCCGTAGCAGACATGATCTTCTCCTCATTCAGCGAACTTTCAGCGTCGCTAGGCCCAGAAGCACGAGCACCAGCGTGATGATCCAGAAGCGCACGGCGATGCGCGGCTCGGGCCAGCCGCGCAGTTCGAAATGGTGATGCAGCGGCGCCATGGCGAAGATGCGGCGGCGCGTCAGACGGAACGACACCACTTGTATGGCTACCGACAAGGTCTCCATCATCATGACGCCCGCCATCAGCAGCAACACGATCTCTTGGCGCAGCATCACCGCCAGAGCCCCCAAGGCCGCCCCGATCGCCAATGCGCCGACATCACCCATGAACACTTGGGCGGGGTACGTGTTGAACCACAGAAAGCCGAGCCCGGCGCCGACCAGAGCCGCGCAATACACGATCATCTCGCCGGCCATAGGAACGTGCGGAATGCCGAGATAATTCGCGAACGCCACATGCCCGGTGGCGTAGGCGAACACGCCAAGGCCGCCCGCCACCATCACGGCCGGCATGATGGCAAGGCCGTCCAGGCCGTCCGTAAGATTGACGGCATTGCTCATCAGCACCAGCATGAACGCCGCCAACGGCACGAACATCCAGCCCAAATCGAACTGCCACTCCTTGACGACCGGAAAGAACATGCGGGTCTCGACCGGGTCGGTCGCGCTAAGGTACAAGGCCATGGCGATTCCGGTTCCGGCAAGCACCTGCAGAGAGAATTTAAGTCGTGCGGTAATGCCTCGGCCGCGGCGCAACTTCCAGAAGTCGTCCAGCATGCCAATCAGCGCATACAGCACGGTAACCGCGACCAGCACCCACAAGTGGCGGCTGTCCCAGGAACCCCACAGCAGCACCGAACCGAGCAGCGCGAGGACGATCAGCACGCCGCCCATCGTCGGCGTGCCGTTCTTGATCTGATGCGAGGCCGGGCCGTCGTCGCGGACTTTCTCGCCAATGCTGCGCATGCGTAGCCGGCGGATGGCGACCGGGCCGATCAGCAGCGCCAGCGCCAGCGCCGTCAGTAGCGCGGCGATGCCGCGCACCGTCAGGTAGCGGAACAGCGCGAAGCCCGACTCGAACTGTTCCAGCCAGACAAACAGGTCAAGCAGCATGCGCCGACCTCCCGGAAGCCAATTTCGCCACCAGCCGCTCCAGTTGCGCCCCGCGCGAGCCCTTGACAAGCACCGCGCAATCCGGATGCATGTGCGCCTGCAGCACCGCCGCCGCCTCGTCCAAGCTGGCAAACGCCTGCGCCCCGGCACCGAAAGCCCGTGCGCACCGCTCGGCATGGGTGCCGAGCGCGTAGAGCCGCCGTACGCCTGCCGCACGCGCGTAGCAGGCAACATCTTCATGGCATTGTCCGCTGCGCGGACCCAGTTCCATCATCTCGCCCATCACTAGCCACGGCTCCTGCGGCAATCCCGACAACACGTCGATCGCGGCGCGGAACGAGCCGGGATTGGCGTTGTAGCTGTCGTCGACCAACTGCGCGCCATGCAGCCCTTCCAGAAACCGCAGCCGTCCGTCGACCGGCAGTTCGAAGCCGGCGAGCGCCTGCGCCGCCGTACGGAACTCCAGCCCCAGCGCACATGCCAGCGCGACCGCGCAGGCGGCATTGCGCGCATTGTGCGTGCCCTCCAGCATCCAATCGATGCGCACCGTTTCTCCGGCGGACTGCAAGGCAAGGCTTGCCGCCGCATCCGGCAGCGCCACCACATCCGCCGGCACATCTACGGCGGCGGCAAACGTCATGACATCGCAGCTTGCGGCCTGTCGGCGCCATTGCTCCGCGTAGGCATCTTCGGCATTGATTACCGCCATGCCGTCGCCCTGCAAGCCTTCGAAGATCTCGGCCTTCGCCCGAGCCACGCCCGCCACGTTGCCGAAGCCCTCCAGATGCGCCTCGGCCGCGCACGTGATGGCCGCCGCCTGCGGTTCCGCCAACCGGGTCAGCCGGCGGATTTCGCCCGGATGGTTGGCGCCCATTTCGACGACGGCGTAGCGGTGCTGCGGCATCAATTGCAACAGCGTCAGCGGCACGCCAACATGGTTGTTCCAATTGCCTGGGGATGCGGCCGTCGGACCGTGGGAGGCCAGAATCGCCGCCGTCATTTCGCGGGTCGACGTTTTCCCATTGCTGCCAGTAACAGCGGCCAACGCCACATCGCCGCACTGCCGCCGCCAAGCCTGCGCGACGGCCTGAAGCGCCGCCAACGTCTCCGGCACGATAATCTGCGGGCAAGGCACGGACAATTCTCGGGCAACCAGCACGCCGGCCGCCTGCGCCGCACAATCGGCGGCGAAATCGTGGCCGTCGAAGCGTTCGCCTGCCAGCGCCACGAACAGGTCGCCTTCGCGCAACATGCGGGAATCCGTGCTGATGCCCGCAACGGGCCGGTCTGCCCCCTTCAATTCCCCGCCGGCCCACGCCGCCAATTGCGCAAGCCGCATCACGCCCTCGCCTCCAGCACCCGGCGCACTTCGGCGTGGTCGGAAAAAGGCCGGACTCCGTCCGCCTTCACCTGCTCGGCTTCGTGACCCTTGCCCGCGATCAGCACGACGTCGTCCGGGTCGGCTTCGTCCAGTGCCCTGCGGATCGCCTCGGCGCGATCATGCTCGATGCGCACGTGCGCAGCATCCTGCAATCCGGCAGCAATGTCTGCAATGATTCGTGCCGGCGGTTCGCTGCGCGGGTTGTCGTCCGTCAAGGTAATGCGCTCGGCCAGCCGTTCCGCCACCGCCGCCATGCGCGGACGCTTGCCACGGTCGCGATCGCCGCCGCAGCCGAACACGCAATGCGCCACCGAACCGAAATGCCCGCGCAACGCCTGCAGCGCCGCCTCGAGCGCCCCCGGAGTATGCGCGTAATCCACGAACACCCAAGGCGTGCGGGCCACGCATTCCAGCCGCCCCGGCACCGGCCGCAAAGCCGGCAACGCCTGCGCGATGGATTCGGCGGATGCGCCCTGCGCTTGTGCGGCGCTGGCCGACAGCAGCATGTTCAGCACGTTGCAGCGCCCGTACAAACCCGGCACCGCGACCGGAAAGCGGCGTCCTTCGGCATGCCACTCGAACTCGAGCCCCTGCGGGGTCGTGCAAATCTTCTGCGCCGTCGCATCCGCCGACCAATCAAGCGCGCATGTGCGCTGGCGCACTGATGCCGGCAACTGCCGGGCGAGCTCGCGCCCGAATGCGTCATCCACATTGATGACAGCGCACCGCGGCCCAAGTTCAGCAAACAGCCGGCGCTTGGCGGCCGCATACCGCTCCTGGGTGCCGTGGTAATCCAGATGGTCGCTGCCCAATACCGTGAACACGGCTGTCCCGAAGCGTACGGCATCGCAGCGGCGCTGCTCCAACGCATGCGACGACACTTCCAGAATCGCCACCGCCGCGCCGCGCTGGGCCATATCGAACAATTCCGCCTGCAGGCGCACCGCATCCGGCGTGGTGTGGCCAGTCGCCTGCAAGGCCTCGACCTGTCCGGCTCCGAGCGTGCCGATCAGGCCGCACGCTTGGCGCAGCCGTCCGAGCAGCTGCGCCAGCAAATGGCTGGTGGATGTCTTGCCGTCGGTGCCGGTAATACCGATGACGTGCAAGCGCGATGACGGATGGCGGTAGAAGCGCCCGGCAATCTCGCTGAGGACATGCGACAGCTGCGGCACGGCCACACACGGCACGGGAGCCGATGCCGGAACCCGGCCAGACTCCGGCTCGTAGATGACAGCGGCGGCACCCCGCTCCAAAGCTTCCGCAAGGCCTGCGAGCCCATGCTGCCGCAATCCTTTGACGGCAGCGAACAAATCGCCGTCCCGCACTGCCGAACTGCGGCACTGAAGGCCCGCCACCGAGCCATCCCAAGACGTCTCGGCCAAACCGTCGAGCAAGTGGGCTAGCGGCACCGACAGACTCATCCGGAACTCCCTGCGGCCGCGCTGGCATGTGCATCCGGCGGCACGTTCAGAAGGCGCACCGCTTCCCAAGCCACGCGGCGGAAGACCGGCGCGGCCACCTCGCCGCCGAAGTACTTGCCGCCCTGCGGTTCATCCACCAGCACCAGCATGGCCAAGCGCGGATGGCGCCCTGGCACCAGGCCTCCGATCATGGCGACGTGATGGTGCTCGGAATAGGCGCCGCCGATCGACTTGCGCACCGTGCCAGTCTTGGCGGCCATGGTATAGCCCGGCAATTGCGCCCGCCAAGCCGTGCCTCCGGGTCTGGCGACATGTTCCAACATGCGCAGCACCTGGTCGCAGATATTGCGGGGCAGCACGCGTACGCCCTCGGTGCGCGGCACCGCTAGGAAACTCAGCGTATGGCGCACGCCGCGGTTGCCCAGCACCATGAAGGCTTGCGCCATATGCAGCGGCGTGGCCGACAGGCCGTAGCCGTAGCCGAGGCCGGCCTGGTCAAGGCGCACCCATTGGTCCGGGGCATGCAGCACGCCCGCCGCTTCGCCGGGAAAGCCGGTGCGCATGGCCTGTCCGAAGCCGACGCTGTCGAACGTGCGCCAAAGCAACTGGCGCGGCATGTCAAGCGCCATCCGGGCCGCCGCCACATTGCTGGACTTGGCGAGCACGCCCTGCAAATCCAGCGGGCCGAAGTTGCGGACGTCGCGGATGGTGTGGCGGTCGAGGGTCCAGCGGCCCGGCGTCGTATCGATGCGCGTGTCGGGGCGGTATTTCCCGCTGGACAAGGCGGCCAGAGCCGTGAACGGCTTGATGACCGAACCCGGCTCGTACAAATCGGTGACGGTGCGGTTGCGCCTCCGGGCCGGCGCGACGGCGCGGCGGCCGTTGGGATTGAACGACGGAGCCTGGGCCATGGCCAGCACTTCGCCCGTCACTACGTCCAGCACCACGATCGAACCGCTGAGGGCCTGATGCTCGCGCACGGTACGCTCCAGTTCGCGGTAGGCGACGTATTGCAGACCGCGGTGGATCGACAGGCGCACGTTTTCGCCATGCTTCGGCGCCTGCGTCTGATTCAGATCGGCAATGATCTGGCCGCGCCGGTCCTTGCGTACGCGCCGGGCTCCCGGCCGACCGCGCAACTGCGCGTCGAACGTCAGTTCCAGCCCCTCTTGGCCGATGTCGTCAATGTCGGTGCCGCCGATCAGTTGCGCCGCCGCCTCGCCAGCCGGATAATAGCGGCGGTACTCCGTCTGCAAATGAAGGCCGGGAATGCGCAAGTCGGCAAACTGCTGCGCCTGGTCGGGGGTGATTTGCCGGCGCAAGTACATGAATTTCCTGTCCTGACGCTGCTCCAGCAGCTGCGCCAAGGCCGGCACGGAACTATCCAGCAGCCGTGCCAGTTCGCCGAAGCGTTCCTTCGCGGCCAACACGCGGGCTGGCTCCGCCCACACGGATTTGACCGGCGTGCTGATGGCCAGCGGCTCGCCATGCCGGTCCAACAGCATGCCGCGATGCGCCGGAATCGGCACCGTCCGAAGCTGTCGGCTTTCGCCTTGCGCCTGCAAGAATTCCCGCTGCGCGTATTGCAACTGCGCGACACGGGCGATCAGGGCGCAAGCCACCAGCAGGAACAGCACCGAGACGAAGCGGCGGCGCCAACTGCCGGCCGTATGGTTGGAGGCGGCAGTCATGGGCTGAGCAATTTGATTCTCGAAAGTTCGGGCCGAAGCATGCGTAACTGCTGCACAGCCTGCTGCTCGATGCGCGGATAGGCGGCCAATGCCCCCTGCTCCAGCAAGAGCCGGCCCCAATCGGTTTGCAGGCGGTGGTAAGCCTGCCTTTGCTCCTGAATCTGCTTGAACATCGCCTGATTGGCATGCTTCGCGTACACCACGCCGATGGCGGCGGCCAGATTGGCCAGCAGCAGGAAGCCCCACATGGTCATGCGGCGCATGGCAGTTTCCGGGCGCAGCGCAGGCGCGCCGAGCGGGCGCGCGGATTGCGGACTATTTCCGCGGGCTCCGGACGCACCAAGGGCAAGACTTCCAGCATCGGGACGAACTTCGGCGCCGGCAGATGGCGGCGCACCGGCGGAGGCGTACTGTGCGTCCGCATGAAGCGCTTGACCATGCGGTCTTCAAGCGAGTGGAAACTGATGACCGCCAGCCGCGCTTCGTCCGCCAGCATCTCCGGCACACGTTCCAGCAGACGCGCCAACTGTTCCAGTTCGCGATTGACGACGATCCGGACCGCCTGGAAACTGCGCGTCGCCGGATGCCGTCGCGCCGAAGCCGCCGGCACGACCCTCTCGACCAACTGCGCCAAGTCCCGCGTACGGGTCAGCGGCGCCTGCTGGCGGGCCGCGACAATGGCGCGGGCAATGCGCCGGGCATGGCGCTCCTCGCCAAACTCCCGCAATGCCCCAGCAATCTCCTGTTCGCCAGCCCGCTCCAGCCAATCCGCCGCTGTAGGCCCGTCCTGATTCATGCGCATATCCAAAGGCCCGTCATGGCGAAAGCTGAAACCGCGCTCGGGCTGGTCGATCTGTGCGGAGGACACGCCCAAATCCAGCAGCAGGCCGTCAATCTTGCGCGGCGGCCCGAAGGCGTGCACATGCTCCGGAAGCTGCGCGAACGAATCCTGCGCCACGCGCACGCGCGCATCGCCTCCCAACGCCTGCCGCGCATGGGCGCAGGCTTCGGGATCGCAATCGAACAGCCACAAGCGGCCGTGCGGGCCGAGTCGCCTGAGGATCTCGCGCGCATGCCCGCCGCGCCCGTAAGTGCCGTCCACGTACCAGCCGTCCGCCCGAATCTGCAGTCGTGCAATGGCTTCAGGCAACAGAACCGGTTCATGCGCATGCTCCGACACGGCTATAGCCGAATCCGTTTCAGGGTCTCCGTCAACTGCGGGTCGTTCAGGCGCCGGTTCCATTCCTCGACACGCTCGCGGGCGTTCTCTTGTGAGCGCACCACGAATTTCTCGTTCTGCCCCATCAATTTCGCTTCGCGCTGCAAATCGGCATAGTCGCGCAAGGCCGGTGCCAGCAGCAGGCGGCCCTGGCTGTCCAACACGCGCTCGTCAGCATGGCCCAGCAACATCTCGAGCATGTCCCGGTGCACGGGGTCGCTGCCGGAAAGGGTCTTCAAATCCGCCTCGACCTGTTGCCAGGTCGGCCACGGATAAATCGCGATGCTGTAGGTGAAGAACATGGTCGCCACCACGCGCCCGCCGCATTGCTCTTGCAAGACGTCGCGAAATCGGGACGGCATGGTGATGCGCCCTTTCCCATCCATGGTCAACAAGAATGAACCCCGGTACATGCGCGGCTCCCTTCCCCACATAAATCCACGAAAAGCTATTTTATACCACTTTTTCAAAAAATGGCAACACCTAGAACATTCTTGTAAAATATTATATAACTATATACAAAATATTATATTTTTATGAATGCATTCTCTGCTTTATCCTAAATCGCGCCGAATCCTTTCCCCACTTTTACAGGAAAACTCCTCCCGCTACGCACCGTGCCTTGCGCCTTGCAAAGCCTGAAGCTTCCCCGAATTCCTGTCGCACGGGCAAAGCTCAGGGCATCATTAGGACGACTTGAAGCCCACGCTCGAAGATTCGTTCCAAGCAAGCTCCAAAAGATTCATGAAAATCCATTCGTTCGGGGCAGAACCTCAATCCGCACTCCACACGCGAGCAGGCTGCGGCCCTACTTGGCGCAGACCATTCCGGTTCTTGCTGTTAACATAGGAACCGGTTTATGCAGACTGCTCGCACATGACCCCCCAACGCCCTACGGCTGGACTGGCCTCGCCGACCGATCCATGATCACGGTCTACGGCATCCCGAATTGCGACAAGGTTCGCAACGTACGCAAGCAACTGGACCGACGGGGCCTTGCGCATCGGTTCCACGATGTCCGCGCCGACGGCCTGACGCCCGACCAGGTGCGCGTCTGGCTGGCCGAACTGGGTGCGGACGCATTGCTCAACCGCCGCAGCGCCACATGGCGGCAACTGCCTGCGGTCGAACGCTCCGGCCTGACGACGACCCGCGCCGTCCAACTGATACTGGCCCATCCCACGCTGCTGCAACGCCCCTTGCTGGACATCGACGGCACCTTGCGCATCGGCTATGACGAAGCCGCCTGCGCCCTGCCGCAGGAGCATCGGCCATGACGGACGTTCTGGAACTCGCATGCGCCCTTATCGAACGCCCTTCCGTCACACCGGATGACGCCGGCTGCCAAGACCTGATCGCCAACACTCTTGCGCCGCATGGCTTCGTCGCCGAAGCCATGCCCGCTGGCGATGTCGCCAACTTGTGGCTCCGGCACGGCGCCGCCGAGCCCCTGCTCATGTTTGCCGGACACACCGATGTCGTGCCACCCGGACCGGTCGCGCAATGGAGCAGCGAACCGTTCGCCCCGACCGTCCGTGACGGCTGCCTGTACGGCCGCGGCGCCGCCGACATGAAAGGTTCCGTCGCCGCCATGGCGATGGCCTGCGCCGAATACGTCGCGCAGCAACCGGAACACGCCGGCTCCATCGGCCTCCTGCTGACCAGCGACGAAGAAGGCCCCGCCGTCGACGGCACGCGTGCGGCCATGGAAGCGCTCAAGGCCCGCGGCGAGACGCCCCGCTGGTGCCTCGTAGGCGAACCCAGTTGCCGCGAACGGCTCGGCGACACCCTCAAGAACGGCCGCCGCGGATCGCTCTCCGGCCGGCTGGCCGTACAAGGCATCCAGGGGCATATCGCCTACCCCGATCTCTGCGACAACCCGATCCACCGCTTCAGCCCGGTCCTGCAGCAGCTCGTCGAAGCGCATTGGGACCGCGGCAACGACGACTTCCCCCCGACCCGATTCCAGATTTCGAACCTGAACAGCGGCACCGGCGCCGGCAATGTCATCCCCGGCGAATTGACCGCCGATTTCAACTGGCGCCATTCCACCGAAGTGACGGCCGAGCAATTGAAGGCCCGGCTCCAAGACGTGCTTCGGCAAGCCGGCCTCGACTTCCGCCTCGATTGGCAAGAGCCGAGCCGCCCGTATCTGACGCCGGCCGGCGCCCTGACCCAAGCCTGCCAGAATGCGATCGCCGATGTGCTCGGCGTGCCGGCCGCACTCAGTACCGAAGGCGGCACTTCGGACGGCCGCTTCATTCGCCCGACCGGCGCCGAAGTCGTCGAATTCGGGCCGGTCAACCGCAGCATCCACAAGATCGACGAGCATGTCGCGATCCGGGATCTGGAACAGCTCGTGCCGGCCTACCGCGCCATCATCGAGAATCTGCTCGGCTGATCGGCCGCGCCGCCGTCAGCCCGCCGCGAGAAGCGGATCCCGGCTGCGGTCCCAGCGCTCCAGAAACGCATGGAAATGCGGATGATCCTCCTCCTCGAGATAGGAATGCAGCTGGTCGCATATTTCGACGTACTCGTCCCGGATCAGATTCCCGCGCATGTACTCGAAGCGCAGCAGAATCAGATACGTGATCAGCGCATCGGTTTCGCAATAGTGCCGAATATCCTCTAGCCGGCCGTCCCGATAAGCCGGCCAGACCTCCGCGCCGGACATGTCCGATTTGCCCGGGAAGCCCAGTGCCACAGCGCAATCGTCCAGTCCGACAGCGGCACGCAGGTTGTAGCGCGACAACACATCCATCAAATCCAGATGCCGCTCATGATAGCGGCTGATGTAGTTGTTGTAGCGGAACTCGCGCTCATGCTCGCCCGTCTCCCAAAAGCGGGCGGCGCTAATGCCGTGGTGCATGGCCCGATAATTCAGCACCGGCAAATCGAAGCCGTTGCCGTTCCAGGATACGAGCCGCGGCGCCGCACGCTCAATGCCATCGTAGAAGCTGCGCAGGATGGCTTCCTCATCCGCCTGCAAATTCTCCAGCGATTTGACGACCAGCACCTGCTCGGTGCGGTACACCACGGAGATGCACACGACGCGCTGCAACTGGAGCGGCTGAAACGGATGCCCATCGGTTTTCTGCATCCGCAACTGCTCCATGGCGCGCACCACATCCTCATCAGACAGATCGTCGCCTAGTTTATGGATCCGGCGTCCGAGCTGGACATCCGGAATGGTTTCAACATCGAACACCAGCACATCGCTAATCATGATGAAAGACCCCTGAAGATAAATACCGGTCACCCCGGTCGCAAATAATGACAGCGACGACCGCCCCCGGCGCCGCGTCGGTGGCTACCTGAAGGGCCGCGTGCATGCAGCCCCCCGAGGAAATTCCCGCGAAGATGCCTTCGCGCTTTGCCAGCACGCGCATGCAATCCTCCGCGTCCGCACGCGTGACATCGATCTCGCGATCAATCACTTCGTCCTCCTTGATCTCCGGCACGTAGCCCTCCGGCCAGCGCCGGATGCCCGGAATGGCCGAACCGTCCGCCGGCTGCACGCCGACCACTTCGATCGCCGGATTCCGCTCTTTCAAGTAGCGCCCGGCACCGCTGATCGTACCCGTCGTGCCCATGGAGGAAACAAAGTGCGTCAGTTCGCCGCCGGTGTCCCGCCACAATTCCGGGCCGGTGCTGCGGTAATGCGCGTCGGAATTGTCTGGATTATCGAACTGATTCAAGATGTGCGCGTCGCCGGCGCGGTGCATCGCCAAGGCCCGGTCCCGCGCTCCTTCCATGCCCTCCGCCTCGCTGACCAGGATCAGCTCCGCACCGAATGCCTGCATGGTCTGCCGCCGCTCCAAGCTCATGTTCTCCGGCATGATCAGCACCATACGATAGCCGCGAATCGCCGCTGCCATCGCCAGCGCAATGCCGGTATTGCCGCTGGTGGCTTCGACCAGCGCATCGCCCGGCCGAATGTCGCCGCGCTGCTCCGCCGCGTTGATCATCTGGATCGCCGGACGATCTTTCACCGAGCCGGCCGGATTGTCGCCTTCCAGCTTCGCCAGCACGGTCGCGCCCGCCGGCTCCATGCGTTGCAGACGCACCAGCGGCGTACCGCCGATGCATGCCTCGATGGTCGGATACTTCATGCCTCCCCCAGCGCCACCGCATGTGCCACCGCATAATCGCGTTCGTCCGCAACGCTCAGGTGCAGCACCGCACGCGCCTGCGGAAGATCCGCCGCCACCCGGGCGCACGGCCGGCCGGCCGCGTCATGCTCGACCACGATGCGGCTCCACCACAAGCCCTGCCCCATGCCGCAGCCCAGCGCCTTGCCGATCGCTTCCTTCGCAACGAAGCGCTTAGCCAAAAAAGCCGCCGGTTCCGGAGCGGCTTCGAACTGCGGCCATTCGGCCGGCGCCAGAATGCGTCGCGCAAAGCGCCGCCCGTGCCGCGCATGCGCCAGCGCCACCCGGCGGATGTCGACGATGTCGGTGCCGATGCCGATCAGGTTCATGCCGCCGCAATCGCACGGCGCATTTCCTGCACCGCCGCCTCCAAGCCCGTCATCACTGCTTGGCACACAATGGCATGGCCGATGTTCAGCTCGTGGATTCCGGGAATCGCTGCGACCGACGCCACATTGCCGCAATGCAGGCCGTGTCCGGCATTCACCGTCAACCGTTCCCGTGCATAGCGCGTCGCATCAGCCAGCCGCGCCAATTCCGCTGCGCATGCGTCGGGCGTCGAGGCGTTCGCGTACGGACCGGTATGCAGTTCCACCGCCTGAGCCCCCGCTTCGACGGCCGCATCAACCGCAGCGCGGTCCGGCTCGACGAACAGCGACACCCGGATGCCCGCCGCACGCAGCCGGGCGCATGCCTCGCGAATGCGTTCCAAAGCCGCCGCCACATCCAACCCGCCTTCCGTCGTCAGTTCTTCGCGCCGCTCCGGCACCAAGCAACAGTAGTCCGGACCGACGCGCTCGGCAATCTCCAGCATCTCCTCCAGCACTGCCATCTCCAAATTCAGTGTCCCTTGCACTTGCTGCCGCGCCAGCTCGACATCTGCCAACTGGATATGCCGCCGGTCTTCGCGCAGATGCATGGTGATGCCATTCGCGCCGGCCGCTTCCACGCGACGGATCGCCTCACCCAAATCCGGATACGGCGTATGCCGTTGCTGACGCAGCGTCGCAATGTGGTCGACATTCACGCCCAATCTTACATCCGCCATGGCATGCATGAAATAGCAGTCTTAAAGAGACTCTACCATGCCGGCTTCCCGGCGTGGCGTCCATCTCCCCTGCACGCGCCCTCCCCGCGCTATCCGTTCGGCATACGGTCGCGCCGCGATGCCGATGATGTGCCCAATGTACGCATTATAGTTCGCGAACGGATTACGCGGGGCGCCGTGTAGTAGTCCAGCACCTGCCGCATCAGACGCCGCGCCTCCTTGCGCTGCCCGTCAGACAGCGCCTCGCGGTGCTGCAGCGCAAGCAGAGTCGCGCCGCTGACGCCATCTTCCCGGGCTCCTTCCGGCAACTCCTCCGGGCCTGTCCCCGGGCAATAGCGGTACTGGCGGCTCCGTGCCACCGGCCCCTGTTCCGTGTGGTCCAGCGGCAGCGGGTGCCCCGCCAGTTGCAGCAAGTCCAACTCAATGCCGCGCAGCGCCCGCTCTGGATCTTCCGCCGCGCCCAACTGCCGCAGGGCTTCGTGGTACAGCGGATAGATCTCATCCGAACGGCGATCATCCGGCACCAGATACGTGATGAGTTCGTTGACGTACAACGCTAAAATCTGGCGTTCCGGATCGCGCACCGCCATAGCCCCGCCCGCTTCCGAATGCTGCAGCGTCTGCAAACTTCCGCGTCCGCTCCAAGACACATGCACCGGCGTCAGCGTCGGCAGCGGCCGATCGCGGCGGCTCTTGCGCGCACCCTTGTGCAGCAAGCTAACCCAGCCGTAATGGCGAGCGATAAGCTTGTACAGCAGACTGGTTTCGCGCCACGGGCGCGCCTGCACCACGTACGCCTCGACCAATTCGTCCTGCCGCATCACACGCCCCCATGGTAGCTGGTCAGGATCTGCGGATCTTGCTGCCATTTCTTGCGCACCAGGACATGCAGCTTGAGCACGACCGGCCGCGCCAGCAACAGCTCCATGCGCTGCCGCGCCGCCTGCCCGACCGAGCGAATGCGCGCGCCGTTGCGACCCAGAAGGATTTTGCGCTGCGAGACCCTTTCCACCAGAATCTTCGCCGACACCCGCGTCCGTCCGCCTTGCTCCCGAAAGCCGTCCACATGCACATGCGCGGCGTAGGGCAGTTCCTGATCCAGCTGCACCAGCAACTGCTCCCGAATCAGTTCCTCCATGAAGAACCGCTCATGGCGGTCCGTCAGCGCATCAGCCTCGAACAGCGGCTCCCGCTCCGGCAGCCATGCCGCCAGACTTTTCTTAAGTACGGCGCAGCCTTCGCCGGTACGGGCGCTAACCGGAATGTATTCGGCGAATCCGTAGTCCGCCAACCGAGCGAAGTACGGCAGCAGCTGCGACTGGTCGCCCAGCCGATCGATCTTGTTGGCGCCCAAGACGACGGTCCGCACGGCCGCATGGCGCAGGTCTTCCAGCACGCGCTCGTCGCGCCGGTTCCACACCCCGGCTTCAACCATGAACAGCGCGACATCCACTTGTCCGAGCGCCGCGTGCGCATTGGCGTTCAGCAGCTGCGACAGGCGTCGGGCCCGGCCGCTATGGATGCCGGGGGTGTCGACGAATACGAATTGCGCCGACGCTTCGGTCAGGATGCCCTTGATGTTGTGCCGCGTGGTCTGCGGCTTGCCGGTGGCCGCGGACAGCGAAGCCCCCAGCAGCCGGTTGAACAGGGTCGATTTGCCGACGTTCGGCTTGCCGCACAGCGCGACGAGGCCGCAGCGGCCTACGTCGTCCATGCCGGTCGCTGCCGCCGGATTTCCGCCAACGCCGCCAGCGCCGCATCCTGTTCCGCTTCGCGGACGCGTTCGCCCGCCCCGACCGTCCGCAACGCCAACGACGGCACTTCGCACGCTACTTTGAAGCGCGGCGACCGCTCCGCATCTTCCTCCAGCAAGGCGTAGTGCGGCCGTTCGTGCTGATGCGCAGCCAGCAACTCCTGCAACTGCGCCTTGGCGCTGCGCAGGGATTCCGGTGCAGGCAGTTCGGACCATTCGGACCCATACAAGCGCATCACGAACGCCCGTGCCGCCTTCAGGCCGCTCACCTGATAGACCGCCGCCACCACCGCCTCCAGTGCATTGCCCGCCATGGCGCGCCGGGCGCGCGGCGGCAGCGGCTGCCGGGGATCGACGATCAGCGCCTCGTCCAACCCGGCCTTGCACGCCAAGGCATTGAGCATCGTCCGGCAAACCAGATGCGACCGCAATCGGGTCAATTCGCCCTCCGACAGGTCTGGAAAGCGTTCGTACAAATGCTCGGAGACGATCAGGCCCAACAGCGCGTCGCCCAGGAATTCCTGCCGCTCGTTGTGCGGCGCGCCGACGCTTCGATGGGTACGGGCCGTCACGTATTCAGGGCTGTCCAAAACCGCTTGCGGCAGCCAATGCTCCAAGGCGGCCATGCAAATCAGCGGATCTCGCCCAACCGCGAGAAGAGCGAGACATCCGAGCGCGTCAGCGAGGCGAGCAGGAAGTCGAAGTTCATCCAGACCAGGAATGCCCGTCCTACCAGATGGCTTTCCGGCAGGAAGCCCCAGGCCCGGCTGTCGCTGCTGTGGTCCCGGTTGTCGCCCATCACCAGATAATGGCCCGGCGGCACCATGAACTCGCGGGCCGCACCCGCATACAGCGCATCCAGAAGGATATCGTGCCGGAGTTCGCCGATGGCTTCCGTATGGCGCGTATGGTGAGGCCGCGGCAGGCCCTCCAGTTCGTCCAGAAACGGCCGCGGATCATGCTGCTCGTACGCTTCGCCGTTGACGACCAGCTGCTTGTCACGATACGCCACCCGGTCGCCGGGCAGCGCAACGACGCGCTTGATGTAATCCATGCTCGGGTCGCGCGGGAAGCGGAAGACGGCCACGTCGCCCCGCTGCGGCCGCCCGGTCTCCAGCAGCAGATGATGCGACACCGGCATCCGTACGCCGTAGCTGAATTTGTTCACCAGAATCAAATCGCCAATGAGCAGCGTCGGCATCATGGAACCCGAGGGGATGCGGAACGGTTCGACCACGAACGCCCGCAGCACCAGCACCAGCGCCAGCACCGGGAACAGCGCATACGACCATTCCACCAGCCATGGGCGACGGGCCGGCGGCGGGCGGCGGCGCAGCCGCAGCCCGGCACCATAGCCGATGCGAAGCGCTCCAGTCGCCGCGGTCGCCACGACCAGCATCAGTTCCAAGTCCCAGTCCATATCCGGCCAAGCCGCGCTAGGCGAATTCGCCAGCATGCTGGTCGGGGTGAGAGGATTTGAACCTCCGACCACCGCAACCCCATTGCGGTGCGCTACCAGACTGCGCCACACCCCGATTCATGCACTTGCGCGCGGGCGTCCCCCTCCTTCGAATCCCATGCCGGCCGCCTACTCCTTGAGCCGTTCAACGACCGCCTCGAGTTCTTCGACGGTCTGGCGCGCCACCTGCGCCCACGCCGGGTCAACGGCCTCCACCGGGCGCTCCTGCTCCAGCCGCTGCCGGACTCCGGCCAGCGTGTATCCTTCTTCCTGCATCAGCCTCTGAATCTGCCGCACCAGATACACATCTTCGCGCTCGTAATAGCGCCGCCCCTGACGCCGCTTCGGCCGCAAGGCCGAAAACTTGGTCTCCCAATAGCGCAGGACATGATCCCGAACCTGACACAACTCGCTCACCTCGCCGATGGTGAAATAGCGCTTGTTCGGCACGGCACGCATATCGGCCTCGGAATGTTCAGTCATGCCCCGCGATTCTCTTGCGCAGCTTCTGCCCTGGCCGGAACGTCACCACACGGCGCGGCGCAATGACGGCTTCCTCGCCATTGCGCGGGTTCCGGCCCGGCCGCGCCGGCTTGTCGCGCAGCACGAAATTGCCGAAGCCCCACAATCTCACATCCTCTCCGGCACACAGGGCTTCGCTGATTTCATTCAGCAACGCATCCACCAGCCTGCGCGACTCCAACTGGTTCAAGCCCAGTTCTTCCGAAACATGGACCGCAAGATCCGACTTGGTGATCGTTTTTGTCATTATCGTGTTCGCGCTCCTGTCCGGCGCTCCAATTCGGCGGCGGCAGATGCCACGAACTGATCCACCTCGGAGTCGGTAAGTGTACGCGAAAAACTCTGAAATATCAAATGCAACCCGAAACTTTTATACTGCGCCTCCAATTCCGGCCCGCGGTACACATCGAATACGATGCATGCCTGCAATTCCGCCATGTCCAACGCCTGTACGCAGGCCCGCATCGCGCCTGCCGCCACGTGTTCGGGCACCACCACGCTCAGGTCGCGCGCCACTGCCGGATATTCGGAGCATGGCACGAAAGCCGGCTCCGGAAACCCGGCCCATGCCTCCAATTCCAATTCGAACACGAACGCCGGGCCCGGCAGACCGAACTCGGCATGCAAACGCGGATGCAATGCTCCCAGCATGCCGATGTCTCGGCCTTGCAGCACTATGCGCGCTGTTTGGCCCGGATGCAAGGCCGCATGTTCCGCCGGCTCGAACGCGATGTCGTCCAGCCGATCCTGCAATAGGCTTTCCAGATCGCCCTTGACATCGTAGAAATCGATCTCCTGCGCCTGCGCCCCCCATTGCAGCGGATGCGCCATGCCGCATGCCACGCCCCCCAGCACCCATGCCTCACGCACCGCATCCCCTTCCCGGCCAAAAACCCGAGACAACTCGAACAGCCGGACGCCGGACTGCTGGCGATTGAAGTTGTATTGCGCCGTCCGCAGCAGGCTCGGCCCTAACGTCGAACGCATGACGGCCAAGTCTTGCGAAATCGGGTTGATCAGCCGCCACGGCTCGGTCTCCGGCGCAAACATCCGCTCCAGACGCTCTTCGACGAAACTGTACGTCACGACTTCCGAATAGCCGCATTCCATCAAGCGCGTCCGGCAATGTCGGAACTGGCGCTCCAGCGGCTGCTCCGATATCTCCCAGCCGCACGGCGCCGGCGGCGGCGCCGCCGGAATCCGGCCGTAGCCGTGCACCCGCGCCACCTCCTCGATCAGGTCTTCTTCCAGACTCAAATCGAATCTCCAACTCGGCGCCCGCACCTTCCACTGCCCCTTCTGCGCCTGCACGACGCAGCCCAAAGCGCCGAGCGTGCGCTCCACCTCGGCCTCGGCCACGTCCAGAGCCAAGCGCCTGGACAGGCGTTCCGCCCGCAACGGGATCGTCTGCGGGCGATGCGCCGCCGCTGGCCGACCCTGTGCCGCAAAACCGGCAACGCGGCCGCCGGCATGCTCCAGAATCAGTTCCACAGCGCGTTGCATGGCGTGCGGCGCCAACGCCGGATCCACACCCCGCTCGAAGCGATGCGAGGATTCGGTATGCAGTTTCAGCCGCCGGGCGCGACCGGCGATGGCGGCCGGCGCGAAATGCGCCGCCTCCAGCAGGATGCGCGAAGTCCGCCCGCCCACCGCCGAACCGACCCCGCCGATGATGCCCGCGACGGCGATGGGGTGCCGGCCCACCGCGATCACCAGCATGTCCGGTTCCAGCATCAGCGCGGTCTCGTCCAAGGCCCGAATCGTCTCGTTCGCCTGCGCCCAGCGCACCGACACGTCGGCCGCGACCGCATCGGCATCGAACGCATGCAGGGGCTGGCCCAGTTCCAGCATGACGTAATTGGTGACATCCACCAGCAAGTGATGCGCCCGAATGCCGCCGCGTTCCAAACGCTGTTGCATCCAAGCCGGAGTCAGCGCCTCCGGGTCGAGCTCCTCGATCAGGCACAAACTGTAGTACGGGCAAGCTTCCGCGTCCACTTCGCCCAAACCCAGCTTGGGCCAAGCCTTCTTGGACTTGAATCCGGGCTCCGCAGCCGGCGGTGCGCCAATCAGCACTGCCACTTCCCGTGCTAGGCCCCGCATGCTCAGGCAATCGCCGCGGTTCGGCGTCAGTTCGAGGTCTAAAACCTGCCCATCCTGCCCGGCCACTTCCAATCCGGCTGCGGTCAGCACCGGCGCCAGCTCGTCCGGCGGCGGCAGTTGCGGCACCCATTCGGCCAGCCATTCGAGATCGCACTTCATAGGGCGCTCCGTCCGAATTGATGCAGGAAGCGCAAGTCATTCGCGAACATCACCCGCAAATCGCGGATGCCGTAGTGCAGCATGGCCAGACGTTCCACGCCCATCCCGAACGCATAGCCGGAATAGCGCTCCGGGTCGATGCCGACGCCCGCCAGGACATTCGGATGCACCAGCCCGCAGCCCATGACTTCCAGCCAGTCGCCATCGGCGCGGCGCACATCGACTTCCGCCGACGGCTCGGTGAACGGGAAATACGAAGCCCGGAACCGGATCTCTATCTCGCGGTCGCCGAAGAAATCCTGCAAGAACGCAATCAGCACGCCTTTCAGATCCGCCATGCTCACATCCTCCTCCACGCGAAGACCCTCGACCTGGTGGAACATCGGGCTGTGCGTCGGATCCGAATCGCATCGGTAGACGCGCCCCGGCGCGATCATGCGGACCGGCGGACGGCTGGCACTCATGGCGCGGATCTGAACCGGCGACGTGTGCGTACGCAGCAGCCGCCCATCGCCGAAGTAGAACGTGTCGTGCATGGCGCGCGCCGGATGCGACGGCGGGATGTTGAGCGCTTCGAAATTGTGGTGGTCGTCCTCGATTTCGGGACCGTAGGCGATGCGGAAGCCGGAATGCGCAAACCATGCGCAAATGCGTTCCAGCGTTCGTACGGTCGGATGCCGGGCACCGGGCGGCAGGCGGCGGCCCGCCAAGGTGACATCCAGCCTTTCAGCTTCCAGCTGCGCTTGCGTTTCCGCACCAGCCAGCACGGCGCCGCGCGCTTCCAGAGCCTGCTGCACCAGCTCCCGCACGCGCTGGATTTCAGCGCCCGCCGCCGGGCGGCGGTCGGGCGGCAATTCCTTGAGGCCGCGCAAGGCGGTCGTGATGGCGCCTTTGCGGCCCAGATAGGCGACCCTCAGGCGCTCCAGTTCGGCGCTGTCCGAAGCCGCTTCAATCTCGGCTTCCGCTTGGCGTTGGAGCTCGTCGCACTGCGGCATGGCGCGGTCGCTCCGCGAGTCCGCTCAGGAACTTGCCGACAACTGGGCCTTGGCCTGGTCCGCCAGTTTGGCGAACGCGTCGAAATCGTGCATGGCAAGGTCGGCCAGCATCTTGCGGTCGATGGCCACCTGGGCCCGCGACAGGCCGCACATCAGGCGGCTGTAGGACAGGCCGCACAAGCGCGCACCGGCATTGATGCGAACGATCCACAGGCGGCGGAAGTCCTGCTTGCGGGCGCGCCGGTCCCGGTAGGCGTACTGCCCGGCGCGGACAACCGCTTGATTGGCGGCGCGGAAAGTGCGGCTGCGCGCGCCGTAGTAGCCGCGCGCCCGGCGCAGCACCTTGCGATGGCGGGCATGCGCGGTGACGCCGCGTTTGGTGCGAGGCATGACCGTCAGCTGTGCGGCAGCAGCCGGCGCACGGCTGCGGCGTCCGCCGCGTCAATGTGGTCCGGCGCACGGAGCGTGCGCTTGCGCTTCGTGCTCTTCTTGGTCAAGATGTGATTGCGATGCGACTGGCGGCAGCGGAACTTGCCGCTGGCGGTCTTGCGGAAGCGCTTGGCCGCGCCACGGTTGGTCTTGAGTTTCGGCATGGCGCTTGTACGGTCAGCAGCAGAATCAGCGGCGGCGCGGCGCGACCACCATTATCATCTGGCGGCCTTCCATCTTCGGATGTTGCTCGATTTCGCCGTATTCCTTGAGATCGCCCTCGATGCGCTCCATCTGGCGTTCGCCCAACTCGCGATGGCGCAACTCCCGACCCCTGAAACGCACCGTCACCTTGGCCTTGTCCCCATCGGTCAGAAAGCGCACCAGATTGCGCAGTTTGACTTGATAGTCGCCTTCTTCGGTACCCGGACGGAATTTGATCTCCTTGACCTGGACATGCTTCTGCTTCTTGCGGGCCTGCTGGGCCTTCTTCTTGCGCTCGAAGCAGAATTTCCCGTAATCCATGACCTTGCACACAGGCGGCTCGGTATGGGGGGAAATCTCCACCAAGTCCATCTGGGCTTCGGTCGCCAGCTGCCGGGCCTCGTACAGGCCCACAACTCCCCGGTTGGCTCCGCTTTGGTCAATCAGCCGCACGCGCGGCACCTTGATATCCTCGTTGAGGCGGATCTCCTTTTCTGAACTGATCGCTAATCCTCCGTCAAATGTGGTCGGCGAGCGCGAATTGTATCAGCAAACCGCTCCACGAGCTCCGGCACGGCCATCGGCCCCAGATCGGAGCCGTCGCGCCGGCGCACCGACACCGTTCGATTCTCCCGCTCCCGATCGCCCACCACCAACAGGCAGGGAACATGAGCGAGCGTGTGTTCGCGTATTTTAAGGGATAATTTCTCATTTCTCCAGTCGCCCGCGGCACGCACGCCGGCAGCCTGCAATTGCACCGCCACGGCCCGGGCGTATTCCGCCTGCGCATCCGTGATGTTCAGCACCACCGCCTGGCGCGGCGCCAGCCACAGCGGCAGGTCGCCCGCATAGTGCTCGATCAGAATGCCGATGAACCGCTCCAGCGATCCGAACACGGCGCGGTGAATCATCACCGGCACCACTCGTTCGCTGCGCTCGTCCACGTAGCGCGCCCCCAGCCGCTGCGGCATCGAGAAGTCCAGCTGGATCGTGCCGCATTGCCACTCGCGCCCGAGGCAGTCGGTCAGCGTGAATTCGATCTTCGGGCCGTAGAATGCCCCCTCGCCCGGGTGCACGGCGTAGTCCAACCCGGCCGCGGCCAGCGCCTCCTCCAGCGCCGCCTCGGCCCGATCCCACAGCGCATCCTCGCCCACTCGGCGCTCCGGCCGGGTCGAGAAGCCCATCGCCACCTCCTCGAAGCCGAAGTCCCGGTAGGTCGTGCGGGTCAGCTCGATCAGGGCGGCGATCTCGTCCTGCAGCTGCGCCGGCGTGCAGAAGATGTGCGCATCGTCCTGCACGAAGCGGCGCGCCCGCATCAGTCCGTGCAGAGTGCCGGACGGCTCGTTGCGGTGCACCGTCCCGAACTCGGCGAGGCGCAGCGGCAGGTCGCGGTAGCTCTTCAGTCCCTGATTGAACAGCTGCACATGGCCCGGGCAGTTCATCGGCTTGACCGCATATTCCCGGTTCTCGGAGGCCGTCGTAAAAATCATTTCGCCGAACTTGTCCCAATGCCCGGAACGCTCCCACAGGCTCCGGTCCAGAAGCTGCGGCGTATGCACTTCCAGATAGCCGGCCCCATCCAGACGCTCGCGAATGTAGCTCTCCAACTGCCGGTACAGAACCCAGCCGTCGGCGTGCCAAAACACTTGGCCCGGCGCCTCTTCCTGAAAGTGGAACAGGTCCATGGCCCGGCCGAGCTTGCGATGGTCGCGCTTCTGCGCCTCCTCCAAACGGTGCAGATAGGCCCGCAGCTGCTTCGCATCCGGCCAGGCCGTGCCGTAGATGCGCTGCAGCATCTCGTTGCGTGCATCGCCGCGCCAGTACGCCCCGGCCAGCTTGGTCAGTTTGAACGCACGCAGGTGGCGCGTGTTGGGCACATGCGGGCCGCGGCACATGTCAACGTATTCCTGATGGTGGTACAGCGCGATCTCCTCGCCCTCCGGAATGTCATCGACGATTTGCACCTTGTAGGTCTCGCCGCGCTGCTCGAACACTTCGCGCGCGCGTTCGCGCGTGACGACCTCGCGCACCACGTCGTAGTCCTGCGCGACCAGCTCCCGCACCCGCGCTTCGAGCTTCTCCAGATCCTCTTCGGCAAACGATTCGTCGCAAGCGATGTCGTAGTAGAACCCGTCCCTGACGACCGGCCCGACCGCCATCCGCGCCTTGGGATGCAGCTGCTTCACCGCCTGCCCCAGCATGTGGGCCAGCGAATGCCGCAGGATCTCGACGCCTTCCGGGTCGCACGCAGTGATGATGGCCACCTCCGCGTCCTGCTCGACGACCACGCAGGCGTCCACCGGCCGCCCATCGACCCGCCCGGCCAGCGCGGCCTTCGCCAGCCCCGGGCCGATGTCCTCGGCGATCTGCATCACCGTGACCGGCTGCTCGTAGCGCCGTTCCGAACCGTCGGGAAGCGTGATGACAGGCATGAGTGCGTGGCAATGGCAATGACGCGGCGGACGAGCTCTGCGGCATCCCGAACCTTACGTCGCGGATGTTTCGCACGGCGGCTTCATAGCATCCGGACGAAAGGTCGTTGCGTCTCCTCCAAGGCTGCGGCTCGGCATGCGGAACCAATCCGCCGGTACAGTATAACGGGCCTGTCGGGCTGCGCACAAAACGCGCTGCTCCGATGGCTGATAGAATGCCCCGAATCCTGCTTCCTGCCCTCATCGCCCATGCCGAGACACTCTGCATTTGCCCCGCTCGAGCGCAAGCATCCGCAAACCCGCCTCCGCCGCCGTGCAGCACCAGCAGCATGATTTCTTCCGTCGGATGAAGCTTCATGATGGCATCCTCATGCCATGCCGGGGCACTCAGTCGAATTGTCTTGGCCCTGCAATCCCATTCACATCATAGCACCGCATTGGCCTTGTCCGCTCCGCAACCACCATGCGCCCCGTCTTCATTTCCGCGCATTAGCCGAACACGGCACCTCACGCCCTTATATATGTCCGCGCTGCTGCAGGAAAGCGAGGATTTGATCGACCAGTTCGTCCGGCGTATGCGCCGCGGTATTCAGCACGAGTTCCGGGTTTTCCGGCGGCTCGTAGGGAGAATCGATGCCGGTGAAATGCGGGATCTCGCCCGCACGCGCCTTCTTGTACAACCCCTTGGGATCGCGCTGCTCGCACACATCCAGCGGCGCTTCCACATAGATTTCGATGAACTCGCCGTCCGGCACGATGTCGCGCGCCATCTCCCGTTCGGCGCGGAACGGGGAAATCAACGACACCAGCACGATCAGGCCCGCATCCGCGAACAGATTGGCCACTTCGGCCACCCGCCGAACGTTCGTCACGCGATCGGCGTCGCTGAAGCCCAGATCCCGGTTCAGGCCGTGGCGCACGTTGTCGCCGTCCAGAATGTAGGAGTGCCGCCCTTGCTCGGCCAGCCGCGCCTCCAGCCGGCTGCCCGTGGTCGACTTGCCGGAGCCGGACAGTCCGGTGAACCATAGCACGCATGGCTTCTGTCCCTTCTGCTGCGCCCGCTGCGTCCGATCCACCTCCATTTCATGCCACGTCAGGTTCGAGGCGTGCTCCAGCCCCTGCTCGATCATGCCGGCGCCCAGCAGTTCGTGCGTGAAGCGGTCCAGCAGGACGAACCCGCCAGTATCGCGCACCGTTGCACGCGGGTCGAAGGCCACCGCCTGATCCAGTGCGAAGTCGCCATGCAGGACATCGCCCGCCTGCAGCGCCTTGGGCGCCAAGTGCTCCAGCGTGTCGGCATTCAGCTTGTAGTGCAGCCGGGTGACTTGGAACGTCACGGCTTGGGCGCCGATCTTCATCAGGTACTGGCGGTGGGGAATCGGCGGCTTCTCGTGCATCCACCACAGGTGGGCGGCGAACTGGTCGGTGTCCTCCGGCACCCGCCCCGCCGCCGCGAGCACGTTGCCGCGATGCGCCTCCAGCGCTTCATCCAGCATCAAGGTGACGGCTTCGCCAGCCCGCGCCTCGTCCGCGTCTCCCTCCGAAGTGACGATGCGCTTGACGACTGCTTCCCGACGCAGCGGGCAAGCCCGCAGCCGATCGCCCGGACGCACGGCTCCAGCCGCGATGGTGCCAAACAATCCGAACAGGCCTGCCTCTCCTCGACCGACCCACTGCACCGGCATACGGAACGGCTTCGCGCCGGATTCGTCCGTGGCATCGATGCTCTCCAGCGCCTCCGCCAGAGTCGGGCCCGAAACCCATGCCGGCACGCCATCCCGGCGGAATACATTGGCCCCGTCCTGCGCGCAGACCGCAAGGCCGCAAAGGTCTTCAACGCCGAGTGCGGCGGCATGCTCGCGGACGGCCTCCTCAATGTCCCGGAACCGCGCCTCCTGCCAATCGACCCGGTCCATCCGGTTGACCGCCAGCACCATATGCCGAATGCCGAACAAGCTGGCGATCAGCATGTGCCGGCGGGCTTGGCCGCCGAGGCCCCGCACCGCATCCACCACCACCACGGCGACCTCCGCAGCGGCGGCGCCAATCGCAATATCCTCCGCATAATGCCCCGCATCCGGGGGATCCATGAGCATGATTCGCCGGCGCGTCGTGGCGAACGAAATGCGCTCCACGGCGCCAAGCGCCGCGTTCTGCATTGCGGCGGCTTCGGGACCGTCGCGCAGGCAGGCCGTGAGCGTCGAACGGCCCGCATCCGCGTCGCCGCAGACGACGGTGTTCAGCCGGTCCATCTCCTCGCGCCATTCGAACCGCCGCGCCGCCTCGTCCGGCGGCAGCACCTCCCGCATCACGGCTTCCGGGGTGTCGGCGTCGGATTCCAGAAAGCCGAACGGAAATTCGCGCAGGCTGCGGCAGCGCACCCGGCGCGGCTCCCCGGCTTCGCCATCGGCCGCCAGCCGCCATGCGCCATCGCTTTCCAACACCGCACGGGAATCGGCAAAGTACTCCGGAGCGACTGGAAGGCCTTCTTCATGCACAAGCTGCCAGACGTCCGCCTCCGTCCAGTCCGCCAACGGAAAGACGCCAGCGGCTCCATCCTCACTGCGCCGTATGCCCATCATGCGCCATCGAGCCTCCTCGTCGGCCCGAAAGCCGCAGATCACGCTGTCGAAGCCGTACCGCTCCAGCGCTTCCCGCAGCGTTTGCGCCTGCACGGCGCCAAGACGGCCGAACCCGTTCCCGGCGGCCTGCGCCGACCCGCCGCCATGGTGGTGGGCATGGACAATCAAATCCATGTCCGCCTCTTCGGCCATGCGGTCGCGGAAAGCATGGACTTCCGGATGGTGCGGGCTCGTGTCGATGTGCAGCAGCGCGAACGGCGGCGGCGAGGGATAGAAGGCCCGCCGCGTCAGCCGCAGGAGGACGGACGACTCCTTGCCGACGGAACATAGCAGCACCGGGCGCCGGAACTCGGCGACGACCTCGCACAGAAGGCGCATCGATTCCGCTTCAAGACGGCGCAGATGGCGCCGCCGGGGTAGGGATGGGTTCTTTTTAGACATGGCGGTGCCTCAACTCGTGCTGCCGCGAATCACGCGCTCGAAATTCTTGGTAGTCAAAAGAATCATTGCACCTTCGGAATCCATGTGCTCGGAGATTTCAGATTAGAAACCCATTATACGGGCGGCAGGGCGCCGTCGCGCCGAACCTCCGATGCTCCAGAGTCCGATTCGGAGATGGCGGAGCGGCATCCATTCGACAGCGTTTCCTGCTTCACCCGCAAGCCGCATTCAATCAGGCGAAAAACCCCCGAAAACACTTCCTCCAGATATTGACGGTCTGAATGCGTCGCTTGCATGTCGAAGAATCCGCATTCAATCGATTCCTTGCCATGATCGACTGTGAAATGTTCGGTTCGTCGCTGAACAGGAGCGGACGACATGCGTCATTGGAAAAGATGATTTGCGCCATCTCGAGCAGCCTCTGATGATCCGGCCTGCCGTATAGGCTCTGACCCAACTCCGTCAAGTCGTAGCACGCGGACCGGTCGCCGCCCCGAATCTTGAAGGCCCGCCGCATCCGCCGCTCCAATCAATTCAGGATACGCCTGCCCTTCGGGCTCGTCTTTCAGAGATGGCCGCAAGCGCCGATGCATCCACGACGATCACGACGGCAAGCCATGCTCATCGTCCTAGGATCTCGTCATCGCTGCGGGCGTCATGGACGGGCAGGCTCGCGCAGAACAAAGCGATGCGGTCGAGTTCGGCAATCCGATCGACTTTTCCCTCGCGCTGCGCCTTTCCAGTACGCTTCGCCTGCTCCCGGAGGATCTTCTTTTTCCCCTTGCCCATGGATTTCCCGATCAGCCCTCGCGGCGGCGGCCGCTGCGCCCCAAGAACAGCTCCGTCACCGTCCCCAGCGCCGCCTCGCTGGCCAAGGCCAATGTCTCCGAGAACGTCGGATGCGGATGGATCGTGCCGGCGATGTCTTCGGCCTCGCAGCCATTCTCGATGGCCAAGGCTGCCTCCGAAATCAACTCGCCCGCACGTACGCCGACGACGGCCGCGCCGATCAAGCGGCGGGTTTCCGCATCGAACAGCAGCTTCGTCATGCCGTCGGTGCGTCCGACGCCCACGGCCCGGCCGCTGGCGGCCCACGGGAATACGCCCCGTTCGTAGGCGATCTTCCGCTCCTTGGCTTCACGCTCGGTCAACCCCACCCAAGCGACTTCCGGGTCGGTGTACGCCACCGACGGGATCACGCGCGCTTCGCTGGCCGAACGGGCGCCAGCCGCCACTTCCGCTGCCACCCGGCCCTGATAGGCGGCACGATGCGCCAGCATCGGCCCGCCGGTGACATCGCCGATCGCGAACACGTGCGGGATGTTGGTGCGCTGCTGATGGTTCACGGGAATCACGCCATGCTCGCCGACGGCCACGCCGGCCTTCTCCAGTCCCAGCTCCGCGCTGTTGGCCGCACGTCCGACCGCAACCAGCACCGCATCGAACGCCTCATCCCATGCGCGTTCCGGCCCTTGCAGCCGCACCCGGATGCCGTCCTCCGACGCCTCCGCTGCCTGCACCTGAGTCGCCACATGCACGGCCACGAACTTGCCGGCATTGCTCTTGGCATAAACGCGCACCACATCCTTGTCGGCACCGCCCATCAATTGGTCCAGCGCCTCCACGACCGTCGCCGCCGAACCCAAGGCCCGATAGACCGTCGCCAGCTCCAGGCCGAGCACGCCGCCGCCCACGACCAGCAGCCGTTCGGGAATCTCCTGCAGTTCCAGCGCGGACGTGGAATCCAAGATCCTCGGATCTTCCGGGAACAGGCTCAGGCGCACCGGGCGCGAACCGGTCGCAATGACGGCCTGCTCGAACCGCACGTCCTCCGTGCCGCCGGCGGTCGCGATGCGAAGCGTATGCGCCGACACGAAGCGGGCCCGCCCGGTCGCCATCTCCACGCCGCGGCGCTGCGCCAGCTGATGCAGGCCGTCCGACAGTTGCGCCACGCCCGCTTCCTTCCAGGCGCGCAAGGCTTCCAGATCGATGGCCGGCGGTTCGAACACGATGCCGCGTTCGCGCCATTGCGCCGCATCCTCGATCAGCCCGGCCGCATGCAGCAGGGTCTTGGACGGGATGCAACCGACGTTCAGGCAGACGCCGCCAAGGCTCGGAAAGCGTTCGATAAGCATGACCTGCCGGCCCATGTCGGCGGCGCGGAATGCCGCGCTGTAGCCGCCCGGCCCGCCGCCGATGACCGCCAGCTCCTTGGTCTTCATGGATCCGTCGGCCCTCCCCAGTCCAGCCGCTCCGGATGCTCCAGCAGCTCGGCCAGAGCCACCGCAAACCGCGCGCCCTCCACGCCGTCGATGACGCGGTGGTCGTACGACAGCGACAGCGGCATGAACAGGCGCGGCTCGATGCGGTCCTCGATGCAGGCCGGGCGGCGCACGGCGCGCGAGATGCCCAGCACCGCCACTTGGGGCAGGTTGATGATCGGCGTGAAGAAGCGTCCGCCGATGCCGCCCAGATTGGATAGCGTGAAGCCGCCGCCCTGCATGTCTTCCGCCGCCAGCTGCTGGGCGCGCGCCCGTTCCGCTAGTGCTGCGATTTCGCCGGCCAGCACGGCGACCGGCTTGCGGTCGGCATCGCACACGACCGGCACGACGAGGCCCTCGTCGGTGTTCGCCGCAAAGCCGATATGCACGTATTCGCGCAGGATCAGGTCGCGGCCGTCTTCGCTCAGACAAGCATTGACGCGGGGAAACGTGCGCAGCAACTGCGCGCACGCCTGCATGACGCAGGCCGTCGGCGTCAACGATTCGAAGCCGGACTGCCCGCGCCGCGCCCGGCATTGCCGATCCAATTCCGTGACGTCGGCCTCATGATGCTGGAACACATGCGGCGCCAATCGCCAGTTGCGCTGCAGATTGGCGCCCGAACGGCGGCGGATGCGTGTCAGCGGCTCGGTGCGCGTGGGCCCGAAGCGTTCGGCGTCCACGGGCGGCGCGGGCGGCAGGGCCGCGCCGGACTCCGGCTGGCGGCGCGTCAGGATCGATTTGACATGCTGCTGCACATCCTCGCGGGTAATGCGCCCGCGCCGGCCGCGACCGGCGACCTGCATCAAATCGACGCCCAGTTCCCGCGCGAAGCGGCGCACGGCAGGCCCAGCGTGCGGCAAGGCGCCCAGCCGCACCGGCTCTTGCGGCTCGGCGGGCGGCGGCGGCGGTTCAGGCACAGGCTCCGGCCGGGTCTCCGGCACCGTGGGAGGCCGCAGTGCTTCCTCGGCCTGCGCGGGTGCGGCGGGCTCTCCCGCCGGCTCTTCAGGGCGTTCCGTCAGAGTTGCGACCAGCGCATCCATGGCCACCGCATCGCCAACCCGGACGTGCACCGCCTCCACCACGCCGCCGAACGGCGCCGGCAAATCCATGGCGGCTTTGTCCGATTCCAGCGTGATGAGCGGCTCGTCGGCGGCGACCGTCTGGCCGGACCGGACGAACACTTCGATCACTTCGGCTTCCGGAACGTCCCCCATGTCGGGAACCCGAACTTCCCGACTCATGACGCGAACGGCTCCGGACGATCGGAATCCACGGCGCACGCGTCGGCGATTGCCCGCGCCGTGTCGGCATTAAGCTGCCCGGCCTCGGCCAGCGCCTGCGCGGCCGCATGCATGATGTGGTCGGCGTTGACTTCAAAGAATTCGCGCAGCTTCTCGCGGGTGTCGCTGCGCCCGAAGCCGTCGGTGCCCAGCACCCGGTAGTCGCGCCCGGCAGGCAGGCAGCCGCGGATCTGCTCGGCATGCGCGCGCACGTAGTCGCTGGCCGCGATGATCGGGCCGGGCGCGTTCTCTAGGCACTGCGCAACCCAAGTCGTCTGCGCCGTGCCGGGATGCAGCCGATTGCGGCGTTGCGTGCGTGCGCCATCGCGGGCGAGCAACGGAAAGCTGGTCACGCTCCAGACATCGGCTTCGATGCCATGCGTACGCAGCCGCGCCGCGGCATCCAGTGCCTCGCGCAGGATGGCTCCGGAACCCAGCAATTGCACCCGAGGCGCCGTCTGGTCCTGTGCCGCTGCGACCTGATACAGCCCGGCCAGAATGCCCTCGCGCACGGCTTCAGGCATGGGCGGATGCACGTAGTTCTCGTTCTCAACGGTCAGGTAGTAGAAGCAGCTTTCGCCGCGCTCGAACATCCGCCGCAAGCCCTCTTCGACAATCGCCGCCACCTCGTAGGCGTAGGCCGCATCGTAGGCGTAGCAGTTCGGGATGCTGGCGGCCGCCAGATGGCTGTGGCCGTCCTGATGCTGCAGGCCTTCGCCGGCCAGCGTCGTGCGCCCGGCCGTGCCGCCGATCAGGAAGCCGCGCGCCTGCATGTCGCCGGCCAGCCACATCAAATCGCCGACGCGCTGGAAACCGAACATCGAATAGAAGATGTAGAACGGAATCATCGGCAAGGCATGCGTGCTGTAGGCCGTGCCCGCCGCCAGGAACGAGCCCATCGCGCCGGCCTCGTTGATGCCTTCCTCCAAGACCTGCCCGGTCTTCTCCTCCCGGTAGTAGGCCAGATGCCCGGCATCCTCCGGCTCGTACAGCTGCCCGAACGGCGCGTAGATGCCAAGCTGGCGGAACATGCCTTCCATGCCGAAGGTGCGCGACTCGTCCGGCACGATCGGCACCACCCGCGGCCCTAGTTCCGGGTGGCGCAGCAGGCCCGTCAGCACCCGCACCAGCGCCATGGTGGTCGAGATCTCGTGATCGCCCGTGCCTTCCAGCATGCGGTCGAACAGGCCGTCCGGGACCGCCAGCGGCGGCGCGGCGGCGCGCCGCACCGGCAGGAAGCCGCCCAGCGCCTTGCGGCGGGCCTTCAGGTACCGAATCTCCGGGCTGTCGTCCGGCGGCCGGTAGAACGGCACGCGATCCTGGATCTCGTCGTCGCTGATCGGGATTTTAAAGCGGTCGCGAAACGCCTGCAGATCGTCGGGGCCCAGCTTCTTCTGCTGGTGCGTGATGTTCAGCCCCTCGCCCGCCTTGCCCATGCCGTAGCCCTTGATGGTCTTGGCCAGAATTACCGTCGGCTGGCCCTCGCAGGCGGCGGCGGCGCGGTAGGCGGTGTAGACCTTGTGCGGGTCGTGGCCGCCGCGGTTCAGCCGCCACAGGTCCTGATCGGTCATGTTGGCGACCATCGCCTTGAGTTCCGGATATTTGGCGAAGAAGTGCTCGCGCACGTAGGCGCCGTCGCGGGCGCTGTAGGTCTGAAAGTCTCCGTCCACGCATTCCTCCATGCGTTTGAGCAACACGCCTTGCGTGTCGCGCGCCAGCAGCGGGTCCCAGTAGGAGCCCCAAATCAGCTTGATGACGTTCCAGCCGGCACCGCGGAAGACGCCTTCCAGCTCTTGGATGATTTTGCCGTTGCCGCGCACCGGCCCGTCCAGCCGCTGCAGATTGCAGTTGACGACGAAGATCAGGTTGTCCAGCCGCTCGCGCCCGGCCACGGACAACGCGCCGATGGCCTCCGGTTCGTCCATCTCGCCGTCGCCGACGAACGCCCACACTTTCCGATCGCTCTCCGGCAACAGGCCGCGGTGCTCCAGATAGCGCATGAAGCGCGCCTGATAAATGGCCTGCAGAGGCCCGAGGCCCATGGATACGGTCGGGAACTGCCAGAACTCCGGCATCAGGTACGGATGGGGGTAGGACGACAGGCCGCCGCCATCGACCTCGCGCCGGAAGCGGTGCAGCTGGTCGCTGCTCAGCCGCCCTTCCAAATAAGCGCGCGCATAGATGCCCGGCGCCGAATGCCCTTGGAAGTACACCAGATCGCCGCCGTGCTCCGCCGTCGGCGCGCGCCAGAAATAGTTGAAACCCACGTCGTACAGCGTCGCCACCGACGCGAACGTTGCGACATGGCCGCCTAGGCCCGGATGCTCCTGGTTGGCGCGCACCACCATCGCCATGGCGTTCCAGCGGATCAAGGAGCGGATCCGCCATTCCAGCGCGGTGTCTCCCGGGCAGGTCTCCTCCTGCGCCGGCGGAATCGTGTTGAGATAGGCCGTCGTGGCGCTGTACGGGATGGTCAGGCCGGAGCGTCGCGCCTGGTCGAGCAGGCGCTCCAGCAGATAGTGGGCGCGCAACGGGCCTTCCTCCTTGAAGACCGACTCCAGGGCTTCCAGCCATTCCTGCGTTTCCAGCGGGTCGGCATCCTGCTGTTCGGGGCGAAGCGGGCTCATACGGCGAACATTCGGGCTGCAAGAATTTCCGGCCCCATGATAGCAAGCCGCCACGCTTCCCCCTTATACTATAGTCGCCGATATGCCGAGAAGCCTGATGCTGCCGCGCACTTTCCTGATCTTGCTGGGCGCCGCCATGCTGGCGGGCTGCGCCGCCATCCAACCCGGCGGCGAGGCACCGGCTTGGGAACGCATCCAAGAGATGGAACCGGACCGGGCTTGGCGGCAGACGTGGAAGCTGCCGGATGCGGAGCAGATGCCGCGCCGCATCGAACTGATTGAACTCTGGGCCGAACAGAAACGGTGGGATGCGGTCACGGCCGGGCTGAGTCGGCTGGGCGACAGCGATTTGCACCAGACGCAGCGCCAACGCCTGCAGTTGGTGCAAGCCCGGCATTTCCTGCATATGCAGGAGGATCCCGAAGCCTTGCAGATGCTGGAATCCCTGCCCCCCAGCACGCAGGTGCTGGAATTGCAGCTTCAAGCCTACGACCGGCAGCCGGAGCCCGAAGCGGCCTTGCGCACACGCCTGCAGCTCGTCGCATTCGCGGAGGAGCCGGAACGCCGCACGCATTACCGGAAAGGCTGGAAGCAGTTGCTGGAGAAACCGGCCTCGCAGTTGCAGACTTGGCGCGGCCGGGCGGCGGACAAACACTGGCGCGGCTGGCTGGATTTGGCGCTGCTGACGCGCCCGGGCGAACACATGAATCTACCACTGGAGGAAATTCTGCGCGAATGGCAGCATCTCTACCCGAACCACCCGGCTGCGGCATGGCTTCCGGACATCACCGCCACTGCTGAGGCCTTGCGGCCGAAACTGCACCAGGTCGCCGCCCTGCTGCCGGTCAGCGGCGAGCTGGCCGCGATCGGCAAGACCATCCGCGACGGCATTGAAGCCCGCATGCGCGAGCAACTCGGCGACGCGCCGGAGCTGCGCATCTACGACACCGGCGACCCGGCGCAAACGGCGCAGGACCTGTACCGGCGCGCCGTGGCCGAAGGCGCCGACCTCGTCATCGGCCCGTTCAGCAAGCCGGCCGTCATGCAGCTGGCAAGGGAAGAGGACCTGCCGGTCGGCACCGTCAGCCTCAACTATCTGAGTCCCGGAGCCGATGCGCCGGGCAATCTCTACCAGTTCGGCCTGCTGCCGGAGGACGAGGCCGCGCAGGCCGCGGACCGCGCCCTGCAGGACGGGCGCCGCGCCGCCGTCGCCTTCGCGCCGGACAGCGCGTGGGGGCGGCGCCTTCTGGAGGCCTTCGCACAGCACTTCGAGGCCGGCGGCGGCACGGTGAAAGAGCGCGGCTTCTACTTCGCCGAAGCCTCCGACTACGCCGCCATGATCAAGCAGGTCTTGCAGCTTTCGCAGGGCGAAGCGCGCCAGCAGCAGTTGGAAGAGACGCTCGGCTTGGAAGTGGTGTCGCGCCCGACCCGGCGCCAGGACATCGACATGGTGTTTCTGGCCAGTTCGCCGCACAATGCGCGGCTGCTGAAGCCGCAGCTCGATTTCTACTTCGCCAACGACCTGCCGACCTACGCGACTTCGCATATCTACACCGGCGTGCCCAGCCCGCTGCAGGACCGGGATTTGGACGGCATCATGTTCTGCGACATTCCGCTGGTCCTGGACGAGCCGATGCTGGCGAAACTGAGTTCGGCGGCGCGGGCCCGCGAACTTCCCCGCTTTGTCGCGCTGGGCGCCGATGCCTATCTGCTGGCCATGCGGCTGAACTATCTGGAGCCGCACCCGGACGCCACGCTCGACGGCTGGACCGGCCGGCTGGCACTGCATGGCGCCCGCCAAGTGTTCCGTAGCCTGCAATGGGCGCGCTTCGAGGACGGGCAGGTGCAAGCTCTGCCCTGAAAAACCCTAGCCCCGCATGTCCGCAAGCCGCCGCCGCGCCCCTGTGTATAATCACACCCCCAACCCCAGACATCGACATTCCATGCCCCTATCCGTCTACTCTCGCCCGCCGTCCCGACGCCTCATCCTCGCGTGGAGCCTAGGAGCCGCATTCGCCGCCGGTGCCGCCACTGCCGCGGATTGGTCCGCCCTGAACAGGGTGGCGCAAAACTCCACCACCCGCCAAGCAGATGTCCAGCGCCAAATCGAAGCACTGGACGATGCCGCGCAAGAAGCCTACGCCGAATACCGGGCCGATTTGATTGAACTCGAAGGGCTGCGCGCCTACAACCGCCAGCTGCAGGCCTTGCGCGACAAGCAGCAGGCCACCCTCGACGACCTCCAGAGCCGCATTCAGCAGACCGGGCGCCTGGATCGCAAGATCGTGCCCCTGATGGAGCAGATGCTGGAATCCCTGAGGGACTTCATTGCCCAGGACTTGCCGTTCCTGCCGACGGAGCGGCAGCAGCGGCTGGCGCACTTGCGTGCCATCCTTGACGATCCGGAACTGTCGCTGGCCGCCCGCTACCGCAGCATGTACGAAGCCTACCAGATCGAATTGGACTACGGGCACACCATGGAAACCTATGCCGACACTCTGGAACTGGATGGCCAGAAGTTGAAAGTCACGGTGCTGCGGGTTGGACGGGTTGCGCTGTTCGCCACGACCGGCGACCGCAAGACCACGTTCGCGTGGAGCCAAGAGGCGCGGCAGTGGCAGGCGATCGATGATATGTCCGGGCCGTTGCAGAAGGCCATACGCATGGCGAAGAAGCAGGTGGCTCCGGATCTCCTGGTGCTGCCGGTCGAGCATCCGCAGGATGCGCCGATGCCGGCCGCACAGCCGGAGGATGCATCATGAAACGCATCGTTTGCGCCGCACTGTTCGCTTTCGCCGGCCTCGCGCAGGCCGCACCTTTCGACGACCTGTTCAAGAGCATGCAGGCCGTACAGTTGCAGGAAAACCGCGAACTCCAGGAACGGCTGGCGCACTTCCGCACCGCGGCGCAGGAGCGCCAGGCGCTGCTAAAGAAAGTCCAGGCGCAGATGCGTGCGGAAGAGCAGCGCAGCAACGACATGGAGAAAGCTTTCCGGAAGGCCGAAAAGGACATGGAGAGGCAGCGCCAGAAGCTGGACGAATTGACGGCCCATTACAAGGAGGTGTTCGCCACCGCCAAGCTATGGGCGGCAGACCTCAAGGAGCGGTTTGCGCATTCGCTGGTCAGCACCCAGATGCCGGAACGTCTGGCGCCCATCGAACGGCTCGCCAGAGACGACCATGTGTTCACCGTGGATGATATGAGCAGGCTGCTGTATGCGGCCGTCATCGAGGCCCGGCAGCAGGGCAAAGTAGTGCGCTTCCGCGCCAAGGCGACCGCCCCGGACGGCACGTCCACCGATCTGGACGTGGTGCGCGTCGGCATCTTCACCGCCACCTCCGGCGACCGGTTCTTGGCCCAAGTCGCGGGATCCACCGATCTGCAAGTTCTGCCGCGCCAGCCGCGCGGCATGTTCCGTGACGTTGCTGCGGAACTGGCGGTCGCGAATGCGGAGGAAGGACGGCCACTGGCCGTCATCGATCCGTCGCGCGGAGCCATCCTGACCCTGATGATGGATTCGCCCGACATGATGGAGCGCATCGATCAAGGCGGTGTCATCGGCTATCTGATTATCGCCATCGGCATTTTCGGCGTGCTTCTCGCGCTGGGGCGCAACGGCGTGCTCGCCGTGCACCTGCGACGCATCATGCGCCAGCATCACGATCTGGAGCATCCGAGCGCCGACAATGCCTTGGGCCGCATCGCGCTGGTCTACCACGAGCATCGAGAGACGCTGGATCCGGAAGCGCTCGAAGACCGCGTGCATGAGGCGGTCAGCGACGAGCTGCCCAAGCTGAGCTGGGGGCTGAACCTGCTGCGGGTGCTGGCCGCCGTCGCGCCGCTGCTGGGACTGCTCGGCACGGTCACCGGCATGATTCAGACCTTCCAAGACATCACGCTGTTCGGCACCGGCGATCCGCGCATGATGGCAGGCGGCATCAGCCAAGCGCTGGTCACCACCGCCCTCGGCCTGACCGCGGCGATTCCGATCCTGCTGCTGCTGACCATGGCCCGCTCGTACAGCACGCGCATCCGGCAAGTGGTCGAAGAACAGAGCCTAGGGCTCCTGACTCGCGCCTTGAAGCCATGAGCTGGGAATTTTTCCGGCAGCTTTACGAAGATTTCATCTGGGCGCTCTGCCCGCCATGGCGCCCCTGCCTAGATCCCGGGCAGCTCTACCAGAACGTCGAGGATCTGGTCTACTCCGGCGGCGATGTGCTGCTGGTGCTGTTCGGCGTGGCGGCAGTGCTGTGGTGGTTCATCCTCGAACGGGTGTGGCACTTCTACGGCAAGCGCCGCGACCTGATGGAAGGCCACTCCGAGGGCGATCTGATCGCATGGCACGCGCATGAAGCGCTGTGGGTGGAGAAGCAATGGGCCTCCGAGGTGCGGATGCACGCCACTCGCGGCTTTCTGGCCATGAAGGGGCTGATCCAGATCTGCCCGCTGCTCGGCCTGCTCGGCACCATCCTCGGCATGGTCGAGGTGTTCGAGGTGCTGGCCATCACCGGCTCCAACAGCGCACGCGCGCTGAGCAGCGGCATCGCGCATGCCACCCTGCCCACCATGGCGGGCCTGGTCATCGCCCTGTCGGGCTACTATTTCATGATCCTGTTCGAGCACCGCGCGCAGTACGAACAGAAGTACCTGCGCGAGCACCTGCTTGAAGGAGCGTTCGCCCGGGACACGCATCGCCGCCCCAAGCAAGGCGGGGAGCCGCAGTAGCGCGCCCATGATCCATTTCGCACCCTGAGGTACCTGAACATGCGCATCGTACGCCGCCGTGCCGACTCCGAGGAGGAGCAGATCGTCGACACCACCCCTCTGATCGACATCGTCTTCATCATGCTAATCTTCTTCATCGTGACCGCATCGTTTGTGAAGGAATCGGGCATTGAGATCAACCGCCCCAGCGCCGACACCGCCGTCATGCAGAGCCACACCACCGTTCTAGTCGGCATTACCGCCGAGGATCAGGTCTGGATCAACCACCGGCCGGTCGACATCCGTGCCGTGCGCGCCAACATCGTCCGCCTGATGGCCGAAAATCCCCAAGGCGGCGTCGTCATCCAAGCCGACCGCGATTCGCGCAACGACATGCTGGTGCAGGTCATGGACCAGATCCGGCAGGCCGGGGTCGACAAGATCGCCCTTGCGGCGCAACCGGATTCGTAAATGTCCTGGCGCGTCTGGCTTCGCACCCCGATCATCGCCGGCGCGGCCCTCGCCGCCACGTTCGGCCTGTTTCTGGTGATGCACTACATGATCATGTCGGACTTCGGCGGCATGCGCGAGGCCAGCGATCCGGTGCGCTTCGATTTCGTGCGTCTGCAAGAGCGCCGGATTACGCCGACCGAAAAGGAATTGCCGCCCAAGCAGGAGCGGCCGCAAAAGCCCGAGATGCCGGACAACCCCGAGATGCAAGCCGAGGATATCGACCCGAACGCCTTGAGCTTCTCCTCCGCCACGCCTTTCAACCTGAATCTGGCCGGCGGCGGACTGGCCGGCGACTGGGCCAGCAATCGGGAACCGGTGCCCGTGCTGCGTGTCACTCCCGCCTATCCTTCGCGCGCCAGCCGGCGCGGCATCGAAGGCTGGGTCGAAGTCAGCTTCACCATCACTGCCACCGGCGCCACCGACAATGTGCAGGTCGTGGCGGAGGAGCCGTCGGGCGTCTTCGGGCGCGCCGCCACCAAGGCGGTGCGCAAATGGAAGTACAAGCCGCAGATGGTCGACGGCAAGGTGCAGCCGCGGCCCGGGATCCGCGTCCTGCTCAAGTTCGAACTGGAAGAATGACTCTCCGCCCCGCCCTCGCCGCCGTACTGGCCACCGCCATGCTGGGCAGCCAGACTGCTTGGGCCTCCACGATTTCGGAACGCATTTTCCGCAGTCTGAGCGAAATCCACGAACTGCGCGAAGCCAATAAGAACGACGAGGCGCTGGCCAAGACCGACCGCCTGCTGGACCGCTCCATGAGCGATCACGAACGGGCGCAGACCCTGCTTCTGAAGGCCGACCTGCTGATGCTGATGGAACGCTACGAGGACTGCGTGCAGCCACTGGAGGCAGCGTTGCAAACCGGTGCCGTCCCCAAGGCCCGAGTTCCCCAGATTCGCTCCACGCTGGGCCAGCTGTACGCCCAGGTCGGCCGCTACCGCGACGCCATCCGGCTGCTGGAGGAATGGCTGCGCGAGGAAGAGAAGCCCCCGGCGAACGCCTATTTCATGCTGGCCATGGCATATCTGGAAACGAAGCAACTCCGAAAGGCGCGGCACAACGTCGATCTGGCGCGCAAGGCCATCGACAAGATGACGGAAAGCCAGTACCGGTTCACCGGCAACATCTATCTGCAACAATCCGACTGGCGGGCCCTGCAGCAACTGCTGGAAGAAGCCATCCGCACGTACCCGAAGCAGGCCATGTTCTGGAAGCAGTTGGCGCAAGTCCACATGGAACGCCGGCAGGAAGCCAAAGCCCTCAGGGTGCTGCGGCTCGCCTACGCCAGCCGGATGCTGACGAAAAGCAGCGAACTGGTGCAGCTGGCACAGCTGATGCGCCTGCAGGAAGTGCCTTGGCTGGCCGGGCAGGTACTGGAGCAAGGCTTCGAACGCAAGCAGGTCGAGCCGACCGCCCGCAATTGGAAGCTGCTCGGCAACGCTTGGACGGCCGCGCGCGAATACCGCAAGGCCTACCCGGCCCTGCGCAAAGCTGCCGAAATGACCCGCAAGTCGTCGGACTGGCTGCAACTGACACGCTTGTATGCACAGAATGCCGAATGGAAGGATTGCGCGGCCAGCGCGCAATCCGGTCTGCGTACCCGGCCGAAAGATCCGGGACCGTTCCACCTGCTGCGCGGCATCTGCACCTACGAGCAGGACGACCGGGACGGCGCCTTGCAATCTTTCGCCAAGGCCAAGAAGAGCAAGAGTTCCGCCGCCGAAGCGAACGGCTGGACCCAATTCATCGAAAGCCTATGAGCACCGACGCGAATCTGGATCCGGGTGAACTGGCGAAGTTCGATCGCGAAGATCTCGACTGGTGGGATCCCAAGGGTGCCATGCGCGCCCTGCATGCCATCAATCCGGCACGGCTGCAGTATGTCCGCGAATTCTGCAAGCTGCGCCATGCCAAAGTCGCGGATGTCGGCTGCGGCGGCGGCCTGATGACGGAAGCTCTGGCGCAATGCGGCGCAACCGCGACCGGCATCGACCTGTCCGCGACCGCGCTGGCGCAAGCTCGGGCGCACGCCCAGACGCAGGCACTCGACATCGACTATCGGCATCAGGATGCGCATGCGCTCGCCGAACAGCAGGCCGGGCACTTCGATATCGTCACCTGCATGGAGCTTCTGGAGCATGTGCCGGACGTCCCGGCGCTACTCGCGGATTGCGCCCGCCTGCTGCGCCCGAACGGCGCCCTGTTCGTGTCGACGCTCAACCGCACCGCCTCTGCCTTCGCGCTCGCCATTCTCGGCGCCGAGCATCTCCTGAAACTGCTGCCGGCCGGCACGCATCGCTACGACCGCTTCATCCGTCCGTCCGAATTGGCGCAAGCTGCCCGAAGCGTCGGCCTGCTCACGAAGGACGTGCGCGGCATCATCTGGAATCCGCTAGCCCGTGCGGCGCGGCTGGGCGGCGCGCCGTACGCCAATTACCTGATGCATCTGCGGCTGGCCTGAGCATGTCGAACATCCAGGCCGTGCTCATGGACTTGGACGGCACGTTGGCGGACACCGCGCACGACATCGTGCCGGCCCTGAATGCGCTGTGCCGCGAGCAGGGCCGCCCGCCCGTCGCTTTCGAGCGGGCCCGCAACCACATCTCGCAAGGCGCCCGCGCTTTGGTGCGGCTGATCTTCGCCACGGCGGCCGATTCCGCCGCCGAAGACCGGTTGACCGAGCGCCTGCTGGAAATCTACAGCGCCGCGCCGTGCCGGCACACCCGCCTGTTCGACGGCATGCCGGAACTGCTGGAACACCTTCGCCGCCGCCGCCTGCCCTGGGGCGTCGTCACCAACAAGACCGAAAGCCTGGCCCAGCCGATTATGGAAGCGCTGGACTTCCCGCTTGCGCCCGCCTGCCTAATCGGCCGCGACACTCTGGCGCACTGCAAGCCGCATCCGGAACCGCTGTGCGAAGCGGCGCGCCGGCTCGGCGTGCCGACCGCGCATTGCCTGTACTTAGGCGACGACCCGCGCGACATGCAGGCTGCGCGCGCCGCCGGCATGATCGGCATCGTGGCAGCATTCGGCTACATCGCGCCGGGCACCGACATCTCGGCTTGGAACGGCGACGGCGCCATTCGCGATCCGCTGGAATTGCGCGAATGGCTTGAGGCTACCGCATGAGCGCCGTGCCTTGGCTACTGGTCTTCGTCGGCGGCGCGGCTGCCGGCATTCTGGCCGGACTATGGATCGCGCAGCGTCGCCGGGAGCCGGAGCGCCTGAACGAAACCGCGCTGCGCGACATGCTTTCGGCACTGTCCACGGAAGTCCTGGGCCGCAACGCCGAGCGCCAGCGCGACGCGCTGGAAGCCACGATGAAGCCGGTACAAACCGTGCTGGAGCGCGTCCAGAAGCAGCACGAAAGCATCGAGCGCGACCGGCATACGGCCTACGGCAACCTCGCGGCGCAACTGCAGCAGGCCGTGGCCTCGCAGCACCAGCTCAGCCTAGAGACGCAAAACCTGTCCAAGGCGCTGTCCCGGCCGGGCGTGCGCGGCTCGTACGGAGAAATGGCCCTGAAGAAGGTGCTTGAACTGGCCGGCATGACGGAGCATGTGGATTTCGTGGAGCAAGAGCAGCAGGCCAGCGGCCAACGGCCGGACGTGGTGGTGCATCTTCCAGAAGACCGGGTGCTGCCTATCGATGCGAAGGCGCCGCTGCAAAACTATCTGGATGCCTATCAGGAAACGGATCCGCGGCGGCAGCGGGAACTGCTTCAGAACTACGCCCGCGCCATGCGCGGAATGGTCGCCGACTTGGCCAAAAAGGAATATTGGGCCAACTTCGCCAGCGGCAAGTCGCTGGACTTCGTCGTGATGTTCGTGCCAGGCGAGCAGTTTCTGACAGCCGCTCTGGAACAGGAACCCGCGCTAATGGAAGACGCCATGAATCGCAAAGTGCTGCTGGCTACTCCTGCCAGCCTGATGGCGATCCTGCGCGCCGTCGCCTACGGCTGGAACCAGAAGAAGGTGGCGGACAATTCCGAGCAGGTCCGCAAGCTCGGCTACGAACTGTACGAGCGTCTTGCCGATCTGTCCGGGCACATGGCGAACCTCCGCAAATCGCTAGCCGGCGACATCGGCCATTTCAACAAGCTGGTCGGCACTTGGGAGCGGCGAGTGCTGCCGACCACCCGGAAATTCCGCGAACTCGGCATCGATTCGCACAAACGGCTCGCCGAGGTCGACGAGATCGACCAGACACCCCGCGAACTGCCGAATCCGCCGGCCGACCGGCGCAACCGCGACGCGGCCTAATCCCCTTTGGCGCACGCACCCTTCCAGCCCTCGGCGCAAGCGTTGGAGGATCGTGTGGTGCTGGTGACTGGAGCCAGTTCCGGCATCGGCCGCGCCGTAGCCTGCACCTGCGCCCAAGCCGGTGCCACCGTCATACTGCTGGCCCGCGATATTCCACGGCTGGAAAGCGTGTACGACGAAATCCGGGAATGCGGCGGCCCGAAACCCGCGATCTATCCGCTGGATCTGGAGGGCGCGACCCCGGATGACTTCGCCCAGATGGCGGATCGGATCGGCACGGACTTTCGGCGGCTAGACGGCCTGCTGAACAATGCCGGACTGGTCGGCGGCCTGCGTCCGCTACGCCTGTGCGACGCCTCCGACTGGGTGCGCCTGATGCGCATCAATCTTCTGGCGCCGTGGCTGCTGACCCAAGCCTGTCTTCCCCTGCTGGAGCGTGCGCCGGACCCGTCGATCGTGTTTTCACTGGATCGCTATGCGCAACGCGCCTACTGGGGCGCGTACGGCGTGGCCAAGGCCGGGCTGGACGGCCTGTTGAAGATTCTGGCCGAAGAACTGGACGGCGATCGGACGATTCGCGTCAACGGCATCGATCCCGGCCCGGTCGAGACGCGCATGCGGCGGCAAAACTATCCGGGCGAAGCCGGCGGCGCCCAGGCCGCCCCCGAAGACGTGGCACCGGCCTATGTGTACTTCCTCGGCGCCGACAGCCGCGGCCTTACCGGACAGACCGTACGGCTGGCTGATTCGACGTGAGCGGCTGCGCCTTGCCGTAGGCGCATCGGGGCCGCAGCAGGCACGCGCCGCACTGCGGCCGAGACCGGCAGACATGCTTGGCGTGCAGCACGATGCGGGCATGGTATTCGTTGTACAGCTTCGAATCCTGCGGCAGTTCCCGCTCGAACAGCCCGCGCAGCTCCTCGTACGCCACATTCGCATGCGCCAAGCCCAAGCGCGACAGCAGCCGACGGGTGTAGGCGTCCACCACGAACACGGAGCGTCCCAGCGCGTACAGCAGGATATCGTCGGCCGTCTCCGGGCCGACGCCGTGCACTGCGAGCAGTTCGGCGCGCAGGCTCTCGGTATCGCGCCGCTGGAGGCGTCGCACCGGCCCTTGCTCGTAATACCAGCGGCACAAGGCGCGCAGGCGCGCTTCCTTGACGTTGTAGTAGCCGGACGGACGGATCAGATTTGCCAGACGGCGCGGCGTCAGCCTCAGAATTGCGGCAGCGTCCAAGCAATCTGCCGCCCGCAGGCGGGCGATGGATTTTTCGACGTTGGTCCAAGCCGTGTTCTGCGTCAGGATCGCGCCGACCATGACTTCGAAGGCACTGCGGGCCGGCCACCAGCCGAAACGCCCGCTGCGCAGAGGGCGCGGATGCTGCTCGCGCAGCTGCTCAAGGAGGAATAGAAGCGTCAATCAGCTGAGGGCCTGAACAATCTCCTCAGTCATCTTCTTGGCGTCGCCGAACAGCATCATGGTCTTGTCGCGGAAGAATAGCTCATTGTCCACGCCGGCGTAGCCGGAGCCCAGCGAGCGCTTGATGAACAAGGTGGTCGCGGCCTTCTCGACATCCAGAATCGGCATGCCGTAGATCGGACTGGTCGGATCCGTCTTGGCCAGCGGATTGGTAACGTCGTTGGCGCCGATTACGAACGCCACGTCGGCGGTCGAGAACTCATGGTTGATTTCTTCCAGTTCGAACACTTCGTCGTACGGCACCGAAGCCTCCGCCAGCAGCACGTTCATGTGCCCCGGCATGCGCCCGGCGACCGGATGGATCGCATACTTGACGTCCACGCCCTTCTCCTTGAGCAGATCCGCCATTTCCCGAAGGGCGTGCTGCGCCTGCGCGACCGCCATGCCGTAGCCCGGCACCACGATGACCTTATTCGCGTTGCTCATGATGAAGGCCGCGTCGTCGGCGCTGCCCTGCTTCACGGAACGGGCCGCGCCGCCCTGCTGCGCCGCGCCGGCAACAGTCTCGCCGCCGAAGCCGCCGAGCAGCACGTTGAAGATCGAGCGGTTCATGCCCTTGCACATGATGTAGCTGAGGATTGCGCCCGACGAACCGACCAGAGCGCCGGTGATAATCAGTGCCATGTTGCTGAGCGTGAAGCCGATGCCGCAGGCCGCCCAGCCGGAATAGGAGTTCAGCATGGACACCACGACCGGCATGTCGGCACCGCCGATTGGGATGATGATGAGGAAGCCGATCAGGAACGCCAGCGCGATCAGCACCCAGAATGTCGTCGGGTCCTGATTCATGACCAACATCACGGTCAAGGCGACGATGGCGATGCCGATGGCGGCGTTCAGCGGATGCTGCCCAAGAAACACCACCGGGTTGCCGCTGACCAAGCCCTGCAGCTTGGCGAAGGCCACGACGGAGCCGGAGAAGGTGATGGCACCGATGGCGGCACCCAAACTCATTTCGATGAGCGAGGCGGCGCCGATGCCGCCGAAGACGCCGATGCCGTAGGCTTCAGGGTGGTAGAACGCGGCGACGGCGACCAGCACGGCGGCCATGCCGACCAGCGAGTGGAATGCGGCCACCAACTGCGGCAGCGCCGTCATATTGATCTTGAACGCCACGACGGTGCCGACCGCGCCGCCCACGACGATGCCCGCCAGAATAGTCTCGTAGTTAATGACGTCCGGATCCAGCAAGGTGGTGACCACGGCAATGATCATGCCGATGATGCCCATGACGTTGCCTTGCCGCGCCGATGTCGGGGACGACAGCCCGCGCAGCGCCATGATGAAGCACACGGCGGCGATCAGATATGCGAAACCGGTCCAACTGGTGCTCATTGCGACATCCCCATCTGATTATTTCTGTTTCTTCTTGAACATCGCCAGCATGCGCTGGGTCACCAAAAAGCCGCCGAAAATATTGACGGACGCCAGCGTGACGGCGACGAAGCCCATCAGGCTGGAGAAGTCCAGGTCGGCCGGGCCTGCGGCCAGCAGCCCGCCGACGATGATGACGGAGGAGATGGCGTTGGTGACGGCCAGCAGCGGGGAATGCAGCGCCGGCGTGACGCTCCAGACCACGTAGAAGCCGACAAAGCAGGCCAGCACGAAGACGGTGAACAGGTTCAGGAATGAGGTGTCGCCAGCGGTGCCGCCTCCCCCGGCGGACAGGCCCAGGACGACGACCTCGGTCGCCTGCAGCAGGCCTTGCGCAACTATGACAGGCTCCAGCATCATGACATCAGCTCCTTGATTCGTGCGTTGACGACTTCCCCGTCGCGCGTCAGCGCCGTTTCCGCGACCGTCTCGTCTTCCCAGTCCAGATTGAGGGCGCCGCTTTCCGCGTCGATGTGGGGAGTCAGGAAATTAAGAATGTTCTTGGCGAACAGGTTGCTGGCGTCGCGCGCCAGCCGGGCGGGCATGTTGTCGTAGCCGATGATGCGCACGCCTTGATGCTCGGCGACTTCGCCGCGCCGAGCGCACTCGCAGTTGCCGCCGGTCTCGACCGCCAGATCCACAATCACCGAGCCCGGCTTCATGGACTCGACCATCTCCCGCGTCACCAGCACCGGCGCCGGCCGGCCCGGAATCAGGGCCGTAGTGATGACGATGTCTTGATCCTTGACGTGCCCGGAGATGACCTCGCGCTCCTTGCGCTTGTAGTCTTCCGTCATCTCCTTGGCGTAGCCGCCGGAGGTTTCCGCGTCCTTCATGGCCTCTTCGTCGACGATCAGAAACTTCCCGCCTAGGCTTTCGACCTGCTCGCGGGTCGCGGGCCGCACGTCGTAGGCAGTCACCACGGCGCCCATGCGCTTGGCGGTGGCGATGGCTTGCAGGCCCGCCACGCCGACGCCCATGACGAACACCCGGGCCGGAGCGACCGTACCGGCCGCCGTCATCATCATCGGAAAGGCGCTGACATGTTCGGTCGCCGCATCGACGACCGCCTTGTAGCCGGCTAGGTTGCTTTGCGAGGACAGCACGTCCATGGACTGGGCGCGACTGATGCGCGGCATCAGGTCCATCGCGAACGCGGTAATTTTGCGGGGCGTGTAACCGGCTGCGGACTGCGGGTTGGAGAGGGCGCCCAGATGCCCGACCAGAATCGCGCCTTCCTTCAGCCGGGCCATTTCATCGGTGCCCTCTTCCGCCGTCATCGGGCGTTGCACCTTGAACACCAGATCCGCATCCGCCAAGGCCGCGGCGGCATCCGGGGCCACACTGGCGCCGGCATCCTTGTACTGATCGTCGGTGACACAGGAGCCTGCCCCGCATCCGGTCTCGACGACGACCTCCACGTTCATGGAAGTCAGTTTCTTGATGGCTTCTGGCGAAATCGCCACCCGGTTTTCGCCCGGGCGGATTTCCTTGGGTATCCCAATCTTCATGCGAGCGGCAAATCCAAAACTGGCGGATCAGATCCGTTGAGTCCTTGCAATTGTCATTATTAAACGCAACCCGTAACCGGGTTGCGCTGTCTGTCAGGCCAGTGTACCTGATTCTCCGAGAGAATGCAAATTTGCGCGCCGTGCGGCGGCATCCGGAAAGCCCCGGAAGCCTCGCCGCATCCGCATAAAAACGAGACGGACCAGGCCGGATTAATGACATCACCGCGCCCCGAAGACACCACCAGCCTACTCGCGCCTCACGCCGTCTCCCAATGCAGTTTTTGCCCACCGGCTTTGAATCCATGCTGGCCGAAGGCGCAGAAGCCTCTTTTTCGCCTTGCTTGACATTTGAATATAAATGATTATGATTATCACTATGAAACAATATCAGGATTGCGGCGATGCCCAGCAGGCCCGGCGGGCATTTGCATCCAGTGCAAGCCCTCTGGCGGCAAGGCGCACCCTGCAACGTTCGCGCTCAAACCGGAGAAACTCTCATGCGCTCAAGAAGAACCTTCTTTCTTGCATTCGCCTACGGCGGACTGCTGACCCAACCGATGACGGCCTCCGTCGCCGATGATGCGGAGGAATGGATCAAGACCGCCGGCATCGACCGGGAAGTCATCATTGTCGGCGGCCGGCAGGAGGCTTACGCCATCCCGGGTGCAGCCCATTTCATCGGCCCCGAAGACCTGCTGAAATTCAACTACGCCGACGTTCAGCAGATCCTGCGCGAGGTGCCCGGCGTCTCCATCCAGACCGAGGACGGCTACGGGCTGCGCCCCAATCTCAGCATCCGCGGCGTCGCGACCGAACGCAGCGGCCGCATCACGCTGATGGAAGACGGCGTGCTGATCGCGCCGGCGCCCTATTCCGCGCCTTCCGCCTACTACTTCCCGACCGCCGGGCGCATGCATGCCTTCGAAGTGCTGAAAGGCCCGGCCGCGATCACGCAGGGCCCCTACACCATCGGCGGCGCCCTGAACGTGGTCTCCACGCCCATTCCGGACGAGGCCCGCATGCGCGCCATGATGGAAGGCGGCGGCGATTCCACCTACCGCCTGCACGCCCATGCGGGCGGCACCTCCAAGGACGGCGTCGGCCTGCTGCTCGAAACCCACCAGTGGGGCTCCGACGGCTTCCAGTCCATCGACCGCGCCGGCACCAAGACCGGACTCGAGCTTCAGGACCATATGGTGAAGCTGAGGTACGCGCCGACAGGCTCGCGCCATTCGTTGGAAGCGAAGTTCCAGTACGCCGATCAGCAATCCGACCAGAGCTACATGGGCCTGACTGACGCGGACTTCCATGCCGACCCGCACCGGCGCTACGGCCTGTCCAGTTTGGACAACATCAGCACCACGCACCACCAGTACATCCTGCGCTATAAATTCCGGGTCAGCGACGCGCTGAGCCTGTCCGCCACCGCTTACGAAAACGACCACGAACGCAACTGGTTCAAGACCGAAGGGCTGGATCTGGACGGCGCCGACGATGCGGATGCGTTCGGGAAGACCAACTGGTACAACGTCGTCCGGGCAGTCAACCAGGGGCAGGCGCTTGGCAAGGATGCCGGCGAGAGCGACGAGGACTGCATGAACCGGACCGGGTGCTATACCGCGGCCCAGCTGCAGGGCATCCTCGACGGCACCGTCGATACCGAAGACGGCGGCATCCAACTGAAGACGAACGCCCGGGAGTACTTCTCCCGAGGCATCCAGATGAAACTGAACTGGGCCGCCGACACGGGAGCCCTCAGCCACGATCTGGAAATCGGCCTGCGCTACCACGAGGACGAGGAGGACCGCATCCAGCGCATCGACGCCTACACCCAGAAGGACGGCCGGCTGGTGCTGCACGATCGGGGCACTCTGGGGCACCGTGCCGCAGGCAACCGCGTGCAGGAAGCCAAAGCGGTCGCCTTGCATGTCCGCGACGAAATCGCATGGGGCGGCTGGGTGTTCACGCCAGGCTTCCGCTACGAGGACATCGACCAGAAGCGCACCCGCTACGACGCTAGGGACGACCAGCTGCGCGTCTTCCGAAGCACCCGCAAGAACGGCACCGAAGTCTTCCTGCCGGGCTTGGGCATCCTCTACAGTGCCACGCCGAACGTGTCGCTGCTGGCCGGTGCCCACAAGGGCTTCACCGCCCCCAGCAATTCCCCCGGCGTCAATGAAGAGGAGGCCTGGAACTACGAACTCGGCCTGCGCTACGCCTCCGGCCCGGTGCGCGGCGAACTGATCGGCTTCTACAGCGACTACGAGAATATTCTGGGCGAATGCACCGCCTCCTCCGGCACCGACTGCACCGTCGGCGAAGCCTTCAACGGCGACGCCGCCACCGTTCAGGGCGTGGAGGCCATGCTGACGGCCGACCTGGAAGCCGGCCCGACGCTCCAGATCCCCGTCTCGGCCGCGTACACCTACATCGATTCGGAGTTCGACACGGACATCGCCGACACCGACTTCTTCGGCGACGTCAAGAAGGGCGACCCGATCCCGTACATCCCGGAGCACCAGCTGAAGGTCGCGATCGGCCTGGAAGCGCCGCAGTGGACCGCCAGCCTCAGCGGCAGCTACGTCGACGAGGTCTGCGTGCGCGCTTCCTGCGGCGCGTTCGAACGCACCGATTCGCTGTTCACCGCCGATCTGTCCGGCAGCTACAGGATGAGCGAAAACGTCACGCTCATCGCACGCGTCGAGAATCTCTTCGATGCGGAGGACATCGCCGGGCGCCATCCGTACGGCGCCCGCCCGAACAAGGCCCGCACCGGCATGCTGGGGATTCGGTTCGACAACGCGTTCTGACGCCCAGGTTTTTGGAAAGGCGAGGCCTCCTCCTGCCGCCTTTCCATGGGCGCTTCCGATCATCCCATCCCGGAAGCGCCCACCTTACCCTCCGTGCGCGCTCACGGTGAATCGGCGGCGCACAGCACAAGCCCTTCCAGCACCAAGTCCGGCGCAGAGACCAACTCCGTCCGGCACCAGACGCTCAAGTGCTCCGCATCCCCGCCCGCTACGTAAGCCGCGGCTTCCGCCCCCAAAGGGCCCTCCCGCAATTGCGCGCACATGCGGTCGATGCCGCCGGCCAGCAAATTCCAAAGACCGGCCTCCGCTGCCTCTCCAGTGCCCGCATGGCGCGTCCCGCCCGGCTCGATTTCCGGAACCTCCCCGAGCTCCAGCAATCCGCCCATGGCCTCGCGGAGCATGCCGCACCCCGGCACGATCCAGCCGCCGCAATGCTCGCCGCCGGCCGTCACGCCGTCCACCGTCACGGCCGTGCCCGCATCCACCACCATGCACGGCCCCACCGTACGCCGCCAAGCGGCCCGCATCGCCAGCAACCGGTCCGCGCCGAACGTTTCCGGACGGGCGTAGCGGATCCGGATCTCGCCGCAGGCTTGCGCCGCATCGACCCATGCGACCGGCCGGCCCCAAGCCTCCTCGATTCGGCCATGCAACGTTCGGGCCGTCGGCCCTTGCAACGTCGATACGGCCCGCAAGCTTTCCGCCTGCGGCCGCGCTTCGCGCAACGCCGCGCACAGGGCTTCCGCATCGCCCAGCGGGAACGCCTCCTTCCGGCGCACGTGCCCGCCTTGCTCCGCACCGAGCTTGGCGCGGGTATGGCCGATGTCGAGCAGCAGGTTCATGGGCATTGCTTGGCAAACGGGGGGTTCGCCGGCCTAGCCGGGCGAAGGCGAAAACCGTCGCCGCCTATTTTATGGCTGAATGCCTGCGGCTCGAGGCTTCAGTTGTAGTCTTCGTACAAGGACACCAGGAATCGAACCAGCGGCTGCAGGTCCCGGGGCGCGATCCCGATCTTTCGAAGTTCGTCGTCCGCATGCCTGAGGCCGCCGCCGCGGCTGCGCGCGGATGCAGCGATGTAAAACCCGACTGCGGCATGCAGGTCGCTGATGCGGCCGTTATGCATGTAGGGCGCCGAGTGGCCCAGATCCCTCAGCGTCGGGGTCTTGAATGCGGCAATCGACCGCTCCAGAGCCTGATCCGCCGTGGCGCACTCCGCGCCGTCGCGGCAGAACCAGCGGCGCAGCAGCTCCTGCGACTTCGGGTAGTCGTCGTTCAGAAAGACGTTCCAGGCGCCCAGATCCGTCGCCAGCGGCTCGGATTCCGATGCGGCTTTGCGGAACATTTCCCGCCTGTCCGGATGCGTGGCGGTCGCCGGCAGATAATCGTCTGCCCTCTCCATGCGCTGCTGCGCGGTGGGGATACGCAGTTTCCAGAAGGAGCCGGAGCCGTGCACGGCTTCGTACTCGATTTGCGTCACGCCGATGTTGTGCAGGCCGAAATCCGTGAAATGCGGAGCCGGATGGCACGCGACGCAGTTGCCGGCCCCGCGCGCTTCCGCCGGCTTGCGGCTGAAGAAGATCCGCATGCCTTCCAGTTCCGTTTCGCCGAAGGCGTACGGCTGGTCGTGGAACCTGAACCCGCCGCCATCCGTAGCGGGATTGCCGCGCACGAACTGCAATGCTCCGCGCTCGGCCAATGCTTCGACTTGCGCAAGGAGCCTCTCGCTGTAGGCTTCGGTCGATTCGTCCGGACCGGGGCTGCGCGGCAGTCCGTTGGCGTCCAGAAACAGATCGTAGGGCGCCATGCTCTCGGCCTCCGCGGAGAACGCCAGATCGTCGAGATAGTGCCGGATCAGACGCGCCGCGCCCGCCAGCACCTCGTCGCAAGAGCTGGTCGAAGCATCCATGCGTCCGGATTCGGCGATCCGATGCTCCGCAGGCAGCGCCTCCCCGGACATGGACATGCCGGCAAAGACTTCCCGATAGGCCAGCCCGCCGAACTCCTGCGCCAGTTCGCCCGTCCCGTCGTCCTGCCTGATGACGTCGCAGGCATGGCGGGCGGCGAGGCCGCCTTCTCGGGGCCGCCATCCCAGATTGCGTCCCGTCAGCGTGGCGACGATCAGGTCTTGCGCCGAGGCGAACTCGCCGTCGGCATGCAGAACGAAATGGCCGCGCTGCAAGGCTCCCACCAGGACGGGGGAATTGCGGACGGTTTCGGACTGCCCGTCGCCCCGTTCGGGCAAGGGGCTTCGGGACGCGAAGTCGGCATAGGCGCGCATGCCCAGTTCCTTCTGCCCGACATGCTCGTCCACCAGATGGCAGGCGCGGCAATTGTAGGACGCGCCCTTGAACGGGCCCTCGGCGAAAGGGATCTGGTAGGGCGGCAGCCCGAAGAATCGGGACGTCTTCTCCAGTTTCGGATCGCCCTCGCCGAGCGGCTCGTTGATGCCGCCGCCGCCCGCCACGAACTCGTGGAAGCGCTGGGCGAACCGGGTTTCGAGGAACAGCCGTTCTCCATGGAAGACTTCGGCGGCCGGAGGCGGCTCTTCCGCGGCATGCGCAAAGTGACTCCAACCCGCGGCGAGGCATGCCGCGAGAATTGCCGTTCGAACACTCATCGGAGATGATCGGAGCCGGAATGCGCACGGCAACCCTTCCGCGGGCTCCGGCCGGCGCGGCGGCCCGAGCATCCCGAGCGAGAGGAGCGTCCTACGGGGCAGGCGCCACGGGCTTCTCCACGGACGGATACTTCAGCGTGAGTTCGGCCCCCAAGTCTTCGGCGTGCGGATTCTCCTCCCCCATCTCCGTGAGGTACGGATCCGCATAGGCGCCGTACTCGCCCGGCTCCAGCGTGTAGGTGACTTCCTGTGTGCCATGCCCGGCATTGGCCAGGTATTTGGTGGGGCTGCTCCAGCTTTGCCCGTCCAGATTGGCGAAGAACTTGATGTCGACCAGCACGCCGTCGCACAGCGGCGTAATCTCCTCGTAGTTCGTCGGCCATCCTGCCGCGCCAGTGGTCTTGGGGTAGTTGCTCCAGTCGCCGCCTTTCAGCGGGCAGGCGCCGCCGCCGCCGAAAGCCGCGCGGTTGGGATGGTGGACGCCGTACACGGGCAAGCCTTTCGCCGCGGCCGTGGCGCCGCCTTCCAGATGGAACCGGGGCTCGTACGTCACTTCGGTCTTGACTTCCTGCCCGCTCGCCTTGACATGTTCGTAGTAATCGCCATGGGGGCGGACGTACTGGAAGTCCTGATTGTCGGGGTTGTCGAAGACCGCCGTGATGAACAGGTACGGCTCGTTGAAGAACGGGCGCTCGATCAGGTAGAACTCCGCCTTGGTCCGGCTGAGGTCCACGGACTGCCAATCGACCGAGCCCTCGTCCTCGCCGCCGACGTTGATCCATGCCCGGGCATCCGGGAACAGATCGACGCGCAGGACCTTCGTGTACAGTTCGCTGACGTCGAGGCCGGCGCGCTTGCCGAGCGGACCGACCTGGTTCGCGCCGGGCTGGTCGAACGAGTAGTCCACCGCCTTGCGCGCGTAAGGGTACTGGTTGGCCGACATCGTGCAATAGAAATGCGGCAGGTCGATCGGCACGTGGTCGTCGTACTTGCCTTGGTACTTGGGATGGTGCAGCGGGACGTCCACGAAGTTCAGGCGGCCGTCCTCCGCCACTCTCTGGTGCGGATGCTTGTAGCCGCCCCAGCTTTCTCCCGGAAGGTAGCTGGCGTAGTCGCGTTCCAGCGCCGCCAGATTGGCTTCGTCGAACAGATCGGCGCCTTCCTCGAGCCCTTCGGCGTCCTTCCGGCGGTATTCCCGGATCGTCCCGTTGTCCTGCACCCGCCACAAGCCGTGCTTGCCTTCCCCGATCATGGTCATGGTCTGCTCCACGACGTTCACGAACCGGTAGGTGTAGTTCGTGTTCATGTAGCCCGAGAAGACGGGCAGATGGGGAATGCTCGAATGGGTCGTCTGAGGCCGGCCCTGTCCCACCAGAGCCGCCTGCCCGTCGTCCTCCGCCACGTTCTGGTCGCTCGTGTAGTAGTAGGGGTCGCCCATCGTCAGATCCTTGATGTGGCCCGCCCCGTCGGCGCCCAGCGGGGCGGATGCGGCCAGCAGCCACGCGCCTGCGAGGCCGAGCATGGCTGGGTGGCTTGGTTTCATGGCTACGTCTCCTGCCTGCTTTGATCCGTCCGGAGGCATGGCTCAAAGCTCTCCCTTGGCCCTTTGGCCGCAGAAGAAAGCTAGGCCCGACGAATCCGACGTGAATGTGATCTTCGCGCCTTTGTCGAAATAGATGATGTCGCCCGCGGTCGCGTGGAACGTTTCGCCACCCTCTTCGACCAAGGTCATTTCGCCGGAGACGATGAACTTGGCTTCGTTGTAGGTGTAGGTGTATTCCAGCGGGTTGCTCTTCGCCAGGCTGAACAGGCCGCAGGTCATCGGCGTGTTTTCGTCCGAGGCGATCATGTCGATCAGGGCGGCTTCAACGCCTTCGATGCCCATGGAAGCCAGTTCCATGTCCGCAGCGCCCTTGAAGGTCTGCATTTTCGGTGCGGGGCTGTCGGCCAGGGCCGCGGAGCACAGCATGGCGGCCGATGCCAGCAGGCTCAGAGCGGTGGTTTGTCGCAATTGCATGGCGCTTCTCCGTATCATCGTCGATGGTTACAGGGCAGGCCCGCATCGACCATGCGGCGGCGGGCTTTTGCGCTAGTGTAGCACGGCGGCATTCGGGGAATGCGAATCCGGGCGGCAATGCTTTGCCAGCTACCTCCGGCGCAGGCGCACGTCGGCGCAATCGAACTTCCGGATCCCCTCGGCGCCCTCCACGCGCAAGCGCCCCTGATCGTCCACGCCGCAGGCGCGCCCAATGCAAGTTCCTCCCGGTCCGGCCACTTCCACTTCCTCGCCGCGCAGGCCGTCGCACCGCGCAAAGCATGCTTCGAGGTCGGTCGGCGCATTCGCATCCAGATGCGCCAGACCGTCGGACACCGCACCGATCAGGCCGGCGGCCAGCAGGTTGATATCCGGGACTTGCCGGCAGGCTTCGGCAATGGAGGTCGCCGGGCGGTCCAGCTCCGGGGCTTCCCGCACGTTGAGGCCCACTCCGAAGGCGCAGGCCGACGCGTCGCCGCGCGCGCGGCACTCGATGAGCACGCCGCCGAACTTGGCCGCGCCGTACATCAGGTCGTTCGGCCAGTTCAGGCAGGGCCGTCCGAACCCCATCTCGCGCAGACGCTCGACCAGGGCAATCCCGATCCACAATGCCAAGGCCGCCGGCGCTTCCGCCGGAAAAGCATGCAACACCGAAAAGCATAAGGCCCCGTCGGCCGTCTCCCAGCGCCGGCCCTGCCGCCCGCGCCCTCCGGTCTGACGCCGTGCGATCCAAACCCGATCGCAGGCTTCCGCGTTGCCGTACAGGATGTCGTTGGTGGAGGCGACCTCGTCGACCACCTCGATGTCTCCGAGACGATTGCGAATCGCCTCGGGCAGAGCCTTGGCAATCCGATTAGCGTCCAGCAGCAGGGGGACAGCAGGAGCAACCATGAAGAAAGGCTGCAAATCCGGCTATCGCGACGATTTTTCGGGCCTTTCAGCGATCGCCCGGAAATCGCTGCAATGACAGGCCAAGACAGATATCATGCCTCGCCGCCACGACGTTCCTTTCGCGCCTTCGCGACGATTTCGATGGCGTCTTGCATGATTTCATCTTCGGAGCGGGCGGCATCCTCAGGCGAAAGCTTGATGCGCGCGAAAACCGCGGCAATCTCATCGGCAACCGCATCGCGGTCCACGACCTCCTTGGGACGCAGAAGAATGCCGTCCCCTGCGACGGACGCTTCCATCAAATCGCCCTCATGCAAATCAACCTGCTCGCGCAGTTTCGCGGGAATGGTGACTTGAAACTTCGGCTTCACGGTAACCAGCATTTTGTCCTCCAGAGAAAGTTTGAAAATCGTATTTTCCTACACTATGCACCATTACCCCCCTAAAGAACGGCCCCGCGCGCGGCGGGGCCGGGGGATGGTGCCTGGCGACGTCCTACTTTCACATGGGGAAGCCCCACACTATCATCGGCGAAGAACCGTTTCACGGTCGAGTTCGGAATGGATCGAGTGGTTCCAGTTCTCTATGGTCGCCAGACGAAAAAATGTCGGATGATTCACGCAATCAATCAGCAGATCTGAAGTTGCACGGCCAAGCCTCACGGGCCATTAGTACTGGTTAGCTTCACCCGTTGCCGGGCTTCCACATCCAGCCTATCAACCTGGTCTTCTTCCAGGGCCCTACAGGGACCTCAAGGGTCCGGTGAAACCTAATCTTGGGGCAGGCTTCCCGCTTAGATGCTTTCAGCGGTTATCCTTTCCGTACTTAGCTACCCGGCAATGCCACTGGCGTGACAACCGGAACACCAGAGGTACGTCCACTCCGGTCCTCTCGTACTAGGAGCAGCCCCCCTCAAGTTTCAAATGCCCGCGGTAGATAGGGACCGAACTGTCTCACGACGTTCTAAACCCAGCTCGCGTACCACTTTAAATGGCGAACAGCCATACCCTTGGGACCTGCTTCAGCCCCAGGATGTGATGAGCCGACATCGAGGTGCCAAACACTGCCGTCGATATGAACTCTTGGGCAGTATCAGCCTGTTATCCCCGGAGTACCTTTTATCCGTTGAGCGATGGCCCTTCCATTCAGAACCACCGGATCACTAAGACCTGCTTTCGCACCTGCTCGACATGTCTGTCTCGCAGTCAAGCACCCTTATGCCTTTGCACTAAACGCACGATTTCCGACCGTGCTTAGGGTACCGTCGCGCTCCTCCGTTACTCTTTGGGAGGAGACCGCCCCAGTCAAACTACCCGCCATACACTGTCCCCGACCCGGATTCACGGGCCTGGGTTAGAACCCCAAGCATGCCAGGGTGGTATTTCAAGGGCGACTCCACGGCCGCTGGCGCGGTCGCTTCGAAGTCTCCCACCTATCCTACACAGGCAGGCTCAAAGTTCAGTGCAAAGCTGTAGTAAAGGTTCACGGGGTCTTTCCGTCTAGCCGCGGGTACACTGCATCTTCACAGCGATTTCAATTTCACTGAGTCTCGGGTGGAGACAGTGTGGCCATCGTTACGCCATTCGTGCAGGTCGGAACTTACCCGACAAGGAATTTCGCTACCTTAGGACCGTTATAGTTACGGCCGCCTTTTACCAGGGCTTCGATCAAAGGCTTCGCCGAAGCTAACCTCATCAATTAACCTTCTGGCACTGGGCAGGCGTCACACCCTATACGTCCTCTTGCGAGTTTGCAGAGTGCTGTGTTTTTAGTAAACAGTCGCAGCCACCTGGTCACTGCGGCCCCCAGCCGCTCAGGGAGCAAGTCCCGTCACCGCCGGAGGCGCACCTTCTCCCGAAGTTACGGTGCCATTTTGCCTAGTTCCTTCACCCGAGTTCTCTCAAGCGCCTTGGGATTCTCACCCCGCCCACGTGTGTCCGTTTGGGGTACGGTTCTGCGGTGCCTGAAGCTTAGAGGTTTTTCCTGGAAGCATGGCATCAGCGGCTTCGCCCTCCAACGAGGACTCGACGTCGCGTCTCAGGATTGCCGCGCCGGATTTTCCTGGCACGACTCCCTACACGCTTGAACCGGGATATCCAACACCCGGCCCACCTAGCCTTCTCCGTCACCCCATCGCAGCATCGCAAAGTACAGGAATATTAACCTGTTTCCCATCGACTACGCCTTTCGGCCTCGCCTTAGGAACCGACTAACCCTGAGCCGATTAGCGTGGCTCAGGAAACCTTGGGCTTACGGCGTGCGGGTTTTTCACCCGCATGATCGTTACTCATGTCAGCATTCTCACTTCTGATGCCTCCAACGGACCTCCCGATCCGCCTTCGACGGCCTACAGAACGCTCCCCTACCATGCCTCCGAAGAGGCATTCGCAGTTTCGGCATATGGCTTAGCCCCGGTAAATCTTCCGCGCAGACTGACTCGACCAGTGAGCTGTTACGCTATCTTTAAAGGATGGCTGCTTCTAAGCCAACCTCCTGGCTGTCTGAGCCGTTCCACATCGTTTCCCACTGAGCCATAATTTGGGGGCCTTAACTGGCGATCTGGGTTGTTTCCCTCTCCACGACGGACGTTAGCACCCGCCGTGTGTCTGCCGTGCTCAGCACTTTCCGGTATTCGGAGTTTGCCATGGTTTGGTAAGCCGGGATGGCCCCCTAGCCATAACAGTGCTCTACCCCCGGAAGTGATGCACGACGCTCTACCTAAATAGATTTCGGGGAGAACCAGCTATATCCGGGCTTGATTAGCCTTTCACTCCTATTCACAGCTCATCCCCCCATTTTTCAACATAGGTGGGTTCGGGCCTCCAGCCGGTGTTACCCAGCCTTCACCCTGGCCATGAATAGATCGCCCGGTTTCGGGTCTGCTCCCAGCGACTGGACGCCCTGTTAAGACTCGGTTTCCCTGCGCCTCCCCTAAACGGTTAAGCTTGCCACTGAAAGCAAGTCGCTGACCCATTATACAAAAGGTACGCGGTCACGCCGAAGCGCTCCCACTGCTTGTATGCATACGGTTTCAGGATCTATTTCACTCCCCTCCCGGGGTTCTTTTCGCCTTTCCCTCACGGTACTGGTTCACTATCGGTCGGCAGAGAGTATTTAGCCTTGGAGGATGGTCCCCCCATGTTCAGACAGGATTTCACGTGTCCCGTCCTACTCGATATCACGTGGCGCATCTTTCGCGTACTGGGCTATCACCGTCTACGGCCGGCCTTTCCAGGCCGTTCCGCTAGAAGTTGCCACGCTTCAGGGCTGCTCCCCGTTCGCTCGCCGCTACTAAGGGAATCTCGGTTGATTTCTGTTCCTCCGGCTACTTAGATGTTTCAGTTCGCCGGGTTTGCTTTCGGGCCCTATGTATTCAGACCCGAATGGCCCCGCAGGGCCGGGTTTCCCCATTCGGACATCCTCGGATCAAAGCTTGTTTGCCAGCTCCCCGGGGCTTATCGCAGGCTACGACGTCCTTCATCGCCTTCTGCCGCCTAGGCATCCACCGTATGCACTTGGTCACTTGACCGTGCAACTCCAGACGAGCCGGAGCCGCATCGTTCAACGATCGACTTGATTGATTGTTTGAATCCAGTCCCGTCGCCGGGACCGGCTTCGCATGTGAATCATCCAACTTGTGAAACAGCCGCGCCGGCTGCAGCGCACGGCGCGATCGAAAGGGGGCGACGGACGGGGATGGTGGAGCCAGGGAGGATCGAACTCCCGACCTCTTGCGTGCAAAGCAAGCGCTCTCCCAGCTGAGCTATGGCCCCGGCCCTGCCCGGCTGGTGGGTCTGGGTGGATTCGAACCACCGACCTCACCCTTATCAGGGGTGCGCTCTAACCAACTGAGCTACAGACCCGTGCGCATGCGCGTGCGGGCTGCGCCCGATCGGCGCGCTCCGGCCCGATACCGTCTGGTTGTCAAAACGAAGCTTGTGCGGACGTCCGCCGGGGTGTGTTCTTGCTCGTATAAGGAGGTGATCCAGCCGCAGATTCCCCTACGGCTACCTTGTTACGACTTCACCCCAGTCATTGACCACACCGTGGTGATCGCCCTCCCGAAGGTCAGGCAAACCACTTCTGGTGCAACCAACTTCCATGGTGTGACGGGCGGTGTGTACAAGGCCCGGGAACGTATTCACCGCGACATTGCTGATTCGCGATTACTAGCGATTCCGACTTCACGGAGTCGAGTTGCAGACTCCGATCCGGACTGAGACCGGCTTTAAGGATTGGCTCCCCCTCGCGGGTTGGCGACCCTTCTGTACCGGCCATTGTAGCACGTGTGTAGCCCAGGCCGTAAGGGCCATGATGACTTGACGTCGTCCCCACCTTCCTCCGATTTATCACCGGCAGTCTCCTTAGAGTCCCCACCCGAAGTGCTGGCAACTAAGGACAAGGGTTGCGCTCGTTGCGGGACTTAACCCAACATCTCACGACACGAGCTGACGACAGCCATGCAACACCTGTCTCCGCGCTCCTTGCGGCACCCCGCCATCTCTGGCAGGTTCGCGGGATGTCAAGGCCTGGTAAGGTTCTTCGCGTTGCATCGAATTAAACCACATGCTCCACCGCTTGTGCGGGCCCCCGTCAATTCCTTTGAGTTTCAACCTTGCGGTCGTACTCCCCAGGCGGTCAACTTATCGCGTTAGCTACGCCACTTGACCCTCAAACGGGCCCAACAGCTAGTTGACATCGTTTACGGCGTGGACTACCAGGGTATCTAATCCTGTTCGCTCCCCACGCTTTCGCACCTCAGAGTCAGTCTTGGCCCAGAAAGCCGCCTTCGCCACTGGTGTTCTTCCGGATATCTACGCATTCCACCGCTACACCCGGAATTCCGCTTTCCTCTGCCAGACTCGAGCCGGACAGTATCAAATGCCATTCCCGGGTTGAGCCCGGGGATTTCACATCTGACTGATCCCGCCTCCTACGTGCGCTTTACGCCCAGTAATTCCGATTAACGCTCGCACCCTCCGTATTACCGCGGCTGCTGGCACGGAGTTAGCCGGTGCTTCTTGTTCAGGTAACGTCAAGGCCCGGAGGTATTCGCCCCGGGTTTTTCTTCCCTGATGAAAGTGCTTTACAACCCGCAGGCCTTCTTCACACACGCGGCATTGCTGGATCAGGCTTTCGCCCATTGTCCAATATTCCCCACTGCTGCCTCCCGTAGGAGTCTGGGCCGTGTCTCAGTCCCAGTGTGGCTGATCGTCCTCTCAGACCAGCTACAGATCGTCGCCTTGGTAGGCCGTTACCCCACCAACAAGCTAATCTGACATGGGCTCATCCAATAGCGCGAGGTCCGAAGAGCCCCCGCTTTCTCCCGTAGGACGTATGCGGTATTAGCCCGAGTTTCCCCGGGTTATTCCCCACTACTGGGCAGATTCCCATGCGTTACTCACCCGTTCGCCACTGTCCGGCCCCCGAAAGGGCCTTCTCGTTCGACTTGCATGTGTTAAGCATGCCGCCAGCGTTCAATCTGAGCCAGGATCAAACTCTTCAATTAAGACAGTCCGCGGCTCCGAAGAGGCGCGATGTCCCGATTGCGCAGAGTCCGCCTTGCCCGGAATGAAAAACAAAAGTTTTTCAGGCGTGGCGTTCTGCCAGGTTTACGTTGGAACACGCGACCCGGCGAACGTCCACACAAGCTTCGTTCTAATAACCTGATTGTCAAAAATCCATGCCCCGAACCCGCGGGGCAGGATGGGCATTGTACCATAAACCGGAATCCGATGCGCGGCAGTGCGCAGGTTCAACACATACTGGGATCCTTGGCGCTCGGCAATTTCTCGCTAATGCATTCCATCGGCGTCTTCATGGCAAGGCTCTGGTGCGGTCGGATGCGGTTGTAGATGTCCTCCCATTTCCGCCACTGGCGGCGCGCCGCCGCCAAGTCCGGAGCCAGATCGAAGCATTCGTAGAACTCCCGGCGGCAGGTGCCGTGCACGTATTCCACCCGCGTGTTCATCTTCGGCGAGGCCGGCGGCAGCACCACCAGCGGCAGCTTCAGCCGCCCGCAGGCGGCCTCGAACTCGGCGCGGAACCCGCTGCCGCCGTCGACCTGCACGCAGCCGACCGGGAACGGCAGCCGCGCCAGCGTGCGCCTGAGGAAGTCCTCGGCGTGGCGGGCCGTGGCGCGCCGGTAGAGCGTCCCCGCCAAGTAGCGGCTGGCCACGTCCACCGCCGTGAACTGCTTGAAGCGGACATCCGTATGCGGCTTCAGGCTCATCACGTCGATCTGCAGCACGGCCCCGATGCGAGCACTCAGGCCGGCCCAGCCGCGCGTCGCCCACGGACGCTTGGGCCGGCGCGCGGGACGCTTGGCGGCCCGTGGGCAGCGGGCGATCCGCCCGCGCCGCAGCCAGTCGCTGAGCATGCGCCCGACCGTGCTTTCGGACGCCTCGAAACCTTCCCGCTGCAGCAGCGCCGCCAGCTTTCGCTTGCCCCAGCCGGGATGTCGGCGGCGCAACTCCAGGAGCCGCCGCTTCAGCTCCGGCTCCCAAGCCTTCTTCTTCGGCATGTGCCGCGGGCGGCGGCTTCGCGCCCGCAGGCGCTTGCGCCAGGCATACAGCGTGGACAGCGGCACGCCCGCCACCTGCGCCGCGTCGCGCACGCGCAACCCATGCCCTTCGGTCAACGTTCGGAACTGGCCCTGCGCCCGCAGGCGCAGTTGCACGTCCGGGTCGTCGTGGATCTTCTGGCGCCGGCCGAGGCGCGCCAGGCGGTATCATCCGCCTTGAAGGCCAAACACCTTCATCCTGGACCTCCTTATCAGAGTTAGTCAATGATCTCGCCAAGCGAGGTCCGGGATTTTATCCTCCTCAGTCCTCAGGCGGCCCCTCCGGCGAGCCGGAGCCGACGCCTGCCTTTATATGAAGGCCGTCCGGATTGCAAGGGCTTCGAAAGGGCAGACGGGGATGGCCAGATTGCAGATTTATATTCGACCTGTCGATGCGAGGCGAGGCTTGCGCCCGCGTCCAGCACCGAAGATATCGGCGATTTCGGCCTGCACCAGCTTGGTATCGATCTCTTTGATGCAACCTTTTGGGAAGTCCTGCCAATCGCCGCCGCCTTGCTCTGAAGCCGCGCCGCTTCCAAGCGCACGCATCATTTCTGGGAACGCTTCAGCAATGCCTTGCCTTTGCGGGTCAATCGATACCTTTGCAGGCGGCTGGTTGGCTTGTCGCTGAGGGTACGCACGATATAGCCTTGATCCATCGCCGGCTTGAGGTGCCTGTCGTGAAAATTCTTGCGAGATTTCAACTTCATAGCGGACTGGAGCTCCTGCCGCGTACTCTCATCTTGGCATGCGCTAACTAGGGCAATGATTGCCGGCGCAACACACTTTTCCGATTCATTGCCTTGGTTTTTTGGTGCGTTTTCCCTTCCATGAAACTCTGATGCGCGATGCTGGGATGCCTCTGTGCTACCCCGACTTGCATCCTGACTTGCATCCTGATTTTCCCCGTTAGGGCTTGAAATTTGACTCTCAAGCATCTTTCGGTATTCCTTGGAGTAGCGGAATTCCAGCCACAAGCCTCCTCCGGGTTCCAGTTTCCACTGCGGCGTGGGAATGCCTTCCCGTTTGCACACATCGACAATCTTACGAATCCCCAAGCCCCAAGCCTCGATCATTCCGGCACGAAAAAACGTATACGCGATATTGGGATTGCGGGGCCTTGAAGAATGCTCTTCTTGCAACTGGTCTACAGACCACCCGGCAGGCAACTGTCCCGGATTCCATATCGAGATTCGATTGTCGTACACCCGGATTTGGATTGGAGCGGCACTGGAAAATTCGCGATGGATAATGGCATTGATGACGGCTTCGCGCATGGCCTCGCGCGGTACGGGAAAGGTCTCCACTCGATAGAGGCCATCGTAAGAAATGAGCGCCTTTGAGTATTTCGTGTACAACAGTTCCATGGTGCGTTCTACTTGCACGAACAGATTCCCCTCAACCAAATCTTGATACAGCAATTCAGAATCTTGGAACGCTCCGATTTTGACGCAAGACCCTATGACGAACCGTTCGGGGGCCGGATGGAAGAACAACACAGCCGCACGCTTCAGAGATGCGCCATCGCGAAGATTGAGCTTCTCAATGATGCTGGAATTTGATGCATCCGAAATGTTCGCAGGCAATCTTCCGCTGGCCGAAGCCAGTCTTCGGAATCCCTTCAACGCATGATCGTCCAACTCCCCAATGCCGATATCTGGAATGGGCACGTCATCCCAGGTTCGGCCATGCCTCTCCAGAAGAAAGCGCGTGAGAGCGGCACCTTTGAGCACTTGCTTGGTGCTTCCGCTCCGATAATGGAAGGCGCCCTTGTAACTAACGGGATTAGGGTGCGGGGCCACCACGATTTGCAGGTATTCCCGTCCTGACTCCATTTTCAGATTCACATCCACCATGATGCCGAGCATCGCTTGCGTCTTATTGGGGATTTCCTCAAGAAGCCGAAGCACGTCGACCACCCCCCACGACATCGCCTTGATCGTTCTTGCCAATCTCCAAGATTCCACCCTGCGCACTGGCGAATCCGCATATCCACTTCAGATATTCGTCACGCCAAGTGGTTTTCCACTCAATGCTTTGGGACTCGACCATGGGCATTACCTAGGTTCCATTTGCATATCATAAGTTTAACACGGCTGGCAAACGAACGTTCCGGCATATGGAAAGGAGCACCAACTTCGCTACTGCCCGAGCCGGCCCGGATGCTGCGGCGGAGGCGGAGGCGCGTCCAGTTCGGCCAATTGCGCGGCGGCCTGCTCGCGCAAGATGCGGTCGTAGGCATTCTTGGCCGGCATGTCGAGCGCCTGCATCAGCAAGGTGCGCGCCTGCTCGCGATGCGCACGGCGGTTCAGCACCAGCAAGCCCAGCGCGTATTCGATGCGCACGATCGGCTCGTCGCCGGCCAATTCGAGAGCCCGCGCATAGTGCGCCTTCGCCTTCTCGGCGCTCGCGCCGAACAGTACTCCCGCCATGAAGCCGCCTTGGCCGCGCGCTTCCGCATGCCAGGACGCGAGGCTCAAATGCGCCGCGGCCATATCCGGCGCCAGCCGCAGCGCCGTCTCGAGGATGCCGTGCAATTCCTCCGGGTAGCCGCCCTCCATCACTTCCATGACCCCGAGGGTCTGCACGTAGCGGCCCAAAGCATGCGCCAGCTGGAGATGGGCTTCGGGATTGCGCGGCTCGAGGCGGACCGCTTCCCGAGCCCACTGCACGCCCCGATCGAACCAAGGCTTCTTCGCGCCCGCCGCAGCGATGTAATGCCCATGGATGGCCAAGGATTCGGCCGCCAGCACGTAGCCCTCGACCGTCCCGGCCGCAGCGGCGAGTTCCGCGGCTTCCGCAAACCGCCCGTCGCTGTAGGCCGCCCGCGCCGCATCAAGCGGCGGCGGCTCCGCCGCGACCGGCAGTGCGCATGCAAGGCACAGGCCCGCGGCGAGCGCGGCCCCGAAGTCGCATCGTACGATGCCCATGGCCGGCGAGGGTCTGCGGCTAGCCGTAGCGCACGCCCAGCACTTCGAAGTTGCGCGGCCCGCCCGGCGCGGCCACCATCACCTCGTCGCCCTCGCGCTTGCCGATCAGCGCCTGCGCGATGGGCGAGTACACCGAAATCCGCGCCGCCTCGACATCCGATTCGTCTTCGCCGACGATCTGGTAGCGCACTTCCTCGCCGGACTCCATGTCGGTCAGCTCCACGGTCGCGCCGAACACCACCGCGCCGTCCGCGTCCAGCTTCGCGACATCCACGACTTCCGCCTGCGTCAGCTTGGATTCGATCTCCTTGATGCGGCCTTCCAGAAAGCCCTGCTGCTCGCGCGCCGCCTTGTATTCGAAGTTTTCGCGCAAATCGCCGTGCTCGCGCGCTTCGGCGATGGCCCGCACCACGGCCGGCCGCTCCACCCGCTTGAGGCGTTCGAGCTCCTCGCGCAACAGTGCGGCTCCGCGGATCGTCATCAGCACCCTGCTCATCGCGTCGTCCTCGGCAAGCGCAGGCCCGCCGCCTCAGCGCACCCGCTCGGCGTGCAGTTCCTGCAATTGATAAACCTGTTCAGGCTCGCCGTACTTTAGCACACGCACCAGCGCCCCGGCGCCGGTCAGCGTCGTGGCGTAGCATACCTGCCGCTGCAGCGCTTCGCGGCGGATCGCCAGCGAATCGCGGATCGCCTGCTTGTTCTGCGTGGTGTTGACGATCAGGTCGATGCGGCCGTTGCGGATCATGTCCACCACATGCGGCGAGCCCTGCGCCACCTTGTTGATGCCCGCGCAGTCCACCCCGGCGCGGCGCAGGTAATCGGCCGTGCCGTGCGTCGCGACCAGCGCGAACCCGGCGCCCTGCAGATCCCGCGCCAGCTCCACGCAGCGCGGCTTGTCCGAGTCCCGCACGCTGATCAGCGCCTGCCCGCCGTTCGGAATGCACACGCCGGCGGCCCGTTGCGATTTGGCGAACGCCTCTTCGAACCGCGCCCCGACGCCCATGACTTCGCCGGTCGATTTCATTTCGGGGCCCAAGATCGGATCGACGCCGGCGAACTTCAGGAACGGGAACACCGCCTCCTTGACCGCGAAGTAGTCCAGTTCCGCCTCCTTCAGGCAGCCCTGCTCGCGCAGGCTGCAGCCGAGCATGCAGGCGGTCGCGACCCGCGCCAGCGAACGGCCGATGGCCTTGGACACGAACGGCACCGTGCGCGACGCACGCGGGTTGGCCTCGATCACATAGATATCGCCGCCGCGCACGGCGAACTGCACGTTCATCAGGCCCGTCACTCCAAGCGCCTGCGCCAGCGCCCGCGCCTGCTCGCGCAGGCCATCGCTCACCTGCTCCGGCAGCGAATACGGCGGCAGCGAGCACGCCGAATCGCCGGAATGGATGCCGGCCTGCTCGATGTGCTGCATGATGCCGCCGATCAGCACATCCTCGCCGTCGCACACCACGTCGACATCGATTTCCACGGCGTTTTCCAAAAACCGGTCCAGCAGCACCGGCGTCTGCTCGGAGACCTGCACCGCCTCTTGGATGTACCGGCGCAGTTCGGCCTCGTCGAACACCACCTCCATCGCCCGGCCGCCCAGCACGTACGACGGGCGCACCACCAGCGGATAGCCGAGTTCGCCGGCCAGCCGCAAAGCTTCCTCGCCGGTGCGGGCGGTGCCGCCCGGCGGCTGCCGCAGGCCCAGATCGTTCAGCACTTCGGTGAAGCGGGCCCGATCCTCCGCCGCATCGATGGCGTCCGGCGACGTGCCCAGGATCGGCACGCCCTCTCGGGCCAGGCCCTGCGCCAGCTTCAGCGGCGTCTGGCCGCCGAACTGCACGATCACGCCGTGCGGCCGTTCGAGGCGCAGGATCTCCAGCACGTCCTCCAGAACCAGCGGCTCGAAGTACAGCCGGTCGGAGGTGTCGTAGTCGGTCGACACGGTCTCGGGGTTGCAGTTGACCATCAGCGTCTCGAAGCCCATGTCGCGCGCCGCCTGCGCGGCGTGCACGCAGCAGTAGTCGAACTCGATGCCCTGCCCGATGCGGTTCGGCCCGCCGCCGAGCACCACCACCTTGCGGGCCCCGGTCGGCCGCGCCTCGCATTCCTCTTCGTAGGTCGAGTACAGGTACGCGGTCGAGGTCGGGAACTCCGCCGCGCAGGTGTCCACGCGCTTGTAGACCGGATGCAGCCCCGACTCCCAGCGCCGCGCCCGCACCGCGTCTTCCGAAGACTCCAGCAGTTGCGCCAGGCGCCGGTCCGAGAAGCCCGCCCGCTTGAGGACCCGCAGCTCCGCCTCCGTCACGCTTTCGAGGCCGCGCCCGGCCAGCGCCCGCTCCTGCGCCACCAGCGCTTCGATCTGCGCGACGAACCACGGATCCATGCCGGTCGCGTCGCAGACTTCCTCCAGGCTCCATCCCTCGCGCAGCGCGTCCGCGGCATGCCACAGGCGATGCGGACCCGGACGGCGCAGCTGCGCCTCCCGCTGCGGCCGTTCGGCCGCGCCCAGCGGATCCAGTCCGCAGCGGCCGGTCTCCAGGCTGCGCAATGCCTTCTGCAGCGATTCCTGGAAGGTGCGCCCGATCGCCATCGCCTCGCCGACCGATTTCATCTGGGTGCTCAGCACCGGCTCCGCCTGCGGGAACTTCTCGAACGTGAACCGCGGCACCTTGGTCACGATGTAGTCCAGCGTCGGCTCGAACGAGCACGGCGTGGCGCCGTCGGTGATGTCGTTGCGCAATTCGTCCAGCGTGTAGCCGACCGCCAAAAGCGCGGCGACCTTGGCGATCGGGAAGCCGGTGGCCTTGGACGCCAAGGCCGAGGAGCGCGACACGCGCGGGTTCATCTCGATGATCACCAGCCGCCCGGAGCGCGGGTCGACGGCGAACTGCACATTGGAGCCGCCGGTGTCGACGCCGATCTTGCGCAGCACGGCGATGGAGGCGTCGCGCATGCGCTGGTACTCCTTGTCGGTCAGGGTCTGCGCCGGCGCGATCGTGATCGAGTCGCCGGTGTGCACGCCCATCGGGTCGAGGTTCTCGATGGAGCAGACGATGATGCAGTTGTCGCGGGCGTCGCGCACCACTTCCATCTCGAACTCCTTCCAGCCCAGCAGAGACTCTTCCAGCAGCGCCTCGCCGGCCGGCGAGGCTTCCAGGCCGTGCGCCACGATGCGGCGCAATTCGTCTTCGTCGCGGGCGATGCCGCCGCCGGTGCCGCCCAGCGTGTACGAGGGGCGCACGATCAGCGGGTAGCCCACCTGCGGCCGGAACGCCAGCGCCTCCTCGATCGAGCCGACCACCTTGGAACGCGCCTGCTCCAGCCCGATCTCGGCCATGGCCTCGCGGAACAGCTGCCGATCTTCGGCCGTCGCGATCGCGTCCAGCGACGCACCGATCATCTGCACGCCGTGCGCCTCGAGCACGCCCTCGCGGTGCAGGTCCAAGGCGCAGTTGAGCGCCGTCTGCCCGCCCATGGTCGGCAGCAGCGCGTCCGGCTTTTCGCGCTCGATGATGCGCGCCAGCATCGCCCATTCGACCGGCTCGATGTAGATCGCCTGCGCCATCTGCGGGTCGGTCATGATGGTGGCCGGATTGGAGTTGACGAGAACGACGCGGTAGCCCTCTTCGCGCAAGGCCTTGCACGCCTGCGCTCCGGAATAGTCGAACTCGCACGCCTGCCCGATCACGATCGGGCCGGCCCCGATCACCAGGATGCTCTCGATGTCGGTGCGCTTGGGCATGTCAGGCTCCTTGATCAACGAGTTTCCAAAAAAGCGCACCGACTTCCCAATCTTCAATCATTTGCCGATGACCGTTGCAACGGGGATCATCGCAACGATACTCGTACTGGAATTTGAAAGGCACCTTTCTCGGAGGAACCAAGGTGTGCTGACGTTCCTCGAAAAGTCGGCGCTGCTTCAAGGCAGCCAGAAATTTGTCATCCCACTCCGGTGCGCTCGAGGAAATCACCCAATCGCTTATGTCTTTAGGACGAATAATGCCAAGCGAGACATTATCCTCTTGCTGCTGCCTCTGCAGGTCTTCAACAGATCTGGACTGTTTTTCCATTACATATGCAGCCCGTTTAGCCCAGTTGCCGGGATTGGACGGAATCGGTTCGCCAAGAATCTCAATCGATTCGGAATCCGGTCGATAGCTTTCCTTCCGAGGGTCTTGCGCCCCATGCTTCCGGGCTTTGACCCGAATCCGCTGATACTTCTTGTATTGCTGCTCGTATGGCTGCTCCCGAAAATTGATCGGGTAAAGACGCACGAAATCCCCAGATTCCGTAACCCCAGCAGTACATGCCAATTCATCGTACTTTCTGGACGGAATCGGGCAGGTCTTGACAGTAATCAAGACCTCAAGCGTTTCAACGGCGTTTGGCGGCATCACGGCAAATGCCTCACTTTCAAACCGCTTGTGCATGCGACGGCATCGGCCAGCCGGGAGCGGTGGCAGCATTGCACGTCTTCCTCCACGCACATCAGGGCGGAAAGATGCCGCTTCATCAATGTCGCGACCTCTTCGACCTCTTGCTCCAGTCGAGGCAGCATTCTGGTTTCATAGCGCTTGAGCAGGCGCCGGTACGAAGCATCGTCGCTGAGATGCACCCGAGCAGAACTCGGAATGCCTAAGTGCGGCAGATGCCGGTACGCCATGCCCAGTTTTTCCGCAATGGCGCTCAAGGACTTCTTCGAAAATCCGTATTTTCTCGAAACCGGATTGGCGCGCACGTCGACGAGCACCTCGACCCCTTCCCTCAATAGCCCATCGAAGAAGGCATCCACGGATTTTCCTTCGTAGCCCACCGTTAATACGGCCTTCCTTGAAATCCGAGGCTTTTTGCCGCGTCCATGCCGTAATTCGCTTCGGGACGCGTACCACGGATATCTGGCATACACGTCGTCCACGAGTTCGGATTGCGTCATCTTGCGGTATTTCCGCACGACGATCTTGACCGCTTCCAAGGCGGCAGGAGGAAGCTGCGCGATATGCCTCTCGGCTTCGTCCGCCAGACGCCTGCGTGCTGCAATCCGGTAGTTCCGCACCCTCTCCACAAGGCCCGACACCTGGAGATGATCCAAGTCCCGGTACAAGGTGAAGGAGACAGGCCCGTAGCGGTACGGCACGAAATCGTAGAATCCGGCCTCCTCGCCCAATTCCGTTTCATGGCGCAACAGGAACGCCAACTTCACCAGCATCGTCGGCGAAAGGGACCGGGCCTCCCGAAGCAGGACCAGAATCATGCGTTGGCGAACAAGCATCGTCCAACCCCTCAGGCGGCGCGCGCCTGCATCAGTTCCGTGAAATGATCGAACAGCCCCGCCACGTCGTGCGGCCCGGGGCTGGCTTCCGGATGCCCTTGGAACGCGAACGCCGGCGCCTGCGTGTGGCGCACGCCCTGCACGGTGCCATCGAACAGCGAGCGGTGCGTCAGGCGCAGCGAGTCCGGCAGCGAGCCCTCATCGACGGCGAAGCCGTGGTTCTGGCTGCTGATCAGCACCCGTCCCGTCTCCAGTTCCAGCGCCGGATGGTTGGCGCCGTGGTGCCCGGTCTTCATCTTCACCGTGCGGGCTCCGCACGCGAGGCTCAGCAGCTGGCAGCCCAGGCAGATGCCGAACATCGGCAGGCCCGCGTCCAGCAGTTCGCGGATCGCCTCCTGCGCATACGTGCACGGCTCCGGGTCGCCCGGGCCGTTCGATAGGAAGATGCCGTCCGGCTTGAGCGCCAGCGCCTCGGCGGCCGGCCATGCGGCCGGCACCACGGTGACCGCGCAGCCGCGCTCGCGCAGCAGGCGCAGGATGTTGCGCTTGATGCCGTAGTCGTAGGCGACGGCGCGGTAGCGCACCGGCGGCGGCTCTCCCGGCCCGTCGCGCCAGACGCCTTCATTCCATTCGTACGGCGCATCCGTGGTCACTTCGCGCGCCAAGTCCATGCCGGCCAGGCCGCCGAAGGCCCGCGCCTGCGCGACCGCCCCGTCCGGGTCGTCCGTGTCCGTCGTCAAACAGCCGGCCTGCGCCCCCTCATCGCGCAGGATGCGCGTCAGGCGGCGGGTGTCGAGTCCGGCGATGCCGGGCACCCCGTGCCGCTTCAGGAATGCGCCGAGCGGCTCTTCGGCACGCCAGTTGCTGGTGCAGATGGAAGCGTCGCGCACGACGAGGCCGGCAGCGTGCACCTGTGCGGACTCGCAATCCTCGGCGTTGGCGCCGACGTTGCCGATGTGGGGGTGCGTCAGCGTGACCAGCTGGCGGCAATAGGACGGGTCGGTCAGGATCTCCTGATAGCCGGTGATGGCGGTGTTGAAGACCGCTTCGCCGACGGCGGCGGCGTTCGCGCCGATGGATTCTCCGAAAAACAGCGCGCCGTTTTCCAGGGCAAGCAACGCGCGCTCGGACAAGTGAGCCTCCTACGGATCCGGCTTGTGGGGGCTGGCGGCCCCGGAATGATGCCGGGCGCGTATTGTACCGCAGATGATCTTCCGAACCGCCTCCGGGCGGCCTACAGGCCGCGCTCCAGCACGATCGGGTCGCCCGTCAGGGGCGATCCGGCGGCTTTGGCCTCCAGCCATGCTTCGATCATAAACCACATTTCGGAGAGAGCCTCGCACACCGACTCGATTTCGGCGGCGTCTGAAGCGGTCGACAGCAATTCCTCCGAACCCGGATAGTGCCCTGCCGTGGCCGCCAACGTCAAGTGCGTAAACTGCTCGAACTCTTGTTTGAACAAGCTGTTCGCCGGCAGGGAGGTCGTCAATTTCGCCAAGTTGTGCGTCTTCGGCGGAGGCGTGCCATAAGCATCCTCCAGCAGCGCCTTGATAATCTTTTCGGTAGCCTGCTGCAAATGGAACCATGCAATCTCTGGAGTTTTCGCGCTCAGCGAATCGGCCGCGACGAGGTCATTCTTCGCCATATCGAGCCAGCTCCGGATAACGCCCTTCATGCTGCACTTGCAGTTTTTTCGGCCCGAAACCGCTCGTAGAAGGGACCGCCGATGCTCGCATACAGCAAGCGCCCTTCCTGATGCGCGCAGTGTGCCATGGAACCCTTCTCCAGACGTTCCCTGTTGAAAGTGTCGACCTGACGCGGAACCACGTCCACATCCACTGGGCAGCTTGCGACCGGCGCAAAGGCTTCAAACATGCCCAACCGTTGCGACGTGACCACCATTAAGTCGAAGTCGCTGTCCGGGCGGAAATCCCCGCGTGCCCGACTGCCGAAAAGGAAGATTGCGAGCGGCCGCAATTCGCGCACTAATTGGCCCACCATGAAATCCAAAGCCGCCGCTTCGGTGACGAACGGGCCCCGGTTGGCGCCCTGCGGGGCTTGCTCGGGCGTTCCTTGCGCGGCGGCCAGCGCTGTCCGCATGGCCGCGGGGTCGCTTTTGACCAGATTGACCAGCTTCCTCATCTCATCGCGCTGCTCGGGTGGGACGCGGAAACTCATGACCGGCGTTTGCATGGCGGGATTCCAAGCTGCCTGTGGTTCGTATTACATAGTGTAATACATTTTAGCAGCGTTTGCAAAAGGCACCTGATTGGGCCTTACGCTTCTGCTGCCCGAATCATGCGCCGCATAGTGGCATATCCGGCCTGTGGCGCTTTGCGCGCAGCTTTGCGCAATGCCTTGACTAAAACGATGGATGTTGAGATGATTGAGCGCAAAGGCCGATTTGCTGTGGATGCAGGTCGGATAATGGCTATGCTTTCCCAGCTAAACTTTTCTTGACGGGCGACCCATGGACACAGTACGTAGCGAAGAGCATGCGGAAACTCTGCGGTGCTATGCCTATGGCCGTGGCAATGAATGGGAAGCCATTTGCATAGATTTCGATATGGCGGTGCACGGCCGTTCTTTCGAGGAAGTCCAAGCATCGTTGGCGGAAAGCCTTCGCCTCTTCCTGGAAACGGTCGCCGACCTGCCTCCCGAAGAACGCCGCCGCTTCCTGAAGCGGCAGTCGCCTTGGCATGTGCGGGCCAAGCTAGCTTGCATGGAACTATTCCATTCGGTATGCCGCAAGGATGCTTCCAGAAAATTCACTCCGCCTCCGGAACTGTTCCAATTCTTCAACGAAACAACTTCCTCGGCAGACCGGATTGGCGCCTGATGGAGGCCAGCACGGAAGGCGGCATATCATCAGAAAGTTTTCCGGCAACCGTGACCAGCCCGCGAGGCCGGCCATTCTGGATTTCTTGAATTGCCGATGGCTGCCTCTTGTGCGCACATGGGAAACCCGTTGGCTTCCAAAATCTGGATGATTTCGCGGACTTTCATGGTCGTTGAGACAAGGGACGACTAAAATCCGGATATTACCATTTCGCCTCCGGTGTCCTCGCTCATGCAATTTATCCGCAAAAAATCAAGTCTGATTGTTTTTCATAGCGCACGAAGGTTCAATGGGCTGTCCTCGGCCGCTGCCTTGGTAGGTGCGTTTCTGCCGTCAGCAACGCCGCCCCCTCGACCCGCGACATCTTTCGGTCTAGCGTGTACAGGGGATAAGCTTGCGCCCGTTTGGCGGCAGCTACAATCATAAGGTCGGAAAAATCGGCTGTCCCGCGCCGATAGTGCAGAATCGAATAGGCCACTTCGTCCATCGCTTCGAATTTGATTCCTTCGGATTCGGTCAGCGCATCTAGCACCTCCGCTATCTGCTCGCAAGAAAACCCGTACGCTCTTTGCAGCACCCACACCAGTTCGACCGCCACTTCGCGGCACACGAATCCAGGCCGCTCGGGAGTCAATTGCCTCATGAGATTCCGTGCGGTCTCGGCCTGCCCTGCATCATCCCCCACCAGATAGCGGACCAGCACATTGGTGTCCAGCGCAATCATTCGCACGCGCCTTCCGCGATAGCACGGTCCATATCCTCCAGCGTCGCCGGCGGACCATCATGCCGCAAAACCCCGAACAACCGCTCAATAGGAAGCGACGGAAGAATACGAACCTGATTGCCGAGAATCACGTAGCGAACGCGTCCCCCAGGCTCCAGCTGCAACGCTTCCCGCACCGCTTTAGGAAGAGTGGTCTGCCCCTTGGAAGTGATTTTCGATTCTAGCATGGAAACCTCCCATATTCCAGTATTATGTAATTATGCATGGTTAAATGATAAAAGCAAGGGGAATGGGAGCCTTGTAACCTTCGGGAACTTATGGGCTCATGCCGACCCCGGCTTCGTCTTGAATATCATGAATAATTTTGGATGGATTTTTATATTATAATATCCAAAACAAGGCTCAAATGCCAAATTTAGATACTATCATATCTATGGATACTCTCCGTTCCCTATACTCGCCCTATGAAGTCCAGCAACTTCTTGCCGGTGCCGTGCGCCGCAGGCGCAAGCACCTGAAACTGTCGCGCCGAGTGCTGGCCGAACGCAGCGGAGTGCCGGCTCCGACAATCACCCGCTTCGAGCGTACCGGGGAGATCTCCCTTCGGCAGTTCCTGCGACTGTGGCTATGCGTGGATCGGCTGGACGCTCTTGTGGAACTGGCGCGCGATCCGAAGCCCGTGCCGCGTACCATCCGCGAGGTCTTAGAGCAATGACATTCAAGCGGACCGCTTCGTCACCGATGTCACGTCCGATCCGCACCCTCGCAACGAGCATGCGGCTGGAAGATTTTGGGTAGCCGGTTGCCGGACTCCTCCGTAACGGCCGCCTGCGGCCATAGCGGCCGCTTTCACACATCGGACCGCTCCGCACTTGCATTGGAAAAGCATTAAAAACTTGCTATAGTAGAACACTATGAACTTGCATTAGGAAATGCATCATGGCCGAACCCCATGCCAAACTGGCCACCTCTCTCACGCAACTCGAAGCGCTTCAAGCTGGAGGAAGGCGCGTCTTCCGGTCGAACGAACTGACGCGGGTGCACCGCGAGCGGCTGATTCGCCACGGCTTCCTGCGCGCGATCATGCGCGGCTGGCTGATGCTGTCCCATCCGGGCTTCGCCGCCGGGGACACCACGCCTTGGTATGCATGCTTTTGGGAGTTCTGCGCCCGCTACTGCACCGCCCGCTTCGGGACGCAGTGGCATGTCTCTCCGGAACAGTCGCTGCTCCTGCACGCCGAAAGCACGGTCGTACCCAAGCAGGTCGTCATCTACGCGCCCAAAGGGACCAACAACCTCATTGCGCTGCCATTCGGCACGTCCCTCTACGACCTCAAGCATCGGCCCATGCCGCCCGAAACCGACCTCGGCGACCGGGAAAGCCTGAGGCTATTCACGCCGGAAGCGGCGCTGCTCAAGGTTTCCGAGTCCTTCTTCTCCTCTGCGCCATTGGAAGCGCAAACGCTGCTCTCCAGCATGCCGGATGCCTCGGCCTTATTGAGCCGCCTGATTGCAGGCGGCCATCCGCGCATCGCCGGACGATTGATGGGCGCTTTCCGGCGGGTCGGCCGGCCCGAACTGACCGACCAGTTGCGCCGCGGCATGAAGGCGGCCGGCTACGATATGGCCGAAAGCGACCCCTTCGCCCCGCAACGGACCATCGGGACGTACCGCCGCGTCGCCCTGCCGGTCACCGGCCGCCTGCACGCCGCCTGGCATTCGTTCCGGGAACCCGTCATTGCCGTCTTCCCGAAAGCCCCGGGCCTGCCGAAGGATGCGGAAGCCTATCTGCGCCGAGTCGACGAAGCCTACCAGAGCGATGCCTACCACTCCCTGTCCATCGAAGGCTACCGGGTAACCCCGGCCCTGATCGAGTGGGTGCGCTCCGGGAACTGGAAGCCCGACCGACATGCCGAAAACCGCCAAGACCGCAATGCGCTCGCCGCCCGCGGGTACTGGCAGGCATTCCAAGCGACGCGGAAAGCCATTGCCTCCATTCTCAAAGGGAAAGAGCCGGGCCGGCTGGCCCGGACCGCCCATCAGGAATGGTACCTGCAACTGTTCCAGCCGTGCGTGGCCGTCGGGCTGCTCGATGCCGCGTCTTTGGCAGGCTACCGCAACGATGCCGTTTATTTGCGCGGCTCGCGGCATGTGCCGCCGCGTTGGGAAATCCTGCGCGAAGCCATGTCCGCATTGTTCGACCTTCTGGAACAGGAGCCCGAACCGGCCGTGCGGGCAGTGCTCGGCCACTGGATGCTCGGCTACCTCCACCCCTATCCGGACGGCAACGGACGCATGGCCCGCTTCCTGATGAACGTCATGCTGGCTTCCGGCGGCTACCCATGGACCGTCATCCGCGTCCAAGACCGGAACGGGTACCTTGCGGCCTTGGAATCCTCCAGCATCGATCAGGAGATTCGCCCGTTCGCGAAGTTCATCGCACGGCGGGTCGCACGCCAACTGAAGAAATATCCCATGACTTGATCTGCGCCCTCCCTGCCACGGTCGTGCGCGGTTGTGATTTGGGGATAGGTCTTGGTCGTTTATACTTTTCAGTCATCGAGCCCATCTCGATTCCATGTTGTGATTTGGGGATAGGTCTTGGTCGTTTATACTGTTCCTTTGCAGGGCCCACAATCCCGGCCAGTTGTGATTTGGGGATAGGTCTTGGTCGTTTATACTTCTCCTTCCTCCCTTGTCGAAAACATTGGAGTTGTGATTTGGGGATAGGTCTTGGTCGTTTATACTCCTCGCTCTGGTTGATTGCGTCGTCGGACGTTGTGATTTGGGGATAGGTCTTGGTCGTTTATACTCCCGGCATTCAGACTAACGCTCCAGTCCGGGTTGTGATTTGGGGATAGGTCTTGGTCGTTTATACTTTTCGGAATCAAGCCCATCTCGATCCCATAGTTGTGATTTGGGGATAGGTCTTGGTCGTTTATACTGATCATATGCCTCTCCTTCAGTCAAGCGAAGTTGTGATTTGGGGATAGGTCTTGGTCGTTTATACTAGACGCGAATCTGACCGGCGCGTATCTGCAGTTGTGATTTGGGGATAGGTCTTGGTCGTTTATACTCGCATAGTCCGTGTTCACCGACAGCACGCCGTTGTGATTTGGGGATAGGTCTTGGTCGTTTATACTGGACGGTCAGCCGGAAGCTGTCCGATCACGGTTGTGATTTGGGGATAGGTCTTGGTCGTTTATACTACGATGAGTTCCTCGTCGGGCGCAAGACCGTTGTGATTTGGGGATAGGTCTTGGTCGTTTATACTGCAGCAGTAGGCGAGGTGCATGTGGGCAGCGTTGTGATTTGGGGATAGGTCTTGGTCGTTTATACTGAGCCCTTGCTGGAGTACGTGTAAGTCCAGGTTGTGATTTGGGGATAGGTCTTGGTCGTTTATACTTTTCAGTCATCGAGCCCATCTCGATTCCATGTTGTGATTTGGGGATAGGTCTTGGTCGTTTATACTGTTCCTTTGCAGGGCCCGCAATCCCGGCCAGTTGTGATTTGGGGATAGGTCTTGGTCGTTTATACTTCTCCTTCCTCCCTTGTCGAAAACATTGGAGTTGTGATTTGGGGATAGGTCTTGGTCGTTTATACTTAATCCGGCTCTGGAGCGCACCATTGGAGCGTTGTGATTTGGGGATAGGTCTTGGTCGTTTATACTTCATACAATTACTTGGGCGGGAATAATAAAGTTGTGATTTGGGGATAGGTCTTGGTCGTTTATACTATCCTCGGCAAAGGACATGCCCAGATGCCTGTTGTGATTTGGGGATAGGTCTTGGTCGTTTATACTAACGCACGGCAATAGGAGTACTAAAGCCGCGTTGTGATTTGGGGATAGGTCTTGGTCGTTTATACTAAAGGTTGGTTGCAAATACCAGCAGTTTGTGTTGTGATTTGGGGATAGGTCTTGGTCGTTTATACTTCCAGGACGATGAGTTCCTCGCCGGGCGCAGTTGTGATTTGGGGATAGGTCTTGGTCGTTTATACTACGATGAGTTCCTCGTCGGGCGCAAGACCGTTGTGATTTGGGGATAGGTCTTGGTCGTTTATACTGAGCCCTTGCTGGAGTACGTGTAAGTCCAGGTTGTGATTTGGGGATAGGTCTTGGTCGTTTATACTGCGGAACCGCAAGTCGCGGCGTAGTGGACGGTTGTGATTTGGGGATAGGTCTTGGTCGTTTATACTAGCGATCATATGTCTCTCCTTTTAAGTGAAGTTGTGATTTGGGGATAGGTCTTGGTCGTTTATACTTCCGTTCTGAGCCGGGACGATAGCATTCGTGTTGTGATTTGGGGATAGGTCTTGGTCGTTTATACTCAGCGATTTTCAGGCCGCTGTCCATCGCCCGTTGTGATTTGGGGATAGGTCTTGGTCGTTTATACTTCACCGAACGTTCGATAGGACTTCCTGACAGTTGTGATTTGGGGATAGGTCTTGGTCGTTTATACTGACGGCGGACAGCTCCGTCTCGGATGCCGCGTTGTGATTTGGGGATAGGTCTTGGTCGTTTATACTATCCCCCTCACAACTATTTGATTTATATTTGAATAATCTTGTTGGGGGGCTATAAAAGTTCAATCTGCGCGGGTGCCACCTCCGCTGGTTTTCTCTTTTCCCCATAATAAACTTCAATCCGACCGAACTGCTTATCAGTTATTTTAACAATACGCACTTCCCCGTCAGCGGGCAAATTTTTCCTCACCCGAGCAATATGGACTCTGGCATTTTCTTCGCTCGCGCTGTGCCTCATATATACCGAGTATTGCATCATCGTGAAACCGTCATGCAATAAATGTTTCCGAAAGCGGGCATATTCCTTTCTTGCAGATGGCTTATCTGTTGGAAGATCAAATAGCACGATCACCCACATAGAATTAAGTCCCCCAAAAATCAGCATAACTTATCTGTCTTCATGTTTAAGTTTTTTCGGATATATCATTTTATCAGATTCACCCATTATAATTCTTTTAAAACACATAGCCATGTGATGGCTTGCGTTGAATAAGGGCATTTGCATATGTTCCCATGTAACCGTTCTAACTAACAAAGCCAATAAAGGCTCTTTTGTTTCTCGGCACACATGTAGGTTTTTCTGGTCGCGATACATTTTATACACTTCCCAGTCAACCCAAGGCCTTATAGGTTCCATTATGTCATCCACCAAACAGAAACTGTTGTATTGATTAACATGATGAATGCCTAATGCCGGATGAAGACCTGTTGCAACGATGGATCTCGCAATCATCGCACGCACTACCGCATATCCATAATTAAGTAAAGCATTAACGCCTGCAACATTGGGGTCACGTTTAAATTCCTTTCCGAAGAGCAACGGCCAGTATATCTGTGCAGCCTGTGCTTCATGGTTCTCCTTATCCGCAGATTTCACCTTATGGATCATTCTAGATATGCGCATATGACTCTTGCCGCATAAGTCTAACGCATGGGCTTGAGATTTTATTTTTTCGCGTACTATCTGTTTCCATATCTTTTTTCTAATAACTCTCTTGATTCCAATTTGGTCCCGAAGAATTCTTGTATGAAGCGAATGGCCGTCAACGATAGGAAGAAGTAGAGAATATGGCATATGATGTTTATCGCAGAACATCACAACTGCATTGTTTTTTTGACATGCTAGCAAGGCGGCTTGAGTAATAACTATTCCAGGATTCTGCAATATTAATATGCCAATGTCTTCGACGGGAATGGAAGCTTTGCGAATCCACTCCTCAGATATCTTTTTATCAATTAAAAGTTGACCATTTCTGAGGCTCAGATACGCTGGTTCGCTAACATCCAATATTCTCTTAATCATTCTATACGTTTTCCAATAGAGTTGACCTTTAATTTTATTAACTTCATTTTATCGATTAATTTTTGGTTTATCGTCTCACGACGCATTTCAGATGCATTGTCCAATGTTGCGGCGGTATGCAATCTAAAGACTATGCGATTTGGCCTGTCCAATTTTTGCACCCGATAAATTTTGTCCTCTCCATTAATTTCTATTGACACCATATCGTTTTTATGTAGCGCCATAATAAACTCTTCCGACTCATCCAGTTCTCTGCAGATGATCGGGCGTCTCGACCCATTAACTCCTCGTGCCCGATGCGCTGCCTCCATCATTGTGACGAACCTACCTCTAACCTTCCCATTAATCTTGGACTTAACTATTTCAACATGATGCAAATTACCAAATGCGTGCCATTTGAAAATCTCTCCTTGTTTGTTTTTAATCCCAAATTTATGTTCTCGGAGATTTTCCTCATCCGTTGTTGCTTGCAGTATTCGAACCCTCCTAATCGGAATTTTTTCATCCCTTTTATTAATATGATGAATTATTTGGAAGTCCGGCGCAAAAGCTTCTTTGGGACTAGGATACCCTTTAACATGCTCTTTCACGAGCTGTTTGACCTTGTTATCAATAATCTTATCGACCCAAGAAGCTTTAAATTGAGGAGTCAATGGAACTCTGTATACTGTGCCTTTCCCTGGAATATAGCCAACTCCTGTTCCCTCATGCAGTTCTCCTGAAACTTTGGTCTGCGGCATATGGGAAACGACAAGAGAATTAATGCTCTTTTCTAATTCCTGCCTAAAAGTATCCCATGGGAGTTCAGCATGAAGATCATTCAATGACAAATCAGAGTGCTGCTCTTCAAATTTTCTCGCCTCTTGGGCCAAGCCTTGATAAAGCCTACGGTCAAGGCATGCGATAATCGCAGCATCGATTGCATGGTGTCTATGGTCTGTGCGCTCCTTTGTGCTTGTTTCTCCTATCAACGAATTTAAATTCCACTGGTGTCTGAGCCACGAAACAAGACGGCCTTTGACGACAGATACATCGCTTCCCAATTTCTTAAGATATTCCAGCGCCTCTCGACATATATATCGTGTATCATTCAATTGCGAGTTGATGAAATCGCGATTTGCCCACTCGTATTCCCTCATATAAAACCTATCTTTTTTACTTCTTAAGTTTCTTTTTGTACCTTTCTTACCCCAATCGCCAATCCCACAAGTTATTTGATTCCACCTCTCTGCATCCGAACCAAAAGCATCTATAGGCGTTCTCTGCCCTTTCGTACGATTTAACTCAGTAAAACAAACTACCTTGTTCATGTATGAATCATCGTGCGAAATACTGAATGGCAATATGTGGTCAATTTCCACATCTGCCCCAAACAAAACGGAGAGAGGGATTTGTCGATTTGAATAGACGCAACGCCTATCTTGATCTTTCCACAACCGATATTTTTCCATATCCCTATTTCTTGGATATGGCGATAGGGCCAAATGCTCATTTTGATTCCGCATTTCATCCCATTTTTTCCTAGCTTCCTCATTCGCTTTTTGATTTCTCTTTACCTGTGCCATATACATCCCATATCGTTTAGTATTCATTTCAAGATCACGCGCCATCTCTAGCCGAATATACTCGGGTTTCCCGTATTCCGAAATAATAGCATTAACGACACGGCGTAATTCGTGAAGCGCTCTCGCCACGACCGGGTTAGGAATATCAGGGGGCATACTGAGTAATGTTTGTGCTGAAACCTCCTCAGATTCATAACCATAGCCAGCTTCCTTTCTAGCATCCGAATAAATTGCCCCTTTTTCTAAATAAGGCAATAACCTACATATGGCTTTCAGAGATAGATTCGAGTGGCCTGGCTCTAATTCAACCATACAGAGATTTACCGCTATTTCCTTGCTTAATTTCCAGTGGTCAATGAATCGTTTTTTCAATACCGACTTCTTCTGGATAGTCAGCAAATCTTCTACCATTGCCTTCTGGCCCAGCTCATTCAAAGAATCCCACTCTGGATAAACATGGCGAATATGGTCCGCCGTCGTATTTCCCAAAATTTTCTTGATGGAGGTTTCCAAATTGATTTCAGCCCTCCTATCTAAACCTAGTTCCCGCCTGAGGCGTGGGAAAGTAATTGCTGGACTGGTTTCACATAAATTTTTCAACCTTTCTTTCTGATCTTCGCTCAATTCAACCCATATCTCATGCTCACAATCAAAGTATTTTAAATTGTTGATCTGTTGCAAATATCTGAAACGCTGCGTTTCAAGCCTTGCAATTTTTGCTCGTTGCTTGCTAGGTTCCAGTGAGCATCTCCCAACACGGCCTTGCTTCAACTTCAATGGCCTCTGATAGAAAAGAATTTCCTCAATTTGTCCTCTCACTTTTTCTGTAAGGCACACATGACTTTTGGATTGCCGATCCCATATAGCTTTCAGTTCTTCTTGGTACATTTGTCGATCCGTGCGTAAGTGCCCTCCTGTCCTAGCCCGATTCCTTTTGGTACAAGGAGCCTTGATGGACGCAAGATATTCTCCCAGTGTCCTACATCCAGAATTTTTTATTTTATCCCTCGTGCATGAGATATCATTCTTATAATCCCCTTCTTCTTTATCATCGCTATCTCGCATCTCAGCATCCGCTAAAACATCTTGCACATCTGGATCGTCTACCATGTCACCCAATAGAGTCTTCTTATTGCTTAAGAAGCCGCGCCGCTGAACGAGATGCAATAGCACTCGCCCAAGTTCATGAGGCTTTAATGCCTTCTCCAATGACTCGGCGCGAAGTTTGTAGGGATCCCCAAGCCCATTTAAGATTATTTCCGGTTGGGGATGCCTAAGAAGATCCTCTGGCAAAAGATCAAGAGAAACCAAATAGCGAAGCATCCTCTGTTTTCGTCTTGCCCTACGCTGCGAGATTCGGCGAGCCATACGAGATTCTCGCCTTTTTTGATTCTTAGGCTTCGCACTTTTATCCTCTACTGCCCTAGGAAAAATGCGGACGCCCGTGGCAACAACTCGACATGCTTTCTTGCCCCTAGACTCAAGTATGGCCCAACCAACGGAATTAGACCCAAGGTCCAAACCCAGTATATGCTGAACCCGTGCATTTGTGCTCATGTGCTGGATTCCTGTGCTATAATAGCCCTAGTATAAACGACCAAGACCTATCCCATAAGCTTTTCATACCAATGAAGCGTATGTTTCGTAGGCACCGCTTTCAAGCGACCAGAGCCCTCCCAGCGGGGGCTCTTTTTTGGCCGCAGTACTGGGCTACTCAAGCCACATGAACACTCCCATACGGGATATTCTGGCTTAATTTCATCTAAAGCAGCAGTACGCCAGCCCAAAACCCGCAATCGAGACAGCACGGTCGGATCCTGTGCCATCCATTCATTTGGCTCTCTGGTTTTTAGCCTCACTTCCAACCAAGTTTTTCGGGTTTTATCGTCCATGAATGCCCTCAATAGCGATCCTAGAGGGTTGTACTATAGCATTGAAACCCGAGATTCCTACTCATCAGCCTCCAGCCCAGCAATCTAGCCACCCGGATTCTAAACTGGCCACAGCACTACGTGAATCCGCTTCAAAATCTGCATCGCGCTCAGCCAGCTTGGCGGAGAGGGAGGGATTCGAACCCCCGGAACCTTTCGGTTCAACGGTTTTCAAGACCGCCGCATTCGACCGCTCTGCCACCTCTCCGTGCGCCGTCGGCCGGCGGCGGCCATTTTACCGCGCCAGCACGTCCTGCATGGTATGCAGCCCTGGCTTCTGCCCTGACACCCAGACCGCCGCCCGCATCGCGCCGCGGGCGAAGATGTCCCGGTCGGCCGCCCGGTGGGCGATCTCCAGCCGCTCGCCGTCGATGGCGAACACCACCTGGTGCTCGCCGACCACGTCCGCCTGCCGCATCACGTGGAAATGGATGGCCGACGGATCCCGCAGCTCCTCCGACTCCAGCGCCTTGTACGCCGCGCATTCCGCAAATTCTTGCTCGCGTCCTTCCGCGACCGCCCTGCCCAGCGCGTAGCCGGTCCCGGACGGAGCATCCTTCTTGCGGCGGTGGTGCGTCTCCAGCACGTCCACGTCGGCATCCATGCCGAGCACCCGCGAGGCGTCCCTCAGCAGGTTCAGCATCAGGTTGATGCCGACGCTCATGTTCGGCGACTTCACGATCGGAATCTGCTCCGCCGCTTCGCGAATGGCCTGCATTTGCGCCTCGTCGTGCGCGGTGGTCCCGATCACCAAGCCCTTGCCTTGCCGCGCGCAGATGCCTGCCAGTTCCTGCGTGTATTCCGCGCTCGTGAAGTCGATGGCCACGTCGAAGCCGTCGTAGCAGTATTCCAGCGAACTGGAGATCGACACGCCGACGCGCTGGCGGCCGATGAACTCGCCGATGTCGTGCCCGACCAGCAGTTCGTTCTGGCTGTGCGTGCTGGCGGCACCCAAGGCGACGCCGGGCATGTCCAGCGCGGTCTGCGCCAGTATGCGGCCCATGCGCCCGGTGATGCCGGCAATCCCTACGCGAACGTCCGCCATCTCAGTGCAGCCAGGATTTCAGATTGTCCATGAAGCTCCGTCCCCGCTCCAGCCAAGAGCCCGTACGGGGAGAGTGTAACTCATGCCCGGTCAGCGACGCCTCCAGCTCCTCCAGCAGCTCGCGCTGCCGGGCGCTGAGGTTGACGGGCGTCTCCACCGTCAGCGTGCATATCATATCGCCCGGCGTGCGGCTGCGCACCGAGCGCACGCCCTTGCCGCGCAGGCGCAGCGGCTTGCCGGTCTGCGTTTCCGGCGGAATCTTCAGGCTCACGTGCCCGTCCAGCGTCGGCACCTCGACGGCTCCGCCGAGCGCCGCGGTCGCAAAACTCACCGGCACTTCGCAATGCAGGTGGTCGCCGTCGCGCTCGAACAGCTGGTGCGGACGCACCTGCACTTCCACGTACAGATCGCCGGACGGGCCGCCGCGCATCCCGGCCTCGCCCTCGCCGGACAGCCGCACGCGGTCGCCCTGGTCCACTCCGGGCGGAATCTTGACCCGCAGCGTGCGCTCCTTGCGCACGCGCCCGGCCCCATGGCAGTCGTGGCACGGCACGCGAATGACGCGCCCTTCGCCGCGGCATTTCGGACAGGTCTGACGCAGCGAGAAGAAGCCTTGTTGCGAGATGATCTCGCCGCGCCCTTGGCAGGTCGGACAGTTTTCCGGCTGCGTGCCGGGCGCGCAGCCGGAACCGCTGCAGGTGTCGCACGGCCCCGGAATCTCCACGCCGATCTCGCGGGTCACCCCGAACACCGCCTCTTCCAGATCCAGTTCGATGCGGTAGGCCAGATCCGCGCCGCTGCGCGCCCGAGCCTCTGCCCGCCCGCGCCCGCGTCCGAACACGTCGCCGAACACATCGCCGAAGATGTCCTCGAAGCCGGTGCCGAAGCCAGTGGCGCCGGGCCCGGCCTGCGCCCCCGCGCCCGACACCGCATCGTGCCCGAAGCGATCGTACACGGTACGCTTTTCGGGGTCGGACAGGACCCCGTAGGCTTCTTGGATTTCCCGAAACTTCCGATCCGCGTCGGCATCCCCGGCGTTGCGGTCCGGGTGATGCTTCATCGCCAAACGGCGGTAGGCCTTCTTCAGCTCCGCTTCGCCGGCCTGGCGATCGACTCCCAGAACCTCATAGTAGTCGCGCTTGGACATCGGGGCAGGCGGCGGGGCATCGCCTCAGGCTCACGCCGACTTGCCGTTGCCGCCGCGGCTCTCCTCGCCCTTCTTCGCCGGGTCGACCTCGTCGAAGTCGGCATCCACCACTTCGGCCTCCTCAGCGGCGGCGTCCGCCGGCGCATCCGCTGCGCCGCCGGCATCCTGCTGCGCGGCCTGATAGGCGCGTTGCGCGATATCGCCGCTGGCCTCGGTCAAGGCTTTGGTCTTCGCTTCGATCGCGTCCAGATCGTCGCCTTCCAGCGCCTTCTTCAGGTCGTTGGTGGCGCTCTCCACCTTGGCCCGCTCCTCAGCCGACACCTTGTCGCCCAGATCCTCCATCGCCTTGGCCGTGGCATGGATCATGGCGTCCGCCGTGTTGCGCGCCTGCACCAGCTGCTGGAACTTGCGATCTTCGTCGGCATGCGCTTCCGCGTCCTTGACCATGCGCTGGATCTCGTCTTCCGCCAGACCGCTCGACGCCTTGATGATGATCGACTGCTCCTTGCCGGTGGCCTTGTCCTTGGCCGACACGCTGAGAATTCCGTTGGCGTCGATGTCGAACGACACCTCGATCTGCGGCACGCCCCGCGGCGCCAGCGGCAGATCCGCCAAATCGAAGCGGCCGAGCGACTTGTTCGCGTCCGCCCGCTCGCGCTCGCCCTGCAGCACATGCACCGTCACGGCCGGCTGGTTGTCGGCGGCGGTCGAAAACACCTGCGTCTGCGTGGTCGGGATCGTGGTGTTCTTCTCGATCAGCTTGGTCATCACGCCGCCCAGGGTCTCGATGCCCAGCGACAGCGGGGTCACGTCGAGCAGCAGCACGTCCTTGACGTCGCCGCCCAGCACGCCGCCCTGAATGGCCGCGCCGATGGCCACCGCCTCGTCCGGATTGACGTCCTTGCGCGGCGCCTGGCCGAACAGCTGCTCCACCGCCTCCTGCACCTTCGGCATCCGCGTCTGCCCGCCGACCAGAATCACCGCCGAGATGTCCTTGGCGGACAGTCCGGCATCCTGCAGCGCGGTGCGGCACGGCGTCAGCGTGCGCTCGATCAGATTCTCGACCAGCGCTTCGAGCTTGGCGCGGGTGACCTTGGTGTTGAGATGCTTCGGCCCGCTGGAATCCGCCGTGATGTACGGCAGGTTGACCTCCGACTGCTGCGCCGTGGACAGTTCCACCTTGGCCTTCTCCGCCGCCTCCTTCAAACGCTGCAGGGCGATCGGGTCGTTGTGCAGGTCGACGCCGTTCTCCTTCTGGAACTCTTCGGCCAGATAGTCGATCAGGCGCAGATCGAAGTCCTCGCCGCCCAGAAAGGTGTCGCCGTTGGTGGCCAGCACCTCGAACTGGTGCTCGCCGTCGACTTCGGCGATCTCGATGATGGAGATGTCGAACGTGCCGCCGCCCAAGTCGTACACCGCGACCTTGGCGTCGCCGTGCTTCTTGTCCATGCCGTAGGCCAAAGCCGCCGCGGTCGGCTCGTTGATGATGCGCCGCACCTCCAGCCCGGCGATGCGCCCGGCGTCCTTGGTGGCCTGGCGCTGCGAGTCGTTGAAGTACGCCGGCACCGTGATCACCGCCTCGGCGACCTCCTCGCCCAAGTACTCCTCGGCCGTCTGCTTCATCTTGCCGAGCACCCGCGCCGAAATCTCCGGCGGCGCCATCTTCTTGCCGTGCGCCTCGACCCAGGCATCGCCGTTGTCGGCCTTGACGATGCCGAACGGCACCAAGGTCAGGTCCTTCTGCACTTCCGGCTCCTCGAAGCGCCGTCCGATCAGCCGCTTGACCGCATACACCGTATGCTTGGGATTGGTGACGGCCTGGCGCTTGGCGGTCTGCCCGACCAGCACCTCGTCGCTGTCCTCCGCGAACGCCACGATGGAGGGCGTGGTGCGGTCGCCCTCGCTGTTTTCGATCACGCGGGCGCTCGAGCCTTCCATCACGGCCACGCAGGAATTCGTCGTGCCGAGATCAATGCCAATGATTTTTCCCATGATTCTCCCAGTAGATTCCAAGACGATCCAGATCGCCGGTTACCCTCTTAAATGCGGGCGGAACGGCCCATTATCAAGATGCCTTGCCCGCCTCGTCCGCCTCCGGTTCCGAAGCCTCGTCCGCCGCCTCCGCCGCGACGGCCGCCGACACCACCACCCGCGCCGGGCGCAACAGGCGGTCATGCAGCCGGTAGCCCTTGCAAAACACCTCCAGCACCTGCCCCGGCGGCGCCTCGGCGGTCGGCTGCGCCGCCACCGCTTCATGCAGATTGGGATCGAACGGCTCGCCGGCCGGGTCGATCGCCTGAATGGCGTACTGCTCGAACGCCCGCATCAGGCTGCGCAAGGTCAGCGCCTGCCCTTCGCGCAAGGACTCCGGCACATCCTCCTCCTGCGCCATCGCCTGCTGCGCCTCCTCCATCGCATCCGCCAGCTCCAGCAGGGAGCGCGCCAGCGGCTCCACCCGGTACAGCCGCGCCGCCTCCCGCTCGCGCTCGTGCCGCTTCAGCACGTTGGCCAGTTCGGCCTGCGCCCGGGCCACGCTGTCCTTGCACTGCGCCAGCTCCTCCGTCAGGCGCTCGATCTCCGCCTGCTCCGCAGCTTCCGCCACCTCGTCCGCCGCTTCGGCAGCGGGCGGCGCATCGGATTTCTTCGGCTTCTTTTTGGCCATCGAATAGGGGCAAGCGCAGGAACCCCTCTAACATGGCGACCCGACGGCAGAAAATCAAGTGCGCCATTAATAGCAAAAATTGCTAATTATTGCTAAAATATGCCCGTCCCAAGCTGTTTTCCAAATTCTTATGAATATTTCATTGACTCCCGCCCTAGAAGCCTTCGTGCGCCAGCGGGTTGCGACTGGGCTCTACAACAACAGCAGCGAAGTGGTCCGAGAGGCGTTGCGCTTGTTCATCAGGGATGGAAGTCCGCAGGCGTCGACGCCGGAGAGGCGCCTGCCTACCTTGGCTGAGATTCGTTCGCGCATCGTCGCGCTGGAGGATGGAATCCGAACTGAAAAGGTTTTCGGTCTGTCGCTGTTCGGTTCTGTGGCGCGTGGCGAAGCCACGCTGGAAAGCGATCTGGATGTGCTCCTCGAAGTTGATGACGATTTCAGCTTGCTGAATCAAGTGGGTGTGCAGCAGATGCTTGAGGATGAGTTCGGCCGGCCGGTCGATGTTGCGCTTAAGTGCGGGCTTTCTCCGCCCATGCGCGAACGCGTGTCGCAAGAGGAGATCAGGGTTTTCTGATGCGCGACAAGAAAGAGACCCACGCGAGAGTGGCCTCCCATGCGGAGCACATGCTGGAGGCTATCCGCAATATTCAAGCCGACGTTGGGTCGTGCGACTTGCCGGCTTTCGTCAAGGACCGGCGCACGCGGCAGTTGGTTGAGCGCAATTTGGAAATCATCTCGGAGGCATCGCGCCGGCTGCCAGATGGCGTCAAGCAGAGCGAACCGGACATTCCATGGAAGCGCATCGCCGGGCTTGGCAATATTCTCCGGCATGATTACGCCAAGGTTGCGCCCCAAGCGTTATGGGCTGTCTGCCGGCAGGATCTGCAGCCGCTCAAGGCGGCCGTCGCGCGTATTCTGAAATGCGAGGCTACGTAAAGTCCTTCGCGCTACCTATAAAATAGGAGCCCCTGCCCCGCACCGCATGACCGGAGCACCCATGGCTGCATTCGAACAGGTCGGCGTCATCACCCGCCCCTGCACCGAGACCACGGCGGAATCGATCCGCCGCGTCGCCCGGCTGGTCGAGCGCAAGGGCCGCGCCCTGCTGCCGGATGCGGAAACCGCCCGCATTCTGGAACAAGGCCCGGGACTGGAACTGGAGGCCTTGGCGGCGCAGGCCGATCTGGGCGTGGTGGTCGGCGGCGACGGCACGCTTTTGACCGCCGCCCACCATCTGGCTCCGCACGGCGTGCCGGTCTGCGGCGTCAACCGCGGCCGCCTGGGCTTCCTGGCCGACATCTATCCGGAGAAGATCCCCGAAACCCTCGGCGCCATTCTGGACGGCAGCTACAAGATCGACGCCCGTTCGGTGCTGACCGGCGAGGTATGGCGCGACGGGCAGCGGCTGTGCGCCTCGGACGCCTTCAACGACGTCGTCGTGCACAGCTACGGCGACCTGCACATGATCGAATTGCAAACCCGCGTCGGCGGCCGCGCCCTGAGCGCATTGCGCGCCGACGGCCTGATCGTCTCCACGCCGACCGGCTCGACCGCCTACGCCCTGTCCGGCGGCGGCCCGATCCTGCACCCGTCGCTGCAAGTGCTGGTCATGGTGCCGATCTGCCCGCACATGCTGAGCAGCCGCCCCATCGTCGTGGATCTGGACTGCGAGATCGAACTGGAAGTCATCGGCCGCCCGGAAAGCAAAGGCGTGGTGTCGTTCGACGGCGGCGCCAACCAGGAACTGCAGATCGGCGACCGCGTCCACATCCGCCGTCAGGACTATCCGCTCAATCTGGTCCAGCCCGCCAACCACGACTACTACGAAATCCTGCGCCGCAAACTGTCCTGGAACCTGTAACTTCCGATGCTGTGCGCTCTGGCGATTCGCGGACTGGCCGTCATTGATCGCCTGGACCTGGAACTGCACCCCGGCCTGTGCGTGTTCAGCGGCGAGACGGGCGCGGGCAAATCCATTCTGGTCGGCGCCATCGGCCTGGCGCTCGGCAACCGCGCCGCCCGCAGCCTGATCCGCCGCGACGCCGACCGCGCCGACATCGCGCTGCACTGCGATCTGGCCGACCAGCCCGCCTTGCGCTCCTGGCTGGAACAGCGCGGCTTCGGCGCCGGCGACGAGTTGCTGCTGCGGCGCACGCTGACGCGCCAAGGTGCTTCCCGCGCCTACCTCAACGACACGCCCGCTTCGGTCGCGGCCCTGCGCGAAGCCGGCCAGCAGATCATCGAGATCCACGGCCAGCAAGAACACCAGCGCCTGCTGCGCCGCGAGCAGCAGCGCCGCATGCTGGATGACGCCTGCGGCCATGCGGACGCCCTCGGCGAACTGGCCGCCTGCCAGAGCCGCTGGAGCGACGCCAGCGCCCGGCTGGCCGCCCTGAGCGGCGACGCCGAACGCCACCGCCAAGCCCTCGACCTGCTGGCCTTCCAGGTCGCGGAACTGAACGCGCTGGGACTGGACGAAGGCGCCTACGAAGAACTGGACGTCCGGCAGCGGACGCTGGCCGGCGCCGACGAGTTGCGCACGCTGTGCGCGGAACTGGTTGACGAATTGTACGAGCGGGACATGCATGCCGTCTACGCGCAATTGGCCGCAGCGGCGGAACGGCTGAACCGCGCCGCCCAAATCGACCCGCAGCTGGCCGAAGCGGGCGAACTGCTTCCAGAAGCGCTCGCCCGTGTTGAAGAAGCCGTCGATCAGCTGCGCAGCGCGCTGCACCGGGTCGACCTGGACCCCGCCAGCCTGGCAGAGGTCGAACAGCGCCTGGGAGCCATGCACGAACTGGCGCGCAAGCATCAGATCGAGCCGCGCGCCCTCTGGCAGCACAGCCAAGAACTGAACGCGAAGCTGGAGGAATGGCAGTCTCCAGCCTACGATGCCGAAGCGCTGGCCGCCGAAGTCGAGCAGATGGAACGCGACTACCGCGAGCAGGCCCGCAAGATCAGCGAAGCCCGCAGCCAGGCCGCCGCCCGCATTGCCGAACCGACCACCCGAATCCTGCATCAGCTCGGCATGCCGCACAGCGAATTCCATATCGACGTCCGGCATGACGCAGCCCGCACGCCCGGCCCGCACGGACTGGACGACATCGAGTACCAGATCGCCACCGGCCCGGGGCAGACGCCCGGCCCCATCGGCGCCATCGCCTCCGGAGGCGAACTGTCGCGCCTGTCATTGGCCTTGCAGCAATCGCTGACCGGCGATGCCGAACCGCCCTGCATGATCTTCGACGAAGTGGATGCCGGCATCGGCGGCGGGCCGGCGGAAACCGTCGGCCAACTGCTGGCCCGCCTCGGCGAACGCCTGCAAGTGCTGTGTGTCACCCATCTGCCGCAAGTCGCCGTGCAGGGCCGGCACCACTACTGCGTCCGCAAGCATGATGCCGTGCGCACCGAAATCGAACGGCTCGACCGGCAAGGCCGCGTCGAAGAACTCGCGCGCATGTTCTCCGGCATCGAGAAGACCGAAACCGCCCGCCAGCATGCCGAAGCCCTGCTGCGCAAAAACCAGGGCAGCGAACTGCTAGAATGAAAATCATGAATATGCCGCGCCGCCGCATTCCGGACCTGCGCTTGGCCATGCTGGCCGGCTGCGCCTTGGCCATGGCCGGTTGCGACTACTTGCTTCCGGAAGGCATCGAAATCGGACAGCATCGCATCACCGTGCAGCAGGGCAACGTGCCGAACGAAGAGGCCATCCGCAATCTGCGCCTCGGCATGGAAGAGGAGAAAGTTCTCTTCCTGCTAGGCACGCCGCTGGTGAAGGATCCCTTCAATCCGAACCGCTGGGATTACGTCTTCTATCAGGAAGCCTCCTCCGCCGAGGACATGTCGCATCTGGACCGCATCAGCCTGCACTTCGAGGACAAGCGGCTCGTGCGCGTCACCCGGCTGGTGCCCCTCGACCCGGATCTGGCCGTCGCCGAACCGAGCGGCGAACTCGAACTCCGCGAGGAATGGTTCGAAGGAACCGAGGCCGGCGACGAGGCCGGCAGCAAAGCCGACGACGCCTACGAGCCGGTCGGCGAGCCCGAACCCGTCCCCCTGGAATAGCCCCTCCGCATCGGCCGCCGGTGCCTGATTTCGGCCATTTTTGCGCCGAAAAGCCTGATTTCGGCCTGTTCTCGGAAAAAGTCGTGCTTTTTAAATATTGATATATATAGTTATTTAAGGGTATGCACGGTTTAAGAAAGTCGACTTTCTTAAACGTCCATTCTGCCTGAAGCACCGGCCGGCAGCCAAGCCGGCCTGTTCGCGCTACTGCGGCTTGCTGGACGCCTTCGCCTGTTGCGCGGCGGCCCGGCGGCGGCGCGCTTCCATCGGCGACATCCGCAACGGCGGGCACACCTCCAGCCGGTCGCCCTCCTGCAGTTCGTACTCTGCGGGCACGGCTTCGCCGAAGACGGCGAGCCCGCAGCCGTCGCCGCGGCGCACCGGAGCCAGCCACTCGCAAAGCTCCAGCACCTCGCCTGCCCGCGTGCCTGCGGGCACGGTCAGAGCGCGTACGGCCGGACGGTCGGCCCGCGCATCGACGACCTCAACCTTCATCCCCGGTGCGCTCCCGGCGCCGCGCCTCAGCCACGAACGATTGCACCATCCGGTTGCATACTTCTGCAAAGATGATCGGCATCGCCAGCAACCGCACCGACCCTTTCGCTTCGAACTCGATGTCCAGTGCCACCCGGCAGCCGTGCGGCTGCTCCGTGAACGTCCAGATGCCGTGCAGATGCTGGAATGGACCGTCTTGCAGATGCAGGTCGATGCGTTGCCCCGGAACCAGCATGTTGCGTGTCGTGAACGCCGTATGCAGACCGCCGCGAGCCAGCGTCAGGCGCGCAACCACTTCCTCAGCACCGCGCTTCAGCACTTCCGCCTGCGGGCACCACGGCAGGAACGACGGATACGATTCGACGTCGTTGACGAGCTCGTACATGCGCGAAGCCGAGTACGGCACGCGGGCCTCGCGATGGATGCGCACGACGAAGCTTGTGTGCGTTTAAAGAATGCCCAAGCCGTGCAGCATCACCAGTGCGACGGCCAGAGGCACCACGACGCGCACCAGCCACAGCCAGATATGGAACAGCAACTCGCGGCCGCGCAGCACTCCGGCCTTCGCGGATACGTCCAGCTGCTCCGCCAGCACGGTGCGATTCACCTTCCAGCCGGCGTACAACGCGATCAGGATGCCGCCGAGCGGCAGCATCACGTTGGAGGTCAGGTAATCCATCCAGCCGAAGAACGTCCTTCCGAACAGGGTCCAGTCGCTGCCGATATTGAACGAAACCACAGTGCCGAGCCCCACGGTCCAGACCAGCGCGAGGGAGGCCATCGTCGCCGTCCGCCGCCGCATGCCGCAGGAGTCCACCAGCCAGGACACGGCCGGCTCCAGCAAGGAGATTGCGGAAGTCCAAGCGGCAATCAGGGTCAGCGCGAAGAACAGCACGCCGATCAGCATGCCGCCGGGCATCTGCTCGAACGCGATCACCAGCGTCTGAAAGACCAGCCCGGGCCCCGAGTTCGGCTGCATGCCGCTGGCGAATACGATCGGGAACAAGGCGACGCCCATGAGCATGGCGGCCAGAGCGTCGGCCGACACCACCATCGTCGCCGCCGTCGAAATGGAGTATTCGCGCGGCAGGTAGGCGCCGTAGACCATGATCGCGCCCATGCCGATGCTCAGCGAGAAGAAGGCCTGCCCCATCGCCATCAGCGCCACTTCGGAATTGATCTTCGCGAAGTCGAAATCGAACAGGTAGCGCAGCCCCTGCGCGAACTCCCCGTACAGCCCGGCATAGCCGACCAGCAGGAACAGCAGCACGAACAGCGACGGCATCAGGATGCTGGTCGCCTGCTCGATCCCGCGATTGACGCCGCGCATGATGACCCAGCCGGTCAGCACCGCCATCACGGTATGCCAGAAAATCAGCCGCCATGGACTGCCGACCAGCTCTCCGAAATGCGCTTCGGTCTCGGCCGGCGTCATTCCCTGGAAAGTGCCGAGCAGGCTGTCGACGAAATACGCCGCGGTCCAGCCGGCGATGACCAAGTAGAACGACAGGATCATCACGCCGGCCAGCATGCCGAGCCAGCCGATGGCCTGCCAGCTGGCCGAATGGCCGTCGGCGGCAGCCAACTGGCGCATGGTCTGCACCGGGCTGTGGCGGCCGCGCCGGCCGAGCACGATCTCCGCCATCATGATGGGCAGGCCAATGAACGCCACGCAGGCCAAATACACCAGCACGAACGCAGCGCCGCCATGCTCCCCCGTCATGTACGGGAACTTCCAGATGTTGCCCAGCCCGACGGCCGAGCCGATGGCGGCGAACACGAACGCGGAGCGCCGGGTCCACAAGCCGTGGATGGAAGCGTCGGCCATCTTCGAGGTCATCTCCTACGCGCACCCGGCGCCGCCGGCCTCAAGCCGGACCCGGACGCGCCACGTCCCTTGTGGCCCCGCACAGGCAGGGCCTCGCCCGCCGCCCGCGCAGGCGCTCAGTCGTCTCCGGAAAAAGCGGCCAGCAGATGCAGCAGGCTGGTGAACAGGTTGTACAGCGACACGTACAGCGTCACGGTCGCCATGATGTAGTTGGTTTCGCCGCCATGGATGATGGCGCTGGTCTGGTACAGAATCAGCCCGCACATCAGCAGGACGAACATCGCCGAGATGCCCAGCATGGCGCCCGACACCTCCATGCCGAAGTAGCTCGCGGCAATCAGGCCCAAGCCGCCTAGAAACGCGACCAGAATGCCCACCGTCAGCATGCCGCCCATGAAGCTGAAGTCGCGGCGCGTCGTCAGCACGTAGCCGGACAGCGCGAGAAAGATGAGGCCGGTCAGGCCCAGCGCCGTCATCACCAGCTGCGAGCCGTTGTGCAGATGGGTCATGTACATGTTGAGGATCGGCCCCAGCGTCAAGCCCATGAAGCCGGTCAGGGCGAACACGCACAGCAGCCCCCAGCCGCTGTTGCGGAAACGGGCCGTCAGGAACAAGAGCCCGAAATAGCCGACCAGCGTCAGAATCAGGCCGGGATACGGCCAGTTGAAAGCCATCGACATTCCAGCGGTAAACGCGCTGAACAGCAGCGTCATGGACAGCAGCGCATAGGTGTTGCGCAAGACTTTGTTGGTCGCCATCGCCGGCGTGGCGGCGGCAATCGTTCGGAACTCGGCCATAATCGTAAAACCTCAGGATTCGGTGCCTGACATTCTACCAAATTTCCGAACACGCGCAACGCCGCCCGGAAGCGCCGAGGCTCTCCGCCGTGTGCGCCACGCCCGCACTGACGCCTTATTGATAAGTAAAATACGAAAATCCCCAGATCTTCCATAAATATATGAATATAAGGAATAATCTCTTATTGATCGGTTATTGATGGGCAATACCGAAATCGCACCGGAATTATTAATATCCAATTGAAATATATGGAAATTATCTTATTTCACCCTCGAACATCGGGTTTCGATGCCCGACGGCGGCGCGCAGGCGGCCCCGCAGGACTCCGCACATCCGCCTCGAAGCACGGATTCCCGAACTCGCGCAGGCCGCCATTCCGACAGGCATCAAGCCCCTCCGGCGCGAGCAGCGCGGCCTCGCCAGACCAGCCCCAAGCCGTTTCGCCATGATCCGAAAAACCGCCGGCAGGGATATGGCACAATACTCAATCCGGCCGCGCGACGGCCGCTCCGATCAACCAACCCGATACACAGCCATGCCCAAATACATCATCGAACGCGACATCCCCGGCGCCGGCGAACTGTCCGCCGACCAGCTTCAGGAGATCTCGCAGAAATCCTGCAGCATCCTCCACTCCATGGGCCCGCACATCCAGTGGGTGGAAAGCTACGTGACCGACGACAAGGTGTACTGCACCTACATCGCCCCCAATGAAGCCGAGATCCGGGCGCATGCCGAAGAAGGCGGCTTCCCGGCCAACCGCATCTCCGAAGTGCGGGCGGTGATCGATCCGACCACCAGCGAATAAGGGAACCCGCCGTGAGCAGCGCTTTGGACCGCATCCGCGAGCAGGTCGCCGGCAACCCGGTCATGCTGTACATGAAAGGCACGCCGCAGATGCCGCAGTGCGGCTTCTCCAGCCGCACCGCCCAGGCCCTTATGGAGTGCGGCGAGGAATTCGCCTACTGCAACGTGCTGATGGATCCGGAGATCTTCCAGGACCTGCCGAAGTTCGCGGACTGGCCGACCTTCCCCCAGCTCTACATCAGCGGCGAACTGATCGGCGGCTGCGACATCGCGCTGGAACTGCACCAGAAAGGCGAACTCAAGGAGATGGTGCGTCAGGCCCGCTCGGGAAGCGCGTAGCCGCATCGGCCGGCTCCTGCCCGAGCTGCCTGCGGTATTCGCCCTGCCAGCGGTTGACGACCGCGCAGAACACCTCCGCCGTCTTGTACGCATCGTAGCGCGCCTGGTGCGCCTGCCCATCGTCCCAGCCGAGCCCGGCCTGCTGCGCAATGCGCGACAGCACGGTGTGCCCGAACGCGACGGCGCCCAAGCTGACGGTGTCCAGCGTGCTGAACGGATGGAACGGATTGCGCTTGAGGCGGCAGCGGTCGCTGGCTGCATTCACGACGGCCAGATCGAACGCCGCATTGTGGCCCAGCAGCACGGCGCGCTGGCAATGATGCTCGCGCACCGCCTGGCGGACGGCCTGGAACACCGTCTCCAGCGCTTCGCGCTCCGACACCGCGTCGCGCTGCGGGTCGTACGGGTCGATGCCGATGAGCTTGAGCGACGCCGGGTCGATGCGCGCGCCCTCGAACGGACGCACGGCCAGACTGATCGGCTCGCACGGCTCCAGGCCGCCTTCGGCATCCATGCGAAACGGCACCGCCGCGATCTCCAGCAGCGCGTCGGTCTCCGGATGAAGGCCGCCGGTCTCCACGTCCACCGCCACCGGCAGAAATCCCCGGAACCGGTTTTCCATGCTGATTCGTAGCATCCGAGGCGCCTCCCGCCGCGCATCGCCCCCTCTCTAGCAAGGGGCCCGCATACCATCATACAGAAACTCTGCGGGCCCTATGCCCGGAATTTCGACAGAAAGCAATGCGGCAAGCCGATCTTTTTAATTTCAGAATCCCGCCCGCAAACTCGATGCCTCATTGCCTGCGCCTGATTTTCGCGCGCAAGTGCTGCGCGCAACTGTGCAGCAGCCTGAATGGCATCCGATGTATATAATGCTTATGCCCATCGCGAGGGAGATCTCCTTTCCTCAAACCGCTCGAACGCCATGTCCGGCAATTCCCGGATGCAGAAAAGAAGCATGACCGAACGAAAAGCTAGAAGCGCGGAAAGATCTGTAGCACGCAGCGGCCTTCAGATGACGCCGGAAGCGATGCTGAATCTGGCACGCAAAGCGGCAGAGTTTGCAGTGGAATGGTCTGAGGGCCTGCCCGGGACACATGCTTGGGATGGAGAGTTTAAAAAGGTGCTTGAGGAACAGTTCATTATGGAGGATGCTCCCGAGGACGGGAGGCCCGCGATGGAGGTTCTTGAGCAGGCCGCGCGCGATATCCTTCCTGTTGCGGCGCGACTGGCGCATCCCCGCTTTTTCGCGTTTGTCCCATCGTCTCCCACATGGCCCGGAGTGCTGGCCGATTTTATGGCAGCCGGATACAACATCAACTCAGCCACTTGGCTGACCGCAAGCGGGCCGAGTCAAATCGAACTGGTGGTCATCGACTGGTACCGACGCTGGGTCGGCTACCCGGACGGTGCGGGCGGGCTTATCACAAGCGGGGGCTCGGCAGCTTGCTTGGAAGCCCTTGTCGCGGCAAGGGAATGCGCGGGCAACCCTGAGCGGGGAACCGTGTATATGAGCGATCAGGGCCACAGCGCACTCATCCGTGCAGCAAAAATTATCGGCATCCGCCCGGAATGCGTGCGCATAGTCCCCAGCGACGAATGCTTCCGCTTAGATACGGAAGCCTTGGCTCGCGCCGTGGCCGAAGATCGCGCTGCGGGATTCCATCCCATTGCCGTATGCGCGAATGCAGGAACGACCAGCGCCGGAGCAATCGACCCGCTTGAAGCCCTGTCGGATTTCTGCGAGAAGCAGGGCATCTGGCTGCATGTCGATGCCGCCTACGGCGGCTTCGCAATCGTCACCGACGAAGGGAAAAAGCTGCTGCGGGGAATCGAGCGCGCCGATTCGATCGTGCTGGATGCCCACAAATGGCTTTTCCAGCCCTATGAGGCCGGCGGTCTTCTCGTCAAGGATGCGCGCACGCTCGAGCGCGCGTTCGCCATCCATCATGACGTCCTGCAAGACACGCTTTGGGGCGCCGACCATCCGAACTTTTCCGATCATAGCCTGCAATTGAGCCGCTCGTTTCGCGCCCTGAAGATCTGGATGTCTGTCCAGACCTTCGGGATGGCGGCATTCCGGCAGGCCATATCCCACAGCATGGAACTGGCCGGCCGAGCAGGAGAGTACGTCCGAGAGAGCACGATTCTGGAACTCCTGAACCCTGTGGTTTTGGGCATTGTATGTTTTCGGGTGGCCCCTGCCGAATCGCGGCTTGAAGAGGAGGATTTGGAAAAGATCAACAGGACCGTGCTGGCCCGCGTCTTTTGGGAGAACCGAGCGCTCATGTCGTCCACGCTGATTGGGGGCATGTTTTCGCTCAGGCTTTGCATCATAAACCACACGACGACCTGGAACGACGTGCTCGAGACTTTGGAGGCTATCGAACTGTTCGGGACAGAGGCGCTTCAAAACCCGCAATGATTAGGGGCATCCGTTCGCCTGTCCTGAAGCGCCGTAGCCCATGACCGCTTTTGTTTCAAGAAATTCCTCGAGGCCGCATCGCCCCCACTCGCGGCCATTGCCAGACTGCTTGTATCCGCCGAACGGTGCTTTGCTGTCCGGCGGAGCCCCATTGAGATAGACGCTTCCTGCCCGGATGCGGCGCGCCACGGCGCGCGCGCGTTCGAGATCGCCCGAGGATACGTAGCCGGACAATCCGTACATCGTATCGTTCGCGATTCGCACGGCATCGTCCTCATCCGCATAGCCGATCAATGAGAGCACGGGGCCGAAGATCTCCTGCCGCGCGATTTGCATGTCATTGGTGACATGGGAAAACACGGTAGGCTTGACGTAGTAGCCGATATCGAGGCCATCGGGACGACCCGTCCCGCCCGCCACCAGCGTGGCGCCTTCGTCTATGCCTGCCCGAATCAGGCGTTGGATCCGGTCAAACTGCAATTCAGAGACCACCGGGCCCATTTCCGTGCCTGCGGCATTCGGGTCGCCGACCTTGATTCCTTCCGCCGCTTCCTTGGCGATGGCCGCCGCCTCTTCCGCGCGCGATTCAGGCACGAGCATCCGCGATGGAGCAACGCAGGATTGACCTGAGTTCGCACACAGCCAAGAGACATCGCGCGTGATCGCCTCTTGGAAGTTCGCATCATCAAGCAGGATATTGGCGGACTTGCCGCCCAACTCTTGCGCCACCCGCTTCACTGTAGGCGCGGCATTGCAAGCGATCTCAATGCCTGTTCGCGTCGAACCGGTGAAGGAGACCATGTCGACTTCAGGATGCGCCGAGAGCGCCGCGCCTGCCGCAGAGCCGTAGCCGTTGACGAGATTGAACACTCCTGCCGGCACACCGGCAGCATCCAAGATTTCAGCGAACAGGATTGCGTTGAATGGGGCGATCTCGGAAGGCTTCAAAACCATCGTGCAACCTGCCGCAAGCGCCGGCGCGACTTTGCAGGCGATCTGGTTCATCGGCCAATTCCACGGAGTGATGAACGCGCAAACCCCTGCGGCTTCGCGTATGACGCGCGAAGAACCCAAGTCTTCTTCGAACTCGAATTCGCGCAAAATGTCACAAGTCGTGACTAGATGGCCCAAGCCCATGGAGACTTGCGCCGAAGATGCCAAATCTATCGGGGCACCCATTTCTTCGCTGATCGCGGCCGCAATATCCCCGGCGCGGACTTCATAGAGGTCTACGATTTCCCTCAGCAACTCCATGCGCTCTTCCCGCGAAGTCTGCGAATAGGAATCGAACGCGGCTTTGGCCGCAGCGACGGCCATGTCTACATCCTTTTCGACACCCACGGCCACGGAACCGATCACTGCTTCGGTGGCAGGGTTAATGACCTCCAACGTTTGGCCTGTCGAAGGCTCAACCCATTTTCCGCCGATATAAAACCGAGTTCGATTCTCCATCAGGGCTTCTCCAAATCCATGCTTTTCGCGAATAGAAGCGCAAGCGGCCTCCTTCGAAGCTAAGGCGGGGCATTCCGAAACGAAGCACGGCGAAAACTTATCATAAAGAAGAGCAACGACCCCTAAGGGAATGGCCGCGTTGGCCTCGCCAATGTACTCCATCGGCGCCTTCATGGCAAGGCTTTCGCTCGGATGGGCCCGGTTTGTAGACATGCCCTATCACCGCCCATTGCCGACGCGCCGCCCCGAACTCGCCGCGAAACTCACTGCCGCCGCCTTGAAGGCAATACGCCGGGGACGGCAGCCGCGACCGCTTCCGGCGTGCCATCCAATTCCACCCCGGCAAGCTCGATTCCTCCCCGAAACATGGAATTCCTCACAGAAGCCAGCTCCGCTTCTATGGGAATGGCGTACGAGCCCCTTATAATAAGGGCATTCTCCGAAGCCCGCCGCCCGACCCTGCTGCCATGCCTTCCCATCGCAAGATCGTGCTCGCCTATTCCGGCGGGCTGGACACCTCCGTCATCCTCAAATGGCTACAGGAGCAGTACGGCTGCGAAGTCGTCACGTTCACGGCCGATTTGGGACAGCGCGAGGATATGGAACCGGCGCGGCAGCGCGCCGCCGCTCTCGGCATCCGCGACATCCGCATCGCGGATCTGCGCGACACGTTCGCACGCGACTACGTCTTCCCGATGCTGCGCGCCAATCCCCTGTACGAAGGCCAGTACCTGCTCGGCACCGCCATCGCGCGGCCGCTCATTGCCGCCGCCATGGTGCAGGCGGCGCGGGAGTGCGGCGCCACGGCCATCGCCCACGGCGCGACCGGCAAAGGCAACGACCAGGTGCGCTTCGAATTGGCGGCCCGGGCGCTGGCGCCCGAACTGGCGGTCATCGCCCCGTGGCGCGAATGGGAACTCGGCTCGCGCGCGGACCTGCTCGGCTACGCGCAGCGCCATGGCATCGACGTGGAGCGCGGCGCCGACGGCGGCAGCCCCTATTCCATGGACGCCAACCTGCTGCACATCTCCTACGAAGGCGGCATTCTCGAAGACCCGGACGCCGCGCCGCCGCCGGACATGTGGCGCTGGACCGCGGATCCTCAGCAGGCCCCGGACGAACCGCAGACCCTGAGCATCTCCTTCGAGGCCGGAGATCCGGTCGCCGTGGACGGCCAGGCCATGGAACCGGCCGCGCTGATGGACGCGCTCAATGCCGCCGCCGCACGGCACGGCATCGGCCGGGTCGACATGGTGGAAAACCGTTACTTGGGGCTGAAGTCGCGCGGCTGCTACGAAACCCCCGGCGGCACCGTCCTGCTGGCGGCGCGGCGGGCCCTCGAATCGCTGACCCTGGACCGCGAAGTCACGCACCTCAAGGATGCCCTCATGCCGCAGTACGCGACGCTGGTCTACAACGGCTACTGGTTCAGTCCGGAGCGTGAAGCCCTGCAGCAACTGATCGACCAGCCGCAGCGCGAAGTCGGCGGCGACGTGCGGCTGCGCCTGTACAAGGGCGCCGCCATGGTGGAAGGACGGCGTTCGCCGCACAGCCGGTACGACCCGCAGCAGGCGACGTTCGAGGACGACCAGGGCCGCTTCAACCAAGCCGATGCCGCCGGATTCATCCGGCTGTCCGGCCTGCGCCTAGGGCCGCGCTCCGGCGCCTAGACCCGGCAGCGCCGGCACTGTGCAGCACCGGCCAAAATCCTATATAATCCCTCGCTAGAACGAACCGCGAAAACCCATGCAACGATTCCTGCTCCCCCTCTCCAGCCTCGCAGGCGCATGCCTGCTGGCCGCAGCCGGCGCGGCCTCCGCGCAACCGGCGGCAGACCCGCGCGACCCTTGGGAAGGCTACAACCGCACCATGCACGCCTTCAACGACAGCGTCGACACGATGTTCCTGAAGCCAGTCGCGCAGCTCTACGATGCCGTCACGCCAGCCCCCGTGGACCAGGGCATCAGCAATTTCTTCTCCAATCTGGGCGAACTGCGCAATTTCCTCAACTGCATGCTGCAGGGCAAGCCCGGAGCCGGCGGCGACGCCCTCGCCCGCTTCGCCATCAACAGCACCGTCGGCCTGGCCGGATTCATTGATGTCGCGGCCCAAGTCGGCATCCACAAGACGGAAGAGGATTTCGGACAGACGCTGGGCGCGGCGGGCACCGAGCCCGGCCCGTATTTCGTGATTCCGTTCCTAGGGCCCAGCACCGTGCGCGACGCCGTCGCCAAGCCGCTGGACTTCGCCGCCAATCCGCTCACTTGGGCCGGCGGCGACACGCCGGCCATCGGCTACAGCATCAATGCCATGGACACCCGGTCGGACCTGCTGCGTACCGAAAAGGCCGTGGAAGACATCACCGAAGACGAGTACGCCCTGATTCGCGATGCCTATCTGGACCAGCGCGCCTACGATGTCAGCGACGGCATGGCCGACGAACCCTACGAGATCGACGAATAAACGAACTGCGGGCACCCAGCCCGTAGCCGCCCGGCTTTAGCCGCAGAACAATTTCTTCAGCCAGCCGAACAGGCCGCCTTGGCCGCTGGCCGCGGCGCTGCCGCCGCTATCGGCGGTGCCAGAAGAACCGGCTTGGCTCATCTGCTCGTAATGGCGCTTCAAGACAGAGTCTGTAGGTACGCTCATGGATAACCCCTGAGGATGAATGGGCTCCCATTGTAACCTTTTTTGACGGTTTCCCCCAGCCGTCCGGCCCAACGATGCCTTCCGCACGAAATGCGGAACCGCCGGCACGCGCGCTCGGAAGATCGGCGCACGCCGCATAAGGGCATCCGCCCGAAAGCACGATGCTTCCCCGAAGCCGCATCGGCGCAGCGCGCTAGTGCGCCAATCCGACAGTGATCCCAACGCGGCTCCGGGAACGGGCCGCGCCCGACTCATGCTCGCCAAACACCGCGAACCGCAAGGTTTTGGACGAGGCGCGGGTTCCCGCATAGCGTACGCCAAGGCGCAGTCGCGTGCAACCATCGCCGGCATGCTCAAACTCCCCGAATCCAGCGATCAAACCCTTGGCGGACGGCACCAAGACGCCATAGCCGAAACTGCCGGCCAGAGACAGGCTCGGCTCGGACGCGGCAAGCGCCTCCGAATGCATCAGCCCGCTCTCCTGTCTGGACGGATCGTCGTACAACGCGCCCCAGCCCGATTCCAGCAGCAGGAACATCCCTCGGCCGTCCGGCTCGGATTCCTTGCGCACCAGCAGGCTGATACCGTACTCCTCGTAGTCGCTTTGCTCATGCGCCAGCAAGGCATGCGCCTGAGCCGCCATCGTCAGCCGCCGCTGCAGGTCGGCATGGCGCAAACCGGCAGCCATCTCCACGCCGTGGCTTGTGTCCGCATCGCCGCCGTCCCGGCGCACGCTCAGTTTCCACCATCGCTTAAGGAAATCCTCCTCGGTGTTCAGCATGCGCGCATGGCTGCCCTCAATCCCCAAGCGGAACTGCTGCATAGCCACCGTCAGCGGGTCGATCGTACCTCCGTTACCCTCGATTTTCCACCACGCCCCGAATGCTTCGCCCTTCAGAACCAGCATCGTCCTGCCATGCCCGTCCGCATCGGCACGCATATGCAAAATCCTGTTTGCGCCAATGTTCACGGATCGCATGGAAACATCGCTCGCATACATGCCCGCGACCAAATCGTCCTCAACCTTGATGCGGCCATGCCCGTAGCCTAGCGAGGCCCACATGCTCGTCTCCGGCGTTGCCTCCCAAATCAAATAGGGCCGCATGCTGCTCATTCGCAGATCATACTCTCCATGAGCCCGCATGCCGCCTGCATGGCTCACGTAGTCGAACAAGCCGATGGCATGGGAAACCGAAACCCCGGCCAGCGTGCCGGAACCCATGCGCGCATCGACTCCAAGCGTCATGCCGAATAGGTCTCCATCCCACTCTAAGGTCCGTTCATCGCTGCCCGAGAGATGCACATAATCCGCGCATCCCCAAACCGAGCGTGCGGATTCGCTTTCATGCAGGCCCGAGAAGGCGGGCGCATGATCCAGAGGCCATGCGGATGCCGCGCTTCCATCCGTTGACGCATGTTCACTTGGCAGCGGCATGCGGTCCGAATCGGAAGGGACTTCCGCAAGAAGTTGAAACAAGCGGCATTTGATGGGATTATGCCCGATGGCTGCGCCAACCCGGGGTATGAACGATTGGTGGATGCGCCGCGGCAGCCCGTCATCGTCAGGTCTTAGGGGATCCAATACAGGAGTGGCAGAACGGGCATTGATCGCCTGACTCTTTCCCAAACCGGAGTTGCTCAAATTCCAAAACCATTTGCGCTCCGCCGAACCTTCGCGAATTAACGTTCCCGCCTGTCCGGCATTTCCGGCTCGATGCAAATCGAAACTTTCGCGAGTCATCCGCCGTGCGCTGATCCGATTTTCCGTCTCCGCATCCAATCCCGAAATGGTCAGAACCGTATCGCGGGTTACGCCATGCGCCACTCGGAAAGTCGCAGGACCGGAACCGTCCGCCTTCTGCCAACCCACCCGGACATAGCCGGGACTGGACCCAATGTCCACCTGAATATCGATCTCCGAGGCCCTGCTGCCTATTGAAGTCAGGGCCCCAGGCATCAAAGGGCTGGGCGTGCGGGCCGAAGTCGTGTAGAAGCGGAACTCCTTCGTCTGCGAATTTCCGGATGCCATGCCGTGGACGGTGCATGCCGTGTGTTGCTCGGTATGGCCGCCATGTATGTGGCCTAAAGAATTCGATGTCAACGACAGCAAGGAACCCAGAAGGCTCACGGCGGCGTAGTAGTCGCTACGCGAATTGTCGCAAGAAGCCAAGGAAAAACTCGCATCTTGCACGCCTTGCGCCAGATAATGATTCAAGTTGATGGATTTCGCGTAGCCGTAGAACGTGAGAATTCGATAATTGGCATTCGAGTCAAAAACTTGCCCGCTTGCGCACACCGGCACGAAGAATGTGCAGGCCGCAAAACCCAGCACACTCTTGCGCAACCTTTCCTTGTACGCAACCACCGAGCGGCCACGGAAGGTGCGTTCCTGCAAGCAGTCAAGGGGGGGGGGGGGGGGGGGGGCTCGCCTCGCAGCGTCGCATCTATTGCTGCAACTCGGTGTCGCGCTGCGTCGGGAACGGCCGGAATGGGGCTCGCCTCACAGCGTCGCATCTATTGCTGCAACCCTCTGATTTGCACAGCGACGCTAAGATTATGTACTACATTCCTATTAAAATCAATGCTTCACAATCCGGCAATGCCCTTCGTTCCATGTGCAGACCATGCCTTCGGCACTGGAAGCCCGCCTGAAATCGACGCGCCCGCATGCAATCTCGGCCCCAATATTAAGGTAGAATGGCGGCATACAAGCGTTGCCCCGCACCATGCCGGCGATGGCCCCCGAAATTCACCACGCGCATTAGCCGTTCCTGACCCTGCACCATGACCGCATCGTCGTCCGGCAACGCCATCCGCGCCAACAAGCTGGTCGAACTAACCTACCGCATCCAAGACGAAAGCGGACAAGTTCTGGAACAGACCGACATGCCCGTCTCCTACGTGCATGGCAGCGACCACGGCCTATGGGACCGCATTGAAGCAGCCGTGGAAAATCGGCGCGCCGGCGATACGGTTGAAGTCTTGGTGCGCCCTCAGGATGCCTTCGGCGATCTGGACCCCGACCTGCAGCTGACGCAAAAGCTGTCGGAAGTGCCCGAGCAGTTCCATCGCATCGGCGCCGAGGCCGACTTCGAGAACGAGCAGGGCGATGTCCGCCGATTCCGAGTCATCGCCATAGACAACGACACGCTGACTCTGGACGGCAACCATCCGCTGGCCGGGAAAACGCTGAAATTCTTCCTGAACATCCTGAATGTACGCGATGCCACGGATGAGGAAGTCCGCAATCCGGATAGCTTGAGCCCGACCGCCCTGCACTGAATGGCCAACCGTCGGCGGCGTGCCGCGAAATTCCTCGCGGCTCTCATGACAATGCTTGTGCTGGCGGTTGCCGCCGCGGCCGCCATCGCTCTCGCCATCACGCGCCCGCAAATCTCCGGCGCGGCCACGCTGCCGGGACTATCCGCCCCGGTCGCCGTGCAGCGTGATGCCATCGGTCACACCACCGTGGACGCTTCGTCCCGGCTCGATATCGCACGCGCCACCGGCTTCATCCATGCGCAGGAGCGTTTTCTGTCCATGGACTTCCGCCGCCGGCTGGCCGCCGGCGAACTGGCCGCCCTGTTCGGACCGTCCGCCGTCGAGCGCGACCTCAAACTCCGGCCGCAACGCTTCCGCCTCCACGCCCAGCGGGTCGCCGCCGCCCTGCCGGACGACGAGCGCGCCTTGCTGGCCGCCTATGCCGACGGCGTCAATCAGGGCCTCGCGGCCATGCCCGGCTGGCCCTTCCCCTACTTTCTCATGCTGCAACGCCCCGAGCCGTGGAAATCCGAGGATAGCATCCTGACGCTGTACTCCATGTATCTGGTTCTGCAAGGCGAACGCTGGCGGTACGAATCGACCGTCGGCGCCCTGCATGAACTGTTCGGCGCATCGGTCGCAAACTTTCTGGCCCCGGTCGGCACGCACTACGACGCGCCCCTCGATGGCACGCCGGCCCCGCTGCGGACGCCGTCCGTGCCCGGACCCGAAGACATCGACCTACGGTCGATGCCGCTGGATCCGACGCAGATCGATCATGTGCGGATGCATTGGGAACGCTCCGGCAGCAACGCTTTCGCCATCTCCGGAACACATTCGGCCCACGGCGGCGCCTTGATTGCCAACGACATGCATCTGGTCCTGCTGGCCCCGAACCTCTGGTACCGCATGCACTGGCGCTGGCGTGACGGCCAGAACCGCATGGCCAGCGGCCTGACCCTGCCCGGCTCGCCGTGGATGGTGGCCGGCAGCAACGGCCACATCGCCTGGGGCTTCACCAACAGCAACATCGACAGCCAAGATCTGATCGTGCTCGAACCCGGACACCCTTCGGTCGAAACCATCGAAGAACCGGTTGAAGTCCGCTTCGCCCGCGACCGCAAGGCCATCTACCGCCACTCCGCCTGGGGCCCGATCGTAGCCCAAGACCGGCAAGGGCGCGAATACGCCCTGCGCTGGACTGCGCATTGGCTCGAAGGCAAGGCCATGCGCCTAGGCCGCATCGAACTGGCCACCAATCTGCAGCAGGCCATGCATGAATTCCAGCGCAGCATCATGCCCTCTCAGAACGTCCTCATCGGCGACCGGGGCGGCAACATCGCCTGGACCATCGCCGGCCCGTTGTTCCAACGCGACGGCCACGACGGGCGCATTCCGCAGCCTTTGCCGCACTGCCCTGCCGATGCCTCCGCCCCCTGCGCCGGCCTCGGTCCGCAGCCTCGTTGGCTGCCGCCCGACGACTACCCTGCGATCGTCAACCCGCCGGACGGACGCCTCTGGTCCGCCAACAGCCGCCACATCGGCGGCAAGGCCTATGCGCTGCTTGGCGACGGACGCTACACCGGCGGTATGCGCGCCCGGCAGATCCGCGACCGCCTGCGGGAACGCGACCGCTTTCGAGAAGCGGACATGCTCGCCGTGCAATTGGACACCCGGGCCGATTTTCTGGACGAATGGCGGCCTCGGCTGCAACACATACTGAACGAACCCGGCATCGCGCCCTTGGCCGAACGCCACCACGTCCGCGCCCTGCTCGAATCATGGGACGGCTACGCCCGCACCGACAGCGCCGCCTACCGCCTGGTCCGAACCTTCCGCAAGCGTACGCACGAACTGTTCCTGCTGGCACTCCAAAACCGGCTGGGCACGACATCCGACATCGATATCCGTCCCCTGCGCTGGCAGCTGGACGGCCCGCTGACCCGCATTCTGGAAGCCGATGCCCGGCATTTCCTGCCGCAAGGCATGCAACGCATGGACGACCTGCTGGCGCTGGCGTTGCGTCTGACGCTAGAAGACATGACCGCAAACGGGCGGGAACTGTCCGTTGCGACTTGGGGCGAGGCCAACCCGTCCACCATCCGCCATCCGCTGTCCCACATCCTGCCATGGCTCAGCCCGCTTCTGGACCCGCCCGGCGCGCCGCAGGCTGGCGACCTGAACCTGCCTCGCGTCGAACGCCCCTCGTTCGGCGCCTCCAACCGTACGGTCGTCTCCCCCGGACGCGAGGCCCAAGGCATCCTGCACATGCCAACCGGACAATCCGGCCATCCGCTGTCGCCGTACTACAATGCCGGACACGAAGACTGGCTGCACGGCCGCCCTAGCGCCTTCCTTCCGGGCCCCGCCCGCAGCCGCATGGCTCTGAGGCCGTCAGAACACTGACGAACTCAGCTCGTTGATCGCCTGCAGCATTTCCGGGTCGTCCGTCAGGGCCTGCGACACCGCGCTGGCGCACGCATCCGCCGGCGCAATCCCCGCCTGAATCAATTTGCCTGCATGCACGAGCAGCCGCGTGCTCGCGCCCTCATCCAGGCCGTTGCCTTTCAGATTGCGCGTCATCTCCGCAAACCTCACCAGCAGCCGCGCCGTCTCCGCATCCACTTCCGTCTCCTGCCGTACGATCTTCTGCTCCAGTTCCGCCTGCGGATAATCGAACTCCAACGCCACGAAGCGCTGCCGCGTGCTCTGCTTGAGATCTTTCAGAACGCTTTGATAGCCCGGGTTGTAGGAAATCGCCATGCAGAACTCCGCCGGCGCCTCCAACAGTTCGCCATGCTTCTCCATCGGCAGCACCCGCCGGTCGTCGCACAGCGGATGGATCACGACGGTCGTGTCCTTGCGCGCCTCCACCACTTCGTCCAGATAGCAGATGCTTCCGGAACGCACGGCGCGGGCCAGCGGGCCATCCACCCACACCGTCTCGCCGCCCGCAATCAGGTAACGCCCGACCAGATCGGATGATGTCAGGTCGTCGTGGCAGGACACCGTAATCAACGGCCGTTTCAGCCGCCACGCCATATACGCCATGAAGCGGGTCTTGCCGCAGCCGGTCGGACCCTTAAGCAGCAACGGCAGCTGATTGCGCCACGCCGCCTCGAACACCTCGATCTCCGAGCCGACCGGCTCGTAGTAGGGTTCCTGATCGACCGTATATTCTTCGGGTTTGAGAACGTGAGCCGTCGCCATGTCGCATCGCCTCCGTGTGCAGGTGCGCCCCATTGTGTGGATTGCGCCGCCGCTTGTCAATCAGGGCCGCAAGCGGCTCTCACATCCCGCCATAGATCTTCCGGTCCATGCCTTCGTACATCTCCGGGTCCGGAGGAATCTCAACCACCTCGCCATCCCGCACGATGATGATGCCCGCGCCTGCCTGATGCACGGCCATGTGCGCCCGCCTTTGCCGCTCAATGCCGCCGTCCCTCCAGAAACGGCGCCAGCGCATGTCGGTTCCACAGCACCAACAGCAGGCTCGGCACTACCATCAGCGTCGTCAGCACAAAGAACAGCGGCCAGTTGCCGCCCAGCCCATCGACCAGAAAGCCGCTGCCGGCCGCCAGCGAGGTGCGCGACAGTGTGCCGAGCGAAGCCAGTACCGCGTACTGGGTCGCCGTCCAGTTCCGGTCGCACAGCTGCGACAGGAATGCGACGAACGCCACCGTGGAGATGGCGGTCGTAAACTGATCGGCCACCACGGCCGTCGCGAACAGCCAAGCGGTCGGATACCAAGCCAAAAGCGCGAACAGCAGGTTGGTCAGCGCCATGGCCACCCCGCCGATGATCAGGCCGCGCAGCACGCCGTAGCGCGCATTGATCAGACTGCCCAGCACCGCGAACACCGTGATCGCCACCGCACCGTAGCCCTTGGAATACAGGGCGATGTCGGATTTGGAGAAGCCGATCTCCTTGTAGAACACCAGCGACATGCGGCCCATGAACGCTTCGCCGATCTTGAATAGGAACACGGCCGCCAGCAGCATCAGCGCGATGCGCAGCCCGTAGCGCACCACGAAACTCTGCACCGGCTGCGCGTAGATGCGCACGACGTGCCGACCCCATGCGGGCAGCGCACTGCCCAGCCCGGGCCGCGGCGGCGCCGGCGGCTCGTCCAGATGATCCGGATGCCGCGACTCCGGCACCAGCCACAGGAACAACACGACCAGCACGACGACCACCACGATCAGCCACAGATAGCCGTGCTGCCAGGCCCGTTCCACGCCCGCCTCCTGCAGCCGGTCGACGATCCACAAGGCCAACGCGCCGCCCAGCCCGTAGCCGATCCACCAACCGGATGTCGCCATCGCCGAACCTCCCCCCACCTTGCGCGGCTCGTCCTCGCGGAATTGCTCGATGCGCAGCGCATCGATCGCTACGTCCTGCGTCGCGCTGGCCGCCGCCAACGCCACCATCCAGAACGCGATCCACCACAACTGCCCGGTCGGCTCCAACTGCGACAGCATGGCCAAGCACAGCGCGATCAGCCCCTGCATGAGAACGATCCACGAGCGGCGCACTCCCAGCCAGCGGGTCAGGCCCGGAATGCGCACGCCGTCCACCACCGGAGCCCAAGCAATGTTGGCCGCATACGCCAAGCCGACCAAACCGAACAGGCCGATGTCCGAGCGGCTGAAGCCGCTCTCCTGCAGCCACAAGGTCAGCATCGAGAACACTGCGACCTGCGGCAGCCCGCTCATCATCCCGATCAACAGGATGCGCGCCATCCGCACATCCCGATACATGCGCAACGCCTCGCGCCAGCCCAGCGTGTGAATTTCCATCCCGTGCATCATTCCGCCAGTGCGTAATCCATAATCAGCGGCGCATGGTCCGAAAACCGCTGCGCCTTGTAGATGCGCGCCCTCTGGGCGCAATGCGCCAGACGATTCGACACCACCTGATAGTCGATCCGCCAGCCGACGTTCTTCGCCCACGCCTGGCCGCGGTTGGACCACCAAGTATACTGCTCCGGCCGCGCGTCCACCCGCCGAAACGCATCCGTGAACCCGGCCTGCCCGAACACGGCATCCATCCAAGCGCGCTCTTCCGGAAGAAAGCCGGAATTCTTGCGGTTCGAACGCCAGTTCTTCAAATCAATCTCGCGATGCGCAATGTTCCAATCCCCGCAAATGATCGACGACCGCTGCCGCAGGCCGCCGAGATGCTGCATGAACTCCTCCATGAACCGGTATTTGGCTTCTTGCCGCTGCTCGCTGGAGGATCCGGACGGCGCGTACAGCGACACCACCGACAAGCGCCCGAATCGCGCTTCCAGATAGCGGCCTTCCGGGTCGAACTCGGCCGAGCCGAAGCCCTCGATGATGCGGTCCGGCTTGTCCCGCGCAAACAGCGCGACCCCGCTGTAGCCGGGCCGCTGCGCCGAATGATAGAAGCAATGGAACGATGGCGGATGGAACACCGGAGCCTCGATCTGCGCCGCTTGCGCCTTGATTTCCTGCAGGCACACCACATCCGCGCGCTGCCGCGACAGCCAGCGGAAGAAGCCTTTGCGCTCCGCGCTGCGGATGCCGTTGACGTTCAGCGTGATGACCCGCATCACGCCTCCGCGCCGTATGGCCGGCCGGCCGCATGGCCTACAATAGCCCATCCCCTGCCACGCCACGCCGCCTGCCGATGCCGACCGACTACCGCCAGCAATTCCTGCAACTCGCACTGCAGTACCGATGCCTTGAATTCGGCGAATTCCACCTCAAATCCGGCCGCATCAGTCCGTACTTCTTCAACGCGGGCGCCTTCAACGACGGCGCGGCTCTGGAACAATTGGGCGCATTCTACACGCAGGCGACAATGGATGCCGGGCTCGAATTCGACATGCTGTTCGGCCCGGCCTACAAGGGCATTCCCCTCGCGACCGCCGCCGCTTGCGCCTTCCAGCGCAGCCAAGGACGGGCCGTGCCGGTCGGCTTCGACCGCAAGGAGGCCAAAACCCATGGCGACCAGGGCCGAACCTTCGGCGCGCCCATTGCCGGACGGGTGCTGCTGGTCGACGATGTCATCTCCTCCGGGGCCACCATCCTCGGTTCGGTGGAGCTGATCCGTTCGCTCGGCGCCACGCCCGCCGGCCTGATCACCCTGATGGACCGCGGCGAACGCGGCGAGGGGCTGCAATCGGCCGCGAAGGAAGTCGCCGAGCAATGCGCCATGCCGGTAGTGTCGGTCGCCCGCGCCGCCGACTTCCGCTGGTCTCTGCGCAACGCCCCGGAGTATCGCCAGTACCACGATCAGGTCGAAACTTATCTCAAGCACTACGGCGCGTAGTTTCCGGACGCAGCACGGCACGCGCCTGCGCCGCATCCGGCCGTACGCCGTGCCATAGTTCGAAGCTTTCGGCCGCCTGCTCCAGCAGCATGCCGAAGCCGTCGCAGGCCCGGGCGCATCCGGCCTTGCGGGCCCATCCAAGAAACGGCGTCTCCGTGCCATAGGCGAAATCGTAGCAAACCGCCTCCGCAGAGGCCAGCAACGAGGCCGGCAGCACCGGCGCCTCCTGCTCCAGCCACGCCGCCGTCGCGTTAAGCACCAGATCGAACTTCTGCCCTTCCAGTTCTTCCAAGGCGCATACCGACAAGGCGGGATTTCCTGCATGCGGTTCCGCCAAAGCTCGCGCCTTACCGAGCGTACGGTTCGCCAATGCCAAGGCTTGAGGGCGGCATTCCAGAAGCGGGCCCAGTACGCCGCGCGCCGCGCCGCCGGCACCGAGCAGCAGAATGCGCAACGCCGGCAGGTCCAACGCCAGCGTGGCCGTCAGATCGCGCACCAGGCCGCTGCCGTCCGTGTTGTCGCCTGAGATTTCCCCGTCCTTGAACGCCAGCCAATTGGCCGCGCCCGCCATGCGGGCGCGAGGCGTCGCCCGGTCTGCCAGCCACAGCGCCGTCTGCTTGTGCGGCACCGTTACATTGAGCCCGCAGCCACCTGCATCCCGAAACCGCTGCACGGCCGCCTCCGCCTCCTCGGGCGGTGCATCAATCTGCTCATACTGGAGTTCAAGCCCGGCTTGGGCCGCAAACAGGGCATGCAGAACCGGCGACAGGCTGTGCGCGACCGGATGCCCAAGGACCGCGTAACGCTCCACCAGATTAATGGCGCAGCCATGCGGCTGCGTCCCGCGCCGCATACGTGAGGATTGCATCGGCACCGGCGCGCTTGAAAGCCGTCAATGCCTCCAGCAGGCAGGCCCGCTCATCCAGCCAGCCGCACGCGGAGGCAGCCTTGAGCATGGCGTACTCGCCGCTAACGTGGTATGCCAAGGTCGGCGCATGGAATTCGTCCTTGACGCGCCGCAGCACATCCAGATACGGCAAGCCCGGCTTGATCATCACCATGTCCGCGCCTTCCGCCAAGTCCAGAGCCACTTCGCGCAAGGCTTCGTCACTGTTGGCCGGATCCATCTGGTAGGTCGCCTTGCCGCCGTCCGCCAGACACTCCGCCGAACCCACGGCGTCCCGGAACGGCCCGTAGAACGCGGAAGCGTATTTCGCCGCATACGCCAAGATTCGGGTATTCGAAAAGCCGCCTTCATCCAGCGCGTCGCGTACTGCGCCGATGCGCCCGTCCATCATGTCGGACGGCGCCACTACATCTGCACCGGCCTGCGCATAGCACAGTGCCTGCCGCGCCAAAATTTCGACCGTCGCATCGTTGGCCACATCGCCGCTCTCATCCAGCACGCCATCCTGACCGTGCGAGGTGTACGGATCCAGTGCCACATCCGCAATGATGCCAAGTTCCGGTGCGCTTCGCTTAAGTGCCCGAATCGCCCGCGGCACCAAACCCTCCGGATTGCATGCTTCGTCCGCATCCGGCATCTTCAAAGCCGCATCCACCACCGGGAACAAAGCGACCGCTACAATTCCCAAGGCGTCGGCATCCCGTGCTTCCTGCTCCAAGAGATCTACGCTCACGCGTTCCACTCCTGGCATGGACGGTACCGGCGTGCGCAGGTTCGTGCCTTGCTGCACGAACAGCGGCAGAACCAAATCCTCTGGAACCAAATGCGTCTCGCGCATCAGGCAGCGCGAAAAGGCATCGCGGCGCATGCGACGCATGCGGGTCTGCGGAAAACGTGCCGGAAAGGAGGTCATGGGCAGCAGTGGAGGTTGCGGGCGGTTCCGCCGTATATTCTAACTGCCTGCGCCGCACGCGGCCGCACCATGAATGCGCCAAACGTCTTAGGCCCGTTCGTCGGCAAACTCGCCGAAGCGGTGCTTCCTGAATGCGGAAGGCTCGCCTCTATGCAGCTTTTTCGGCACCCTGCCGCCGGACATCGGTTTTGGGAAGCGCCTCGCCCGCCATCAAGGCCTGAAGAAAATCGGTCATCATCCCCACCTTGCCCTCCAAGCGCTCGACCGCACCGTCCAGATGCTTGACGGAAGCGGACAGATCCCGAAACTGGCGCTGATTCTGCCGGTGATGTTCGTCCATACGGGCATAAGCCAGTTCCTGATTCTTATCGATCTTGGCATGCAGGGCCGTCATCTGCTGGCCGCTCTCCTTGCGGTTCTCGTCGGTCTTGGCATGCAGGGCCTCCATCTGCTGGCCGCTCTCCTTGCGGTTCTCGTCGGTCTTGGCATGCAGGGCCGCCATCTGCTGGCCGCTCTCCTTGCGGTTCTCGTCGGTCTTGGCATGCAGGGCCGCCATCTGCTGGCCGCTCTCCTTGCGGTTCTCGTCGGTCTTGGCATGCAGGGCCTCCATCTGCTGGCCGCTCTCCTTGCGGTTCTCGTCGATCTTGGCATGCAGGGCCGCCATCTGCTGGCCGCTCTCCTTGCGGTTCTCGTCGATCTTGGCATGCAGGGCCGCCATCTGCTGGCCGCTCTCCTTGCGGTTCTCGTCGATCTTGGCATGCAGGGCCGCCATCTGCTGGCCGCTCTCCTTGCGGTTCTCGTCGATCTTGGCATGCAGGGCCGCCATCTGCTGGCCGCTCTCCTTGCGGTTCTCGTCGGTCTTGGCATGCAGGGCCGCCATCTGCTGGCCGCTCTCCTTGCGGTTCTCGTCGATCTTGGCATGCAGGGCCGCCATCTGCTGGCCGCCTTCCTTGCGGTTCTCGTCGATCTTGGCATGCATGGCCGCCATCTGCTGGCCGCCTTCCTTGCGGTTCTCGTCGATCTTGGCATGCAGGGCCGCCATCTGCTGGCCGCCTTCCTTGCGGTTCTCGTCGATCTTGGCATGCATGGCCACCATCTGCTGGCCGCCTTCCTTGCGGTTCTCGTCGATCTTGGCATGCAGCCGTTCCATATGCCGGTGGAGTTCCTTGCGGTACTCATGAGATTGGCTCTGCGCCAAGTGCAATACGCGCAACATCGTCACGAATACTACAGTGAAAAGGCCTAGGCCGCCAAACATCAATTGGGCCAAAGTCGGTTCGAAACTTGTCATGGGATGATCCTCAATAGGAGCTGCCCAAGGCCCTTTTTGCAGCGGAAATTTGCATGTTTGCCGAATCCGTCCATGGCTGCCGGCACCTGCCACGCAGTTTAGCATAAGCAGGATTCACCCGGCAAAGCCTGCTTCTCCATCGCGCTAAGAATCCGGCCCCCTGCTCCAGCATCCCTAGATCCTGCCCGACCCCCTACAATAGGCTGCATGGCCCGTACCCATCCGCTCCATCTCGCCGGCCTGCTGATGTGTCTGGCATCGCTCGGCTTCGCCTACTTCTATCTGCAGAAGACCCTTGGCCTTGAACCATGCCCGATCTGCATTCTGGACCGCTTCATCTTCGCCGCGCTGGCCGTCATCTTCGCCTTGGCCTATTTCCAGAAGCCGAACCAGCGCGACCGCATCGGCTACGACATCGGCGCCCTCATCGTGGCCTTGGCCGGGATCGGCGTCGCCGGGCGGCATGTCCATCTGCAGTATTTCCCGCCGGAAGGCCTAGGCGATTGCGGCGCGGGCTTCTGGAGCCTGCTAGATCGGATCGGCGTCGAAGGCGCTGTCGCTTCCGCCTTGCAAGGCACTGGCGACTGCGGCGAGATTCAGTGGACGTTCCTCGGCCTGTCCATTCCAGTGCTGACCTTGGGCGTGTTTGTGCTATTGTTTGCGCTGGCTTTGACCGATATGATTCAAGCCATCCGGCAACGTTCTGAGGAATTCTGACCATGCGACACGCACTTGCTTCCCTTCTGGCACTGGCGCTCGGCGCAACCGCCGCGCCGCTCGGCGCCGAAATGCCTCGCCAACCGGCCGCGGAAGGCGCCGAACTGTATTTCATCACCCCGGCGGACGGCGCAACCGTCGCCTCGCCCCTCCAAATCTCGTTCGGCCTGCGCGGCATGGGCGTCGCGCCCGCCGGCGTGAATCAGCCGAATACGGGGCACCATCATCTGCTGATCAATGCGCCCGACATCGATCTCGGCATGCCGCTGCCAAAGACCGATCAGGTGCGCCATTTCGGCGGCGGGCAGACCGAGACGAGCCTGACGCTGGAGCCCGGCGAATACACTTTGCAGCTGGTGCTGGGGGACTATGCGCACATTCCGCACGACCCGCCCATCGTGTCGGACACGATCACCGTCACCGTCGAATAGTCAACTCCAGTCGCGGGAGCCCAGAAAGCGTTCGGCCAAGGCCGCTTCCGCCGAGCCGGGCTCGGGCCGGTAGTCGTATGTCCAGCCGCAATCCGGCGGCAGCGACATCAGAATGGATTCCGCACGCCGGCTGTTCTGCAAGCCGAACAGCGTGCCGCGATCGTACAGCAGGTTGAACTCCGCATAGCGGCCGCGCCGGTACTTTTGGAAAGCCCGTTCGCGGTCGCCGTACGGCGTATTGCCGCGACGCTGCACGATCGGCAGATACGCTTCCAGAAACGCCACCGCCACCTCCTGCATGAACGCGAACGTCCTCGAGAACCCCCATGCGTTCAAATCGTCGAAGAACAGCCCGCCGATGCCTCGCGTCTCACCGCGATGCGGCAAGTAAAAGTATTCGTCGCACCACTGCTTGAAGCGCGGATACGCGTCCGCGCCGAACGGCGCGCACGCCGCCCGGGCCCGGGCATGCCACGCCCGCGCATCTTCGTCGAAGCCGTAATACGGCGTCAGGTCAAAGCCGCCGCCGAACCACCACCGCTCCTCCTCCGCCGTCCGCGCTGAAAAAAAACGGACATTGCAATGCGCGGCCGGTACATAAGGATTGCGCGGATGCGCGACGATGGATACGCCCGTCGCCGTGAACGGCTGCCCGGCCAATTCCGGATGCCGTTCGGTCGCCGCCGGCGGCAAGGCCGGACCGACCACCCGGGAGAAATTCACGCCGGCCTTCTCCAGCACGTCGCCGCCTTCCAGCACGCATGTGCAGCCGAAACTGGAATCGTCCTGCTGCCAAGGATCCTGCCGGAAGCGGGCCTGCCGCTCCAGTTCCTCGAAAGCCGCGACCGCAGAGTCCTGGTACTGCTCCAGATACCGGCGCACGGCTTCCGCATCCACGCGGCTGCTCATGCCGGCCCCGCTTGACGCACAACGGCGCCCGTCGCCAGATCCCGGATTTCGCTGGGCCCGGAAGCCGCACCCAATGCGCCTTCCACGATCCCATCGATGCCCGCTCCGAACATGTCCCGCACCGCCTCCGCGCTGCGGGCCGGCGGGCCGCCTTGCCGGTTGGCGCTGGTCGACACCAGAGGCCCGACTTGCCGACACAGCGCACGGCACAGCGGATGGCGCGTGATGCGCACTGCCTGAGTCGCGTGTTCGCCGCGCAACAGTTCGGAGGTGGCCGCAGCCGGCACCAGCCAGGTCACCGGGTCGCCCGGACGCCCCAAGCGCTCCCGCTGAACTTCGGTCAAGGGCTGCACGTACGGTTCCAAATCGGCGCAGCAGGCCGCGATGAGGATGAGCCCCTTGCTCGGATCGCGCTGCTTGATCTCCAGAAGGCGGCGCACGGCCTCCAGCCGGTCGGGGAGGCAACCCAAGCCCCAGACACCTTCGGTCGGATACGCGAGAACCTTCCCGCCTTGCAATGCCGCAATGCCTTGCTCAAGGTTCAGCATCCGGCAGTCCGGCATCGAGCTCAAGTTTTGCGCTTCTTCTTGGAAGCAGCGAGCTTGCGCGACGTCCGCCGTTTTCGTGCCGGCGCCGCCGCAAGACATTCTTCGCATTCCTGCTGCGTCAGTTCGGCCGGCTCCTTGCCCTGGGGCACTTTCGCGTTGCGCGTGCCGTCCGTAATGTAGGGCCCGTAGCGCCCGTTGAGCACCTGAATCGCGCCGAAGTCCTGCAGTACGCGATTCGCCTCCTGCCGCTTGTGCTCGGCGACCAGTTCCGCCGCCCGCTCGAACGTCACGGTCAACGGGTCTTCGCCCTCCGGCAGCGACACGAACTTCTTCGGACCGTATCTGATGTATGGGCCGTAGCGCCCGGCATTCGCCTCGACCGGCTCGCCATCGTCGCCGACTCCCAAGCGGCGCGGCAACTTCAGCAGATCCAGCGCTTCTTCGAGGGTCAACGTCTCGAAATCCTGCCCGTCGCGCAAGCTGGCGAAGCGCGGCTTCTCCTCGTCTTCCCGGTCGCCCACTTGCACGAACGGCCCGTAGCGTCCCACGCGTACGCGCACCGGCTTGCCGGATTCAGGATCGGTGCCCAGTTCGCGCATCATCTGCGCATCACTGCGCGATACGGACGCACTCTTGTCCTCCAGCAGGCCGGAAAACGGCTGCCAGAACGAATCGACGACAGGCACCCACGCCGTCTCCCCGCGCGCCACCCCGTCCAGCGAATCCTCCATCTGCGCGGTGAACTCGTAATCGACGTACGTCGCGAAGTGGTCCGTCAGAAACTTGCAGACCGCCTTGCCGATCGCAGTCGGGTAGAACGTCCGGTTGTCCAGCTCCGCGTACTTGCGGGTCACCAGCTTGGTCATCGTATCCGCATAGGTGGACGGCCGGCCGATGCCGTTCTCTTCGAGATTCTTGACCAGCGACGCCTCGGTATAGCGCGGCGGCGGCTCCGTGAAATGCTGGTTCGCCTCCGCTTCGCGCAAATCGATCCGATCGCCCTCGCGCAGTTCCGGCAGGTAGCGCTCGTCGCTGAGCACATTGATATCGGCTCCTTCCCGATACGCCTGCATGAAGCCCGGCACCCGCACATGCGAGCCGGTCGCCCGCAGCAGCGCCTGCGCCCCGGCCGCGATATCCACGGCGACCTGGTCGATGACGGCCGGAATCATTTGGCTGGCCACCGCGCGCTTCCAGATCAGTCCGTAAAGCTTCCGCTGGTCGGCTGCCGCCGCCAACAGGTTCGACGGCTCCCGCGAGGACTGCGTCGGACGGATCGCCTCATGCGCCTCTTGCGCGTTGCGCGTCCGGGTCTTGAACTGCCGCGGCTTCTCCGGCAGTTGGTCCTGTCCGTAGCGCTGCGCAACGGTCGCACGCAGATCCTTCAGCGCCGTGGCCGACAGCGTCACGGAATCGGTGCGCATGTAGGTGATGTGCCCGGCCTCGTACAGCTGCTGCGCAACCTGCATGGTCTTTTTGGCGGAGAACCGCAGCTTGCGGGATGCCTCCTGCTGCAAGGTCGAGGTCGTGAACGGCGGCGCCGGATGGCGGCGGCGCTCCTTGCGCGCCACGGCGGCGACCGCCAACTGCGCCGCATGCATCCGAACCTCGTCGCAAGCCTCTTGCGCCTGCGCCGCGTTCGCCAGATCGAACTTCTTCAAGGTCTTGCCGCCGAACGCATGCAGCTTCGCCGAAAACTCCTGCCCGTTCTGCGCCAGCACCGCGTCCACCGTCCAGTATTCCTGCGGCTCGAACGCTTCGATTTCCATTTCGCGCCCGACGATCATGCGCAGCGCCGGACTCTGTACGCGCCCGGCCGACAATTTCGGCGCGATCTTCCGCCACAGCAGCGGCGACAGGTTGAAGCCGAACAAATGATCGATGGCGCGCCGCGCCTGATAGGCGCCGACCAGCGCATCGGACAACTCGCGGGGATGCTGCAAGGCGTGCGTGACCGCCTCGCGGGTGATCTCGTGGAAGACGATCCGGTAGGTCTTCTTGCCGGCAAGCTTCTTGCGCTTCTTCAGGAGTTCGAACAGCGACCATGAGATCGCCTCGCCCTCACGGTCCGGGTCGGAGGCCAAGTACAGGGCGTCGCACTCCTGCAAGGCGCCGGCGATCTTGCGCAAATGCTTTTCGCTCTGCGGCGCCACTTGATATTTGAGCGCATAGCCGTTGCCGGTATCGACCGCACCGTCCTTCGGCACCAGATCCTGCACATGGCCGTAAGAGGCCAGCACCTGGAAGCCCGGCCCCAAGTACTTCTCGATGGTTTTGGCCTTGGACGGCGATTCGACGACAACGAGGCTATTGGGCATGCGCGGAACAATGTGGCGAAGCAATGGCGGACTGCGGGCGGCCGCGGCCGCCTCTCTTTAAATATATAGCAGATTGCAAGGCCGGCAGGTCAGCGGCCCGTGCACCATGCCAGCGGACTGCGCACCCGATCGCCCGGCGCGGCCTGCGCCTCTGGCCCCAGCAACACCGCGTAACTGTACTGCGGAAGTACCGCCGCCGTCATGGCTCGCAGCCCGCCCGCCGCATCCCGGTCGTTGCCGGCCGGCGCCACGTGCAAGGCCGTGCCAACCTGCAGAAAGTCGCGGCCGCCCGTATCCAGACGGATCACTGCCGCCGGGCGCGTGTCCGTGCGCGGCCAGAAACCCGTCACTCGGGCCTCAACCGCCCGCAGGGGCTCGCTCGGAACCAGCTGCGCCACATCCACGGCAAGATGCAGCGGCGGATGCGTGCCGGGATCCGGAAGGAATACGAACGGCGCAATGTCGCGAGCCGAATACGCCGCCAACTCTCTGGCGTGCGGCCGGTCGCCATCGCCGCGCCGCACCCGCTGCACCCAGCTGCGGCCTTCGATTCGCACGCGCACCAGCAGGTCCCCGGAACCGATCGGAACAGGCGGCGCATAGCCGGGCCACGGGCACCACACCTTGGGCCAGAAGTTCTCATGCCGCACGAACTGCGCGGCCGCATGACGTTCGTCTTCGCCCTGCCGCACCACGTAGGTGTGCGGCGCATCGACCCGGAACCAGCGCGCTGCCACATCGGACGCCGGCATGGCAGGCAGCGGAAACAATACGAGCAGAAGAACGAGGCCGAGGGCACCCATGCAGGCAATTTTAGGGGATTGCGTGCATGGCTCGCCACGCGCCGATAAAACGCCCCGCCTGTCGAAGGCGGAGCGCACATGCCGTGTCGCGACTTTCAGGGGGAACGCACACGGGACGCGGCTGCGGCTTTCGCCGCCCATACGGCGTGGCGTCAAGACACAATGCCGTGTATGCGTGTCCTGCCATGCCTTGGGAAGCGTGGTTAGCCATGCGTGCAAGTTCCCGATTTTATCCGCACCGAGCCTGTCGCAACGGCGGCCGAACCGCGCGAAATCTCGTGCGAATGCTATTATTGCGCTCCGCTCCTCGCTTGCGCCATGACCTTCTTGCTCTGGATGCCATTCCCTTGCCGGGGCTTCCGCCTCGCCGCCGCAGTCGCGGCTATGCGAATCCGAATGGCCTGATGCCATGAAAGATGCACTCGGCGACGTTCTGGCTCAGGCTTGGCGCGACCTGCACGCCCGGCAGGAGCTGCCGCCTGTAGATCCTGCTCGCATCGAGGTCATGCCGACCCGGGATCCGAAGCACGGCGACTACGCCTCCAATCTGGCGCTGGTGCTGGCCCGCGAAACCGCATTCGACGCCCGTACGCTGGCGGGCAAGATCGTGGCGCAGCTGCCGCCGCATCCGGGCGTACGGCAGGCGACCGTCGCCGGCCCCGGCTTCATCAACTTCCAATTGCACGAGCAGGCCAAATCCGAAGTCATCGAGCAGATTCTGACGCACGGCTCCAACTACGGCACCCGCCCGCCCGGCAGCCGGCAACGCATCCTGATCGAATACGTCTCGGCCAATCCGACCGGCCCGCTGCATGTCGGCCATGGCCGCGGCGCGGCGCTCGGCTCATGCCTCGCCCGCCTGTTGACGGCGGCCGGGCACACGGTCGAATGCGAGTATTTCATCAACGACTCCGGTCGGCAGATGGACATTCTGGCTCTGTCCGTCTGGCTGCGCTATCTGGAGTTTTGCGGCGAGCCGGTTGACTTCCCGAAGGCGGGCTATCAGGGCGACTATGTGCTGGACATTGCCGCCGACGTGCACCGCGAGCACGGCGACGCATGGCACCGGCCTTTCGAGAGCATTCTGGAAGGCGCGCCCGACGACGGCCCGGACGACGACGGGCATCAGGCGCATCTGGATTTCCTGATCCTGCATGCCCAGGATCTTCTGGACGCAGCCTCCTGGCGCCATCTGGCCGAAACCGCCTGCGCGACGCTGCTGGCGCGCATCCGCCGCGATCTGGACGACTTCGGAGCCCGCTTCGACCGCTGGCAATCCGAACGGGCCCTGCTGGAAAGCGGCACCGTCGAACGGGTGCTGGAACAGTTGCAGCAAGCCGGACACTTGTACGAACTGGAAGGCGCGCAATGGTTCCGCGCCAGCGAATTCGGCGACGAGAAAGACCGCGTCATCCGCCGCAGCAACGGGCAGTGGACGTACTTCGCGCTGGACATCGCCTACCATGCCGACAAGCTGGGCCGCGGCTACGGCACCGTCATCAATGTCTGGGGCGCGGACCATCACGGCTATGCGGCCCGCATGCATGCAGCGGTGCAGGCTCTGGGTGCCGACCCGGCGCGGCTGGAAATCCGGCTGGTGCAATTCGCCACCCTCTATCGCAAACGCGAAAAAATGCCCATGTCCACGCGTGCCGGGCAATTCGTCACCCTGCAGGCCCTGCAGCGCGAAGTGGGCCGGGACGCCGCCCGCTTCTTCTACGTCATGCGCGGCTCGGACCAGCATCTGGAATTCGATTTGGATCTGGCAGCGGCGCAAAACGCCGACAACCCGGTCTACTACGTCCAGTACGCGCACGCGCGCATCTGCAGCGTTCTGGCACGCCTGCGCCGGCAAGGGCTGGAACTCCCGACGGAGGCCTGCGACCTGTCACGGCTGACGGAGGCCTGCGAACAGGCCCTGCAAAAGCGGCTGGCCGCCTACCCGGACATGGTGCTGCACGCCGCCGACGAGCGGGAGCCGCACCATCTGACCGTCTATCTGCGCGAACTGGCGAAAGACTTCCACGCCTGCTACAACGCGGTCGTGCTGCTGGTCGAGGACGCCGGTCTGCGCGATGCCCGGGTGCGGCTCATCATGGCGGTGCGGCAAGTGCTGGCCAACGGCCTGCAGTTGCTGGGCATTGAAGCGCCGGAGGAGATGTAATGCCCGCGCCCAAGAAGAAGCGGACGGCCGTCAAGAAGAAGCGGGCGGCACGGACGCGGCGGCGCCAGCCCCTTCCCGCCTGGCTGCTGCTGGGCGGCGGCCTCCTGATCGGCATCGGCAGCGTCAAGATGTTCGACGTGGCGCGCGACTGGGATTGGCACTGGGCGCACGACGCGCCCCCTGCGGCGGAGGCCGAAGCACCGGCGGTGCCTGAACTCAAGTTCGATTTCTACACCATCCTGCCCAGCCAGGAAATGGTGGTGCCCAGCGAAGGAACGGCGGCGCCGGTGCCGAAGACTCCCGAACCCGCGCCGAAGCCGGCCGGCAAGCCGCGCCCGGCACCCGGCGCCTATTACCTGCAAGTCGGCTCGTTCCGCCAGCCGAAAGAAGCCGAAGCGCAAAAGGCCCGCATCGCACTGCTCGGAGCGGTCGCATCCGTCCAACGCATCACCGTAGGCCGCGACCAATGGCATCGGGTGCGCATCGGGCCCTATCAGGACATGGCGAAGCTGCAAGCGGTGCAGCGACGCCTCAGCAAGCACAAAATCGACGCGCTTTTGATCCGCGCCCGCCGCTGAACGGCGCTACCGCGCCCGAATCTCGCCTTCCGCCACCACCCGCAACGGCGCAGCCGGCGCGGCCGATCCGTAGTCGGTCAGATCCTCCAGCGCACAGCGCAATTTCAGGGCCCGCGGCTCCGGCAGCGTCGCCAAATGCCGAACAATCGCCTCATCCGCCTGCATGCCGAACCTTTTCAGCAGCATCCGGATGTCTTTCCGATTTTCTTCGCTCATCAAACATACTCCAGTGGAAAGCAGCCACTATACCAGTGCGGCCGCCCCCCTGCGGCGGCACGTCCGCTGCAAGCCGGGCAGCAAGGCGTCCGTCCGACCGGCTGTGCTATCATGAATCGGGCAAACTTCCTGTGCCCTCGCCCTCTTCTTTCCCATGCAACGCGACGACGAATTGCGCAAGGCCGGACTCAAAACCACGGTTCCGCGCCTCAAAATCCTGTCGGTTCTGGAAAGCAGCGACGTACGCCATATGTCGGCCGAAGATGTCTATCGGCGGCTTCTGGAGCACCACGAAGAGGTCGGCTTGGCCACGGTCTATCGCGTACTCACCCAGTTCGAGCAGGCGGGCGTGGTCATCCGCCACAACTTCGATGCCGGCCGCGCCGTCTACGAACTCAACGACGAGACGCCCCACGAACACCTCATCTGCACGGAGTGCGGCACCGTCGTCGAATTCGAGGATCAGCAACTGCTGCAGCGGCTCGGAGACATTGCCGTGCGCGAACGGTTCGACCTGCAGAGCCATTCGCTGTACTTGTACGGCTGCTGCACGGCCTGCCGCGAAAAATAGCCGCGACCGCCGCGCCCTACCACTCCCAAGCAATCTGCGCGTAGATGCTGCGCCCGGCACCCGGCAGGCGCTCGCCGACCGCCACGTCGCCGCCCGACACCCGGTTGAAGCCGTTCATGGCATCCTCATGCATGCGGTCCGCCAGATTTTCCACGCCGGCGGACACCTTCATGCCCGAGACCGGATTGAGATACTGGGCCCGCAGGTTGTACAAGGCATAGCCGGATATGGTGCGCGAATGGTTTTTGGCATTGGCCGGATCGTCCAGAAGCAGCTCCGACAGTTCGGACTGCCGCGCCGCCCAGTCCACCTCCGTGGAGACGACCCAGTTGCCGAGCTGGCGCGACACGCTTAGTACGCCGCGCAGCGGCGGAAGGCGGTATGCCTCGTCGTCTCGAATCATGCGCGTGCCATCCTGGCTCATGAAAGATTCCCGCAGATTGCCGCGCACGTAACTGGCCGTGCCGTCCAACTGCCACTCGGCCATCAGCGGCACGCTGAAGACGGCATCCGCGCCGTAGAATTCGGCATCCACATTCTCGAAACGGATCGGAGTGGGATCGCCGTTGAGCATCGCGCTGACCCGCTTCACATCCGCATCCCGAGACGGAATCCCGGTGATGTAGTCATCGATCCGATGCACAAACAGGCGCGGCGAGAACATCGCGCCGCCGTCCCTCCAGTTCAGCCCCAATTCCAGCTGCCAGGCCACTTCCGGCTCCAGCGCCACATCGCCGACGTAGTTGTTGCCGTCGGCAAGGCCGCTGTTGGTTTCCAGCGGCACCCACAGGTAGCGCTCCATGTAGGCCGGCGCCCGGGTCTTGCGCGCCAAGCCAAATTCCAGTTGCGTCGCCTCGTTCCAATCGTAGCGGAGCACGGCGACGGCATCGACCTCCGTATCTTCCCGGCTTCGGTCCGCCGCATTGAAACGGCCGCTCAGCATCCCGACCGACCTGGCCGGCGCAGGCATCCAATCGGCCATGGCCGCCGTCGCGCAATCGATGGAGCCGTAGAGCGAATGATCGGGATTGGCCATTTTCAGCATCCGGCAGGTCGGCCGGAAATGGCTCACCGCATCGGCATCGGTGCGCGTGTGCTGCACGCGCACGCCGAGTTCCATGCGCCACGCGCCATGCAAGGCGCCATCCCATTCGGCAAAGATGCCGTACTCGTCGACCGTCGCGTTCTTGAAGTTCTCCACGAAGAACGGCGGCGCATCCGGGTCCGTCACGCGGGCATTATGCTCGCTCTGGCGTATATCCGCTCCCAAGCGCAGCAGGCCGCCCGCATAATCCCGGCTGCCATGCAGCTTGGCTCCGAAGGACTCGCCACCCACGCGCGCATGGCGGCGGTCGGCGCCGCGGAACGGCGGCAACAGATCGGCTTGGCTGAAATCCGGCGGCGGCCGCATATGGTAGTTGCTCATTTCGTGATCGGTATGCTGGTAATGCGCCTGCGCCTCAAGGGTCCAGCCGCCCGCATGCAAGCGTCCGCGCATGTTCAGCATGTCCGTGTGGTAGAAGTCGATGTCCATCGGAAGCGCGGGCGTGCCCGCCTCGCCGGTGTTGTTGCGGGCGTAGCGGAACGACCACTCGCCGCCGACCCAGCGCCGGCCCAAGCCGAAGCCGAAGAAATCGCGCTCGTACTCGGAACTCGCGATCGTCCGGTCCGCGCTTCGCGTGTCGTCGCCTTCGTCCCGCACGCCGAAAACGAAATACCGGCTCGCGTCGTTGGCCACGCCCAAAAACGCACTGGCGCTGTTGCCGTCGTTGAACGAAAAGTTGTCCGCCGACAGCCGCCCATGGAATTCGAAGTCCTCGCCCAAGCCGTAGTCGTTGACGTACGATTCCGCCTTGATGTAGCCGCCGAGCGCCGAGCCGACCCGCACCGGGGCGATGCCGCGCTGCACTTCCAGCGACTCGATCATGGAACTGGGCATGTAATGCAACGGACTATCCATCCAAACCGGCCCCGCGGTATGCGGCTGGCGTCCGTCAAGATGCGTCTGGATGCGGTACGTGTGCTGGCCACGGTACTGCGGAATGCTGGTCAGCGCACCGTTGCGGTTGACCGCCCCGCCAGGCGCCAAGCGAATCAGGTTCGGCGTGTCGGTCGGCAGCCCGGCATGCTGGAACACGGTCTGCGAACCGAAGACCGTGATGACTTCCTGAGCCTGCGCCGCCGCGGAAGCCATGAGGAAACCGACCAGCGGCACCAGATAGCAGTACGACAGGCAGTGCAGGAAGCATGCCGGATTGAAACCCATCGAAAAGCTCTCGAAATTTCGGACCGAAAGGGGGCATTCTACACGAGGGACGGCCTGGAAACGAAGTGAGGCGTACCGGCTCGACCGGATTCGCCCCGTGCATCTGTGCAGGTTTCTATATAATTCGGATAGCTGCCGACCTCCGCCCTGCCGACCATGCCCCCTACCGACTCCGACCTGCACGCACGAACCGCCCGCCTATCGGTCGACGTGACCGGCCCGCTGCCGGGCTCGCGAAAACTCTACCGCTGCGGCTCCCGCCCGGATGTGCGCGTCGGCATGCGCGAAATCGAGCAGACGCCCTCCGCGGCCAGCTTCGGCGAAGCGCCGAATCCGCCCATTCCGATCTACGACACTTCCGGCCCCTACACCGATCCGGAGGCCGCCATCGACATCGAGTCCGGGCTGGCGCCTCTGCGCGAAGGCTGGATCCAAGAGCGCGGCGACAGCGAGCCGCTGGCGGCCCCGACCTCGCGCTACCGGCGCGAACGGCTCGCCGATGCCCGCCTCAACGGCATGCGCATGCCGGCGACGCGACCGGTGCAACGCGCCTGCGACGGGCGCGCCGTCACGCAGATGCATTACGCCCGCGCCGGCCTGATCACGCCGGAGATGGAGTTCGTCGCCATTCGCGAAAATGCCGGACTGGAAACCCTGCGCGACGACCCGGCCTATCGGGATCTGCTGGCGCGCCATCCCGGCAATGCCTGCGGCGCCCAGCTACCGGAACTCGTCACACCGGAATTCGTGCGCCAAGAAGTAGCGGCGGGCCGCGCCATCATTCCGGCCAACATCAACCACCCGGAACTGGAACCGACCATCATCGGACGCAACTTCCGCGTCAAGATCAACGCCAACATCGGCAATTCCGCCGTCACCTCCTCGCTCGCCGAAGAAGTCGAAAAGATGGTCTGGGCGGTGCGCTGGGGCAGCGACACGGTCATGGACTTGTCGACCGGCGCGCACATCCACGAAACCCGGGAATGGATCGTGCGCAACGCGCCAGTGCCCATCGGCACGGTGCCGATCTACCAAGCTTTGGAGAAGGTCGGCGGCCGCGCCGAAGAACTGACGTGGGAGATCTACCGGGACACGCTGATCGAACAGGCGGAACAGGGCGTGGACTACTTCACGGTGCACGCCGGCGTGCGGCTGGCCTACATTCCGCTGACAGCGCAGCGGACGACGGGCATCGTCTCGCGGGGCGGTTCGATCATGGCCAAGTGGTGCCTGGCGCATCATCAGGAAAGCTTCCTGTACACGCACTTCGAGGAAATCTGCGAGATCATGCGCCAGTACGACGTGTCCTTCTCTCTGGGCGACGGCCTGCGTCCCGGCTCCATCGCCGATGCCAACGATGCCGCGCAATTCGCGGAACTGGAAACGCTCGGCGAACTGACCCAGACCGCCTGGAAGCACGACGTGCAAGTCATGATCGAAGGGCCCGGGCACATTCCGATGCAGCTGATTCAAGAGAACGTGGACCGCGAAATGCAGGCCTGCGCCGAAGCGCCGTTCTATACGCTGGGCCCGCTGGCCACCGACATCGCCCCCGGCTACGACCACATCACGTCCGCCATCGGCGCCGCCATGATCGGCTGGTTCGGCACGGCCATGCTGTGCTACGTCACGCCGAAAGAGCATCTGGGCCTGCCCAACCGCCAGGACGTGCGCGACGGCGTCATCACCTACAAGATCGCCGCGCACGCCGCAGATCTGGCCCGCGGCCACCCCGGGGCGCAGCTGCGCGACAACGCCCTGTCCCGGGCCCGCTTCGAATTCCGCTGGCGCGACCAGTTCAACCTCAGCCTAGACCCGGAGAAGGCGCAGGAATTCCATGACGAGACCCTGCCGCGGGAAGCCGCCAAGACGGCGCACTTCTGCTCCATGTGCGGGCCGCACTTCTGCTCCATGAAAATCACGCAGGAGGTTCGCGACTACGCCCAGGCGCACCGCTTGACGGATCTGACGAGCGCCATGCAGAAAGGCATGGAGGAAAAGGCCGTGGAGTTCCGCGAAAAGGGCGCAGAGATCTACACGCCCCAGTAATCGTACGGTCATGCCGCTCCAGTAAAATCAGGATACACGACGCTCTGCGTATTCGCCTGCCCTTATGGAACCTGATGCCGCCCGCCGCAACATGGTGGAGCACCAGCTGCGCGCCGGAGCCGTGCTCGACCCCCGCGTACTGGACGCCCTCCGCAGCGTGCGCCGCGAAGATTTCGTGCCGCCGCAATACGCCAGCCTGGCATTCGCCGAAGCCGCCATCCCGCTGGCATGCGGGCAGCACATGCTGCCGCCGCGCCTGACCGGACTCGTCTTGCAAGCCCTCGACTTGCAGCCTGGCGAGCAAGTGCTGGAAATCGGCACCGGCTCCGGGTTTCTGGCAGTCTGCATGGGCCGGCTTGCCGGGCATGTCGACAGTCTGGAGATCCATGCCGAACTCGCCGAAGCGGCCATGGCGGCGACGGCTCGCCAAGAAGCCGCGCCACCGGCCATCACGACCGCCAACGCTTGGCATCTCGAACCCGAAGCCCGCTATGATGCCGTCGTGCTGACAGCATCGCTGCCGGAATACGACTCGCACTTCGAGCAATGGCTGAAGCCGGGCGGACGCCTGTTCGCCGCCGTGGGCCGCCGGCCCGTCATGGAAGCGCGCATGATCCGGCTGCTCGCGCCCGGCCAAACCGTGCATGCCCGTTTGTTCGAACTCGACTTGGACCCCATGACCGGGACGGACGGCAACGCCTGACGATGCACGAAATTTCCCCGACCGAACTGCAGCAGCGGCTGGACACGGACGCGGCGCCCCCGGTGCTTCTGGATGTGCGCGAGCCTTGGGAAATCGAACGCGCCCGCCTGCCGCGAGCCCTCTGCATCCCGATGCGGGACCTGCCGGCCCGGCTCCAGGAACTGCAGCCCGATTGCGAGACGGTGGTACTGTGCCACCACGGCATCCGCAGCCGCTCGGCCTGCCTGCTGCTGGAGCGTTGCGGCTTCACAAAGGTCAGGAACCTGACCGGCGGCATCGATGCCTGGGCGCGGCAAATCGAACCGGCTATGCCGATATACTGAGCCGACACCAACCATGCTTCCACCTCCGGCCGCCGTCCGTCGATGCGTCTTGCTGCTGCTCGCCGCCGGCCTGACCGGCAGCGCCCATGCCAAGGAATCGCTACTGGACATCTACCATCTGGCGCTTCAGAACGACACCGAGCTGCTGGCCGCCGAAGCCGATTTCAAGGCCGCCCTGCAAACCGTGCCGCTGGCCGAAGCCGAGTGGCTGCCGCATCTGAACTTCGAATACAACCTCGGCAAGTTCGACCAGGAACTGGAAGGGCGACGCACCGGCGGGAGCACCAGCAGCGACCGCTACACCCGGCGCGAAGACCGCCTGACGCTGCGGCAGACCTTGTACCACCATGACTTGTACGTCAATCTGCAGCGCGCCGACGCGATTGCCGAACGCGAACTGGCCCGACGCGATGCCGTGCGCCAGAAACTGGTCGTGCGCACCGCTCAAGCTTATTTCGACGTGTTGGCGGCGCAGGACGGCGCCGCATTCGCCCGGCAGGAAAAGGATGCCATCGAGCTGCGGCTGGAACAAGCCGATGCCCGCTTCCAAGTCGGCCTGACATCCCTCGTCGAAGTCAAAGAAGCTCAGGCTTCCTACGATCTGGCGATCGCCCAAGAGATCGAGACCCAAAACATTCTGGAAACCCGTCTGGAACTGCTCTCCGTCATCACCGGCCAGCCGCATCGTACGCTGGCGATCCTGTCGAACCGCGTCCGGCCGGCGCGGCCGGAACCCGACGACATCCAGCAATGGACGGAGGCGGCCTTGCAGCACAACCTGCATTACCTGCTCCAAAAGCATGCGCTGCAAGTGGCCCGTCATGCCGTGCGGTTCGAGCAGGCCAAGCACTGGCCGACGCTGGACATGTCCCTGTCCCTGGCGACTTCGGAAGACACCGGCGGCGTCTTCAGCGGCGGCACGAGGAGCCAAGTGGAAACGGACAACATCGGCCTGCACCTGAAGGTGCCGCTACTGGCCGGCGGCAAGACGTACTACCGCGCCGAACAGGCGCAATTCGAATACGAGGCGCAACAGGCCCGACTGCGCAAGGCCCAGCGCGAAACCGAACAAATGGCGCGTTCCGCCTTCCGCGACGTCGTCGCCGACAGCGCCCGCATCCAGGCTTTCGCACGCGCCGTGGAATCCGCCCGCATCGATCTGGAAGCCAACGAAGCCGGCCTGGAGGCTGGCACCCGGGATACGGTCGATGTCATTCAAGCGACCAGCCGCCTGTACTCGGCCGAACGCGACTATTCCCAAGTCCGCTACGATTATCTTGTCAACACGCTACGTCTGCGCCATGCTTCCGGCCAATTGGCTTCGGAAGACATCGAACGGATCAATCGCCTGCTGGACTGAGCCCCGCGCCCATGCGCCTGCGCTGCGCACCTTGGACCTATCGACTGCTGGCCCATGCGGCGGCTCTGCCGGCAGCACTGTATACGGCCTGGCGCTCCGGACGCGACGGCGGCCTCGACTACCTGCTTCAACGCTACGCATGCCGCTTGCCCCAAGACGCGCATGGCCGCGTCGTCCTGCATTGCTGCTCGGTCGGCGAAGTCCGCGCCGCCTTGCCGCTGGCACGGCAGTTGCAGGCCGACGGCCAGACGCTGCTGCTGAGCGTAGCCACGCCGACCGGGCGGCATATGGCGCACACACTGCTTGCGGAAGTGCCCTGCGTGTATTTTCCGCTGGATCATGCCTCCGTCGTGCGCCGCTGGCTGCGGCGCCTGCAGCCGCGGGCGCTGGTGCTGATGGAAACCGAACTATGGCCGAACTTCTTCGCCGCCGCACACGCTGCGGACATTCCGCTGGCGCTGGCGAACGCCCGCCTGTCTCCACGCACGGAAGACGCGCCTGCCTGGCTGCAGCCCGCCTTGCGGCAAGCCGCGCAGCGCCTGCGTTGCGTACTGGCCCGCAGCCAGGAAGACGCCGACCGGTTCGCCGCGTTCGGCGTGCCCTCGGAACGCATCCGCAACCTCGGCAACATCAAATACGCCATCGCGCCCGCCGCCATGCCGGACGAGGCACCCATCCCCCAGCCCTATGTGCTGGCCGCTTCCACGCACGCGGACGAGGAAGAGCAACTGGCCGCCATCTGGAGCCGCCTTGATGCCGGCGAACATCTGCTGGCCATCTTGCCACGCTATCCGCATCGCGCCGCGAACCTGCTCAAGAGCCTGAGCGCGCCGGATCGGCGCATCGGCCTGCATTCCCGCGACCGGAAGCCGCGACGCGGCGATCGAATCTACCTCGTCGACACGCTGGCCGAAGCGCTGTGGTGGATGCGGCACGCGGCGTTCGTGTTCGTGGGCGGTTCATTGATTCCGCGCGGCGGCCACAATGTACTCGAACCGGCGATGCTCGGCAAAGCCTGCGCCGTCGGGCCGCACACCCTGAATTTCCGCACCGAAGTGCAGGAACTGCAGAACGACGGCGGCCTGCAGCAAGTGCAAAGCGCCGCCGAACTGGGATCCCTGTTCGCGCTTTGGCTGGCGCATCCCGAACAGGCGGAGCAGGTCGGCGCCTGCGCACGGGCCCATATCCGCCAACGGCACCACATCGCCCGCAAGTACGTCGAAGCCCTACAGCATTACGCCGCACTGCCGGCGTAGCCGCGCAGAAGCGCCTCGAAATCCGCCTCGCCGAAGCGCAGATCCGGCTCCAGCCGCTTGCTTTTTCGGCACGAACGATGCAAACGCTCAAGGTTGCGCCTCTTCCACCATCCGCCCCAGCGTACACGGCAGCGATCGAAATCGATCAGGAAGAACTCGCCGGACTCCCGGAACAGAATATTGCCCAAGTTGAGGTCCGCATGCCAGACCTGCAGATCGTGCATGCGCCGCAGCAACTGGCCGACATGCTCCCAATCGGATGTCTCCAGCGTCCGCCGGCGCAAGACATGGCTGAGCGGCGCCGCATCCGCAATGCGCCGCGTCATCAGGTCGGCCCGATACATGAAGCCGCGCTGGACGACCCGCCAAGCCACCGGCACTGCCACCGGCAGCCCCTGTTCCAACAAGCGGTCCAGCAGGGCCGCCTCGCGCGCCGGACGCGACCGCTGCCGTCCGAACCACATATAGCGATCGCCCCAGAACCGCGCCGCCTGGCCGCCGCGGCGATAATGCCGCAACGCGTAATTCTCGCCTCGGTAGCGAAACATCCACACCGTGCCGCGGCCGCTCCCGAAACTCGACAGCAGGCCTTGAACGCTCAAATAATGCGGATCGAACAGGGACGCCGGCGCCGTTTCGAACCGCGCCTGGTCGTATGTGATAAAACCGCCTTCACATAGTGCTTCACGCTGCTGCATGGCCAAATCCCTGCGCCCATCTTACCCGCCCGCAACCCTGTACCTGATCGGCATGGGCACGCTCGACGACGCCACGCATATGCTCCCAGTGGTGCATACGCTGCGCGCTTGCTGATCGCAGACACGACTTGCCTAGGGCACCGGCGCTGCTGCTACGCTTCGCGCTGAGCCGGGACCCCGCCTAGACCGCTTCCTGGTCCGCTGACGCGGCCAGCAGCGCATTCATGCGGCCGACGAAGCCGCCGGGATCGTCCAGCATGCCCCCGTCCGCCAGCACGGCCTGATCCAGAAGCCACTGCGCCCACTCCGCAAAGCGGCCCTCATCAGCCTGCATCCGCTGCAGCAAGGCATGCCCCGGGTTGATTTCCAACACCCGCGTCGGCTCCGGCGTTTCCTGCCCTTGCCGGCGCATGATTTCGCGCACCATGGGCGGCAGATCGTGCTCGCCCCGCACCAGGCACGAAGGCGAATCGGTCAGCCGCGTGGAACGCCGCACCGAAGATACCGCGTCGCCCAAAGCCTCCTTGACTTTGGCGCATAACTCATCCGCGCCTTCGACTTCTTCTGCAGGCGCATCCGCCGCCGCGCCCCCCGGAAGATCCACCTCGCCGAGCGCCACATCCTGAAACGGCTTGCCCGAATACTCCTGAGCCCAGTTCGTCACCCATGCATCCACCGGATCGGTCAACAACAGCACTTCGATGCCTTGCTTGCGGAATACCTCAAGGTGCGGACTGCGACGGGCGGCTGCCAGACTGTCCGCCGTCAGGAAGTAAATTTTTTCCTGTGCTTCCGGCATCCGTTCGAGATAGGCCTCCAGCGTGACCTGAGGCGCATCCTGCTCGGCGTGCGTCGAATAGAAGCGCGCAAGCTGCAAGATCCGCTCGCGGTTGGCTCCGTCCTCGATGATGCCCTCTTTCAGCACATGGCCGAATTCTGCCCAGAACTGCGCGTAGGCCTCGGCCTGATTGGCACTCAGATCTTTCAGCATGTCCAGCACTCGCTTGACGCAGGCGCTGCGCATCGCATCGAGAATCCGGTTGCTCTGCAAAAGCTCCCGGGACACGTTCAGCGGCAAGTCGTTGGAATCGACCACGCCGCGCACGAACCGAAGGTAGCGCGGCATCAGCTTGTCCGGCTCGTCCAGTACGAACACGCGCTGCACATAGAGTTTGACGCCGTGCCGCGGGTTCGGATCCGCCATATCGAACGGCGCTTTGCTCGGCAGGTACAGCAGCATGCTGTACTCATGGCGCCCCTCCACCCGGCGATGGGTCCATGCGAGCGGCGGATTCGAATCGTGCGCGGCATGCGTGTAGAACTCGCGGTAATCGTCGTCGCTCAACTCCGACTTCGGGCGGGTCCACAAGGCCTTCGCCTGATTGATCGTCTCCCAGTCGCCCGTGGGCTGTCCCTTGTCGTCCCGCGACTGCAGCCGGATCGGAAACGGCGTGTGGTCCGAGTAGCGGCGCACGATCTCGCGCAGGCGGTAATCCTGAAGGAACTCCGCCTCTTCCTCTTTCAGGCGCAAGGTGACCGATACGCCCCGCGGCGCCTTGGAGGCATGCGACAATTCGTAGCCGCCGCGCCCGTCCGATTCCCAGCGCGTGCCTTGCTTGCCGCCGGCGCGGCGCGCCACCAGCGTCACATGCTCCGCCACGATGAAGGCCGAATAGAAGCCGACGCCGAACTGCCCGATCTGGCTGACGTCCTCCTGACGCTTCTCGCCCAGCGACTGCAGAAACGCCCGTGTGCCGGAACGGGCGATCGTGCCGATGTTCTTCACCACTTCCGACCGGCTCATGCCGATGCCGTTGTCCGCAACGGTCAGAGTGCGCGCCTGCTCATCGACTTCAATGCGAATGCCCAGTTCGCTGTCCCCTTCGTACAAGGCTTCGTCGGACAGCGCTTCGAAGCGCAGCCGATCCAACGCATCCGCCGCATTGGAAATCAACTCGCGCAGGAAGATCTCCTTGTGCGAATACAGGGAATGGGCGACCAGGTGCAGCAGCTGGTCGACTTCCGCCTCGAAGGCGTGCCGCTGCTTTTGGGGTTCCGCCATCGAAGTCCTCACGCAATGGTTTCAAACGAAAGTTAATGTTGCGCCCGTCCGCACCTTTTTCAAGCCCCTGCCGCCCGTGCCCGCCCTGCACGGGCGGCCAGCCCGTCTATAATATTTGGGACGAGAACCACGCATGGCCGCTTCATGGCGGAAATTTCCGCGACAGCTGCACCCTTCGACTATCCCGCCACCCGCATGATCGAGGCCGGGCTGGCAGGCTACAATCCCGCCGATCGCGCTGCGCTGATGGCGCAGGCGCAAACCCTGCTGGAGCGCGAAGACGCCGCGCTGGTCGCCCACTACTACACCCATCCCGATCTGCAGGAACTGGCGGACGCCAGCGGCGGCACGGTCGCCGATTCGCTGGAAATGGCCCGCTTCGGAGCCGCCTCGCCAGCGCAGACGCTGATTGTTGCCGGCGTCCGCTTCATGGGCGAGACCGCAAAGATACTCAGTCCAGAAAAACGCATCCTGATGCCGACACTGGACGCGGAATGCTCCCTAGACCTAGGCTGTCCGCTGGAGCCGTTCAGCGCGTTCTGCGATCTCCATGCAGACCGTACGGTAGTGGTGTACGCCAACACCAGCGCCGCCGTCAAGGCCCGCGCCGACTGGGTCGTCACCTCCAGCTGCGCGTCGCGCATCATCACGCACCTGATGGACCGTGGCGAAAAGATCCTGTGGGCTCCGGACCGCCATCTCGGCCATTATCTGCAACGGGTCACCGGCGCCGATATGGCGCTTTGGGACGGCCACTGCGTGGTGCACGACGAATTCAAGTCCCGGGCTCTGGGCGAACTGGTGGCCAAGCATCCGGAAGCGGCCGTGCTGGTGCATCCGGAATCCCCCGAAGAAGTCCTCGATTTGGCCAACGTGATCGGCTCCACTTCGGCCCTGATCCAAGCCTGCCGGGAACTGCCCAACCCGACATTCATCGTCGCCACCGACCGCGGCATCTTCTACAAGATGCAGCAGGCCGCGCCGGACCGGACCTTCATTGAAGCGCCTACCGGCGGCGAAGGCGCCACCTGCAAAAGCTGCGCCCATTGCCCTTGGATGGCAATGAACGACCTCAATCGTCTGATCCAGACGCTGGAAGCCGGGCATAACGAGATCCATGTCCCCGAAGACGTGCGCCAGCAAGCGCTGCGCTCCACGCAGCGCATGATCGAGTTCACTGCGCACTGACTCAAGCGATATCCAACGGGTCGACGTCCAGCGACCAGCGCACTCCGGGCGGACTGTCGGCCGCCTCGAGCCAAGAGCCAAGGCCGCGCTCCAGAGCCTTATGCGACGCGGCCTGCAGCAGTAGCTGCGCCCGCCAGTAATCCGCTTGCTTCGGCAACATCGCCGGCGCCGGCCCCAAGGCAGACACGCCCGCCATGCCATCCAACCGACCGCGGGCTTGCTCCAGAAACTCCTCCGCCTTGGCGTACTGCCGGTGCTGTGCCAGCAGCAGCGCCCAGTGCCCGTACGGCGGCAACCCCAACTGCCGCCGCTTGGCGGACAAGGCCTCCAGCCATTCCTCATAACTCGCATGCAGCAGTTGCTGCAGCACGGGGTGCTGCGGCAGGCAGGTCTGCAGCATCACCCGCCCGGGCCGAAGCCGGCGCCCCGCCCGGCCTGAGACCTGCACCAGCGTCTGCGCCATGCGCTCGGGCGCCCGCAGCCGAGGACTGAACAGCTGGCTGTCGAGGTTGATGACGCCGACGAGCGTAACTTCCGGGAAGTCATGCCCCTTGCACAGCATCTGCGTGCCGACCGCAATGCGGAACTCGCCGCGGCGCATTTGCTGCAAGCTGTCTTCCAACTGTCTGCGGCCGCGGATATGGTCCCGGTCCATCCGCAGGATCGGACAGCCCGGAAACTCGGCCCGCAGCCGATGCTCCACCCGTTGTGTGCCCTCTCCGAGCGGTACGGCGCCGCGCCCCAGTTCCGGTGCCGCATCTTGGCAGAATCCGCAGTAATGGCATCGCAACTGCCGACGCACCTGATGGTAGGTCAAGCTGACCAAGCAATGTGGACACGCGGCGGGCGCTTCGTCCTGCGGCATGTACAAGACGGGCGCAAAACCGCGCCGATTGAGGAACAGCAGCGCCTGTTCGCCGCGGTCCAGCGTCTCGCGCAAGGCCGCCGTCAGCGGTTCGGACAGGCCTTCCGTCGTCGGATGGCGCACGACATCAATAATCTCGGTATCCGGCAATGTCGCCCGGCCGGCCCGCATCGGGAGGCGTGCATGCCGATACTTTCCAGCCCGCACGTTGCGCCATGTCTCAATGGATGGCGTGGCCGTGCCCAACACGACTGGAACGCCGGCCCGATGGGCCCGGTACACCGTAACATCGCGGGCGTGGTAGCGGAAGCCCTCCTGCTGCTTGTAGGAAGGATCGTGCTCTTCGTCCACGACGATCAAGCGCAAATTTCGGAACGGCAGAAACACGGCCGAGCGAGTGCCGACGACGATGTCCGCCTGCCCGTCCCGGGCCTGCAGCCATGTCAGATACCGTTCGCGCTCCGTACAGTCGGAATGGTAGACCGCAAGGCGCGTGTGCGCATCGCGCGCCAGACGGTCGCGCACCTGAGGAACCAGCCCGATTTCGGGCACCATGACCAGCGCCTGCCCGCCCTGCTCCAGCACGGCGCGAATGACGGCGCGGTACACCTCGGTCTTGCCGCTTCCCGTCACGCCATGCAGCAGCGTGCAACTGAACGCGCCCAGCCGCGCACGCAGTTCGCGCACGGCCGCACGCTGCTCCGGGTTGTGCGCGACCTCCTTCGGAACCGGCGCGGAAGACGGCATTGGCAGAGCCAATTCAGCCTCGACCAGCCCGCGTGCGGCGAGCGCCTTGAGGGGCGCAGAGAAGTTGCGCCGCACGCCGCGCAACTGCGCCATGCCCAGCCCTTCGGGATGCGCCTGCAAGGCCTGCAGCAAAGCTTGTCTGACCGGCGCCCGCCGATGCGCCCGCAGATCTTCTTCCCGCCCCGTCTCGGTCAATCGCCATACCATCGCACCTGACAGATTCGGCTCCACGCCGCGCCGCAACCGCACCGGCAAGGCCGCCTCCACGACCTGCCCGATCGGATGCTGGTAGTAGCGCGCCGCCCATAGCATCAGTTCCAGCACCGAACCGTCCACCATCGGGGCCTCATCCAGAACTTGGCCGACCCGCTTCAAAGCCGGCCCTGCGGGAGGGCGAGGTCGGACTTCGAGCACAATGCCGACCCGCCACTGGCGGCCGAACGGCACCCTGACGCGCATGCCCGGCAACGGCATGACATCGCTTTTCGGCGGCAAATAGTCGTAACCGTGCCGAACCGGCGCACCGATGCCGATATGCAGGCAAAGATCAGGCATGAGCTGCATAAGACCGACTTATGCCCTGTGGATAACTATGTGGAAAAGCATGGGCAGAAACCGAAATAATCCAGTAACAACAGGGCTTTACAGCAAATGAATCCTTTTGCCGCGTGCATTGAATAATGTCTTTATATTTCATAGTCTTAAATAACTACCCGACACTCTCGCCGCGCTGCTTTCGCACATCTTTCCGAATCGCATTTGATTTTAATCTTTAAGTGTTGGTAAATGTGGATTTTTTCAGGGGCATCGCCGCCCGCCAAGCACATGCGCCATGCCAGTGCTCCGGGTGCAATTATGCCTTGACTTGGGAAAACGGCCCGACCTGCGCCGCATGGCGTAAAATTCGACAGTGCTCCAGAACCGAGCGGATACGCTTCGCCAGCCTCACCGTCCCGTGCCACCAGCCCTGCCACGAATCCGCCCGGCGCTTCCCGGCATTCTGATCGCCGCAGCATTGGTCCTCACCGCGTGCGGCGATGACCGGACGACTCTCGCCGTCACCCATGCATGGGTGCTGGCGCCTGGCGCGAGCATCGAAACCGTCGGCGGCCTTACGCTGCGCAACCGCACTGGCGAAACCCGCACCCTGCAACGTGCGGAGGCCGAAGGCTTCGAAAGCACCCGAATCCAAGCCGGCGACAGTCAGGATCCGTCGCAACCGGCCACGGTCGCTATTGAAGGAAGCCAGCAGTTGACGCTGGCACCGCCCGGCACCCATCTGCGGCTGACAGACCCGCAACGCACGCTCCGCACCGGCGATCGCATCCTGCTGACGTTGCACTTCGACGGCGCACGGGTGATGTTTGCCAATGCCGAAATCCGCACCGCGCCTCCGGCGCCCTCCGGCACGACGCCATGACCGAATCCGACAACGTCTTGGCGACGGCTCTGAATCTGCTTCTGAGCTTGGATCCGAATCTTCTGGAAATCGTTCAACTGTCGCTGCATGTCACCCTGACTGCGGTCGCCTTCGCGGCCGCCGTCGGCATTCCGTTCGGGGCGCTGCTGGCGGTCGCCCGCTTTCCGGGACGTGCCTTCGTCGTGCTGCTGGTCAATACGTTCATGGGCCTGCCGCCGGTCGTGGTCGGGCTGGTCGTCTATCTGTGGCTGTCGCGCTCCGGGCCGCTCAGCGCGCTAGGACTGCTCTACACGCCCACTGCCATGATCATTGCGCAGTTCCTGCTGGTGACCCCGATCATCACGGCGCTGTCGCGCCAAATCATCCGGAACATCTACGGCCAGCACGACGAGCAGCTTCGTTCGCTGGGCGCCAGCCGCCGCCAGCGCATCGCCACATTGCTCTGGGAATCGCGCACCAGCCTGCTGGTGGCCATTCTGGCGGGCTTCGGCCGCGCCAATGCCGAAGTCGGCGCCGTCATGATCGTCGGCGGCAACATCAACCACGTCACCCGCGTGATGACCACCACCATCGCCTACGAAACCAGCCGCGGCAACCTGACCCAGGCGCTGGCACTCGGCCTCGTGCTGATCCTGATCGCCATGCTGCTGACCTCGCTGCTGCACCAGCTGCGCAAACTCGAGGTGGGCCCGGCATGACCGCGACCCTGTTCCCTCTCACGGCCGACGGCCTCAGCTTCGCGGCCGGAGGCGAGCCGCTGCTTTCGGAACTGTCGTTCGAACTCGGCGCGGAGGGCTGCACCGCCGTGCTGGGCCCGAACGGCTCCGGCAAAAGCCTGCTGCTGCGCCTGTGCCACGGCATGCTGCAACCGACGGCCGGCTCCGTCCGCTGGGGCTCCGCTACGCCCGCGCATGCCGCGGCCGTGCAGGCGATGATCTTCCAGTCGCCCGCCCTGCTCAACCGCAGCGTCCGCGCCAACATCGACTACGCCTTGAAAGTGCGCCGCATGCCGCCGAAAGACCGGCGGCATATCGTGGCCGAAGCGATGGAACGCTGCGGCCTTGAAGCCGTCGCCAGACGCAACGCCCTCGTGCTGTCCGGCGGCGAACGCCAAAAGCTGGCCATCGCCCGAGCCTGGGCCACCCGCCCGAAAGCCCTGCTCATGGACGAACCCACCTCGGAACTGGACCCGCGGGCGACGCGGGAGATCGAGGGCATGATCCGGCTGATCGCCGGGCAAGGCGTCCGCGTCATCATGGCCACCCACGACATGGCGCAGACCCGCAAACTGGCCGACGACGTGCTGTTCCTGGACGGCGGGCGCCTGCAGGCCCATCTGCCGACCCGCGAGTTCTTTCAGTACCAGGGCGACGGCGTCATGCGCCATTTCGTCCAGCCCGACGCTTCCCGCGAATGACCGTGCACGCCTTGCGCATCGGCACGCTCGGCCTGGCACTTCTGGGTCTGCCCGCCGCGGCCGGCGAACCCGCATTCCTGACCGTGGCCTCGACCACGTCCACCGACCACTCGGGGCTGTACGACTACCTGCTGCCGATTTACAAACAGCAATCCGGCGTACGCTTCCGCGTGGTCGCCGTCGGCACCGGCCAAGCCATCCGCAACGCCATGCGCGGCGACGCGGACCTGCTGATCGCGCACCACCGGGAATCCGAAGAACGCTTCGTCGCCGACGGCTACGGCCTCGAGCGGCATCCTCTGATGTACAACGATTTCGTGCTGCTCGGCCCGGCCGAAGACCCGGCCCGGGTCGCTGCGGCGGGCGACGTGTTCGATGCCTTGCGGCGCATCGCGCAATCCGAGGCCCCGTTCATTTCGCGCGGCGACGACAGCGGCACGCATAAGCGGGAGTTGCGCCTGTGGGCCGGTTCCGGCACGGCGGCGCGCGAGGCCAGCGGCAGCTGGTACTGGGAATCCGGCAGCGGCATGGGCCCGACGCTCAATATGGCCGCCTCCCGCGATGCCTACACGTTCAGCGACCGCGCCACCTGGTCCGCATTCGGCAACCGGCAGAACCTGACCGTCCTGCACGAGAACGCGCTGGCGCTGCGCAACCAGTACAGCGTCATCGTGGTCAACCCCGAACGGCACCCGCACGTCAAGCAGGAACTGGCGCAGAACTTCGTCGACTGGCTGCTGTCCGAAGCGGGCCAGAAGGCCATTGCGGATTTTCGGATCAACGGCGAGCAGATGTTCTTCCCGAATGCCGCCACGCCATAAGCCGTGCCACACGGGTGCCATGTCGCCACGAAAAAACTCGACCATTGGCCCTTCGAGGCTTCGGTATAATCAGGCCATGACGACCGCGCCCACAATGAAGACCCCCGGATCCGCCAGCGCCAAGACCCTGCCAAGAAAGCAAGAGCCACCCAAGACCTGTCAGAAATTGAGCCTGTTCGCAGAAACTGGAGGGCTGGACATCGACATCAGTCAGGCCGGTTCCGAAACCGCCTATTCGCTTGACGCTAGGCCGCATTGCATTGCATCAATGCCGCGCGACACGTACGGCAAGGCCATCTGGAATGCGGACGCGCGCAATTCTGTCATCCCGACTCCGCCATGAAACTACCGCAAGTCTTCCAGTATCAGGGCAGCAAGCGGGCGCTTGCGCCCGTCATTCTCGAATACGTGCCTGAGGAATCCGAACGGCTCGTCGAACCATTCGCAGGCTCTGCCGCCATTTCCATTGCCTGCATCGCCTCTAGACGAGCGAAGACAGCTTGGCTGAATGACTGCAACAGGCCGCTTGCCGAACTACTTAAACTTATCATCGAGCAACCCGAGGCGCTAAGCGAAGCATACTGCGCGACATGGCGCGACATGCCCGATCATGCGATCGAACATTATTACCGCATTCGAGGAGATTTCAACCGCACGCAAGACCCTCGCTTATTGCTCTATCTGCTCGCCCGCTGCGTTAAAGGTTCGGTGCGCTACAACTCCCAAGGCTTATTCAACCAAAGTCCAGACAAGCGGAGGCTTGGCACGCATCCTCAAACAATGGGCAAGAATATTCTGGAGGTTTCCATGTTGATGCGCGGTAGAAGCGCGGTCACCTCGCTCGACTACCGAGACGTTCTCGCCGCAGTGCAGGAGACCGATGTGGTGTACATGGACCCGCCCTATCAAGGCGTCTGCGGCGAAGGAGACGCGCGCTACGTAACGGGCATTGCTGCCGACGATTTTATCGATGCCCTTGATGGCCTCAATCGCAAAGGTATCCGTTACCTGATTAGCTACGACGGAAAACTTGGAGAGAAATCTTACGGGGAGATGCTTCCCGAGCACCTGAACCTGACACGGATAGAGATCGAAGCCGGAAGATCTTCGCAGGCAACCTTATTAGGCAGAAACGACGAGACCGTTGAATCGCTATATATCTCAAAGACCCTAGCCCGAGAAGTCGATGCGCGTCCTCGCTCCTATCGCGACTACTCTAGAATACGGCAGGGAAACTTTTTTGAAACGCCGAGGGCATCATGAGAAAGCATCCCGAGGCATTGCTCAAACTTATTCGAAGGATTCCATTACAAAAGCGGCCACGCACCCTTGTGGACCATATACTCAAGCACGGGCATGTAACGACAGACGAACTGAAGACTCAGTATGGATACAATCACCCGCCTAGAGCCGCCCGTGATGCCCGCGAGCGAGGAATTCCATTAGAAACGTTTCGAATCAAGGGCCCTGATGGACGGAAAATTGCCGCCTATCGCTTCGCGGAACTCTCCACACCGAAACTCCGCAAGGTTGATGGCCGAACCGCCCTCTCCAAAAAGATCAAGAAAGAATTGCTTGCTCAATACGGATGCCGTTGCTTCATTTATCTCGAGGAAGTTGACGCGCGAGATCTGCAAATTGATCATCGCGTGCCATATGAAATAGCAGGCGATCCAGCAGACATGAATCCCGATAATTTTATGCTCCTGTGTCATTCCGCAAACCGTGCGAAATCCTGGTCATGCGAACACTGCGGCAATTGGACCGCAAAACAGAAAGACGTGTGTCATTCATGTTACTGGGCCTATCCCGAGAACTACACTCATGTCGCAATGCGTCAAATTCGCAGGCTTGACTTGATATGGCAAGGCGAAGAAACCAAAGAATATGAATCCCTAAAAAGCGATGCGACACAAGCTGAGGAAACGTTGCCGAATTTTGTCAAGGGCATACTCGCAAAAGCTCTTAAGACTTCGAACTGAAACCGGACAATATTTCGTGCGTTTGGCGCCTGCTAAAGCGCTATCCATTGCGCACTTGAACTGCGGTTCAAGCGCGGCCTAGAGGCTCTGCCCTCGCCTCCGGCGGCGCATAGCCCCAAGCTTCAACCGCAAAGCCCCAGCACCGGCCAACCCGCTCCACGATGGCCGGATCCTGCGCATAGACATTCTTTTGGTAGCCTTTCAGACTTTCCAAGTACGCCGCCACGGGCGCAGCATTCCAGTCCGGAAGCCCCAGTTGCCGATAGATGCGCCCCAGTTCCTCCAACGGCCTGCGTTCAACATCCTCGTAGCGCACCTCCACCAAGCGGTCGGCGGCGATCAAGCTTCTGTCCTGCAGGTATTTCCGCATGGTCCAGGCGTAGTACTGCTCGGCATTGCGAACGATCCGGTCCGGAGTCGCCGTCTGCAGTTGGCACATGTCGGTCAGCTTTGCGAACATTTTCGTCATGGAAGGATAGAGGGTGTAGGGATTGCGGACGATATGGATGAAGCGGGCTTCAGGGAACAGGCGGCAAAGATGCGGAATCCGCCCGGTGTTGATCGGGCTTTTCAGCAGCAGGCGCCGGCCGCCGGCGTGCCATGTCGTTTTGCGCAATGTTTCCGAGTACAGCCGGTCCCAATGCGCCAGCTCGCGTCGGGACAAAGCATCCAGAGAGGCGTAGCGATGCAGCAGGAACTCGAAACTCTGCGGAAACGCGAGGCCGTGCATGAGCGAACGGTGGGTCAAATTGAGCATGGCGATCTCCTCTTCCTGCGGCGAGGCCAGCGTGAATGACACATTGTCCATCGCACGCCGCTTCTCGACCATGGCCCAACGCCGCCCGAACAGCCACCGCAAGGACAAGAACAGTCCGGGCGCCAACGCCTGAAGATTGGTCGGAAAGCACATCCGGGGGTCGCAGGCCATCAGGTTGTGCAGATGCGTCGTGCCGCTGCGCGCGGCTCCCAGAATGAAGATCGGCGACGGACTGATCGGCGTCCGCGCCACACGGCACGCATACGTGAGGCGTTCCGCCAAACGAATCGGCGCCACGGCCCCGTTGAGCAAAAGCAGCAACGCCATGCGCATCCGGAATTCCGGCGACGGCCCTCCATGCTCCTGCAGCAACCTCAGCCATACGCTTACCGGCACCAATGCATTGATGGGAAATCCGGGCCAAGGATTCCGCTTCGTCTTTGAAAGAGCGTTCACGGCATGGAGAGGTCGGCGCCAATCAACTCGCACGGGCGGGCGATGCGCCAAGGCTCATGAGCTGCGCCGAGCAAGGAAACGGGAACCGAAATTCCACGGCAACACGCGACATCATTGAAACAATGCCGCCTTCATCGCCGGCTCCGGATTTTGAAGGCGAAGGAATCGCTCGGAGACATGGTCGGCATATAGTTGATCTTGAACTTCCCTGCCGGGGATGCCGCCTCCAGTTCCGCACCATGCAGAAGCGTCGCCACGATCAACGGAATCTGCACTTGGGCCAAGCCGGCGCCCAAGCAGGCATGCTGCCCCAATCCGAACGGGGCGTACGCGCCGGGGGCCCGATGCTCCATGCGTTCCGGCAAATAGCGGTCGATATCGAATCGCATGGGGTCGGGATAGAACTCTGGCAGCAGATGCGCGACGCTGGTGCCGACCTGCACCCGTTCGCGAGCTAGGAACCGGTAGCCGCCGAAATCGAAGGAGTTGGCGACGACGCGCCCGAGAATAGAGATCGGCGGATAGATCCGCATCGTCTCTAGCATGATGCGGTGCAGCACATCAAGCCGGTCCAAGGCTTCCGTACCGGGCACGGAAGAGCCATGCGCGAACAACTCGTCGGCTTCCGTGGTCGCCCGCTCCATCAGATCTGGATTTTCGAATAGGGCGTGCAGCATGAACGCCAGTACGCCGCCGACGGTTTCGAGTCCGGCCATGATCAAGGAAATCAGGCCCGTAGGCAGATCCGCTTCAGGCAGAAAGATCGGATCTTCGTCGTGCAGCGCGATGAGTCCGCCGGCAGCGCCGCCCGCTCCATTCCGATTGCCCTCGCGATGGTTGGCGGCGACGGCCTTAAGCAGTTCCAGTATGCGCTGGCGGAGGTGCTGGAATTTCTGGGATTTCTCTCCTCTAGGCGCGAAATGCATGGCTACCGCCATGCGAACGTAATCGATCAAGTCGTCCTCGTGGCCGCGGGTGTCCGTGCCGAGGAGGATGGCACCCTGCAATTCTGCCAGCAGGCGCTGGATGGTTCGAACTGCGTGCAGCGGCCGGCCCGTCGGCCACGAAGCCAAGCGGCGGCGCACGATGGCAACCATGTCGGCGCGCCGCTCCATGCCGTAGGCATGGCTGAGCCCTTGAATCTGGGCGTGGCGCATCCGCTTATGCTCGGCGCCGTCCGCATTGAGGGTGAAGCGCGCCGCGCCAAGCAAGGCGCTGTAGGCGTGCCAGATCTCAAACGACCTGAAGTGCATCTTGCCGCGTGTGGCCAGGAACCGGTTGGCTTCCGGACCGCATAGCATGGTGTACCGCTTGCCGAAGAAGCGGAATTGGAACACCGGCCCCAGTTCCATGTACATGCGCGACAGCACGGCGTGGTCCGAGCCTAGCATCATGTCCAAGTTGCCTAGCACCGGCAACCCTTTGGCCATCCGCCGGCCGTGCGACGGTCCGGCAGCGACTTCGCTGTCCATGATCGCACTCAGCAATGGTCGCGCCGCCTCGCCCAGTTGGCTCAACTCCTCGATGCGCTTCGTCGCCTGCTGCAGTTGCCGATACGACAACAGCACCAGGAGAATGTGGCAAGCGTGCGCCAGATGGATGAGCGCGATGTCCCTCAGCGAGGGCTCCTCATTCTCCAAAAGCACGCCCAGAATGCGCAGTTTGACCTCCACTTCTTCCGTGGCGGTCGAGTACGACCGCTCGCCGTGCACCCAATGGAACAGCTCCGACTCGCGGCGCAGAATGCCGTGCTCGACCAAGCGTTGCAGTGCCGCATCGCGCAGCCGGTCCGCCTGCTGCGCGAAATGATCTACCCAGTGGCGGGGGCTGCGCGGCGGGTCAGCCGCGGCGACCTCCGCCAACACTGAATCCAATAACGGAGCGCCGGGGGGGGGGGGGGGGGGGGGGGGGGGGGGAGTCGGCATCGAGTACGCGCAGCATTTCCGGTTCGACGGCAATCCGCCCTTGCAGGACCAGATCCATCAGCACGCCGCCGGCCAATGCGCATCGCATCGGCCAATCCCGCATTTTGGCGAACTCGCCGCCGTCGTCATGCAGCACCAGAAGCATGACCTCTTCAACCAGATGAAGTTTCATGGCACTGAATTATCCATCGATGCGCAGGCCTGCCGCAGGAACTTTGCGCAAGCTTCGGCTTCCCCCTTCGGCCTCCGATTATGCCCATAGGGGCCGCTGTGCCAGTGCACGGCGATCTGGCGCTCCCGAAGCCAATCCCGGGCCGTCTCCGCATGCTTCAACGGAATGGTTGCGTCTCGGGTGCCATGCGCCAAGAACACAGGGGCGCTTCGCATCAGCCCGCCGGGATGCGCGTCCAATTGCGCTTGCGCCTCTTCGGACAGGTATCCGGACAAGCTGACGACGGCCGTCACCGGCTCGCGGCAGGTCAAGGCCGCGTACAGTGCTAGAAAGGCGCCTTGGGAATGTCCGCCGAGTACGATCCGTCCGATGCCGTCCTGTCGCTGGAGATCGATTTCTCGATGGATGCGTGCGGCACTTTCGGCCATGTGGCGCATGTCGCTCAAGGCGGGGCCGGCACCGTTGGGCAGCATGTCTGCCCACACAGGAATGCGATGCCCACGGAAAATGGCGACCGGACGGATGGGCGCCTGCAGCGCGACGACGCGGCAAGCGCGAATGCGGGGCGGCGGATGCTCGCGCAGAAACTTCCGGACAACCGTGCCGGTGCCATGCAGCCACAGCAGCACGGCGCGCGCCGGACCATCGGCGGGTTCCTGCACCAAGCGTTCAGGAAGGTCTTCAGGTACGGGGTGTCTCCTCAGGTATGCCAGTACGGCTTGCCGTCGCAGCACTCGCAGCAAGATGCCTACAAGAGAGGACGGCTTCATGGATGGAGTCCAGTGCGCGCAGCACCTTAATTAATCTGCGAGACAGCCCGGTTCCCCCGAACGCGGCCTTCGAATGGAGCGCTGGCGCTAAGCCATCGCGGCGCATCCAGACACCCGTCGGCCTGCCGGATGAACAGCCTGCGCACGGTCCGGCTGTAGCCTGCAAGGCCCAAGGCGTGCGAGCGCAACCGGCTGGCGGCTTCGCTTTCGAGCCCGAAGCCGACCCGGAATCCTTCCAGCGCCCACTGCGTCATTCTGGCGAGGCCTTTGCGCCGGCGTTCGTACGCCTGCAGCGCCCGCTGGCTGAGCGGATGGCCCGCCATTTCCTCCTGCAGCACCGCCGCGTCCATCAACCCGAGGTTCTGGCCAAGCCCCGCGAGCGGGTGCACGACGTGCGCCGCATCGCCGATCAGGGCAATGCCGGGCGCGCACCATTGCGGCGCGAACCCGCGGCCGAGCGGAAACAGGCTGCGCGGCCCACACAGCCGTACGGCTCCCAAGCGCCCGCCCAGAGCCGCCGTCAAGGATTCGGCAAACCCTTCCTCCGGCTGTTGCATCAGTTCGTCGGCCTGCATGGATGACCACACCAGCGAGTAGCGTTCGTTGAACAGCGGCAGCAGGGCGACCGTGCCGTCGGCGCGAAACCGCTGCCATGCCGTCGGCTCGTACGGCTGCGCCGTTTCCACTTCCGCCGCGATGGCCTGCTGCCGGTGCGGCGTGAAATCCCATTCCAATCCCGCCAATTCCCGGACTTTGGAACGGGCGCCGTCCGCCGCCACGACTGCCTCGACGCGCAGCCGCTCGCCGGATTCGAGCGCAAGTTCGATGCCTGAAGCGTCCGTTTCCAAATGGGCCACCGAATCCGGGTTATGGAACTCGGCTCCCGACTCCTGCAGCACCTGATGCAACGCGCGAATCAGCGCAGGGTTCTCGACGATGCAGCCCAGTTCCGCCTGATTGATGTCCGACGCCTTGAACTCGATGCCGTTTGCATCGTCCCGTTCCCATACCCGCATCCGGATCCATGGCGCGATGCGGGCCGCGTCCATGCGATCCCAAGTGCCGCAGGCCTGCAGGATCTTCCGGGAAGCCGGCGTCAGGGCCAGCACCCGGGCATCCGGTTCGGGGCCTGGCGCATCCGGGGGCAGCGGTCGGGGCTCGACGATTGCGACACGGAATTTCGACCGCGCCAACAGCGCCGCTGCGGCCAGGCCGACCGCCCCGCCTCCGACGACCGCCACTTCAGGCATGGGCCCGCTCCTCGCCCTCAGGCCTTGCCAGATCGGGCATCGGCAAATCGGCCCCCATGCCGAACCGGACCAGCCGGGTGCGGCAGCCGGGCATGCCCTCCAGCGCCAGCAGCGCCGCCGCCCGCAGTCCTCGCGCCAGCGGATTGCGCCACGTGAAGCATTGCGCCAGAAAGTCCGTAAATCCGGCGACCCGCTGCGCGTCCGCCTTGCGCACGCGCAAATAGTCGTTGAGCAAGGCTTCCGAGCCGGGATCTTCGTCGCGCCCCTCGGCGCCGCGCAGCATTTGCGCCAGCCATGCCGCATCCCGCACGACCAGATTGAATCCCTGCGCCGCCACCGGATGCAGCGAAAATGCCGCATCGCCGATCAGTACGCATCGTTGCGCGACGCGCCGCCGCGTTCGGCAGAATGACAGCCGATAACAATGCCGCGGGCCCAGCACCTCAAGCGCCCGTCCGGCACGCCAGCCCAGCGCCTCTTGGAACGCTTCCAGAAAACGGGCTTCCGGCCACAGTTGGGCGCGGCGGGCCAACGGCCGGGGCATCGCCCAGACCAGCGCCCATGCCCCGGACGGATGCGGCAGCAGCGCCAACGGCCCGTCCGCCGTAAAACGCTCATACGCCCGGCCGTCGGGCGTGCGATCTATGCGCACCTTAGCAATCAGCGCACTTTGCCCGTAATCGACTTCCTCCGCCTCCAAGCCCAACTCGCTGCGCAAAGCGGACCGGGCCCCGTCGGCCGCCACCAGCAACCGGGCATGCGCCAGCAGCGGCGTACCGCCGTGCTGCAGCGTCACGTCCAGTCCGGACGCATGGACCTGCACGCCCTCGACTGTCGCCTTCGTCAGCAAGTCGCAATGCGGTGCGGCTTCGACCCGGTCGTGCAATATCTTCGCCAGTGTCCCGGCCGGCACGACATAGCCCAGAGCCGGAAGCTGTTCGTCTTCGGCGCGCAGGCATGTGGTTCCGAAAGCGCCACGCTGGGAAACGTCGATCCGATCGATCGGCGCGCATTCGGGCGCCACGGCATCCCACACATCCAGCACCTGCAGAATGCGGCGCGTGCTTTCGGACAAGGCGAGGCTGCGCGGATCGGACAGCGCCTTGCGCCCGTCGCCCTGCTCCAATACGGCGACGCGCCAGCCTGAGGACTCCAGCAGGACGGCCTGCATCATGCCGGCCAAGCCGCCGCCGGCGACCAGCAGGTCGCGATGCAGTTCAGCCGCGGCCATTCAGATTCGCTCCGACTAGGCGGCAGACTTCATCCGGGTCGGTCGGCAGTTTCGCGCTCAGCACGTCCGGGCCTTTGGCCGTGACGGCCACATCGTCCTCAATGCGCACGCCGATGCCGCGGAAGCGCTTGGGCACGCCCTTCAAGCCCGGCGCGAAATAAAGCCCGGGCTCGACCGTGGTGACCATGCCGAGCTCCAGCCGCCGCGGCTCGCCATCCGCCGCATACGCGCCGACGTCATGCACGTCCATGCCCAGCCAGTGTCCGGTGCCATGCATGAAGAACGGGCGGTACTCCTCCTGCTTCCAGAGCGTCTGCCACGCGCCCTTGAGGATGCCGAGGTTCACCAGCCCGCGCGTCAGGACGCGGGTCGCCTCTCGATGCATGTCGCGAACCCCGTTGCCGGGCACGCATTTTCGGATCGCCGCACGCTGCGCTTCCAGAACCAGTTCGTAGATCTCGCGCTGCGGCACCGTGAACCGCCCGTCCACCGGCCAAGTGCGCGACACGTCGCTGGCGTAGCCGTCGTGCATGCCGCCGGCATCGATCAGCACCAGATCGCCCGCTTCGGTCTGCCGCCGATTGTCGATGTAATGCAAGATGCAGGCATTCGCGCCCGAAGCCACGATGCTGGGATACGCGAACTGCATATGGCGGCGCTGCATCTCGTATTGGAGTTCCGCTTCCAATTCGTACTCGTAGCAGCCCGGCTGCGCGATGCCCATGGCACGGCGATGCGCGGCGCAGGCCATGGAGGCGGAGCGACGCATCCGAATGATTTCGGCGCGGCTCTTGAACAAGCGCATTTCGTGCATGTCCTGATCCAGCATTCGGCATTCGGGCGGCGGGCGCATGCCGGCCCGGCTTTGCAGCCGCAAGCCATCGATGGCCTCCCGCACGGCGGCATCGAGAGCCGCATCCTTCCCCAACGCGTAGCACAGCGTGCGCCGTTCGCGCAGCAGTTCCGGCAAAGCTTTCGGAAACTCCCCGATCGGCCGAGCCGAGTCCGCGCCGTAATGCTCGCAGGCCCCCTGCGGGCCGATCGTCGGCCCTTCCCAGCACTCGCGCACCGGATCGCGTTCGGCGCAAAACATTAGGAACTCGCCTTCCGGATGTCCGGGCCGTAGCACGGCCATCGCCTGCGGTTCGGGAAAGCCTGTCAGGTACAGGAAATCGCTGTCCTGCCGGTACGGCCAGTGCACGTCCCGGCTCTGGACGCGCAGCGGCGCGGCCGGCACCAGCGCAAGGGCATCCGGGCCGAGCCGGCGCATCAGTTTGCGGCGGCGGCGAGCATGTTCCTGCTGAATCATGCGCCGGAGCCCTCCCACAGCGGGCACAGGTTGTCGCGATGGATGAGTTCCGGCTCGCCCACCACGCCCAGCACGCTTTCCAGCTCCTGACTGCGCCGCCCTTGAATGCGTCGCGCATCATCGGCCGCATAGTTGACGATGCCGCGGGCGATCTCGTCGCCTTGCGCGGTCAGCACGGCCACCACATCGCCGGAGCGGAACGAGCCGCCCACCTCCGTGACGCCGACCGGCAGCAGGCTCTTGCCGGTGCGCAGCGCATGCTCCGCCCCCGAATCCACATGCAATGCGCCGCGGCTCTTGACGGCGGCGATCCATTGGCGCCGGGCCGACATGGAAGCATCCGCAGCCAGCAGCAGCGTTCCGCAGGCCTCGCCGGCGGCGAGGCGCCGCAGCACATCCAGCTCTGCGCCGTGGGCAATCAAGCAATGAGCGCCGCTGCGGGCAGCCGCGCGCGCCGCCTCAACCTTGGTGCGCATGCCGCCGCGGCCCAAACAGCCCTGCCCCTCGCCGGCGTAGGCGTCCAGCGCCGCATCCTCGACCGCCGCCTGTTCGATCAGCGTCGCGTCTTCGTGCGCGTCAGGGTTCTTGTCGTACAGCCCCTGCTGATCGGTCAGGATTACCAGCAGATCCGCTTCCACCAGATTCGCGACCGTTGCGGCCAGCATGTCGTTATCCCCCAACTGCAGCTCCTGCGTCGATACGGTGTCGTTCTCGTTCACCACCGGCACGACGCCGAGGTCCAGGAGGGTGCGCAATGTCGTGCGGGCATTCAGATAGCGGGCGCGATCCTGCAGGCCTTCGTGGGTCAGGAGTATCTGGGCACTGTGGTAGCCGTGCTTTGCGAGCGTGGCTTCGTACGCCTGCACCAAGCCCATCTGGCCGACGGCGGCGGCGGCCTGCAAGTCGTGCAGCGCATGGGGCCGCTGCGTCCAGTTCAGCCGGCTCATGCCTTCCGCCACGGCGCCGGACGACACCAGGCAGAGCCGGCGGCCAGCCGCCAGCAACTCCGCAACCTGCTGCATCCAGTCCGCGATCAAGTCCCGGTCCAAGCCGCGGCCGCCCTGAGTCAGCAGCGAACTGCCCACCTTAATGACCCAACAGCCGGACGCGCCGATCTCAGGCCGCTTGTTCATGCGACTCCTCCAAAAACCGGTCGGCGGCCTGCAGCAGCGGCTCTAGGCCCTGATGCGCCGCCGCAGAAATCAGGAAGCGCGGATCCGACCAGCCGAGTTCACGGCAGACGGCCTCGAAACGCGCTTCGCCTTCGTCCGCGTCCAGCAAATCCGCCTTGGTGCCCACCAGCCAGCGCGGCTGCTTGAAGACGGCCTCTTCGGAACGGGCGAGCTCTGCCTCGATTTGGCGTACGGAGGCAGCGGGTGCGGCATCGGGGGCGCCCATGTCGACCAGATGCAGCAGCAGGCGGGTGCGCGACAGGTGGCGCAGGAACTGCAGGCCGAGGCCTGCGCCTTCGGCCGCGCCCTCAATGATGCCGGGGATGTCCGCCATTACGAACCGCCGGTAGCGGCCGACCCGCACGACGCCCAAATGCGGATGCAGCGTGGTGAACGGATAATCCGCAACCTTCGGCGTGGCCTCCGAGACGGCCCGCACCAGCGTCGACTTGCCGGCATTGGGCAGACCCAGCAGGCCGACGTCGGCCATCAGCTTGAGTTGCAGATCCAGCAGGCGCTGTTCGCCTTGGCTGCCTTGCGTGGCCTTCCGGGGAGCGCGGTTGACGGAACTCTTGAAACGCGCATTGCCCAAGCCGTGGAAGCCGCCGTGCGCCACCAGCGTACGGCCCTCGCCGGTGATGTCCACGATCAGTTCGCCCGTCTCGCCATCGTGCACCAGCGTGCCCACCGGCACGTCGATGACCATATCGGCGCCGCAGGCGCCGGTCTGGTTCTTGCCGGAGCCGTCGCAGCCGCGCGGAGCGCGGAACTGCCGTCGCGCCCGGAAGTCGGCCAGCGTATTGAGGTGCGCGCTGCCGCGCAAATAGACGGAGCCGCCATCGCCGCCGTCGCCACCGTCCGGCCCGCCGCGCGGAATGTACTTCTCGCGCCGGAAACTGACGCAGCCGTGGCCGCCGTCGCCGCCGCGTACCGTCAAACTGGCTTCGTCCACGAACTTCATGAGGAAAAATTATAAGCGGAGACCCGACCCGCCGGTGGGCGCGCGCCGTCCGGCACGGCTGCGGTGCAGAACGGGCGCCGGAATCCGGCGCGGATCAGAGTCCGGCCGGACTGACCGAGACGTAGGTTCGGCTTTCGCGTCCGCGGGAGCGGAACTCGACCTTGCCGTCCACTTTAGCGAACAAGGTATGGTCGCGGCCGACGCCGACGAACGAGCCGGCCCGATAGCGCGTGCCGCGCTGGCGCACCAGAATGGTGCCGGCCCGGACCTGCTGCCCGCCGAAGCGCTTGACGCCGAGGCGCTTGGACTCGGAGTCGCGCCCGTTGCGGGAACTGCCGCCTGATTTCTTATGGGCCATGGCTGCCTAGCTTGCGCGGATGTCGCGGATCTCGAGTTCGGTCCAGTGCTGGCGATGCCCGGTGCGGGTGCGGGAGTTCTTGCGCCGCCGGAACTTGACCACATGGATCTTCGGCGCCCGGCCATGCGCCGTCACCTGCGCCGTCACTTGCCCGCCTTCCACATGCGGCGTGCCGATATGCACCTCGTCTCCGTCCGACACCAGCAGGACGCGCTTGAACGTGACCTCGCCGCCGGGCTCCGCCTCCAGCTTCTCGACGCGGATGACGTCGCCGGGCTGCACGCGGTATTGCTTGCCGCCGGTTTCAATGACTGCATACATGATCCACAGGACCGAGTCTTTATTTCGGAAGCGCGTATTCTACCAAATTCGGAAGACCGAGGGCTGACGGCACCGGAAACCGGGATGCGTCCGTTCGGATCCGAAAGAAAACCCCATCCGGCAAGCGGGCTGGAGATTTTGCGCCATTGCGCGGGCTTTTAGGGCTTGAAATCGTCTGATTTGGATGTATAATATAATTTAGTCGGACTAATTTGGAACGGACTTCCAAAAAGATGTTTTCACGCCAACTCGGCATGGCCCTGCCGCAAGGCCAGTCCGCCTTTCTTTGGGGACCTCGGAAAGTCGGCAAGTCGACGTTCCTGAAGACGCGCTTCCCGGATTCGGAGTACATCGATTTCTTGGACTCCCGGATCTTTCTGGAACTCACTCAGGAGCCGTGGCGTCTGGCCGAGCGTGTGCAGGCTTTCCAAGCCTCCAAGAAGCGGCTGCCCATCATTGTGGACGAAGTGCAGAAAGTCCCGGCGATCATGGACGATATCCATCGCCTCATCGAGACGCACGGCTACTCCTTCATCCTCTGCGGCTCCAGCGCCAGAAAAATGAAGCGGGGCGGCGCGAACCTGCTCGGCGGGCGCGCATGGCGCTTCCGCATGCTGCCTCTGACTTCGCGGGAGATTCCCGAATTCGACCTGCTCACGGCCCTGCAGCGAGGCTTGGTGCCGAGCCACTACACCACGCCCCACTACCGGCGCAGCCTTGAAGGCTACATCTCCGACTACTTGAAGGAAGAAGTCTTCGACGAAGGCCTGACGCGAAATGCCGGTGCTTTCGCGCGGTTTTTCAATGCGCTGGGATTCAGCCATGGAACCATGCTCAACTTCAGCCATATTGCCCGCGACTGCGGCGTAAGTTCCAAGACGGCGCGGGAATACTTCCAGATTCTGGAGGATACGCTGCTCGGCACGATGCTGGAACCGTTCGCGCAACGGCGCAATCGCGCCATCATTACGCAAGCCCCGAAGTTCTATCTTTTCGACACGGGCATTGCCGGATACGTTGCAGGCACGACGCTGGAACGCGACGCCGGCTCGCGCTTCGGTGCGGCATTCGAACATTTCATCCTCATGGAACTGCTGGCGTACCAAAACTATGAGAGCAAGCCTTTTCCGATACGCTTCTGGAGAACCAAGTCGGGGCTTGAGGTCGATTTCGTTTTGGGACGGCATGGCGAAATCGCCATCGAAGCGAAAGGCAGCCGCAAAGTGTCGCGTCCGGAGCTTAAGGGGCTGAACGCCTTCCAAGAGGAGCACCGTCCGCGACGCGCCATCGTCGTCAGTTGCGAGTCCGCGCCGCGCACGGCCGGCAAGATCGACTTCCTGCCATGGCCCACGTTTTTGGATGCGCTGTGGGCCGGCGAACTGCTGCCATGACGCCGATGCCCGAAGAACTGAATCTGGATCGCCAAGCCCGCGAGCTGCATGTCACGTTCGACGACGGCGCCAAGTTCACGCTCCCGTGCGAATACCTGCGCGTGTTCTCCCCGTCGGCCGAAGTGAAGACGGCGCGCGCGCGCGGCGACCCGGTCACCGGCAAGCAGCACGTCAACATCGGGCGCATCGAACCGTATGGGACGTACGCCGTGCGCCTGCACTTCAGCGACGGCCACGACACCGGCATCTATTCGTGGGAAACCCTGTACCAACTGGGCAAGAATCGGCAGGCCAACTGGCAGCAGTATCTGGCGGACATCGAACGCCGAAGCCCGGATGCTGCGCCCGGCGGCGAGCGCACCGTCACGGTGCTGCTGTTCTCCACGCTGGCCGAACGCTTGGATCGCGATCTGATCGAAGTGGCATTGCCGAGCGAAGTCGCGACCGTCGCCGAACTTCTGTACTGGCTGCGTCAACGCGGCGAAGACTGGCATGAGGCCATCGACCCCAGTCGGCTGACGGTGGCCGTGAACCGGCAGACTGCCGAAGCCGCCGCCCGACTGCGGCACGGCGACGAGGTGTCGCTGACGCCGACCCGCAAGAAAGACAAGGACGCCGAAGCGGGCTAGCCGGACGCCGCGCCCAGCCAAGTGAGCAGCACGCCGGTGGCGGCGCAGACCAGCAGCACCGGCACGACCGGTACGCGCCCGGCGGACAGCGCCAGCAGTGCCAAACCGGTCATCAGCGCCATGTTCAGATCCGGCACGGCCTCCCAGCCCTGCGTCCAAATGACATGGCCGGCGAACATCACGGCCAGATTCAGCATCACACCGACCACGGCGGCGGTGATCGCCGTCAGAGGCGCGGTGAAGGCCGGCCGATGGCGCGTCTTCTCGATGTACGGCGCACCGACGAAGATGAACAGGAACGACGGCAGGAACGTGTACCAGGCCGCGACGGCGGCCGCCAGCATGCCGGCCGTCCAAGGCCGGTCCGGACCCAGCAGCTGTCCTTCGAAGCCGCCCACGAACGCGACGAAGGACGTGATCATGACCAGCGGGCCGGGAATCAGTTCGCGCAACGCCAAACCGTCGATCATCTGGGCCGCCGTCAACCATTGGTAGTGCTCCACCGCGCTTTGATAGACGTACGGGAGCACGGCGTAGGCACCGCCGAACGACAACACGGCCGCCTTGCTGAAGAACACCGCCATGTCGGCCAGCGCACCGCTGGCATCGAGCGCATGCGCCGCCAGATAGACGGCCGCCCATAGACCGGCGCCCGCGCCCAAAAGCCGCACGACCTGACCACGGGAAATGGCGACCGAGGCCGCGGACGCATCGCCTTCTTCCTGCTCGGCGGCATCGGCATCCGGAAGACGCACCCAAGCCGACGCCCAACGGTTCGCGCACCAGCCCAGCACGCCTGCGGAGACGATGATCAGCGGAAACGGCAGATGCAGCACGAACAGCCCGGCGAACGCCGCCAGCATGACGCCCCACAATGGCGCATTGCGCAGCACGCGCCGCCCGATCCGCCAGATGGCGTACAGGATGACCGCCGTAACGGCCGGCTTCACGCCGTACAGCAGCGCGGCCACCCAGGCGACCTCGCCATAGGCCAAGTACAGCCATGCGAGCGCCGCGATCATGAGCAGCGACGGCGCGACGAACAGCACTCCGGCGATCAGCCCGCCCAGCCGGCCGTGCAGAAGCCAACCGATGTAGGTCGCCAACTGCTGCGCTTCCGGTCCGGGCAGGACCATGGTGTAGTTGAGCGCGTGCAGGAAGCGCCGCTCCGAAATCCAGCGCAGCCGTTCCACCAATTCCAAATGCATGATGCCGATGGCGCCGCCCGGCCCGCCGAAACTGATCAGTCCTAGGCGCAGCCAATAGCGCATGGCCCGCCACATGCTGAGCGGTACGCCGCGCTCCGACGGCTTCATGGTGCTAGGATAGGCACGCTTAATGCCACTTTTTGCCACTCACCGACATTAGCGGAGGCTTTATGTCCAATGATATCGTGTCCCGGTCCGGCGCCGTCGTCGGCCAATGGGACGGCCAAGATGTCCGAACCTTGCAGCAGGAGTTGGCCCGCATCAAGCGGGAAGCCGCAGGCGACCGGGTGGAGCCGTCGGGCGTGCCGCACCGGGACCAGTTTCCGGAAGACCTGAAGAATTTCACGGCCTACATCCTGTGGGCTTGCGATGCGAACGGCACGTGCCTAGTGGGCTCCGGCGCCAACCGCACCGAGACCGTCGACTCCATCCGCGAGTTCTATGCCAACGATGTCGCCAAGGATGCGCTTGCGCGGCACGATTCGTAGCGCAGGCTAGTTGATTCGGCTGGATGAATCGGCCAGAGAGCTCGCCGGTGGCGCCTGCCGGTCGATCTTGATCTCCAGCCCCTCGGACAGCGGCAGCGAGCCTTCCCGGATCAGGGGCAGCATCTGCTCGCCGACCTGCAGCACGATCAGCATGCCTTGGCGGTTCGGGTCGGCAGCGTCCAGCGCCGCGCTCTGCGTCCGCAGCCGTTCCAGATAGGCCTCAAAATCCGCAGCCTGCCGGGCCTTCCCCAGTTCTTGGAACTCTTCGACGAACGACAGGCGCAAACTGAATCCGCCGCCATCTTCGGACGACTCGGTGCTGATGCGAATGGGGCCTTCGATGATCATCGGGACGGAACGCTCCGGCGCAACCCCATTGTACTGGCGATGGGGAAACCCTGCGGCGGCGCAGCCGGAGTGCGCCGCCTACGGCGGCGGGCCCACAGGGTACACTGGGCGCCATGCGCATCTATCTGGTAGGCGGCGCGGTTCGCGATCGGTTGCTGGGGCGGGAAGCCTCGGAACGCGACTGGGTGGTGGTCGGCGCGCGCCCGGACGACCTGATCCGACTCGGCTACCGCCCCGTCGGGAGCGACTTCCCCGTGTTCCTGCATCCGGAAACCCACGAGGAGTACGCGCTGGCGCGCACCGAACGCAAGATCGGCCAAGGCTACCACGGCTTCACGTTCCACGCGGAGCCGGACGTGACTCTGGAAGAGGATCTGCGCCGGCGGGATCTGACCGTCAACGCCATCGCGCAAGACGATTCCGGCGACCTGATCGATCCGTTCGGCGGGCAGCGCGACCTGAACGATCGGTTGCTGCGGCATGTCTCGCCGGCCTTCAACGAAGATCCGTTGCGGGTGCTGCGGGTCGCCCGCTTCGCGGCGCGCTTCGCGCCGCTGGGCTTCCGGGTCGCGGACGAGACGCTGCAGCGCATGGCCGACATGGCGCACGGCGGCGAAGTCGCGGCGCTGACGCCCGAACGGGTGTTCCAAGAACTGCGGCGGGCCCTCATGGAGCCTGCGCCGGAGCAGTTCGTGCGTATTCTGGCCGCCTGCGATGCCTGGCCTGCGATCTTTCCGCTGCTGCAGGATTTCGAGGCCGTCGCGCAAGTGTTGCGCCAAGCCTCCAACGACGAACTTCCGGAAGCTGCCCGCTTCGCCTGCATGGCGCTGCATGCGGAATCGGTTCGCGACTTGTGCCAAGCGCTGCGGGTGCCGCGCGCCTTCCGCGAAGCCGGCGAACTGCTGCACCGGAACATCGATGCGTGGCGGCAATGGGACGGCCAGGATTCTTCAGCCGCGCTGGATCTCATCCAATTCGCGGACGGCGTGCGGAGGCCGCAACGGTTCGAATCCTTCTGCGCCGCCGCGCAAACGGCGGACGCGGCAGACGGTCGGGATGCCGCCCACCATGCGAAGCGTCTGCAAGCGGCCCATGCCGCCGTTCTGAGTTGCGACGAGAGCGCGATCGCCAAGCGAGGGAGCGGCCGCTCCATTCAGAAGCGGATCCGCCAAGCGCGGCTGGAAGCAGTTCGCAAAGCTTTGGAATGAAATGCAGCGATGCTGCTAGAACAAAGCGGGCGTCTATGCGGCATATCCGGTTTCCGGCAGCGAAGCATCCGAAACCCTCTCCCAACAATACACGCACTTGCGCAGTTCCCGCCGGCCGAATCGGCCCATCTGCTGGCTAGCATTGCCCTTGCCTCGCGGCAGGACTTCAATGCGCTCGCATCGGAACCCCGAACTTTCCGCGTAGTCCGCGAAGATCAGGTCGACCGGAATCTCCTCTCCGTGGTACTGCACATTGTCATTCACTATCATGACGCGACCGCCCGGCCTTACGATCCGGCCCAACTCCGCCACTACGACGGCCATCTCGCGAAAGTATCCTTCCAACAACCGAAGGATGTGCGGATTCCCCAACTCTACTCGCCTTTCGCGCAGGATGGCCAGTACCTCCCGCAGAACTTTTTGACGAGCGTACATGCGCTCAGCATGCTGCATCGTCGGATTGCTTCCATAGCGGTCTCGCAACCATGCATCCTTGGATTTGTTTTCGACGGTGGCCGAAATCATGGCTTGCCAGAGTTTGGAGAATGCCTCCCTCCCGTATCCGAGCCACGCCAGTTCCAATGCGTAGGTCCGCGTATAGTCGTACCGATTGGCATACGGGGGCGAAGTGACAATCATGTCGGCCGAAGCCGCATCAAGACCCCGCATCACCTCCAAACTGGAATCCATAACGAACCGTGGAAGAATGCCGCCGAAGGCTTCTTTAAGTGCGCCAAAATCCTCTATCATGTCTGAAAGTTTTTTCTCCAGCGCTTCGTCAAGGCCCGAGATCCTGCCCTTGTTCATGGAGGCTCTGAGACTGCGTCCCGAACGCTCATCCCATCGCAAGTATTGGCCATCCTTGCGCGTATAACTGACCTCTTCAAGTACGCTCATACAGGCGGCATTGAGCATGGCGGAAATCTTTGCATCGTCGATTTGCGCAATGTAGCGTCTGGCCTTGCCGAGTTTCCGTTCGGTATCTTCCGAAAATGCCTTCTCCGTAATCGGGACATGCGGAAATGCGAAAGCCTTTTCCCCAACGCCGTTCGCAGCCCACGCAATCGTCCGCGCCGCAAGGATTCCGACCGGGCTTATTTCGATCCCGCATGCCCGAATATTTCTCCCGGCTGCCACCAGCGGAGCCGTGCCGGAACCCGAGAACGGATCAAGCAAACTGTCCGCGCTACGCTCGTCCAGAAACCGCTCTACGAGGGCCTGCGAAAATCCCTCTTTGTATTTGAACCATCGCAATCCCGGCACTTCGCGATTGCCTTGATACGAGACTAGTTGGCGCGACAGTCGAGGCTCGACCTGCAACCTTGCCGAAAAACGTTCATGCAATTTTTTGCGATCGAGGATGCTTCCGCCGTTCGGCGACATTCTTGGCTCGGCGCACAGCTTTTCGGAGGGATTTATATACATTAGCGCCGAAAGTACTGTATATGGGAATCATATAGATTAATCGACAACCTTATTGATTCTAGTTTTTTCATGCAGTGGCGCGTTCGGATTGCCGCGTATGTGAGTATCTATCCAAATAAGTCGGTGAACCCCCTCGCTTGGATACCACTGCCAACGGCAATGACCCATGACCCACCAGCGCTTGTCTCGTAATATTTTCCCTTTCCCGTCGGATTCGTATCTTACTTTTCTCCACCGCACAAGATTGACTTCGGTTTGGCTTTCGGACGAACTTTTGCCAATTCGCCTCCTATCTGGCCGGGGTAATGCCTTGACTTTTTTGACATCAGCAAGTTTCTGGTTCAGAAAGCATGTCATCTTGGCGGCGAGAATGAACCACGGGTCGCCTTTTGGAGCAGAGGTTTGAATCAATCCGTATTCACGTCCATTACTTGTTTTAAAGTAAAAGGGAAGCCTTGGTATGTCCTTCTTATCAACATGATGGATTATTTCGACCGAGTTGGGTTTGATTATCATTGCCATAGGCAAAACTGAAGATGTGCCGTCTTCCACATCTGCATAGAGTGCATCTATGTCCTTTCCTTTCTTGTCAGTTTTCCTAAACAAGTGAAATCCAATCCCGACATTTTTTGGCAATTCAACAGTCTTTCCTTTAGGGCTTTCAACGGGAATCGACATGGCTTCTTGGATTCTTTCCGCATCCCAATACCATGTTTCCATCTTCAGCAAGTCAGGGAAACCGGAGGAGGCCAATTCATGTTTTATCGCTTCCGCCTCGCCAGGGGAATGAGGAGAAAGACCGGACAAGAAAATCTGTGCCCATGAATCCAAGTCTGGGATATATTTTGTCAGAAAGAGGTCTGATGACATTGGCGGTCTAGGCTCCACGAGCAATGCATTTTGTTAGGTCGTCTATATGGTACCTTTTGGCACTAAATGTATATATATCCCCTTTCAAAGCCGCCCGGCGGCAATGCCATCCTTACAAAGCAGCCAGCAGAACCGCGCCCAACGCGACCCGGTACAGCACGAACGGCAGCATGCCGATCCGTTCGATCAAGCGCAGGAAGAAATGGATGCACAGCCACGCCGCAACGCCGGCAATGAGTGCCCCCGACAGCAGCACGCCCCACTCCGTCGACCGGCCCGAATGAAGCGCATGGCTTGCGGACAGCGCCCCGGCGGCGGCAATCGTCGGAATGGCCAGAAGAAATGCGATGCGGGCGGCCGCGGTGCGCCGCAGGCCGAGCGCCAATGCCGCCGTCATTACGATGCCGGCCCGGGACACGCCCGGCGCCAGCGCCAGGCACTGCGCCAATCCGATCCAGACCGCATCGCTCCAGCGCACCTGCTCCAGTTCGCGAGTCCTAGTTCCGCGCCAATCCGCAAGCCCCAGAAGAATCCCGAACCCGAGCGTCGTCCATGCGATGAACTGCACGCTGCGAAGTTCCGTTTCGATGATGCCGAACAGCACCGCGCCTGCAATCAGAATCGGCGCCGTCGCCAGCGCCAGCCAGCCGGCCAGCCGGCGCGCCGCCAGCACTTCGGGCGTCCCCTGTCCGCCCGCGGCGTGCAGCATGTCCCCCAAGTCGCGCCGGAAATAGCCCAGCATCGCCAGCAGGGTTCCGACATGCACTGCCACGTCGAATGCATGCCCCTGATCTTCCCAGCCCAGCAGGATCGGCACCAGAATCAGATGGGCGGAACTGGAGACTGGCAGGAACTCCGTCGCTCCCTGCAGCAGCGCCAGCGTCAGGACTTCGATCCAGTTCATTACAAGCGGTTCCGGTGGTCCGGGCACACTTCATGCGGCAGGTCGGCGGGGAAGTCCCGCCCGAGCGCAAGCACTCGAAACCGTTCGCCCATGCGGTCCGGATGCGTCAAGGTTTCGACTTCGCCGCGTTGCGCGAGCCGTCCGGCGGCGGTCTGCGATTGGTCCATGGCTTCCAGCAGCCCGTATTCCAGCAGAAAGCCCGCTTGGGTCGTGAACATCAGCGTCTCGAATCCGAAGTCGGCCGCCAGTTCGGCGACTGCCGTGAAATCCACATCCACGCTGATGTCCTGCTGCCCCGGCCGCTGCAGCGGGTCGGCATGCGCCCGGTGATTCGCATGGCAGCGCAAGGTGCCTTCCGTCCGTTGCGGGTGGTAGTACTCCCGGCGCGGGTAGCCGTAATCCGCAACCAGCACGAGGCCGCGACGCATGGCGCCGTCGAGTTCCGCAAGCCACGCGGCGTACGCCTCGCGCCGCCATTCGGAGCGGTAGCCTTGCGGGGGCTTTCGGCCCAAGCCGGAGAAGACGTCATGAACTGCCGCACTCAGGTCTTCGGATTCCTGCAGCGTCCAATGCAGGTCGTCGCGTTCGCGGCGCACCGCGACCATGCGCTCGCGCACGCCTGAGTCTGCGACTTCGAAGCAGCGCGCCGGCAAGGCGTCCAGAAACTCGTTGGCCAGTACGACGCCTTCGAACGGCTTGGGCAAGGCTTCGGCCTGCCGCAGGCTTTGCGGCTGGCGGCGGCGCAGGCTGGCGGAACGCTCGATCGTCCAGTAGTCGGCAATCGGCCGGCGGGCGGCAGCCAGCACGCCGCGGGCCAGCGTCCCGGAGCCCGCGCCGTATTCGGCCACGGCATCGGCATCCAGCGCGTTCAGCGCGAAGTCGCAGAAGTGCGCCATGCAGCGCGCGAACAGGCCGCCGAGTTCCGGCGCCGTGACGAAATCGCCGTTCGCCCCGAACACCGGGGCCGCCCGTTCGTAGTAGCCGAGCCCGGGCGCATACAGCGCCTGCTCCATGTACCGGTCGAACCGCATCGGGCCGTCCCGGCGGACTTGCGCAGCCATGCGCGCCTGCAAGCGATCCGCAACGGCGGCGGGTGGAAGCCCCGAAGTCATGCGTCTATTATGTACAGTAGATAGCGCTGCTGCTGCCGGAACCCTGCCGATGCCCTCCCGTACGCTTGACGGTCAAGTCGTCCTGATTACCGGCGCCGCCCGCCGTCTGGGAGCGCATACGGCGCGGGCGCTGCATGGGGCGGGCGCCAGGATCGCGCTGCATTGCCGCCATGCCGTCGCCGAAGCCCAGGAACTGGCGGAGGAGCTGCAGCGCCAGCGTCCCGATTCGGCGGTCGTCATCACCGCCGAACTCGGCGAAGCGCAAAGCGCGTTCTCGGTGGTCAGCGCCGCGTTGCGGCCGTTTGGGCGGCTGGATGCCCTGATCAACAATGCCGCGCTGTTCGAGCCCGGCGGCCATGCACCGGCCGACATCGAGCAATGGGAACGTCTGCATGCGGTCAATGTCCGGGCGCCATGGCTGCTAGCCGAAGCGGCCGCGCCGCACTTGCGCGAGACGCGCGGCTGCATCGTCAATCTTCTGGACATCTATGCGCTGCGGCCCTTGCGCGGCTATCCGGCGTACAGCACGACCCAAACGGCGCTGGCGGGCCTGACGCGGGCGCTGGCGCTGGAGTTCGCGCCCGAAGTGCGCGTCAACGGCATTGCGCCCGGGGCGATCCTGTGGCCGGATGAAGACGACGGCCGCGACCGCCGGGCGATCCTTGACAGCACCGCGCTGAAGCGTCTCGGGCATCCGGACGACATTGCGGCGGCCGCGCTGTTTTTAGTGCGGGACGCCGGGTACTTAACGGGGGAGGTCCTGACCGTTGACGGCGGGCGCTCGCTCGCCCCACGGCTCTGACACGGGGCGAAGGATCGGGACGTTGTCGCGCTGCCACTGCTGCCACAGTTCGGCAATGGTGGTGCCGAGCACCGGATGGCGGCATTCGCCGCCGATTTCCGCCAGCGGGCCGAGCACGAACTCCTGTTCGAGGATGTCGTCGTGCGGCAGCGACAGCATGTCGTCGCGGAGCACCCAGTCGTCGTACATCAGCACGTCCAGATCGATGGTGCGCGAGACGAAGCGGTCCGCGCCGCGCACCCGTTCCAGCATGTCTTCGATGCGGCGCAAGGCGCCGTTGACGGCGTGCGGCGTTTCCGCCGCCTCGAACGCCACGACCATGTTGTAGAAATCGTCGCCGACGAAGCCCTGCGCGGGGGATTCGTAGAGCAGCGAGCAGGTCAGCGGTCCGTATTTCGCATGCAAGCGGCTCAACGCCTCCGGGACATTGCGCTCGCGCTCGATGTTGCTGCCGATGCTGACGAAGACCCGCGCCATCTACTCTCCTCGTTCGACCACCACTCCGACTTCCCGCGCGATGCGCACGGCGTACGGCTTGGACACCCGCAGGCGCAGCCAGCCGACCTTGAACTCCTCGCGGATGACGTTCGCCAAAGCCTCGGCGAGCGATTCGACCAGCCGGTATTCGCTGGCTTCCACGAACTCCGCGACCCGCTGGCTGATGGCCTTGTAGTCGACGGAGTCTTCCAATGCGTCGCTGGCGGCGGCGCGGGCGGCGTCGGTGCGCAAATCGAGGTCCAGCACCAGATTCTGGCGAATCTGCCGCTCCCATTCGAAAACGCCGACAGTCGCCTTGACTTTCAGGCCGCGAATAAAAACCGTATCCATAGAACCTCCTCCCCTGTGCAGGCTGGATCATGCATTGCCGCCCTTATTCTAACAAGGCTCGATCCGTGCAGTACAATGGGCGGGTGCGGGCGGATTCTCCGCCGTGCCGAGATGGCGGAATTTGGTAGACGCGCTGGCTTCAGGTGCCAGTGGGGGCAACCCCGTGGAGGTTCGAGTCCTCTTCTCGGCACCATCCCGACCCTCAAGGCCACGACCCGTCAGCCGGCGTACGACTTTTCTTCGACGATTTCGGAGCCCAGTTCCCCGTTGATATGCTTCTTGAGTTCGGCGCGCCGGTCGTTGCGCGTGTAGACCGAACGCGCCAGCGCGACGAATTCCTGATCGAACTTCTGCTGCGCCTCCATGAGGCGGATATGGTCTTCGATGTCCCACAGCTCTTCGTTGACTTCCTTGAGCTCCTTGCGGGCCGCGATCATCCAGACCTGGTCGACGTTGGCCGCCGAGCGGTTCCAGACCCGGGTCAGCAGGTCGAGTTCCGCCCGCACGTGGCGCAGCTTGCCCGCATCGTCGATGCGTTCGGCCTTGATTTCGAGAATGGTTATCTTGTCCAGCAGTTCGCCGGGCGAGACGGGGATGTAGATAAGATCGTCCATGGCGCGGATTCCTGTGCGTTGGGGTTAGCGGCTGCGCCAGAGGACCTCCAGTTTGGCCGCGACCTCGGCAACGCCGACCAGATCCATGGCACCTTCGTACTCCAGCTTCGCGCCCCATTTTAATTGATTCGCCGATTTTCGCTTGAAGGCCCGGGCAGCCTCATCGTATTTGTTGACGCACCATTGCCGGCTGAAGTACGGGCCGCTGCGTTCAGGATTGCTGGCGGCGTAGAGCCCGACGACGGGCGTCTTGAACGCGGCCGCCAGATGCGCCGGGCCGGAATCCGGGCAGACCAAGGCGTCGGCGCTTTGCAGCAGGGCCAGAAACTTCTTGAGCGTGTCCCGGCCGATCAGGTTGAGGGCGGGCCTCTTCATGTGCCTTTCGATGCTTTCCCCCATCCGGAGTTCCGCGGCGGAAGGCCCGCCGCACAGGATGACCTGCGCATCCAGGGCGTCGATGGCATGGTCGGCGACGGCGGCGTAGCGTTCCGGCCGCCAGTTTCTGAGGGGATGGCTGGAACAGGGGCTGATGAGGATCGTGAACCGGTCGGCGTCCGCATGCTTGCGGGCGAACTCCCGCGCTTCGTCCGGGATCGCGTAGTTCCAGCGCATGTCGCGCTCGTGCAGGCCGAGGTATTCGAGGAAGCTGAAGAAGCTGTCGAGCACATGCTGGCGCGGCGCGGACGGGATGCGCTGGCGCACGAACAGGGCATGCAGGTTCTGGGCCCGCGTGCGGTCGTAGCCCAGCTTCAGGTCGGCCTTCACGAGCAGGCTGGCGAGGTTGGCGCGCATGGACACCTGAGGGCAGAGCAGCACGTCGAACCGCCGTCCGCCGAGCTGCGCGGCCATGCGCCGGTAGCTGCCCCGCGCATCGCGCTTGTCGTACTCGATGAACTCGATGCCGGGAATGCCTTCGACCAGCCGGGCTTCCTGCTTGCCGATGATCCAGCTCAGGGCCGTGTCCGGCCAGTAGGTGCGGATCGTCTGCGCCACCGGCACCATGTGGGCGACATCGCCCAAGGCGGACAGCCGCAGCAGGCAGATCGCATCCGGGGCGGCGCCCATGCTCAGGACTCGGCATCGCGGCCGGCGGCCGGGTCCAGCACTTGGGTCTGCACGTAGTAGGCGCTGTGCTTGACGAACACGCCGTGCGCCGCATGGTGCGCAATCAGGATGCCGCGCCAGCCGGCGAGGAAGCCGCCTTGGAGGAGGTAGCTTTTGAGGAATGTCGCCCACGCCCGCAGCAGCGCCAGCGCCGGATGGATCGCCTTTCTGCCGGGGAACCGCTGCGCGTACGGCACTCCGTAGGCGTGCGCCTCGAGGCCGAAGCCTTCCCGGTCGCGGCTCTCCTTCTCATGCCACAGCCTGCCGGGCAGCAGTACGACGCGAACGCCGGGTCGCAGCGCGACCTTCTCATGGACGAGGCTGTCGTTGTAGCGGCCGGTATCCCGGTGGTACAGACGCACCCATTGGTGCCGGCCGACGCCGCCGACGGTGATCGGCTTGCCGAAGAGCACGCGGGGCCGCCGCATCTTGTAGGCCCGGTTCGGATCGTCCAGCGCGGCGGCGCGGATCGCCTGCCGAAGGCGGCCGTCCAGCCATTCGTCCGTATCGATGGCCAGAATCCAAGGATGGCGGGCATGTTCGGCGGCCGCGTTGCGGGTCGGGCCGAAGCCGACGAACTCCCCCTCGACGACCCGGACGCCGTCGAAGTCCGCGCACAGTTCGGCCGTGTTGTCCGTGCACCGATTCAGATACACGACGATGTCGTCGAACATGGCGACGGACGCCAAGCAGCGCCGGATCGTATCGGCGGAATTGGCGGAGATGATAACGACGCTGATCGGCAAACTGTACATGGAAGGCGGCCTGCCCGTGGCGCGTTCACGCGCCTCTGGAAAATTCTGGAGACATTCCTTGCTTCTGAAGCCTCAATTATAGGGCTTTTCGTCTTCCCGGGCCGCTGCGACCCGCGCATTGTCAAACCAAAGCTAAAACTTCCTATTGCGAAAAAAAGCTAAAACTTCCTATTGGCGGTCTAGGAAAGCGTCCCGAAAGCCGCCGCGCACCCGGGAAGATTCAGTCGAGGAGTTCCCATCATCGTGTATCATTTTGAAAGGTCGGCGAGACCCCGCACAGCCGTTGAGGGCAGGCACTAAGCGGATCGCCGCAATTTAGAGCGCAATCGGCCATGATCGAAATTTCCGTCGGCGACATTACGAAATTGGCGGTGGATGCCATCGTCAATGCGGCCAACAACAGCCTGTTGCCGGGCGGCGGCGTGGACGGCGCCATCCATCGCGCCGCCGGGCCGGAACTGGCGCAGCATACGGCCACCCTCGGCGGATGCGCGACGGGCGAGGCGAAACTCGCGCCCGGCTTTGCGCTGCAGGCGCGCTGGGTCATTCTGACCGTCGGGCCGGTCTGGCGCGGCGGGCAGGAAAACGAAGAAGCGCTGCTGGCTTCCTGCTACCGCAACTGCTGCCGACTGGCGCAGGAGGAACGGATCGGATCGCTGGCGTTCCCGGCCATCAGCACCGGGGTGTACGGCTACCCGAAGCCGGACGCGGCACGCGTGGCGCTGACGGCGCTGCGCGAACACGAAGCATTGTTCGATCGCATCGTATGCTGCTGCTTCTCGGAAGCGGATGCGGCATTGTATCGGGCGTAGCTTGACGAACTTGCGCGCGCATGATGAACCCCAGCGACCGGCTAGGCGCACCATGGTCGGACGACGAGATCGATGCGATCGTGGCCGTCTATTTCGAGATGCTCGAAATGGAGCATCAAGGCCGGCGCTACGTCAAACTGCGCAAAAACGAGGAATTGCAGGAACAACTGGGCCGCACCCATCGATCCATCGAATTCAAGCACAGGAATATCAGCGCAGTGCTGCAAAGCCTTGCCCTGCAATGGATTCCGGGCTACAAGCCGGGCGATCATTACCAGAAAGCCTTGATCGCCGGCGTGGAACGCTACCTCGATGAGCATCCCGAAGCATTCGCCGAACCGCAACTCGCCGCGCTCGGAGAAAGTGCGGTCGAACAAGAATACCTGGCACCGGAGCAGGCCCCGGACCGCATCCCGAACGTTTTGGAATCAAGCCACGTGCTGCGGCTGACCCGGAAATTTGATCCGGCAGCGCGAGATGCCCGCAACCGCGAACTCGGCAAGCTCGGCGAGAAGCGCATTCTGCTGTCGGAGCGCGCACGCCTGGCCGAGGCCGGGCGCAAGGATCTGGCCCACAAGGTAAAATGGGTGTCTCAGGAAGAAGGCGACGGCGAAGGCTACGACATCCTCTCCTTCAGCGATTCCGGCGCGGAGCGGCTCCTTGAAGTGAAAACTACGACCGGGTACCGGTACACCCCCTTCTACCTCACCGAAAACGAACGCCTGCTATCGCAAGAACGCCCGCAGGAATTCCGGCTGATGCGCCTGTACGATTTCATACGGCAGCCCAGAGTGTTTCGGCTGGCGCCGCCGCTGGAGGAATCCGTCGTGCTGAAGCCGGCCAGCTACCGGGCCTCGTTCCACGTGGCACAGCCTGCCGGCGCCCGTGCAAAAGCCCTATGCCAAGTCGTACAATTTTAATTTAAGTTCGGCTCATCTACCCTGCCCAATGCTCCCTGAATGCTTCATGCCGCTTGCGACGTACAGCCTCGTGCGCCTAGGCAACGACCACGTCGGCGGCTATCTGGTCGAAACCCAGTCCCTGTGGAAATCCACCCGGCTGATCTCTTTAGGCTTGGGGGACGACTGGTCTTTCGAGAAGGATTTCCTGCGCCGCAAGCCAGTGCCGCTGACCGCGTACGACGACAATCTGACCGATGCGTACCTGCTGGATCGGGGCTTCGTGCACCTCATCGGCATGCTGGCGTTCCAGAAATCCCCGCTCTCCGTTTTCAAGAGCTTCTGGAAGCTGCGCGACTACCGGACATTCTTTCAGGGCCAGGCCGTCCATCACCGGCTCATGCCCGGCTACGACGGCGCGTCCTCGAAATCGCTGCACCGCATTCTTGAGGATGCCGGCCCCGATTCCCCGATCTTCCTGAAAGTGGCCCTCGAGGGCCGGGAATACCATATCCTGAAAGATGTGGTGCGGCATGCCGACCGGATCTGCGGCCTGATGATCGAGTTCCACGGCGTGAACTGGCGGCGGCGGCGAATCATGGATTTCCTCAAGGACTGCCCGTTGACGCTGGTCCATATCCACGGCGACAACAGCCGCCGGTTCCTCGACACGCGGGGCGATCCGTCCATTCTGGAGATGACGTTCGCGAACAACCCGCGCGAGGTGGCCTTCGGCCCGCTCATCCCGCATCCTCTGGACCGGCGGAACAACACGAATTACCGGGAAGTGGAATTGAAGTTCAGCCTGTACTGACGGCGGCAGCGGAGGGAGGCCGAAGCGCCCGCCAAGGCTTTCCAAGGATGCCTGCCGATTCTCCGCTTGTCAAGCCCCAGAATCCGAGAAAGACCGTTCCGGTCCTTCTGCGTCCGTTTCTCGACAACCCGCCAAGGCCAGCCTCGATCGATAGTTGGACTCTAGGGAAAGCCAGAAGCGTGCGGACATGTCCAAGACCTTTTCGAACCGAAGCGCCGTTTCCGGCTCGATCGGAGCTTTTCCGGACAGTATCCGACCGATCAGTTTGGCAGGCCGTCCGCATCTCCGCGCGAATTCGGCCTGCGACAGGCCCCGGTCGGCCAAATATTCCATCAGGATCTCTCCGGGCGCTACGATGACATAGCCCAGATTGACCCGGCCATTCTTCTCCGTCATGATGGAATGCCTCCTAAAAAGTCAGCCGCTTCCGTACTTCAGGACCGATTGCACGCCGAAACTGTGCTTCGTCCAGATCTGCGAATGGGGCATGCAGGATCGAGCCTGCATTGGGAGAGCCATTATAGGTTCCTCCGACAATCCACGCTCACGCCCCGTAAAATGGCTCCCGCAGCCGCCTGCATGCTGCCCTCCCCGCCTTCCGAAAAAATCCCCCTCCCCTCAATGCCAGTATCCTACGCCCCTGCCTCACTGCCGCCATGACCTTTGCTGCCCTCTTCGGCGACGGCTCCGCCGTCTGGCTGTTTGCGCAGAGCTGGCCGTGGCTGGGTCTGCTCGGCGGAGCCCTTCTGGTCATCGGCTGGATGCGGGCGCCGCGCTTCCTCGGCCTGCTGGCGCTGCTGCTGTCCGCATTCACCGTCCTCGTCGCGGCACGGGCGTGGGCCGCAGCATCAGAGCCGCCTGTCTGGCAGCTCCTGCTGTACGGCGCCGAGTTCCTCGCCGCTGCCGCTGCCGCAGCGGGAGCCGCACGCTACCTGTCGGGCCCGTTCGAACGCTGGCGCGAGCACTGGATTCGGCGCAGCCCTCTGGCCCGCGAGACGCGTACGGACATCCGTACGGTCGGCGGCCTTCTCCCCGAGGCGCACGAAGCGTACGACCCGCACCCGCATTGCGACCGGGACGACCGGCTGTTTCTGGGGCTGGACCCGGACGGCAAGCCTGCCTATGTGGATCAAGCCCTCTGGCGCAAATCCCACATCGACATCATCGGCATGACCGGCAGCGGCAAGGGCGTGCTCGCCGGCGTGCTGCTGACGCAGGCGGCGCGGCAGGGCGAAGCGGTGGTGATGGTCGACCCCAAGGACGACGAGTACGCGCCGCGGGTGCTGGCCGAGGCCGCCCGCGCCGCCGGCGTCCCCTTCCACGCCTTGGATTTCGGAGCCGCCACCCCGCAGTGGAATCCCCTGCTGAACAAGACTCCGGACGAGATCGAAGAACTGCTGGTCGCCAGCTTCGGGCTGGGCGAGCGCGGCACCGAAGCCGACTTCTACCGCCTGAACGACCGCCGCGCCGCCCGCGCCTGCGCGGAACTCTACGACGGCGAGCCGCTGCCCGCCCTGCTGCGCATCTTCCGCGGCGAGCCCGCTGCCAAGCAGGCCGCCAAATTCATGGCCGATCTGGAAGAACTCGCCAACACGCCGTCCGCCGCCGGCGATGCCGGACTGGATCTCGCACAGGCCCTCACCGACGGCGCGGTGGTGTATGTGCGCGGTTCGCTGCGCCATGCCCGCCTTCTCAAATTGCAGCGCATGTTCGTGCTGTCGGTGCTGCAGCACTGCGAGCGGCGCGACCGGCACACGGCCCGGCAGGCATGCCTGTTCCTGGACGAGTTCCGCTATCTGGTCAGCGCCCCGGTGCTGGAGGCGCTGGCCTCCATCCGCGACAAGCGGGCGCATCTGGTGCTGGCCCATCAGACGCTCAACGACCTGCGCAACGTGCCGGCCGACTTGGATCCGGAGCAGGTGGTGGCGTCGGTGGCGGAGAACTGCGCACTGAAATTCGCCTACCGCGTCAACGACCCGGACACCGCGCTGTGGCTGGCGCGCATGAGCGGCAGCATCGTGACGGACGAAGAGACCCGGACGCTGGAAACCGGCGCGCTGCTGGCCGAACGGGCGCAGGAGACCCGGAGCGTGCGGGAGTCCGAGCGGTTTCTGGTGGACTCCAACATGCTGCTGTCGCTGCCGCCGCGCTGCGCGGTGCGCTACGGCGACGGCCTCGCGTCGTTCATCTTCACGTCGCCGATGCCGGTGCCGGAGGCCGCGGAGGCGACGGAATTAGATTAGCCGGACGTCTGAAGCGACGGAAGCAGTACGGAAGCCTAATCCAGCGCGGTATCGGGTGGGCGGAAATTTTGGATTGCGGGCGATGCTAGGATTGATGACATCGCCGTCGAAAGCGGCATGGTCGGAGTTCCGGGAATGAAGACGGAAGCATCCGGCCCTACGCCGACGGAAAATCCAGAACTGCTGCACCGGCAAACTTCCCAAGTTCAGAAGGCTCGCTTGGCACATCGGCTAAGATGCCTTGAATGCCTCTTTTGAATGCCGATTTCCCAGAAAATATTAATCCTCACTTAAACTATATACATCATTATGAATATGTGGTATAATATAATATAGAGTTATTATCCTTTCGAGGAAACATGGCTAAACGCAACATTGCCAGTCGTTCTGAGGCTGCGGTTGCGGCGGTATTGCCGCGTACTGTACGGATTCGGCGCATTAGCGAAGACGGTCGTTCGGTTGATCTCAAGATTAATAGGCAGCCAGTTCAGGTGACGTGGGCTGGCGAGGGCGGGCTGCGCCAAGTGCGCGAGTTGATTGCCCATCGACAGGGACGCCCGAATGTCGTAGCCGCCCGCCGCATGTCGCCAGGTGCCCGGGAGACGCTTTCGGCCAAGGGCATCGGTTGGGTAGACGAGACTGGTGCCGCGGAGATTGTGCTGGACTCTCTGATCGTTTCGAAAAGCGGCAGGCCGCCCGTAGCGGAGCCCAAACCGCCGCACTGGACGCCTTCCGTCCTTGCGGCCGCCGAGGCCCTGTTCTGCCGGGAACTAGCCACGGTCAGCACCATTCAGGAAGCGACCGGGCTTTCCACTGGCGCTGCCACAAATGCGTTGCGCACTCTTACTGATATTGGGCTTCTAAGATCTGCGGCAAGTCGCGGGCGCGACTCCGCGCGCCAAATTGCAGACTCGGACCGGATGCTGGATGAGTATGCCACTGCCGCAACCAAAATGAAGCCTACAGCTGCGCTTACAGTCGGAGTGGTCTGGCGCGACTTCGCCACAGGTTTGAGCGAAGCTGGCCGGCACTGGGAGCGGTCTGGCATGGCATGGGCGGCAACAGGCGCGGTCGCAGCATCAGTGCTCGCCCCCTATCTCACACGAGTGACGGCAGGGGAAGCCTACGTCGGTGCCAGAACGGTCGCCGAACTCGAATCGGCGGCGGCGCGAGCCGGGCTGCGGCCCATTGAAGGCGGACGGCTTACCCTCCGTCCATTCCCTACGGTCGCAACCGAGAAACTTGCGAAAGTGGATGGCGGCTTGCGTGTTGCCCCTTGGCCACGTGCGTACGCCGACTTGCGTGTTGCCGGAGCTCGGGGCGAGGAAGCTGCCGAGCATCTTCGAGAAACTTCGTTGGAGCCCAATATGGTTCAACTAGTCGACTATAAGCCTAGCGAACGATCTGCTGAAGCCACATTCACCATATGCGGGAAAAAGTATGTGCAAAAAGTAAGTCTGGTCAAGGGCCGAATCGTGGCGAACCGCTCGCATTGGATTCAAAATAAAAGCAAGACGATTAAACGGGCACTGGATCTTTTGCTTAGGAAGAACGACGAACTCGTAGAGGACCTCTATGTATACAAAGCCATTAAAAAGATGCAGCATGACCTGTTGCGTTCTACGGATTGAGTGGATTTAAGGATGGATAGGTTGCGCTGCACATGGTTCTCCTGCCGCAAGCATGTGCATAGGCTATCCGGGGGATTTCGATGATGTCCCTCTCTCTTGAAGGAAACTTCGGGCCGGAAACTGGGCCTATCCGTTCCCGGCCGGCACGGGAAGCAGCGGAAGAAGCACTCGTTCGCGTAGTTCACCACTATGGCAGCAAGCCGGAATTCGTGGTGCTCGGAGGACTGGTTCCAGAGTGGCTATGCAGCGCAAGCGCAAGCGAAGTCCGGCATACAGGCACAATCGATGTCGATGTACAAGTCGACTTGGAAATTGCATGCGGAGCAGTCAATGCCAGACAATTAGAGCAGGCACTGCATGATGCCAAATTCGCTCCCGAAGATGATAAGGCTTGGCGCTGGAGTTCAGTAATTAAGGACGGTGCCGCATCTACTGTGAAATTCGAGTTGCTGGCTGACTATAGCGGTAGAGAAGAAGGAGCGACAATCAAATTCAACGAATGCAAAAACCTTGGGGCCCTCAATCTTCGCGGTACCGGATTTGCATCCCGTGACATTGAAGTGCGCGAATTGAACGCACGGATTGGCGAAGTTGATCATCACGTTTACGTGAATGTGTCAGGTCTGGCAGGCTTTCTGCTCGCCAAGGTGGTAGCAGCCTACGAGAGCCGCAGAACCAAAGATTGGTATGACATCGCCTTTGTACTCCTGCACAATGACGCAGGCGGACCGAAGCAGGCGGTCGGACTGGTCAGGGAACGCTTTGAAGGTGAAATGGGCAAGATTCGTTCAGCAGTAAACGACTTGCACGATAATTTCGCCACTCATGATTCGCAAGGGACTCAAGCATATGTTCGACAGATGCGGTCGGATTACCCAGAACTTGATCCAAAGACTCTTGCCGCAGATGCCTTTCTTGCCGTTGAGGAATTCTGTCGCAGCCTGAAAAATTGATTCCGTTTAGGATGCGGGGTCGGTGCTGTGCTTCGCCCGGTGCAGGTAATCTTGCCAGAGGCGAGAGGCACCTAGTGCAGGACCGTCAGCCGCTGCTGGCCATCCGGCATGATGTAGCGGTAATGGTCGCGGCCACTGAAGTCGTAGCGGCTAGCAGGATAGGACATCGAAATCCGATTCCTTGCCCTTCCAAAGCAGGAATCTGCCGATGTAGTAGCCCAGCATTACGGAGCATAAGAATGCCAGAATGCTCCCCGGCTTCCATTCGAACTCGCACTGGAAATCGGAGATGACGTAAGGCCCGTCAGTGCGAATCACCAATCAAATCGCATGGGTGATGTGGTCCATGCCCGGTCTCACGAGCGGTCCTACGACGGCTAATCCGCACACGGCAATCTGGCCCTTCGTTGCCAATAACCGCGGACGCATCCGGGCCTGCGCCGCTGGAGGATTCTCGGTCGCTACGGCCGCAAGCCCGAAGCCAAACCCAAGAAACCCTCTTGGCGCATCAGCGCGGCTGCGAGGCATGGCCCGGAGGCGCGGGCCCGGAAACGGCCACGTGACACGTCTACTACTTCGAGTTCTGACCTCAGGCTTTGAGCGACCAATCCGCCCAGCTGCTGCTCCGGGCCTAACTGCGAAGCAGCCTTTCGAGAAAAACTTCTTCCGGCGCACCCGAAATCTCTCATGTTGATGACTTGGAACGGTCACATGTAGCGGCCCTGCAGGTATGCCTGCTCCTGGACGAGTTCCGCTATCTGGTCAGCGCTCCGGTGCTGGAGGCACTGGCCTCCATCCGCGACAAGCGGGCGCATCTGGTGCTGGCCCATCAGACGCTCAACGACCTGCGCAACGTGCCGGCCGACTTGGATCCGGAGCAGGTGGTGGCGTCGGTGGCAGAGAACTGCGCACTGAAATTCGCCTACCGCGTCAACGACCCGGACACCGCGCTGTGGCTGGCGCGCATGAGCGGCAGCATCGTGACGGACGAAGAGACCCGGACGCTGGAAACCGGCGCGCTGCTGGCCGAACGGGCGCAGGAGACCCGGAGCGTGCGGGAGTCCGAGCGGTTTCTGGTGGACTCCAACATGCTGCTGTCGCTGCCGCCGCGCTGCGCGGTGCGCTACGGCGACGGCCTCGCGTCCTTCATCTTCACGTCGCCGATGCCGGTGCCGGAAGTTGCGGAGGGAGAATTAGACCCGCCGGATGCTTGGAGCGGCGGGGACGGTATGGAAGCCTAAATGCCCAAGAGATGCAGGCGAAAGTGGTGGGCGGGGATTGCCTCAGCTTGATTTTTTGTTCACATAGACATATGGAAACCAGATGCCATGCATATGCTTAAAATCCGTATCAGTTGATAAAAGAGTAGCCCGGCTAGCATGCGCTGTTGCGGCGACCCAGAGGTCATTGTGCGACATTGAAACAGCTGGCTTGGGGGGCATTTCTCCAAGAGGAGCCACGGGCCTGCCTCGCGTCCATGTGGATAACTTGGCATAGGCCGACAAGATTTCCGAGGCATCAATCCCCATCGCGGGAATCCCATTCAAAACCTCTCTCAACTTGGCATGCTTTGCCTCTTCCCATCGGCGTCTTTCCGCAATAGCCAACATCTCACCGTGACAAACGCTAGAGGTATAGACCGTCGCATCCAGCGCGAAAAGCTTGTACTCATCGCGAGCGCGGTCAGCCCAAGGAGCATTTGTGCAAAACCCGAGCAATAGCCCCGTATCCAACACATAGTTGGCCATAATCCTTCAACTCTCTTTAAGATCGTCCAGCAATTCATCGATCGATTCGTCGCCTGGCCATGTTCCGGCCAAGTCTCCCGGGTCGAATGCAGCAAAACCGCGCCTGCGGGTGGTACCCGCCTCTAGTAACTGCCGCACATCGGGAACCGATGGCACAGCCCGGAAAATCTCATCGCCCTCAGAGCAAGGCCTGAGCCGATGCGCCACGATGAACCGAGGATCCCCATTGGCCTTAAAATGAACCATGCCCTGAATCGTTGCGTCTTTCCCCCACAACGGGCGTAGCACTTCCGGCTCGAGCGTTTTCGAGTCCAAGCGGCCCAAAACGTATCCTCCGCTCTCAAGCCTCATCCGAAACCGGCCGCTGGCGTACTTGATTTCATCAATCTGACCACTCGCGATGATCGCCTTCTGGCTAGGCAAAGCCTTCAATCGGCTGTCAATCTGCTCATACGAGCCTTGCTGCAGGGCAAATCCCCCATGCTTGGCATCCTGCGAAGTCAATTCGACATGTACGCCTCCCTGGGTAATCTTCTTGAATTTCTGAATGCCTTCCAGCACGGAACTATCGAAATGATCTCCCGAAGAAGTGCCAAGCTGCGCCTCCTCGATAGCCTTGGCAGCCATATCAAGCGAAGTCTCTTCCAAACCCGGAAGATCCCGCCCCGGCCAAAAATCCTGCTGCGAAAATACTTCTTGCGCCACATCGCGGAACTGCGGCGCATTCAACTCAAGCACGGTTGACCCGGTTTTCAGACCTGACACCGTAAAATTCACAGCTTCGGCCAGCCATTGGGGCCTTTGGCCTTTTCGGCGACCCTCGCCGACGGCCAACAGCAGCGTGGCTCGCTCAGCCGTCGTCACCAACGCATCCATCGTGCGCCTAAGGTCCTCCACCTTGATCTGGCCCTGCTTTTCATTCAGGCCGGTGAAGCGAAGTCGGTAATGCTGCACGCTGAAAGTTGTGCTCCGTTTCAAATCTGCAAATGGGACATGCGGGACTATGCCTGCATGGGAAGACTATTATAGTATCAGGTCAAGAATGCCTGCCGGACGATCCTCTGGATGGCCTCGAAGCCAGCAACAAATTGATTTTGAAACTGGCGGCAAATTAATTCGGATTCGGTGGTGAATTCTTCCGGGCTTCTCAAACATATGAAAATAAATGTATTTATTGAAATAATTATGAAACTCGCCATTCCTATAGTATCAATTTCACCAGCCTTCTATTGCGACTTCCACCATTTTGTGCTCAGCAAAGCACCATTTTCGCTTCCCGTCCAGCCCATCTGCTGGACCGTTCGCCCTTTGAACGGGTCGGGAAGGGACAAGGCGAGCCGTCTTAGCGCGGATTCGTCAAGCAGCAGTTTCGTGCGCATCGCCTACCAGCATGGCGGTGGCGCGTTCGAGCACGGCCACGGCCTGGCTTCGCGATACGGAGGGAAAGTCGTTCAGGAAGTCGTCGAGCTGATCGCCCGCTTCCAGATGCTCCATAAGGATGCGCACCGGAACCCTAGTGCCGGCGAACACGGGAGTCCCGCTGAGAATGCCCGGATTCCTGTCGATTAGAGTGTCGGTCATTGCTTTCTCCATGGCTGCATATTCGGGCCGGCGGTTTTGAAAGCATTGATCTTCGGTCTCCCAGTACACATCCATGCCCGGTTTCCACTGGAGGATTCTCGGTTTCTAAGGCCGCAAGTCCTAAACTCAAGGAAATTGATAAAATTTTCCCATAATTATTTTTTCTATAACTAATTCACTCTGTACTTCACTTTTTGTATATTTAATGCTAAAATAGCCTGCATATTACCCTGCAATCCAGGAGGGCTACATGCTTTATCGACTTGAAATGGAGAATTTCTCCTGTTTCCGGGAAGAACAGATTCTCGACCTGTCGGTTTCCAAAATTCCCGCAGAACACTCTGAACGCTTCGCCCCGGTCTTCCCGGACGCACGCCTCAGTGCCCCCAAGGCGGTCTTCATCTTCGGAGCCAATGCGTCCGGGAAATCGACGGTGCTGAAGGCATTGAATTCTCTGGTTTGGTTTATGGGGCATGGCTATGGAAATAATACGGATTTTCTGTACCAGCCTTTCAACCATAAGGACACACTCAAACAACCGATGTGCTTGGCCATGGAGTTTGGCGGCCCCATGGATTTGGATGCCTCTTTCGACGCCAAGGAGATGCCTGCCGACATGCCGGTAGGCACCTACCGCTATGAAATCGAGATTGTCGCGAAGGAGGGCCCGAGCACTCCGATCAGAATCAATAGGGAGACTCTTCGGCAACGACCTGGAGGCACCGGGAAGTGGAAGCGGGTCTTTGAGAGGATAGCAGGAGAAAAGACGCTCGGGTCGAAGATGTTCCCCCTGTCCGGCTATGCGCAAGTGCTGGACAAAGTTCCAAGCGACGCAAGCGTTATCGGCACCCTAGCCGAATTCAAGCATCGGGCGGCGCAAGTACTCATCAGGCACATCCGAACCGTTGCCAGCAATATTCTTGTCGACAAGCATGAGCCCGGCTTGAACGAATTGGCTAGCACCTATCAACAGGACCCCAATGCCCTTGCGAACCTGAATCGCGAACTGCAGAGGTTTGATACGGGAATTGAAGAAATGTCCATTGCCCAAGGACCCGAAGGTCCGTTTTTCCTGTTCAGGCATGCGAACTTGCCGCGGGAAATGAACTGGTTTCGCGAAAGCACAGGGACGCGGTCCTTCATCAAGCATTTCCCCTACATATTCTACGCGCAAATGCAAGGCAGCGTGGCCATCATTGATGAACTGGATACCTGCATCCATCCGCTCCTGATGCCGGAAATTCTTGCGTGGTTCTACAATCCCAGCCGCAATTCTGGCAATGCGCAACTTTGGGCGACCTGCCACACGGTACCGCTCATGAATAACCTACTAAAGGAAGAAATCGTGCTTTGCGAAAAGGACGTCTTGTCGGGGCAAGCCAGCACATACGGCTTGAAGGATGTACGGCCCATTCGCAAAGCCGAAAATTTCCCTAGGAATTACATGAGTGGAGCCTACGGGGGCATCCCTTGCGTCGGCTAGCTCATGTCCCGCGGCGGGCATGCTTTCTGGTAGGTTGCGAAGGAGAATCCGAAGCTGCTTACGTGCAGCTGCTCAACCAGACCGCTCAGCAGAATCAATTTCCCGTCTATCTGAAGATACTGAGATTGGGAGGACGCAAGGGAGACCCGCTGGGCCGAGTCGAACGGGTGTGCCAAGAGCGCGCCAAACTCAAGAAAGAGAAAATCCGTCTTCGCGGAGTCGCCATTTTCATGGATTCGGACCAAGCGGACGACAATCCGGAAAGCGCGGGAAAAGCCCGTCTCCTTGCCGTGCAGAACGAAATCCAATTGATTTGGCAAGACCCGTGCCACGAGGCATTCCTGCTGCGCCATCTTCCGGGATGCGCAAGCCGCTCGCCTGCCACCTGCAAACTGGCGGGAAAAGCCCTTCAGAAAGTCTGGCCGGAATACGAGAAACCCATGACCATGCTCAAGTTGAGCAAGCGCATAGACTTAGAAGCTTTCATTCAAGCATCGCAAGTGGAGCGTGCGCAGCCCGGTCCATCTGGAGCCGCCGCACCGGACGCGGGCAGCGTTGCGAGGGGATGCGGGAGCTGTGGCGGAGGATTTGACGGCACTGCTGCGGCGACAGTTCAAAGCCGGGTAAGACGGCGGGAGGCGAATCCCTCGAAACTCATGGGACACCGCATGAAAACGCACCGTCGGCGAATGAATCTGCAACAAATCTGTCGTGCACCTGCGGCTGTCAGTGGCTCTCAATTAGTCTGAAACCGTAGTACCCCTTTGGACCCATACCTATAGGATTACGCCGCATGCTGATGTGCATGCTTCGCATGATTGCTTAATTTCGCTTACCCTTTGATAGTCGGCTCATTTGCCAAAAGTTTGGCGCAATCTCGTACCCACTCTCTATCGAGTCCAGTTGCTTCTGAGACAGCATCGTCCCACATTTCCCTGACTCCTACAATGCCATCCCGATACGATGCAACCTCATCATTTTTTGTCGATGCGAATGCATCTCGAAGCTTTTGCTTGATCGTTTCTCCTTTTCCATCTCTGATGTCTGGCACCACCATTTGCGAGATTGCTTTGGGTTGGTACATCGGCCATGCGATTGCTCTCGATCCCCATTTGCGCATGCCAATACGCCCCAGCGTCGAGTTGTTCCAAACCGCAATTGCTTCTGCTTCTTCTCTGCTAATATTTTGCACCGGCGTCCAAGTATACCCAACTACCTCTTCATTGACTACGACTGTATTCACTCTTGCTGAACTGAAATTTTGCGTATTTGCAATAAGCAGATAACTAGCCTTCCCAGCTAAGTTCTGAAGAACGGTTTCCTTATCCCTCAGTTTTTCCACTCGTCGAGCCCATCCATCGATGACTCCTTCGATTCGTGTCTGCGCATCCATTCCAGCTCCTTTGATTACCGCCACTTCAGATTCATGTTGCTCACACCACTCCCACTTCTCTTTGCCAACAATTTCCTTTGTAGTTCTAACATCCCAAATGTCTCCTATGCGTACCCATCCAGCCTTGCTGGCTAATTCTTCCAGAGTTCGCGCTGCTTTCGCCAAATCAAGGTTCCACCATACGGCTGGAGACCAATCTCCCTCTCCCATCCTCTTCTGCGGCCATTCGCATTCCTGCCCCCACTCTTCGAGATTGCGCTCTATAATTCTTTGATGGAGTTCCTGCACCTCCCCTGCATTTTGAGGTTTTTTTGCAAGCGATATAAATCTTGTAGGCTTCTTTTTCCCATCTCGTCGTCGTGCCACCATCATACTCTCAGTTACGGCAGTCTCGGCACTCCAATTCGGGTTGCGTGGGTCATGACTAGTCACTATCATTGCGATATCAAACCGTTCTGCCCAGAATTTTCGTTCTGCCACGCCATCAATGCTCGTGCATGCCGTGGTTGGCATAATTTTGGCAATAATGCCATTATCAGGATCAACCAGTTCCTCCATCAATAGGCTAAACCAAGGACTAACGCTGTTCGGATTCAAAATGCCTTTTAAATCTGGGTCATTTTTGGCGACCAATTCCCGTAGTTGCTTCTTCCGGGTGCTAATTTCTTTCCGGGCTTCTGGAGTCAAATCCCCCGCTTCTTTCGCAGAATTTGAATAAGGCGGATTGGAGATGCATATCCCGGTGCGATTCAAGCGCGGCCGTAAGCCTTTGGCATCTATCTGAGAGGCAATGTCAACTTGGGCACCCTCAATATCGATAATATCTTCTAGCAAACCTCCTCTGCGTGTTCCGTCACGGTGCGTTTCCAGTAATTCCAGTGTGCCAAGTCTTGCCCTTCCGTCTGCTCTTCTTTGACGCCGCGGCATTACCCAGAGACCCATCTGCCGGAGTTGACGGCCGGCAGTAGCAACGGCAAGCTGCGAGGCAGCAATCTGTATCGCCCTTGCGTTGATGTCAAGACCCGTCAGGCTGTCTTCCACCAGAATCGCATGCAGCCTCCTGATGCTTTCTTCGTCTGCCCCCAAGACGCTGGCCCTTCGTTTGATTGCGGTAGCCATTGCCGTGAGAAGCGTTCCCGACCCACAGGCCGGATCCAAAATAGTCTCCTTTCCCCATCTAGCTATGTCATTCCAAATCGGGTCTTTCTCCTGTGCCCTCAAGTCGCACGCCAATTCTGCCAGTAGCATAGCACCTGGCGTCAGTGTGTAATAAGCTCCGTCGGCATCCGGATGATCCATAGCAGCTTGGAACAATTCTCCGGCATGGTCCATTCCCATTCTCGCGTAAATCTCCGCAATTTCTTCACAATGACGGGCAAGGGTTCGGAGTGCCTGCCGCATCCCTTCGGCAGTCTCTCCAGCTAGGAGGGCTGCATTTATTACCTTTAAGGCCGGCTCGAAAATCGGCCTGTAATCTACTTCTAATACTTTGCGCCAATCTTTTTCCAGTTCCTGTTCCGGTTTCCCGCTTTTCTTGATTTCCGATAATGGCGTCAGCCGCAGACCTCTCTTTGGAGAAGCCGTCTCATTGATTCTCTGATGCATGAGCAAAGCATTGGCTAGCAATAATGCGCTCCCTGCACATGCTCGGTGGTCTGGTTTGTGTTGCACATTTTCGATGCCTGCCGGCCCTCGAAGTTTTTGGCCTAACCCGGTCTCTTGCATCAGTGACCGAGCTGCAGCATCCACCGCAGACTTAATCAAATTCGTTTCCTCCTTTACATCGGGCTGGAGGCCTGAAAGCTCCATCACGGCAGGCACCAAATCGTCGTAATCGCCTCGTTGCAGCCTTTCCCAGAAGTCCACCGATCCCTCGCCACCGCCACCGCCGCCTCCATTGGGTTCTGGTGTAGTGATTACTATCTGCTTATGCAGATCGGTTTCAATCCGTTCGTCATGCGCACGCAGGCTCCTCAAGACCTGCCCTAGCACTCTCCAATCCTGATTCCACGCGCTTAGCGTTTCTTCAAATTCAAGCTGCGGATTCATAATGATTGGCACGATGATGTAGCCGAACTCCTTGTTCCCATCCTTCGGCTTTCTCATTACTCTCCCCACTGCTTGGACGATATCGATTTCGCTGTTTCGTTCCTCAAGAAAGCAGATCGCGTCGAGTGCTGGAACGTTGATTCCTTCTGAAAGAACTCTCACGTTTGTCGTCACATGCCTCTTTTCGTTTTGCTCAGCTGTCCGAAGATTTTCAAGCTCCTCGAATCTCTCGATCGCATCGCTCTTCCCGTCCAAATACCCGGCACTAATTTCTGTTGGCTGCGCTTGTGCTCTCCCTTTCCCTTTTTGCTTCCTTTGCTTTGCCGCTGCCCAAACACATAGCCGTTCATCTGCAATGGTTTCCCGGGCCCATTTGGCTCTCCTGAGCTGATTGCAGAATGCAATGCAGCTATTCAGATTTTGGATTGGTGCGTCCTGTTTTTGCCCTTCGTGTATGGCCACCCCATCGACCCCATGCATCGCAAGTGCCAAGCCTGCCATTCGGGTTCCCATCGCCGTATTAAGCACCGGTTTGGTCCCATCGGTTGCTGGCGACTTTAAAGTATCTTCAAGCAATACTACGACCACGCGGTAATCGCATAATCTTCGCTCGTGCTCCACCGCTTGAAGGGCCTCTGTGAAGCGCAATCGGTAGAGTTCGGGTCCGTAAGTGCGATCATCGCTCATATCGATAATCTGCATTTGGCTTTCTTCTGACGTGGTCAGACCATCGGTAATCTTTCGCTTTGACCTCCTCGAATAGATCCTCGGCGTTGCCGTTTGGTAGAGGCGTTTTCGAGCCTGAAGCTCCTGATGAACTTTTTGGAATACTTTTGCATCGCCATTGCCTTTTACGATTCCTGCGGTCTTATGAGCTTCGTCTGCAATCACAAGATCTGCTTCGGGCACCTCTTTTGCCTGAGCTTCACATACCTTGCCCATGGACTGGTACGTAGTAAAGACGACCGTGTATCCTCCCTCTCCTGCACGTTGCGTCCCCATTGCCCTTTGGACCGCATCCGAAATTTCTGCCGGGTTGGTGGATACCGGAGCTTCAACCTCATAGGTATATCCTGTTTCTTCGTCGCCTTTGCCGGCTGCTTGATCCGAACACACGACCACCGTCTGGATCGGACGGCGTGCTTCCCGAAGCCACTCACGTCTTGATTGGGCTGTCAGCCCAATGCTTGGTGTCGCGTAGATTGCAAGTCCTCCAGGAGGAACCATCTCTTCAGCTATCCGCTGCGATACCAGCGTTTTTCCGGTTCCGCAAGCCATGACAAGTTGGCCTCGGTCATGATCCTCCAGCCCCTCAATGCATGCTTTGAATGCCTTCGTTTGCAGCGTGTCCAGATCGTGAGTCACCCGTTCCTTGGCTTCGCCAAGTTGAATGTGCCCCCACTGGGATGGCGCATGTATAAATGTGCAATTTGCTGTCGCAGTCAGCAGGTTCTTTGACCATTTGCATGTCGTCACTACCCAGCGATGGGCGATCTCTTCGTTCCCTCCCGTCGCAGCAAGAAACGAATCAACATCCTTCTTTCGGATAGTCGTGCTTGGGTCATAGCATTTTGCTTGGATTGCGATGAGGCTACCATCCTTACGTTTTGCGATGATGTCGACTCCAATATCCGTTTTTACTGCTCTCGGCCAAGCTTGCTTTCTGATTTCGCTTGGAGCATCACCCCATCTCCAAGCCTCATGGATCTCGGTTTCCGGAATTTTTGGCAATGCGTATGCTAACAGTATTTCAAAGGCCTGCCCTTTTCCCGACTTTGAGTCTTCGAACGACAATCGGCTACATGCTTCGCCGAAAGTCCCTTCAAAGTCCTCCCCTTTGAGCGAACTATAATTCATGCATTCTCTGACATTTTTTCTTGTCTGTTATTCGTTTCTTTGTGCAAACTACGACGGAGAGTTGACCAAACGCCTCCACTCCACACCGATGCCCTCGGCACGGCATTGAGGATACGGGCATTATAGCACCTCTGCCATAATGGGCTCCAAAGCCGCCCTTGCGAAGCCCTTGCCATGCCCTGCCGAATCGGAATCACGACGGACCCTGACCGCCGCCTCCAGGAATGGAGGCGGAAGCATCCGGGCCTGCGCCGCTGGAGGATTCTCGGCCGCTACGGCAGCAAGTCCGAGGCCCAAGCCCAAGAGACCCTCTTGGCGCGTCGGCACGGCTGCGAGGCATGGCCCGGAGGTGTGGGCCCGGAAACGGCCACGTGGTACGTCTACTGCTTCGAGTTCTGACGATCGAGGATTCTTGCCCTCCATGCCATCCTGATGCCCACTTCCCGGCTGACCGACTTCCAAAAGATTATCGCCGTGAAGTCCACACTGTTCTTATAACCCAACTGCGGGGAACTGAAAATGACTCCTTCTGCTTTATTAGCCAGTTCTTTAATTGAACATGGTTCACTAATCGTATTGGCAGCCGTCACATCCTTTTGGGGATACCTTATTTACAAAGCTAGGCCTATGGAAATTACATCCAGAGGGAATCTCAGCTACGAAACCCTTGTGAAGATACAGTTTTGCCTACATGCCATGTTCATAATTGCCCTCATACATAATCTTGGCTTCGGACGAACGCACGCCATTGTGATTATAACTTCTATCATGATCGTGTTTTTAGGGGAAGCAGCGTGCTCTAATCCGAGAGATGGATTATCTCCTTATCTTACTAAAGAGTGGGCCAGATTAGGCAGGGTAATATACCGTACGCTTTTACTGGCGACTATGCTCGTGTTCGTCTGCATTTTATTTTGGGATCTATTACCGTATGGTAGATATATAGCAGGCAAATAACCAACAGGAGCCGTACCATGCAGGAGGCGTTGTAACCGGTGAGTAAGCGTGATTCTATTGCTATATGCACGAATTCAATACTGGGTTTGTCTTAAGCACTAGCAGGAACTAAAAAACTCAAATCCATCCTCTGGCTTCCAAAGGAGTTAGGAGCGGGCAGCCCAGCGCTTTGACCACGCTATGCCAAATAGAAAAGTGTAAGATAGCGATATTCTCTTCATCACTAAACTGCTGATGGTATTAAAGCCTTTTCGTCCTGAATCCTTATACATTCTAAGGGTGTGCAAATTGAGGCCATAAAAAATTTGAGTTATGATCTAGGCTTAGTATAATTGCTGCAGGCACGTCATGGCGAACGAGGTGTGAGCCTTAATGACGCAATCAATATTTCTTTCTTTGGGGAATGAATATGGACTCGATAACAGATCTCATAATTCCTGTCGTGGAGATACTGATAGCAGGAGGTGCAGGATGGTATTTAAGGTTTAGGGCTGAAGCCGTGAGGCGTGAAAAGGAAAGGCTTCAAGATGTGAGTCACTTACGCTTTCCTCTTCGCGAAAAATCGAAAAGGCTCAATTGTGGAGGCAAAGTAACGATATCCGTAGGTTTTAGCTTCTTTACATTAATCGATCGCTTTTTTTCATTCGCATCAAGTATCCGAATGACCCCGTCTCGGTGTAGACCACACATAACCTCATTAATATCTGTATACGTCGCAGCTGTCTCATTAGCATATTCACGACGCACAACATCTACAGTGACCGAATCACGAGCTGCCAGTCTATATAATTTTTCTTCCATAGGACCTATAAGCTGCTCTAGCATCTGCTCTCTGTCATTTCCACTAAACTTAAAAAGTCGCGGCGCCGACGGCTCAAACAACGCGTCTAACCCTAGCATGCCAAAACCGCCAGGCCCATAATGCTCGAATGTGTTAAACAGGTTCCAATGTCGCTCGATCATTACATTGCGGGCAGTGGGATGGGTAGAAAGGTGAAGAAACCATAGGGCGCGCCGTGATCGTGCGGGACGAATAAAAAATGGAGTGTCATACTTTGCACCAGACCCATCGCGCACCTGATCACGTATAATCCTCTGTATGGCCATGCGGCCACGGACAGGGTCATCGCATATCTCATCTATCTGGTTAATCAGCATGCGTGCTTTCTGTTGCGGAAGTAGAGCATGGGCAGCTTTAATGTTCGGATTGAATCGGAGCGCATTGACCAGCATATCCGCAGCAAAAGTAAGTATAACTTCCGCTGCGTGCAATTCATTAAATATCCTAGAAACGGTCGAAAGCTCCACATGACTGTAGCCTGTCTGGTCCAGAAGGAAAATCGATCTGCCGACTATTGGCTGTCGGCTTCTAATCTTCTGGATAATGCCGTCAGCCACATCCGTAAATGAATCACTGAGAATAGTAATTCTTTCATCATTCGCTTGATAGCTTCGCTCTTGTAGCACCCTCTTCAAGTATTCAGTATGCTCGGGCCGCTTGTCAACAAAATAGTAGTGGCAGTCAAAATGCAACGGTTTCTTCCTATTTCGATTCAGCCTCTCTTCTGCCTTTCGTGCTTCCTCCAACATAATCAATGGAGTTCCTGAAACTTCATCGCTTCCATCTAGGAAGATTCCGCCACCACAAAAACCGTCGACCAGATCAAGTCGAAATTGCTCGCGTCCAAGTGGAACATTCAATTTATCAAAGTAAGCACGAAGGTACTGGCGCAAGACTTCAAGTTTAGCCTTGCTGTGCGCCTCTATAGGAGGAGGTCGTTCGCCGAGTTGCCATCTAAAGTCCGCCACGATGCTCGCTCCGTTCAGGAAATATGCGGACAGGCACGGCATTGTGCTCGCTTCCTTCCAGCAAGCGGCCGCCAGCTTTAGGGGTTTTCCCTCCCCATTGCTTAAAAAAGAAATGAACTTTCTCCCGTACGCAAAGGTCGCGAATGTCGATCACCCATTGTTCCTTCATTGGGCGAGCATTCGGCCCGCTTTCCCCGCCAACGATAATCCACGAGATTTTTCCGATATCCACATCACCCAGAGGCCCTAAAAGCGGCTCGATGGAAAGGAAGCGAACCGCAACCGGAGCCATTTGCAAATGCCTGATTCTCGCAACGGCCGTATGGTCTTCTACAGAGACCCCACACCAAATATGCCGTGGAGCAAGCTCAGATCCATATCGGCGTGTCAGATAGTCCCGCATAAGCGAACTGCGCTTCGTTAGGACTTGGAAGATATGCCAATCCGCTGCTTCCATGGTATCGAAAACCTGATCAATGTAGTTTGCAGGAATACCCTTATGAAAGAGGTCGCTCATGGAATTAACGAAGATCATTCGCGGCCGCTTCCATGTAAGCGGCTGCATCAAGCGCTGGGAGCGAAGCGTAAGATCAAAGCCCTTTTCGTACGGGTGGCCTGGAACGCCTCTAAACCTCTCAGCGAAGCGCTCAGCATAGCAATTGGCGCACCCTTTCGTAATCTTTGTGCAGCCTGTCACCGGATTCCATGTGGCATCGGTCCATTCAATGGATGACTTGTCGCTCATAGTGCTCTCTTCCCAATCAATTTGGTGTAGACCAAAGGGCCATGCATAGGCGCTCGTCCGAATATTTGGCGCATTATACATTTTTAGCCAGTATGAGCCACATTTGGCATGATCATAGCTGCGGCTGCCAAACGGCAAATACGCCATAATGAGCCCCAAGGCCGCCCTTGCGGAAACCTCGCCATGCCGTGCCGAATCGGAATCACTACGGGCCCTGACCGCCGCCTTCAGGAATGGAGGCGGAAGCATCCGGGCCTGCGCCACTGGAGGATTCTCGGCCGCTACGGCAGCAAATCCGAGGCCCCCAAGCCCAAGGAACCCGCTTGGCGCATCGGCACGGCTGCGAAGCATGGCCCAGAGACATAGGCCCGGAAACGGCCACGTGGCATGTCTGCTAGTTCGAAATCTGAATGCGGGGGCGCACTGCCGCATATTCGGGCCTAGCGTGGCCGTTTCCGGCAACTTGGAGATGTGGGTTTTAATCTATGGCGCAATTCTGCTCAATACCGAATCAATTGCTCCAAACAAACCTCAATCAGCCACGATTCCGTGGCTTGGCAGCAGATCACGCAACACGTAGGTACGGTGCATCGCGGCTGCCTGAAAAAAGCGGAAAAGCGAAGTATCGAGGGCCGCTTTAGAATCTTCAGCCTCCCTCAGCATGTCCGCCTCTTCTGCCCATTGGCCTCCTTGGTAAGGAAGGATATTTTCAGGTTTGGCAAACAGCGCACCGCTTTCGGCAGCAAATTCCCAAGCCTCGATCCGACCTTCGCGCGGAGCCTGTGTGGCGAGAATCTTGCTTACGGTATCCCGGATAACCCCAAAGGGCCTTCCATCGTCCAAACGAGCTCCAGAATGTTGCTTACCAAAACGGCAAAACATCTCATGCAGTTTTTCGCAACTTTCTAAGAAGGTAGCTGGATTATTCCGAAGCCCTGAAGACCTTTTCTCCGGATGCTCGTAATCGAATTGCCACTGGAGATATGGGCGGTCGGGATGCGTCAATGCTTCTCCATGGCCTAAGGCAGCAACCTCAGCGGCGCTACTCATAGCCCTATTGGTTATCGCTCGAAAATTCTCAACAGCATCTTCCTTAAATTTTTCGAAGAAACTTTCGGATTTTGCCTTGATATGTGGCTCTATATCCGGTTCCAGATTCAACAACTCAATCGAATCAAAGTCGATCTTGTTCCAACGCGAACCCACACCAGAAAATCCGTAATGCGAGAATGTGTCGGCGTACACATGTGCCGTAATGCCTGCCAAATAAGGTCCGAATGGCTTTTGTGCATAAGAAAGATTATGCTCAACCATTTCCTGAGCGATCTGGCTGTCTTTTCGGCAAATGAGTTTTTCGGACATACTCCCTCCCTGACCTCCAGGAATGAAGTGGAAAGGCAACCAAACAAGCCTCTGATCACTAAGATCCAGATTCTTAATCGCAGTGGTGTGGTGTGCCGTGGGGATAAAATCAAGACGCCCTCCATCAGGAAACGGAATAGAATCCTTCTCCGCCGCGTCATCAACGAATTGTGATGCCGTCGCAATGGTTTGGCAAACTTCAGGCTTCAGGCCCGAAGCCCGGGCCATAGCATAGGTGCCGAAATAGTGCATGTCCAGTTGCATGATATTGTGTTCTGGAAGTCAATCGCACCCTAGATATGGGGGTGCATTTTTGCGATTCAAGAGCCCGCCTTGAGTCATTGACCGTAGAAATGAATTCCATCTGGTCGCCCCTGAAGCATCCAGAACCAGTTCATTTAATTGGCTTGCCGCAGGGGAACCGTATAACAACCAGCCAGCAGCCAACCAAACCGGCACTGATATACTAGCCGCTTCCCTCGGCACTCCTCCCACGACATCATGAGCCCGAAAATCTCTACCATCCTAGACCTGATCGACAACGGCAAGATCACCCTCCCGGAATTCCAACGGGGATACGTATGGAACCGGGACCAAGTGCGAAAACTGTTCTATTCCCTGTACCACCGCCACCCGGTAGGCAGCCTGCTCATTTGGGTCACCGACGCCCAACAGGTCCGTCAGCGCGGCGGCGGCAATGCGGCATCGGGAACCATCGACCTCCTATTGGACGGGCAGCAGCGCATCACTTCCCTCTACGGGGTCCTGCGCGGACGGCCCCCAGCCTTTTTTGACGGCAACGAGAAAGCCTTCACGGATATGTATTTCAATGTGCAGGACGAGTCCTTCTCGTTCTACCAGCCTACGAAAATGAAGGACAGCCCTCTCTGGATCGATGTCACGGAACTCATGCTGAACGGGATCGGCGGCTATCTTGCGAAATTCCCCCAAGACAAAAGGGATGCGTACATAAACCGGCTCATACAGCTCCGCTCCATCCAAGACATCCAGTTCCACAGCGAGCAGATCACGAATACCGAACTGCCCGTGGTCGTCGACATATTCAACCGCGTGAACAGCAGCGGAACCAAGCTCTCCACAGGAGACTTGGCATTGGCGAAAATCTGCGCGAATTGGCCCCAAGCGCGGGATGTCATGAAATCCGAACTTCAGCGATGGGAGCACGACGGCTTCGATTTCGACTTGGACTGGCTGCTCCGCTCCGTCAATACCGTATTGACCGGGGAAGCCCGCTTCACCTTCCTGCACGACAAGGACTCCGATGAAATGCAGGATGGCCTGAATCGGGCCATCAAGGCCATCGACATGGCTCTCAACATGATCGGCGGCCGCACCGGGCTGGACCATGGGCGGGTGCTGTTCGGGCGCTACGCCATCCCCGTCATCGCCCGGTATTTGGACCAGAGGAAAGGCCAACTGGGGAATAAGGAACGAGACAAGCTGCTGTTCTGGTATCTCCAAGTCGGCATGTGGGGGTATTTCTCCGGCTCCACGGAATCCTTGATCGACAGGAATTTGGACGTGCTCGAGCAATCGAAAGACCAAGGATTGGACGCGCTGCTCCGCGAATTGAAACTATGGGGAGGATATCTTCGGGTCGAGCCCGACCATTTCGACGGATGGAGCGTTGGAAACCGATCCTATCCGATCTTGTACATGCTGACGCGCATGCGGCAGGCGCAGGACTGGGGCAGCGGGCTGGAGCTCAAGACCAGCCATCTGGGGCGAATGAACAAACTGGAGATGCACCACATCTTCCCCAAAGCCCAGCTGTACAAGCGGGACTACGGCCGGCAGGAAGTGAACGCTCTGGCGAACTTCTGCTTCCTCACCAAGGACACCAATCTGGACATCAGCGACAGCCTGCCCGAGGAGTATTTCCCGGAGATCGAGGAGCAGCATCCCGGAGCCTTGGAATCGCAATGGATCCCCATGTCCGAGGAACTTTGGCGGGTCGGCAACTATCGGGACTTTTTGGAGGCCCGGCGAGACATTCTGGCAGCCGCCACCAATCAGGTCTTCGAGGAACTGCTGCATGGGGAAACGCACTGGCTTGAGGCGAGCGCGGCCGAGCCGGCGGAAACCGAGCCTTCCGAAGCGCCTTCGGCCGTCATGGGCAGCATCAGCAGCGAAGAAGAGGAGCAGGAACTGCACGGCCTCAACGCATGGATGGAAGCCAACGGGCTGCCGCACGGCCTTCTCGAATTCGGCTTTGCCGACCCTGAGACAGGCGAGCAGAAGGCTGTATTCGATCTGGTCTGGCCTGAAGGCATCCAGCAGAAACTGAGCGAACCCGTAGCCGTCCTGCTCAATGAGGGCTCCGAAGTCATTGCCTTGGCGACCAACGCCGGATACCGCTGCTTCATCCACACCGGCGATTTCAAGCGTTACGTCGAGGCCGAATTCCTGTCTGAGGGAGCGGATGCTGAAGTGCCGGCATCGTGACTTGCAAAGGCCTGTGCGCAACGCGATGGAATAAACCAAACACGGAAACAACGTCATGTCACAAGAAAACGAGATTTTTACAGAAGACCTCATCAAAGAAGTGGAACGGGTGTCGAAAAAAATTAAACCGTCCTCGCCTTACCTCGATAATATTACTAAATACCAAGGACTGTCGGAAATCCATATGGTTAAAGACTGGGCTAAGGAAATGCGAAAGCAAGGGCACTCAATCTGCCAGATTTCGGGGAACGATGATGACCCTCCAGATGTCTTGGCCATGCTGGATGACAAGCCGATTGGCATTGAAGTGACTAACTTGGTCGAGTATCTGCACGAAGACCAGCATCCACGCGAGTGGACCTTGGAAGATTTCCGGAAGCGCCTAGCAGAAATCGTGGAAACAAAGAATCAAAAAGCACGCCGAAAGAAGGAAGAGAGGGTCGAGCATGAAGGTGCGCAAGCATTGGATTGCCGATTGCACAAGCAGATTCTTCTTATCTTCACTCCCGAAATGTATTTGCAGCACCGCTTAAAGGAATTTCTGGACCAGACCATGTTGCCTCGGCCCCGCATCTTTAGCCAAGTCTTTGTGATGGGGGATGAAGTTCCGTCGTCTGGCCCGAACTCTGGAATCCGAAGGGAATGGAATCCCGAAACATCGGATTATGATTATCTGGTAGTAGGCCCCAATAATTCAAAAGGGCACCACCCGGTCTTTGAAGTCCGCTTGTATTAGGAAAACCGACATAGACCGATTTGCGCTATAAGCAGGAATACCATGCCGTGATAGAACCACTACCCAGAGCTTGATCTAAATGGGCTTTCGTCCCCGGCCAATACTTATCGCATTCTTTCTGGGCGGCAATATCCCACTCTGGTTTAGTATCGGGCGTGAACGGAAGTTTACCCAATCCAGCGGAGTGTAACCGAACCCTGCCAGTATCCCCGTGATTCTGGATGCCTGTAGGCGATGGAGGAATGCAACCAGAAAGTAGTATGAAACTCAAGACAATTAAGCTTTTCATGAATCAGGGTCCTCAAAATTTTTGCGGTGTGCCGATTTTCGACACCATTTGCACACAGGGTCGGTCTCTGCCATCTCTCTGGATCATCATGTTTCCTGACATGATTCAAGCCGAAGGACTCGTGAGGCATACCTATGTAGAAAAGTCCGCAAGGCTGCCATGATAGGAGCGATGGACAATGCCGCATCCCTGTTAGTGACCGCTGCCGGTTCAACTTCCACGTGGCAAATCGTGCAGCAAAGCATCTATCAAATAATTGAGTGCTGATTCATTCGAAAGAGCAGGATTACTCAAATTTCTCTTGATCACATCAAGATCTTTTGCCAAGTCGCCGCTTGGAATCGGCAAAACAAGAGCACCGGTTTCTTTTTCCTTTGTTTGGCTCACTTCATTTCTCTCGGCCTTTCGGCCATGATGAGGACGGGGCCCAATGACACGGGGCCCAGTGCCCCGCCTTGGGCGACGGAGTATATCATAGAATGGGGCGATGGGCTCGAAAAATGAGCAGGGAAGCAGGGAGGCTATTGGCCGCCCGGCTCCCTATTACGCCCTCAAGATGCTGATTCCCCGAAAATCCATCTTCTCCGCGCTCAAGGGCCTCTGGAAGCTGGCCGACTGCCGGAGGCTCTTCTGCGGCGATGCCGTCCATCACCGGCTGAAGGCCGGGTCCGACGGGGAGTCGTCGCGGTCTTGCAAGGCCGCCCATCGCCGGTCCGCGCCTGCCATGAGGACGAACGGCGGAATCAAGGGAGAGGCGTACAAGAGCTTGAGAGAAGAATCAATCCAACAGCCAGCAATGGGGAAAGGGTTTGCTCAAATACCGTTTCCGTCGGCCATGATTATTAGAAAATCCGGTTTTCTGGGAGGATTTAAAATGGAGGATGCGAAAATCGATGTTCAACCACTTACGCCTAACGAATGGTCGCAATTGCGTCAACTCAGAAATAATCTCGTGAGACAAGTATTCCCGGGGGTTGGACTAGATGCCGATTCGTACAGGGACCAGCTGGATACATTGTGCAGGGTTTTCCAATCGGTTAAGCAGTAGTTTTTTTCGCCCATTTTTTCATAGGATCAGTCTCTTCCCATCTCTTTGGATTGTCATGTTTCCGAACATAGTCCAAGTTAAAGGACTCGTAAGGCATGCCATTTAGATACACCTGCATGTGGATATACTCCCTTGGGAACTTCCATATATTCGCTGCCGCAATGCTGTACAGTATCCTAGTAGCATCCTTTACGGTGTCTGCCCGAATTCTATAGACTTTCTGCCATCGCGGGAATCCCGGAATGCGAGGTACCGTCGTGAACCGATATACCCGTTTCCTAACTTGCCAGCGCTGATAGACCGCACGTCTATTCTTGGCAGCACATAGGCATAGAATACTGATTATTAGCCCAACAATGTCTTCCGCGAAGGCTGCTGCAATATTTGCCACCCATCCTAGCCACCCGGTTGCCATAGTATCGGATAAATGCCAATCAAAGCCTTGCCTAATAACATCAACATTTCTCTTATGCCTTGCATCCTTACTATCTACGGAATCCAACCGATCAAATTCCGCTTTGAAGTTTAGGGCGCTCTCACTCATCAAGCACTCCGTTATTATGCCTTCGTTGTGATGGACTCTTTCGATAATTCCGCCATCGCCATCCAAGGCGCACATGTTCCATTCCATTCTGCGGCCGCGGTAATATCCTTTCGAAATCACTTCGGTTGTGTCTCTATTTATAGGTAGCGACGCTGCCATATGGCCTCGGTTGTAGTGGCCGGAAGTCATTGAGAAGGGGCTGCTACATGAATCCTGCCTTAACACTTCACCAACTCCGGCCCATGTATGTCCGTTCCAGTCGACTGGACCATTGCCGGAATGAACCCGCATTGGAAGAAGCATGAAATCAAAGAACACGAAAAGCCCGATTCTCCCCAGCTTCAAAGCCTCCTCTGTTTCAGGCGTGAATTGTTGCATCTTAGCCTTTTGTTATAAAGCTTGTCACCACCAGAAACCGAACTCTGCGCTTTGGGCACCTTTTCCAAGCCAAGGGCGCTAGCAGCTCTCGGCTGCTTTTTATTCTTCGACAATGTCTTTTAGCAGACTGGAATGATACTCTTCCATAGCTTCGGGCGAGATGCGCTCATTGCCACGCACCCCAGGAGCTAAGCCGGCTTTATCTCTAGCATCCTTCCACGGCGCCTCGTTGTGGGTCAGCTCACTGAGCCAATGAGGGGGCTTATCGCCATAGAAATCAAGCACGGCATCAACGGTCTCGCGCTGGATGTCATTCAGCGGTCTGGGATTATCGTCAAGAATTCTCGACACCTGGAATTTTCCGCGGTGCGCCTTATACAGGTTTCGAATGACCGGACCGTTCGCCCATGCCTCGATGCGGTCCCGGAAGAGCAATTTCCCGTCCCACACAAGCGACCATGCCTGGGCATAGTAAACCAGCTTCTGAAGCTTCATGGCCGGCATCGGCCCCCTCTTCCGCAGGATATAGGCGGCCACATCAATCGCACGCACAAGCATTTCCAGTCTCTCCGGCCAAGTTCCCATCCAACAACCAAGCGATCAACAGCGCAGCTGATCGTTGAGCCGTATTGTACCACGGGATGCCCTGCATTCGGTCGTGCGCGGGGCGCGCGGGGGCCGCCAGGCCGGGAAGCGGCCTCAAGCCGGAGGCTTCCTGCGCCTTGTCTGTAGAGTATTTGTCAGGAACTCCAAGAAATTGGAGTTCCGCCCCCGGCCCGTTTAGGAAGCCGGGGGCGGGCGGCGGTCGGACTGTGCGCCCTAGGTCGTCAAGGACCGAATTATAGTGCAGTCGCCGCCGCCCTTTCCTATCGGCCTGAATGGATACATGAGCATCAAGGCTCGCATGACAAGGACAGGATACAGGAGAGGAACCATGAGCTATCTTACACTCGGCATCGACATTTCCAAAGACCGGCTGGACGCGCATCTGGCCCCGGCCGGCGAAGCCCGGCAATTCCCGGACGACGAGGACGGCTTCCGCGAGCTGCTGGCATGGCTGGCGGGCCGGATTTCCCGATCTTCCTGAAGACGGACACGAATCTCTTCAACTGCGTATTGACTACACGAAGCATTTGCTTCAGGAGAAGAACTGAGATGGCGCGCGAATACATACATCCGTTTGAAGAAAAATTGACTTTGCACGAAGTTCTGTGTGATGCCTGCGATGAAACTGGGCATCGTGCCTTCCCAATTAACGAAGAAAGCGCTTATAGCCTAATCGCAGCTTGCGGAGTTTGAACGGTAGCGATGAATATGATCCTGCACGTAGGATTCGTCTTGGAGATGTTATTGAGGATGAATTTAGTATTGACGACGATAGGGAGCCAGATTACATTATCAGAGTTGTGGGTCCGCCTATGTACGATTCTCCGAAGCTTCATAAACCGCTTCGTGTGGTCGAGAGGCTTTGGCGGAGTTGGCGGGATGTTACTTAAGCGACATCTGCACCCAAAGTAGAAACAACAATCCGAAAGACGGGAGATTAAAAAATGGATAATGCAAGCAGGATGTATAATTACGCACTCATTGCCATACTCCCATCGCCCTTATGCTCCCCTATCCTTCCGAACTGGACGAGGCCCATGACCTAGTCTGCCTAGCTCCTCTGTCCCTGTGAGCAGACAATTGTCCAGAAAATGATGCTACGAGATAGGAGATTATTCTAATGAGTGACCCACTAACATTTACTGGCTATGCCAACCTAACCTTGGACGACTTGGCCCGGGCGTACAAAAAAGCAAAAGTGGATTGTTTCGTTGATGGAACATATCCGACTGCAATAAAGTTCTCTGAATACGAGGAGGATTTAATAACAAATCTGCAATCACTATTGTCGACTTTAAAAAATGACCAAAACTTCGCCAGCAATGACAAGTTTGTTGGCGAGTATCGGGTGATACCAAAAAAGCTGACTATGCCGAATAGCGATTCTGATGACAACATGCAAGACGATACTAATCGCGCCCATATCTATTTTCCCAAGCCTAGTCAGGAGTTTGACAATCTTCCTGATGATAGCGGATTAAAGCTAGAGTTCCGGATCGTCGGGGACTTCCCCATTGACACATATGTGTTATCTGCGCTTTGGACCAATCTGGTCGGCCATAAATTTGACGCCTGTCTCGACGCTTCATGCTACGGCATGCGACTGAAACGGATGGGAAGCCGAAAATTATTGAATGAACAGACTCATAAAATCTATGACATTTCTGCACTTGGGTCTTTTCCACACTACCACTTCTCATACCATGAGTGGCGTGACAAGGCGTTTAATGCTATTCGCAAAGAACTAGAGGACGGAAAAGCTGTCATGGCTGCTTCGCTAGACTTAAAGAGCTACTATCATGGACTCGAACCAACGGACATTACGCTGGATAGGTTCCAAAAAGAGCTCGGGCTCCAAGGAGAAAAAGAGTTGTCCGAACCAGAAAAGTTGTTTAACAAGGAATTCACAGACTTTCTCCATTTCTGGTCTGATGGGGCGAAAAGATTTGCACAAAAATTCGGCCTCAGCAGCACCCGTGCGTGCGGCGGGCTAGCAATTGGCCTTAATGCCAGCCGCATCATCGCAAATATCATGCTTCATGGATGGGACAAACTTATTAAGCAGGAAATATGCCCCATATACTATGGCCGTTACGTTGATGACATGTTGTTGGTTATGCGTGACCCCGGTTCAATTAATAGCGGCGACGCATTTATGGAATTCATCCAAAAACGCCTTGGCAAAAACCTAGAATACAACCAAAAGGACGCGGTCTGGGAAATACGAAATATTGGTTGTTCGGGAAGAACGAAAATCCGATTGCAACCTCGAAAACAAAAACTTTTTGTCTTGAGTGGGCGAACTGGGCTAGATTTGCTTAGTAGCATTGAAAGAGAAATTCAAGAACTATCCAGCGAACATCGTTTATTGCCGTCGCCCGACCAGTTTGATCAATCAGCTGCAGCTAAAATCCTGTATGCTCATCGCGAGGTTGGAGAAAAGGCAGATGCACTTAAACGAATCGGCCGTATGTCCGTACAACGTTGGAGCTGGTCGCTACAACTTCGGCATGTTGAAACTCTCGCCAACGACTTGCCTCTGCGCGAATGGAAAACTTCGCGCAATCAGTTTTACCAACTTGCTCATGATTATATCCTGCAACCCAAAAATTTGTTTACATTCTTCAAATACCTGCCTCGCCTTCTTGGCTTTGCTGTAACCAATCGTGAATGGCATGAGGCCCTGCGAATTGTTACGGAGATATTTGACGCAATCGATAAAATTGTTGAACGAACCAATAGGAATACACTTGTTAGCGTCAATGGTGCAGAAATAAAGGCACGTCGCATAAATTCATTAATATGGGGGAATTTGAAAGAAACGATGGCAACAATATGCATAGAGGCCACAGTCAAATGTTACCCAACGTCCATCCTGTTTAAGCCCTATTCATCGCCAAAATTTACACGGCTTATCGAACAACTCGTCTCTTACGCACTCGGAAGTGAAAACTCCAAACATGCTGCGGAATCCATACGAAGGAAAGCATTATCATTGGCCAAATCAGATCTTGCAAAAGTACCCTATAGGATTATTTTGCGGGAGCATCCTAAAATTGGATTTTCAGACAGCGAAGAGCTTCCTAGAAGAAGGTCTCCAAATGAAAATGAAATGGATATAGCCACAATGGCAGAAGCAATTAAACAACGCATAATTGAGGCCCTTTATGCAAGCCTAGGCTCCAATGAAATACTAAGCTTCCTTGAACAAAGAAATTCCAGAATTAAATGTCTTGAAAAAAGGCAGCATTACGACGAAGGGTTGCTTCCCTACCTTTTCCCAACTAGGCCTTATACGCAAGAGGAAATTACTGAACTAGTTCCAGCATGCGTAGGCCCTGATGCCGGGCTTGACGATTTGCCCAGTAAAAAATTGCGCGAGTATGTATGTGCACTACGCGGCTCTCATGTACAACCAATAGCGCCACAGGAAAAACAAAAGGACGACTCTGAATTCCCACAGCATAGTTCGGATTCTGCGAAAAAGGATTCGCTCACAACTGTACGTATTGGCACTTCGACAAAAAATATTAAAAATGTGATCATTGCCCTTACTAGCCTTGAAACCGGCGACGACGACTGGGCTGCCACCGCATGCAACAAACCTAACTTGACGCATCAAAGATACGAACGCATTTCAAGATTAGTAAACCAAACCCTACGACTGCGACCAAAGCCTGATTATGTGGTATTTCCAGAACTTTCGATTCCTCTGAAATGGATTGACAGCGTGGCTGGGCGATTGAAGAATGCAAACATTAACCTTATTGCCGGCACTGAGTACCTCCATGAAAATGGAAACAAGGTCGTCAGTAAAACTTGCCTTGTGCTTTCTGATGACCGTCTCGGCTATCCCTCAACCGCACGAATTTGGCAACCCAAATCACTACCAGCAGCTCAGGAAGAGCATGATTTGATCGCTAAATTTGGCAAACGATGGCATAGGCCAGACGACAAGACCCAAATGGTTTACAACCATAACGGCTTTCATTTTGGCATTCTGGCATGCTCAGAACTCCGAAATATTCAATTGAGAGCAAATTTCCAAGGAGAAGTTGATGCTATCGTTGTGTTGTCTTGGAATAAGGACCTAGACACTTTTTCTTTGTTGATAGAGGCGACTGCCTTAGATGTACATGCGTACACCATACTGGTAAACAACCGAAAATACGGCGATAGCCGCGTACGTTCACCGGCCAAAAAGGACTACCGGCGAGACTTGGCAAGAATTCGAGGCGGGAATAATGACTTTGTGGTGGCTGTGTCCCTCGACATAGATTCTTTGCGAGCCTTTCAAAGTAGAGCCAAGCGATGGCCAAATGAGCAAGATCCCTATAAGCCGGTTCCTGAGGGCTTCAGGCTCAGCACTAGTAGGAAAAGAATGCCGCCAAAATGAGAATTGCATCTCGCTGACCAGTGGCCATCAAATCAAGGCAGTTTGAAGATTGGCAAGTTGTTTGCTTATAAAATAGCGCCCGCCGAATCGGTCCCCATCTCCCCATGCTCCCCTCTTCCTTCCGCCCAGACGGAACGTACGACCTCGTGCGTCTGGGCAAGGACCATGACGGCGGCTATCTGGTCGAGGCCCACTCCCTCCGCGCCGCCGCCCAGCTGCTCACCTTCGGCCTAGGCGACGACTGGTCCTTCGAGAAGGACTTCCTGCGCCGCAACCCGGTACCCTTGGCCTCATACGACCACACCCTGACCGAAGGCTATCTGCTGCGGAAGAGCCTCAAATACTTCCTCAAGATGCTGATTGCCCGAAAATCCCTATTCTCCGTGCTCAAGAGCCTCTGGAAACTGATCGACTACAAGAGGTTCTTCCGGGGCGACGCCGTCCATCATCGGCTCAAGGTCGGATTCGACGGAGGGTCGTCGCGGTCGCTGCGCGGCATCCTCGAGGCCGGCAGGCCGGATTCCCCGATCTTCCTGAAGGCGGACATCGAGGATGGGGAGTACCGCATTCTGGACGACTTGCTGGAGCATGCCGATCGGTTCTGCGGCTTCGTCGTCGAGTTCCACGATGTTGATCTGCACCGGGAGCGAATCGATGCCTTCATCCAGAAATTCCCGCTCACTTTGGTGCATGTCCATGGCAATAATTGCGGCGGAGTGTGTGCCAATGGCGACCCTCTGGCCATAGAAATGGTCTTTGCGGCATCGCCCCAAAAAATATCCCAAGAGCCCCAAATCCCGCACCCTTTGGATCAGCCCAACAACAAGGGGCAAAAAGAGCTTGATCTGAAGTTTCAGCCGACTCAAATTTGACCAGCCACGCCAAACCATGCCGCCGCAATCTCGAAAACCAAGCATTCTCACGTCAACGCTTCAGGATATTCATGCATCTTGGCGAAAGATCCGGTCTTCCCGCCGCAGGATGCGCCTTGCCGCCTTGCGCCTGTGCCTCGACCGCGCACCGTCAAAGGAGCCGTTTTCTCCGGAAAAGGTCCGCAAGGTGGTGGTCTTCCTATGGGGCGGGCGCATCGGCGACACGCTCATGTGCACGCTGTTCTGCAATGCGGTCAAAGCGCAAAGACCGGATATCGAGATTGCCGTGGTCACCGGTCCGCTCGGAGCCGACATTCTGGAGGGCTGCGAAAGCGTCGACCGCTTGGAGGTTTCCGGAAAGCCCGGCTGGAAAGCTGCCCTGCGCCTGAAATCCACCGGATGCTGCCTATGCATCCACCTCAGCACCGTCATGAACCCGACCGATTTCTTCGGCGTCTATTGCCTTCGGGCCCGCCACAACCTGGGCTACGACCATTCCGACTACCCCCTGTTCGACGTGAACCTGCCCGCGCCGGATTCCCCGGACAGGCAGCATGTCGCGGACAGGTTCTTGGAGGCGGCGCGCATTCTGACCGGGCAGAAAGGCCCCATCGAGCGGCGGTTCTACGTCCGCAGAGACCTCGAAGCGGATGCCCGCATCCAGGCCTGGCTGGAAGCCATAGACCTGCAAGGGCCGCACATCGTCATCAACCTTTTCGGAAGCAGCCGCCATCGCTCCTTCCAGTACGAACCGGCCCGGAAATTCCTGGCCGTCTGGAACTGGGCCTTCCCCTCCCATATCCTGATTCTGCTGCCCGTGCCGAAGCATGAAGAGATGCTCCGGCGGCTCAAGGCGGAATTGGCCTGCCCCAACATCGTCATCGCCCCCTACCCCTTGGCCCCGCCCCTTTCCATCGCGCTGATTCGCCGCGCCGATTTGGTCTTCACTCCGGATACCGGAACGGTCCACATCGCTTCCGCCCTGGAAAAGCCCGTATTGGCCATTTACCAGTCCGAAGCCCGGAATGCAAGGGAATGGACTCCACTGAGCCCGCGTCATGCGATTCTTTTCGCCAATGAGCCTCCGACGCCGCACCACCGCTCCAAAATCAGCGATTTCGACCGGAACGAATGGAAATCCAGCGTAGCCCGGCTCATCGGCATCGAAGAGCCGCCCGGCCCATAACTTTTCGGCAAGCCTCGCCTCTCAGCCCCCATCCGGCCAGCAGGCGCCTATCGGGGAAATCCTCCCGGTGCCCGACATGCGATAAAATGCATTAATCAGCCTCGGACGCAGCCAAGAACCCTTCCGGAAGGCCCGAATGATCAAGGCCGCCCGCACTCCTCATGCGCATCAACCTCTTCAACTACAGACGGACGAACCCGCCGCTTTGGCTGGAGCGCAATGCGTGGTTCCGAAAACTCTACGTGTTCCGGCAGCTATATCTGGTCCGGCATAAAAAAAAGCTTTATTCGGATACGGATATCATGATCAACCGGCTGGTCAGCGAACTGGCCAAAGCCGCGCAACTTCCGGAAAAAGGCTTTTTCGTCGATGTCGGATGCCTCCATCCGACCAAGATCAACACGACGTACACGCTCTACCGAAGAGGCTGGAGCGGCGTCAACGTCGATGCGGATTCCATCAAGATCGATGCGTTCAATATCAAGCGGCCCCGCGACATCAACATAGCCTGCGCGATCAGCGACCGCGCCGGCGAGATGACATTCTGGCGCAGAGGCTTGTGGTCCGGCCGCAGCTCTCTGGAAGACCACAGCAGCCTCGGCTGGAAGCCCTGCACGGTCGCCGCCGATACGCTGACCAGCGTTCTGGCCAAAACCCGCTACAGCGGACAGCCGATCGACTTCCTGAGCATCGATGCGGAAGGGCATGACGCCCAAGTCCTGAAATCCCTCGATTTCGACATCTACAAGCCCAAGATCGTCTGCATCGAGACCTGGACCAATGGCCTCGACAAGGTGATGCGCGAGGAGATGTACATCTTCCTGACCCGCATGGGCTACGTGCTGATCAACTGGATCGACCGGAACCTCCTGTTCCTGAGATCGGACTGCGCGGCCCGGTGGAAGCCGCACGCCCCGCAGAAGGGTTGACGCCCGGCATGCCGGCTCCGCGCATTCTGGCGATTGCAGACACGTCGGTCGGCGACATCGTCCTGAATCAAATTCTGTACAAGCTGCTCCTGCAGGCATACGGCCCTCAGGCCGCCATTGATGTCGTAGCCCCCCCTTGGGCGGAAGCCCTGCTGCGCCGAATGCCCCAAGTTCGGCAGCACCTCCCGCTTCCTGCCGGAAACGGGCAGCCCGGCCTGCTCGGCAGATGGCTATTCGGGCGGCGCCTGCGCGGGCAGTACGATCAGGCCATCGTCATCCCTCGCACCTCGCGTTCGGCCATGGTGGCTTGGTTTTCGGGCATCGGCCGGCGCATCGGATTCGAAAGAAGACGCCGCCTGTGGCTAATCAACGACCCTAGAACGCACCCGTTCAACGTCAGCGAGAAAATGGCTAGCCTGGCCCCTCCCGAATTGGCCCTGCCCGACTCCCTGCCCCGCCCGAACCTTGCCTGCGACCCGGACAATATCCGCGAGCTTGCGAAACGCTTCGATTTCTCGGCAGACGGCGCTGTCGGCTTCGTGCCGGGAGCCACCGGCGACCCCGCTCGAAACCCTGCCAAGCGATGGCCCGTCTCCTCCTATGCGGCTTTGACCGAAATGCTGACCCGCGAAGGCCGCCAAGTCTGCATCCTAGGCACTCATCAGGAAAACCCGCTCGGCGAAGCCTTGCTGGATGCCGCTCCCCATCGCGTCGTAAACCTGTGCGGCAAAACATCTCTGGACGAAGCGATCGACCTCATCGCCGGTCTGGATTGCCTAGTCAGCAACGATTCGGGGCTGATGCACGTGGCCGCAGCCGTGGATACGCCCGTCGTCGGCATCTACGGCGCCACCAGCCCGGAGTCCCATCCGCCCCTCACAGACCGCATGGCCGTCTGCTCGACCTACAAATTGTGCAGCCCCTGCCGGCAGCATTCCTGCCCTTACGGCCATCACGCCTGCATGACCGATCTTCGACCAGAAGCCGTGCATGAGGCATTAGAGCAGATCCTTGCCATATAATGCCCAGCCCTATTCCAGAAAGTTGACGTTTTTCTCAGATAACCGACCGGTGCCTATAGCAAGAAGCTCCTAGAGGTGGACCTCCGACTCGATCAGAGCCGCATGAAAAACCACTTCGAAAACTATTCGATAACACCACCATTTTTATTTTAATATATGATTTAATGCAAGAAGTTTGGCTTTCATCTTTAACCCTACAAGATATTAATAAATTGAGGAGTGTGACACCGATGACCGCTATTGAGAGAATCCTTACCAAGGAAGGCCCCATGCGGGCAAAACGATTAGCCGAAACCCTAGTTCGACAGTTGCAGATATCTGCTCCGGCAGCACGCCAACGCTTGTCAAGATCCCGCATGCCTATTAAGCGGCACTCTGGCCTTTTGCCCAAAAAGGAGGCCTTTTTCTTTTTAGCCACCCAGCGGAAAAATGAACAGTACTGGACGAACCTCCTGCGGGACCTGCGAGAGGTAGGAAGTATTTACGGCTACGCGATGGATGGACTTGCCGCACGGGGAGGCATTGTCCCAGTGGATGAATTCGCGGTTGTGAGCGGTGCGCCTCTCATGCTTAAAAAGCAAGTCTCGTCGCGCCAGGTAGCAGACGTGTTGCTTGGCTTGAATGCCCTCAACCCTACGGCGATTGACGGGCTTGGATCTTGCTATGCTATCAACAGTTCTTCCATCACGAGAACACTACCCGCCTATCACGCTAAAGTCCGACATCTGGCTGAAGAAGTTATACTGGATGGGCTTCGCCAGTGGCTCCGGAACAATGGTATCGGCGGCTACGACAGTATTTCTATACGCGGTGAAGGTCGGCCCATGAAAGTAGGGCAATTCCAATGGGATTTGACCGGCCCATGCTACCTACTTCCTGTTAGGCGAACTGGAGCCTCATACAAAAATGGTTTTGTAGTTGCCGATGTATTTTCCGAAGGCTACTTGGATAAGCATCATATCCAATACTTTATCCGGAAAGTTCAGGTGTATACGAAAACCGCAAATAGCGGTCCCCTTCTCCCGATCCTTATGGCCGAGGGCTTTTCCTCTAAAGCACTCACGGCAGGCCATGCTGCGGGATTAATGCTGACAACACCCAAAAATTTGTTTGGACAGGCTGTGGCAAATTCCGTAAAAGGTCTAGTACAAGTACTGAAACAGGCCATTGACAATGCTACTGTAAACAGCGATGAATTATGCAGATTGCTGGGCAATCTTCTGCAGATAGAAGGTCGGGCCAACAATATGCGAGGCATACTATTTGAACTGATTGCATCTCATATCGCCAAAGAAGAATTTGGCGGGAACACTTCTTTACGAGTTGCGCACACTCACCACGAAAGCGGACAAAAAACGGACCTTGATGTAGTCTGTATGGGTAGCCAAAGGAAAGTCCACATTATCGAATGTAAAGGCAAAAGCCCTGCAGGAAGCATACCACTCGAAGATGTGGAAGAATGGCTTGGAAAGATACCTATCATGAAGGACTATGTGGAAACATCAACCCATATTCGTGAATACAAACCAATTTACGAGTTCTGGACCACTGGGACATTTCAAGAAGAAGCTCTTCTGAAGTTAAAGGCCGAAAAATCAAAACGTAAAAAACAATCCATTGCTTGGAAAGATGGCCAAAATGTGCGCGATACCGCGAGCAAATTACAACTTGGGAATATTGCAGAAGCCCTAGACCAGCACTTTTTAAGGCACCCTCTTTCAGTGAGGCGCAACTAATAGGCTTACAGAAACTGTTTGGCTGTCTCGGGCTTCTTCTAGCAACAACCGCTATACCTGCGCCTCACACACGAGACCGTTGACAACGGTAAGCACCATTGCGCATCTTTCTTATTCGGATACGGATTCTGGCACTTTTTTAAGTATCTCGCCGGTATCACCACGCTCGCCTACTATCATACCCTCACCTACCGGACAGTTACGCATGCGGCCCATCGTGCCGCTAGCTTGCTCATTCGCACCCGTTTCAATCAATTGCTGAGCGCGCCGCTCGTTCACGCCCAAGGCATAAGCAGCCTGCTTGTTTGACCATCCATCGCAAAATAACGCGATGGCGCAGACCTTTAACTGCCGTTCATTCATGTCTCCCATGGCCCCATTCTACACGAGAATCATTCTGAATGCACAATGCAGTGTAAATTCGCAGATGCAGGATTCCCGAAATGGGCAATGATGCGCTTCCCCGGCGAGGCGAGGCCCCCGTCCGCATCCTGCGGCCCCTTGGAACGGACCTTCTCAAAACCGGGATAAACGAACGCGATCTTCCCCGCATGGCCCGGATGCCTCCCCCGGGCCGAACGGGCCGCGCTCTCGGTCAGGAACACCGCCTTGCGCGCCTTCTCTACCGCCTTCCTCTCCACCCATCCGGCAAAGCGGCGCTGCAGCTTCTTCCGGGGCTTCGGCAGGGACGCCATGGGATCGTGGAACTCGGACACGAACGGCACCCCGGCTAGGCGCGACATCCATAGCGCGGCCAGATGGACTCCGGCATTGCTGTCCGTCGCATAGATGACCTGAGGACGGAACCTTCGGCAGCGCCGCCAGCCCAGCAGGGCCGCCGTCAGCGACCACGACCACCCCCGCGGCATGGGCAGGACGTTCTTCTCTACGACATACAGCGGCAGCAGCAGCAGGGCGAGCAAGGCCAGCCCCATCGCCTTCGGCCCCAGTTTCGGCTCCGCCCGGCGCCATGCGTCATAGGCCTCCCTGAATTGATCCGCGAACAATGCCGAAACGACGCGGCAGTGGCGGAGATTCCTATGCCGGGAGCCGCAGACCGATGAAAGAACCTCGAACTCAATCCCGCGCCCGGCGATCTCCGGCAAGCGGTCGTCAATATGGATTGAGGCAGCCTGCGCATCCGCCCCCACATGGTAGGCCACAATGAGCATGCGTTCGATGGCCATTTCGCGAAAGGATGAAGACGATTCCCGCTAGCAGCAATGCCGACCCTGCATGATCCGGAAGAATCATGCCCATTCCGGAAGAACCGGAGTGCCAGCCAGAATCTATGATGAACAATTATATCGGATAGGAGCAGCCGACTGACAATATCAGAAACCCGCACTGTATCAGCCAAACGGCACGACTAGCATTAGACAACTCCCTAATGGCCAAGTCTGGCAAACCGTGACAGCCCAAGGTCCAGCGCTTGCACCATGCCTTCCAGAACATGCCTGCGAGGCTATAGCCATTTGCCGCCGGAGGGTCGACAGGTTTGCGCAATCCCCAAATGCCTCCGAAAATCAAGTTCTCATTCGAATCTACATGATTATTCAGAAGCGAACATGGACTGCATTTCATCCTCTCCGAACCGGGAAAGGCATACAACCCCGCACAAACCCCAAGCTTCCCCTAATACCTCAAAAACGAAAAACGACTGAGTGGAACTTCCGTTCAGAGCGGCCGTGCGTTACTTATATGTAGCTTTATAACTGCGCTATCTCTTAGTATTGGTTTCGCGGTCAACCGAAGAGACTTATGTTTATCCAATGCAGTCGAATAAATGTTCGATGGCTGCCTCAAAACAGGATCATGTATATATCCCGGCACATTTTCATCAAATCCTAACACATTTAATATACAGCGCCCGTTACTTAAATTTAATTCCGTAATCCTAATGCATTCGTATTGAATTTCCTCACCAACCGAATCAGATTCCCTTGAACGAATCATTTCTGCTTCAGAAGTGCCAAGCGTCACATTGCCTCCATTTTGGAAAAAATTGATGACAGTGTCGCATGAATTCCCTATGGGTTGGACAAAATTAACTGCATTATTTTTGTTGACCTTCGCCATTTCAGGGATAGTATCGTTAAAGTGTTTGTCAAGCAACTCAATTCCGTCTTGAGTATTAATTTTACGCTCTCTTGCAACAATGTTTAATGCCTCAAGCCAAGCTTTATCCCTTGCCTGATTACCTTCATTAATGGCTTTGATTATGGCTACAATATCATGATTTGGGCCTTTGGTTAATGTGTTCATCAAAAGGCACCAAATGGTTTGAAATAGAAAACTTGCGCCCAACACGAATCCTTGTGGATTTTCGGCAAAGGCGGGAGCAACTGGAATAATGTATTGTACAAACTCATAACTGCCCGGTTTGGGTGGTCGGGAAACGCACTGGTAAGATTTTGCATAGTTCCCTTTTGGCACTCTCCCAGTACAGATATAGTGAATAATGGAAGTTGATATTTTGGCCGCACCTAATGTTGAGTATGCAATATCTTGAGAATTGATGATCTGATCATCAGCCAATTTGCCCTTATATGTGATGGTGTGTGATAAGATTTCTTGCATGGTCATTTCCTCCTAATAGCCGATAGATGCACTATGCAATATGGTCGTTGCCAACTAAACAGAATAGGGGTATTATTCTGAAACTATCCTTTTACTGCTATGTTCAAACCAACTCTTAGCGCCGCCGGAATTGGGCGGAAGCCGCTTTGGTGATTATGATAGCATGTTTACGCAGAAGTCAGAGAGGCGGCCATTGTGCAAGGCAAAATCTGATATGCGAATATCTGGATTGCATACGGCACGCCCCATCTTTAGGTCACAATACATCAATAATATATACTGGCAACTATCTGATGCTCGTGGTGCCCGATGAAGACCCGTGCAAACAGGAAATCTGGACCAGCATTTCCAACGCTGGCCACAAGACGATGTTTGCCCTGAGTGCCGATTCCTAATGGTCATCCGCGCTGTACGAAATAACTTTGCGGATATTTACGGGGCTTCTGTCTAATTGTTCCAAAGCCGCCAATCTGACTTTTTCCAGTTCGCATAGCGCTTGTCGCTTGCGGCACGGCGCAGAAGCCATCGTTCCTTAAACCACTCCGACAGCTCTTCTTTTGTCCGTCGAATCGGATAAAGCCTAGAATGCTGCCCAGACAAGAATTCACGAGCGTTCCGCGCTAAGGGCACAACAAATACTTCCCGCTCAATTCGATGCCGACGAATCTGCTGAGACATTCCTATGTGCTCGAGACACTTCTGGATGGTTTCCTGTCGATTTCTAAATCCCTCCCCCCAAGCACTGTTCCTAAGTGTGGGTTCGAGATTCTTAGTAGCATATGCATGGAGGGGTGCATACAGTCCGTTAGAAAAATACACCTCTCCCCAACCACCTGTATAACCTGCGCTAGCAAAAACTTTCTCGCCGCGAAATTTCAATCGATTGTACACGGAAGACCGGCCAAGCGCAGAAACCGTCGTGATGAGCGCCAGACGCCCATCGCTCGGATTCCTCGAAATAAGGGTGGCTTGCCGTTTCCGACCATATTTCTCCTTGAAAGCCAGCCGTATCTCGTCACACGTAACGAGCAGTGCTATAAGCTTTCCGCAAAGTAGAGAAGAATATGGAGGAACAGCACCCAAGACAAATGCGTCCATCACGTACCTCAGCCGACTCTTCCTAGTCTCATGATTCCAGCCCACCCACTCGTCGCGGGTCTTGATGCTGAACACTGGGTCTCCCAGACCAATGATGCCTATAAGTTTGCCGTTGTTTCGATCAGTCACAAGGAAGCGTAACCGCCGTCCATAGCCGGAAGACACGGGAATACTCCAGTGGAGAGCGGCATACCGAAACAGCAACTCGTCTTGACTCCCCGGTTCGACTACTACGATTTCTGGGTCGACCCGGTCTGGCTCTATCTCAAATCCATCAGCGATGCGGCCGAGGAGTTTCGGCTCATGGTGTCCAAGCGTTTTTTGCGCTTGCACCCTATTGTGCTGGACGGCTTGCTCGTGTCGTCTCCTAACATCGTCCTTGCTATGGTTCGGAGGTGGATGCCAAACCTTGCCAGACAACTTGAATCCTTGTTCCAAAAGAGCCTGTGTCACTAGGTTGCGTAAGGCCCTGCGACTCTTCGGCATTGCCCGCTTGCCATCAGTACCGGCAGCAGTACTGCCTACCGAACCTAGCTCACTTGGCATGGGTGCCCTCAGAGCAAAACAGCGTCCTCTCAAATGGTTCATCATTTTTTGAAACGTTTTCCTTGATTGGCGGGTTGTCAAAAGGAAATTATATACAACAACCCGCGAGCAAGGCTCCGACCCTCTGTCCTCATACCGACGAGTTGCGGCCTTGGACGGACAAACCCTTGATCCTAATACGCACAACTAGCACCTTCCCCTTGCCGCGTTATAACTGTTCCGTTATTTCGAGCAACTGCCTAGTGACAGACGGAAGATTTCTCCTAACCGCCATCTCGTCAAAGAGCTCGATCAACTCCGGTTTCTCCTCTTTTATCTGCCTGAGCTTTATATCGTCAGAATATTTCGGGGTGAGCGGTCCATGAAGTCCTACAATCAACCCGCCGCCAGTCGATCGCTTCATGTATATGGGAGCTACCACTTCTCCAAAATTGGAGCACTCTACCCTATGCCCTCTTTGGATAACTACATCTGGGAGATTGTGTCTGTGAAGATCTTCATAAAGCATATCTGTGCTGGATTCCAGCCGGTCTGCACCAAGAGCAGGATCGCTTCCGTCAATAAGAAATTTTAACAGGCTGACAGCAATATGCCGGTCTAGAAGATCGTGCTCGAATTTATTTCTATAACTTCTCAAACAACGATAGCATGACCGGTCGCACTCATCAGGACATTCAGCAAGAATCCTGTACGCTTCTTTGAAGAGGTTCCATCCCAATTCCCCTGCACGTCGAGAGAATCCAGCCCCTCCCGGCAATGTATCATACAAATAAATCTCCGCTTCAGTGCCTGCACGACCTGCAGGGGTAAGCGCCGGTCGGTATTCGGCCTGAATCTCAGTTGGATCCAAATCCATCAGCGTACACGCGGCCTTTGCCAAGGCTTCGCTTAGCGTACGCAAAGCGACTCTAGTCGCTAGCAAACCCGGGAGGAGCTTAATCGGAGGATCGACTTTAATGGAAACAAGGAGGACATCACTTATGAAGTCGGTCCCAAGAACAATGCCTATCAATGCTCTGTCCCCACTACACGATTCCTCCGTAGCATCAGGATACGGCTTTTGATGCCCCCCTCGAACACATCCGTCAGGCAATGCGGTTGGCTCTATAAGACCACATTTCCCGCAATATGTGTAGCCTTTTTGCCTCGGACCTTGGTTTGTAACCAGTAAATGCTGTCCATTTGCGCCATACACACGAAGATGGCTACCAAAGTTCACCCACATAGCTCGATCGTCGGGCGTGGACATCGTCAGCTTGGCGCGTGTAGCATAGCTACGGGCGGGCTGGTCATCCATTGAAGTTCCTGCCTCAAGTTTGACTGGATGAGCAAATCCAGGGGGCCGCATCCAAAGTTTTGCAGGACCAAACTTTTCCTGACCGCCACATGCTTCGCAGTCTCGGGCCTCGCCAAGTCTCCCTTCTTCGTATTGTACCGTCTTCGCATAATGACAGGAAATGCATTCGTAATACAAGCGTCGATCCTGCCAAGCCCGATAGCGGTCATTTGGAATAGGAGAATAGATAGCACCGGATTTCCACAGTTTGTTAGCAATCCAAACTTGCTTCCCTGGCGCATATTGTGTTAATGCAAGAGGCAGGCCTTGCGATGGGGTGAACTTGAAGACAGGATGGTATTCCGTTGACCGTTCCGGGTCGAAAACATGGAATGTTGCGACATCGGTAGGAAAAGCGTACCGCGGTAGGACGCCCTTGTAGAGTAGGCGATCAAGGAGATTTTCGGAAGCCACATTCTGGCTAGGCTTTTCCTCACCCTGCTCCTCTTGTCTTTCGAATGCCGTTGAAGCCTCATTCAAAACTCCACTAGTAGTTGTGGAATTGAGATTGATTGCATCGTCAATTAACTTTAACGTATCTATGATGAGTCCATCCAAAAGCCGAGCGCGGTCATCTCCGCCTATGTCCATCGGAAGCCAAGCGTCAACTTCTTTCCGAAGTCCACTTTCTTTATCTTTCATCCATCTTTCAAAATCGATACGGTTAAGCAAATTCCCCGGATTGACAAAATCCCGAAGCTTTCCAAGGACGGCAAACAAATGCGGCTGTTCTTCAGGCCTAATTTCCGGAAGTCTCTCGGAATGGTAGCGCTGTAACAAATATGCTGTTACATGGCGCCGAGCAATCTTAGCGTTGTCAATTGCTAGCATAGGGTCAGGGACTTCTCCTCTGATCATTTGCTCAGGATGATCAAAATAATACTCATCGTGACTATCATCCGCACTGCTATATGCTGTTACCGTAGCAATAATATCACCACGCCGACCGGCGCGGCCGGCGCGCTGCTGGTAATTCGTACGAGCCGGCGGCATATTGCGGAGGGAAACTCCCGCGAGACCACCAATGTCGATGCCAACCTCCATAGTCGTAGTGCACGAGAGGACATCAATTGCTGGTTTTACGCGACCGGTTTCATCAGGACCAAGATTAACGTCCTGAAACAAAAGTTCGTGCTCTTCTGAAGTCGAAAACGCTTCTCCCGCCTGCGCTGTGTTCAATTGCGCTGTATGCTCAGCTGCAATGAGTGCCATCGGAGAAGTAGGCGGATCTTTTAGTGCATCAAGGGTACTTTTTCGGTAGTATTTCTTGTGGGCCATAAACGCAGCATTTTCACTAAAATCTAGAGGGGTGGCAGAGTTTCGACCGCAATTGATGCATATCGTGCAATTAGGAAGAGGCCGTTGCACTGTGCTGCAGGAGTGGCAGTATGCCCAATCTCCGAGAATCTCGAGAGACAATTCGGCACCCCTTAACCGGAAACTGTCCTGCCCTGTATTTTCTGCAAAAATTTCTTTAAGCTTAGGAAGCCATTGCTGATTGAAGGTCCTTTTGCTGTACGCATCGACCAGAAATCTATCCATGGCAGCAAATTTCCCTGAATGGGGACGTACCTTATCTCTCCACCATGCAGTCGGCATGGCATCCAGCCACACGCCCGCGTTCCTTGCCCAACACTGGAGCCAGACGCGTGCCATGGCTATTTTCCCTTCGCGGGACTCCGCGTAGCTTGGGAGCTCAGGAAACTCCGCGATACGGTCGGAATTAGTGGGGTGCTCAATAATTGATGCAAGCGCAAGAGGCACTATGCCATAGTTTCTATTCGTTAGTACATCGATAATTGCGCGGAGTAGTGCTTCGGGGGGAGTCCGGGTACGGAACTTGGACCACAAAATAAATAAATTCTCGGTGCTTTCCAGAACGCTATCGACTTGAAAAGCCTCTCCATCTTTAAGTTCTGGTCTAAGTCGAACATTCATGTTTTTCGCTGCAACCAATATGCCTAGGTAAAGATCATCCAGCGATAAAAGCTGCGCCACTTTCGGATCGCCCTTCAAACAAGAGTATCCCGAGACAACCAATGGCCGCATTGCGTCCAGAATAGAATATTTTTGCAGATTTGGGGCAAGCCGAGCTGCAGTCTGACGCGAATCTGAGAAAATTAGTACTTTCCTACCTCGTAATGGCGCCAATCTCGTCCCTTGGTTCTTGTTAGGGGGCTGTACCTGCAGCTGCTTCGCAATTAGGGCTTGAAATGGCTGATCTCCTTTCGTTTCATGATCTTGAACCGGAGAGCGCCCGAATGGCGCGTTTTGACCGCAGACAGCGCAAGGCATAAACTGCCCCGGAGATGAACGCCGTTGTTCTCCAGTATCACGCAGATGAACAGCCCGGTCAGCGCACAAGTAAACTTGGCGATACCGATTACCCAATTTATCGGGATTCAGGCGTCCTGTGACCAAGTCGTACTCGGCGGGCTTAATGGAACCCTTATCGAGTACGTCATCGGCTTCAAGCAACAAGTCGATGGGATTAAGTTCGTCGAATTGGTCTGTTGAAGTTCTAAATTCCACGCCCGGCTCGGCCCAAAGAAACGCCGGGTCAGCCACATCATCCGTATACGCACGACCATATGCTGTGCCACAATTTCGACATGTGTAGAACTCAAGCACCCTAGCTCCGCAACCGCATATATCTCTGGGTTGGCTGTAAAGCTTCCCTGCAGGACCGCCCCGCTGCTGCTGCTCTAGTTCCGTGCAATTAGGATCCATGCAGACCCAAAGTCCGGCAAGCCCGCGATAGAATGAGTGTACGCGGCAGGGCAATAGACTAGGCTCAGATGGAAACCGCCTAGCTATGCTACCAAGAGCGATGAGATTAGTGGCTGCCTGAGATGCCACATCCGACTTCACTCCATCGAACAGCGTCTCTACGATCTTTTGAACCGGCTGGGCCTTATCCATCGTGTTATTAACAAGACGCGTCATCGGGCCATAGAACTCAAAAGCATCGTAGAGTGCCCTTTCTACTTGGTCTGGAGAGGCATTGATCCCTCGGTATTCAAGAAACTGTGATACCTTGCTAAGCCTTTCTTGATCACTCGCCGCTTCGTAGAAAGCATGCATGTCAATGCTGGCCAGGGCAATAGCGTCCTGAGATGTTCCTTTATTTTCGCTAGACCGCTTAGATAGATCAGCCTGCACGGCCTTGAAGTCTGATGGATTCTTCCCGGAAAGTTGAGCCCCAAAGCGGACGGCGGCATCCGCATTCTGCAAGCTTGCGCTCGTACATATAACTTGGAGTCGTTCTTGGGGAATCCCAAGTCTCATGCGGAGGCGACGAATCAATAACGCGACCTCGGCACCAGCTGCTCCTCGATACAGATGCGCTTCATCTACCACCAGAAGAAATTTCTCCTCAGGATTTGCTTGTAGCCAGTCACGTGTACGCTCAAAAATCGGTCGCTCAAGAGGGCGCATCAGCATATATTCAAGCATCGAGTAGTTAGTGACTAGCACATCAGGTGGGGCTTCCTGCACTTCATGCCGCGTTAAGAGCTCCGCATCCCCATCCAACGTCACGCACCGCTTGAATTGCCCATCCGAATCTTTCCATCTCGATCTCTTTTCTCCATACCAGCGAATCAGGTCAGGTTTCGCCGGCCATTTGCCGAGCTGCTTCAGTTCGCTCACCAGTATTTCAGCAGACTGCTGCTGATCCGACTCTGCGTCCTGAGACAATCTCAGATTGCGCACGTAATATTTCTCGATGAAGGACAGATTCCTCTGATCCTTCTCCGTGCTACGAACTCCTGGGTATAAGGTACGGCTGGTGTAGCGTGCGAAACGCGCAGGCCTTCCAGACCATTCCACGAACTTGCCGCTGATCCGGAGATCCCCAAATAAGAGCCGAAGCCGCCCTAATTGGTCATTAACGAGCGCATTCATGGGATACAACAACATTGCGCGCACAGCAGAAGTATCCTTAAATTCCGTTCCGCTACGCTTCGCTTCAATTGCGAGCTTGCCTAGTATGGGCAACAAAAAACACTCAGTCTTGCCAGAACCGGTGCCAGTCATAACAATCAGACTTTGGCCGTCTGCCAAAGCAAGCTTTACGGACTCGGATTGATGTTGATATGGCGGATCGTGTATCAGCAAATCTGGCTCTCCGTCTGCTTCGGATACTGCTGCAAATATCTCAAGGGCGGCCTTCTCAAGGCCGAGGTCCCGAAACTGATCTCCCGTTTTGTAGCGGGGGGTGCTTTCCAAATATGGGCTCTGATGGATCACCCCAAGTTTCTGGAGAATTTTCTGGCGCTGCTCAAGGAGCACGGGATGACTGATGTGGTACGCCGCCTCAATGTAGTCCTGCAACTCTTGATGCAACTGGCGAACAGTCTCCTCGATTGTCAAAGCCATTTCATCGCCCTCCTTTCCATCACGATCCGTTCCCCTTCAACTCCTCGAGCCACAATCTCTGGCAGATGAATTCCAACTCTCCAGAAAGTGCACCCGCAGGGAGTTGATACTCGAACAGACACCCGGCTGGACTGGGAGATAGTATGCCAGACGCATCTAGCCTCCGTCGAGCCCATGCAGGGAGCGGCGAGAAGAATTGGACAAGTTTCGTGCCCTCGGAACCCATCATGACATGAAACTTCTGAGCTTCTCCGCGTCGCGCATCTAGTGCCATTTGTAAATGCCACGCCTCATCGCATCCGCGCCAACGACTTTCGCCAAGTGGAAAATCAATCAACCGTTTAGACCTACCATCGCGTAACTGCGCATAACACCACAAATCAGCACCGTATGCCTGCTTACGCCGAGCAACAAACCGCCCAGATTGAACATGCGCTTGCACCCACCGACCTCGGTAGTAGCGGTTAGGACGTTCTGGATCGATTAGCGAAAGTCCAGGCACATCGCGCGATGGCGGTTCTTTATCTAGACAACCATCAATGCGTGATATATGCTGCGTAGGAGTCTCCTCACGAGGTGCTTTCAGCCAGCGATCATAAGAAATATCGATAAGCCCGTGCTCCCTGAGGCATGTGCGTAAATTCTCATTAGGCTCCGGGTCCAAAAGCCGCAGATGGGCCCTGTGTGTGACACGTCTTCGAATACTGTCAGGCAATGAAGAAGAGTTGCCACAGGCAATGCCAAGAACTATCAATGTACCACTCGGCTGAGCCACAAAGCCCAAAGGCGCAACATACAGTAATAATGCCGCCTCATTTGGCTCCTCCGCTTCAATGTCCCGGCATTCAAGAATGTCCCCATGGGAAATCATGTCCTCAAGTACTCGTTTGACCATCTCCCTGAAAGCCTTAGAATCGTCCACCAACCCACGCAGAGGAGAGACTACGCCACTCACGAGAGTCGATGAAGAGCAAGGACACAGAAAGCCCGCTGCCCTCCTTAGTGCACCTGATACTGCTTCAACCGAGGTAAGGTGCACAGTTTCGAGGTCGAGTCCTAATTCGGTAACCTTAAGGCGGTCAAGGTCATCAGCGGATATGATCTTCATGGCCATCTCCAGCCTTCGTAGGGAGCAACTGGTCCGGATTGATGCTGCTTTAAGCAATGGTCGGTTGCAATGACAAGGAATCTTGCCGCTTTAGCCCAAAACGGTACATCCATTAGAGCCTTCAGACCGCTGGAAAGACACTGTCCAGCCCAAGCCTCGACACCTGCGGGAGCACTTGCAAGCCTCAATGCAAACTCGGCAATCCATGCTTCGGCAGAAATGCCATTCCTAGGTGCTTGAGTAGGCACTCGCTCTCTGCATGCTTCCGCATAACGAATTAGCCGCTTAACCCTAGATTCGCATGTCTCGCTCAATAAAGATTCATCATCAATCAGAAGAAAGTCATTTTCCGACAATGTCCCTAGGTCGCGCTGCACCTCGGCCGCCAGATGATCAATCGTCCCGATGTCCTCGGATAATGCGATCTTCTTCTCCGCTTCTCCCCACTTATCTCCGCAAATAATGCGGAACACTTCCCAGACAAGAACATCGACAACCTGTTTCTGGCGTCTTGTAGACCAAAGACCGCCAGAAAGTTTGGCCTGACTCCATCTCCCTGCCCAGAAAACCATATCGCATACAGCTTCCAGTGAGCGGTCACGCGGTTCGATATCTGGGATGATTACAAGACCAAACAGGTTCTGCTGAATGGGTGGAACGATTATAGAGGAACGCCACTCACCTTTCCGCGCAACATACAAAGCTCCTTGCCTATCGACTTGATAGTTCAAATTTTCAGCATCTAAAGCTTTGCCAGAACACGGCGCTTCAAATGTTGTTCGAGTTACCATAATCTCCCGAGAATCGCCACTGTCATCAAGCAACCGTAATAAGCGTTTGCTCCCACGCAAGATCCATCGTAGAGGAGTAAATTCGCGTTCAAATCGCATCTCAAACACACCGAATTCTGCGGCATCAAATTCAACTCGGCAAACTCGCGCATCATCGTACTTCCTCTGTGCACCTTGGGATTCCCGGAAATTACTCTCGAAATTTTCTCTCCAAACATCTGCTGTAAAGGGCATCCGCATCGCAGGCAATGTCTCGTCGAATATTGGTTCTTCCCCGTCTCTACCGAACAATGAAATGCGGCATTCGAGGACACCGCTATTAGGTCCCTGAACTGATATTTCAGCCTGTCCTTCCCATAACTGCTCGAGTGTTGGTACTTCCGGGTCTATTTGCACTAACACTGGCCCCTGCGGAATCTGTGGCTCGCATATATGCACTATGAGGTCCCCGATGTGTTCCACTCCTCTCTCCCTATCCCGCACGGAGACATGTATGGCGTGCCGACCGACATAAAACTTAGGTAGTTGGATAAACTCTGGTTTGCCCAAGTTCTCCAACGGCAGTTCGAACGAAAGAGTATTGTCTCCCTCGACTGAGATTAAAATTGATTCCACCGGATGATCTGAACGAACAGCCACACAGGGTTGCTCATTTACGGGCCACTCTCCATAGCCATCTCCATCCCACTTCATTGCAGCAAGACCGACTGGCCAAACCTCTAGCAATCTTGCCTGCTCCAGCCCAAGCTCTTCAAGCACCTGTTCCCAATCTTCGTCGAGTGCCTCTGGCAAATCCAAAAACACGCCATGTATTCCCATGCACGAAAAACTTGAAGAATTAAGCCGCTCGTTGGCAGGAAACACACCGTCAGTGCTAATCAGAACATACTTCTGCTCAGGGCGTACCCGTAAACTCCTGCACTCATAAGCAAGCCCATCAGAAGCAACCCTGAAAAGATATCGAGAACCAGGCCGCAACAGACATTCTGTTCGCAAAAGATAATCAAGCTGCGCATCAGATTTCTCGAACCGCAACAAGACATCACGAGCATCCGGCCAGTCGAGAAGCGTGATGCGTTGCGTACCATGTAGAAACCGCCCTCGTGCTAAAGGTCGGCCGGAAGAGCCCGCGACTGTGCATCTCGAGCCGCTCAAAATATCTTGGATTCTTGGAAAACTCGAAAGCAAGTGCGACAAATTAGGAATTTCGAGCAAAATCTCCCACTCGCAATCTGCTTGATTTGCCGGTCGTAACAAAAGCCTTGGTTCTATTCCAAGTTTGGCGGTTACCTCACGCGCATCGCTGGGACATGAAATGTCTTCTAGACCGCGGACTGACTTTGGCGCCTTTAATCCTTGAACTCGCCTAGAATTTCTTGCGGATTTCTGTGCGCTCTCTAGCCATTTACGTTCCCTCTGCCTGCGGATTAGGTCATCACCAATCCTTTGTAGCGTCCTAGGATGTATTAGATTCTCCACGTCAGGCTCCCCATGGAGTAGTAACGCCGTTGAGATCTGACCTAACAACTCTGGTTCTTGCGCAAAATTTTGGAATCGTTTAGTCGCATTCCAACTTCTTGACTTGATAAGTTCCCCAAACTCTTTGGGAGACTCAAGAAGCATCCCGGAAAGATGATGCCTTAGCTTATATAGAGTTTCGACAAGTTGTTGCTGTAAATCTCGAGGAAGAACAGCATGTGTGATCGGCCAACAAATGATCGAGAAATGCCGTGCCCAATCTCCAGACGGACTTGCACCCCCAAATTCATTTCTAAACTCTTCAAAGCAACTTCGAATAAAATTCCGATCGTTGTATTTAACCCACTCTGGGGTTTCCCTCTCAAATGTGGGCCAATATTCATCACCCGCATACTGGTAACCAAGTTCAGATGAATAAACAACCCAAACAAGCGCATGCTCCAGTGATGGACGTTGACTGCAAATATGGACTCGCAATGAAGCCTTTATATCTAATATATCTTGCGGAGTAAGACCATGCTCAAGGCCAAAAACTGGCCACCCCAAGTTGTCCACATCTCGCTGGGCCTTAAGCTCTCTAAAATGCTCCGCCAAATTGGCTTGCCAATCTTCAAGTCTCATACTTCACCCTCAATAGAATGCCATTTCAATTCCCTACAAGAATTAGTGTACACGCCTTAAAAACGCAGATCTATGGTAGCATTCGTCGGCTAATCCTAACCACATTTTACAATAATTCAGCCCGAACATACCTTGCCAGCCGAATCTTGGCATTGGAGCAAGAACTATCGTGTCCACTCGGATGCCAGTTTCGCCTGATTGCCTGTGTCGTACGAGGCGCAGTTGCCGGTAGCGACTCAAGGCTCTCTTGGTGGAACATTGGCATCGAACCTGTAGGAGCCTGAATCCAGCAACCGGAATGGGTCGCGTACATTCCTATCGAGCAAGCCAACCGCGTAGTACAATTGGGAAAGTTCCACAGCCCACATTAAGGTGGTCGCGAACGGGCGTGAAATCTAGTGTCTGCTGGAGGTATGAACTATGAAATTCATGTTGATCAAAGGAACCTTCCATGTTAAGGGCAGACAGCCTGATGGAGACACGATAGGATTTAAAGCGGAAAATAAACAAAACTGGGCTGAATTCGAATCACGTTTCAAGACACGCGGCCAAGGCATCAAGACTAATAGAGCCGGAGTGTTGTCGATAAGGCTTAAAGCCATTGACACATTGGAAACCCACTACGAAGGGAATCATCAGCCATCGGCTTTGGCCCGCAAAGCGACTGACTTTTTGCTTGAGGAAGCAGGAATAAAAGAAGTCGCTTGGGACGGAGCTTCCGTAGCAAGTGCGCAGGATGAAACGCACGGCTACATACTCTCGCGCGCAATCGATAAGTCCAGGCGGCCTACATGCTTCGCCTTTGCGGGAAATACCGAACGAAAGGATGGGGAACTTCTGCCTCTAGATGCAGAGTGGTTGAAAAACAGCATAAATTACAAGCTTCTTGAACAAGGGCTTGCCTATCCTACATTCTACAAGGCAATGCTTGACTTTCCTGACCTGCGAAAGGAACTGGCGAATATTGCGATGGCCAGCGCAGAAGCAAAACTTGGCGTATGGGCGGTAGATAAATCACGGGGAATTAGCATACGCAATAAAGAACAGCTTGAACAAGAAGGTGTAATCATGCCGAAATTGTTTCGTATCCTTACGGAATATTTTAAAGAACATCCAGATGGCATGGATCGTTTTCACTCTTGGTTGCAAGACTGGAACGAGGAGGTGTGTATTTTGCCGTCGGGGAATACGGCTGGCCTGCACGAAGTGATTGAGAAAAAAGGTGAAGAGATAAAGTTAACGGTCGATCCTTGGGAGATGATTTTCAGACCGCGCCATCTCCCCCGATAGGCGCGACCGGCATGGCGACTACGCCCTGATAGCCAAGCCCTGCGGGTAGGCCCGCGCGGAAAGACACGCGGCAGAGTCGGCCCGCACTGGCGGCCTGCGCAGCGCCGCCCTCCATCCAGCAAATGTGCTATAATCAAGCGTCCGTCCGGGCGGGCCTCAATCATGAAAAAACTGTTTGCTGTCGTTCTGTATGAGCCGAGCGCAGAGGTAGAGGCTCGGCTATCCGAGGCATACGCAGAGCACCATAAATATACAGACACCTTTTACCTCGTCTGTACGGAACCATCTGCCGTAACCAGCGATATTGCGGAAACAGTCGGACTGAAAGGCGACAATCGCGTAGAAGATTCTTCCGGTGTCGTATTCAAAATGAACTCTGCGTTTTCCGGCTATACGCAACGATCCTTGTGGGAATGGCTGGAATCTGCGACCGACAAGGGATAGGCCGTGTCGCGACAGTCGCAACTCAGAGTGGTTCCCGAACCGGACACCGCCGCCGACCCTGGCGGCGGGGGCGGAGGAGATGACGGAATTGAAGGGCGCCTGCGCAGCCTTGAGCAGCAAATAACAGAAGTCAGGACTCGGCTTGAATATTTGCCGACCAAAGAAGACTTGGAAGGAATCAAAACCCTGATTGCCGAAAAGGAATCGCGCATGCTGAAATGGATGGTCGGCATTATGATTGCGGCGGTGGCAGCCATTGGGACGGCGCTACTCAGAACGTTTGTCTAGTATCCGGTACAAGCTCTTGGTTGAAAGGCTTTCTCCCAGTTTCCTTGACCTCCGACGCTCTGGAGGCTTCCCGCCGGCATGGGAACGGTATCCTTCAAACGGCACTGCGGCGACGAGCGCGATTAGCCTGACCGAAAGAATGGTGAGGCTGGAAACAGAATTCAAGGATGTCGCGAAAAAATCCGACCTTCTGGCGGAAACGGCGCGGCTGGAACGCCGGATACGGGAGGCCGTCGACGAAGTCAGGAACGCAGGCAACGGCAAATGGATCGCGAACCTCGGAACGCTTGCCGCCATCCTCACTCTCTGCTTGGCCGCTTATATCGCTTTCTTCAAATAGGACGCATCGAGCCAAACCCTCAGCCTCTGCAGGATTCCGCTGCGGCCTTTCCGCAAAAGGTTTGAGAACCGCTGAATCAATTTCGACCGAACAATCGCGCATGCATCACGCGGCGCATCGGGCCGCCTGCTCGACTGCCTGATGCACTTTCTCGGCAATCGCGGAATTGTCGAGAACATCCAAGCGCCGCCTAGTGGTCTGCGCGGCCAAGGCCTTGATGATCCCTTCGAACTCCCCTTGCTTCGGATATTTCTCCATGCCCCTGATTTCCTGGCGCAGGGATCCCAGTATTCTCGGATCCCTCCACATGCTTTCACGATGGTAGATAATGCACCAATCGCTCCAGCGGCGCAGCCATCGCACATCCTTCCATGCGTAGGATGCGACCGCATAGCAGACCGGGAAATGTCCGCGGTTGGCATCTTTACGAAAGGCGCGGTGCTGGGCCTGTCCCGCCCCTTTCAAGCCGATCGATTTAGGCATGTGTTGCCGGATTGCTTCCCAAATCAGCCCGTTTTGAACATCCGAGCGAAGAACGAGTTCGTTGCCGTCTATGATTTCGTGCAGGCCCTTACCGAGCAAATACCATTTGCGCAGAGGCGCCGTCTTGGCCGGCAAGCGCATGATCCCGTCCGCCAGCGGCGGCACCTCCCTAGCAAGATAGTCGTCCAACCGCTCGGCCCTCTCTTGATCTTCGCGGGTCAGAAAGCCCGAAGGCTGGAATACCTTGATTTCCTCTTCGCATCCCCGGATGTTCGCATTTTGGCGTAATAGAATGGTCATGATCCTTACTCCTCATAGCGGCGCCAGCGCACCATTTTATGGCAGAAGGGAATATTCCACTCGCCCTTGCGATCGAACCGCATCATGCCGTTGAAGCCGGCTCGCGACAGGAACAGGAAGTCGAGGGGGTCGTGCTCCCGGTTGAAGCGCTTCCGGATATGGCGGTAGCGGTCGTCCGCCCCCGCCCCCGCCCGCTTCAAGCGCCGGCCTTCGTTTTCAAGATAGATACGAACGCACTCAGGGGAAATCGCCCCTTCCTGCAGATGGCGGTAGAAATTGATGATGTGGGGGTTGGCGTCGCTCAGCAGGACCCGTTTGAAGCCCATGTTGAAGGCTACGACCCCGGTTCCCAGAAACGGCTCGATCCACCGCCCCTCGCTCTCCGGCACGAGAGCTTGGATCCACGGAACCAGTTTCGTCTTGATTCCCTGGCTTTTGATGGGCGGCACGAAGACTTTCATGATTCGGAGGCCATCCGCTCGGCTCGCGGCCGAACAGGCACGATCAGGCTCTTGCGGCCCTCTTCGAAGCTCAATGAAATCCTGATATTTTTACGACGGCCTTCCGGTCCTTCTGGCGCTTCCTGCACTGCCGGAGCCCTGCCGGTCGCCGGCGACAGGAACCTCATCCAGCACAATAAAGCGCACGAACTCCTCCACGCCCCGAAGAATCGCGATGTCCGCCCCCTCGCTCTTGGCCTCCAGCGCCTGCTGCTCCTTCCGGGTCGGCTCGCCAGCCTCGATCCTGCCGGATGCATAGCGCTTGCGGAAACCCGACTCCTTCAGGCCGACGCACAGCACATCCGGCGGCTTCCGCTTGGAAAAGTTCTTGACGACTTCATGCCCTTTGGTTTCGGCCATGAACACCGCCAGCGGCCTTTCCAGCTTGTAGAACTCGTTGGTGAACAGCACTCTCATGGCCCTAGCCCTCCCTCGGCGATGGATGGATGGTGCGCCCCGAACGTCCGGGGCCAAGATGGGATTGTACTGAAGCCCGCATCGTCTCCGCCGAGCGGCACGACCGGCATTACGACTACACCCTGATGGCCAAGCCCGGATAGCCGTGGCGGCCCAAGACCCCGCTGGTGAAGCACTTGTACCGGATCTGCCGGAAGATGCCTGCAAGACTGCACCCCGCCTGCCGCCGCCGGATCATCCGTGGAAGCGGGCTTCGTACGAGGCCATGATGGCGCGCAAGGCGGCAGGCCGCGGAGCTTCGCCGGAACCGGCCCGGGGCGCCTGCCGGTGAAAGCGCGAAGGCCAAGCGTGAAATTGCGCTCGGACCGGCCTGGATCCATGGGAAAGCCCGGCGGCTTTCGGGACGCTTTCCTAGACCGCCAATAGGAAGTTTTAGCTTTTTTTCGCAATAGGAAGTTTTAGCTTTGGTTTGACACGGGCCTGCCAAAAGCACCTACAATCAACAATTATGGTAGAATACATGCTACTCCTCGCCCGAAGGGAGTATCTGCCATCAGCATGGAGTGGTTTGATAATGAAACATCCTGATACTACAGACCCGGCCAAGCATCTCCGAGAGCTTACAAAACAGTTGGAAGCGCTGGCAAAAACGGGCCAGGCGAAATTCAACGCCATGGAAGCCCGTGCGCCTAAAGGGGAAATATGCCCGCAGAAGCCTTTACGCTAGGATTCTGGCCTTACGCAATTGCTTTCTTGACGATATCCAAGAACGCGGACATGTCAAGATAATAGTTCGGATACGCGGATTTTAGCGCAGCGGCCGAATTGGTTGATACGAGCACGGCTTGCAGGTTCGTGTTGGCCCGTGCCTCTTTCTCTGCTGCCAGGTATTCTTCGGCCACTTCGGGAGTATGCCTTTTATCGTATGGCCGGATTCTGACCTCTCCTCTCTTTAGATCCAAAACTAAAAGATATTGACCCGCTGACCTATCGGACCCAATAACCTGCAGCGCACGACGCCACCCATCCAACTTGGCTATAACACCGGTCTCACGGACAAGTTCGTCGAGTTTCGCCTTCAATGCCTTGGGGTCGGTTGGAGTGCCTTCTATCGGAGCCGTATTCTCTTGCTGCGCAATCACCGTTCCCATCAAGGCGAAGAGCCGTTTCCAAGACTCATCGCCAATGCCCGACTTCAAATCCTGGTCCGTGAATGTCGAGACCGTTTCCACGGCAGTGGCCCATGCATGCTGCAAACGAGAACGTACTTGGATCTCAACGCATAAGCCGTTGTATATTTCATATCGCGGCAATGAACTCCAATACTTGACCACCATATGGTAACTCCGGTATCCATCCGGTTTGGGATTGTTGATGTAATCAAAAGGCCTCACCACCAGCGGCCGCAGAGGACTTTCCTCGCTGCCTCGCGCATAAATTGCGGTCAGTTTTGCCACATCCTTAATATCGTCCAGTATTGCCCGACACCCGCCAATGTCCTGCATCCGGGAGAACCGCATGCTTCGATGCCGGCTCAACTTAAGCGCGATGGAACTGAGACGCTTCAATCTCTGAGCCACAATCGCATCTTCTTGGAGCCTGCGCGCCCTGCTGAAAAGAGTCGCCCTCATCACGTGCAGAGGGTGGCCGTGAGATGACCTCCAATTGTTGACAATCTCCAAAGTCTGATCAAGCTCATCCGAAAGCTCAAAGCGCGAGGCGCTCATATGCGCGGCAAGGATCTGACCGGCCTTGTCGATCTGGCTTCGTGAGAATTTCGGTTCAACCCAAGACATGGTCGGCCGCGATCAATTCAGGCAATAATCCTCAACGCCGAATTATAAAAGACGCACGCATAGTGAAGCCAACGACACCATGCGGAAAGGCTAATGCCGCCACCTAGAAAACGCGGCCAAAGGTCAACAAGCCGCCATCCGGTCCTTCCCTCAGCACCCCAAGGGGAGCAGTGCCTCAGCAGCCCCAAGGCTTCAGGCATTGTGCCTTCCAGACCAATTCCGGACTCAGTGCCGCCGCGCCGCCCTATGCCTCCTGCTTGAACACAGGATGCGCCGGATCAAGGCTGTCCCGAAGCGCGTATTCAGAGATCGGCGAAAGGAAATCCGGCTGATCAACCTTGCTCAGCTGCCGCGCCACATATCCTGCAAAGGAATCCGCGGCATCGCAGCAGATGCTATGCCGCCCCTCCTCGATGGCCACCCGCGTCGTGATGCCGCTGCCCCCGAAAAAGTCGACCACCGTGGAGCCCGGATAGGATAATGCCCGAATCAGCCTCTGGATGACCTGCCGCGGCTTCTGCGTCGGATGGCCGACCCTCTCCTTCGAGTTGCCGTTCAGCCGGCCGATGCGCCATACGTTGGTCGGATTTCTCCCCTTCTCGACGCTCTCCGCATTCAGCCGCTTGTCCTTCATGTACAGGACTTTCGTCCTCTCGTCGTAGGCTTCCCGCACCGCATCAAGATCGAAATAATACTTCTTCGACTTCGCGAACCATGCAATCTCCTCGTGCCGGTTGGCAAAAAACCTCTGCGCGCTCATTCCGTTCGGATAGTTCCAGACGATCAGATTCACCAGCAGCATGTCGCTGGCATGCCGCATATGATTGATGATCGACAGCAGATCCCCGCTTCCCGCCTCGCCCTGGTATTGAAGCCCCCCGAAAATGGCAATGCTGCCGCTGTCCTTCAGCACCCTTTCCGACTCCTTGAGCCATCCGGAAGCCCATTCGATGTACCGGTCGTGCTTGTCCCAATCGGCCAGCAGGATGTTGTACGGAGGGTCGCACACGATAAGCTGCACCGAACTGTCCGGCAGCCTCGCCAGCAGGTCGCAGCAATCGCCGGTTTCCGCCACATGATGCGTGACGGCAGGCATTCCGACATCCAGATCCTGCATCGACGCATGGGATACGCCGGCCCTGTTCATGGCATTCATGGCCTTGAGCCCCGAATTGCGATGCGACCGATTGGCCATAGCAGTCCCCACCTCTCATTGTGCCAGAAGTGAGTCCGAAAATTTAATGCTCCGCATTCAGCTCAGCCATCAGATCCTTCACGCCGCCGACGGTTGTCAACTCGTCCCGGTCCGCCGCCTGCATGGCCTCGATGGTTTCCGCATTCAGCACCAGAGGATCAAAGGGAAGGCGTCCTTCCGCCACGATGCGAATCATCATCAAGCGAACGGCATCGGACATGGTGAGGCCGGCCGCGCTCAGAATGGCCTGAGTGTCCTTTTTCGCCTTTGCGTCAATGCGGACCCTAACGACGGCGTCCATAAGAGATTCTCCACGACTGCCGCCACATTGTTGCACACCCAGCCAAACCCGCCTAGTAAGCCCGGCCATGGCGAATCCCCTGCACAGTCCACGCCCACGAAATCAGACAGATTCCCTCGCCGCCCGCAGGAACCACGAATTACTGGAAAAATCAACTGATTGAAACATGCAAAACCTTGTCGCGCCCCTTCCTTTCGCATTCTTGCCCTGTTCGTATTAACACTTTCCCGGCATTTCTATTAACACTTTCACGCGTTTCCTGTCAACACTTTTCCGCAACTTCCAGAACCACATCCAAACAACTCAGCCCGAACACATGAGAGACTTCAGGGTCGGGCCCGGCTGTCAGCGCGCTATTGGATGAAACAGCCCGAATATTTCAAAACTGATTGAAAAACATGTAGTTCTTAGCGGAAAATTGTACACTAAGCGACCGGAAAATTTGCGGTTACGGCTTCGAAAAAGCGTATATCGCCCAACTGGCGACCCATCGATTGGCGATATTAGATGAATTCGGAGACCTTGACTTTTGCATATTATCGGGTATAATTTCATATATTCTCCATAGAATCAGGTATTAAATGCCTGATATGCATATTTATGGAAAATTTCGACATAGTATTGGCATTGACGCGCATAGCCCTGCAAGAGGACAATGCCCGCGTACGCCAGCAGGTGCAGAACCTGAAGAAGAGGCTGTCAAAAACGGATAAGGCCCAAGCTGCGAAAATCGCCCGCCTGCTCGACCGCGAAAGCCGCCGCCAATCGATGACTCCGATCATGCTGAAAGAGATGCAGGCAACGGCGAAAGCAGCCGAATGCCGCCTGCCCGGCGAAACGCTGACTCCGTCAACCCCATTCCCCACTGATCGCGAAACCGGCGCTCCCCTCGCCAGCGTCCTGTTCCCGGACTCCATGGATTCCGACCCTCCAATCTTGAACGGACAGTTGGAAGCTGCCATCCGTGATGTCTTGAACGAATGGCAACACTCGAAAAAACTCGACCGAATCGGCGTGGAACCCCACACGCGCTGCCTAATCTACGGCCCTCCCGGCGTCGGCAAAACCAAACTCGCACGCTATCTCGCAAAATGCCTGAACCTGCCGTGCGTGGAAGCCCGCCTCGACGGACTGGTCTCCTCGTTCCTCGGCACGACGGCACGCAACATCGGTGCTCTTTTCGACTTCGCGCACCGCTACCGGTGCGTCCTCTTCCTTGACGAGTTCGATGCCATCGCAAAGGCCCGCGACGACGCACAGGAGATCGGCGAAATCAAGCGGGTCGTCAACACGCTGCTGCAAAGCCTCGACCGCCGCCACGGGCGCGGCATCACGCTGGCCGCCACCAATCACGACCATCTCCTCGATACGGCGGTCTGGCGCCGGTTCGACGCCCGGATCCACCTGGATGTGCCTGACGAGGAAGCGCGAGCCAAGCTGCTGGCCCAATTCGCCAAGCCGCTCCGCCTGGAAAAACCGGAACGCAAACTGCTGGTATGGGCGACGGAACGCATGAGCGGCGGCGACATCGAAACCCTCGTGGCCGCCGGCAAGCGCTTCATGGTGCTGCATGGGGGCGAATCCAAAGAGGGCAGACCCCGGAGCAAGCGAGGACAGACATTGCTCGAGGCCCTTCGGCAGCAGGCCATCCTCAATGCCCGATTGTTCACTTCCGACCGATCGGCCTCACTCACCGGAAACCAAGAAAAACTGGTCCAGTCGCTCCTTGAAGCAACCTTGACCCAGCAGGAAGCCGGTGCTCTTATGGGACTTTCTCAAAGTGCCATATCACGCCGCACGAAATGCGACGCATACCCGAACTAAAGGACGGCCATGGCTCGCGATTCGGCGCCTTGCTACCCTGTTCAAATCCTCTTGAACACCGAGCATCTCATTGCTCGCGCAGAGCCTCGGCAGCGCGGCGGCGGATGCCGCGACTTTTTTGAGCGCAACGACCGCGGCTTTAAAATCCAAAAGGAAAAAGTATGCTCCAGCCTGCGTCGTATCGGCGACACGCTTCAGCGGCGGGATGAGCGGACCGGCTTCATACGGATCCAAGTGCGCAATGAGGCTTTCGCCAAAAGCCACCGGCCGACCAAGCACCTGTTTAAAGAAGCGCACGGGTTTTCGCTGGTCGGAACCGACCGCATCGGAGAAATGATCTTCCAGACAACCCCTCGAGCGCTGCATGGCCTTGAGCATACCATTGAACGAAAAGCCGAACTAACTCCCGCCCGCAAGATTAATGTCAAGACCAAGAAGCCTGAATATCGGATTTCAGGCTATCGAAGCGAAGTCGGTGCTCTTGAGGAAATAGAACTCCATGATGCTGTAAATCGCGTAGCCTTCTCCGCCGAAGATGCTGTTGCCTGGTTGCGGCAACCCAGTTCGATGGCAAGCTATCTTGTGGAATTGTTCAACCCGAAATCGTTCATTGACATGCCGCGCGGAAGCATTGATGCCTTAGCGAAAAATTTTCGCGAATCTTTGACGAATCTCCCATTCGGAATGATTGCGCGCCCATTCTCGCCAGAAAACGGCCGAGCTCAGGCAAGCGGGTCTTCTCTCTTCCTCTCCATACGCCTCGTGCAAAATCCGGAGCATCAGGAAATATGCCTGCCTTTCCTCAGAGAAAGCGTACCGCCCGGAGCCTATAAGCAAGCACCTCGCCCCTCTACTGGAACGATCAGACCTAGCCTAGACCCGAACCACCACAAGACCCTTCTAGATGCTCTAGCGAAGCAGACCTTGGTGCGAAGGATCCATCTCCCGCCGTTGCTCGAAGAAGGCCCGATTTCAATGAAAGTCCAATCTGCGTCCCCGGATTTGCCTGCCCCGGAAAAAGGTGCAGACTATCCTGTCGTCGGCATTATTGATGGCGGTGTTGCCAAAATCCTCGGTCTGGCAGATTGGAAGATTGGCGAAGCCGGGCTGGTTCCTCCTGAAGACCGGGATGAGCACCACGGAACATTCATCGCAGGACTGATAGCAGCAGGAGCGGCCATGAATCTGCATATTGCTGACCGCTTGGAGCCTCAAGGATGCAAATTCTTTGATCTTGACGTTTTCCCGCACCGCGACCTGCGCGGTCAGTACTATGGCAACGACTTGTCCGCCTTATTTGATCAACTCGAAGAAAGCATTAAATTCGTCAAACAAACGCATGACGTTCGAGTCTTTAATTTCAGCTTTGGCTTGCGGAACCCGAATCCCCTCAAATACTCCATGGAAGCCGACTGGTTTGACCGGATGGCACGCGCCCACGACATCATCTTCGTTATTTCTTCCGGAAACTTGCATGAGGGAGAAAGCCGATTGCCTTGGCCAATAGACCCGAACGATGTCACTGAGATGCTGGCCAGAAGCAGTCTCCCTCAAAATATCGTCCCGCCCGCAGAGCATCTTCTCGGCATCACAGTAGGCGCCATTAATCCTCCCGGCATTGATGGGCACCACGAAGAACTGCCTACGACCTATACGCGCAGAGGGCCAGGCGTCGGTGGTGCAAGAAAGCCCGACTTGGCCCATTTCGGCGGAACCGCGAAAAACCGCACAGGTCTGCAATCGCTCTTTCCTAGCGGCGATCTTATAGACAACTGCGGAACGAACTACGCCAATCCCAACGCAAGCGCCCTGCTCGCCACGCTCGACCATATCCTCGAGCATAAGCAGCCGCGCGAAGTGCTGTTGGCGCTTCCAGCACACCGGGCACGGCGCGCCGATGCTCTCAGCCATTTTCGGGGTGCGGTTTCTTTTCCGGATCTGACCTTTTTGTGAAATATGTGGCAATTAACGGGCACAAATGCTCAAATAGCACTTATTCACGCTCGGAAACGGCCTGCTAAAATCTTCCGCTGCAACATTTATCATTCGACGGCCGGAGGCCTGTAATGTCTTTCCCTAGTTACCCAGAATTCCATCTGCCCGTCTTGGAAGCACTTGCCAATGGCGACGAGGCTACTCGTGCCGACATGTACACAAGAATCCACAAAAAACTAATTGAAAGTAAAAGGTTCACCTCAGACGAGATGGAAGAAATGCTGCCGAGCGGCCAAGATGTCCTCGCAAATCGAATTACTTGGGCACTACTAAGTTTATATCGCGCCGCATTGGTGGAAAGAGTGCGGAGAGGCGTCTACAGAATCACTGATGCCGGCACGAAATTGCTGAGTGAGAAGCCGGATCAAATCGACATCAAATTCTTGCGGGAAAGATATCCGGATTTCGAAGAATGGTGGCAGAAGACTATATCAAGACATCCAGAAAACTCCTCAACGGGAGAGACACCTGACCCCAGTTCCGCAGTGATAGCCGGCCCGCACCCTCTCAACACAATCCTGTACGGCCCTCCGGGAACCGGCAAGACCTACGACACCGCCCGTCGCTGCGTCGAAATCTGCGACGGAGAAGCACCGGACTCGGGTGAGGAAATCCGCATCCGCTACGCCGAACTCCTTAAAGAAGATCGGGTCGAGTTCATCACCTTCCACCAATCCTACGGCTACGAGGAGTTCGTCGAGGGGCTACGGCCAGAGACCGCCCCGGAGGGCGGCACCGGCTTCCGGCTTGAAGCGACGGACGGCGTGCTCAAGCGCATCGCGGAACGCGCCCGAGAGCATCCCACAGATCCGCATGTCCTCGTCATCGACGAAATCAACCGCGCCAACGTTTCGAAAGTCCTAGGCGAACTCGTAACGCTGCTGGAAGAAGACAAGCGCCAAGGTGCAAACAACGAGATTTCCGTGAAACTCCCTTATTCTGACAAACCTTTCTCCTTACCCGCCAACCTATACATTCTCGGCACCATGAACACCGCCGACCGCTCCATCGCCCTGCTCGACACGGCCCTGCGCCGACGCTTCGATTTCGAAGAACGGCCCCCGAAGCCCGACCTTCTGGAAAAGGTGGACGGCATCGACCTGCCCGAGATGCTACGCACCATGAATAAGCGGCTGGAGTATCTTCTGGACCGCGACCATCTGATCGGCCATGCCTGGCTGATGGGCGCAACAACGCGGGAAGGCATCGACCAAGCCATGCGCCGCAAGATCATTCCCCTCATCGCCGAATACTTCTACGACGACTGGGGCAAGATATGCGCCGTCCTCGGCGGCATTCCGAACGGCTTCGTGAAAAGGCGCGAACTGGACATGCCTCCGAACCTCGACCACACAATGGGCGAAGAACGCTACCGGTGGACGGTCCGCAAAAATTTCCGTCCCAACGCCTACGAACTTCTCCTAGGCAAGACCTCGGACGAAGAGGACTCGACGGAATAGCCCCGCCGCCATGCACCACACTCTCCAAGAATGGGAGGAAAAGCCGATCTGCGAGCCTGACTTCCCAGAGGTTGAGGCTCGCCAACTCCACGCCGCCGCCGAGCGTGCCGCCCGGCAGTTGAAACTGCCGAGAACCGCGGTTCTAACCCGAACGCACCGGGGCCTAGAAGCCGGGCAGGTCGTCGGCATCCTGCAAACGCCCGGCACCACGCTCGAGATCCTGCCCAAAATTGATGGGCAAAAGAAAGACGGCACTCGCAAGGCCCTCGTCCATATGCTGGCGACCATCTGGAACCTGAACGTCGCCCACGGCGAACTCGCCAGACTGCTCCCCCAGCAAAACGACATTCTGGAGTTCTTCGTCCGCCTGTTCGCTGAGCGGCTCCTCGCCGCGGTCCAGCGAGGCCTGCCGCGCCGCTACCTAGAACGCGAGGAGGACCTCGGGCTGCTGCGCGGGCGGCTTGACGTAACGCGCCAGTTCACGCGCTTGGCCGTCCGCCCCGACCGCCTCGCCTGCCGCTTCGACGAACTGTCGGAGAATACGCCATTGAACCGGGTCCTCAAGGCGGCCGTGTCGCGGCTGAGGCAGATGACCCGTTCCGCCGATAATGCCCGGCTGCTGATCGAACTGTCCTTCCGCTTCGAATCGGTCCGCAGCAGTCCCGCACCGCTGTCCGAGCGGGTCCGGACAGACCGCTCCAACACCGCCTTCCACGATCTCTACCGCTTGGCCCGCCTATTCCTGTCAGGCGAATGGCAGAGCACCACGAGCGGAAAGATTCAAACTGGATTTTCGCTCCTGTTCCCAATGAACGACTTGTTCGAAGAATTCGTCGGCCAGACCTTGAAACGCGCTTTGGCTCCAGACCGCGTCCACCTCCAGCACCAAGGAAAACATGCCTTGGCCCGCGAAAGCGTCGGTCACGTGTTTGCCCTGCGCCCGGACATCGTCGTCGATGCGTCCGACCGCCCCATGGTTCTGGACACCAAATGGAAGCAGCTTCAGCCCGGCGACAGGAAGCTAGGCATCAAACAGTCCGACGTCTACCAGATGCTCGCTTACGCCCAAGCCTATCAGGCTGAACGTCTCGCCTTGATCTATCCGTGGCATAAAGACATGAAAGAACCTGAAGGGCTGTATGAAACATTGCGGCTTCCGGAATCCGACCAGCGGCTGGACGTCGTGACGGTGGATGTCAGCAACCCCGATGGAATCGAGAAAACCCTTCGCGGCTATTTCGAGGAAATCGGAAAGGGAGACGCCTCTGCCCTGCAAAACGCCCACTGACCCTCATGCGCTCGCCTAGCCATCGCGGCGCGGTCCTCCCGCACACCCGATGCCAACGATTCTGTTGCCAACGGTCTTGTTGGCAAAAGGCATTTTGCGAAAACGCCCAAACCTGTGGCCCGCTTGCCTAGACCCTTCACCCGGAACCTTGCATTCTCGATCTTGCACGCTCCCGGCGATGCGCCCTGATGGACATCCGAACCTTCAAAACCGGTGATCTGATCGGCCCCCTGAACGCCGCAGAGGCCAAAAACGCGCCCTCAACCCTGTACGTCGCCGGAAACATCGAGTTGTTGCGTTCCGAACGGCGCATCTCCGTCATCGGCTCGCGCCAAGCCTCCGAGAACGGCCTTCGGCGGACTCGATTCCTAACTCGCGAACTCGTTGCCCAAAACATCATCGTCGTCAGCGGGCTGGCGGCAGGCATCGACACGGCCGCGCATACGGCCGCCATCCGTGCGGGAGGAAAGACCGTCGCCGTGCTCGGCACGCGCCTCGACCAATGCTACCCGCCTGAAAACGACGCGTTGCAGCGTCAGATCATGGCTGAGCATTTAGCGGTTTCCCAATTCCCCGCAGGACGCTCCGTCGTTACGGAGAACTTCCCCATGCGGAACCGTACCATGGCGCTTCTCAGCGATGCAACGGTAGTCGTAGAAGCCGGCGAACAAAGCGGGACAAGGCACCAAGTGCAAGAAGCCCTGCGGCTGGGACGCGCCATCTTCATCATGGAGAATGTGGCAAGCGACCCGCTTCTGAAATGGCCCCAAACGGCACTGGCTCAAGGAGCCAAAACGCTGTCGCAGGCCAACCTCCCGAACCTGCTCAATGGTGCGTAGCCCGTACCCCTGCTATGGATTTTCGCAAGATTTTGCAAAAATCAAGGGCAGGCAACCAATTATTCAGGGTCTGCATGAAGCCGCCGACTCCTGAGAGCTTCGCATTCATCGCCCCGACGGACGAGATTCGCTGCGACGCGGCAGCGGGCTTGACTGCGCACTCATGACCACTCTCGTGCCCTCGTGCGATAATCACATACGAACGGGGCCCGTTTCGGATGCAGGCTGAATCGCTTGCAACCTGCGGCAATGCCGTGGATAGCCATCATGCCGCTGCTCGACCGCATCAAGTCCAAGACCTTCGGGGAAAGTCGGTCGCACGGAACGGACGACCGCGTTCCTGTAACGATTACTGAACGGGGCGATTTCGCGTAGATATGGACGAGCTATTCAAACGGGAAAATGTAAAGAATGAAATTGAAAAAGTGCGCAAACTCTTCAAATAAACGCGTGTGACTAAAAAATCAACTAAGCATAGCCGCGCCATGGCGTACGGAAAAAGAAGGTGCGAAATCTGACCGAAAGTTAATTAGAAAATCGCGCCATTTATCAAAACGGACGGCCCTAGCACATGCGCAAGCCAGACTGCACCGGGCCGGCAATCGACCCCGTATAATTATGCTGTAATACCAGCCTCATGAAAAAGCCACTCCCCATGCTCCCGCCAAAGCCTTCGCCCGAAAACCTCGAACCCCTGCCCGCACGCGGGCACCGGCCCGCCTTCCTGCCCCTAGCCGCCCTATCCCTGGCCTTGGCCGCTTCGCCCGCACCGGCCGAAGACGCATCCGAGCCTGATGAAGAACTGGAGCGGGTGACCGTGACCGGCTCCCGCATCAAGCGGACGCTACAGCAGGATGTCGCCACGCCATTGGCCAGCTACGACCGCGAAGAGCTTCAAAACCTCGGCGTCGGCGACCCCCGCGACCTGATGCAGCTGCTGACCAGCAACGCCGGCGCCCAGAACAACGGCGACACCTTGACGCAGAACACCACGGCCGGCACCTCCAACATCAACCTGCGCGGGCTCGGCGTCTCCTCCACCCTCGTGCTGCTCAACGGCCGCCGCCAAGTGGCATCCGCCGTGCCCACCAACGACGGCTCCAGCTTCGTGGACCTGTCGGCCTTGGTGCCGACGCTGGCGCTGGAGCAGGTCGAAATCCTGAAGGACGGCGCGGCCGCGGTCTACGGCTCGGACGCCATCGCCGGCGTCGCCAACTTCGTCACCCGCACCGACTACGAAGGCTTCGAAATTTCCGTCGAGCACCGCGAACGCACCAACGACGGCACCCAGTCGGACGACCGCGTGGCGTTCGTGTACGGACGCGACCTTCTGGAATCCGGCAACCTGCTGTTCGCGCTGAGCTATCTGGACCGCACCCAGCTGTCCATGGGCGAGGTCGGCTGGCGGACGCCGTCGTGGAGCAGCGCGGCCAACCCCGGCAACTTCATCGTGCTGTCCGATGCGGTGCTCGCGGACGGCACCCAGCTGGCCGCCAATACGACGACGGCCGCGCCCCACTGCGCCCGGCATGTCCCGCCGGCCAGCTACATCCCGCCCGCGGCCCTCGCCGGCGTCCCCTCCACGCACAGCGTCTGCCGCTACGACTTCGGCCCTCAGATCTCGATCGTGCCGGAGGAATCCCGCCTGCAAGCCTTCGCCCAACTCGGCTTCGACCTCGCCGCGCAGGCCCGCCTGACGGCGGAACTGGGCTACACGCACAACAACATCCGCCGCTTCATCTCCCCCAGCCTGCCGGCCATCAGCCCCAAATTGGCCTACGTCCCGGCCGCGCATCCGGGCAACCCGTTCCGGAACAGCAGCAACAACCCGGTCGCGCTGAGATACATCGGCCGCGCCTACGGCGTCGGCGAGCCGCCCGATACCAACTACTTCAATAGCGAAACAAGCCGCATGGCGCTGATCGCCGAAGGCGACGCGAGCGACCATCTGTCGTGGGAAGTGTCGCTCCTGCATGCCCGAAGCGACATCGACTGGCGGATCAAGGACACCCTGTACCGCCACCTGCAGAACGCCATGGGCGCCGACGCGGACGACACCGGGCTACTCGGCATCGGCCCGGACTGCCCGGAACGCCGCGCCGACCTCCAGAACGGCGACACCTGCCTGTTCTACAACCCGTTCAGCGTCGCCAACAAGGTGCTGGCCATGACCTGGGGCGGCAGCGCGTTCGGCTCCACGCGCTCCGGCACCGCTGACGAACAGGCCTTCATGCGCAACTACCTGCTCGCCGACGCCACCAATGCCGCCGAATCCCGGCTGAACGTGCTCGAAGCGGTCCTGACCGGCGACGGCCTGGCCCTGCCGGACGGCAGCCCCGTGGGCTACGCCCTCGGCATCCAGTACCGCGACGAGTCCATCCGCGGCGACTACAACAAGCTGACCAACGATTTCGAGTTCTCGTTCCTCGGCGGCAATCCCGACTACTCCGGCTCGCGGGATGCCGTCGCCGTCTTCGGCGAAGTGCTGCTGCCCCTCGGCCCGGAGCTGGAAGCCACGCTCGGCGTGCGCCACGAAGACTACGGCGGCACCATCGGCAGCACCACCGACCCCAAGCTGTCCGTGCTTTGGGCTCCGACCGGCTCCCTGTCGCTGCGCGCTTCGGCCAGCAGCTCGTTCCGCGCCCCCTCGCTGCACCAGACGCAGGGCGAGCAGGCGACCTTCTCCGACATCGTGGAAGGCGGACGCCAGTTCTTCGTGCCCAACCTGACCTCCGGCAACGAGAACCTGAAGCCGGAGACCGCCACCTCGCTGAACCTGGGCGGCTCCATGGCTTGGGAGAACTGGGAACTCAACTTGGACTACTGGAGCTTCCGCTTCGAGGATGCCCTCGCCCGCGAGAACCCTCAGGAAGTCGTCGACAACGATGCGCAGCATGTCGCCGGCGGCGGCGCCAGCCGCGTGGTCCGCACCGCCGGCGGCACCATCGCCCGCGTCAACACCCTCTACATCAACACCGACGAGATCCGCACCTCCGGCCTCGACTTCTCGGCCCGCGGGCAATTCCAGACGGACATCGGCCGCTTCCTCGCCAACCTGAACGCGACGCGCATCCTCGAATACGACATCACCCGCCCGAACGGGAGCAAGATCGACGGCGCGGGCTACCTGAACTTCGCCAACATCGGCAGCCCCATGCCGAAATGGCGCGGCATCCTGAGTTTGGCGTGGCAGCGCGGCGACCATCAGGCCCTGATGATGCTCAACCATACGGACGACTACCGATACCGCCGCACGCCCGCAGCCGCCGACCGCATCGACTCCTTCACGACTCTGGATCTGCAGTACCGTCTGGAACTCGGCGGACTGCTGGGGCCCGGCGCCAATACGACCCTGATCGCCGGAGTCCTCAACGTTGCGGACGAAGACCCTCCGCATGTGAACATCGGCGGCGGCTACGACCCGCGCACCGCCGACCCGCGCGGGCGCCGCGCCTATATACAACTCAGTTCCAGCTTCGAGTAACGCCCGTCCTGCTCCCGCCCCACGAATACCAAAGCGGGCCGAGACCGATGCCGTCTCGCCCGTTCCTGCCTTCCGACTAGCCTATCGCTTCCGAATTGAATCCAAATCCGATTCATTCGCAAGCAGGCCATCGAAGGGCCCGCGCGCGAAAACCTCAACTGCTGAACGGGTCCCGAACTCGCAATTCCGGAAACAGCGAGAAGTCGCGGTCTCGCGAGAATAGAAAATCCACGCCATGCGCCACGCAAATGGCCGCAATGCGTGCATCATGCACCACCCCGCCCCAAACCCTAGGACGCAACAGAAAATCTTTCAGCACCTCCAGAAAATCGTCCGTCTCGCCAATCGCCCGGTGCGACGGAGACGAAGTCCATGCTTCCAACTGGCACCAAGCTTGGTTCGAAGTGGTGGCCTGGCCGCGCCAGATTCGGTGGTTGGTCACCACACTGAAAAATTCGTAAAGGCATGGCCAAGGTATGGCCCACGGATCGTCTCCCGAGGTCAGCGCACGCATTACCGCCTGCGCTGCTTGATGTTCCCTCGCTTCCTTACGATGGGCATACACGAGAAAATTGGTGTCCAACGCAATCATTACGGCTTCTGGGAAACACCGTATATGATGTCGCGCAAATCCTGCCACGAGTACTCTTCCAGTGGATTCGGCCCGTCAGGGTCTCCCACGCTTAAATCCGGCAACCGGTACGGCTTCTCGGGCACTGGCGTAGCCAACGCTTGGCGAAGGCCCTCCTCGACTACCGCCCGCAGCGGCTGTCCTGTCTTGCGCGCATGGCGCTTTGCGCGAACCAGAAGTTCGTCGTGAATATCAAGCGTCGTCTTCATGGTCATGCCCCCATACTACCCATACTAATTATTATGGGGGAACCATAATATGTCAAGGCATGATCCGGCTTGACCGCCCCGCCCAAATCCCGATGCTGCCAAAAACTCCGGCAGATGCCATGCAGGAGGAGGCCGCAGAATCAGGCCCCATGGCAGACGCGGCCGCAGTCCGCTCCGCCCGTCAGTCGCCGCGGCGAATGTAAGCGAAGCGCGGATCGTCCGGCGTGCCTTCCAACGCCGAACCCTCGGGCGGCCGCCACATGACGGCCTCTTCGATGCGCCGCGCCAGCTCGAAATCACGGTTCGTCACGCCCTTCTTGGAATGCGTGGTCAGCTTCACGATCACGAACGCATACGACACGGTCAGGTCCGGATGATGCCACGCCTGCTCGGCCAAGTGGCCTACGGTCGTCGCCACCATCAAGGTCGCCTTCCAGCCGGATGTGCGGTACTTGCGGCGGATCCAGCCGGATTCCAAATACCAATCCGGCAGCTCGTCCTTCAGACGCGCTTCGACCTCCTCGTCGCTGTACGTCTCGTCGTTGCCTTTCTGTTCCCAAGCCATGGCTGCTTCCTCCCCGGAATCGATGCCCCTATCATACTACCCGCAGCCTCCCGGCCGCGCTTCGGGACGCGGCCGCCCCCATCCGCCCCCCAAATCGGTATAATGCGCCCACGACTCGGATACGGCCATGCTCGACATCCTTTCCCAGCAAATCCTGCGTACCGACATCTCCGGCATGCCGCTGGAATGGATCGGCTATCAGGACGCCGTGCGCCTCTACTGCTCGGGCCAAGTCGCCTACGTCGGCGGCCAGGACATCATGCGCGTGCGCGGCGGCCACAACGCCATCACCAGCCGGCGCACGGTGCTGGCCCTCAACTCCATCATCGCCACCTACGGCAACAGCCGCATGCTGCACGAGAACTACACGCCGCCCTTGAACAACCCGACCCTGTTCAAGCGCGACGCCTGGCTGTGCCTGTACTGCGGCGAGACATTCCTGCGCCGCGACCTGTCCCGCGACCACGTGCGCCCGATGAGCCTCGGCGGCGGCGACGAATGGGGCAACGTCGTAACCGCCTGCAAGCGTTGCAACAACCAGAAGGCCGGCCGCACGCCGGAAGAGGCCGGCATGCAACTGCTCGCCGTGCCGTTCGTGCCGACGCACGCCGAATACATCTACCTGCAGGGACGCCGCGTGCTGGCCGATCAGATGGAATTCCTGCGCGCCCATTTCCCGCGCAGCAGCCCCCTGCACGCACGGCAGCACGAACACGCCTTGCAGTGACCGGCGCGACCGGCCCGCCGCTCGGAGTCCTGATTGCCAACCTCGGCACGCCCGACGCGCCGACCCCGCAAGCCGTCCGCCGCTATCTGGCGGAATTCCTGTCCGACCGGCGCGTCATCGCGCTGCCGCCGATCCTGTGGCAGCCCATCCTGCACGGCATCATCCTGCGCACCCGCCCGAAGCGCAGCGCCCGGCTCTACCAAAAAATCTGGACCGACGAAGGCTCCCCGCTGCTGGTCCATAGCCGACGCCAGCGCAATGCCTTGCAGGAAGAACTGGCCCGCCGCGGCCATGCCGTCCGGGTCTCCTTGGGCATGCGCTACGGCCAGCCGTCCATTGCGCAGGCGCTCGACGAATTAAAAGGCGCACGATTCCTCGTCGCGCTGCCGCTCTACCCGCAATTCTCCAACGCGACGACCGCCTCGACCTTCGATGCCCTGACCGCCGCCCTCGCATCGCGCCCTGATCTTCCCAAAGCGCGCTTCATCGGCCATTACGCGCACGACCCGGACTACATCGATGCCTGCGCGACGCAGATCCGCGACTTCCGCGCCCGGCACGGCGCGGGCGAACGCCTGCTCCTCTCGTTCCACGGCCTGCCGGCCGAATCCATAAGGCTCGGCGACCCGTACGCCCGGCAATGCCGCGACAGCGCGGCACGCATCGCCTCCGCATTGGATCTCGCGTGGCCGCAATGGTGCATCACCTTCCAATCCCGCTTCGGCCCCAAGAAATGGCTCACCCCTTACACCGATGCGACCTTGCACACGCTTCCCTCGCAAGGCATCCGCACCGTGGATGTGTTCTGTCCCGGCTTCGCGGCCGACTGCCTGGAAACGCTGGAAGAAATCGAGCAGGAAAACCAGGCCGCATTCCATGCGGCCGGCGGCCAGGAATTCCGCTACATCTCGGCCCTCAACGACCAGCCCCGTCACATCCGAGCACTGGCGAATCTTGTCGAAAAGCACGTCGGCCAAAGCGAAATCCCCTGAAAGGAGGCCGGATTTCTCCGGATTCGGGCTCGGCAGCACCCCTTGGAACCAGAAAAAATGAATAGAATATTATATAAATCAATATTTAATAAATAAGGCTATCAAACTTTCACTATTTGTAGCAATTAGTGCAACTATGGTTCCCTTATTGTTCCGGATTGCACGCCGGCACAGACTCAAGCGGGTCGGAGCGGGCACTCAAACCCGCATGGGCGAAGACCCGATAGACGGCATTGCCGTCGCGCATGCGCCCTGTGCGACACACTGCTGCAAAATCGGCCGCCAAGTGCTTGAGGGCAATGCCCTATGATAGGCATGCCCTGCCGCAATCGCCACTGCCCGCCACATCGTCGCGGCATTCCGTAACATGCCTCCAAAGTCCAATTGACCGCCATGCCCGTCCTTGCACTCGTCCTTCTGTTCTTCTTTCTGGAACTGTTCCTGATCATCATGGCCGCCATCGACCATGGATGGACGGTGTTCTGGTTCGAAATCGGCACGGCCGCCATCGGACTCCTGCTGCTCCAGCGCAATCGGGAAACCACCATGCGTGATCTGTTCAGCCAAGCTTCCGGCCCTCGGCGCATCGATCTGATCATGCTCAAGAGCGCCCGCGTCATGCTGGCGGCGGTGCTGCTGATTATGCCGGGCTTCATCACCGACGCGCTTGGCGCAACACTGGTCATCCTGCCAACCATGCACGCAACCCTGCTGGGCCTGGTCCGGTTCCTGACACCTCCCGACTCCTCTCGAAAACCCCCGGACCCGTCCGCCCACAAACACGAGCACGTGATTGAAGGGGAAGTTGAAAAATCCAGCGACAGGCCTTCGGAAAAGCGGTAAGAATGCCCGGAACAGCGCAAGCTCGCCCGTGCACTGCACGCTACCGGGATCTGCAGCCCTCCGCGGGAAACACCCCCCAGATTGACACTTGACAGCATAGATACTAAAATAGCGGACTAATCTCCCGGCTTCCAAATCGGAGAAGAACATGCCCCTCCATGCCCCAGATGATCACCGCATGAAGGAACCCAATTTCCTTGATGCCTTTGTTGATATTCACTCCATTCTGTATGAGCCGTTGCCGCCTCATACGGTTGAGCCCGAGGTGGTGACGCAGCTGCGGGACCGGATCGCTATGCGCAATTATTTTGTGAAAGCCCTATCCAACTTAGGATTAGGCAAAGGTTGACAGCTTGTAAGCACGAGGAAAAAGAGAACGGCTTCCGTACCGGAGACAATGCAACAGGACAGCAAAAATAAGATTGAAAAGATTAAAAACCTTGCTGAAAGCCTTCCGCCCGAAGAAAGGCTCAAAGCTATCTCCATAGTCGAAACTACCATACAACAGTCATACAGCGGACCATTGCCAACTCCCGAAGATTTCAAAAAATACGATCAAACCCATCCAGGCACGGCAGAGCGAATTCTGGCCATGGCCGAAAAAGAGCAGCATATAAGGGCAGCGCAAGTTGGCAGCTTTTTTAACAATCAGCGACTACATATTTCCTTGGCCGGAGCCGTCAGCTTAGGAATTATCGTTATTGCCGGCATCGGTGCTTGGCAAGGAAACGCTGCCATCGCTTTACCTCTAGGGCTTGTAGGGTTGGCGTCGATTTTCCTGCGCATTCTGTACCACTGGATAAACCGCCTATAAAACTTCGCCTCTGCCATCTCCTGTGCCGCAGACGCATCCAGTCCTGAACATTCCGTGTGCTCTCACTCACGAAGGCTTGCTAATATCCATCCGCTCCATGATGTAGCACAGGCAGTCCTGCATCACGATCTTCTTGCGGGTCGTCAGCATCGATAGGAAGAACGGCTGCCGCACCCGCAGCTTCCCGTCCCCGCTTTCGAAGAAGCGGTCGAACAGGTCTTGCCCGCGCTCGTCCCGCACCTGCAAGCGCGGCTCGACGCCGTCCCGCCACTGGCCCAGCTGCATGCCTGCGGGCAATTCGCAGAAGTTGTGTTCCACCAGTTCGGCCGGCAAGCAAAAATCGGCCTCCTGATCCTCGAAACTGAACGACATCCCTTCCGGAATCGTCACCCGCGCCCGCGTCCGAAACAGGTTCAGGCCTTCTGCGGCGATGGGGTTTTCCGGCATCGACTCTTCGAACAGGCGCTGCTCCAAGTACGCCCGGGCATGCGTCGCGCCCTCCGGGCTTTCCGGCATGCCGCATTCGAGGGTCACCGAGGGGCACAGCGCCCGGAACGCCAGCGCATGCATCCCCAGCGGCGCACGAAAGTACACCACCGTGCCGGAGAACCGGCTTGCCAGATGCAGGGAATGGCGATCCAGGCGGTTGACGCAGGCGTAGTGCGGATTCGGGCCTGTGGTGTTGTGCACATCGATGCTCGCGATGGGCTGCAGCCGCTGCATCTCTTCCAGCACCGCGCGCGCCATGGCATGCTCGTCGCTTCTGCCGCCCGCCCATACGCGGTTGTAGTCCAGTTGCCCGTCCAGACGCCGCATGTGCTGGCGCGCGGCATGCACGTTGCCGATGAACACGGACATGGCCCGCGGCAGCCGGCCGCCGGCGAAGTCCTTCAGGACGCCGCGCATGGCATCCCACCCGGCAGTTTCGTTGCCATGCAGCAGTACGGACACATGCAGCGGCCGCGGCCGTTCGCCCGGCAAATGCAGCAGGGTCGGCTCGCCCAGCAAATCCTCGAGTTCGTCCGCCGGGCAGTCCGCCAGCCCGTCGGGCGCTTCATGCAGAACCTGAATCACAGCCCTCCTCCTAAAGCTGCCAGCGATGCACCGGCTCGCCGGCTTGCTGGCGTGTCAGATAGGCGCCAACCAGCGCTTGCAGGTTGCCGTCGTAGGCGTAATGCCAGGCGCGCATCCAGCGCGCTCCGGTGATCCTGCGTTCCATCCGTTCGCCAATGATGTCCAGATAGCGGCCGGCCTCCTGCTCGTCCAGGCCGCCGGCCTGCAGGCCGCGATGCGCCATGGGCAGCAGCGTCTGCTGCACCAGTTCGCCCAACTTGTACTCTTCGCCGTCGCTCCACACGACTTTGGCGTCCAGTCCGGACCGGGCGGCCCGATAGAAGTTCTCGCGCGCCGTCGCGAACGGCAGTTGCCGATGGAAGTCCTCGCCGTCTTCCAGCGCCGCCATCATCAGGCCCACATACAGCGCCAGATTCGCAATCATGTCGATTTCCGTCGGCCCCGACGCCATGACGCGGTGTTCGATGCGCAGGTGCGGCACGTCCTCTTCAACGCTGATCAGCGGGCGCGTCCAGCGCCAGATGGTGCCGTTATGCAACCGCAGATGCAGGAACTGCTCGTCGTCGTCCTCGAAGGTCTGCGGCAGGATCACCGGAAACGACGCCAGATTCTCGTCGAAGAACTCGAACAGCGACTCTCGGGCGTAGCCGCTGCCGCAGCTGACCCGACCGATCTTCTGCTGCGTACGCGACGCCAAGCCGCGCAAGCTGATCGCCTGTTCGAACAGCGGCACGCGCGTCTCGTCCCATAAATCCATGCCGAACAGGAACGGCGCATTGCAGGATACGCCCACCGTCACCGCCATCAGCGCGACCGACGCGTTGTACGCCTCCACGGCACGGGACTGCGGCACCTGCAGATGCAACTGGAACGACGTGCAGCCGGATTCCAGCATCACATCCTCGTGCAGGCTCGACAAATGGTTCCGCCCGCGAATGTCGATCTGCAAGGGCCGCCCCTTGCGCAATTCCATGATCCGTTCGTTCAGCACCCGGTAGCGCTTCATCAGGCTCATGCTGTCCAGCGTCAGATCTCTTTCCTGCACGGTCGGCAGAATGCCGATCATGCCCAGCCGGATGTCCATGGATTCCGCCACGTCCGACGCGAGCTTCCACGTCTCGCCCAACTGCCGGTGCAGCGTCGCCAGCATGCCGGGACCGACCCGGTGCGGCTCGGTGTTGAACTCCACATTGAAGCGCGACAGCTCCGGCAGGCACAGCGGATCGTCCATGCGCTCCAGATAGGCTTCGTTGTGCGGCAGCGGATGGCAGTCGAGATCGATCAGCCACGCCTCCAGTTCGAAGCCCACCTTGTACGTGTGCTCGTCGAAGCGCTGCGCCTTGAACCACGTGCCCAGCAGTTCCGTTTCGCGCTGCAGCGCCTGTTGGAACCGTTCCGCATCCGCGGCACTGAACCGGTCCGTACGGATTTCGTCACCCACGGGCAGGCTCCAGCGTTTTGATCAGCACCCGGGCGTTGCGGCGGTTGTTGTAGAACTTGCGCCGCGGCAACGTGCGCGGCGGTGCCGGCCGGAAGCCCCGCTCCCGGAACCAGTGCATGGCTTGCGTCGTCAGCACGCACAAGGCTCCGAAGCCCTGCTGCAAGGCATGCGCCTCGCAGTCGGCCAGCACGGCACGCCCGAAGCCTTCCCCCCGATAGTCCGGATGCACCGCCAGGCAGACCAGTTCCGCGTGCGTCGCATCCAGCGGATGCAGTCCGGCACAAGCCGCAATCAGCCCGTCCAGCGCCACGACCCGGAAATTATGCACGTGCAGTTCCAGTTCCTCCCGGGTCCTCGCCACCAAGGCGCCCTGTTCGATCAGCGGCGCGATCAAAGCCATCATGCCGCCGATATCCGTCGCTTCCGCCTGCCGGGGCGCGTGCGGCTCGGTGCGGGTAATCATCAACCCGCTGCCGTCGCGCGTGAACAGCTCCTGCAGCAGCGCCCCGTCCTGCCGCGCATCCAAGAGATGGATGCGCTCGACCGACGACAGGCTGGCATCGACCGCGCCTTGCAGCATGCTGCGCTGCGTGTCCGACAGCCGGCGGCGCTTGAGCATGGCCAGAGCTTCGCCGGACGTCATCTGCCGCAGCCGGCCGTGCCGGGCGCGCAAGGGGGGCTCCGTATGCATGTAGATCAGCTTGTCGGCGCCGACGGACTGCGCGACGGTCCGCGCCAACTCCGCGGCATTGAGGTTGAACATCTCGCCCGTCGGCGAATAGCCCAGCGGCGGCAGCAGCAGCAGCGCATCCTGCGCCAGCAGTTCGCGCATCGCATCGGCATCGATGCGCCGCACCTCGCCGGTGTGCTCGAAATCGATGCCCTCGCGAATCCCGCGCGGCTTCGCCGCCACCAAATTGCCGGTCAGCACCCGCAGCTGCATGCCCGCCATCGGCGTGTTCTGCAGCCCTTGCGACAGCCGCGCCTGGATTTCCGTCTGCGCCGCACCGACCACGGCCCGCACCGTCGGCATGTCGGCCGCCCGCGTGATGCGGCAGCCCGCATGGAACACCGAGCCCGGCAACTCCCGGTGCAACCGGCCGCGAACGCCGAAGACCAGCGCGATCCGGATGCCGAGTGCGTGCAATTGCGCAATATCCTGCAGCAGCGCGTCGGCGCCCGCATGCTCCAGCGCCGTGCCGTCCAGGCACAGCACGAACGTCCGCCCCCGATGGGCATGGATGTAGGGCACGGTGTGCCGAAACCCTTGGAGGTCGAGAATGGCCATGAATAGTCTTCCGGTCCGACGCAATGCGTCCTGCTATATTGTACGACCGAGCCGTACGCCGCCGCATGCCCGCCCATCTCACACGCCTGTACCCGCCGCCCGCCGCCCAGCAGCCGCTCGCGGGCCTGTGCCTTGGACACCGCCTGACCGAGCAGCATCGAGCCACGCATGCGTACATCTACAGCAGCTTCATCATGAGCCTCGACGGCGCTCTGGCCGTCTCGAACGACTGCGGCGGCTGGGTGCATCCGGACACCCTCACCGACCCGCGGGATCTGCGGCTGCTGTGCGAACTGATGGCCCAAGCCGATTGCCTGATCACCAGCGGCAGCTATCTGCGCGACTTGCAGCGCGGCTCGCTGGGCAATCTGCTGCAACTGCCGTCCGGGGCGCATTACCAGGACTTGCGGGCGTACCGCGCCCGCCGCCACGCCACCCCGCATCCGGCGGTTCTGGTCGTCAGCCGCACCTTGGACTTCGCCGTTCCCTCTTCCATCGCCGACCATCGGCAGACCCTGCATGTGCTGGCGCCCGCCTGCGCACCCATGCAGCGGATCCGGAAACTGCAACAGCAAAACGTGCACGTGGTCGTCACCCAAGACTCGAGATGGGTCGGCAGCGCCGCCATCGCCCATCAGCTCAAGGCGCTCGGCGCCCGCACCGCCTATCTGTTCTGCGGCCCGCAATTGAACGGCACCCTGCTGCGCGCCGGGATGCTCCGACGGGTCTACCTGACCTGGCTGCACCGCCTGCAAGGCGGCAGGCCGCTGACGGTCGGCTCTTTCCTGCCGGCGCAGAAGGCCTTCGACCTGAGGCTTCAGGAGCTCTACATGGCGGAAGCCGAAGCCCGGCTGCCCAGCTTCTGGCTCGGCTGCTTCAAGCCCTGACTCAGCTGTAGTCCGGCACCTTGCGCAAATAGTCGCGGATGCCATTGCGCAAGGCCAGCGCAACCTTGCGCTGATGCGCTGCGGAACGCAGCAGCTTCTCCTCCTGCGCATTGGAGATGAAGCCGGTCTCGACCAGAATGGACGGAATGTCCGGCGCCTTCAGCACCGCAAACGCCGCCCGCTCCACGCGGGAGCTGTGCAGCTTGCCCACCTGCCGCATCGACTTCAGCATGGAGCGGCCCGCATGCATGCTGTATTCCTCGGTCGCCTTCTGGGACATGTCCAGCATCGTCTCCTGCACGGTCGGGTTCCGGTCGGCGAGGTCCACGCCGCCCTTCAGATCGGCCGCGTTTTCGCGGTCCGCCAGCCAGCTCGCATGGGCGCTGCTCGCCCCCCGATGCGACACCATGTAGACCGACGAGCCGCGGGCGCTCTTGCGCTGCGCCGCATCTGCATGCACGGAAATGAACAGGTCGGCATGGCGGCGGCGGGCCAAGCGGGTGCGCTCGTGCAGCCGCAGATAGACGTCCCGGTTGCGGGTCAGATGCGGCGTAATGCCGGGCTCCGCCTTCAACAGCGCATGCAGCTTCCGCGAAATCGACAGCACCACGTCCTTCTCCCGCGTCTTCTTCCGCCCGACCGCGCCCGGATCCTTGCCGCCATGGCCCGGATCGATGGCAATGATCCATGTCTTCTTCGCCTGCTTGGCTCCTTGCGGCGGCGGCGGCTTTTTGGGCTTCGCGGCCGGCTCGGCCGCCGGCGCCGCCGGCGGCCGCATCTTGAAATCCACTACGATCCGGTCGCGGCGCCCGTCCGTCGTCGGCCACTTGTTGACTTCAACCGGCGCCATCTTGCGCAAGTCCAGCACCAGTCTGAGTTCCTTCCCGACATGCGTACGCAAGTGCCTGACGACGCCGTTCTTGTGGAAAGCTTGCCGCCCGATACGAGCGATTTCCGCCCCCTTGATATCCACATAGAAGCGCGGCGGATTGTCGATGACGGAATAGTTGTACTGGTCGGGCCGGAGCCTGCCATTGAACTCGAACACCACCCGGTTGCGGTCGCGCGTCACGCTATGGCGCACACCGACCAGTCGGCGGCCCGCCGCCGCAAGCGCCGGGAAAGCCAGCGGCAAGCCTGCCAGCAACTGCAGGAAGCGACGGCGCGTCAGCATGGTTTTAAATTGTAACTGAACCGCTCGACGCTAGCTGCCGCATCGCGCCAGCAGCTTGCGGCCGCGCTCGCTCAGCGGCTCGGCCTGTACGCGCCGCGCCTGTTCGGCATCGCCATGCGCAAAACGCAGGCGCACATCCGATTGCGCGTCCATGCCGGGCCAGCGCTCCGGCCATTCCACCAGCAGCGCCACGCCGCCGTCTAGCATCTCCCGCAGTCCCAGTTCCTCCAGCTCCTGAGTCTCCTGCACACGGTACAGGTCCACATGGTAAATCTGGAAGCCTCCCGCCTCGTACGGCTCCACCAGCGTATACGTCGGGCTCGGCACGACCCCTTGGTGCCCGAGGGCCCGCAGAAACGCCCGCGTCCAGGTCGTCTTGCCGGCGCCCAGCGTTCCTTCCAGCATGATGATGCACGGCTCGCGCATGGCGCGCGCCATCGCCGCCGCGTGCGCTTCCGTCCGCTCCTGGGAATCCAGTTCGATCATGTTCGCCCGTCCGCAGGCTCCGCCAGCGTGCACAGGTGCGGCAGCAAATCGCCGGCCAGCATGCCGTGCCGTCCCTGCCGCCCCGCCTGCATGGCGGCCGCCGCGTGCAGGCAGACCCCCATGCGGGCCGCTTGCGCCAAGCCGATGCCTTGGCCCAACAGCGACGCAATCACGCCCGTCAGAACGTCTCCGACGCCCGCCGTCGCCATGCCCGGATGGCTTTCGGCGCCGACGCCGATACGGCCCGAATCGTCCGCCACCAGCGTCCCGCAGCCTTTGAGGACGACCGCGCCGCCGTACTGCCGCTGCATCCGTTCGACGGCCGCAAAGCGATCCTGTTGCACGGTACGGCTGTCACCTCCGAGCAAGACGCCCGCCTCGCCCGGATGCGGCGTCAGAACCCAGTCCGAACGCACTTGCGGATCGGTCGCCAAAAGCCGCAGCGCATCCGCATCGACGACCAGCGGCTGCCGCATCTCCCGCACCGCCGCCAGCATTTCGCGCGCCCACGCATCCTGCCCCAGTCCAGGCCCGATGGCGATGATGTCCGCTGTTGCCGCCAGCCGCTGCAGCGCCAGCCGGTCCACCACGGCATGGCGCATCAACTCCGGCATCGAACCCGACGCCTGCACCGCCTCCGGCGGCTGCGCCAGACTGACCAGGCCGCTTCCGCAGCGCAACGCGCTGCCGCCGCATAATTCGGCCGCGCCTTGGAATCCAGCCTGCCCCCCGACCACCAGCACATGCCCGTACTGGCCCTTATGCGAATTTCGGCGGCGAGGACGCAGTCCGCCGCGTACGCTATCCCAATCCATCAGTTCGACCTGCACCGGCTCGCCGGCCTCGCGCTGCGTCCGCTCAAAGCCTTCCGCATCGACATCCAAGCCGCAGAACTCGATCCGCCCGGCATGATCCGGCCCGTCCGCGGTGTACAGGCCGCGCTTGCGGGCGATGAAGGTCGCCGTGCTGTCGGCGCGCACGGTCGCAGGGCTGGCGACGCCGGTGTCCGCGCACAGTCCGGACGGAATGTCCATCGCCACGACCGGGGCTGAAGCGCGGTTGATCTGCCCGATCGCAGCCGCCCAATCCCCTTCCGGAGCCCGGGACAGCCCGGTGCCCAGCAAAGCATCCACCACCAATTCTTCGGCGGCTTCCTGCTCCGGAGCGAACGGCTGCATGGGCACGCCGCCGCGGCGCGCCTCTTCGCATGCAATGCGGGCATCGCCCTGCAACGCCTCGTCCGGCGCCAGCTGCACCACGCGCACCGCCTTGCCGGCCTCCTGCATCCGGGCCGCCGCCAGATAGCCGTCTCCGGCATTGTTGCCGACTCCCGCATAGACGACCGCGTTGGAGCATCCCGGATAACGCGCTCGGATCCATTGCCAGGCCGCATCCGCTGCCCGCGTCATCAGCGCGAATCCGGCGATGCCTTGGCGCTCCATCGCGTCGCGGTCGATCGCCCGCGACTGCGCCGCGCTGTACAACGCGCTCACGCAGGCGTCCCCCAGCCGCCGCCGCCTGGCGTCTCGATGGTCACGCGGTCCCCGGCCGCTGCCGCACGAGTGCATTTGCCGGGCAGGTCCGCATCATTCAGGCGATTGCGCCCGACCCTGCCATCCGCGCCTCCATCCGCGCCGGCCGGCGCCAAGCGCCGCCGCTCGGTCAGCAGGCTGAACTGCGCCGCATCCAGAAATTCGAACTCCCGCACCACGCCGTCGCCGCCGGCGTGCTGCCCGGCGCCTCCCGAACCTCGGCGCAACGCGTAGCGGCGCACCCGTATCGGATACGTCTGCTCCAGAACCTCGACCGGCGTGTTGCGCGTGTTGGTCATGTGCGTGTGCCGCCCCGATTGGCCCGGACCGCCCGCATGGGCGCCCGCGCCCCCGGCCAGCGTCTCGTAATACGCCCACGAAGCCGGACCGCTCGCCCCTGCGGCGAAGTTGTTCATCGTGCCCTGGCCCGCCGCCGGAATCCGCTCCGGCAGTGCTTGGCGCAAGGCCGCCAGCACCAGTTCCGCAATGCGCATCGAGGTCTCCACATTGCCGGCCGCCACCGCCGCCGGCGGCTGCGCATTCAACAGGCATCCCGCCGGCGCCTGCAAGTCGATCGCTTCGAAACTGCCCGCGCAGGCAGGCGCATATTCCGGCATCAGGCTGCGGAACGCGAAATAAACCCCGGCCGCCGTTACCGGCAGCGGGCAGTTGATAGGCCCGTCGACCTGCGCGTCCGTCCCTTCGAAATCGACGGCAATGCGGCCGTCCTGCGCTCGAACGCAGACCTGCACACGAATATCCTCATGGCCCAGACCGTCGTCTTCCATCCATTCCGTCGCCGTGTAGGCGCCGTCCGGTATCGCCCGCAAAGCCTGATGCGCCACATCGCGCCCGTAGGCATTGAGCGCCTCCAGCGCCTGCGCGTAGGCCGCCGCGCCCATCTCCCGGATGCGTTCCCTCAGACGTTCGCATCCGCGCTGGTTCACATGCACTTGCGCCAGCAGATCGCCGCGCATGTCCCGCGGCGAACGCGTGGCATTGACGATGGCCTCGACCCGGACTTCGTCCACCTGCCCGGCGCGGCAGATAATTTGCGGCGGCAGAATCAATCCTTCATCCTGCAATGTCCGCGACATCGGCATCGATCCCGGCGCTTCGGCGCCGATGTCCGCATGATGCGCCCGATTGGCAGCAAATCCCTGCAGCGCCCCGTCCAGAAAGCACGGCGCGATAACCGTCACGTCCGGCAGATGCGTCCCGCCCAGATACGGATCGTTCAGCAGCACGGCATCGCCGTCCTGCCAATCGAAGCACCCGACCAGATCCCGCATGGCGTACGCCATGCTTCCCAAGTGCACCGGAATGTGCGCGGCCTGCGCCGCTAGCCGCCCGTCGCCGTCGAAAACGGCGCAGGAGAAATCCAGCCGGTCGCGGATGTTGGGCGAAAACGCCGCGCGCCGCAACGCTGCGCCCATCTCCTCGCAGACCGCCTCCATGCGGCTCGCAAAGACGGCGAGAGCGACAGGATCCATGGCATACCCCAAATACCGGCAGGTTTTCCAGTTTAGCAAACGGCGGCGCCGGCGCGTCATTCGGCGCGTCGGCCCCCATGCGTCGAATCGGCCTCCCGCGCCTTCCCCATTTGCTACAATTCCACCATCACCGCAGGAGGAACTGCCATGCAAAATCCCTTGAAATCCATCAATGGCACCTTGGGCCTGGGCTTGGCACTGGCCGTCATTCTCGGCTGGGCCGTCAACGGCTTCGCCATTAATCTTGCATCGCTCATCGTATGGCTGCATGTGTTCGTCGGCATCATCTGGATCGGGCTGCTGTACTACTTCAACTTCGTGCAGATTCCGGCCGTCGGCGCCGCCTTGGCCGACAGCGACGGACCCGGGCCGGCCGCCATCAACAAGTACGTCGCGCCGCGGGCGCTGCTGTGGTTCCGCTGGGCCGCGCTGCTGACCTGGCTGACCGGCGCCGCCGCTCTGGAAGTCATGAAGATCGGCTTCGTCAACGCCTTCACGCTGGCCAATCCGGGCATCGGCATCGGCGTCTGGCTCGGCACCATCATGCTGCTCAACGTGTGGGTGCTGATCTGGCCGAACCAGAAGAAGGTGCTCGGCATGGTGGAAGCCACCGACGAAGAGAAGGCCTCCGCCAAGAACATCGCCATGCTGGCCTCGCGCACCAACACGCTCCTGTCCATCCCCATGCTGATGTCGATGGTATCGCTCGGCCACGGAGGACTGGCCTTCTGACACGGCTTGACGCTCCGCTCGCAACGACAAGGCGGCAGCCCAGTCTGCCGCCTTGCCTTTTTGATGCCGCGCCCGTGCCGCCGCCCGATCCGACCCGACCCATGCCGCTTTCCGATTCCGCCCTGCTGCCCACCTATGCACGACTCCCGGTGCGCTTCGTCCGCGGGCGCGGCTGCACCCTGTGGGATGCCGACGGCCAGGAATATCTGGACGCCGTCTCCGGCATCGCCGTCTGCGGGCTCGGGCATTGCCATCCCGGCATCACGCAGGCCCTGTGCGAACAGGCCGAAACGCTGGTGCACACCTCCAACCTGTACCGGATCGAGCATCAGGAAGCCTTGGCCGCACGGCTGGCCGCAGCCACCGGCATGACGCACGCCTTCTTCTGCAACTCCGGCGCCGAAGCCAACGAATGCGCCCTCAAGATCGCCCGCCTGCACGGTCGCCGCCGGCATTGCGAAACGCCGAAGATATTGGTCGCCGAAGGCGCGTTCCACGGCCGTACCCTGATGACGCTGAGCGCCTCCTCCGGCGCCCGCGTGCGGAATGGCTTCGCGCCGTTCGCCGAGGGCTTCGTGCCGGTCGCCTTCAACGATCTCGCGGCCATGCAGGCCGCCTTCGCGGCGCACCCGGATGCGGTCGCGGCACTCGTCGAGCCGATCCAAGGCGAAGGCGGCGTACGCCCGGTCGATGCCGACTACCTGCCGGGCCTGCGCACGCTGTGCGACGCCCACGACGCCTTGCTGATTCTGGATGAAGTGCAAACCGGCATGGGGCGCACCGGACGGTTCCTCGCCTGCCAGCACGCCGGCGTGGCCCCGGACCTCGCGACGCTCGCCAAATCGCTCGGCAACGGCTATCCGATCGGCGCCTGTCTGGCGCAAGGCGCGGCGGCCGGCCTGATGGAACCGGGCCGGCACGGCTCCACCTTCGGCGGCAGCCCCTTGGCCTGCCGCGCCGCCTTGGCCGTGATGGACGCCATCGAACAGGAGCAACTGTGCGCCCGTGCCGAACGGCTGGGTGCGCAACTGATGCAACGGTTCCAATCGGAACTGGCCGGACTGCTCGGCATCCGCGAAATTCGCGGCCAAGGGCTGATGATCGGCATCGAACTGGCGGAGCCTGCCCCCGAACTGGTCGTCCGCGCCCTAGACGCGCGGCTGCTGATCAACCTCACGCAGCAACAGGTCGTGCGGCTGCTGCCGCCGCTGGTCATGAGCGACGACGAAGCGAATCTTCTGTGCGACCGGCTGATGCCGCTGCTGAAGGAGGCCGCCGCATGAGCGTGCAGCACTTCCTGAGCCTGAAGGATCTGGAGCCGATCGTTCTGGATCGGATTCTGGCGCGCGCCTTGGAACTCAAGGCGGCGCGAAACGCCGGCACGGAGCAGCCTCTTCTGGCCGGCAAGACTCTGGCCATGGTATTCGACAAGAACTCGACGCGTACGCGCGTCTCGTTCGAAGCGGGCATGGCGCAGCTCGGCGGCAGCGCCCTGTTCCTGAATCCCCAATCCACCCAGCAATCGCGCGGCGAGCCTATCGCCGACGCCGCCCGGGTGCTCTCGTCGATGGTCGATGCCATCATGGTGCGCACATACGCGCACGAGACGCTGGAGCAATACGCCCAAGCCTCGTCCGTGCCCGTCATCAACGGCCTGACGGATCTGCTGCATCCCTGCCAATTGCTGGCCGACCTCCTGACATGGCAGGAACTGCGCGGCGATATCCGAGGCGCCCGCGTGGCATTCGTCGGCGACGGCAACAACATGTGCCGCTCCTACATCAATGCGGCCGTGCAGTTCGAGTTTGCGCTGCGCATCGCCACGCCGCCCGAATACGCGCCGAGCGCAGAATGGCTCGAGTCCGCGCAAGTGCAATGGTGCGAAGCCCCGGAACAGGCGGTCGCCGATGCCAATCTGGTCGTCACCGACGTCTGGGCCAGCATGGGCCAAGAAGCCGAGCAGTCCCGGCGCATTCAGAAATTTCAAGCCTATCAGGTCAACGCACAACTCATGGCGCAGGCGGACTCCGATGCCCTGTTCATGCATTGCCTGCCCGCCCATCGCGGCGAAGAAGTGGCGGCTGAAGTGATCGACGGCCCGCAGAGCGTGGTATGGCGCGAAGCGGAAAACCGGCTGCACGCCCAAAAGGCCCTGCTGGAATTCCTGCTGGCCTGACGCAGTGCCTTTCAGCTGTCGAAACGGTACTGGAACGCCACTTTGAGCCGCCGCCCTTTCGGATCGTGGGTCAAGTTGTCGTACGACGGCTCGAACGCGGTTTCCGGCGGCTGTTCGTCGGCAATGTTGTAGATGACGGCTGCCAGTTCGGCCCGTCCGCCCGCGAACTTCCTCCCGAACGACAGATCCAGCGTCACGAAACTGTCGATCTCGCGGTAATGGTCGGTGCGCCGCCGATCATCGTAGGATGAAATGAAGTTCATAAAGGCGTTGAAGTGGTAGCCGTCCGCCCAGCGGTAGCCGACGAAGCCATTCGCCTTCAGGCGCGGCAACGGCTGCACGTTGTAATCGGTAGGATCGTTGTAGAAGCCCGCCGCCTTCACCTTATCCCGCATTTTTACGCCTTTGTAGACTAGGGCATCCAGATCGTACTTCAGCAGGTACGTGCCGTTCAAGCCCCAACTGAAGACTCCGCCGGACGTATCGTGCCGGCCGCCCAATTCGAAATCAATGCCGGACGTCTTGATGGTCGGCCCGTTGATCAGAGGCGTGCGGATGCGTTCGATGCGCGTGATGGAGCAGTCCACGCTGCCCGTCGGCTGACACGCCAGATCGCTGCCGCGGCCCTCCGGCAAATACACGGAATCCGCCACCAGCGCACGCGTGCTTTCGTTCTTGAACGCTTCCATGACATCGCGGAACGGCAGCGCAATGATGGAATCGTCGAAATCGTAATGCCAGTAATCCATCGTCCATCGCACGCCGTTGCCGAACTGCATGGCCATGCCCAGGTTGTAGGTCAGCGCCTCTTCCGGATCGAGGTCCTTGCTGCCGAACACCTCGACCGGGCGGAACGTCCCGATAGCCGCGATGTACCGCTGCTGGCCGACCGGCGATTCGTTCAAATCATCGACGGAAGGCGCGCGGAACGTGGTCTGCGCCACGCCGCGCAGGGTGAGCCCATCGGCAGCCTCCCAGCGCAGCGCCACTTTCGGATCGAAGGTGTTGAACTCTTCATGCTCTTCGTAGTGGACCGCCAGCTGCGCGTCGACGGCATGGCCCAGCGGCACCGCCCATTCCCCGAACACCGAGTGCGTCGTCTGATGCTCCTTGTACGGCTTGTCGCTCGAAGTATAGGCGAACAGTCCGGTGCGCTTGTGTTCCGGGCATTCGAAATCCGCCGGCGTCAGATTCGCATCGTGCCGTACGGCTTCCGGAACCTGTCCGAGGTTGACAATGCACGGATTCGCGTCCAAATCGCCGACATAGGAGGGGACCCCCTCCGTCTGGAAGCGGCGGAACTGGTAGCCCGCCGCGAAATGCCCGAGCCTCTCGCCGACCTCGCCGCTCAAAGTCGCATCGAAGACGTACAGATCCGCCTTGCTCTCCACTTCCTTGACGCCGTGCATCCACGCGATCATTGCGGGATCGTTGGCGAGCGCAGGGTCGTAGTTGGGGTTCGGCATCGCGCTGTACGGGGAGCCGGGCTGCATCGAATACTCCAGTGCGCTGTTGTGCGGGTTGTACCAATGGCAGTCGCCTTGCCCCGGCTGCTTGTTGCTCGGGTTGTGGATGGTCAAGCCATGGTGCTGCGAACTGGAATCCTTGAATTTGGTCGCATCCGGAATCGCGTAGACGCCGCAGTTCGGTCCGCCGAAGCCGTTGAAGGCCAGATAGCGCCGGTGGTTGATGCCGCCCGGCGAGGTGACGCGCCCTTCGGAGTGCGCGTAGGTCAGCCCCAGATCGTAGTCCAGCTCCCGTTCCTCGAACCAGTCCGCCGTGCCGTTCACCGAACCGGACAGCCGCCAAGTCTCCTGATCCTTGCGCGTTCGGGCCGCGCCGGCGCCATTGCCGAGCATGCGCCCGTGGAAGCCGATCGTATCGCCGGCCTGGTACAGCAGCGGGTCCAGACCGGCAATGATCTTCGGCAGCGCCGGATGGCTGGACGGCAGATCCTGGAGGCGGTTGGAGTTGTAGGCGGCGGCCGGCGGATACGACGGGCTGGTCGCGTACCGGGGCACGACGGCCTTGGCGTACATGGCTTCGAGATGGTAGTCGCGGCTTTCGCCCCAACTCCCGTTGATCTCCCCGAACAGGCGCGTCTGATGCTGTTCGTCCACCAGTGCGTTGGTGTAGGTGTATCGGTAGCGGCAGGTCGCTCCGAAGCTGGCGAAGCCGCCGAAGTTTTCGCATTCCGGGTCGACGGATGCTCGGATGCTCTTGCCCGAACTGTTCGTATAGGATCGCTGCCTGCCATCTGCATCGTACGTCAAGAACGAACCGGGGTTGCCGGTGCCCGACCATGCGCCGGCGCCGGGCACATAGCCGCGCAAGGCCCAGTCCCGATCCTTCGCGTGCATCTCCTCGCGGCGGTAATGCTCCACCGCCAGCATGGCATGCGCGTGCGCCCCGACCGGCGCGCCCCAGATGGCCGACAGGGTCGTATCGCCGCCGCCGTCGTAGTAGTCGTAGGATGTCGCCAGATCCGTGCCCTCGAAATCCTTGCGCGTCATGAAATTGACGACGCCGCCGAGCGCATCCGATCCGTACACCGCCGCTGCGCCTTCCTTCAGGATCTCGATCCGATCCATGGCGATCAGCGGAAAGGCATTCACATCCACGAACCGCCCGCCCGTCAGGCGCACCGGCGCATAGACTTGCCGCCGGTTGTTGAGCAGCACCAAGGTCCGGGACGCGCCGAGCCCGCGCAGATTGACGCTGCCGACGGTCTCGGCGATGTTGCGCCCCAGCCCGTAGTTGCTGCGGTTCTCGCCGATCACGCCGTAACTGGCGCTCAGGTTCTTGATCAGTTCGACCATGGACGGAGCACCCTGCGCCTCCAGAAGCTCGCGGTCGATCAGCGTAATGGCCAGAGCCTCGTCGCCCTCCGCCTGCTGGATGAAACTGCCGGTGATGGTCAGTTCTTCGGGAGCTTCGGACGCCTCCTCCGCATGCGCGAGGCCTGACGCCAGCCCAAGGAGCAGCGCCGCCCGCAGCCGACAGCCGGCACTCCGGCATGAAGTGTCGTGCAACATCCTTTTGAAATCAGGATTACGCTTTAGGATCCCCTGAGGAAGCCCTGCTTCGAAAAAGCGCTCACATGCTAAAGTCGTGCCGGAACGTCAATTTGAAGCGGCGGCCCTTGCTGTCATGGGTCAGGTTGTCGTAGGAAGTCTCGAAATAGGCGAGCGGCGGATCTTCGTCGGCGATGTTGTAGATGTTGGCGATGAGCGTCGTGCCGCCATCGCCGATCGTCCACTGGAAGCCCAGGTCCAGCGTCACGAAACTGTCGATCTCGCGGTAGCTGTCGGTGCGGCCGCGGTCGTCGTATTCCGAGATGTAGTTCAGGTAGCCGTTCAGGCTGAAGTTGCCCCAATGGTAGCCGATGAACCCGCGCGCCTTCAGCCGCGGCAGCGGCGGCACCGTGAAGTCGAACGGCTCGTTGTAGAAGCCGGCGCCCTTGATCTTGCCGCGCAGCTGGGTGCCGTTGTACGTCAGCGCATCGATGTCGTATTCCAGCAGGTAGGTGCCGCCGACGCCCCAAGCCATGGTGCCGGCCCCCATCCCGTGGCGACCGGTCAGGTTGAAGTCGAGGCCGGAGGTCTTCAAGGTCGGACCGTTGACCAGCGGCGTCTGCACCCGCTCGATGTCGTTCTCGGTGCAGTTCGTGGTGCAGTTTGCGCCAGTCTTGCCGCCGGCGAAGAAGATCAGATCCTGCACGGCCTGCTTGTCGCTGCCGCCTCGGGCATAGGCATTGATCAGCGACTGATAAGGCAGCGCGGTGATGGAATCGTCGATGTCGTACCGCCAATAATCCAGCGCCAGACTGGCGCCGGAGTCGAAGTCCATCATCATGCCGAAGTTGTAGGTCAGCGCCTCTTCGGGGTCGAGGTTCTTGTTGCCGATGATCTCCACCGGCTTGTAGGTGCCGGCGATCCATTGCTGGGTGCTGACCGGATCCTCGTTCAGGTCGTCCACCGAGGGCGCCCGGAACGTGGTCTGCACCACGCCGCGCAGGGTCAGCCAGTCGGCCGCATCCCAGCGCAAGGCGAACTTCGGATCGAATGTGCTGGACTCCTCATGATCCTCGTAATGCGCCGCGACCTGCGCCTCCCAGAAATCGCCCAGCGGCACGGCCCACTCGCCGAAGACCGCATGCGTCGTCTGGTGCACCTTGTACGACTTGTTGCCGCCGATGAATGTGAACATGCCGGTGCGCTGGTTCTCGTCGCACGCGAAATCCTGGTCCGTCAGTCCTGCGGCATCCCTGACCGCTTTCGGCACTTGTCCGATGTTCACGCGGCACGGGTTGGCGTTCAGGTCGCTCACGAAGTTCGGCGTCGCCTCGGCTTCGAAGCGCCGAAACTGGTAGCCGGCGGCGAAGCTGCCGAGATTCTCCCCCACATCGCCGCTGATCGTGGCATCGAACACGTACAGATCCGCTTCGCTCTTGAGGTTCGCCTTCTCGTTGATCCACGCGATCAGTTCCGGCGAGTTCGCCTTGCTCGGATCGTAATCGGGGTTGTCCGCATCGCGGTACGGGGAGCCCGGCTGTTCGGAGCGGCGCAGGGCGTCGCTGTGCGGGTTGTAGTACATGCAGCCGCCCTGCCCGGCCGTCTTGCTGTCCGGGTTGTGCACCTTCAGGCCGGAAAGTTGGGTCGAGTCCGGCACGGCATACACGCCGCAGTTCGGGCCGCCGAAGCCGCGGTAGGCGAGGAAGCGGCGGTAGATGAGTTCGCCCGGCTGCGCCACATTGCCTTCGGAATGCGAATACGTGAAGCCCAGATCGTACTCGTAGGCCTCTTCGAACAGGTCGATCACGTCGTCGACCGAAGCGGCGAAGCGCCATGTCTCGGAGTCGCGCCGAACCGTGCGCCCGGGGCCGGAATTGCCGACCAGCCGACCGACGAAGCCGTACGAATCGCCGTCCGTCCCCAGCAGGCCCGTGACATCTCCGTAGGCCGGATGGTCCGACCCGATCATCTGCACCCGGTCGGAGTTGGCCCACGCGGCCGGCGGGAACGCCGGCGTGGTGTACCAGTCCGGAATCACCGCTTCGGCGTACAAGGTCTCCAAGTGGTAGCCCATGCCGCCTTCGAACACGCCGTTGAGTTCCGCGAACACCCGCGTGTGGTACTGGTCTTCGATCAGGTTGTCGTACAGGCTGTAGCGGAAGCGGCAGGTGCTTTCGTCCGCGGCCGCGCTGCCGCCGAACGCCTCGCATTGCGGATCCACCTTGCGCGTCTCGTTGTTGCCGTCGTAGAGCACGAACGCGCCGGGGTTGCCGATGCCGGACCAGCCGCCGCCGTCGCCGTACTCCCGCAGGCCCCAGTCACGGTCGGACAGGTTCAGTTCCTGGCGGCGGTAATGTTCGACTGCGACCATGGCGTGCGCCTCGGCGCCGACCTCGCCGCCCCACAGGGCCGAGAGCGTCGTGTCGCCCGCATCGTCGAAATAATCGTGCGCGGCATCCACTTGAAAGCCTTCGAAATCCTTGCGCGTAAGGAAGTTGACCACCCCGCCCATGGCATCCGAGCCGTACACCACGGCCGCGCCTTCCTTCAGGACCTCGAGCCGGTCGATGGCGATCGCCGGGAAGGCATTCACGTCCGCGAAGCGCCCGCCCGTCAGCCGCGCCGGCACGTACACCTGGCGACGGCCGTTCAGCAGCACCAGCGTGCGCGACGCACCCAAGCCGCGCAAGTTGACGTTGGCGACGCTCTCGATCAGGTTCTGTCCGGTGCCGTACCAGCTGTTGGCCTCACCGATGACGCCGTGGCTGGAACTCAGGTTCTTGAAGATGTCGACCATGGACGGCGAGCCCTGCAGATCCAGCATGTCGCGATCCAGCGTGGTCACCGACATGGCCGCGTCGTCCGCAGCCTGCTTGATGTAGCTGCCTGTAACTGTGAGTTCTTCCGGCTCGTCTTCGGCCTGCGCGAGGCCTCCCCAAGCCGCCAAGCACGGCCATGCGATGGCCCATGCCCATAGAGACAACTTGGCGCCTGCGGCACTCCGGCCCGTTCGGATCATACTCCATACCATTGCCCTAAGCCTCCATAAGCATACCGTCAAGCCTCCCCTAAGCACCTTGGCGATGCCGCTTACAGCAATTTCGCAGCATTGTATCATGCCGCCGGCCGCTGTCAAACGCGCAGCGCCCCTACGCCTCTTCCAGTTCCCGTTCCACCTGCCCGATGGACGTATGCCGAAGATCCTTGCCCAGCACCTGGTACAGCACATGCTCGCAGATGTTCTCGGCATGGTCGCTGATCCGCTCCAGCGCCTTGGCGCACCACATAATGTCGAGCACCAGCCGGATGTCCTGCGGATTCTCCATCATGAACGTGATCAGCTGCCGCATGCAGGCTTCGTATTCCTGATCGACTTCGTTGCCCTCCTTGAGCACTTCCAGAGCCTGCTCCGTGTCCAGCCGCACGAACGAATCCAGCGACTTGCCCAGCAGGCCCAGCACCTGTCGGCTGATGTGCTTGACGGCGCGCAGGTGCCGCTTGCGGACGGACGAATGGTCCATCCGCAGCGCCAGGCGGGCGATCTTCTCCGCTTCGTCGCCGACCCGTTCCAGATCGGTGGTCGTCTTGATCACGGTGATGACCGTACGCAGGTCCATCGCCACGGGATGGTGCAGCGCTAGAAAGTTGCTGCATTCCTCGTCGATCTTGATCTCCAGCGCATTGAGCCGGAAGTCGGCGCGCGCGATCTTGTCCGCCTTCTTCGCATTCCCGTCCAAAAACGCCCGCACGGCCAAGTCGACGTGACGCTCGGCGAGCCCGCCCATCTCCATGGCGAGATCCCGGACGCTCTTTAGGAAGCCGGCGAAGACGCTGGACGTATGCTGGGTGATGTCTTGAGATTCCATGGGCATTCTCCACGCGGTTCCTATGCCTACTTTACCCCAAAAAAGGCCGGGCTGCGGCGCCCATGCCCTATAATTTCAATTGCACCGCGCATGGCGCGCCGCAGGTCTGCCGCAATCGCCCCTCACGTTCCTCTCGACTCCGCCCGCACGACTCTGGAGGGGCTTCGCGCCCGGATTTCCGGCGACATGGCGGCAGTGGAACGCCTGCTGCACGACCAGTTGCACTCCGAAGTCGAACTGGCGAACGACATCGCCCGCTACATCATGGAATCCGGCGGCAAGCGCCTGCGGGCCATGCTGGTGCTGCTCTGCGGGCGGGCGCTCGGCGGCCTGCGCCAGACGGATGCCTCGCGCATGCTGGCCGCCGTCATCGAGTTCATCCATACGGCCACCCTGCTGCACGACGACGTGGTGGACGGCTCCGAACTCCGCCGCGGCCGCCGCACCATCCACCGCGTCTGGAGCAACGAAGCCAGCGTGCTGGCCGGCGACTTCTTCTACTCCCGCGCCTTCGGCATCATCGCGGAAATCAACCAGCCCGAAATCACCCGCATCCTGGCCGCCGCTTCCAACGCCATCGCGGAAGGCGAACTGCTGGAACTGATGCACGCCCGGCGGACCGATCTGGATGAAGCCCAGTACCTGACCATCATCGAAGGCAAGACCGCCAAGCTGTTCGAAGCCTCCTGCCAAGCCTCCGCCTGTCTGGAAGGCGCCGATGCGGCGCAGACCCGGGGCCTGGCCGACTACGGGCGGCTGCTGGGCGCCGCCTTCCAGATCGCGGACGACGCCATCGATTACTTGGAAGGCAACCCGCAGGCCGACAAGAGCGTCGGCGACGATCTGGCCGGCGGCCGTCTGACCCTGCCGTACATCTACGCCCTGCGCGAGACGCCGGAACCGGATCGGGCGCAGCTGCACGAGGCGATCGCCTCCGGCGAGCGCCAGCACATTCCCGCCGTCTGCAGCATCATGCGCCAGTGCGGCGCCATCGACTACGCCCAGGATCAGGCCCGCCGCTTCGCCGACCGCGCCCGCCAGAAGCTGGACGTGCTGGACGCCTCGCCATGGCGGGAGGCTCTGGAAGAAGTCGCGGCGTTCTCCGTCGCACGCGCCTACTGAAACGTGGCTATCATCTAAGCATGCCATGATGAAAGGCTTAGGGCACTGGGCATGAGCGTCGAACACGCGCCGACGCCTCGCTACAACTGCCGCGAGATCTCGCAGCTGCAGTTCAACCGGCGGGTCGTCATGCAGGCGACCGACAAGCGCACGCCGATTCTCGAGCGCCTGCGCTTTCTGTGCATCGCCAGCCGCAACCTCGACGAGTTCTTCGAGGTGCGGGTCGCCTCGCTGCACTATCTGGCCAAGTACGGCGGCGACGCGACCAGCGGCGAAGGCCTCAGCGCCCGCGAGATCCTCGCCCAGATCTCCAAGCATGCGCACGACATCGTCAAACTCCAGTACCGCCTGCTGCGCAAGAGCGTGCTCACCGCGCTGCGCAGCCGCGACATCTTCTTCCTGCGCCGCCACGAATGGAGCCGGGCGCAGCGGCAATGGATCCGCCACTACTTCCGCCGCAACATCCTGCCGATCCTGTCGCCGCTGGGGCTCGACAGCCGCCACCCGTTCCCCCGCGTGCAGAACAAGAGCCTCAACTTCATGGTCAAGCTGGCCGGCAAGGACGCCTACGGCCGCAACACCGAATACGCAGTGGTCACCGCGCCGCGCTCCCTGCCCCGCATCGTGCGCCTGCCCGACGACGTCAGCCGCAAGGGCGACAGCTACGTGTTCCTGTCCTCCATCATCCACGACAACCTCGGCGACCTGTTCCCCGGCCTGAGGATCAAGGGCTGCCACCAGTTCCGGGTCACCATGGACAGCAACCTGTTCGTCGACGACGAAGAGGTGGAGAGCCTGCGCGACGGGCTGGCCGGCGCCCTGCCCGAACGCCAGTACGGCGAAGCCGTGCGCCTGGAAGTCGTCAACGACTGCCCGCGCGACGTCATCCGCTTCCTGCGCGAGGAGTACCGGCTCAGCGCCGACAGCGTCTACGAGGTCAACGGCCCGGTCAACCTGTACCGCCTAATGACCTTCCCGGAGATGATCGACCGCCCGGACCTTCGCTACCCCCCGTACCGCACCAAGAGCCTGCCGGGCTTCCGCGCCCAAGACATTCCGGACAGCCTGTTCGAGGCGCTCGATGAGAAGGACATCCTGCTGCACCACCCGTTCAACTCGTTCAAATGGACCATCCGCTTCCTGCGCGAGGCGGCCGCCGACCCCGAAGTGGTGGCCATCAAGCAGACCATCTACCGCACCGGCCTGGAATCCGAACTGGCCGACATTCTGGAGAGCGCCGCGCGCGCCGGCAAGGAAGTCACCGTCATCATCGAGTTGAGCGCCCGCTTCGACGAGGAAGCCAACATCCAGCTGGCGCAGCGCCTCGAGCAGGCCGGGGCGCAGGTGCTGTACGGCGTGGTCGGCCACAAGACCCACGCCAAGATGATGCTGGCGGTGCGCCGCCATGGCAACGGCCTGCGCCGCTACGCGCATCTGGGCACCGGCAACTACCACCCGGTCACTACCCGCCTGTACACCGACTACGGGCTGCTGACCGCGCACCCGGAACTGTGCGAGGACGTGCACAACATCTTCCTGCAGGTGGCCAGCCTCGGCCGCGCGCCCCGGCTGCGCCTGATGCACCAGTCGCCCCTGACGCTGGGCGCGCATCTGATCGCCAAGATCGAAGATGCCGCCGAGCAGGCCCGCGCCGGCCGCAACGCCGCCATCTACGCCAAGATGAACGCGCTGACCGAATACGCGGTCGTCGATGCCCTGTACGAAGCCTCCCGGGCCGGCGTTTCCATCGAACTGCTGGTGCGCGGCGAATGCCGGCTGCGCCCCGGCCTCAAGGGCCTGTCCGAGAACATCCGCATCCGCTCCGTCGTCGGCCGCTTCCTGGAGCATACCCGCGTGTTCTACTTCCGCACGCCGCAGGGCGAAGACATGTACCTGTCCAGCGCCGACTGGATGACCCGCAACCTGCACCGCCGCGTGGAGACCATGTTCCCCGTGCTGGACGAGCAGCTGCGCCGGCGCATCATGCGCGAAGCCTTCGACGTCTATTTCCAGGACAACTGCCAAAGCTGGGAACTGCAGCCCGACGGCAGCTACGTCAAGGCCGCCATCGGCCGCGGCCGCAAACGCTTCTCCGCCCAGGAAGCCCTGATGAAACTCCATGGAAAGATCGACGCCCCCCACGCATAGCGTTCTGGACCTGGGCTCCAACAGCTTCCACATGCTCTACGCCCAAGTGCGCGACGGGCGCATCGTGGTGCTGGACAAGTTCAAGCAGTACGTGTCGCTGGGCGCCGGCCTCAAGAAGAACGGCGAGATCCGCCGCCCGTACCAGGAAGCCGCCTTCAACTGCCTGCGGGAAGCCTCCAAGGTGATTCGCCGCCAGCAGCCGACCTGCTTCGTGGCGGTGGCGACCAACGCTTTCCGGCGCCAGCGCGACGACCGCTTCCGCCGCCATTGCGAGGGCATGCTCGGCCACCCGATCCGGGTGCTCAGCAGCGCCGAAGAAGCCGACTACATCTACCGCGGCGTGGTGCAGACCACGCCCCTGTCCGGCCCGGACCACTGCATTCTCGACATCGGCGGCAGCAGCACCGAATTCATTCTTGGCAGCGGCTCCCGTCCCAGCTGCATCCTGAGCTGGCAGGTCGGCAGCGCGGTGCTGACCGAGCGCTTCTTCAACACCAGCCGCCTGCGCCTCGCCAACTGGAAGGCCGCCGTCGGCTACGCCGACGAAACCATCGCGCCGCGCGGCAAGGCCGACATCCATCTGCCCGGCATCCAGACCATGTACGGCGCCTCCGGCGCCATCCGCGCCATCAGCAACACCCTTATCGAACTGGGCATCAGCGACGGCCTGATCGATGCCGAAGCCATCGAGGAGCTGGTGCGCGTCCTGCTCAACGCCCGCATCCGCCCACGCCTGAAGCATCTGGACCGCTACCGGGTGCAGGTCTTCCTCGGCGGCCTCGCCATCCTCCACGCCCTGTTCGAACTGCTGGAAGTCCGCCGCCTGCGCTCGGCCGGCGGCGCCATCCGCGAAGGCGTGCTTCTCGAACTGCACGAGCAGGCCTCGACCCGCAAGGCCGCCTGAACGGCCTTCCGCCGCCCTCGTATAATGAAGCGGTCCGCCATGCAAGCCCGTTCGTAATGCCCAAGCTGCCCCGCCCGCACTCCAAAATCATCGTCGACGGCCTGGAACGCGCCCCGGCCCGCTCGATGCTGCGCGCCGTCGGCTTCGCCGACGCCGACTTCCAGCGCCCGCAGGTCGGCATCGCCTCGACCTGGAGCGAGGTGACCCCCTGCAACATGCATATCGACCGGCTGGCCCGCCAAGCGGCCCGCGGCGCCGACGCGGCCGGCGGCAAGGCCGTCGCCTTCAATACCATCACCGTCTCCGACGGCATCTCCATGGGCACCGAGGGCATGAAGTACTCGCTGGTCTCGCGCGAACTGATCGCCGACAGCATCGAGGCAGTAGCCGCGGCGGAAGGCTTCGACGCCTTGGTGGCCATCGGCGGCTGCGACAAGAACATGCCCGGCTGCCTGATGGCGCTCGCCCGCCTCGACCGCCCGGCCGTATTCGTCTACGGCGGCACCATCGCGCCCGGCCGGCACCGCGGCAGGAACATCGACATCGTCTCCGTGTTCGAAGCCGTCGGCGAACGTGCCAAAGGCCGCATCGGCGCGCGGGAACTGACCGCCGTCGAGTCCTGCGCCATCCCCGGGCCCGGCTCCTGCGGCGGCATGTACACCGCCAACACCATGGCCTCCGCCATCGAGGCGCTCGGCATGAGCCTGCCCGGAAGCTCCGCGCAGATGGCGACCTCTCGAGCCAAGCGCGACGACTGCCGGCGCGCCGGCGAACAGGCCGTCGCCCTGCTCGCGAAGGGCCTCGCGCCCCGCGACATCATGACGCGCAAGGCCTTCCTCAACGCCATCGCCATCGTCGCCGCCTTGGGCGGCTCCACCAACGCCGTGCTGCATCTGCTGGCCATGGCCCGCTCCATGCGCGTGCGCCTGGCGCTGGACGACTTCACCCGCGTCGGCCGCCGCGTGCCCGTGGTCGCCGACCTGCGCCCGTCCGGCCGCTACATGATGTCCGAACTGGTGCGCATCGGCGGCATCCGCCCCCTGATGAAGCGGCTTCTGGACGCCGGGCTTCTGCACGGCGAGTGCCGCACGGTCACCGGCAACACCCTCGCCGACGACCTGCGCGACACGCCCGACTACCCGATTCGCCAGAAGATCATCCGCCCGCTCGAGAAGCCGATCAAGGCCGACAGCCATCTGGTCATTCTGCGCGGAAATCTGGCCCCCGACGGCGCGGTCGCGAAGATCACCGGCAAGGAAGGCACCCGCTTCGAAGGGCGGGCGCGGGTGTTCGATTCCGAAGAACGCGCCCTGCGCGCCATTCTGGACGGGCGCATCCGCGCCGGCGACGTGGTGGTGATCCGCTACGAAGGCCCGCAGGGCGGGCCCGGCATGCGCGAGATGCTGGCGCCGACCTCCGCCATCATGGGCCGCGGACTGGGCAAGGACGTGGCCCTGATCACCGACGGGCGCTTCTCCGGCGGCTCGCACGGCTTCGTCATCGGCCATATCACGCCGGAAGCGGCCGCCGGCGGGCCGCTGGCGCTGGTGCGCCACGGCGACCGCATCGCCATCGATGCCGAACGTCAGGAACTCGCCTTGCGCGTCCCGAAGCGGGAATTGGAGCACCGCCGCCGCGCCCTCAAGCCGCGCCGCCCGCGCTACCGCGCCGGCGTGCTCGCCAAATACGCCCGCAGCGTGCGCTCGGCCTCGGAAGGCGCCGTCACCGACGCCGCGGACTGACGGGAATCCCGGCCCTCAATAGCCGCCCTTGCGGCGGCTCTCCGGCAGCCCGGCGATGCGCCCGCCCTGCTTGCTCGGATCGCCCGGAAACAAGGCGTACAAGTCCTTGGCGCTGATCTTCTCGCCCCACACGCCGCTCAGATGCTTGACCAGATTGCGCGTGTTCGGCTGGCTGCCGCCGCGCTGGAAGAACTCCTCGCGCAAATGGTTGATGAGGTCCCAGTGCCGCTGCGTCAAGGCCAAGTCCTCGGACGCAGCGAGATGCTCCGCCAAGGCCTTGCTCCAGTCGTCGGCGTTCGCCAAATAGCCGGACGGCGTGACTTCGATCGTCTTGCCTTCGAATTCGATGCTCATGGCGGTCCTCCCAGAAACCTGTAAAGCACACATGATGGAAAGGTGGCAGGCCAAATTATAACGGCGGATCGGGGACTTGGAGGCAACATGCGAAAACGGCATCATATCTTTCGACTTCGTCGGAAATACGGCATTGAGGCTGTGACCCACCCCATTATGCACTTATATGATGCATTAAGTGTGGTGAAACAACATTTTTAGGATCATAAAAGTGTTGCAGACCCTAATTAATGCACGCTTATGACGCTCCCTTCAGATTCGGCCGTCCGCCACCTGCACTTGGGGAACGGACCGCAACCCGGCATCATCTTCCCCGTTCCCGCGCCTGCTGCAGACCGAATCCGGCTCCGCAAAATGCTTCAAACCAGCGCATATTTGCTGAAATTCAGAAAATATGCTATGGTTTCTTCGGCGACAACATCACGGGGATGACACTAATGCCGGACACTCTCATCGTATCCAGTCGCGGCCAAATCACTCTGCCCGCCGCCATCCGAAAACGCTTGGGCCTCAGGGGCGGCGATGCCGTGCTGGTTGAACGCCGCGGTGGAGAGATCGTACTCAAACCGGGCGTCGTCCATGAAATACAGCACTACAGCGACGAGCAAATCGCACAATGGGATGCCGACGACAAGCTCGAACCAAGCGAGCGGACGCGCATGCTAAAAACTGCATCACTGTCAAAGTGAAATTGCTCCTGAACGCCAATGCATTGAGCTATCGGCTGGCGTTGGAGTATGTGGGTGATTATGAAAAAACTGTTTCTAGACGCCAATGTGCTGTTCACTGCCGCGCACAACCCGCAAGGGAAGGCGGCACTGATCATGGAACTCGGACAACGGGGGCATTGGAGCCTTGCGACGAGCCGCTATGCCGCGGAAGAAGCTCGTCGAAATTTGCGCGCGAAATTCCCCGAATCCCTGAATGCCTTGGAGCCGCTGCTGCAGAACATCCAGTTCGCCGAACACCATCCCAGCCTTGCGGCCCCCGCCGAGCTCGCCAGCAAAGACCGGCCCATCTTCCAAGCCGCCGTCGCCTGCCATGCCACACATCTACTAACCGGCGACCTGAAGGATTTCGGCCCATTCATGAATCGGCGGGAAGAGACATTCCGGATTCTCGTGCAAACCGTCGCGGAATTCCTCAAACTCCTATAGCCGCCTTGAAAAGCATTGCCCGGAATCCGCCTCCCTCCGGACGCGCCGGCCCGTGCACTACGACACCGCGCCTGATTGGTAAGATGGCGATCCCGACCGCCTCCTCGCGAGTGGCTCTGCCGCTGACGCGCTGTTCCCTGCCATGACCCACAGCGAAATCGTCAGTTTCATCTGGTCGGTCGCGGATCTGATTCGCGACACGTTCAAGCGCGGCAAATACCAAGACGTCATCCTGCCTCTCACCGTGCTGCGGCGGCTGGACTGCGTGCTGGAGCCGACACGGGAGAAAGTTTTGAAAAGGCAGAGGCAGTTGACAGACCGGAATCTGAAGAATCTCGACGCGCAACTGCGCAGGGCCTCGGGGCTTTCGTTCTACAACACGTCGCGCTACGATTTCAAAAGCCTGCTGGAAGACGCCCCGCATCTGCCCGACAACCTACGCAACTACATTGCCGGATTCAGTTCCAACATGCGGGAAGTGCTCGAACGCTTCGGCTTCGGCAACACCATCAGCCTGCTGCACGAGTCCAATCTTCTGTTCCAGGTGATGGAAAAGTTCAAGAATCTGGATCTGCATCCGGACCGGGTCGACAACGCCGCGATGGGCACGATCTTCGAAGAACTGATCCGCCGCTTCAACGAAGCGCTGAACGAAAACCCCGGCGAGCATTTCACCCCGCGCGACGTGATCCATCTGATGGTGGATCTGATGCTGGCGGGCGACGAGCGGAGCCTGCGCCAAGAAGGCACGGTCCGCACCATCTACGACCCATGCTGCGGATCGGGAGGCATGCTGCTGCTGGCCAAGCAGCGCATCACGTCAGGCTGGCGCGAAAACGGCAAGCAGCAGCGCCGGGCCGTCAGTGAAAACGCCATCATCTACTTATTCGGCCAGGAAGTGAACCCGGAGACTTGGGCAATTTCGCGCTCCGACATGTACATCAAGGATCCGGACGGCGAAGATGCCGACCGCATCGGCTTCGGGAGCACGCTGTCCCAGGACCGCCATCCCGACCGGCGCTTCGACTACCTGATCGCAAATCCGCCCTACGGCAAGGACTGGAAGCGCGATGCAGCGGCCGTGCGGCAGGAGCATGAACGCGGCTCAGCCGGACGCTTCGAGCCGGGGCTGCCGCGCATCAGCGACGGGCAGATGCTGTTCCTGCTGCACATGCTCGCCCGCATGAAGGCAACGAGCGACGGCGGCTCCAGAATCGCACTCATCATGAACGGCTCGCCGCTGTTCTCCGGAGACGCCGGCAGCGGAGAAAGCGAGATTCGCCGGCACGTGCTCGAGAACGACCTGCTCGAAGCCCTGGTCGCCCTGCCGGAGCAACTGTTCTACAACACCGGCATCGCCACCTACGTGTGGGTGCTGACCAACCGCAAGGCCGCAAAGCGTAAAGGCAAAGTGCACCTGATCGACGCCTCATCGTTCTGGACTCCCATGCGCAAAAGCCTGGGCGACAAGCGCCGGAAGATTTCAGCGGAAGCATCGAGAGACGTCCTGAAGATTCTGAGGGCGTTCCAAGACCGCGAGACGCGCTGCACGGAAACGGGCGATGAGCCGCAGGATGCCGTGGTCAGCCGCATCTACCCGAGACGGCACTTCGGCTTCCGCAAGATTACGGTGGAACGGCCGCTGCGCCTGAATTTCAAGGCGAGCCCCGAGCGGGTCGAACGGCTTAAGGAGAGTCGGGCATTCCAAAAACTCGCGGAATCCGGCAAGCGGGGTGCGGCCGGAGAACAGGAGAAAGAAAAAGGGCGCGCCATGCAGAAACTGATTCTGGAGATCATGGAAAGCTTGCCCAAGAAAACCGTCAGGGACCGAGAGAAGTTCGCCCGGCGGCTGGAAGCCGTAGCGCAGCAGCGGGCCGTCCGGCTAAGCCCGCCCGTGAAGCAGGCAATCCTTCAAAGCCTTGCGGAACGAGACCCGAAGGCGGAGATCTGCCAGGATCAAGACGGAAGGCCAGAGCCCGATCCCGAACTGAGGGATACCGAAAACGTCCCGTTGCTGGAAAGCGTCGAGGAATTCTTCGAACGCGAAGTTCTGGCGCACTTTCCGGATGCTTGGATCAATGCGGACAAGCGCGACGCTAGAGACGGGGAAATCGGCATCGTCGGCTACGAAATCTCGTTCAATCGCTGCTTCTATCAGTACAAGGCGCCAAGGAATCTGGAAGACATTGAGAAGGAATTGCGCGAAACCGAAGATGCCATCATCGCCATGCTGGGCGATCTTTACGGGGGAAATCCAGAGAATAAACGCTCTTGAAAAACTATGTTATTGATTTATATAAGTAAAAAATCTAGGCACTTACGTTTATATGCCGAGATTTATTTCATGCTATAATGGGGCATGGCTTCAGCAACCCGTGCGACGGGCCGGCCGAGGACTAGTTCCGGTGCCTATGCCAGCAAGAGGCTGGAGCCTAACGATGCCGGGATGCCAATTGCCCTGAAGGTGCCTTCCGGACAACCGAAACGCATAACCAAGGAGGCGCTTGGATGTCTTCCCAAACATTTTCCCGGCATCTGGTCGATGCCTACAAATTGTTTTTTGGGCTCCTCTGCGCGATGGGCATTGTGGGGCTGATCGGCTTCGCTGATCTCATGATTTCGCAATACGTCGCCGAGAGGTTCGGGTGGTCGACCACAGCCGGGCTCATCATCTTTTTGGGAAGCTATCTTTTCGTCATCGCCCCCATTCTGACGGCGTTCGCCATGAAAGCTTTGGAATGGAAGTTGAACAAGGATGCAGGTACGGATAAGTAGCTTGCACACCACCATCACCTGCAACGACTCATGGCTTCAGCGCTCCCCTCAACCGAACGACTTCAAGCCGACCTCGGCATTTACTTCAGGACGAAAGACTTGGAGAAGGCCGACTTGACATACCGCGACTTGGAGACTCTCATTGCGAAGGGCCAAGTGGAAAAATACTCGCGGGGCGTCTATCGCCTGACGGACGCAGAAGGCGACGAGCACGAGGGGCTGGCTCTGGTGAGCACCGCCATCCCTAATGGGATCGTATGCTTGGCGACCGCGCTGGTTTTCCACGGGATCGGCACCCAGCTGCCGAGCGGGATCTGGTACGCCTTGGATCGCAAGGCCCACAAGCCGACCAAGACCGATGTCGCGACGCGGCTGCGCATCGTGCGCTTCTCCGGAATCATGCAGACCTATGGCGTCGAGACCCACACCCTGATGGGGACGAAAGTGCGAATCACTTCTCCGGCGCGCACGGTCGTGGACTGCTTCCGGTACCGGCATACGTGCACCAAGGCGGTCGCGTACGAAGCGCTGACCGATGCGGTGTTCTCGAAAATCGCGACCGTGGACGATATTTGCCGCGCTGCGGATATCTGCCGCATCAGTTCCGTAATCAACCCTCGCTTGGAAGCAATCCTGGCAGCAATGGATCCGGGGGTCTGAAATGAAGAATACCGTCGCTTCAGTCCGGGCCCGGCTCAAAAATCGGTTCAGAGAGAAGCTCGCAGGAGAACACGACTTCCATCTGGTGCTTGCGCGCTACGCCAACGAGAGGTTCTTGTACCGCCTCGGCATATCAGAATACAGGAAAGGCCTGATTCTCAAAGGCGCCATGCTGCTGATTACCAAATACGGCCTGACCGGCCGCCCCACCCGGGATATGGACTTTGCAGGGTACGGAAATTACGAAACCGAGGCGATGCTGAATAAAATGCGCGAGATATGCGCGCAGACGATTGCCGAAGATGACGGACTGGTTTTTGCAGCTGACGGCATTAGAGTTGCGCCGATCCGCGTGCAGCAGCAGTATAAGGGTCTGCGCTTCCGATTCCTGGCACTTCTCGGAAACACCCGGATTCCGATGCAGATCGATGTCGGATTCGGGGATGTTATCGTACCTAGCGCGGTCGAAATCGAACTTCCGACCATGCTGGACCAGCCTCCGCCCCGCGTATCCGCATACCCGATTGAGACGGTCATTTCCGAAAAATTCAACGCCATGGTCAGCTGGACCAGAAGAACCACCCGCTACAAGGACTTCTTCGATATCTACAGGCTCGTGCACGAGTGCTCCTTTGAAGGGGAACGAGTCGTGCGCGCAATACGAGCAACGTTTGAACGCCAAGGGACGCCGATTACTGTGCAATTGCCCCAAGTGCTCAATGGAGCGTTTTATGAGGACGAGACTCGTAATGCCGACTGGCGCGAATACATAACGAATGATAAAGTGCAAGGCATCCCGATGAATTTTTCGGACATGGGAGAAACCATCAAAGATTTCTTCATTCCTCCGTGGAAAGCACTAGCAGAGAAAGGACCTTTCACCCACAATTGGAATCCTAGTCATCACTGGGTGGAGAAATCGACCCAAGAGAAGGCACGCAATGAACCCTAGCAAGACACTCGATACCAGCGGCAAGGCAAAAGCCAGGCTGCAAACCTTGCATGCCGCACGGGAATACAAGCCGTATCCGAGATACAAGGATTCCGGCGTGGAGTGGTTGGGAAGAATTCCAGTTGGGTGGAGGGTACAGAGACTTCGCGTGCTAGCCGGCCTACATGTCAGTAATGTTGACAAACATGTCAAGCAAGATGAAATGCCAGTGCGCCTCTGCAACTATGTTGATGTGTATTATCAAGATTACATTACGGAATATATGAATTTGATGCATGCTACAGCTACACTAACTGAGATCGAGAAATTTCGGTTAAGAAAAGGCGATGTCATCATCACTAAAGACTCGGAATCATGGGATGATATAGGAGTTCCAACCTTGGTTAAATCTGCTAACAAAGACATGGTGTGCGGCTACCATCTGGCTCTATTGCGACCGCACCAAAGCCAAGTGACCGGGAATTACTTGTTCCGAGTTATGCAAGCATCTGCTACAGCATATCAATTCCAAATAGCCGCTAAAGGCGTGACACGTTATGGCCTATCTCATAATGGAATTAAGCTGGCTGTTCTTCCATGCCCGCCCATTAATGAGCAGAAGGCAATTACTCACCTTCTTGACCGCGAGACTGCAAAAATAAATGCGCTTATCGAAAAGAAAGAGCAATTGATTGAATTGCTCAAAGAAAGACGCACAGCCTTAATTACCCGTGCCGTCACCAAGGGTTTGAACCCAAATGCCCCGATGAAGGATTCCGGTGTAGAGTGGTTGGGGGAGATTCCAAAACATTGGGGAACACGGCGGCTCAAGGCTTTATGCACACAATCTGCCCTCTATGGAGCCAATATACCTGCCTCACGCTACGTTAATGCTGGAGTGCGATTCATACGCACTACGGACATTGATGATGGTAGATTAAAAGAAGGGGGAGTATTTGTTACCAATGCCGATGCCAGCAATTATGTACTAACCGATGGTGATTTACTGATTTCACGCAGCGGGACAGTCGGTAGATCTTTTCTATATAACTCAGAATCACACGGACCTTGCGCATATGCTGGGTATCTTGTACGTTTTGTCTTTTCAAATGCCATGCTCCCAAAATATGCATTTTTGTTTACCAAGACAATTTCTTTCTCTGGTTTTTTGAAAACGACAGCAATCTCATCCACGATTGAAAACCTCAATGGAGAAAAGTTTTCTAATGCGATGTTTCCGAATCCTCCTGTCGCTGAACAAGTTTCCATAATTAAGTTCCTAGACTACGAGACAGAAAAAATCGATGCACTGATCGCAAAAACTCATGAAGCTATTGACAAGCTTAAAGAGTTCCGGACCGCCCTTATTTCCTCAGCCGTGACAGGCAAAATCAATGTGCTTGACGATGCAGCGTAGTGGACTCCTAAAACCCGAATGCCTTCCCATTCATCGACACATCCTTTAGGACACCATCATGGCAACGGATATTTCAGAACGGCGGTTTGAAGAGGCGATAGAAAGCACCTTGCTACGGCAGGTCTCCGACTCCTCTGCTGGCCAAGTAGATTCCGCGTGGGCTCAGTCAGAGGCTCAAGGGAAAATCCAATCCGGAGGATACCGAAAGCAACTTCCCGAAAACTACGATCGGGACCTATGCTTGTTGCCGTATGATGTCTTGGATTTCGTGTCGGCGACTCAGCCCGCGCCATGGAAGAGACTGGCGCAGCACTACGGCGAGACGGTGAGGGAACGATTCCTAGACCGCCTATCTTCGGAAATCACGCTCCGCGGCACGTTGGACGTGCTGCGCAAAGGAATCAAGGATGTAGGCTGCCACTTTCATTTAGCGTATTTCCGACCGGCCAGCGGACTGAACGAAGAGATGCGGAGGCTTCATGCGTCGAATTTGTTCGCGGTGGTCAGGCAGGTTCGCTACAGCACGAAGAACAACAACAGTCTTGACATGGTGTTGTTCCTCAACGGCCTTCCTCTCTTCACGGTGGAACTCAAAAACCCTCTGAACGGCCAGAACGTGCGCGACGCAGTCTCGCAGTACCGGCAGAGCCGCGACCCCCGCGAACCGCTCTTCGCTTCCGGACGCTGTCTGGCGCATTTTGCGGTGGATCCCGACTGGGTGTACGTCACGACGCGACTCAACGGCCCGAAGACGCGATTCCTTCCTTTCAACAAAGGCAAATTCGGCGGGGCGGGCAATCCCCCTATTCCTCCAACGCAAAGCGGATACGCCACGGCCTATCTCTGGGAGAAAATATGGGCTCGCGACAGCGTGCTGGACTTGGTGCGGCAATTCATTCATGAAAGCGAGCAAGAGGAAGAAAGCAGTACCAGACGCATCCGGCCCCTGATTTTCCCCCGATACCACCAGATCGACTGCGTACGCCGGCTGCTGGCCGACGCATACGAGCATGGAGCAGGGCAGCGCTATCTGATACAGCACTCGGCGGGCAGCGGGAAAAGCCTCACGATCGCATGGCTGGCTCACCGGCTGGCCACGCTTCACAGCCGCGACGATCAACGGGTGTTCGATTCCATCGTGGTCGTTACGGACCGGCGCGTTCTGGATCGCCAGCTGCAAGGAACGATCCGCCAATTCGAGCAGACTTTGGGCATGGTGGAAAATATCGACAAGACGTCAAAGCAGCTCAAGGAGGCTCTCGAGTCCGGCAAGACGATCATCGTCACCACGGTGCAGAAATTCCCGGTCATCGTCGAGCAGATCGGAAAGATACCCGGCAAGCGTTTTGCGCTGATTGTGGACGAAGCGCATTCGTCCCAGTCCGGAGAAAGCGCCAAGAGCCTGAAGGCCGTATTGGCCGCCGACACGCTGGAAGAAGCAGAAGCCGAAGAATCCGGGGCCGCGACTCCAGAAGAGGAACTGGAAAACATTGTCCTCGGCGAAATGAAAAACCGCGGCCGGCTGCCCAACCTCTCGACCTTCGCGTTTACGGCCACCCCCAAAGCCAAGACTCTGGAACTGTTCGGCGACCGACAACAGGATGGCTCCTTCAAGCCATTCCATCTTTACAGCATGCGCCAAGCGATAGAAGAAGGCTTCATCTGCGATGTGCTGGCGGATTATTCCACCTACAAGGCGTACTGGAACTTGGTCAAAAAGATCGAAGAAGATCCGCGTTATGACAGAAGCCGAGCCCGCTCGCTGCTCATTTCGTATGCGGAACTGCATCCTCAAGCCATCGGCGAAAAAGTCGAAATCATGATTCGGCATTTCGCCGAGAAGGCGCAAACCGAAATCGGCGGGAAGGCGAAAGCCATGATCGTCACCCGCTCGCGCAAGCACGCGGTGCGCTACAAACTGGCGGTGGACCGCTTCATCCGGGAGCAGAACTATCCTTTCAAGGCGCTGGTGGCCTTCTCAGGGTCGGTCAGGGACGAGGGCGTTTCGTACACGGAGGCCGGCATGAATTCCGTTCCGGAGGCGCAGACCGTCAAGACTTTCGAGAAGCCCGAACACCGCATTCTGATCGTTGCCAACAAATTCCAGACCGGCTTCGACCAGCCGCTGCTATACGCGATGTACGTGGACAAGAAACTGGGCGGCGTGAATGCCGTGCAGACGCTTTCCCGACTCAATCGCATTCACCCAGACAAGACGGGCACGGTAGTGCTCGATTTCGCCAATACGACCGATGAAATCAAAAAATCCTTCGAACCGTACTACGAAACCACGGTGCTGTCGGAATCCACGGATCCCAACCTGCTGTACGACATTCAGGCCAAACTTGAGAAATATCCGGTCTACACGCAACATGATGTGGATGCTTTCGCGGAAATCTATTTTTCGGGACAAGACCAGACGCGATTGGGCAATCTGCTGCAGCCCGTAGTGGCGCGGGTGCAGGAATTGGAAGAACCGGACCCGGCGGAATTTCGCGGCCTGCTGAAAGACTACTCCCGGCTCTATTCGTTCTTGGCCCAAGTCATGCCGTTCAAGGACCCTGACTTGGAGAAATTCCATCATTTCGCACGGTACCTGTGGCGGCTGCTTCCTCCAGAGTCGGGCGACCTCCCGCACGGGGTGCGCGAGGGTATCGATATGGGCACTTATCGCGTGGAGGAGGCCGGGCACGGGTACATTAGCCTCGAAGACAGGGTTGGCACACTGGAACCCATACAAGGTGGGGGCGTGCACGCGCCGCCTCCCGACCAGCCCGAACCGCTATCAGAAATCATTCTGGAACTCAATCGGCAATTCGGGCTCGACCTCGGCCCGGAACATCGAGGAGAACTGGGTACGGTGATGCAGCGGCTGTATGAGGATGTCGCACTGAGTGCCGCAGCGAAAGTGAATGCCCGAGACAATGTGCAATTGGCCTTTGAGCAAAGGCTCGAGCGGCAGATTCAGGATATTGTGGAGGTGAACCACGAACTCTACGAGCGCATCACTTCCGACAAGGCCTTCGGGGATGCCCTCAAGGCCAACCTGTTTGACCTCTACATGCAAACCCACGAGGACAAGGACCGCTAAGCCGGATATTGCTCATGAGGCGGTATTATGGAACTGAATGAACATCAGCAAGCGTCTCTTGATGCTTTCGACCGCTACCTCAAGGAGTTGAAAGCGCAATACTGCAAATGCGTTCGATTGGCAGACATTGGAGAGGCCGACCCCGGTGTGTTGGATTTTCCGCGCAAGACGTGGAACGCACTGAAAGGACGCGGAGAACTGCCACGTGTGAAGAGCCAATATGGGGAACTTGAAGTGCCGCAATACATCCCGCGTCTCGACGCACGAAAGCAGCCGGTGCCGCATGTCTGCTTTCGAGTGCCAACCGGCAGCGGAAAGATTCTGCTGGCGGCGGCAGCACTGGAACGCCTGCATCCCCAAGCCGGCATCGTGCTGTGGGCCGTGCCATCCCAAGAAATCTTCCGCCGAACTTGGCGAAGCCTCGCCACCCGCACGCATCCCTGCAGACAAGTGCTAGAGCGAACCAGCGGCGGGCGTGTGAAACTGTTCCGACAAGGCGACCCGATCTCCCGACTCGATGTCGTGAACCATCTCTGCCTACTGCCAATTATGCTGCAAGCATTAGGCGAAAAAGAGGCCGCGGACCTCCCCAAAATCATTCGCGATTCAGGCAAATATCCCGGCTTCTTCCCTATCACTGATGGCGAGCCGGCCAACCAGAAGATGATTGAAGAGCATCCCGACTTGCATGTACACGATCTCAGCGACTCCGCTCCGGCTAAATTCGTCAAGCGCAGCCTTTTCAATGTCCTGAAGATCTCCCGGCCCATCGTCATTCTCGACGAGGCGCACCATGTCTGCCCCGCAATATGCCGCAAGCGGCTCTGCGACCTCAATCCTCGCATTATGATCGAACTCTCGACGATGCCCGCCTCCAACGCCAGCAATGTTCTGGCGGATATGTCCGACGAGGACATCGCACGATTCGAAACTGAGGCCCGGATTCCGCTCCAGCATTTCGGACAGCAGAGCGGAGGCTGATTGCGCCACGGGCCGCCTCGCGGCCCCCAAGACCGGAACACGGACATCCGCCTTGCCCCCCGGGCCGCCCCCTGCCCCAGCCAGAGGGAGTGCCTCGCCCCCCGATTTGCTACAATCCCGACCGGAAGAACCCCTGCGCCTAACCCTTAGGGGATAGGGGCGGGTTTTCGAGGATTTGCCTATAGTGGAATTTATCTTTTCCATTAAATAACTTATCCTATGCCGTGGCGAAACGCGCCCGAAAGGAGGATCACGATCATGCCCGATCAAAAACACGATACGCCCATGCTGGACGAGCTGGAGCAAGGCCCTTGGCCGAGCTTCATTTCCGGCATTAAACGGCTCCGCGACCAGCATCCGGACGAGCGGATCAACGGTGTCGCCAACGACCTGCTGGGGCAGCTGGAGCATTCCTACGAGACCCGCAAGGGCTATTGGAAGGGCGGCACCGTCAGCGTCTTCGGCTACGGCAGCGGCATCATCCCGCGCTTCTCCGAAGTCGGCGACGCCTTCCCCGATTCGCGCGAATTCCACACCCTGCGCGTGCAGCCTCCGGCCGGCAACTACTACACCACCGACGTCCTCCGCCAGCTGGGCGAGAGCTGGGAGCGCTGGGGCTCCGGCCTGGTGACCTTCCACGGGCAGACCGGCAACATCATGTTCATCGGCGCCAGCACCGAGAACACCCAGCACTTCTTCGACGAGATCAACGACTACGGCTTCGACCTCGGCGGCGCAGGCCCATGCGTCCGCACCGGCATGTCGTGCGTCGGCTCCGCCCGCTGCGAGCAGTCCAATGCGGACGAGATGCGCATCCACCGCACGCTGCTCAACAACTTCACCGACGACGTGCACCGCCCGGCGCTGCCGTACAAGTTCAAGTTCAAGGTGTCCGGCTGCGCCAACGACTGCATGAACTCCATCGAACGGGCCGACTTCTCAATCATCGGCACTTGGCGCGACGACATGAAGGTGGATCAGGACGCCGTCGCCGGCTACCTCGATACCAAGGGCCGCCAGTACGTGATCGACAACGTGATCGCGCGCTGCCCGACCAACGCCCTGTCGCTCTCCGACGACAACCGGCTGCAGGTCGACAACCGCAACTGCGTGCGTTGCATGCACTGCTTGAACGTGCTGCCCAAGGCGCTGTCGCCGGGCGACGACAAGGGCGTGTCGGTCCTGATCGGCGGCAAGCGCACCCTGAAGATCGGCGACCTGATGGGCACCATGATCGTCCCGTTCATGAAGCTCGAGACCGAAGAGGACTACGAGCAGCTGGTGGAGATGGCCGAGGAGACCATCGACTTCTGGGCCGAGAACGGCCTGGAGCACGAGCGCTGCGGGGAAATGATCGAGCGCATCGGCTTGGTCAACTTCCTGGAAGGCATCGGCGTGGATGTCGATCCGAACATGATCAACGAGCCGCGCACCAGTTCCTATGTGCGCACCGACGACTGGGAGGAAGAGGCCGAGAAGTGGTTCCAGCGCAAGGCCGAACAATCCCAGGCCGCAGCGGCCTGACCGGGAGGACGCGCCATGGCTATGGACCACCGCCAGCCCATCGAGTCCGGTTGCCCGGACGGCTTCCAGTACCTGCACCCGCTGATGCGCAAGCATTACGGGAACTGGGCCTACCACGATGACCCGCGCCCCGGCGTGCTGCGCCATGTCGCCCGCAACGGTGAGGCGATCTGGACCGTGCGGGCCGGCACCCAGCGCATTCTGGACGTGTTCACGCTGCGCAAACTGTGCGACATCGGCGACGAGTTCGCCGAAGGCTACGTGCGCTTCACCATCCGCAGCAACATCGAGTACATGGTGGCGGACGAGGCCAAGGTGGAGCCGCTGATCGGCGCCTTGGAGGACTCCGGCTTCGTGGTCGGCGGCACCAAGAACTCGGTGGCCATGATCTCGCACACTCAAGGCTGGCTGCACTGCGACATCCCCGGCACCGACGCCTCCGGCGTGGTCAAGGCGATGATGGACGAGCTGATCGACGAGTTCCGCGGCTGGAACATGCCCAACCGCGTGCACATCACCACCTCCTGCTGCCAGATCAACTGCGGCGGCCAAGGCGACATCGCGATCAACGTGCAGCACACCAAGCCGCCCAAGATCAACCACGATCTGGTCTCCAACGTCTGCGAGCGGCCGTCGGTGGTGGCGCGCTGCCCGGTGGCGGCGATCCGCCCGGCTCTGGTCAACAACAAGCCCTCGCTGGAAGTCGACGAGAAGAAGTGCATCTGCTGCGGCGCCTGCTACCCGCCCTGCCCGCCGATGCAGATCAACGACCCGGAGCACACCAAGCTGGCGATCTGGGTCGGCGGCAACCATTCCAACGCCCGCGGCAAGCCGACGTTCCAGAAGCTGGTCGCGGCCGGCATCCCCAACAACCCGCCGCGCTGGCCGGAAGCCACCGCCGTGGTCAAGCGCATCCTGCGCGCCTACCGCGACGACGCCCGCGACTGGGAGCGCATCAACGACTGGGTCGAACGCATCGGCTGGCCGCAGTTCTTCGAAAGCACCGGCCTGCCGTTCACCAAGTTCCACATCAACAACTGGCGGGGCTCGCGCTCCAGCCTCAACGCCTCGGCGCACATCCATTTCTGAGTGCCGCGCCTGCATGGGGCCACCTCGTGAAATTCGGCATCGTGGTCAACGAAGGACCGTACCAGCACCAATCCTCGGACAGCGCGTACCAATTCGCCAAGGCTGCGCTGGCCGCCGGGCATGAGGTGTTCCGCGTCTTCTTCTACCACGACGGCGTCAACAACGGCACCCGGCTGACCGTCCCGCCGCAGGACGACCGCAACGTCGTCGAGCGCTGGTCGGAACTGGCGCAGGAGCACGAACTGGACTTGGTGCTGTGCGTCGCCGCCGCGCAGCGGCGCGGACTCTTGGACGCCGACGAAGCGAAACGCAACGGCAAGGACGCCGACAACATCGCGCCGGGCTTCCGCATCTCCGGCTTGGGGCAACTGATCGAAGCCGCCATCCAGTCGGACCGGCTGGTCACCTTCGGAGACTGAACCGTGAGCGAAGGCGCCGTCAAGAAGCTGATGTACGTCAACCGCAAGGCCCCGTACGGCACGGTCTACGCGCTGGAGTCGCTGGAAGTGGTGCTGATCGGCGCCGCCTTCGACCAGCAGGTCAGCCTCGCGTTCGTGGACGACGGCGTGTTCCAGCTGACCCGCGACCAAAGCACCGACGGCATCGGCATGAAGAACTTCTCGTCGACCTACAAGGCGCTGGGCGACTACGACGTGCGCGACATCTACATCGAGCGCGAATCGCTGGAGGCGCGCGGCCTTAGCCTGGACGACCTGCAGCCGCTCACCTACGAAGACGAGGACGACGACTGGGCGGAAAAGGACTCCATCCGCGTCGTCGACAGCCGCGAACTGGCCGCCCTGATGGCGCAGCAGGACGTGGTGCTGAGTTTCTGAGCCATGCTGCACATCGTCAACAAGTCGCCGTTCGAGCGCAACGCCCTGCAGACCTGCCTGCGGCTGGCCGGCGACGGCCACGCGGTGCTGCTGATCGAGGACGCCGTGATCGCCGCTCTGGACAGCACCGAGCCGGCCGCGACGCTCAAGGATGCCATGCAACGCCTGTCGGTCTACGCGCTGGGCCCGGACCTGGCCGCGCGCGGACTGTCTGAAGACCGACTCATCGATGGCCTCGAAGCCGTCGATTACGACCGATTCGTCGCGCTCGCCTGCGAGCACGACGCCACCCAATCCTGGCTATAACAAAAGTCTCACCGACCAAGGAGGATGACACCATGCCACTCGAAGTCAACGGCAAAAGCTATGAAACCGACGAAGAAGGCTATCTCGCCAACATCAGCGAATGGGAGCCGGCCCTCGCCGACGCCATGGCCCAGGCCGACGGCGCCGAACTCAGCGACAACCACTGGGAAGTCATCAACTTCCTGCGCGAATACTACGAAGAGTACCAAATCGCGCCAGCGGTACGCGTCCTGACCAAGGCCATCGGCAAGAAGCTGGGCAAGGACAAGGGCAACAGCAAGTACCTGTACGAACTGTTCCCGTACGGCCCGGCCAAGCAGGCCTGCAAATACGCCGGACTGCCGAAGCCGACCGGCTGCGTCTGACGCGAAGCGGCCGGCCCGCAGGAGGAGGCAGGTATGGACCTGGCGAGCTTGGCCATGGCTGTTCTGTACTACGCCGCCGCCGCGGTGCTGGTGCTGGGCGTCGCCGCCCGCATTCGCCGCTATGCCGCCGCGCCGGCGCCGCTGAAGATTCCGACCACCCCGGCGCCCACCAGCCGCTTCGGCGTCGCCCTGCGCATGCTGCGCGAACTGACCCTGTTCGAGAGCCTGTTCAAGTCCAACAAGTGGACCTGGCTGTTCGGCTGGCTGTTCCATTTCGGCCTGCTGCTGGTGCTGCTGCGCCACCTGCGCTACTTCACCGACCCGGTCTGGGGCTGGGTGGCCTTCCTGCAGCCGTTCGGCAAATACGCCTCGCTGGCCATGGTCGCCGGCCTGCTGGGCCTATGGCTGCGGCGCCTGGCCGTGGATCGCGTGCGCTACATCTCCGCGCCGTCCGACCACCTGATGCTGGCCCTGCTAATCGCCATCGGCGCCACCGGCATCGCCATGAGCTTCGCCACCGGCACCGACGTGGTCGCGGTCAAGGTCTTCTTCCTCGGCCTGATGCGGTTCGACTGGCAACCGCTGCCGGCCGACCCTTTGCTCTACGCGCATCTGGCTCTGGTGGCCGCGCTGATGCTGGTGTTCCCGTTCAGCAAGCTGCTGCACGCCCCGGGCATCTTCTTCAGCCCGACCCGCAACCAGGTCGACAACCCCCGCGAGCGGCGCCATGTCGCCGCCTGGGCGCTCAAGCTTGAGAAAGACAATGGCTGAGCCCGCGTTCGACGTCCCGGAACTGAAGCCCTACCCGGTCATCCCGAAGCTGGCCGAGGGCGCGATGGCGCACAGCCAGCCGTTCGTCGCCAAGCCCGATTTCCAAGAGCCGCTCGGCTTCCCCGGCGAACTGGTCGACGACTGGCAGGAAGTGGCCGTCGAGAAGATGGGCGAACTCGCCTCCCGCTACCGCTCGCTGCAGGTGTTTCTCGACTCCTGCGTGAAATGCGGCGCCTGCACCGACAAGTGCCACTACTATCTGGGCACCACCGACCCCAAGAACATGCCGGTGGCGCGCCAAGACCTGTTCCGCAAGGTGTACCGGCGCTACCACACGTTCGCCGGGCGCCACTTCCCGTGGCTGGTCGGCGCCGAAGACCTGACCGAAGAAGTGCTGGACGACTGGTACAAATACTTCCACCAGTGCTCGCAGTGCCGCCGCTGCTCGGTGTACTGCCCGTACGGCATCGACACGGCGGAAATCTCGATGGCGGCGCGCGAAGTCATGGATTCGATCGGCAAGGGCCAGAAGTACTGCAACGAGATCATCGGCAAGGTGCACACCCTCGGCAACAACCTCGGCCTGCCGCAGCCGGCCCTGCTGGATACGCTGGAGGGGCTGGCCGAAGAAGTGGAGGAGGATACTGAAGTGGCAGTGCCGTTCCCGTTGGACCGGAAGGGCGCGGACATCCTGCTGGTCACGCCGTCGGCCGACTTCTTCGCCGAGCCGCACGTCGACGGCCTGATCGGCTACGCCAAGGTGCTGCACGAGGCCGGACTGTCGTGGACCCTGAGTTCACACGCCTCCGAGGCCGCCAACTTCGGCATGTTCATCGGCAGCTACGAAAACATGCGCAAGCTGGCGCTGCGCATCCGCGAAGCGGCTCTGGAACTGGGCGTGAAGCGCATCGTGTTCGGCGAATGCGGCCATGCCTGGCGCGTCGCCTACAGCTTCCTCAACACGCTGGCCGGACCGTTCGACTTCCTGGACCCCGCCTATCCGGTGCCGCAGCACATCTGCGAGGTCACGCACGATCTGATCCAGGCCGGCCGCCTGCGGCTGGATCCTTCGCAGAACGACGACATGGTGCTGACCTACCACGATTCCTGCAACGTGGCCCGCGCCTCGCGCATGGGCGATGCGCCGGGCGGGCAGTTCGAGATCCCGCGCGCCATCATCCGCGCCTCCTGCAACCATTTCCACGACATGCCGGCCGACACCGTGCGCGAAGCAACCTACTGCTGCGGCGGCGGCGGCGGGCTGCTGACCGACGACCTGATCGAACTGCGCGTCAAGGGCGCCCTGCCCCGCATGGAAGCGCTCAAGCACGTCGTCGACCATTACGGCGTCACGCATATGGCCGCCATCTGCGCCATCTGCAAGAGCCAATTCGCCAAGGTCCTGACCAGCTACGGCTTCCGCATGGACCAGATCGTCAGCGTCCATCAACTGGTCAGCAACGCCATCGTCCTGACCGGCAGCATTCAAGAAAAAGAGGCCGCGCTCGATGCGGCCGCCTGAACCCCTTCCCGAGGAGACCCCATGAGCACACCCAGCGAAACCGTCCCCGAGCAGCAGCTCACGTTCCGCCGCTTCGAGGACGACGACCACCAGTGGCAGAAGCCCGGCGACTCGATCTTCGAAGCCGACCATTCGCACAAGTGCCCGACCTACGTGCACCGCACGCCGCCGTGCCAAGGCAGCTGCCCGTCCGGCGAAGACATCCGCGGCTGGCTGGACATCGTGCGCGGCATCGAGACGCCGCCGGAAGGCCTCAGCATGCAGGAGTACGCCTTCCGCCGCTCGACGGACGCCAACCCGTTCCCTTCCATGATGGGCCGCGTCTGCCCGGCGCCCTGCCAGGACGGCTGCAACCGCAACCATGTCGAAGACTTCGTCGGCATCAACTCGGTCGAGCAGTACATCGGCGACGCCGCCTACGACGAAGGCTTCAAGTTCGAATGCCCGGCGCAGACCAGCGGCAAGCGGGTCGCCATCATCGGCGGCGGGCCGGCCGGGCTGGCCGCCGCCTATCAGCTGCGCCGCCGCGGCCATGCCAGCACCATCTTCGAAAGCCAGCAGGAACTCGGCGGCATGATGCGCTACGGCATCCCCGGCTACCGCACGCCCCGCGACTACCTGAACCGCGAAATCGAGCGGATACTGGAAATGGGCGGCATCGAAGTGCGCAACAACACGCGGGTCGGCAAGGACATCGATATCGCGGAGATCGAAAAGGAGTCCGATGCCGTGCTGTGGGCGATCGGCTGCCAGACCGGACGCAAACTGCCGGTGCCCAACAGCGACGCGCCGAACTGCATCTCCGGCGTCGCCTTTCTGGAAGCCTTCAACAAGGGCCATCTGCAGGTCACGGCCGACCGGGTCATCTGCGTCGGCGGCGGCGACACCTCCATCGACGTGGTCTCGGTGGCGCGCCGGCTCGGCAAGATCCCGAGCATGGACGACAAGCTGCGCCCCGAACACGTGGTCGGCGGCTACGTGGCGCACGACGCCGCCATGGCCGCGGCCCGCGAAGGCGCCCAAGTCACGCTCACCTCGCTGTTCCCCAAGGAGGAGATGACGGCCGCCGAGCACGAAGTGCATGACGCGCTGCGCGAAGGCGTCGACATCCGCGACGGCGTCATGCCGGTCGAAGTCCTGCTGAACGAGAACGGCCGCGCCCGGGCGCTGAAGATGGCGCAGTGCGTGATGGAAGAAGGCCGGCCGACGCCGGTGGAAGGCACCGAATTCGAAATCGAAGCCAACCTGATCGTATCCGCCATCGGCCAAGGCGGCGACCTGAGCGGCCTGGAAGGCTTCGACAACGGCCGCGGCTTGATCGATGCGACCAAGTTCTTCGAAGTGACCGACCGGCCCGGACACTTCGCCGCCGGCGACATCATCCGTCCGCACCTGCTGACGACCGCCATCGGGCAGGCTTCCATCGCCGTCGAAGGCATCGACCAGTACCTGAAGCAGGCCGAACTCCGCAAGCGCCCGAAAGTCGACGTGCACCACTTCGATCTGCTGGCGAAGCTCTCGGAAGCCGGCCTCGAACCGGCGCCGTACGACACCGGCGAAACGCGCGGCACCTGCGACGAGAAGTTCTCCGTGCACAACTACGAGGACCGTTCCAGCCAGGAAATCATCACCCACGAGAAGCTGTTTCTCGCCCATTTCCCATACGAAGCGCGCAACCTAAGGTCCGAAGTCGGACCGGACAGCGAAGCCGTGCTGGGGCATTTCGAGGAGCGCGTGACCGGCTTGAACGACGAACAGGCGGTGGCCGAGGCCGGCCGCTGCATGAGCTGCGGCATGTGCTTCGAATGCGACAACTGCGTCGTGTTCTGCCCGCAAGACGCCGTCTTCCGCGTCAAAAAGGACGAGCACACCACCGGCCGCTACGTGGCGACCGACTACGACCGCTGCATCGGCTGCCATATCTGCGCCGACGTCTGCCCGACCGGCTACATCGACATGGCACTCGGGGACCACTGAGCCGGAGTGGACGCGCCCCATGCGACGCTCCGCCCTGCTGCTGCTGGCCGCGACGCTGGCGGCCGGCCCCCAGGCACTCGCTGACGATCTGGGTCCGTTCATTGCCGAACCCAAAGGCGAACAATGCGTGGAGCCCACCCAAGTGATGCGCGAACGGCACTGGGAATTCATCCTGCACCAGCGCGACGAGACCGTGCATGAAGGCATCCGCACCACGCGGCATTCCCTCAAGAACTGCCTAGAATGCCATGTGCGGCCCGACGCCGAAGACCGCTTCCCCCGCGCCTCAAACCCGCGGCATTTCTGCACCAGTTGCCACATCTACGCCAGCGTGCGCATCGACTGCTTCGAATGCCATGCCGACCGGCCGCAAGCCGCCTACAGCGCCGCGCCCGATCCCGAAGGCATGGAGCTGGCCGAAATGATCCGCCGCCGCGGCACCGAGCGGAGATCCGCCGAATGAGCTTCGACGCTTCCCGCCGCACGTTCCTGCAAAGCGTCGGTGCCGCCGGCGCGATGACGCTGGCCCCCGGCGTACTGCTGTATGCCCGGGCGCCGGACGCGCCGGTCTCGGATGCCGTGCGCTGGGGCCTGCTGATCGACACCCGCCAATGCCAGGAAGACTGCCACGCCTGCGTGGACGCCTGCAACGAAGAGCACAACCTGCAAGACTTGGGCCGGCCGCTGACGGACGCGCAATGGATCCGCAAGCTGAACGTGCGCGACCCGCTCACCGACCGCAGCGTCTCCCTGCCCATGATGTGCCAGCACTGCGAACATCCGCCGTGCGTGGACGTCTGCCCGACCGGCGCCTCCTTCCGCCGCGCCGACGGCATCGTGCTGGTCGACAAGCACACCTGCATCGGCTGCCGCTACTGCATGATGGCCTGCCCGTACAAGGCCCGCTCCTTCATCCACGAAAACCTCACCGAGCAGCTGCCGCATGCGCCGCGGGGCAAGGGCTGCGTGGAAAGCTGCACCCTGTGCGTGCACAAAGTCGATGCCGGCGAGGACACGACGGCCTGCGCGGAGGCTTGCCGGCATGAAGGCCATCAGGCCATTCTGTTCGGCGACCTGAACGATCCCGACAGCGAAATCTCGCGCCGCCTGCGCGAGTTCGGCGGCATCCAGATCCGCGCGGACCTCGGCCTCAACACCGGCGTGCGCTATCAAGGCCTGTAACGCCCATGGCTCCGACCCGCTACGCCACTTTGGACGCCGGCCGCGGCTATTGGAGCCTGCTTGCAGCGCTGGCCGCGATGCTGGCCGCAGGCTTCGCCGGCTTCCTGCATCTGGAACACGAAGGCCACTGGATCACCGGCATGGACAACCAGATCGTCTGGGGGCTGCCGCATGTGTTCGCGGTGTTTTTGATCGTTGCCGCTTCCGGCGCCTTGAACGTCGCCTCCATCGGCTCGCTGTTCGATCAGGCCGCCTACAAGCCGCTGGCGCGCCTGTCCGGACTGCTGGCGGTCGGCCTGCTGGCCGGCGGGCTGGCGATTCTGGTGCTGGATCTGGGCCGGCCAGACCGCCTGATCGTGGCCATGACCTACTACAACTTCAAGTCGATCTTCGCGTGGAACATCTTCCTGTACACCGGCCTGTTCGCCGTCGTCGCCATGTATTTGTGGACCTTGTTCCAGCCGGCACTCGTGCGCTGGATCCGCGCGGCCGGCCTTCTGGCCCTGCTCTGGCGCCTGACCCTTACCACCGGCACCGGCGCGATCTTCGGCTTTCTGGTCGCCCGGCAAGGCTACGATGCCGCCATCATGGCGCCGCTGTTCATCATCATGTCGTTCTCGTTCGGGCTGGCCGTGTTCCTGCTGACGCTGGCGGCCGCCTGCCGCCTGTCCGGACGCCCGCTCGGCGATGCGCTGCTGTTCCGCCTCAAGGGTCTGCTCGGCATCTTCGCCGCAGCCGTGCTCTACTTCGTGCTGGCTTGGCACCTCACCAGCCTGTACGCGACCGAACACCACAGCTACGAGTCGTTCATCCTTAATTTCGAAAGCTTCTACTCGAAACTCTTCTGGCTCGGCCAAGTCGGCCTAGGCTCCCTCGTGCCGCTGGCCCTGTTCTATTCGCCCCGGACCCGCCAGTGCCGCGTCAGCGCCCTGACCGGCGCCGCGCTGATCGTCTTCGGCGGCCTGTGCCAGCTGTACGTGATCATCATCGGCGGGCAAGCCTATCCTCTGGTGCTGTTTCCGGGCATGGAAGAAAGCAGCCTCTTCCACGACGGCATCGTGGCCTCCTACGCGCCGAGCATCTGGGAGTTCCTTCTGGGCCTTACCGGCGTGGCCATCAGCCTCATCATCACCGTCGCCGGACTGGGCGCCTTGGGCTTTCTGCCGGAAGACCTGTCCGACCCCGATCCCCAGCCGACCGGCTGAACCCGGCCATGCCCGGCCCGCATCGCCGGCTCTACATCTCAGCCGCCCGCAAATCCAGCGGCAAGACCTGTCTGGCCATCGGACTGCTGCGTGCGCTTCGGCAGCGCGGCCTGCAAGTGCAGCCGTTCAAGAAAGGCCCCGACTACATCGATCCGATGTGGCTCAGCCGAGCCGCTGGAAAGCCTTGCTACAACCTGGACTTCAACACGCAGAACGAAGAGGAGATCCTGGCCGCCGCGGGCCGCAGCCATCAATCCGACTGCTCCGTAGTGGAAGGCAACAAGGGCTTGTTCGACGGCATGGCGACCGACGGTTCGGACAGCAATGCGGCATTGGCGAAACTTCTGCAAGCACCCGTCGCTCTGGTGCTGGACTGCGAAGGCATGACCCGCGGCATCGCGCCGCTGGCGCTGGGTTACCAGCAATTCGACGCCGATGTGGCATGGGCCGGCGTCATCCTCAACCGCACCGGCGGCAGCCGGCATGAAGCCAAGCTCGTCCGCGCTCTGGAAGAGCACACGGATCTCGCCGTGCTCGGCGCCATCGGAAGATCCGGCGCCATGGAACTGGCCGAACGCCATCTCGGACTCGTCACCTGCGCCGAACGGAATGATGCGGACGCACTCATCGAACGGTTCGCCCGAACCGTCGCCGACAGCATCGATCTGGACGAACTGGCCGCACCCGCCGCCGCCTCGCCGCTCCCGGATCCGGAACCTGCCTCCGCGCCCCCCGCGCCGGACTTGCGCATCGGCTGCGCCCGCGATGCGGCATTCAACTTCCACTACGCCGATGATCTGGAATGGTTCGCCGAACTCGGAGCCGAACTGGTGCCGTTCGATGCCCTGCAGGATGCGGAACCGCCCGCCATGGACGGCCTGTGGCTCAGCGGCGGATTTCCGGAAACCCAAGCCCGCGCCCTATCCCAAAACGCCTCCATGCGCGAGGCTTTGCATGCGCAACTCGCCGCCGGACTGCCGGCCTACGCCGAATGCGGGGGACTGATGTACTTGTCGCGGCGAATCTCATGGCAAGGAGAAACATGGCCGATGGTCGGCATCATCGCAGGCGATTGCGTCGTCGAAGAACGGCCGCAGGGCCGGGGGCTGGTGCAACTGGAAGCGACCGAAGACTTCCCGTGGCCCGGCGTAGAGCCCGGGCAGACGGTGCCCGCGCACGAATTCCACTACTCGCGCATGGAGAATATGGAAGACGGCGAGAAGTGGGGCTGGAAGGTGCGCCGCGGCGCCGGCATCGCAGCCGAAGCAGACGGGCTCGTGGCATGCAACCTGTTCGCCAGCTACAGCCATCTGCGCCATACGGCGCGATTCGAATGGGTGCGGCATTTTTTGGATTTCGTGCGCGAATGCTCTGGGAACCGGAAGACGCTGAGGGCGGAAGCCGACCGCATTCGGGCAATGACCAAAGGAACTCTGGAAGGCAGCGTCCGCCTGCTTCGCGATGATCGAAACCGCTGATGGGCATGATCGCTGGCATCCATGATGGTGCCTGCAAATCTGCGGCGTGGCGCGTTCAGGCCCGGATCCGGCATTGCACCGGCAGCGCCGATCCGAAAAAACCATCAGAGGTCGCGCAGGATCGGCAATTTCCCGAGAGTCGTCACAATTGTATGTGGATATTTTTGTGCGAAACTTGCATTTTTATGCCCCTAAAATTGTACTTCATCAGCATTTTTCCGCACATTCCAAATGAAGGCGCGATCCGTAATCATCGAATTATATGGCGTTCGCCTCCTTAATTCCTAGCCAGAGAGAGGCCGTTTTTGGGACTTATGCGCAATTAGAGTCACCATACTGCAACTAATCAAAAGGCGGCCGCGCTCGTCTCCGGGGCTCACTTTCAGAAACTCCGGAATTACTCCATCAACTGGACTTCGATGCCCTGCTCGCGCATGCGGTCCGCCCGCGCCTGCAGATAGCGCTGGAAATCGCCGGTCCTGCGGTAGTCGCCCGATGCGACGTAATCCAGCATCGACTGGACATGGAACGCCTTGACATAGCCCTCATTGCGGAATACCTCCTCGCCTTTCGCATCGAAGAACACTTGCGTCGGCGCCACCTTGGCGCCGATGGCCTGAGCCCAAGCGGCGATAGGCGCCTTCTTCCCGGCCGGCGTGATCAGCGCTTCGGATGAGCGCATGTCCAGCACCGCGACTTCGAACGGCTCCAGCAAAGCCTGGGTTTCCGGGCGCTGCAGAATGTCCTGGTGCAACTCGTCGCAGCTCAGGCACTCCTTCTGCTCCAGCAGCACCAGCAAGGGGCGTTCATGCTTCGACAGGTCGAACGGCGGCCCGCCGATCGTCGCCTCCTCATCGTGAAGCTCGCCGCTGCCCGAAGGTGCCGCATGCTCCTTGTAGTATTCGACGAAGCGCTCGTCGAGATAGCGCTTCTCCGCAATGAAGCGCATCACGGCCCGGAACTTGGCCGGCGGATAGTAGCCGTTCATGCGGAACACGATCCCGCCCTCCTCGCCGTACGCCAGCAGCGTCGGCGTGAACATGACGCGCGTCTTTGTGGAGAACTTGCTTTCCGGCAAGGCTTCGCCGTCCACGTCGGTCACTTCCAGCGCGCCGAAGATATTGATCGCGATGACATCGAAATGCCGCTTCGCGTATTCGGCGATATCGTGCTGCCCCAGATCGTTCTCGATGAACATCTTGCAGTAGGGGCAGCCGTCCTGATAGAAGTACGCCATGAGGTGGCGCCCTTCCGCGGTCGCTTCGTCGATGTCCTCCTGCAAATCCAGGAACGACTGCTTGAACCATTCCGGATGCGGGATGTAGCCAGGGTTGGCCATGTCCTGGGCCGCCGCCGGAGTCGGCGCCAGCGCCCACGCCGCGCCCAAGCACAGAAGCAGCCGCATGCGGTGCATGATGAGGCCCGCTACTCTTCGAATTCCAAGTCGTCCTTCACGGCATCCAGTCCGGCCTGCGCGCATTCCTCGTCGATTGCGCCAGTCGAGCCGGACACGCCGACGCCGCCGTAGAAATATCCGCCCGCTTCGATGGGCAGGCCGCCGCGCATCCGGGTCAGCTTGCGGCTGGAACGGGCCACCGTCTTGTCGAGGTCGGCGCTGGGCTGGCGCATGTTGGCCGCCGTCGCCGCCTTCTTGCGGGCGATCTTGAGCGTGATGGGCGAAGCCAAGGCATGGCGCAGCAAGGCCTGCGGGCGGCCGTCGCGCCCCGCCACCACGACCGTCACCTGATTGCCCTTCTCCGCGCAATGCGCCAGCGCGGCGCTTGCGATGCGCTGGGCGATGTCGGCCGTCATCAGCTTGACGCTGACCGTATTGGACGCAAAAGCCGAAGGCGCCAGCAGAAGCGGCAGCGCCATCATCGGAAGTTTCTTCATCGGTCTTCTCCTCAATGCTCATCCGAGTCCCGGATTGTCTTGGACATTCAATAGCTGCGGCCGGTTCAGCACCGGCAGGTCGACTTCCCTTTTCCGCAGCAGCCAATCGCGCACCGGCTCCCACACGGGCGGGCCCGGCGCGACCGAGCCGACCACGCTCCAGCCCGCAACCTTGTAGGCGCGCTTCGGCTCCAGTTCCGTGTCGCCGCGCAGCCGCAGATCGCGGATCCGATCTCCCATCCGCGCCATCGGATCCAGACTGTACTGCAGCCCGGCGACCCGCACCATGTCGCCGCCCTGCTGCTGGTACGGGTCCAGATTGAACAGATTGTCCGCGACATCTTCAAGAATCATTTTGATCATCTCCCCGCGCATCTCGTTCATGTACGTTTCGGGGTAGGTGATGGCGGTGTGCGCCAGCACGTGCTCCATGGTCAGCACCTCGCCCGGCAGCACCGTCGGCCCCCAGCGGAAGCCCGGCGACAGGGCGATTTCGGCATCGTAGTGCTCCAGCAGCGCTTCGCAGATGACCTGATCGAACGTGCCGTTGAAATTGCCGCGGCGGTACAAAGCCTGTCCGGCCACTGCCAATGGCCGGCTCAGCGCCTCCAGATGCGGCGCCCGCATCTCCTCGATCCATGCCTGCATATCCGGATCCGGAGGCAGCAGGGTGGAAAACACCGGCAACAGGCGGTAGCGCGCCTCGCTGCGCCGACCGTTGCGGATCCGGAAATCCATCACGCCCAGAAACTTGCCGTTGGAACCGGCATTGGTCACCAGCGTCGTCCCGCCCGGGTTTTCGACTTCCAACGCGGCCGGCACGCCGTCGTGCGTATGGCCGCCAAAGACGGCGTCCAAGCCCGCCACGCGGGACGCCATCTTCAGATCCACGTCCATGCCGTTGTGCGACAGCAGAAGGATCAATGCGGGATTGTGGCGCGCCTTGATGCCGTCGATCAGTTCCTGCAGGGCCGCTTCCTGGATCCCGTAGCGCCAATGCGGCACGAACCGCTTGGGATTGGCGACCGGCGTGTACGGAAACGCCTGGCCGATGATCGCGACCAGCGCGCCGCCCAGTTCGCGCAAGGCGTACGGCTTGAACGCATGGCCGGTGTCGGCGTCGTGGGCCGGCTGCTCGTCGAACATCGCCTCTTCCGTCAGGAAGACGTTCTGCGCCACGAACTCGGCCTTGGATTGCGCCAGATTGGCACGGAGCGCCTCCTCGCCGTAGGTGAACTCCCAATGTCCGGTCATCACATCGACGCCCAGCCGGTTGCAGGCTTCCACCATGTCCGCGCCTCGCGTCCACAGGGCGGTTCCCGAGCCTTGCCACGTATCTCCGCCGTCCAGCAGCAGGCTGCGCCCGTCGCCGGCCTCGCCGCGCAGCCGCTTGACCAGCGTCGCCAGATGCGCGAAGCCGCCGACCTTGCCGTACGTCTGCGCCAAAGCCGCATGGTCCAGATGCGTCAGCGCGTAGGCTTCGCGACTCTTTGGAGATACGCCGAAGTGGTTCAGGAAGGCCTGCCCGACCAGATGCGGCGGACGCCCCAAGGCGGTGCCCAAGCCGAGGTTGACGCTCGGTTCGCGAAAATAGACCGGCAGCAGTTGCGCATGGCAGTCGGTGAAGTGCAGGATTCGCACATCGCCGGACATCGGAAGCTCGTACAAGTCTTCACCGGCCGATCCGCGGCGAGGCAGCATGCCGGCCGCCGAAGCCGCCGCCATCACCGACAGGAATTCGCGCCGGCTTAGGTTCATGGCAGGTTGATTGCTATCGGAGGAACGGCTCGGGCCCGACTTTGCCCTGCTGCGACACCATCTGCTCGTAGCCTGAGTGGCCTTGGCGCTCCGCCTTCTTCGCCAGCTTCACCGCCGCGTCGAACTCGCCGGCCTTGGCGAGTTCCTCGGCCTGCTTCAGGAATTTGGCAATGTCGCGCCATTCGCCGCTGACCGAAGCCGCCTTCTGCTGCGCCTCCACCGCTGCGGCATACGCCGCATCGAACTTCGCCTGGTTCGCTGCCTGCGCCAAGCCTGCGGCCAAGCACCCGCCCAGCAAGACCATCCAGACCTTCGTCTTCATGCCTAGCTCACTTTCTGGCCGCCGGCCCGTTCAGCGGCAGGCCGTTGCTCAGGTAGGTGTGGAAGTATTCCAGATTCCGGTATTCCTCGCCCTGCGCTTTGAACGGCTTGGCGCGCACCTGCTTGTTGCAGCCGGAATAACGGCGGTGCAGGGTGCCGATCGCGCCCCATTTGGAACGGTACACGGGCCAGCCGGTCGTCTGCCCGAGTGCCGGGCTCATGGATTCGGTGCGCAGCTTGCGCCCGGCCATGCCCATGTGGCAGTGGGCGCATGCGAAGTTGAGTTGGCCGCGGCGCGTGTAGTAGAAGTCGCGGCCCTTCTTATAGGCTTCCAGCGCTCTCGGGTCGTCCTCGGGAACCTTCACGTCGATGGTGTTGCCGCGCGATTCGTAGGCCATGTACGCCAGCAGGTCCACGATGGCGCCCTTCTTGTACTTCAATGGCTTCTCGCCGTGCGCCTCGCGGCACTGGTTGATGGCCAGCGCCAGCGTCACCACTTGGCCCTGCTCCTTATCCCAACGCGGATAATGGTGCTGCACGCCGGGCTCGCCGAAGCAATCCGCATACGTCGTGCCGTTCGCGAACGGCACCTCCCACATCTCTTCGCCTTTGGCAACGGCCACTTCGTAAGGCGGGAACTCCTCGATCAATTCCCAGTTCGCCCGCCATGCGGGATCCAAGGCGTACGACCCGTTGGCGTACTCTTCCCACGGCAGCGACGGGAATTTATTCTTGAAGAAGGATTGGAAAGCTTCCAAGTCGGCCTTCGGGTCGACTTCCGCAGCCACGCCAGCGGCGGCGACCGCAACCAGGCTTCCGGCCAGCAGCACGGCGAAGCGGTGCGGCTTCACTTCACGGTGACCTCAATGGAATCGGTATGGCCGTTGTTGTCGGCCCAGGACAGCTGCAGCGTATCGCCCTTGGCGCCTTTGTACTTGAACGACAAGTACGGGTTCTTGGCCACGCCGGTGCCCCAGTTCGCGGTGAACACGGTCCGGTCGCCGACCGTCGCCACGACCTCCTTGATGAAATGGGCCGGGATGACGTTCCCGTCGCCGTCCTTGCGCAGGCCAGTCTCCATGGGATGCGTGATGAGCGATTTGACGGTGACCACGCCGTCCTTTTCCTTGGCCCGCACGCGCATGCTGTCGGACATGATGTTCCTCCTCTCGGGATCAGCCGCCGCAGCCGCCGATCGTGACTTTGACTTCGCGCTTGTTCGCGTAGGTTTTGCCGCCAGCTTCCACCAGCACCAGGACATCCGATGTCTTGAGCATCTTCACGCGGGTCGCGACGTACGGAACGGCATCCGCGGTCAATTCGTAAATGGATGTCAAGGGCAGGGGATTCTTGTCGACGACGATGCTGATCTTGGAGACCTGCTCCAAATCGGCCGACACGGAAATCGGGACGACCGCCCCATTCTCCGCGATTTCCGGCGCCTTGATATGGATGGCGTCGCTATGCTCCGGTTTGCCGGATGCCAGTTGCGACACCACGCTTGCAGGCTCTTCGGCTTCGAACGCGCCTTGCGGCCACGCCGCCCAAGCCCGGCCTGCGGCCAGCCATGCGGCAAGCACCGCGCCCGCTTCCATGAAATGCCTTCGGTTCATCGCGCCTCCGTTCGCCGCATCATAGAGTATAAAGAAACTCGACCACCTTGTCGATTTCGCCTTCCGTGAGAATCCCGTGCTTGCCGAACGGCGGCATCATGGCATGCGGGCGGAACTTGGTCTGATCCCAGACATGCTCCCGAAGCACCGCCCGGTCCGGGAAGCGCACCTTCATCGCCACCAGCGCCGGCGCGACGCTGCCCGGGCCTTGGCCGCCGGGAATCACATGGCAGGACAGGCAGTTGCCCCTCTTCGTGTCGAACGCGATCTCGCGGCCCTCTTCGACCGCCGCCACATCGGCCGCATGCGCCTGCGGCGCCAGCCACGCGCCCGCCAGCGCGAGCAGCAGGCCCATCCGCTTCGTATGCCTCCACATGCGGGCAATTTTACATCATGCTTCACGCATGGTGCGCCTCATTTACATCCCCCAGACTTCAATCGCCACGCCCTCAAACGCTTCGTTGCGGCGGAAGATCTTGTCCTTCCACTTCTTCCCTTCGGCTCGGTCGAACACCACCAGATGGCCCGACTCCGCGCCACACCGATCCATGTACGCCGCCGTCTGCTCCAAGCCCTCGGCAATCGTCCGCTCCAGACCCTTGCGCAGCAACTTGCACTCAATCACATGCTTCCTCATCCGCTCCCCCTGCGGCCACACGACCAGCAGGTCGACGCGCCGCTGCCCCAGCCCGTACTCCCGCTCGACCCGGCCGCCGCTATTGACGATGCGCTGCAAAAACGCCTGCAACAGCTGCTGCCGCGCCGCCTCCTCGTAATCGAAGCGCCGTAGCCAGTGCTCCGAAATGGTCCTCAGAAACGACCGGGCCGGAGGTGTTGAAGAAGCGCATGGGTTCGGGACAGACTTGCAAGGATTATCGTATCACGCCGGAAGGTTCGGCAATCCGGGCGAACCCCCGAAATCAAACCCGCCCCGGATTCAAATTGCAAGCGCAGCAAATATAACGGGAGATGGCTCGCGGCACCGCTTTTTTTGCAAAACTCCCCTGTTGCTGATAGACTAGCCGTCGATGGGCGATTAGCTCAGCGGGAGAGCGCTGCCTTCACACGGCAGAAGTCGCTGGTTCGATCCCAGCATCGCCCACCACGGCCCCGTCGACGCTCCTTGCGCCCCCATCGGTTAAAAGGATAAACCACGGGATTCCTAATCCCGGACTGGTGGTTCGATTCCACCTGGGGGCGCCACCCTCAGATCGGGCAGACGATCTCTCCCATGTGCTGCACCAGCTTCATGTTTTCCTCGTAGTCGATCGGCACCACCACCAGCGACGGCCCGGATTCGTTGAAGGCCGCCTCCAGCGTCGGCTTCAGTGCGCGGCTGTCCGACACCGCATGCCCGCTCCATCCGAACGAAGCGGCCAGTTGCATCCAGTCGGGATTGCCGAACTCGAGCGCGGTGTGGTGGTGGAACTGCTGCTCCTGCTTCCATGTGATCAGGCCGTAGCCGCCGTCCTCCCACACCATCGCCACGAACGACACGCCCAGCCGGCGGGCGGTTTCCATCTCCTGCACGTTCATCATGAAGCCGCCGTCGCCGCAGATCGCCAGAATCCGGCGCGTCGGATGCACCAAGCTGGCGGCGATCGCGCCCGGCAGCGCGAAGCCCATCGAGCAGAAGCCGTTCGGAATCAGGCAGGTGTTCGGCTCGTGGCAGTGGTAGTGTCGGGCGATCCACATCTTGTGCGCCCCAACATCGGAGAGAAGGATATCCTCCGGACCCATCACTTCACGCGTATCCCACAGCACCTTTTGCGGCCGCAGCTTGCCTTGCGCCTCGTCGTCCTTATACTGCGCGAACTCCCGCTGCATGCCCTCGCGCACCTCGCGGCTCTGCACCCGATCCCAAGACACGTCGCGATGCGCGCCCGCCCGTTCGTTGAGCATCGCCAGCGTCTGCGCCAAGTCGCCGACCAGTTCCACTTCCGGATGGTAGTGCTCGTCGATTTCCGCGGGCGTGAAGTCCGCGTGGATGAGCTTCTTGCTGCAGTCGGGATTCCACAGGTACGGATGGTATTCCACCATGTCGTAGCCCAGCGCCAGCACCAGATCCGCCGCATCGATGGCGCAGGCCACCAAGTCCTTGAGGCCCAGCCCGATCGTGAACAGGCAGTAGTCTTCGTCCATGTCGACGCAGCCTTTCGCCATGAACGTGCTAATGACCGGAATGCCGGTCTGTTCGCAGAACATGCGCAGCTGCTGGCTGGCGCGGGTGCGGATGCAACCGTTGCCCGCCAAAATCACCGGGCGGTACGCCTGCAGCAGCATGGCGAACGCCTCGTCCACCTGCTCGGCGGCCGGCACCGGGCGGCGGAAGCGGATCGGCGAAATCGGCTCCGCCTCGGTCTCGCGCTTGGCGATGTCTTCCGGAAGTTCCAGATGCACGGCGCCGGGCTTTTCGCTGCGCGCGATGCGGGTCGCCTTGCGCACGATCTCCGGAAGGCTGTCCGGCTGGATGATGCTGGTGGACCATTTCGTCACGGACCGGAACATGCTGACCGCATCCATGATCTGGTGCGATTCCTTGTGCTGGCGGGCCGTGGAGCCCTGCCCGGTGATCACCAAAAGCGGCGAGCGGTCCATGTTGGCGTTCGCCACGCCGGTCATCAGGTTGGTCGCGCCGGGGCCCAGCGTGCCCAAGCAGCCGGCCGGCTGCCCCGTCAGCCTCCCGTACGCCTCGGCCATGAAGGCCGCGCCCTGCTCGTGGCGGGTCAGCACGAACCGAATCTTCTCGGACTTCTCGAGTGAGATGACGAAATCGGCGTTCTCCTCGCCCGGCACGCCGAACACGTATTCGATGCCCTCTTCCTCGAGGCACCGTACGAACAGGTCTGAAACTTTCATCGGAACCGCCCATCACGCACGCTTGGCGTATTCTATATCAGGGCTTGCGGATGAGCGTCAGACCGTCGCTGATCGGCACTAGGCTGACCTGCACCCGGGCATCGCCGGCCAGTTTTCGGTTGAACTCCCGGATCGCAACCGTCTCCGGATCCTGTTCGGCCGGGTCGGCCACCCGCCCCGACCACAGCGTATTGTCCACGGCGATCAGGCCTCCCGGGCGCACCAGTTCCAGCAGCTGCTCGTAGTACGCCTGATAGTTCTCCTTGTCCGCATCAAGGAACGCGAAATCGAAGCGGCCGTCCTCCGACTGGCGCAATTGCGCCAACGTCTCAAGAGCCGGCGCCAGACGCACGTCGATGCGCTCGGCCACGCCCGCCTGCTCCCAGAACGGACGCCCGACCGCAGTCCATTCCTCGCTGATGTCGCAGCACACGACGCGCCCGCGCGGCCCGGCCGCCTGCGCCAGGCACAAGGCGCTGTAGCCGGTATAGGTGCCGATCTCGAGGATGCGCTGCGCATTCATCATGCGTGCCAGCAACTGCAGGAACTGCCCCTGCTCGGGGCTGATCTGCATGTAATGCTCCGGCAGGGAAGCGGTCCGTTCGCGCAAGGCGCTCAAGGCCGGGCTTTCCCGGACCGAGACCTCGCGCACATACTGCTGCAGGGCCGCATCCAGCCCCAGCGTCTGCGTGCTCACGAATCGCGGCGTTGGATTTCGCCGACGATGCGCGCGCCCAGCTCCTGCACCGGGCGGGCGTTGCGGCCCGCTTCCTGCTCCAGCCAGACCCGGTGCTCCTCGGCCATCCCCATGACGTCTCGCGCCAACACCCAGCGCACGCCTTCCGAACACGGCGGCGCCGTGAGAGAACCCTGATAGCCGAAATAGCCGTCGGAGGGAGGCAGCAATTCAGCGGGCTGGAACTCGAACGTCGCACCCGGCAGCGCTGTTCGGATCTGCCCCCACACATGCTCCGGCAACGCCTGGTCCGCCACATCGGCCAAAGGCACGCCGATGACGGCGATGCCGCCCTGCTCGCTGACGTGCACCAGATGCATTTCGCCGGACAGGTCGCGCCCCGGCCATTGATGTTCGCCGGGCGTATGGAAGTGGAACTGGCGCAGATTGAATGCCTGCCCGTCCAGCACGATATGCGAGCCGGGCCCGACATCGATCTGCACCGCATGCTTCTTCTTGCTGCGTTGCGCCGCGACCGGCCGGTAGTTCGTCTCGAACTGGCGGACTTCTCCTGCGGTCTGCGCGGGCAGCGTGATCGGCGATTGCTCCGCGCCTTCCGCGCAGATGCGCCAGTCCGGATGCAGGCGGCCCCAATGCGCGGGGCCTTCGTCGTCGTGGTAGCCCCAGCAAGGATGGCTCATGGCGGAACTAGGTCGGGATGCTCGTATGCGCCCGGCCGCCGCGTGCAACGCCCGCGGCCATGGGCATCGCCATTGTATACTGTTTGGGGCTTGTGGGAATACGTCAACATGCATGGCGGCGCAAAGTATAATTCCTGTCCGCCGCCCGACGCGACCGCCGCCTGCAACCGATGCCTCTGCCCGATTACATCGCCCCTTCCATCCTGTCCGCGGATTTCGCCCGGCTGGGCGCGGAAGTGGATGACGTCCTGCAAGCGGGCGCCGACATGATCCATTTCGACGTGATGGACTACCACTACGTCCCCAACCTCACCATCGGCCCGATGGTGTGCAAGGCCTTGCGCGCGCATGGCGTCACCGCGCCGATCGATGTCCATCTCATGACCACGCCGGTCGACGGGCTGATCGCCGACTTCGCCGAAGCCGGCGCCACATGCATCACGTTCCATCCGGAAGCCACCCGGCATGTGGACCGCAGTTTGCAGTTGGTTCGCGACTTGGGCTGCCAGAACGGCCTCGTCCTCAACCCGGCCACGCCCCTCGGCGTGCTGGATCATGTGCTGGGCAAGCTCGACATGGTGCTTTTGATGTCCGTCAACCCCGGCTTCGGCGGCCAGTCGTTCATTCCCCAGACGCTGGAGAAGATCCGGCAGGTTCGAGCGCGGCTGGACGGCATCGACCAGCCGGTTCGGCTGGAGGTGGACGGCGGCATCAAGGTCGGCAACATCAAAGCCGTCAAGCAGGCAGGCGCCGACACTTTCGTCTGCGGCTCGGCCGTCTTCGGCAGCGACGACTACGCCGCCACGCTGGCAGCCATGCGCGCCGAACTCGCGCAGGCCTGAGGCCGCTGCCGCGGGCATTCGCGGCGGCTTCGTTAAAATGTCGGCTTTGGACTGCGGATTCCGCTATGGGTGATTGCCCGACCCTGAGCCAAGCCCAATTCGAGCGCCATCGCGCCGGCGGCTGCACCCATGTCCCGCTGACGGCAACACTGCCGGCCGGCGAGCGCAGCGCCGCCGAACTGTATGCGCCCCTCGCCGCACAGGCGGGCAGTTATCTTCTGGAATCGGGCGAACCGAAGTCGCCCGCCGGGCGCTATTCGATCATCGGCCTGCCCGGCACTGCGGAGTTGAGTTATCAGGACGGCGAATTCCGCATTCGCGAGCACGGCGAACTGCGCGCGACGCAAGCGACCGCCGACCCGCTCCCGCATATCGAACAGTACATGCACAGCCGCAAGGTGGCGCCGCTGTCCGAGACCCTGCGCTTCAGCGGCGGCCTGGTCGGCTATTTCGGCTACGACGTGGTCCGCATCATCGAGCCGACGCTGGCGGGCGGGCGGGCGGGCGACCCCTTCGCTCTGCCGGACATATGGCTGCTCCTGTCGACCGAACTCATCGTGCTCGACAACCAAACCCGCCAGATCCTCTTGATCGTCAACCAGCCGACCGACGAACCGGAAGCCTACGCCGCCGGCCGCCGCCGCCTGGAAGCCTTGCGCGCCCATGCGGAGGAAGCGCCGGCCCTCGCCCCGCTGCAGGAAACCGATGGCGACGAAATCCCCTTCGCCTCCGGCTTCGCCGAAGCCGGCTTCTGCGAGGCCGTCCGCACCGCCCGGGAATACATCGCCGCCGGCGACGTGATGCAGGTCGTGCTGTCGCAGCGGCTCAGCCGCCCGTTCCAAGGCGCCCCTTTCGACTTGTACCGGGGCCTGCGGGAACTGAACCCGTCGCCGTACATGTACTGCCTGAACTTCGGCCCGGTGCAGGTCGTCGGCTCCAGCCCCGAAATCCTAGTGCGCCGCGAAAGCCGTGCCATCACCGTGCGCCCCATCGCCGGCACGCGCTGGCGCGGCGCGACCGAGCACGACGACCAGCGGCTCGAAGCCGAACTGCTGGCCGACCCGAAGGAGCGGGCAGAACACCTGATGCTGATCGACCTCGGCCGCAACGACATCGGCCGGGTGTGCCAGCCGGGCAGCATCCTGCTGACGGAGCGCATGGTCGTCGAACGCTATTCACATGTGATGCACATGGTCTCCAACGTGGAAGGCCGCCTGCCTCCGGACGTATCGACCATGGACGTGCTGCGCGCCACCTTCCCGGCCGGCACGGTCACCGGCGCCCCCAAGGTGCGGGCCATGGAAATCATCGACGAATTGGAGCCGGCCGGGCGCGGCATCTACGCCGGCGCCATCGGCTATTTCGGCTGGGACGGCAATCTGGACACCGCCATCGCCATCCGCACCGCCGTCATCCATCAAGGGCAGATCCATGTGCAGGCCGGCGCCGGCATCGTTTACGATTCCATTCCGGAACGCGAGTGGAGCGAGACCATGCACAAGGCGCAGGCGCTGCTCCAAGTCGCCAACCGCTACTGCTGAATGCCGCCATGCTGCTGATCATCGACAACTACGATTCGTTCACCTACAATCTGGTGCAATACTTCGGCGAGCTCGGCGCGGAGGTGAAAGTGGTGCGCAACGATCAGGCCAGCCTCGAGGCCATCCGCGGCATGGCGCCGCGGCACTTGGTGATCTCGCCCGGCCCCTGCACGCCGAACGAGGCCGGCATCTCGGTGGCGGCCGTACAGGCCTTCGCCGGCAAGATCCCGGTGCTCGGCGTCTGCCTCGGGCACCAGAGCATCGCGCAGGCCTTCGGCGGCACCATCGTCCGCGCCGCCCGCATCATGCACGGCAAGACTTCAAGCATCCGCCACCGCCACGAGGCCCTGTTCGCCGACATCCCGGAACCCCTGACCGCCACCCGCTACCATTCGCTGGTCGTGCGCAAGAACGATGTGCCGGACTGCCTGAACGTCACCGCTTGGACCGACGACGACGACGAAGAGATCATGGGCTTGCAGCACGATGCCTGGCCGGTGTTCGGCGTCCAGTTCCATCCGGAATCCATCCTCACCGAAGGCGGCCATCGGCTGCTGCAGAACTTCCTCGACAGCGCATGACTCCGGAACAGGCCTTCGCCGCCGCACGCGCCGGAACCGATCTGGACGCCGCGCAGATGGAAGCCGTCATGCGTGCCATCATGGCCGGCGATGTCGCGCCGGACATGCTGAAGGATCTACTGCTGGCTTGGCGCGACAAGGGCGAGGCGGTTGCGGAGATTGTCGGCGCGGCCCGCGCCATGCGCGCCTGCTCGGTGCGAATCGAACTGGCGGCGCCGCGCATTCTGGACACCTGCGGCACCGGCGGCGACGGGCTGGGCGTGTTCAACGTCTCGACGGCCGCCGCCTTCGTTGCCGCGGCCGCCGGAGCCGTCGTCGCCAAGCACGGCAACCGGGCCGTCAGTTCCACCAGCGGCAGCGCCGATGTGTTGGCCGCCGCTGGCGTCGCCGTCGACTTGCCGCCGGAAGCGGTCCGCCGCTGCATCGAAGAGGTCGGCATCGGCTTCCTGTTCGCGCCGACCCACCATCCGGCCATGCGGCACGCCGCGCCCGTGCGCCGCGAGATCGGCACGCGCACGATTTTCAACCTGCTGGGACCCCTCACCAACCCGGCCGGCGCGACGCACCAGCTGATCGGCCTGTTCGATGCCCGCTGGCTCGTCCCTTACGCAGAGACCTTGGCGGAACTCGGCACCGTACGCGCCATGACCGTGCACGCCCGGGACGGCATGGACGAACTGTCGCTGCACGCGCCGACCGATTACGCCGCGCTGCACGACGGCGCCATCGCCACCGGCACCCTCGACCCGGAACAGTGCGGCTTGCGGCCGGCGCCGCTGGACGCCGTGCAGGCGACCTCCGCCGAACACAGCCTGGCGATCATCCGCGAAGCATTCGACGGCCGGCCGTCGGCGGCGGCGGACCTGATCTGCCTGAACGCCGGTGCCGCCCTGTTCGTCGCCGACCTCGCCGCCAGCATCAAAGACGGCATCGAGCGCAGCCGCGCCATTCTGGAGGACGGCTCGGCCGCCGCGAAACTCGAGCAACTGGCGCAAACCAGCCGACGGCTGCGCCAAGAGGACAAGGATGCATCTGCTGGATGAAATTCTGGCGCACAAGCGCGACGAACTTGCACAGCGCAAGCAGAAGATTTCGGAAGCGAGCTTTCTAGAGATGGCGCGGGAGAACCCGTCGCCGGGCGGCTTTCGGGGCGCCCTGCAGGCGGCCATCGCCCAGGATCGGCCCGCCGTCATCGCGGAACTCAAGCGCGCCTCGCCCAGCCGCGGCATACTGCGCGAAGACTTCGAGCCCGCCAGCCTGGCCGGCGGCTACCAGCGCGGCGGCGCGGCGGCGCTGTCCGTACTGACCGACGCGCACTACTTCAAGGGCTCCGGCGTTATTCTGGAACTGGCGCGGCGCGGCTCCACCCTGCCCATCCTGCGCAAGGACTTCATCCTCGAACCCTATCAGGTCTACGAAAGCTGCGCGATGGGCGCATCCGCCATGCTGCTGATCGTTGCAGCCCTGCCCGACGACGAACTCCGGGAACTCCGCCAACTGGCCCGAAGCTTCGGCCTCGACGTGCTGGTCGAAGTGCACGATGAAGCGGAATTGGCCCGCGCCGCCGACTTGCAGGCGGATCTGATCGGCATCAACAACCGGAACTTGCAGACCTTCGAAGTGACGCTGGACACCACGCTCCGCCTTGCCCTGCTGGCGCCGGACGACTGCCTCCTCGTCGCCGAAAGCGGCATCCGCTGCAGCCAAGACATCTCCCAGATTCGCGCCGGCGGCGTCCATGCCTTTCTGATCGGCGAAACCCTGATGCGCGCCGACGATCCCGGCGCGGAACTGGCCCAACTGCTGCGCGACGCATGAAGGCACGCATCGCCTGGCACGAGCACCGCACGTTCGTCGGGGAAACCGGAAGCGGCCACACCGTCGTGATGGACGGCGCGCCCGAGCACGGCGGCCGCAATCTGGCCGCCCGCCCGATGGAGATGCTGCTGCTCGGCATGGGCGGCTGCAGCGCGTACGACGTCGTCGGCATGCTGCAACGCGGCCGCCAGCCGCTGGCGCGGCTGGAACTGGACATCGAAGCGGAACGGGCCGAAGACATCCCGCAGGTCTTCACCCGCATCCATGTGCACTACCGCGCCTACGGCCATGGCCTGTCCGAGGCCCAGGTCCGCCGCGCCGTCGAGTTGTCGCTGGCCAAATACTGCTCCGCCTCCCTGATGCTCGGCGAGACCGCCGACATTACGCACGAACTGGAGATCATCGACGGCTGATGGGCGCTCCGCCCGACTGGGCCGCGCAGGATCTGCGCCATCTCTGGCACCCGTACGCGCCGGCGCCGGATCCGGATCCGGTCTATCCGATCGTCGGCAGCGAAGGCGTGCGCCTGACTCTGGCCGACGGCCGGCAGCTGATCGACGGCATGGCCTCCTGGTGGTGCGCCATCCACGGCTACCGCCATCCGCAGCTGGTGCAGGCCCTCCATGCGCAAATCGACGCTTTGCCGCATGTCATGTTCGGCGGATTGACGCATGAGCCCGCCGCGCAACTGGCCGCGCAACTGGCCGCGCTGGCGCCCGGCGAACTGAATCGCGTGTTCTTCTGCGACTCCGGCTCGGTCGCCGTCGAAGTCGCCATGAAAATGGCCCTGCAATATTGGCAGGCCTGCGGGCGGGCGCAGCGCTGCCGCTTCCTCGCCCTGCGTGGCAGCTACCACGGCGATACTTTTTCCGCGATGTCAGTCAGCGACCCCGACAACAGCCTGCACGAACGCTTCCGCGGACACCTGCCTTCGCAATGCTTCACGCCGCGCCCGCCGCCAGCGGACTGCGACACGACCACATTGGACGATGCCTGCGCCCGGTTCGAAGCCGATCTCGCCGCCCATCGCGACGAGCTCGCCGCCGTCATTCTGGAGCCGATGCTGCAAGGCGCCGGCGGCTTCCATCCGTATCCTGCCGCATTCCTGAAACATGTCGCAGCCATGTGCGCTTCCCATGAGGTGCTGCTCATCGCGGACGAGATCGCCACCGGGTTCGGCCGCACGGGCACCCTGCTTGCTTGCGAACATGCCGACGTCGTCCCGGATCTGATGTGCCTCGGCAAGGCGCTGACCGGCGGCATGCTCAGCTTGGCAGCAACTCTGGCGCGCGATGAAGTAGCGCAGACGATCAGTGCAGCCGGCGCCTTTCTGCACGGGCCCACTTTCATGGCCAACCCTGCCGCCTGCCGCGTGGCTATGGCGAATGTGGAACTTCTGCTGCAACGCGATTTCCGCAGCGAAGTCGCGCAATTGGAGGCAATGCTGCAACGCGAACTGCTGCCGTTGCGAACCTCCCCGCATGTCGCCGACGTGCGCGTGCTGGGGGCCTTCGCCGTTGTGGAGACCGCCGCGCCGGTGGCCGTATCGGACTGGCAGGCATTCGCCGTGGACCGCGGCGTCTGGCTGCGCCCGTTCCGGAATTACGTCTACCTGATGCCGCCCTTGATCATCCGGCCGGACGAACTGGCGCAAGTGGCCGGCACGGTCCGCGCCGGAATACGAGAGTTATTAGGGAATTAAGCCAGCGCCACGCGCAGCTTCTTCATGGCGGCGGCTTCGATCTGCCGAATCCGCTCCGCCGAGACGCCGTATTCGTCCGCCAGTTCCTGCAAGGTGAGTTTGGACTCGGCGAACCAGCGGCGCTTCAGGATCGATTGGCTGCGTTCGTCCAGATCGCCCAGCGCTTCATGCAGTTGCGCGTAGCGCGCTTGCTCGTCGTCCGCCGCTTCCAGCAGCGGCGCCGGGTCGGCATCCGGAGCCGGCAGGTATTCCAAAGGCGAACGTGCCGCATCTTCATCGCCGGCGTCCGCCTCCATGGCCATGTCCGCATGATTGAGCCGGGCTTCCATCTGGCGCACTTCGGCGGCGGTCACGCCCAAGTCCTCGGCGACGGCGCTGACTTCGCCGTCGTTCATCCAGCCGAGCCGCTTCTTCGCCTTGCGCAGGTTGAAGAACAGCTTGCGTTGCGCCTTGGTCGTCGCCATTTTGACGATGCGCCAATTGCGCAGCACGTATTCATGGATTTCGGCGCGAATCCAGTGCACCGCAAACGACACCAGCCGCACGCCGACCGACGGGTCGAAGCGCTTCACCGCCTTCATCAGGCCGATGCTGCCTTCCTGAACCAAATCCGCCAACGGCAGCCCGTAGCCCGAATAGCCGCGGGCCACATGGATGACGAACCGAAGATTGCGCAGCACCAGCTCCCGCGCCGCCTCCACATCGCCCTGCTCCTGCAGACGATAGGCCAGCGAACGCTCTTCTTCCGCGCTCAAAACCGGAAGGCTGTAGGCCATGTGGATGTAATGATCCAAACTCCCGGCCGCGACCGGCAGCGTCTGAACCTGATCTGGCACCCTATGCGTCATTGCTGCTCTCCGGGCGAGGCTTTGCTCCCGCCATGCCACAATATTACCCGATATGGGGGTTTTTGTCAACCTTTTCAAGCCGTGCCGCACCCGGGCGGCGAGTGCCTTGAAGCCTTATTTTAACTTACCTTTCAAATATTTAGAATGCCGTACCCTAACTCCTCGATCCCGCTCAGTTGTATTCGGTGCCGCCCTTGCGCAGCAGGTACTCGTCCGACACGTATTTAAGGATCAGACGCCCTTGGAAGGCCGTGCAATAAACGGATTCGTTGGGACGCACCACGACCCCTTCCCGAATGCAGTCCGCATCCAGCGAGGATCGGCCGGCCACAAGCTTCCGGATGTCGCAAGCACCCCATGCGCCGCGCCACAGTACGGGCACCGTGTCGAACCCATGCGCCTCGCAGGCCGCCGCCAGCGCGTCCCATGCCATGTAGCTGCCGTGGCCGGGCATGCCCTGATAGATATCGAAGACGCGGAAGGCCGGCGTCTGCGCCCCGTAGTGAAGGTCCTGGACGCCGCGCCCATAGATTTCTCCGATCACGTACGCCGGGCCGGAAGCCGACCCCAGCGCATCGGCCATGGCGTCCAGACGCTCCCGGCAGGCATTCCATGTGCGGCAGTACAGATTCCGCTCCATGTTCTTGCCCGAATCCAGCCGGAAGACCAGCTTCTTGGCCGACATGCCTTTGCTGGTGACGATGTGCCGCACTTCGCCCTCGTCTTCGCAGCGGCCGAAGCAGGCCCAGGTGCCGTGCAGCTTTTCGGTCGCCACGACCTCCGGGTCGGATGCCTCCTGCGCCCACGCGGCGAACGCGTCCGGATGCTTCTTGTAGTCCTCGATGTCGTAGGACAGCGTGTGCAGGCACGGCTCCATTTCACCCTCCATGCCGGTCGGCACGGGCGGCTCGTACTTCTTCAGGCCCAGCACCTGCGCCACGTCGTCGCCTTCGCAGGCCGTGATGGAGCCTTCCTCCAGTTCCAGCGTGCCGCCATCGGCAAGGCCGTACACCAGACCCTGCGACACTACGCCGCGCAAGCGGATCGCCTTCACCCGGTTCTTTTTCTTGCCGGCCAAGCGGCCGACCAGCCCCATCCGCTCCAGCAGCCAATCCGGAACGATGGTCGCTTCGGGAATGTACGCGGCCAGATCGCCGCTGCGCATGCTGCCTTTGGCGATTACGCAACGGTACTCGCCAACACGGGCGAGTTCCAGCGCGTCGGCATCGGGATGTTCTTCCACCGCAATGCGGTATATCTTGGCCTCGAAATCCGCCATGATCCTGCCAAAGCCGAGTTGTTGTTCGAGAAGGTTGCCAAACCGCTGCGCCAGAGCTTTCACGGTGCGCGGGCTTGGGGCGGCGCATTGTACCGCACCCGCTCCGGCGAGCCGGAGCCGCCGCCTGCCTTGTTCCAATATGTTGTTGAACCTGCACAAGCCGACGCCTGCTTTGTTCCAATATGTTGACTCTTACTCATCCGCATTGTTTCTCGCTCTCAAGATCATCCTATCAATCTCCGCGTTGGCATTGACCGGAATGAGTTTGATGTCTGGGTGCCGTGCGGCGAACACGCGAAAAATTTCATCCGCAAATGCCGGACCGACCACGTCCACTTCGCAAAAATCGAAAAGAACCGTCTTGAACCTTTCGACACGCCCTAGCAACCGCTTGGCCTGCGAACGGGAAATTAACCCGCCTTCCCCGTATTGGGCCATCCGGACGGGAACGATCGTTTTCGTAAATCCCAAGTCATCTCCGGAAGTGAATTGGTCGAAAACCTCTTTAGCCGTCCTCGTCGCCCCATCCTTTAGATTCATGAAAACCGATGTCTCGCCCAAATCGCGACCCCTTTCCAAAATCCAGTCCTCCGCATCCCCGAACTCATGAGAAAAATAAACGCCCCCGGACAGAATCGCGAATTCGTCGAACATTCTGGATGCGAAAAACACGCCTTCCCCCGTATGGTTCTTTGGGTCGGTCGTGACCTTGCCTTTCGACAGCTCCAGAACCGCATGCCGTTCGTCCAGCAGACCCAGTTCTTTCTGTATCTTCTTGAAGATGCCGCATCCGTCGTCATGAACCCACATTTCGGCACCAACGGCCGTTCGGGCGACCTCGACTCGGACCGTGGAACCCTCGGAATGATCGATCGCGTTGTTGAACATTTCAGTGAAGCCGTAATACCAGACAGCTAGAGTGTTGTCCCGCAGAATGCCCAGTTGGTTTCGCACATCCTGCGTCCACACGACATCTTCTGCCAAACCCCCCTCGATCTTGTAACTACCCATCCATTTGGATAGCACTGCCAACCGATACTGGCTCGCGCTAGTATTGCCGGACCGTTCGAGAACCCCCTCTTCGCAAAGTCGCCGCAGATGCCTGTGTGCTGCCTGGCGAGAAATCCCGAACTGCTTCGCTGTGACCTTCGCCACGCTTTTCGGCGACTTCTCAACTTGATTGAGAATATAGCGCCTGATTTTTTCCTTTTGGGCGCGGACTTGGGCCATTAGTTCTCTCCCTTTCAGGTTGAATGCCCTATTGTAAACATTTATGGGGAATATTGTAAACTATTATACATATATTTGTAAACCTCCGCCCAAACTCGTAAGCCGGATAGTCAACCAACCCGCGAGGGTCGATCATGCCGACCGTCAGCGTGCGCCAAGTCAAAAGCAGTCTTCGCGCCTGCTCGCTCAGGCCGAAGCAGGCGAAGAAGTCGTCATCCCCGCAACGGCAAGCCCGTGGCGAAACTCGTCGCCTGCGCGCGTCCGAGCAGGTGCCAATTCGGAGCATTGAAAGGAAAAATCTCAATCGGCGAAAAAATCTTCGAGCCCCTGCCCGACACCGAACTGACCGCTTGGAACCGCTAGGCATCGTGCGCCTGCTACCGGACACGCGCAGTATTGCCTCATCCGGATTCAAAGTAGGCTATACTAGGGGCGTCGGGAGTTCCTCCGTACCTCCATACTCTCGGCACCGGGCTGGCTGCTCCAAAGAGCCCTTTCTCATTTCCGGCTCTTGGAGCGCCGCCCACCTTCTCCAAAACTTAGGGATTTGAAGGCCATGGCCGAGTTCGACCGGGAATGCGCCGCATCAGCGCAACGGTGCTTCGGCATCGCCCTGCTGCTCGCCGCCGCCTTGCCGAGCATGGGGCTGGCGCAGCCTCCGGACGTCGCCTCGAAGACGCTGGACAACGGCCTGGAAATCCTAGTGCAACCGGACCGGCGCGCGCCGGTCGTCGTCAGCCAAATCTGGTACGGCGTCGGCTCCGCCGACGAACTGCCGGGCCAGACCGGCATCAGCCACATTCTGGAGCACATGATGTTCCGCGGCACGCCACGCCATCCGGGCGAATCCTTCAGCCGCGCCATCACCGCCGAAGGCGGCCGCGACAACGCCTTCACCAGCCGCGACTTCACGGCGTACTACCAGATTCTGGGCCGCGGCAAGCTGGAACTGGCCCTGGAGATGGAAGCGGACCGCTTGCAGCACGTCCTGCTGGCCGACGCCGATTTGCAGAAGGAGTTGGAAGTGGTCAAGGAAGAGCGGCGCCTGCGCACCGAGGACCAGCCGGAAAATCTGGCCTACGAGCAGCTGCTGGCCGCAGCGTTCCAGAACCATCCGTATGGACAGCCGGTGATCGGCTGGATGAGCGACATCGCCCAAATCGACGCCGCGCAGCTGCGCGACTGGCATCGGCGCTGGTATGCCCCCAACAACGCGAAGCTGGTGGTCGTCGGCGACATCGAGCCGGAACAGGTCTTCGCCATGGCCGAGCGGCATTTCGGCGCCATTCCGGCCCGCCCGGTGGCACCGGCGCGCCGCCGCGAAGAGCCGCCGCAACGCGGCGCCCGCAACCTGACGCTGCGCATCCCCGCGCAGACCGAATACCTCATCATGGGCTTCAAGGTTCCGGCGCTCGCGCAATTGTCGAAGGCGCAACAGTGGGAAGCCTACGCCCTGTCGATGCTCTCCTCCGTCCTGAACGGCGGGCGCGCCTCGCGCCTGCAGCAGCGGCTGGTGCGCGGCCAGAAGATCGCCGCCGGCGCCAGCGCCTCCTATTCCCTCTACACCGCCCGCGCCAGCCTCTTCATGCTGGATGCCACCCCCAGCACCGGCCGCACGGCCGCCGAAGTCGAGCAGGCGCTGCGGGCCGAAATCGACGCCCTGAAGCAGCAACCCGTCACGGCCGCCGAACTGCAGCGCGCCCGGGCGCAAGTCATCGCGCATTCGACCTACGCCCAAGACTCTCTGCGCCACCGCGCCTATATGGTGGGCATGCTGGAGACCAACGGCCTTGGCTGGGAGACGGACCGGCAACTGGTTGCGCGCTATCAGGCGGTCACGGCCGCGCAGGTCCAGGAAGTCGCGCAGCGCTACCTGGATGGCGATGCACGCACCATGGTGACGATCCGCCCTGTCCGCACGGCGGCGAGCGGCATCCGGCCATGAGGCTTCGCCGTTTTGCAGCCCTCGCGCTGGCCGGCGCCCTCGCCGCTCCGGCGCAGGCCGCGCCGCGCATCGAACACTGGCAGAGCACCGGCGGCGTCCCGGTATTCTTCATCGCCGCGCCGCAAATTCCGATGCTGGACATCGAAGTGACGCTGGATGCCGGCAACAGCCGCGACGGTACGAAGCCGGGGCTGTCGCAACTGACGCTCGGCCTGTTGGACATGGGCGCAGGCGATCTGGACGCCGACGCGATCGCGCAGGCCTTCGAAGACGTCGGCGCCGCCTACGGCAGCGCCACCCATCTGGACCGCGCCACGCTGTCGCTGCGCACCCTGACCGATCCGGCCTGGTCCGCCCCGGCTCTGGACACGTTCCTCACGGTGCTGGGACAGCCCCGGTTTCCGCCGGAGCAGCTCGACCTCCGCCGCCAACAAATGCAGGTCGCGCTCCAGAAGATCGACGAAGACCCCGGCGCCATCGCCTTGCGGGCATTCTATGCGGCCCTCTACCCCGACCACCCCTACGGCTCGCCGGCCGGCGGCACGGACGAGTCGCTCGCCGCCATCACCCGCAACGATGTCGTGCAGTTCTATGGGAAGCATTTTGCGGCCGGCGGCGCCATCATCGCCATAGTCGGCGCCATCGACCGGGCAGCGGCGGAAGACATTGCCAACCGCATCTCCGAAACTCTGCCGAAAGGGCCGGCTCCCGCTCCGCTGCCGAAGCTGCAAGCGCCGGATGCCGCCCGGACCATCACCATCCCGCACCCTTCCGAGCAGGCGCACATCCTGATCGGACAGCAGGGCGTGGCACGCGGCGAAGCCCACCATTTTCCGCTGTACCTCGGCAATTTCGCCTTGGGCGGCAGCGGCTTCTCCTCCCGTCTGGTCGAAGAAATACGCACCAAGCAAGGCTTGGCCTATTCGGTCTACAGCTATTTCTTCCCCATGCGCCTGCGCGGCCCCTACCGGCTGGGGCTGCAGACCCGCGGCGATCAGACCGACCAAGCGCTGGAGATCGCTTATGCGGAACTCCGCAGATTCGTGCGCGACGGCCCGACCGAAGAAGAACTCGAATACAGCCGCAACAGTCTGACCCGCGGCTTCCCGCTGCGCATTGCCGACAATTCCAGCATGCTCAGCTACCTGTCCATGATCGGCTACTACCGGCTGCCGCTCGACTATCTCGACACGTGGACCGACCGCATTGAAGCCATCACCCATGAACAGATCGTCGCGGCGTACCGGAAGACCCTGAACCCCGAACAACTAATTACGGTGGTCGTCGGTGGCCAGAACCGGCCCTGAGGGGCGTCCGCCCCAACGCATCCGCATCGTCGCCGGCGCCTGGCGCGGCCGCTATCTGAACGTCCCCGCCCGCCCGTCTGTCCGGCCGACGCCGGCCCGCGTGCGCGAAACCCTGTTCAACTGGCTGGCCGGCGACGTGGAGAATGCGGACTGCGTGGATTTGTACGCCGGCAGCGGCGCCCTCGGCTTCGAAGCCGCCTCGCGAGGAGCCCGGCGCGTTACGCTGGTGGATCGCGACCGCACGGTCGCGCAGAGCCTGCGCCAAGAGGCCCGGCGGCTGGCCGCCCTGCATGTGGAAATCGTATGCGCCCGTGCGCTGGCGTACATCGACTGCCAGCGCGACCCCGTCGACCTCCTGTTCGTCGACCCGCCCTTCGCCTTGGGCACGGAACTGCTGGAGAAGACCTGCGCCCGGCTCGCCGCCTCCCGCCTGCTGAAGGATTCCAGCTTGGCCTATGTCGAATCGCCTGCCGGCTGGGATCCGCAAATTCCGGCCAGTTGGATCCCCCTCAAATCCAAACGGTCCGGACAGGTCGGCTACCACCTGTTCGCGGCCCGGCCCTACGTCTGAACGGATCCCCCCAAATCGTTCTACAATAGAAGCATCGCGCACGCTCCGACGACCGCATGACTTGCCGCGCCATTTACCCCGGAACCTTCGATCCGATTACGTTCGGCCACGCCGACTTGGCCCGCCGCGCCTTGCGCCTGTTCGACGAACTGATTGTGGCCGTCGCGACCGATCCCGCCAAGCAACCCACTTTCACCACCGAGGAGCGCGTCGAAATGGCCCAGCTCGCCTTGGCCGATATCGCCGACCGGACCGAAGTGGTCGGCTTCGACGGGCTGTTGGTGGACTTCGCCCGCGCCAAAGGCGCGCAAGCGATCATTCGCGGCCTGCGCGCCGTGTCGGACTTCGAATACGAATTCCAGCTCGCCAGCATGAACCGACAACTGGCGCCGGATCTGGAATCGATCTTCCTCACTCCGGCGAAGGAATACGCCTTCGTCTCGTCGTCGCTGGTCAAGGAGGTCGCGGCCCTCGGCGGCGACGTCTCGCATTTCACGCCGGCGGAAGTGGAGCGGATGCTCCTCGCGAAACTGCGCCGGAACTGAACGGCCGCCAGACCCGCAGACACCCAAATCGGGCATTTGCATACGATTATGCACATTGCATGACAGGAAGCATGTGGCGATGGCGACCCCGACGATCACCTTTCATGTACCTGTAGACCAACAGGCCGCGGTTCGCGAGATCGTGAATGCCATCAAAAGCGACCGCGAATTGGAGAATGCGGTGCTGGAGATGATCCGTACGCGAAAAACAGGCGAACCTGCCAACACGGGCATGTTCTACGACTGCGACAGGGCGCTGCTTTTCCTGGGAAGCCAATTGCAGCATGCGCACCAGCCGGAAGCCATCATCCTGTTCGGAAGCCGTGCCCGAGGTGACGCACGGCCGGAGAGCGATTTCGATTTGCTGCTCGTAATGCCGAACGAACGGCCTCTGGATTGGTTCAGTGCGGCCATGCCCATCGCCGGAAGCGGCATCGCGGCAGATGTTACAACATGCCGGTTGTCGAATTTTGAGGCGCAACGCACCATCCCCGGCACATTGGCGCACGCTGCCGACCGGGACGGGCACCTGCTGCGGGCCCGCATCGACGGACCGTACTGGGAACGCTACCTCGCGCAATTCGACCATCCATGACGCAATGAAATAATCTCACAGATTTCCCTACGGCACCACAATGGAAACTTGGAAGCGATCTCTCAGCGAATGCGTTGATTCTTGGGATAAGGCATATCTGGTGTCTTCCCCGGATATTGACGGCTTGTTAACGGCTGCCATTCTGGCCGATGCGTACGGCACCAAACTGATCGGTCTGTACACCACGACCCATCTGTTACTGTTCGAACGATTCGAAGCCCAAGATGCGTTGTGCGCCATGTGGGTTGACCAAGACATCAACCATCCTTCCATCCAATGCGTCGGACAGCACATCGTGTCGCATTCCAATGTCGACAACCTGCCAACCCGGCATCCTCAATGCTTCAATCCGAATATCTGGGCAGAGCAAACGTATGAACGTTCATTTGGTGGAACATCCTCCACTACACGTGACAAGTACCCTTTTGCGACCTGCCATTTATTCTTGTCTTTGTGCGGGTTTGATGCGGCATCCTTGAATGATCGGGAAACGGCACTGCTTGCGCATGCCGATGGCACGTTCGCGAATGTCCACATCTATCCCAAGAATTGCAGCATCTGGAAGAACATGATGTTTTCGAAAAGCCACCTGTTCAACACGATCATGCCCGGTTATGCGGCCAATTCTCCGGTCGTTCGGGAGCACACCAACCTAGTAGAACAATTGGAATCCGTAGGAATCAAAAAAGCCGGATCGCGAACGCGACAGCGAACTTTGCCTGATGAACTAGCAGATTTGACTGGGCATCAGGGCATCCAATACGCCATCCATCACCGCGATGAACCCTTTCTTGACAAACTCAACCAAATAATCGCAGTGGTCGGAAAAGACACGCGGTTCAAACTCCCTTCCGTAAACACCATTAACGGCCAGATATCGGGAACCGTGGACCAAGAATACCCCAACCACATCCTGAAAGGGGAGTTTGACGACTTCATAGCAGGACAGCGGGTTTTCAGCCATGCATTCACCAGCCAAACGATCCTAAGATTTACCACAATGGACGGCACGCCTCTCGAACCGCCAACATTCGGCACGGCACACAGCACCATGCCGTAGGAACGACTCCGAAAACCCGGCTCTAGCTCGGGCTATCGAAAATCGGCAACGGGCCTTCAGGCCCCGTCATTTCATCTTTCGCACGGTAGCGGTACTGCTTCTCCTTCAGCCGCACTTGAATGAAGGAAAAATACTCCGGCACTATTTCATAGCCGATGTACTTCCGGTCCATCAGGTTTGCCACCACCGCGACCTGCCCTGAACCAAGGAACGGATCCATTACGATATCGCCTTCAATGCTCGCATACGCCAGAATTTTTTGGATGAGCTCGTAAGGCAATTTGGTCGGCGTCTTCACATCGCCCGTCCAATACTCGCGGTTGATTACCCAAACATCTTCCATATCCCGATAACGCAGGCTTCCTCCGCCTTCCGCTTGAGCATCCTTCGAGAATCGGCTGTCCAGATAGAATTTCCTCTTCTTGTCATCCTTGCATAGAAACAGGCAATGGTAGTGCGAGCTCACGAACCTCCGTTTCGTGGAGACGCCGAATTGGTATTTCCAAATGATATGGTTGACCGTCGCAAAGCCCACTTCGTCGATTGCGACCAGAATGTCTTTCAGATTATTCCATCCCGAGAAGACGAACGCAGACCCGCTGTCCTTCAGCAAGCGATGCGATTCGGACATCCAACTGCGCGTGAATTCCGCATAATCGCTGGCCGCAATCTCGTTGTACCCGTCCAGCACCCGGGAATCCTTGCGATTGTAGTTGGAACGCTTTGCTTTGAAATCTATCGCGAACGGCGGGTCGGTGATGATCAGATCAATGCAATTGTCGGGCAATTTGCTCATGCCCGAAATGCAGTCCTCGTTGTGGACTGCATTGGCAGACAATAATGAGGGATTTCCAGACTGGCGTGCCATTCGAGTGTATCTCTCGCATCAGCGTACGGATTACCTAACCATTATAAGGGAAACTGAACGTGCAGCACACCCCAACGCTGGCACTGTCAAACCAAAGACCCCATGATTTGACCTGTGCCCTCCCTGCCATGATCATGTGCGGATGATCATGACCAACCTGAGGAGGACCGCATGGACACACTCGATCGGACGAACGAAGCCGCCCGCATGGCGTACATCGGGATGGACGTTCACAAGGACAGCATCGCCCTCGCCCGGGCGCCGCCGGGCCTCGCCGAGCCGGAGTATCTAGGGGAGATCCCAACACGCCTTCGGCCATGGCGCGGCTGGTGCGGAAGCTGGGCGCGGACGGCGCCCTGAACCGGTTCTGCTACGAGGCCGGGCCGTGCGGCTACGTGCTGCATCGGCAGCTGCTGGAACTGGACCAGAACTGCCTGGTGGTGGCGCTGCCGTCGCGGACACGGGTGAAGACGGACCGGCGCGACGCGCTGGGACTGGCGCGGCTGTTCCGCGCCGGCCTGCTGGAGCCGGTGTGGGTGCCGGATGCGGAGCACGAGGCGGTTCGCAGCCTATGCCGCTGCCGCCACGACTTCAAGGGCCGCGAGCATCAGATGCGCCAGCAGCTCAACGGCTTCGTGCTGCTCAAGGGCCACCGCTGGCCGTCCAGGAAGTCGCGCTGGACGCAGGCGCATTATCAATGGCTCGAAGCCCTGAAGTTCGAACAGGAGACGGATCGGCGGACCTGCGACGAATACCTGACGGCGGTGTGCCAAGCGACGCAGCGCATCGCGGACCTGGACGCCCGGCTGCAGGAGCTGCTGCCGGACTGGCCGCTGCAGCCCTTGGTGGCCAACCTGAAGGCCCTGCGCGGCATCGACTGGCTCTCCGCCATGCTGCTGGCGGCGGAACTGGGCGACCTGCGCCGCTTCGAAGCACCGCAGCAGCTGATGTCCTATCTTCGGCATGACGCCGGGCGAAAACAGCTCCGGCGCGCGCCGCCGCCAAGGCGGCATCACCAAGGCCGGCAACGTCCATGCCCGCCGCCTGCTGGTCGAGGCCGCATGGTGCTACCGCTTCGCCCCTCGGGTTACCGCCCATCTGGAGCGCAAAGCCCGGGACGCCTCGCCCCGGGCCCGCGACATCGCCTGGAAGGCGCAGTGCCGCCTGTGCGGGAAGTTCCGCCGCCTCACGCTCAAAGGCAAGAACCCCAAGGCCGTCTGCATCGCCGTCGGCCGCGAACTGGCCGGCTTCGTCCAGCGCCTTCCCGAACGGGTCATTCTGGGCGAGGTGCAACGCGCCCCTGCAATCTTTTCTTCACTGAAACTAGAAATAGACCGCCGCCGAATCCCGGGCCGGTTCCTGCTGACAGGTTCGACCCAAGTATTGCTTGTACCGAAAATGTCCGATTCGCTGGCCGGCCGAATGCAGAAGCTGCACCTGCACCCGCTGGCTCAATGCGAACTGGAAAGAGCTGAGCCGAACTTCCTCAACGTTCTGTTCGAAGGGCGCTTCTCGGATGAGTCTGGAGACCGTCTGGGGCTATCCCTTGCCACGCGAATTGCCGCAGGCGGGTATCCGGAAGCGCTCACCGTGCCGCAAGGAACGCAACGCATCAAATGGTACCAAGGATACGTCGACGCTCTGATCCAGCGCGACGTGCGCGATTTGGGGCGGATCGACATGCTGGATCTGATGCCGCGGATCATGCAACTTGCCGCATCGCAGACTGCCGAACCATTCAACATCAATGCGCTGGCCAACACACTCCGAACTAATTGGACGAACGTGCGCACCTATTTGACGTTTCTTGAGCGGGTCTTTCTGCTGGAGCGTCTCGACCCTTGGTGCAACAGCGACTACAAGCGCCTGATCCTGAAACCGAAACTGCACCTCTGCGACACAGGACTGGCCTGCGCGTTGCTCCATGCCGATGCCAGCGAACTGGATGCCGACCGGGTGCGGCTGGGGCATCTGCTGGAGACGTTCGCATATCAGGAACTGAAACGGCAGGCCGGCTGGCACGACGCTCCCCTCAGATTTTCGTACTTTCGCGACAAGGACGACTACGAAGTGGATGTGGTCATCGAGCGCGGCATGAATGCGGTCGCAGGAATCGAGACGAAGGCGGCCGCCAGCGTGAATGCAGCAGACTTCCGGGGACTTCGAAAACTCGCGGAAATTGCGGGAAGCCGCTTCGTTTGCGGCGTCCTGCTCTACGACGGCGAGTTCAGTGCCAGTTTCGGAGACAAGCTTTACGCCGTGCCGATTCGGAAATTATGGGAGAGAGGAGGGGCCGAAAATCCGCGCAGCCCATGATGCGAATCAGCCGGAACGGATGCTCGCTCCGGAAATCGTCGAAATCAACCAATTCGGCACATCAGCGCGGCATATGTCTGTGATATGCTATAATCTCCGCAGCCTGCCATCACATCTAGAGAGCGTTATGGAAGTAAAAGCCAAATTATTCCGAAATGGCCGCAGCCAAGCCGTCCGGATTCCCAAAGCCTTCCAGTTCGAAGACATTGGTGAAGTCATCATCCGAAAGGAAGGCGAAGCGCTCGTGCTTGCGCCGGCACGTAAGAGTTGGCGGTCTTATGCCACGGAAACGCCGGGCGTCGATGACGACTTCATGGCTGAAAGATCCAACCTCATTAATCCGGCGAAGACCGCGGCATGACCCGATATATGCTGGACACGGACATCTGCAGCTATGCCATGCGTGGCCGTCCTCCCCGCCTGCTTGATGCCATGGATGCGAAAGTTGCGTCGGGTGCCGAGATCTCCATATCGGTCATCACCTACGCCGAACTGAGGATGGGAGCAGCAATTGCTTCCAATCCAGACAAGCACCATCAAGCCATCGAGCTATTCTGCGAACGGGCGCATCGAATCTTGCCTTGGACGAAAGATGCCACCGACGAGTCGGCCCGGCTGTATGCAGCGTTGCGGCACCAAGGCTGCCCGATTGGTTTGAACGACACCATGATTGCCGCCCACGCGATTGATGCGAACTATGTCCTAGTCACCAACAACACGCGGCACTTCTCCAAAGTCCCGGAACTCGCAGTGGAAAACTGGACGCTGCAAGCGAGGCGGTCCGAGACCTAAGGCTATGAGCGCGAGCAAGGCCGAAGTGGAGGCTCCGCGGTAATCAACGCTGGCATCCGGCGCAGTAGAAACTGGACCGCTGCCCCACCACCCGGCACCGGATGGGCCGGCCGCATTGCGGGCATGCTTCGCCTTCCCGCCCGTAGACTTGCAGCTCCTGCGCGAAGTAGCCCGGCTCGCCATCGACCTCCATAAAATCGCGCAGGGTCGTGCCGCCGGCCTCGATCGCCTGACTCAGCACGGCCTTGATGGCCGCCGCCACGCGCTCGTAGCGTACGGCGCTGATGCGCCCGGCCGCACGCAGGGGCGAGATGCCGGCCCGGAACAGCGCTTCGCTGGCGTAAATGTTGCCGACGCCTGCCACCACTTTGGAGTCCATGAGGAAATTCTTGACGGCGACGCTTCGCCCTTGCGAACGCGCATGCAGCCAAGCCCCATCGAAACCTTCACCCAGCGGCTCCGGACCCAGCCCGGCCAGCAAGGAATGGCGCAGCGGATCCCGGCGCGTCCAATGCATGCTGCCGAACCGGCGCGGATCTCGGAACCGCAGCGTCGCGCCGCTCTTCAGGCGCATATCCACATGGTCGTGCGGGCCCGGAGGAGGCGGATCCTGCAGCACGCGCAGCGAGCCGGACATGCCCAGATGCCAGATGATATGCCCGGCTCCGGCATCAATCAGCAGGTATTTCGCGCGCCGCCCGACTCGGCGGATCGTGCGGCCCGCCACGGCTTTCGGCAGAGCCCGGCTCACTGGCCAGCGCAGCTGCCGCTGCCGGATGACCATCCGTTCGACGGTCTGGCCCGTCACATGCGGCGCGATGCCGCGCCGCACCGTCTCGACTTCCGGCAACTCAGGCATTAGGCGACAACGGCACGAATGTCCTCAGCACCGCCCGTTCCTCCGGCTCGCTCAACCACTGGTCCTGGCCGGTCAGCCAGACCGGAATGCGGCGCAAGCGCCGCTGCAGCACTTGGAAATTGCCGTACGTGCCGGCTTCGGGCTGCCGACGATTCAGGACGACGCCGGCCAACCGGCAGTGCGATGTCTGCTTGACGGCCTCGCACGTCAGCAACGTGTGGTTGATGGCGCCCAGCCGGTCTTCGGCCACCACCAGCACCGGCAGCTCCAGCGCGGCCGCCAGATCGCGCAGGTCGCCATCCCGGGCCAGCGGCGAGCGCCAGCCGCCGGCCCCTTCGATGACCCGTACGCCATCCGGCCGCCTGCAGAACTCCAGCAGATCCTGTAGCGCCACCGGTACGCCCTCCCGCTCGGCCGCCAAAACCGGCGCCAGCGGAGCGCGCAGCTTGAACCGGACCACGGCCTCGAGGCGTTCCAGTCCAGCGGCTTCCCGCAGGGCTTCTGCATCCTGCGCCAGCAGGCCGCCATCGCTCTCCAAGCACCCCGATTCCACCGGCTTCAGCGGACAGACCGTATGGCCGTAGCGGCGCAGCGCTCGAATCAGACGGACGGCCACCCACGTCTTGCCGACGCCCGTGTCGGTGCCGGTCACTACCACGCCTTTGCGGAGGGAATGCGCCATCCGGTAAAACCTGCGATACTAGTTCAAACATTCGACATTTTAATTGGATTTTTAAATGGACGATTTCGCCACCTTTCTGGAACCGCGCCGGAACTCCGCCGTGGTGCGCATCGGCACCGTTTCCCTAGGCGGAAGCCATCCGATCGCCGTGCAGTCTATGACGGACACGCCGACCGCCGACATCGCCGCCACCGTCGCGCAAGTCGAGGCGCTGGCCCGGGCCGGCTCCGAGATGGTCCGCCTGACCATCAACGACCAGGATGCTGCGGCCGCCGTCCCCGAGATCCGCGAGCAACTTGCGGCGCGCGGCATCGCCGTGCCCATCATCGGCGATTTCCATTTCAACGGGCACAAACTGCTGGCCGAGCATCCGGACTGCGCGGAAGCGCTCGACAAGTACCGCGTCAACCCGGGCAACGTCGGCCGCGGCAGTTCCCGCGATGTGCACTTCGAGCAGTTCATCGAACTCGCCTGCCGCCACCAGAAGCCGGTGCGAATCGGCGTCAACTGGGGCAGCTTGGATCCGGCGCTGCTGACCGAACTGATGGACGAGAACGCCAAAAGCTCGTCGCCTCAGGATGCAGATACGGTGCAGCAGGAAGCCATGGTGCAGTCGGCCTTGCGCAGCGCCGCCCAAGCCGAGGAGATCGGCCTGCCGCATGACGCCATCGTACTGTCCTGCAAAGTCAGCCGCGTGCCGCCGCTGGTCAAGGTCTACACGGCGCTGGCCAAGCGTTGCGACCACCCCCTGCATCTGGGCCTCACCGAAGCCGGCATGGGCATCCGCGCCATGGTGGCCTCGAGCGCCGCGCTGGCCTTGCTGCTGCAACGGGGCATCGGCGATACGCTGCGCGTCTCGCTGACGCCGCGTCCGGACGGCGAACGCACCGAAGAAGTGCGGGTGGCCTGCGACCTGCTGCAAAGCTTGAACCTGCGGCATTTCATGCCAGCCGTGACCGCCTGCCCCGGCTGCGGCCGCACCAGCAGCAACTACTTCCAGAAGCTGGCGCAGAATATCGAGCGCTACATCGGCGAACAGATGCCGGTCTGGAAGCAGCGCTACCCCGGCGTCGAGAACATGACGGTCGCCGTCATGGGCTGCGTCGTCAACGGCCCGGGCGAAAGCCGCCATGCCGACATCGGCATCAGCCTGCCCGGCTCCCGCGAGAAGCCCAGCGCCCCGGTGTTCATCGACGGCGAGCGCGTCAAGACGCTCAGCGGCGACCGCATCGCGGAGGAATTCCAGGAACTGCTGTGCGCCTATGTCGAGAAGCGCTTCGCCGCGCCAGACGGAGCCCATCCCTTAAAATAGGCCGAACGCCGCGCCCTGCCGCCTCATGACCGTCCGCTCCTTCGAAGGACACGCTCCCTGCATCGCCGAATCCGCCTATGTGGATACACAGGCACTGGTGCTCGGCGACGTGGAGATCGGCGCCGACAGTTCCATCTGGCCGATGACCGTAGTGCGCGGCGACGTGCATTCGATCCGCATCGGCGCACGCACGAACATCCAGGACGGCAGCATCGTGCACGTCACCCACGATTGCGAGTACGCTCCGGGCGGCTTTGCAACGACCATCGGCGACGAAGTGACCGTCGGCCATGGTGCCATCGTGCATGCCTGCGACATCGGCGACCGCTGCCTGATCGGCATGGGCGCCATCATTCTCGACGGCGCGATCATTGCGCCGGACACCATGATCGGCTCCGGCTGCCTGGTGCCGCCGGGCAAAGAGTTGGAGGGCGGCTGCCTGTGGGTCGGCAGCCCGGCCCGCAAGCGCCGCGAACTCACGGAAGCCGAACGAACCTTCCTGCGCTACTCCGCCGCCCACTACGTGGACAACAAGAACCGGTTTCAAGCCGCCTACCCTGAACCAGCCTGAGAGAACCGCCCCTATGAGCGATGCCAAACCGCAAGGCCTGCGCACGCGGGCCATCCACGCCGGTGCTGCGCCGGATCCGACCACCGGCGCCCGGGTCACGCCGGTGCACCAATCCGTGGCCTTCGTATTCCGCGATGTCGAGCATGCTGCCAACCTGTTCAATCTCGACGAAGCCGGCTTCATATACTCGCGCCTGACCAACCCCACCGTCAACGCCCTGCAAGATCGGCTCGCGGATCTGGAAGGCGGCGCCGGCGCAGTCTGCACGGCCTCCGGCCACTCGGCGCAGATGCTGGCCCTGTTCGGCCTGATGCGGGCCGGCGACGAGTTCGTCGCGTCCAACAAACTGTACGGCGGCTCCATCACGCAGTTCGGCCATGCCTTCGCACGCTTGGGGTGGAAGGTCGCGTTCGTCGATCCGGACGATCTGGACGCCGTGCGCCGCGCCTGCAACGAGCACACCCGCGCCGTATTCAGCGAAAGTCTGGCCAACCCCGGCGGCATCATGTGCGACATCCAAGGGCTGGCCGACGCGGCGCACGAGTGCGGCGTGCCGCTGATTATCGACAACACGCTGGCGACGCCGGTGCTGTGCAATCCGATCGAGCACGGCGCCGACCTCGTCGTGCATTCCACGACGAAGTTCCTGTCCGGGCACGGCAACGCCATCGGCGGCGCCGTGATCGATTCCGGTGCATTCGACTGGGCGCAGCACGGCAAATATCCGCATTTGACGGATCCCAATCCGGCCTACCACGGCCTGTCGTTCGCGGACAAGTTCGGGCCGCTGGCCTACACGGTGTACTCCATTGCCGTCAGCCTGCGCGACCTGGGGCCCACCATGTCGCCGATGAACGCCTACCTCACACTGACCGGCATCGAGACGCTGCCGCTGCGCATGCGCCAGCACAGCGACAATGCGCTGGCCGCCGCCCGATGGCTGGAACAGCACGAGCAGGTCGCGTGGGTGTCGTACGCCGGCCTGCCGTCCAGCCCCTACTACGCGCAAGCGCAACGGTACTGCCCCGACGGCGCCGGCGCCGTGTTCACATTCGGCGTGCGCGGCGGCTACGAGCGCGGCATCCGGATGGTCGAAAGCGTGCAGCTGTTCTCGCACCTAGCCAACATCGGCGACACCCGTTCGCTGATCGTGCATCCGGCTTCGACCACGCACCGCCAGCTGAGCGACGAACAGAAGGCCGCGGCCGGCGCCGGGCCGGAAGTCATCCGGCTGTCGGTCGGCATCGAGGACATCGACGACATTCTTGCCGACCTCGATCAGGCGCTGAACGCCGCCTGACTCCGGCGCAGTGCTGCGGCTGCGCACACCAGGCGACCCAGCGCCGGCCAGCACCACTCATTCGCCATCCCGAACCTCAGCACCCCGCAGGCTGTGCTGAACAATCTGCGATTCGGGTAAACAGGGCGCACTCGTGCCACTCAGTCCGGCATGCTCCAAGCGACGTGTTCAACCCCCCCATATCCAACTCAAGGAATCAGCCACATGGAACCTGCTTTCGGATAGTACGCAATGGTCATACGGTTCATGAATTTGGGTGATTTCTCCTATTGCGCACGAAATGGCGCCGTGTATGATTGAGGCATGGCGGATGCACCAGAAAAACGTCTTTACGTCGTTTTCTCGACGGACGCAGAGGTTCAATCTGCGGCGGAAGAGTCGTTTGACGACACATTCCGCCTTGAGGAAAACACGCTGTTAGCCCGAACGGAAATGGTGGCGGATGATGTTGCCACAAAAATCGGATTGATTAGCGAGGAAGACCCTAAAAACGGGGTGGTCCTTAAGGCCAATCACACGTATACCGGATATTTCGATGGGCGCCTCTGGGATTGGCTGGATTGATTATGGCTTCTCGGCAAAAGCGTCGAGGCACTTCAGAATATGCCAAACGCAAAGACATCAATGAACGAGTAGGGATTCTAGAGGAAGCCGCAAAGCATACGGCAACCAGAGAATGGGTGACGCAAACTCTGATAAAGATTGGCGCTTGGGTTTTTGGGGCTGCGATTGCTCTGGGGATACTTATCGTCGCCATTTTGAACTTGGCCTAACCGCCCATTGCGGATTTTGCCGCATGATTCCCTTGGAAATCCTCATATAGTAAACTTGCTTCGCGGCATGAAGCCGTGCCAAAATGCCCTGCAACGGCACCGGCGAAAGCCCTGCGCATACCCCGATGAGGAGAGCCTGATGGACACCAAAGAACTGATCGAAGCCTATTTCGCGGCGTGGGATGCCCATGACCCGCAGGCCGTCGTCGCCCTGTTCGCGGACGGCGGCACCTACGAAGACCCTGCGGCCGGCCAGCCGCTTACCGGCGCGGCCATCGGCGAATACGCCCAAGGGCTGTTCACGGCCTTTCCCGACCTGAAGCTGGAACTCATTGGCCAGCTCCCCGTCAGCACCGGGCAGATCGCCGTGCCCTGGCTGCTGTTCGGCACGCATCAGGGCCCACTGGGCGACACGCCGCCCACCGGCAAATCCGTAGTTCTGCGCGGCTGCGACTTCATCAGCGCGGCCGACGGCAAGCTGCAGGTCGTGTACGGCGTGTTCAGCCTGTCGGAATTGACCGCGCAACTTGGCTGAGGCCATGCGCGTCACGCTCAACGGCGAACCTTGCAGCCTGCCCGATGCCGCCACGGCCGCGGATCTGATCGGCCGCTTGCGCCTTGAAGGCCGCATCGCGCTGGAAGTCAACCGGCACGTCGTGCCACGCTCGCAATGGTCGCAGCATGCCTTGCGCGACGGCGATGCGGTAGAAGTCGTGCGGGCCATCGGCGGCGGCTGACATGGGCAGCGACGCATGGGTGCTCGCCGGGCGCGAATATGCCTCCCGCTTGCTGGTCGGCACCGGCAAATACCGGGATCTGGAGCAAACCCGCGATGCCGTTGCCGCCTCCGGCGCGCAGATCGTCACCGTTGCGGTGCGCCGCACCAACATCGGCCAGGATGCGGACGCGCCCAGCCTGCTGGATGTGCTGCCGCCGAACGACTACACCATTCTGCCGAACACCGCCGGCTGCTACAGCGCGGACGACGCGGTGCGCGTCTGTCGGCTGGCCCGAGAACTGCTGGACGGACGGGCGCTGGTCAAGCTCGAAGTGCTGGGCGAGGCGCGCACCTTATACCCGGATGTCGCGCAGACGCTTGCGGCTGCGGAAACGCTGGTCGCCGACGGCTTCCAGGTCATGGCGTACACCAACGACGATCCGATCATGGCGCGGCGGCTGGCCGAGGCCGGCTGCGTGGCGGTCATGCCGCTGGCCTCGCCGATCGGCTCCGGGCGCGGCATCCGCAACCCGGACTGGCTGCGGGTCATTCTCGACGAGGCGACCACGCCGATCTTGGTGGACGCCGGCGTCGGCACCGCCTCCGATGCCGCCATCGCGATGGAACTGGGCTGCGACGGCGTGCTGATGAATACCGCCATCGCAGAGGCCCAAGATCCCGTTCGCATGGCCCGGGCGATGCGTTTGGCGGTCGAAGCCGGCCGCTTGGCTTGGCGCGCCGGGCGCATGCCGCGGCGGCAGTTCGCAGCCAGTTCCAGCCCGGCGGCGGGCATTCTGGAATAATAGAGGCCCGGCAGCGGCTCTACGACGGCTCGCTTCCGGATTCCTGCCTCGCTTGCCTGCCGTGACCCGCTTCCGCCATGGCTGACGCCCCAACCCGTCCGAAACTGCTGCTGGTCGACGGCACCGCCTACCTGTACCGCGCCCACCACGTCCATACGAGCCTATCCGACCGCAGCGGCCGACCGACCGGCGCCATCTACGGCACCATCAACATCCTGCAAAGACAGCGGCGGCGCATCGATCCGGACTACGTGGCCGTCGTCATGGACGCGCCCGGCAAGAACTTCCGCCACGAACTCTATCCGGAGTACAAGGCCCATCGCAAGCCGATGCCGCCTGAACTGAAGGCGCAGATCGAACCGTTGCAGGACATCATCAAGGCACTGGGGCTGCCGCTGCTGATCGTGCCGGATGTGGAAGCCGACGACGTGATCGGCACGCTGGCCCGCCAAGGCGAGGCCGACGGCATGGAGGTCGTCATCCTGTCCGGGGACAAGGATCTCGCGCAGCTGGTCACCGAGCGCATCACCCTGCACGACATCGACCGCGAGCCGATGGGCATCGACGGCGTCGTCGGCAAGTTTCGGGTGCGGCCGGATCAGATCATCGATTATCTGGCGCTGGCGGGCGATGCATCGGACAACATTCCGGGCGTGCCCAAGGCCGGTCCGAAGACGGTCTCCGGCTGGCTGCAGAAGTACGGCACCCTCGACAACCTGGCGGCCAACGCCGAGCAGATCCCTGGCAAGATCGGCGAAAACCTGCGGGCCAGCCTAGAGGTCCTGCCGCTCTACCGCCAGCTGACGACGGTCCGTTGCGATGTCGTGCTGAATCAAGCCCTCCGCGACCTGCAGCCCGGCCCCGAGGATGCCGTGCGCCTGGATGCCCTGTATGCGGAATACGGCATGAACTCGTTCCTGCGCGAACTGCGGGCTCGCTCCAATGCCGATGCGGCCGTTCAGGAACCCGCGCCGGACGCGCCGCCGACCCGGGACTATGCCGCCGTATTGGAGCTGGAAGCGCTGGAAGCATGGCTGGAGCAGGCACGCAAGGCCGGAGCCTTCGCGCTGGATACGGAGACCACCGGCCTCGACCCCCAGCAAGCCGAACTGGTCGGCATCTCGCTGGCCGTCAACCCGGGGCGGGCCGCCTACATCCCGCTCGGGCACCGCGGCCTGAACCAAGCCCGGCAACTGGAACGGGAGCCGGTATTCGAACGGCTGCGGCCGTTGCTGAGCGACCCGAAGCTGATCAAGATCGGCCACCACCTGAAATACGACCGGGCCGTGCTGCGGCGCTGCGGCCTCGAGTTGGACGGCCCCTGCCACGACAGCATGCTCGAATCGTACGTCTACAACTCCACCGCCAGCCGCCACAATCTCGACGACCTGTCCCGCGTGTATCTGAACGAGGAGACCATCCATTACAGGGAAGTCGCAGGCACCGGCAAGAAGCAGGTCTCCTTCGATCAGGTGCCCATCGAAACGGCGACGCCCTACGCCGCCGAAGATGCCGACATGGCCCTGCGCTTGCATCATTACCTATGGCCGCGGCTGCGGAAGTCCGCAACGCAGGCGCGTCTTTACCAGGAGCTGGAACTGCCGCTGTCGGTCGTGCTGGCTGATATGGAACGCGTCGGCGTGGCGATCGATGCGGCGGCCCTGCACGCCCAATCGCAAGCGCTGCAGGAGGAATTGGCGCAGTTGAAGGAAGACATCGCCCGCGAATGCGGCGGGGAGATCAACCTGAACTCCACCCGCGACCTGCAGCGGGTGCTGTTCGAGGAGCGGCAGTTGAAGACCGGCCGCAAGACGCCAGGCGGCTCTGCGTCCACGGCCGAGGATGTTCTGAAGGAACTGGCCGAGCAGGACATCCTGCCGCGCATGATTCTGGAGTACCGGCAGCGCACCAAACTGCTTTCCACCTACGTCGACAAGCTGCCGAAGATGATCAACGCCGAGACCGGACGGGTGCACACGTCCTATCATCAGGCGGTCACGGCCACCGGCCGGCTGTCGTCGTCCGACCCCAATCTGCAGAACATTCCGATCCGCACCGAAGCCGGCCGGCGCATCCGCCAAGCGTTCGTCGGTCGGGACGGCTGCGTCCTGATCGCGGCGGACTACTCGCAGATCGAGTTGCGCATCATGGCGCACATCTCCCGGGATCCGGCCCTATGCCGCGCCTTCGAAGAAGGCGCCGACGTGCACCGGGCGACGGCCGCCGAAGTGTTCGGCATCGCCCACGAAGCAGTGACGCCGGAGCAGCGCCGCGCCGCCAAGGCCATCAACTTCGGCCTGATGTACGGCATGAGCGCCTTCGGCCTGGCAAGGCAGCTGGACATTCCGCGCCCGCAAGCGGAAGCGTACATGACCACGTACTTCGAGCGCTACCCCAAGGTTCGCGACTATATGGAGCGCACCCGCGAACAGGCCCGCAAGGACCGCTACGTGGAAACCGTCCACGGCCGGCGCCTGCACCTCGAAGCGATCCAGTCGCGCAACTACAGCCAGCGCCAGTACGCGGAACGCACCGCCATCAATGCGCCGATGCAAGGCACGGCGGCCGACATCATCAAGCAGGCCATGATCGAGGTGCACGCATGGCTGCGGCAGGCGCACCCGGACTGCGCCCTGATTTTGCAGGTGCACGACGAGCTGGTGCTGGAAGCGCCCCGCGCGAAAGCCGAAGAGGTCGCTCGCGGCGTCTGCGCCAAAATGGAGCGCAGCGCCGAATTGAGCGTGCCGCTGGTAGTCGATGCCGGCTGCGGCGAGAACTGGGACCAGGCGCACTAGCCGGAAGCGCCCGGCGCCCGGCGCGCCTCGGCGCAGATGCGTTCCATGTCCGCATCCGAGAAGCCGAAGTGATGGCCGATTTCGTGCAGCAGCACGGACCGCACCAGATCCTCCAGATCTCCGCCCTCTTCAATCCAGTGGTCCAGCATGGGCCGCCGGTACAGGTAGACATGATCCAGATCCTCCGGCAGGTCGTCGATGGATTTCCGATCGAGGCTGACGCCTTGGTACAGGCCTAGAAGATCCCAAGGGCTCTCCAACCGCATCGCTTGGCAAGTCGCCTCGTCGGGAAAATCCTCGACGTGGATCGCCACCGCCACGACGTGCCGGGCCAAGGCAGGCGGGATTTCCCCCAGCGCCTGCTGCGCCATGGCCTCGATGTCCTGCAAGGTCGGCGGCGTGGCGGATCGGAAGCTTCGGGACTTCATCTCAGCGAGGAGAAGATCGGGGGAACTTTTTGCATGTTGCCCAGTCCAACTACTCAACCGCAGTCCGGGCTCCCCTGCCGGATGCGGTATGGCACCGGTTCAAAGCCCTCTGTTTGGCCGGTGCCACCTAAGGTATTTTGGACTTTGTATTCGCCTGTGCTGGCAGGCAACGCATCCGGTTCCTTTTTCTGGATGCAACATGGCGCCGCCCTGAAGCCCTTGGCTTGGATAGTGCCTTCTACTCCTAATTGTTGGTTGTGGTCGGGCGGAAGAGATTCTCTTCCGCCCCTCTTGCCGTCGCGGCTTGCGGCCATGGCCCGGCGGGCTATTCCGCCAAGGGAGTCACGGTGACCTCAGTGACGGTCGCAGGAGTCGGGTCGGTGCGCACCAGATAATCCGCGATGTCCAGCATCTCCTGGTAGCTGGCGGCGTTGTTGCTGCCGATTCGGTAGCGTCCATCTACGACCAGCGCCGGAACGCCGGTGATCTCGTACAGATCCGGCAGATGCCGCGTAGCTTCGAGATGATCGCTGACGGCCTGCGAGCGGAATGTTTCGGCGAATGCCGCCGGATCCATACCGAACGGTTCCAGCATGCGGCCGATGCTCTCGCCCGTCTTAAGCGGCCGTCCCTGCTCATGCACCAGTTTGAAGACCGTGGCATGCAGGTCGGCGTGCCCCATCTCCTCCAGCGTGTAATAGACCCGTGCCCCGATGGCCCATCGCGCATTGAATACGGCGGGCACAAGACGCGGCTGCACCGTATCGGCGCGTTCCTCGAACCATGCGGACAGCATGGGCTCCAGTTCGTTGCAATGCGGGCAGTTGTACCAGAAGAACTCCAGCACTTCGGTCTTGCCTTCCGGCGCCGGTGCCGCAGGCTCGTCGCGGAATACAGCGTAGTGGCGGCCTTCCTGATACGTCGGGGCAGGCGCTTCCGAAGCCTCCTCAGCCAAAGCCGGAACCCCCAGAAGGCTGGCTAGCGCAACGGTTGCCAAACGCATCGTCAGCCCCTCAGTACAAGCCGGAAATGTAGTGCGCCACCGCCTCGATCTCCTCATCGGTGAGCTTGGCCGCGATGGCGCTCATCATGGGGTTCTGGCGGGCATGGCTCTTGTGCGGCTCGTAATTCTCGCGGAAGGTTTTCAATTGCAGCACGACGTAGGTCGCATGCTGGCCCGACAGCCGCGGAAACTCGGCCGGCCCGTTGCCGGCGCCGCTGGGCCCGTGGCACGTGATGCACGCAGGAACTTGGCGTTCGAGAATGCCGCCCCGATAAATCAGCTGGCCCCGGTCCAGCACCTTCTGTTCGGCCTGGGCGACCCCGATCTTCGGCGTTTGCACAGCATAGTAGGCGGCCAAATCCAGAATGTCCTGATCCGACAGCAAGGCGGCCTGCGGGCTCATGACCCCATCCGCTCGTTCGCCGGACTTGAAGCGGTGCAACTGGGTCACCATATACGCTTCGCCTTGGCCGGCAAGGCTGGGCCATGCCGGATTGATGCTGTTGCCGTCGGGGCCATGGCAGGCGACGCATGTCGCCGCGCGCGCCGCGCCTGCTTCCGCGTCTCCAGCCGCCGCCGGGAATGCCAGCATGCACGAGCCGAGCACCGCCAGCGCCCGAACGGAAAATCGAATCATGGAACTTCGAAAATCTTCGCGAATCCTGCGCCCATTGTACCAAAACAGAGGAGTTCGCCCGCAGCACGAAACCAGGCTTGCAGCCGTGCGCCAGTTTCCGGGCTTGGAGCGCAGGGGGTAGAATTGATGCCGCCTCCCGTACGTCCCGAACCGTTCCCGATGCCCTTGGATTTGCGCCGCGCCGCCTACCTGTCGGGACACCCGGATGCGCAAAGCTGCCCGCCGGACCGCGGCTTCGAACTTGCGTTTGCAGGCCGCTCCAACGTCGGCAAGTCGAGCCTGATCAACGCGTTGTGCGAGCGGCGTTCGCTCGCCCGTTCCAGTTCTGCGCCGGGCCGTACCCGGCTGCTGCATTTTTTCTCCCTTGACGACGAGCGGCGGCTGGTGGACTTGCCCGGCTACGGCTTCGCCCGCGCGTCCAAGGCCGAACGCCTGCGCTGGCAGCGCATGGTGGAAGGTTATTTGCGGCAGCGGCGCAGCCTCATCCGGCTGATGCTGCTGATGGACGTACGGCACCCGTTGCGGGACAGCGATCGGTTGCTGCTGGACTGGTGTGCGGCTTCCGGCTTGGCCGTGCATATCCTGCTGAACAAGTCTGACAAGCTGTCTCGCAGCAAGGCGAAGCAGGCATTGGATGCCCTGCGCCGCGAGGCGGACTTGCAGGATACGCCCGTCAGTCTGGTATCGGCCCGCTCCGGCTCAGGCTTGGAAGCGTTGCGTACTGCGGTCCGAACCTACCTCGGCGGACCCGGCGCCGCAGAGCGGCGGCCGTCTGGATAAAGGCAACGCGGACAGCGGCGGACTTAAATGCGGGCTTCCGGATGCGCTTCCGGATGCGCCGGCTCAGCGTCTTCCGCAATCGTCATGCCCAAGGCGCGTCCTAGGAAGAACACCACGAAGCCCATAAAGAAGCCGAGCGTGCCCTTGTAGTAGTCGGCCAAGTCCGGCACCGCCCACCAGACCAGTACGCAAGCGATGCCCGACACCAGCATGGTGATGGCCAGCGACTGGTTCGGACGCCCGCCGAGCGCGTACACGGCCAGCAGAGGCCCGAAGACCGAACCCATGATGGACCAGGCGAGCATGACCAGCGTGAACACGCTCTTGCTGCCGGACAGCGCGATCGCCAGCGCCACCAAAGTCATGATGATGGTGCCGCCCTTGACCATGAACAGCGGCAGGCGATCGTCGGGCACCAGATCGTCCGTCAGGTTCGCCGCGCTGCTGAGGATAAGGGAATCGGCGGTGGAGATGGTGGCGGCGAATACGCCGGCCAGAACGACGCCGACCAGCACCGACGGCAGCAGATCCAGAGCGATGGTCGGCAGCGCCAGTTCGGCATCGAACGCGACATCAGGCGGCAGGAGCACCCGCGACATCAGGCCGACGCCGGTCGCCAGCAGGTTGAAGGCGAGGCTCCAACCATAGTAGTAGTAGCGCGCCTTGTCGGTGTTCGCCGGGTTGTCCAGCGCCATGAACCGCACCATGATGTGCGGCTGGCCGACGACGCAAAAGCCGGCGATCAGCCAACCGCCGCAGAACAGCACGATGCCCCAAGCGCCGAACGTCATGTCCGACGGGAACAGGTTCATATGCGTCTCGGATACGCCGTCGAGCATGGCCAGCGACGCGGCGGCGCCGCCCATGGAATCGATCGCCACGTACAGCAGCAGCGCCATGGCCACCAGCATCACGATGGCCTGCACGGCATCCGTCCAGATCGAAGCGCGGAGGCCGCCCGACCAGCAGTAGCTGACCACCAGGAAGGCGCCAATCAGTGCGCCGACGTATTGCTCCCAGCCGAACAGGACATGCAGCGCTTTGCTGCCGGCCACGAACTGCGCCGCCGCGTAGGTGCACATGAAAATCAGCGACACGAACCCGGCCATGTGGCGGAACAGGCGGAAGTCCGTATGGTTCCAGTGGCTCAGGATGCCGACGAAAGTTTCGGCGCGGCCGGCCGAGGTCGCGGTGCGCAAGTTGCGATGGATGAAGAGCGACGCCAGATAGTCGCCAACCATCCAGCCGACCGCCAGCCAGATGGCGGGCAGGCCCACCAGATAGGCGAAGCCGATGAACGCGGTGAACATGAACCCGCTGTTGCAAGTCGATCCCGCCGACAGGCCCACCAGCCACGCCGGAGTCTCTTGGCCAGCCAGAAGGTAGTCGCGATGGTTGTGGCGGGAACGCAAATGCGCACTCAGGCCCACGCCCAAAAAAAGCAGCAAAAAGAAAATGAACGACGCAGCAATCATAACGGCAATGAACGTCCTCGCATGGAACGGCAGGCCTCTTCAGTGCGTCCTATTCTATCAAGCCGACCGCAGCGCCGGTCGCCCCCGTGTTGCCCAGCAGGGTGATGCCCGCGCTGCCCTGCGCCAACGTCTCGCCCATGATGCCCGAACCCACGACCATGGCCAGCAAAAGCAGCGTGCCGACCAGTTCGGCTAGCGGGCGGCATCTCGGAATCTTCCATATACATCCATCTCGACATGGGGGCATCGGCGGGGCGCATTGCAGCAGATTTTGAAATGCAATTAAAACCCGCTTAATGTCCCTTATGTTTCCTATAAAGTTTCTTAAATGCGTCTAATATCTTTTATTTCCCGATGCAGAATCTTCCGAAGATGTCGCCTAGGAGGTCATCAGCCGTGACCGTGCCGGTCAAAGTGCCCAGCGCATCCTGCGCCAGCCGCAGTTCTTCGGCGATCAGTTCCCCGCCTTCGACTTGGGCGGCGCGGCGCAAGGCTTCCTTGGCTTCAAGAAGCGCATCGATCTGGCGCCGGTGCGCCATGAATTCGTCCTCCTCCAACGCGCCGTCGAGGTTCAGCATGGCCGCAATCCGATGCCGAAGCCCGTCCATGCCCAAGCCGGTTTTGGCCGACAAGGGCAAGGCATCCGCCGGACCTGACGCGGGGATGCCATTCTCCAGAAGATCGCACTTGTTGGCCAGCATCAGCGAGGCGCGATCCGGCATGCGCTGGCGGACCGCCTCGTCGGCATCGCTCCAACCGGCATGCGCGTCGAACACCTGCAGCACCAGATCGGCTTCCGCCGCGACCTTCCAGCTCCGCCGCACGCCTTCCGCTTCCGCTTCCATCTCGGTGTCGCGAATGCCGGCCGTATCTTTCAGGCGCAACGGAACGCCATCGATTTGCAAGGGAGCGGCCAGCACATCGCGGGTGGTGCCGGCCTGTGCGGTGACGATGGCCGTATCGTCGCCCGTGAAATGGTTCAGAAGGCTGGACTTGCCGACGTTCGGCGGCCCCAACAGCACCAGTTCAATGCCGGCGCCCACGGTGCGGCCCTGCCGTGCGCGTTGCGCCAGTTGCTCGGCCTGTGCCGCCATCGCGTCCAGCCGGGCGCCGAGCTCCGCATCCGCCAGCCAGTCGATATCCTCGTCCGCAAAATCGAGCGCCCCTTCCACATACACGCGAAGCTCGTTGAGGTCTTGCGCAAGCGCGTGGATTTCCTTCGATACGTCGCCCTTGAGCACCCGGGCCGCACAACGTGCCGCACGCTCCGTCGTCGCCTCGATCAGATCCGCAACGGCCTGCGCCTGAGCCAAGTCGAATTTTCCGGCTTCGAAGCCGCGGCGACTGAATTCGCCCGGCTCCGCCGCTCGTACGCCCGACTCCTGCAGCCGCTGCAGCAGAGCCGCAATGACGGCCGGGGCGCCATGGCAGGATATCTCGAGCAGTTCTTCGCCCGTTGCAGAGGCCGGTGCGGCGTAGTACGTCAGCAGCCCCTGATCGAGAGCGCGACCGCATGCATCGTGCAGCGTCCGCAGGCAGGCCGTGCGCGGCGGCAGCGGCTTGACGCCGCCGAAGGCGCGCATCACTTCGGGAACCTGCGGGCCGCTGACGCGAATCACGGCCAGAGCGCCGCGCCCCGGCGGCGTCGACAATGCGGCGATCGTATCGCCCGGAACCATCGCGAACCCGGCGCTAGCGTTCCATTTGCCGGATGATGTACCACTGCTGCGCGATCGACAGCAGGTTGTTGACCAGCCAATACAGCACCAGCCCGGCAGGGAAGAACAGGAAGAAGACGGTGAAAATGAGCGGCATCATCAGCATCAGCTTGGCTTGGAACGGATCCGGGGGTGCCGGATTGAGCTTGGTCTGCACCAGCATGCTGGCGCCCATCAGGACCGGCAGGACGTAGTACGGGTCGCGCACCGACAGGTCATGGATCCAGCCGAAGAACGGAGCCTGCCGCAACTCCACGCTTTCGAGCAGCACCCAGTACAAGGCGATAAACACCGGAATCTGCACCAGAATGGGCCAGCAGCCGCCCAGCGGGTTCACTTTCTCTTCCCGGTACATCTTCATCATTGCTTCGTTCATTTTGACCCGGTCGCCCGCATAGCGCTCGCGCAACTGCTGGATGCGCGGCGCGAACTTGCGCATTTTCGCCATGGACCGGTAGCTGGTCTCCGATAATTTGAAGAACGCCAGTTTGATGAGCACCGTCACCATGATGATGGCCATGCCCCAATTGCCGAGCAGGCCATAGAGCAAGTCCAGAATCCAGAACAGCGGCTTCGCCAGAATCGTCAACACGCCGTAATCGACGGTCAAGTCCAAGCCCTCCGCGATCTCTTCCAGCACATTCTGCGCCTTAGGCCCGACGTACAACTCCGATGCCAGTTGCTTGCGTTCGCCTGGCGCGACGCGCATCGGCTCCGAATGCATGCCGATGATGTATTCCGGATAGCGGCTGTTGCGCACCACGCGGGTGTAGTAGTGCTCGACCTGGCCGCGCGGCGGCACCCAGGCCGAGACGAAATAGTGCTGCAGCATGGCCACCCAGCCATCTTCAATGTCCGCTTGGAAAGGCGCTTCCCGCATATCATCGAACGAAATCTTGTGGTAGGTCTCCGCATCGTGGTAGGCCCCGCCGACGAACGAGATCGCCTCCGTATTGCCGAACAGCACCTCGGTCCGGTCCGGCATGCGCCCGGCGCTGCGCCGCAACTGCCGGTACTGGCGCCCGACCCACGCTTCGTCACTGCGGTTATGCACTTCATGCACCACTTCGACCAGATAACTGCCAGGACGGAAGCGGAAGCGCTTGGACACCGCGACGCCGTCGGGACTCTCCCAATTCAGGATCACGGTCTGCGCTTCCGTGGCAGAGGAAAAATCGTATTTCCACTGTTCGGTACGGTACGCGGCGTAATGATCGGGAGCCCGGACGCTGCCGTCGCCTGATGCCGCGTAGGTCAGCCCGCTTTGCGCGACGTACGTCTGATCATCGAAGTACAGCAGGCGCATCGGCTGGTCCGGCGTCTCCAGCGACACGGGATAGCGCGGCAAATCGACCTGCACCACATTGCCGCCCACGGCATCGATCTGCATGTCGAACACATCGGTCCGGACCTGCAGGCGCCGTCCCCTCGGAGCATCCCCTGCGGGATTTCGGGGCGCATCCGCCTTGGGTTCGACCATGCGCGCCTTCGGCACATCTTCGCGGGCCGGCCGCGCTTCAGCCGACGACGGCGCGGCGGCATCCTGCGGCGGCGCGGCTATCGTCTCCGGAGCCGGCGGCCTTTGCTCCAACTCCCACGTCTGCCAAACCAGAAACAGCAGAATCGCGAGCGCCCCGTAGAGGAAGAGCCTCGAATCACCCATGCGTCGTTCCTGTGCGTTGCGGCACCGGATCCCGTCCGCCCGGGTGCCACGGATGGCAACGCATCAGCCGCCAGAGCGCCAGTCGCGAGCCGCGCCAAGCTCCGTGCTCGCGCAAGGCTTCAATCGCGTACTGCGAGCAGGTCGGCGTAAACCGGCAATGCTGGCCGAAGAACGGGCTCAGTGCCAACTGATAGACGCGCACGAGGCCGATCAGCAAGCGGCTCATAAGCGTATCTTCTTCCAGAGGGCGTCAAAATCGGCCCGCACGGCCGCCCGACTCAATGGCGGCTGCAGACCGCGGCGGCACGCAATGACCACATCCACACCGGGCAGAGGATGCAGGCGGAAGTATTCGCGCGCCTGGCGCTTGAAACTGTTGCGCGCCGCACTGCGCCGCAAGGCCCGCTTGGAGACCACCAGACCCAACCGGGCCGTCGCCCGGCCATTCGGCACCCATGTGCAAACGGCGAAGCGCCCATGCGCCCGGCGGCCATCGCGGCTGCGGAAAACATGCTGGAACTGGCGCGGGCGGAGCAGGCGGCGGCTGCGCGGAAAGGCATTCGTCCCTGAAACGTCGCTGGGCTCAGGGGCAAAGTCGCGCTCGGCCACGGCGGCGGCGGGCATTGAGGATGGCGCGCCCGGCCCGGGTGCGCATGCGGGCCCGAAAGCCATGCGTTCGCTTGCGCCGCAGATTGTTCGGTTGGAAAGTCCGTTTCATAGGTCGTGCCGATAGCGGATGCCATTATCCGAAAAACTGGCTGCGATGTCAAATATCGCCTTCAGGTCGGGCCGGGTTTCGCGACGCCGAGCCATCGGTCGAGCATGGCGAACAGTGCCTGGCAGGCCGCCTCCGCATGGGCCCGGGCGCCGGCCCGGATTTTCTCGGCGCTTTGCACGAACCGCTCCGGCTGCAGTTGATGGCGGAAATGCTCCGCCATGACCGCCGCCTCGGCCGGGCCCATCTCCATATGGAACTGCAGCGCCAGCACCCGTTCGCCGTACAGGAAGCCCTGATTGGGATAGGCGGCGCTATCCGCCATGCGCACGGCTCCGACCGGCACTTCGAACGTATCTCCGTGCCAGTGCAAGACTTCCAGCTGCGGCGGCAGGCCAGCCCCCGGCGCCGAATGCAGGAACGCCTCCGTAAAACGGACCGGGCTCCAGCCGATTTCCTGATGCGGGCCTTGGCGGACTTCCGCGCCCAACGCCGCCGCGATCAGTTGCGCCCCTAGGCAGATGCCCATGACATGCTTGCCACGGCCTATCGCCTCCCGAATGAAGTGCAGTTCCGATTCAAGCCACGGGTGCTTCCGGACATCATGCACGCCCATCGGTCCGCCCATCACTACCAGCACGTCGTAGTCCTGATGCGAGGCGGGCTGAGGCGGCGGCGCGTATTGCCGATGCGGCACCACGGTGGCGCGACGGTCGCGGATGTAGTCCTGCAATGCGCCGATGCCTTCCTGCGGCACGTGCTCGAACGACAGAAATCGGAAAGGATGGCGCGGCATGTCGTCTGGTTCCATAGGATTCCGAAGCCGGACAAGAAGCCGAGCCCCGTGCGTCCAGTATATTAACCCGCCATTATGGACGCACTTCGAACTTGGGACGTCATTGTCGTCGGCGGCGGCCATGCCGGCATCGAAGCCGCCTTGGCGGCGGCGCGGCGCGGCGCCCGCACGGCACTGCTCACCCATGCCCGGGAAGCCATCGGCCGCATGAGCTGCAATCCCGCCATCGGCGGCATCGGCAAGAGCCATCTGGTGTGCGAAATCGATGCTCTGGGCGGCGCCATGGCACTGGCGGCGGATCGTGCCGGCATCCATGTGCGCGTGCTGAACCGCAGCAAGGGCCCGGCGGTGCGCGCCACCCGGGCCCAGACCGACCGCACCCTGTACCGGGAGGCCATCCAAGAACAGGTTGCCAGCATGCCGAACCTCAACGTTCTGGAAGCGGCCGCCGGCGACCTGCTGGTGCGCCGCGGCCGGGCCTGCGGCATCGTCACCGAAGCGGGCGGGCATCTGCCGGCACGGTCGGTGGTGCTGGCCACCGGCACTTTCCTGAACGGCGCCATCCACATCGGCCCGGAACAGGCCCGGGGCGGACGCCTTGGCGATCCGCCCACCGTGCAGCTGGCGCAACGGCTGCGCGAACTGTTGCCGGCCGTCGGCCGCCTCAAGACCGGCACCCCGCCGCGGCTGGACGGACGAAGCATCGACTGGTCGCAGACCGCAGCCCAGCCCGGCGATGCGCCGCCGCCGAACCTGTCGCGGCGCAGCCCGCCCGCTGCCCATCCGCGCCAAGTCGCCTGCCACATCACGCGCACGACGGAAGCGACGCACGAGGCCATCCGCTCCTGCCTGCATCTGTCGCCCATGCATACAGGCGCGATCGCCGGGCGCGGGCCGCGCTACTGCCCGTCCATCGAAGACAAGGTGGTTCGGTTTGCCGAACGCCCCTCGCACCAGATTTTCATTGAGCCCGAAGGATTGGACACGGACGTGGTCTATCCGAACGGCATCTCCACCAGCCTGCCGAGGGAAGCCCAGGAACGCCTCGTGCGCACCATCCCCGGCTTCGAGCAGGCGCAGCTGACACGCTACGGCTACGCCATCGAATACGATTTCTTCGACCCCCGCCAACTGGATCCGACCTTGCAATGCAAGGCCATGCCCGGACTTTTTCTGGCCGGGCAGATCAACGGCACGACCGGCTACGAAGAGGCTGCCGCTCAAGGACTTCTGGCCGGATGCAATGCCGCCGCCGAAGCGCTGGAAATCGAGAGTTGGTGGCCGCGTCGCGATCAGGCGTACCTGGGCGTGCTGGTCGACGATCTGGTTGCGCGAGGCGTGGATGAACCGTACCGCATGTTCACCAGCCGCGCCGAATACCGGCTGACACTGCGCGAAGACAATGCGGACCTGCGCCTGACGGAAATCGGACGCGGCCTGCAACTGGTCGATGACACGCAATGGCAGGCATTCGCGGCGCGGCGCGACGCGTTGGAGCACGAATTGCGCCAACTGCGCCAGACACGCCTCGGCGAGCACAGTCTGGCCGACATCCTGCGCCGTCCCGAAAGCGACTATGCCGGCGCAACCGCACAGATTGCGGGCTACGTCCCCGCCACTCCCGACATCGCCCGGCAGGCTGGCATCGAGTTGCGCTACGAAGGCTACATCCGCCGGCACCGGCGCGGCATCGAACGGTCGCGACAGGACGAAACGCGGCGCCTGCCGGACGGTCTCGACTACCAAGCCATCACCGCCTTGTCGCATGAGGCCCGCGAGAAGCTGAGCCGCCATCGGCCCGCTACGCTGGGACTGGCTTCGCGCATTCCCGGCATCACGCCCAGCGCCATCGCCATTCTCAAAGTCCATCTGAAAGCGGGAGAGGCGCAGCACGCCGGCCCATGACATGATGCGAGGCGCGCATTCCCGCCGCGACCGGGCGCCTTCCGCCTGCCCACGCCAGCCCCGACCCGCACGCGCAGTCTCCCGCCTGCCTCGTCCGGAACAGTTGGAGCAGCAGCTTCGGGACGGCGTGCGCGACATCGCCGGACTGCCCCTCCTGCAAGCGCCGCAAATCGAGCAGTTGCGCACGTACTGCGAACTCGTCGCGCAATGGAATCGCGCCTACAACCTGATCGGCGCGCGCACGCTGCCGGAGATTGTGCCGCTGCATGTCTTGGACGCGCTTTTGCTGTCCGCCCTGCTGCCGCCTGAAGCGCAGCGCATACTGGATATCGGCACAGGCGCCGGCTTGCCGGGAGTGCCGCTGGCGATCGCTCACCCGCAACGCCGGTTCACGCTGCTGGACCGAAACCGCAAGAAGACCCGCTTCGTGCGCCAAGCCGTTCTGGAACTTGGGTTACGCAATGCGCAGATCGTGACGGCCGAAGCCGCCCAGCACGCCGACGAGCCGTTCCCCTGCATTGTGGCGAGAGCGGTCGCTGCCCCCGCGAAACTGGCACGCCAATGCACCCGTCTGGCGGCGCCCGGCACCGTCCTGCTCGTGCCTTCAGGACCCGGCGGCACGGCCGAGCCGCCGCCCGGCTGGACGCTGCGTGCCACGCCGTTGCCGAATCCGGCACGTCGGCCGATGCGCCGCACGATCTTCGTGCTCTGCCGCGATTCCGCTGCGCCATGACCCGTACGCTCGCAATCTGCAACCAAAAAGGCGGCGTCGGCAAGACGACGACCGCCATCAGCTTGTCGGCTGCACTGGCCGCCACCGGCAAGCGCGTACTGCTGGTCGATCTGGATCCGCAAGGCAACGCCACCACCGGCTGCGGCCTGCGCAAGGCAGAACAGGAGCCGAGCTGCGCGGATGTCCTCCTGTACGACGTGCCTGCGGCCGAAGCCCGCATCGCCCTCGAGGAATTCAGCTTCGACATGCTGCCAGCCAACGAATCGCTCACGCAGGCCGAAGTCCGGCTGCTGGAACTGGAGCGCCGCGAGTCGCGCCTGCGCCAAGCGTTGCAAGCCACCGACGACGACTACGTCCTGCTGGATTGCCCTCCAGCATTGAACATCCTGACCGTCAATGCGCTGGTGGCCGCCGATCAGGTCTTGGTACCCGTACAATGCGAGTTCTTCGCGCTGGAAGGACTGGATGCGCTGTTGGACACCATCACCCGCGTCGCGCAGCACGCCAACCCGAAGCTGGCGCTGGCCGGCATCCTGCGCACCATGTACGACTCCCGCAACAATCTGATGCGCGACGTATCGGAGCATCTGATGGAACGCTTCGGCCGGCAGATCTACCGCACTGTCATTCCGCGCAATGTGGTGCTGGCCGAAGCGCCTAGCCACGGCAAGCCGGTAATGAACTACAACGCCCGCTGCGCAGGCGCGTCGGCCTATCTGATGCTGGCAGGCGAACTCTTGCGCCGCGAAGAAGCGGTCGCCGGCGCATGACGCCATCGCGCACCCGCCGTCTGGGCTCCGGCATCGATGCCTTGCTGAGCCCACGGCCGGCGACGGTCGATGCGGCGGCGGGCGGCCTGGCGCAGATCCCCCTCACGCAACTGCGGCCCAGCCCGTACCAGCCGCGCACGCACTTCGATGCCGCGGCCATTGCGGAATTGGCGGCTTCCATCCGCCAGCAGGGCGTCGTCCAGCCCATCGTCGTGCGCCGCGTCGGCAAGCAGTACGAACTGGTCGTCGGCGAACGGCGGCTGCGGGCGGCGCGGCAGGCGGGACTCGATGCCTTGCCGGCTGTCGTGCGCGACTTGTCCAACGAGGAAGCCGCCAAGATCACGCTGATCGAGAATATCCAGCGCGAGGACCTCAACCCGATCGAAGAAGCGCAAGCGCTCCAGCATCTGGCGAAGCACTTTGACCAAACGCATGAACAGATTGCGGACCAGATCGGCCGTGCCCGTGCGACCGTCACCAATCTGCTGCGCTTGCTGGAACTGCACCCCGACGTGCAGCAGCTGGTGCGCGAAGGCCGACTCAGCATGGGCCATGCGCGGGTGCTGGTGCCACTGGCGCCGGCGAAGCAGCAGGAACTCGCCCAAGCCATCGTGAAACGCGGGCTGTCCGTGCGGCAAACCGAACGTCTGGCGAAAGGCGCGGAACCGGAAGATATGCCCCAGCCGGATCCGGATTTGCAACGGCTCCAGCAACGGCTCTCCGACCATCTCGGCTGCCCGGTCACCGTCCGCTCCGGGCGCCAAGGCGGCCAACTGGTAGTGCGCTACAACAGCGCCGAATCGCTGCAAGGCCTGCTGGGGCGGCTCGGCTATACGGACGATTAAGCGTCGCGTTCGCGCAAACTTCCGGTCAGTTCGGATACGGCAGCCAACCCTTGCCGGGCCAGATAGTCGCGGATGCCCTGATTGATCTCCCGGCACGCCAACGGCTCGTAGAACAGCCCGGTTCCCACGCCGACGGCCGATGCCCCGGCAATCAGGAACTCCAGCGCGTCCGTCGCCGACACCACGCCGCCTTGCCCAATGATGGGTATGCCATGCGCGGCAGTCTCCTGATAGACCTCATGCACCTTGAGCAAGGCGATGGGCTTGATCGCAGGACCGGATAGCCCGCCCCGCCCCGCCCCGAGCACCGGCACGCGCGCTTCCGCGTCGATGGCCATGCCGGCCACCGTGTTGATGACGGCCAAAGCATCCGCGCCGGCTTCCAGACAGGCCCGGGCGTTGGCGCGAATATCCGTCTGGTTCGGCGACAGTTTAATAATCAGCGGCTTGGCCGTGCATGGGCGGCAAGCGGCGACCACGGCCGCCGACATGCGGGGATCGTTGCCGAATTCCATGCCGCCGGCCTCGACGTTCGGGCAGGAGATGTTGATTTCCATGCCATCGATCGGAGAATCGTCGAACAGCCGCGTCACTTCCGCGTATTCGTCGATGCTGGCTCCGGATACGTTGGCGAAGTAGCGCGTCGCCGCAAAATCCAGCGTCGGCAGCACATCGCGGACGACCGCAGCGGCGCCGGGGTTCTGCAATCCGATCGAGTTGAGCAAGCCCTCCGATGTCTCCGCCAAGCGATGCGCCGGATTTCCGAGCCGCGGCTCGAGCGTGGTGCCCTTGAGGCACACGGCGCCCACTTCAGCCTGCGAGAATCCTTCGACCCGGGTGTACTCGTCGCCGAAGCCGACGCAACCGGACAACAGCACCAGCGGCGAGCGCAGCCGCAGCCCAGCGAAGTCCAGCGCCAGCGGATCTGCGTCAGTCATGCGCCGCCTCGGTTCGCGGCGGGCGCGCCAGCAGCGCCTCCACCGCATCCTGCGGTCGCACCTTGCCCAGCAGCACCTGCTGCACTTGTGCGCAAATCGGAAGTTCCAAGCCATGCTCCCGGCTGAGGCGCTCCAGCGCCTGCGCGGCGTAGCGCCCTTCAGTCACCTGCCCGATGGCTTGGCCAGCCTGCGCCGCAGACTGGCCTTCGCCGAGCAACTGGCCAAGCCGGAAGTTGCGCGAATGCGCACTGGCGCATGACAGGACGATGTCCCCCAAACCGGACAAGCCGGACAGCGTTTCCGGCCGGGCGCCCATCACTGCGCCCAGCTGCCGCAATTCGTGCACGCCCCGCGTCATCAGTGCGGCCCGAGCGCTGTCGCCCAACTGCAGCCCGTGCGCGATGCCGGCGGCAATCGCCAACACGTTCTTGACAGCACCGCCCAGTTGCACCCCCGGCACATCGGTGCTGGCGTAGATTCGAAAGGCACCATGGCGAAAGACTGCCGCCGCCGCTTCGGCCGTGCTCTCGTCCTGCGCCGCCATGACGGCCGCGGCCGGCCGGCCGGCCGCCAAGTCGTCGGCAAACGACGGGCCGGACAAGATTGCGCAGCGAATCCCTGGTGCAGCCCCATTCAGCAACTCGCTGGGCAGGCGGCCGCTGTCCGAATCCATGCCTTTGCAGGTGAGCACGGCGCCGGCGCAATCCGTCGAACTCAATTGCGCCGCAACAGCGCCTACCGCCGCCACCGGCACCGCGAGCACAGCCCATTCGCAGCCGTCGGCACACGTTTCGACGGTATCCTCGATGCGGATGGATGCCGGGATGTCGCAGCCGGGCAGACTGGTGCGATTGCATCGGTCGCGCCGCAACACGGCGCGTCGCTGCGCATTGCGTCCCCACCAGCGCACGGCATGCGCACGGGCGGCGTGAACGGCCAGCGCCGTACCCCATGCGCCTTGGCCGAAAACTGCGATTTCCATGCCGGAGGCGTCAGTGCCGGATCACCTTGTCCTGCATGTCTTCCCACTGCTTCTTTTCGCGCTGTTCGCTGCGGTACAAGGCTCCGAAGCTGATCGGCGCCAGCTGCAGGTCCTGAAAGCCCGCAAGATTCGCCAATTGCGCGATGGCCGCGCTGACATAAGGGTAGAGCGTATCCAGGCAACGGGTCATCAGCAGTTCGTGGCCCTTCTCTTCGGACAGGCCGCGGATCAGGAACACGCCGGTATAGCAGACTTCGCAATCGAACACCTCGGCCTCGCCCTCCAGCCGCTTGACATTGACGATCAGCGACACGGCATGCCGGTCGCCATCCAACGGTACGGTTTCGTTGCTGATATGGGCCTTGGTCTCGAGGCGGGCCTCCGGCAGGGCCTCGTGGTTCGAGGCCGTCGTGAACTCGGCCCGACTCATGCGGATGCGATCGATCGCAAACGTCGTCTGCCCGCTGTGTTCCGCAAATCGCATCTCAGCCTTACGCTCCAGCCATGGCGGCCTGCTGCAGGCAGCGGCACTCAGCCTCCTGCGAGCAGCACATCCAATTCGCCGTTCATGTTGAGTTCAGCCAAGTCGTCGAAGCCGCCGACATGGCGGGCGCCGATGAATATCTGCGGCACCGTCTTGCTCCCGCCGCTGCGCTCCAGCATGGCGGCCAGCTGTTCAGTATCCCGGTCGATGCGGACTTCGCGGAATGCGACACCCTTGCGCTCCAGCAGAAGCTTGGCGCGCTGGCAGTACATGCAAGTCGCGCTGGTGTAGACGACAATATCGGGAACACTCATGATGCCGCCTCCAGCGGCATGCCGGCTTCCCGCCAAGCCGTCAGGCCGCCCTTGAGCGTATACACCGGCGCCAACCCCTCACGCACCAGCAGCCGGCAGGCGCGATGCGACTGGACGCCGTTGCGGCAGAAGGCGATGACCGGCCCGGGTGTGTCGCGCAATTCCGCCATGCGGTCGGACAACTGGCTGAGCGCGACGCGGCGCGCGTCCGGAATCAGGCCGTCCTGAGCCTCGGCCTCCTCCCGCACATCAAGCATCCAGGCCGATTCCCGATTCAGCAATTGCACAGCCTGCGCGGCCGTCACTTCCTTATAGCGCCGAGTCAAACGGCGCAGCTCGGTCCACACGATCATGGCCGCCACCGCCGACACCGCGCCCATCAGGTACGGGTGGCGCTGCGCGAAATCCAGATATTCCTGCATCCGACGGCGCCCCTCAGTGGGGATGCGAACAGAAGATGGAACGCATCATGTCCATCAGGCGCAGCATGCGCGGGTCGCTGATCTTGTAATAAACGTGATGGGACTCCCGGCGCGCCTCCAAAATCCCGCAATCCCGCAGGATCCCCAAGTGGCTTGAAATGTTGCTTTGCGACGTGTCGCAGGCGGCGGCCAAGTCCTTGACGGCCATTTCCCGGTCGCCAAGAATGCACAGCACTTCCAAGCGGATCGGATGCGCAATGCCCTTGATGGAGCGGCATGCCTTCTCGATGTCCTCGCGCGGGGCGTGCAGCGAATCGGATGCGGGGGTAGGGGATTGCATGGCACCCATTTTACACCAGACGGGTCATGGCTTTCTTTGGGGGCTGATTGTTAAGCAAACGCCTCAACGATGGTGCGACTGGTATGACTTCCGCCCTAATTAAGGCTACAATAGGAAAGGCAAAAACCGCATCCGAGGCCCGCCGCCATGGCATTGCTTGAAGTCCTACGCTTTCCCGACCCGCGCCTGCGCACGGTGGCCGCCCCTGTGGCGGAAGTCACTGATGACACGCGCCGCATCGCCGCCGACATGCTGGAAACCATGTACGACGAGTACGGCATCGGCTTGGCGGCTGTACAGGTCAACATTCCGCAGCGCATCATCGTCATCGACCTCAGCGAGGAGCGCAACCGGCCCCAATGCTTGATCAATCCGGAAATCACGGAAGCGCACGGCGAGGAAGAAATGGAGGAAGGCTGCCTGTCGGTGCCCGAGTTCCGGGCCCTCGTGCGCCGCAATGCGGAAATCCGCTGCCGCGCCTTGAACGAACAGGGCGAACCGATCGAATTCGGCGCGGACGGCCTGCTGGCGGTCTGCGTCCAGCACGAGATCGACCACCTCAACGGCAAACTGTTCGTCGACTACCTCTCGCCGCTCAAACGCGAGCGGCTTGCCGAAAGACTGCGGAGACTGGCCCGCGAAGGCCATTCCTTCAAACGCAAGCAGGTTCCTTCCTACGGCGCCCACGCCTGAGCGCTCCGCAGTGGCCCCCCTGCGGCTCATCTTCGCGGGAAGCGGATCGTTCGGAGCTGTCGTCCTCCGCGCTCTGCAGGATTCCGGCCATACGCTTTGCGCCGTACTATCGCAGCCGGACCGGCCGGCCGGGCGGCGCATGAGGCTTCGGCAGACTGCCGTTGCGGAAGCGGCTTTGGAACTCGGATTGCCGCTGCAGCGGCCGTCCCGTCTGGACGCAGCGGCCCGTGCCGTGCTTGAAGCCTGCCGCGCCGACGTACTCGCGGTCGCGGATTTCGGGCGGCTGTTGCCTGAATCCTGGCTGAACCTGTGCCCGGGCGGCAGCCTGAACGTCCATGCTTCGCTGCTGCCGCGCTGGCGCGGCGCGGCACCGGTCGAACGCGGCATCGAGGCCGGCGATGCCGAAGGCGGCTGCACCATCATGCTGCTGGATGCCGGCATGGACACTGGCGACATCCTGTTGCAGGGCGCGCTCCCCTTCGCTCGCGACGAGACGGCCGGTTCGGCCCGAGCGCGGCTGGCACCGCTGGGCGCAAAACTGCTGCTGCGCTACTTGCAGGACTTCGACCCCGCGCATCCGGCACGGCAGTCGCAGGACGAATCTCAGGCGTGCCATGCGCCGGTGCTACGCAAAGAAGAGGCATCCATCGACTGGCGGGAGCCGGCGGCACGCATCGCCGCGAAAATCCGCGCCTTCAATCCGCGCCCGGTCGCGACGGCCCGGTGCGGCAATGAAACCTTGCGGCTCTGGCAAGCCCGAGCGCACGACGTGCCGGCAGCGGCAGAGCCGGGCTCCGTCGTCCGCACCGACCGCGACGGCATCTGGATCGCCTGCGGGAGCGGGCAGGCGCAAATCATCGAACTGCAGCGTCCGGGAAGACGCCGCTTGCCGGCGCGCGACTTCTGCAATGCCATGCCGCTGGCGGGGCGGCGGCTGGAATAGCCTTGCGGCATTGCTACACTGGGGCTTTGCGAATCGCTTCCGACCGGCATGCGCGCACTCTGGCACTTCCTGCTCCCGTTCGGCATCCTGCTGCACGCTGCGACCGCGCATGCGGAACTGCGGCTGGACGCCGTGGAAGCCTATCGGGCGGCGGACCTCGTCCTGCTGAATCTGGATCTGGCCGTCGACGACCCCGAAGCCGAGATCGCGCGCATGCTGCTGCGCGGCGACGTGTGGCTGGAGGTCCGGGTCGCGCTGCAACGCAAGCGGCCATGGTGGGACGAGCGCCGGCTCGGGCAGTTCCGCCTGCTGCGGCGGCTGTCCTACGAATCGCAGCCGCCGGCCTATCGGGTGGCCGACATCCATTCCGGCGAGCAGCAGCGCTTCGTCAAGCTGGAGCAGGCTCTCAAGCATCTGCTGCACCTGCACGCCGTGCCGGCGGTGCGGCTCGACGAGCCGCCCGCCCATGCCGAGGAGTTCCAAGGCGAGAGCGCGGCGCGCCTGTACGCCAACGCCATCCCGATCGCGCCGGGCCGAGCGCTCGACTGGCATAGCCGAACCGTCCGATGGTCGCTGCCCTGAAGCGCTTTCTGGCCGGCCCGCTGCCGGTCTTCGCCGTCTTCCTGCTTCTGATCGCGTCGCTGGCGGTCATGGCCGCGGCAACGCAGAACTCCACGCATTTCCATGACTGGCAGTGGTGGACGGCCGGCTTCAACATCCTGCTCGGACTGCTGCTGCTGGGCCTGATCGGCATCAGCCTGTCGCGCCTGGTGCGGCGGCTGCGCCGCCGCGAGACCGGCTCGCGCCTGTCGTTGCGCATCACGGTCATGTTCGCCAGCTTCACGCTGATTCCGCCGGCCATGGTCTTCGGCTTCTCGGTCTGGCTGATCTCCAGCGGCATCGACAGCTGGTTCGACGTCGGCGTCGACGACACGCTCCACAATGCCATGGACCTGAGCCGTTCGGCGATCGACATGCAGATGCGCCAGCGGCACGCCCAGTTGAAAGACCTGCTGCTGAGCCCGCCCGACACCGACGACCCGGAAGCCGCCATCTTCCGCGTGCACGATCTGGTGACCCGCACCGGCGCCTTGGAAGCCGTCCTGCTGGATGCCGGCAACACCATTCTGGCCCTGCATGGCGAAGGACCCAGCATCGTCCCGGACCTGCCGGACGAAGCGCAGCTGCAGCTGCTGCAGGAGAGCGGCATCTACATGGCGCAGGAGACGCACCCGGAGCACGGCTCGATCATCCGCATCCTGCTGCGGGTGCCGTCGCTCGGGCACGACCGCACGCTGACCCTGCAAGCGCTGTATCCGCTCTCCGAGCACATGCTGCGCCTGACCGGCAGCGTCGAGGAAGCCTCCGGCACGTACCAGCGCCTGCTGGACCTGCGCGAACCGCTGAAGTTCAACCTGATGCTGGTCATGTCGCTGGCCTTGCTTCTGGGTCTGCTGTTCGCCATCTGGGCGGCCCTGTATTCGGCGCAGCGCATCCTCTCGCCGGTGCCGGAACTGGCCCGCGGCATCGAGGCGGTGACGCAGGGCGAGTACAGCCAGCGCCTGCCGAGCGGCCGCAGCGACGAACTGGGGCAACTCGTGGACGCCTACAACGATATGATCCGCCGGCTGGCCAACGCCCGCTTCGTCGCCGAGACCCGCCGCCTCACCATCCAGCAGCAGCATGCCTATCTGCACACCATTCTGGAGCATCTCTCCTCCGGCGTCATCAGCATCAGCAGCGAAGGCAAGCTGATGACCGCCAACCATGCCGCCGGCACGATTCTCGACGTGGATCTGGAGCAGCATTACCGCCAGCCGATCGCGGAACTCCAACGCAAGCATCCGGAACTGCAGCCGCTATGGGACCTGATGGAACAGCAGTTTCGTGGGGCCATCGGCCTGGATCGGCAACTGCGGCTCGACGGCGAGAGCAAGGTGCTGCACTGCCACGGAGCGCAGCTGCCGGGCAACGTCGGCCATGTCGTGGTGTTCGAAGACATCACGCACCTGCAGCAGGCGCAGCGGCAGGCGGCCTGGGGCGAAGTAGCGCGGCGGATGGCGCATGAAATCAAGAATCCGCTGACGCCGATCCGCCTGTCCACCGAGCGGCTGCAGCGCCGGTTGCAGGAGCAGCTGAACGACGAGGATGCCGAACTGCTGCGCCATGCCACGCGCACCATCGTGCGCCAAGTCGAATCGATGAAGACCATGATCAACGAGTTCAGCGACTACTCCAACACGCGCTTCACGCCCGAACGGATCGATTTGAACTCCTTGGCCGAGGAAGTGCTGGACATGTATCAGGACTACCGCCCGGAGGTGGCCATCCATCGCCGATTGAGCGCGGAGCCGGCCGCACTCCTGGCCGACCCGAATCGCCTGCGCCAGCTCCTGCACAACCTCCTGAAGAATGCCTTGGAGGCGCAAGCCGAGCAGGCCCGCGGCAGCATCACGCTGGCCACGACCGTTAGCCCGGATGCCGTGACGCTCGCTGTGCAGGACGCCGGGCCCGGCTTCGCTCCCGAGATTCTCGCCCGGGCCTGCGAGCCGTACATCACCACCAAGCCCGACGGCAACGGCTTGGGGCTGGCGGTCGTCCAACGCATCGCCGAAGACCATCGCGGCAAGATTCGCGTATACAATGACCCGGAGGGCGGGGGCTGCGTGGAAGTGCGATTCGCCGCCCGCGCCGGTTCCGGCTAGAAGATCCCGGCCCAGCAGGCATTCGCGTGAATCCAAGCACCATTCTCATCATCGACGACGAAGCCGATATCCGGATCGGCATTGAAGACGTGCTGTCCGAACATGGCCACCGGGTCCTGCAAGCCGATTCGGCTCGCGAAGCCCGCCGGATTGTGCGCGACCATACGATCGATCTGGCGCTGCTGGACATCTGGATGCCGGGCGAAGACGGCATGAGCCTGCTGCGCGCCTGGCAGCAGGAAGACGTCGCGACATTTCCGATCCTGATGATGTCCGGGCACGGCACCATCGAGACCGCGCTGGAAGCCACCAAACTCGGGGCTTGGCATTTTCTGGAGAAGCCGTTCTCGACCGACAGCCTGATGCTGAACGTGGAGCGGGCTCTGGAAGCCCGCCGCCTGCGCCAGCAGAATGCGTTGCTGGCGCGCGATTCGGCCGCCACCATGCAATTGATCGGCGACAGCTCTACTATCCGAAAGCTGCGCGACCGCATTCGTTCGCTGAGCGGCAGCGACGACCCGGTCTTGGTCGTAGGCGAGTCCGGCTGCGAATTCCAGGCTCTGGCGCACCAGCTGCACTACGCCAGCGCCCGCCATCATCAGCCGCTCGTCTACGGCAGCGGCCAGAACCTGAGCCAACGGCTGCTGGAAAAGGTGCCCGACGCCAAGTCGTGCCTGCTGCTGGATGCGCATCGCGGCACCTTGTGCCTCAACCCTCTGGACCAGTTGAACCTCATGGCCCAGAAGCGCCTGCTGTCGGTATTGGACAACCGCCACCTGCTGCTCAGCGACGGCACGGCGATGCCCGTCGACGTGCGTCTGATCGCCACCCTCTGGCAGGAAGCCAAGGCGGCCGTGGCGCTGGGGGTGTTGGATCCGGCGCTGCATGCCCGGCTGGCGCCGCATACCCTGCATCTGCCGCCCTTGCGCGAACGCACCGAGGACGTGCCGGAGCTGATCGAGCATTACCTCGCCCATTACTGCTCGCAGGCCGACCTGCCCGTGCGCCATTTCCCGCCGCCGGCACTGGACGCGCTGCGTGGCTACGACTGGCCCGGCAATGTGCAGGAACTGCGGAGGCTGATCTATCGGCTCCTGATCGCCGGCGACGACCGCGATGTCGGCGTGGCGGAACTGCACCGCCTGTTGCGTCCGGTGCACCACGTGCCGGCTCCCGGCAGCATAGACGCGCTGTTGAACCTGCCGTACCGGGAAGCGCGGATGCGCTTCGACCAGATGTACTACCAGCATCAGATCGAGCAGAGCGGCGGCAGCATGAAACGGCTGGCCGACATGGCTCGCATCGATCGGACGTACCTGTACCGGAAACTGCGCAACATCGGCATCGACATCCCGCGGGAAAGCTCCGGCGATGGCCGCCCCAACTAAATCCGCGCCGGCCGGCGCCAGCGTCCGCATCATCATCCTCGGGGCTGGACGCGTCGGCGGCTCGCTGGCGATCGCCTTGGCAGAGGAGAAGGATCACGCCATCACGCTGGTCGATGCCAACAAGAAGAAACTCAAGCGCTTCGAGAAGCGCGGCGACCTGAGCACGCTGTGCGGCAACGGCGCCCATCCGGACATTCTGGAGAATGCCGACATCGAGAATGCCGACATGCTGGTCGCACTTACTGAAAACGACGAAGTCAACATCGCCGCCTGCCATATTGCCAAGCGCCTGTACCGGACGCCCAAGTGCATTGCCCGCGTGCGCGCCACGGAGCATCTGACGCTGAAGCGGGACGTCATCACCGATGCCTTGCGTATCAACCTTCTGATCAGCCCGGAGCAGCGGGCGGCGCACGACATCGAACTGCTGCTGCACCGTCCCGGCGTGCTGCAAGTGCTCGATTTTGCCAACGGATGCGCGCAAATGGCCGCCGTGCGCGTGGAACCGGGAGCCCCTGCGGCCGGACGCACCCTGCGCGAACTGTACGCCGACCTGCCGGACACGCCGCTGCGCATCGCCGCCGTCTATCGGCGTCGCGACCAAGGCGGCTTGGAAGCCCAGCTGCCGGATGACGACTTGCGCCTGCAAGCCCGCGACGAGGTGTTCGCGTTCGCCGCCTACGGCCGGCTCGATGCCGTCATCAAGCAGCTGCGCACGCAAATCCGCCCAGTGCGCCATGTGCTGATCGCCGGCGGCAGCCACATCGGCTATAGCTTGGCGAAGGCTCTGGAGCCGAGCTGCCAAGTCAAGCTGATCGAGCAGGATGAAGCCCGCGCCCGCTACCTCTCGGAGAATCTGCAGGATCGGACGCTGGTGCTATGCGGCGACGCCTCCGACGAAAGCCTGCTGCACGATGAGAACCTTGAGAACATGGATGCGTTCTGCGCCCTGACCGACCACGACGAAACCAACATCGTCGCGGCCATGCAAGCCAAGCGCATCGGCGTCGCCACGACCATTGCCATGATCAACCGCGCATCCTTCGTCGGTCTGGTGGAAAACTCCGCCGAGCGCATGATCGACATCACCGTCTCCCCGCAGCAGGCGGCACTGAGCGAACTGCTGGTGCACATCCGCCGCGGCGCTGTGCTGACCGGCCACTCGCTGCGCTCGGGCAGCGCCGAAGCGCTGGAATTCATGGCGAACTCCAGTTCCGCGGCCGTCGGCCAGCCCATCGGCGCGCTGGACTTGCCGGCCAGTGCCACAGTCGGGGCGCTGGTGCGCAACGACACGCTGCTGCGGCACAACCCGTCCACCGTCATCGAACCTGGCGACCGCGTGATCCTATTCTGCAGCCGCAAACGCGACGTGCACGACGTCGAGCAGTTGTTCCAGGTCGACTACAGCTTCTAGCCATGCCCATCCAATACCGGGTCGTTCAGCGCCTGCTGGGCTACCTGCTGACGGCGTCAAGCCTTAGCATGCTGCCCGCTTTCGTCGTGAGCGTGGTGCAGCATGACGGCGAAGCCTTTTCCTTCCTGTACGCCTTCAGCCTGCTGTTCTTCTTGGGCGTGGCGCTATGGACCCATGCCGCCCGCGGCATGCCGCACCCGCCGCCCTTGCGGCTTCGCGACGGCTTTGCGGTGGCGTCTTTGTTCTGGATCGTGCTGGGCCTAGCGGGCGCCATCCCGCTCTACATGTCGCCGGCGCTGCGCCTGAGCGGCATCGATGCCATCTTCGAGTCCATCTCTGGCCTGACGACCACTGGCGCGACCGTGCTCAGCGGCTTGGACGCGCTGCCCCCCTCCATCCTGCTCTACCGCCAGTTCCTGCAATGGATGGGCGGGCTCGGCATCGTCATTCTGGCCGTGGCGATCCTGCCGATGGTCAGCATGGGCGGCATGCAGCTGTACCATGCCAATGCCCCGCACACCTTGTCGGAGCGGCGGCTGACGCCGCGCATCGCCGAAACCTCGGAAAAGCTGCTGTATCTGTACTTGGGCCTGACGGCCGCCTGCGCCTTGGCCTACTGGGGCGCCGGCATGAGTGGGTTCGATGCCGTCTGCCATGCGTTTTCGACCATCTCCATCGGCGGCTTCTCCACCCACGACGCCAATTTCGGGTTTTTCGACAATCCGCTGATCGAAGCGATTGCCATCGTCTTCATGGTGCTGGCCGGCATCAACTTCAGCCTGCACTACGCGGCCCTCAGCCGCAAGCGGTTCAGCACGAAGGCGATGCCGAAGTTCCGCTCGCCGTTGCACTTGAGCGCCTATGCGAAAGACGGCGAATTCCGGGCGTATGTCGCCATACTGGGCGTGGCGACCCTCATCTGCGTCGTCTACCTGTGGGCCGTCGGCTTCTACGACCGCACGGCCGATGCGGTGCGCGACGGCCTGTTCCAAACCGTCTCCATCGCCACCACGACCGGCTTCACCACCAGCGGCTACCACCATTGGCCGGCCTTCGCTTCCACATTGCTGCTGCTCAGCAGTTGCATCGGCGGCTGCATCGGCTCCACTGGCGGCGGCATGAAGGTGATCCGCTTCATCATCATGGCCAAGCAGGGCAACAAGGAACTGCGGCAGCTCATCCATCCATCAGCGCACATGACCGTGCGCGTCGGCGACCGCGTCATGCCGCCGGCGGCCGTACAGGCCGCTTGGGGCTTCTTCGCCGCCTACATCTCGATCTTCGGCATTTTCCTGCTACTGCTGACGCTGACCGGCATGGACCAGGTCACCGCCCTTTCGGCGGTCGCCGCCAGCCTCAACAACCTAGGCCCCGGGCTTGGCGAAGTCAGCACCAACTACGCCTCGGTCACCGATTTCGGCAAAGGACTGCTGTGCCTGAGCATGCTGTTCGGCCGCATGGAAATCTTCACGCTGCTGGTGGTGCTGACACCGGCCTTCTGGCACCGGTGATGCCCGCCCCCCGGTCCTGCACTGCCGTGCGGGCCGCCGCTGCATTCCTGCCTGCGCGGGGCACGGCGCTAGATCTGGCCTGCGGACGCGGCGGCAACGCCTTGTGGCTGGCCCGCCGCGGGCTTCGCGTCGATGCCTGGGACCGCAACGCCGAAGCCATTGCAGACCTGCGCGCCGCCTCCGAACGCTGCGGCTTGGAAGTGCGCGCCGAAATCCGCGACGTCGTGGCGCAGCCGCCTGATACGGACCGGTACGACGTCGTCGCGGCCAGCTATTTTCTGCACCGCGCCCTGATGCCCGCGCTTCTGGCGGCCGTGCGGCCCGGCGGCCTGCTCTGCTACCAGACGTTTCTGGCCGGACACCCCGGCCCCGGACCGCGCAACCCGGACTACCTGCTTCAACCCGGGGAACTTGCGGCATGCTGCACGGACTGGGAACTCCTGCACGCCCTCGAACAGGACGGCCAAGCGCAACTGGTGGCCCGCAAGACGGCGCCCTGAGCGGCGTTGCGGTCGAGGACCACTCTCAGGAATACAGCGATTCCGGCTCCGTCAGGCGCTTGCGGAAGCGCGGATAGCTCCACCAGTACTGCGCGATGTCGTCGGCAATGCACGCTTCGACGGTGGCGTTGACGCCAGTCGCCGCTTCCACCAGATCCGACGCGTAGATGCGCGGGTCGGCAGGCCGCAGCGAGACGGCGAAGCCGCCGGGGCAGCGCCGCGCCTGCGCCAGCAGCACCACCACGTTCTGGCGCTGCGCCAAACGCGCCACCAAGGCGCCGGTATTCGCCATCACGCCGAAGAACGGCACCATCACGCCGTCTTCCTTGTGGCGCGGCACATGGTCCGGCAGCACCCCGACCGCATGCTGCTGCCGCAACGCCTGCAACAACTGGCGCACGCCGCCGATGTCGGTCGGCACCAGCATGCCTCCCGTATGCTGCCGGCCGTGCCGGACGAACCGGTCAAAGGCCGGCTGCTTGAGCGGCCGGTACATGCTGACCATAGGCATTTTGGCGGCCAGGTACAAGCCGGTGTACTCCCAGCTGCCGAAATGCGGCGTCACGAAAATGACGCCCTTGCCGCGGGCCTGCTCCAGCAGGTCCAGCCCCGATTCGCGCATCGCCAAAGCCAGCAGCCGCGCCGGCGGCAAGCGCCACAGGCGCGGCATCTCCAGCAGGTTGCAAGCCTCGTGAATCAAGCTCTTGCGCGTCATGTTCTGATGCCAGAGGTGATCCTGGTCCGGGTAGCACAGCTTCAGGTTCGCCATGCAGGTCTCGAAGCGCCGTCCCGGCATCCAGCCGGCGGCCAGGCCCACGCAGCCGCCGAGCAGGCGCAGCACCGGCAACGGCAGCCGTGCCAGCAGCCGCAGCAAGCCGAGTGCCAGACGCGTTCCGAAAGCCGACATGACGCAAAATTTCCTCGCGAGCCAGTCCAGTATAGTAGGAGCACGACCGCCGCCTGCCACGCCGCCCATGCTGTATCCCGCCATCCGGCCCTATGCGACCCGCCGCCTGCAGGTCGATGCGCGGCATGAACTGCATGTCGAGGAATGCGGCAGTCCCGACGGCCTGCCCGTAGCGTTTCTGCACGGCGGCCCCGGCGCCGGATGCGAAGACTACCACCGCCAGTTCTTCGACCCGCAACGCTACCGCATTGTGCTGCACGACCAGCGCGGCGCCGGCCGTTCCACCCCGCACGCCGACCTGACGGACAACACGACGGCGCATCTGATCGAGGATATCGAGAAGCTGCGCGAGGAACTTCGCATCGAGCAATGGCTGGTGTTCGGCGGCTCCTGGGGGTCGACCTTGGCCCTGGCCTACGCGCAGGCCCATCCCAAGCGCGTGCTGGGCATGATTCTGCGCGGCATCTTCCTGTGCCGGCGCCGCGACCTTCTGTGGTTCTATCAGGAAGGCGCGAACCATCTGTTTCCGGACTACTGGCAGGACTTCCTCGCCCCGGTCCCCGATGCGGAACGCAACGATCTGATGCGGGCGTACCATCGCCGGCTGACCGGCACGGACGAACTGATGTGCATGAAGGCCGCCAAAGCCTGGGCGCTCTGGGAAGCCCGCTGCTCGAACCTCCAGCACGATGCCCGGGTGGTCGAGGCGTTCAGCGACCCGCATATGGCTCTGGGCCTCGCCCGCATCGAATGCCACTATTTCGTCAACCGGATTTTCTTGCCGGACGGGCACCTGCTCGCGCAAACGGATAAGCTGCAGAGCATTCCCGGCATCCTCGTGCATGGCCGCTACGACGTGCCCTGCCCGATCGAACAGGCGTTCGCCCTGCATGAGGCGTGGCCGGAATCGCGTCTGGATCTGGTTGCCGAAGCCGGCCATTCGGCACGCGAACTCGGCATTGCGACGGCACTGGTCGAAGCGACTCAGGAAATGCACCTGCGCCTGACGCGGGCGTAGCCGCGCACGGCCTGCCGGAGCAGCGCGTATAATGCGCGCCTGCGCAAAGGCGCATTCATCTGCGGCCAGGTAGCTCAGTCGGTAGAGCAGGGGACTGAAAATCCCCGTGTCGGCGGTTCGATTCCGTCCCTGGCCACCAGTTCCGCACACCGCAGATGCCCGTTGCGCTTCGCGCACCGGCCGACATTGCTATACTCCCCATCAGGTTGCACTCGCTATGGAACGCACGGTCGAGCAGCGAATTCTGTCCACGATGCGCAAGTTGCTGGCGCAAATCGTGCGTGAAGTCACGCCTCAGCCGGGCATGAAAAACCCGCTGTCCGCGCAAACGCTGCAAGACATTCGTGCCGCTTTCGAATTGATTTCCGCCCGCGAGCGGGAACTGCTTGAAGCTTCCGGCGGCGCATCCCGCGAGCGGCCGCGCTACGCCGACGAGCCCAAGTCCACGCACCATGCCCCCATGCCTGCAACCCGCCGCAAACTGGACTCATGAGCCATGCTTCGACCGACGACCGCAGCCGCATGGCGCGGCAAACCATGGCGGTGCTGGATCAATGGCATCTCAACACCGATGAGATTGTCGCCATTCTGGCACTGCCGGACAAGACCCGCGGACGGCAACTGGATCGCTTCCGCAACGGCGAAGCGCTGCCGGACGAATCGACGCTTCTGATGCGCGCCCAGCATATCGTCGGCATCGCCGATGCTTTGCGCACTTCGTTCCCGCGCAACAGCCGCATCGGCGCCCGCTGGCTGATTACGCCGCATCGGCGCTTCCGCCGCCGCACGCCGCTGTCGCTCATGCTGGAAGACGGCATCAACGGATTGTGCCGGGTGCGCGCCGAATTGGACTGCTCCTTCTCTTGGGCACGCTCGCAGGAAGGCGACTGATGGCAACCCGCATCTCGGTGCCGGTGGTGGCGGAAGGCGTCAAGCTCACGCCGGAAAACAAGTGCGACTTCTGCACCAACTCGCTATGCTGCCATTACGTCACGCAGGAGATCGATACGCCGCGCTCCAAATACGACTACGAGCATCTGCTGTGGCAGGTGTCTCACGCCGGTGTCAGCGCGTATAAGGATTCGGACGGCTGGGCGCTGATGTTCGCCACCACCTGCAAGCATCTGCGCCCGGACGGGCGCTGCGGCATCTACGAGGTTCGCCCGCAGATCTGCCGCGACCACAGCAACGACTTCTGCGAATACGACCAGCCCGCTGAAGAGGGCTTCGATCTGCATTTTCCCGACTACGAGGAACTTCTGAAATACTGCCGGAAGCGTTTCAAGCGCTGGAACCGAGGCTAAGTTCGAACGATCAAGGCGCGGCATTATGGCAGCCGCAAGCCGATGATTTGGACATGATGACGGCTGCCTACAATTTCTGGAACGGCTTGAATTGAAGGCCGTGCATGGCGCGCAAACATGAACGGCCCGTGTGTGGGCCGCGTCCACGCTCTTGGGGTGCTATGCCGACGGGCATTTCGGACCAGGCGGCATGATGTCGGAGAAATCGCGAATCGCGGGATAGCCCTGCAACTTGCGGACAGGCTGCGCGCTATCCGGCTGCCGGACCGTCACCAAGCAGCCAATGCCGGCTGCTTCGGCATGCTTTAGCACTTCCAGATCGTCGTCCACCATCAGCGTACGGGCCGGCTCATGCTCCAGCACCTCGCGCAATGCTTGCCAAAACTCCGTGCTTTCCTTTGGAACCCGGAAGGCATGCGAACTGATGACACGCTGAAAGTAGCCATGCAATTGAGCTTCATCCAGCTTGATGTCGACGAACCGCGGATGCGCGTTTGTCACTAGATAGCAAGGGCGGCCGCTGGCATTAACGCCTGATAAAAACTCCTCGACATGCGGCTGGCGTGCAATACGGTGGCGAATCTCATCCTTCAGCGCGACCAGGTCCAAGCCCAGTTCGCGACTCCAGTAGTCTGCGCAATACCATTGCAGCGTGCCGCGCATGGCGCGATAGCGGCCCTGCAGGTCGGCCTGCGCCTGCGTGAACTCCAGTCCTTGCGCCTCAGCGAAGCGCTGCGGAAGATGATGGTGCCAAAAATAGGAATCGAAGCGCAAGTCGAGGAGCGTCCCGTCCATGTCCAGGAATACGGTGTCGATGCGGCTCCAATCGATCATGCGCGAGCCATTGTACACGCGGCCTCCATCCCCGTCGATGCGCATGCGGCCATGTGCCATACCGGAAAAATAGACTAAAATTGGGCCCATGCGCAGAATTTCCATCCATCCCCTGCTGCTGCTGGCCCTGCTGCTGGCTGCGGGGACACTCGGGCATCTGGTCATTCAGGACGCCCGCGGCGCCAAGGCTTCCCTGTCCCTCGGCGACCTCCGCAATTTCACCGAGGCGTTCGAAATGATCAAGGACCAGTACGTCGACGAAGTCGACGACGGTACGCTGCTGCGCAACGCCATGCGGGGCATGGTCTCCAAACTGGATCCGTACACCACGTATCTGGACCGCGAGGAACTGAAGCATTGGGAGGTCACCACTACCGGGGAATTCGGCGGCTTGGGCATCGTCGTCACCAAAAAGGAGGAACTCGGAAACATCCACATCGTCTCGCCCATCGACGGCACGCCGGCGCAGCGCGCCGGGGTGCGCAGCGGCGACCAGATCCTGAAGTTGGACGACCAGTCCGTGAACGAGGTATCGCTGCACGATGCCGTGCAGATCATGCGCGGGAAGCCCGGCACGGACATCACCCTCACCCTCCTCCGCGAAGGACTGGAAGAACCGCTGGTCATCACCATCACCCGCGCCGTCATCAAAATCAAGAGCGTACGCAGTTCCATGCTCGAACCCGGCTACGCCTATGTGCGCATCAGCAATTTCCAGAACCGCACCAGCAAGGACTTCATCAAGCATCTCGAAGACCTGCAGGACCGGGCAGGCGAGGATCTCAAAGGCATCATTCTGGATATGCGCAACAACCCCGGCGGCCTGTTCACAGCCGCCATCGAGATTTCCGATGCCCTGCTGGACTACCGCGCTCCGATCGTCTCCACGCGGGGACGCGCCAACCAGTCCAACGCGAAGGAGTTCGCCACCCAAGGCGACATGACCTCCAGCGTGCCCGTCGTCGTGCTGATCAACAACGGTTCCGCCTCCGCCTCGGAAATCGTGGCCGGTGCCTTGCAGGACAACCGGCGGGCCCAACTGCTCGGCACCCGTTCGTTCGGCAAAGGGTCGGTGCAGACGCTAATGCCATTGAAAAGCCAGGACGCTGCACTCAAGCTGACGACGGCCCGCTATTACACGCCTTCCGGACGCTCCATCCACGAAAAAGGCATCGAACCGGATTACCATGTCGAATTCGTGCCGGAAGAAGATGGCGACGACCCGGCCGCCGCTGACCCGGAAGCTATCGTCCGCGACAATCAGATCAAGGCAGCCCTGGAACTGCTGCAGACCGGCGAACTCCAGACGGAAAATCAGGAGGCGAACGCGCAATGAGCCACGTTCTTATTCCTCTGGCGGAAGGATGCGAAGAACTGGAAGCCGTCACCCTGATCGACCTGCTCCGCCGCGCCGGCATCGAAGTGACCGTCGCCAGTCTGCGGGAAGGCACGGTCACCGCATCCCGCGGCGTACGGCTGGTGCCGGATACGCCCTTGAATGCCGTCGTGGATCAAACCTTCGACATGATCGTGCTGCCGGGCGGCCTGCCGGGCGCCGACCATTTGGACGCGGATCCGCGCATCCATCGCCTGCTTCAGCGTCACATCGAAGAAGACCGCAAAGTCGCAGCCATCTGCGCGGCACCGAAAGTGCTGGCGAATGCGCAGCTGCTCAATGGGCGCAAGGCGACCTGCTACCCCGGCTGCATCGATGCCGCGCAATTCGCCGAAGTGACGTTCACCGACACGCCGGTCGTCGTCGATGGGCCTGTCGTCACTTCGCGCGGACCCGGCACGGCGATGGATTTCGCACTGGCCCTCATCGAAACCCTGCAAGGCGCCCAAGCCCGCGACGATGTGGAAACTTCGCTCATGCGTCCGCAGCCCGGAGAAGAGCAAACCGCCTGATGCCATCCGCAGCACGGCGGAATGCTGTACAATTTTTCGCCTTGAGGCGCCTCCCTCCCCGACCGGCCGACAAGACCATTGCCTGACGATGCTGACCGAAAAGCAGATCATCCGCGCTCCGCGGAAGAACTATATGAATGAAGAACAGCTGGAATTCTTCCGGCAGCGCCTGGTAGACTTGCGCAATGACCTGAATGCCAGACTGGAACGCGCCCGTGCCGAGTTGTCCGAAGGGCATCGCGAATGCGACGAACTGGACCGCGCGGCCGCCGAAGAGGATATCAGCCTCAAGGTGCGCTCGCTCAACCGCGACTCGAAACTGCTGCCGAAGATCGAAGAAGCATTGCGCCGCATCGACGACGGTTCGTACGGCTATTGCATCGCAACCGGCACGCCCATAGGCATCGAGCGACTGCTGCTACGCCCCACTGCCACATTCAGTACCGAGGAAAAGCAGCGGCGCGAAAAAATCGAGCAGGCCTACCGGGACTAATCCGCCATTCTGGCCTAGGCGTCTCCCTGCACCGGAATCCGTATTGCGTCGTATGCGAGCCATTCCCCTGATGCTGGCGGCAGGCGCAATGCTGGCAAGCGGTTGCGCCGAAACCTTGGAGCGGCCGGCGCGGGCGCTGGAAGCCAATCCGCACGAAGCCGAAGTCGATGCCCTCTGGCGCGACGGCGATATGGCGGGTGCCCTGCCGCTTGCGCAGGAAGCCGCAGCCCAAGGCTATCCATGGGCGCAATTGCGCATGGGCATGTTCGCGTCCCAAGGCGATGGCATTCAGAAAAACGACGCGGCGGCCGTCATCTGGTATCGCAAGGCCGCCGCGCAATTCGCGGAACCGGACGGCATGGGCTTGGACCTCATGGTCGGCCTGTCCGACCGGCATGGCTTCTTCCGGCAATGGGACGATGCCTTGGCCGCACGCTTCCTGCTGGCCCGGCATTATTACGAAGGAGCCGGCGTCGGCTACGACATCACACGGGCCTACCTGCTTGCGGACAATGTACGGAAGCTTTCCGAAGGCCGCACCATCGAAGCTTGCGATATGGATTACCGTACGCTGTACCGGAAAGTCCACCACCCGCAATGCGCCATCACGCCGGAAGAAGTCCGTACGCTACTGCACGGCATCGAAGCGCACATGACGGAGCAGGACCGCGCCCTCGCTGCCGAGCAAGCTGCCGGCTGGGAATATACGCCGCTCCCGTAATCGCCGCCGAACGGCCGGCAACTATTCCCGGCTATCTTCTTCCACGGCCTCGCTGAGCCGCTGCAGGAAATCCGGAAGCGCCGAACGCACGCGGCGCCAACTCGGCACGTACGGGGTTTCCATGGGATGCGTCAGGAAATTCTGGCCGGCGCGCAGCAGGTTGCTGGCAAACAATTCCACCGCCTGCTCCTCGGCATCCCGATCCAACTGCAGGCCGTTGGTGACCGCATCGCTCTGATAGCGTTCGACCAGATCCAGAGCTTCGCGCAGGTACGCCGCCTTGATGCTCCGGAACACGCCTTCGGAAAACACTTCGCCTTCGATGGCCATTTTGCGGAAGATCGCCTTGCAGATGTCCGTGCTCATCTTCGACAGGCCGGAGTTCGCTTCATCGGTGCCCATCTCCTGATGCTTGTGGTCGTACAGGTCGGCGATGTCCACCTGGCAGATGCGCCGGCTGGCATGCATGCGCCGCACTTCCGCCAGAAAGCCGATTTCCAGACCCCAGTCGTCCGGCAGGTACAAGTCTTTCAGCACATAGCTGCGCAACGAACACTCGCCCGCCAATGGATACCGGAAACTCTCCAGATACTCCACGAAATCGTGCGGCCCGAACACCCGGCGCAACGAGCGCAAAAGTGGCGCGACCAGCAGGCGCGCCACCCGGCCTTTCAAAGCCTGATCGGAGATTCGGGAATAGTAGCCCTTGCAGAACGCGAACGGGAAATCCGGATTGGCGACCGGATAGATCAGCCGCGCCAGCAGGCGCCGGTCATACGTCGTGATGTCGCAATCATGCAGCGCCAGCGCTTCAACGCGTCCGCTCGCCAGCACATAGCCGAAGCAAAACCACACGTTGCGCCCTTTTCCCGAACGGCTCGGCTCCAAGCCGCGGGATGCCAAGTCATCCGCCAGCGCCCGCAAGCGCGGCCCGTCGTTCCATAGCAGGCGATGCCGCTGCGGCAGACGGGCAAAGAACTCGCGCGCCTGCTTGAACTGCTCCGCATCCGCCGCATCCAGACCGATGACGATCTCATCCAAATACTGCACCTGCGCCAATTCGTCCACAATCCGAGACAGCGCCGGCCGTTCCAACTCGGAATACAAGGACGGCAGCACTAGGCCCAGCGGACGGTGCTTGGCATGTTCGCACAAGTCCTGTTCGAACTCCTCGGTCGGCCGTCCTGCCAAATCGTGCAACGTCGTAATCTGTCCGTTCTGGAGAAAATCGCTCATGACTCATCCTCAAGCAATGCCTGCACCGCACGCGACCAAGCCGTCGGTCCGGTGCCCGCCGGCGTACGCGCCTGCGGGTATTGTATGTTGCGGCCGCCCGGGTTGTTGATGAGCACCGCAATATCCGTGATCGCCATCATGCCCAAATCGTTCGGCCCGTTGCCCAACGCCACGCTGCGCACATCCGGATGGCGGTGCCGGTAACGCGGCATCAAGCACTCCACGGCAACGCGCTTGTCCGTCTTCCCCATGACATGCACGAAGCGGTCGCCTCGCTTGAGAATCAGCCCATGCTCCTGCAATTGCTGCGAGAACGGTTCCAGCCGCTCCGGAGCATCGCGCCATATCAACGGCTCGCTGAACTGGCGGTTGCGCGATGCCGCTACAGCACCCGGCGGCAAGCCGCAGGCAACCTCCACCTCCTGTTCGCTCATCTCGGAAATTCCTTGGAATCGGAACGAGGATGCCAATCCGTCCAAAGCTTCGAGAATCTTCGGGTACGCCGCGCCGAACGGCAGCAATCCCTCCGCCTTGCCATCATCGAACATTCCCGGAGGCACGTACACGGCACCGCCGTTCTCAATGGCAAACGGCGCATGAATGTCCAGTTCATTGCCCAACGCCAAAACTTCCTGCTCCGTTTTGCTGGTATTGAGCACAATGGGCACGCCATGCTTGCGTGCGCATTCGATGCCCGGCAACGCCTCCTCCCACCGGTACGTCTCGGCATCCAGCATGGTGCCGTCCACGTCGCTGAACAGCACATACCGCATTACGACGACCGAAGCCTCCGCATCACATGCGCCAGCGTATGCCCGGGAACCGGGGTTTGAGGGTTCTGCAACGCCTCTTCAAGCGAATGCGCGAGCTGCTTGCCGTATTCCACTCCGAACTGGTCGAACGCATTAATGCCCCATATCACCGCCGCCGCGAACGTGGCATGTTCGAACAGCGCCAGCAGCGCCCCCAACCTCCGGGCTCCCGAATCCTCAAGCAGGAGCATCGTGCTTGGCCGGTCGCCTGGATGCACGTAATGCGCTAACGGCACGCCCGGCGCCGGCGACACTTCATCCGGCAAGCGGCCGGCCGCCAGAAGATCGAGTTGCGCCAAGCACTGAGCCAAAAGCAAGCGCCGCCGGTCGTCCGCAAGATTCGGCCGCGCCATGATCGCATCCACCGGCACGGTCTGCGCCCCTTGATGCAGCAGCTGGAAGAATGCGTGCGCCCCGTCGTTGGCGGATCCTCCCCATACCACGGGTGCGGCCACCTCGCGCAATTCCCCATCCAGTCCAGCGCGCTTGCCCAAACTTTCCATGTGCAACTGCTGGAGGAAGCGAGGCAGCGTCCGCAATCCGTAGTCGTACGGCAGCACCGCCCGTGTCGGCGCCCCCAGAAGCGCATGGTTCCAAATCATCAGCAAGGCTTGCATGAGCGGCGCATTGGCCGCCGCCGCCGCCTCGGCGAAATGCCGGTCCATCGCATGCGCCCCATCCAGCAGCTGCGCGAACGCCTCCCATCCGGCATGCAGCACGACCGGCAGCCCGACGCTGGACCAGACCGAATAGCGGCCGCCGACCCATTCCCAGAACGGAAAGATCCGCTCTGCATCAATGCCTGCCTCCATCGCGCGCTCTGCCGCCGCGGTCGTCGCTACGAAATGCTCCATGGCCGCCTCGCGGCCCATGCCTTGCGCTTCAAGCCAGCGGCGGGCGGCAACGAAGTTCTGCTGCGTCTCCACCGTGGTGAACGTCTTGGACGCCACGACGAACAGCGTCCCGTCCGCCTCGCAGCCGCGCAGGGCCGCTTCCAATTCCGCCGGGTCCAAGGTGGATGCGAAGCGGACCTCCGGCGCTCCCGAAGCCGCGGGCAACGCCTGACACAGCATGCGCGGCCCCAAATCCGACCCCCCGATGCCCACATTAACCACCGTGCGCCAACGGGCCGCCGCTTCCGCGGCGAACGCACGCATCCGCCGACGCTGGCGATGCGCCTCCGCCAACACATCCACGCCGCCTACCTCAAGCCCTTCCGTGCGCGGGTCGCGCAGCACCGGATGCAGCACCGCACGGCTTTCGGTCGCATTGATCGGCTCGCCCGCAAACAGCCGTTCGCGCGCTTGCTCGACAGCCGATGCCAATGGCAGCAAGGCATCCCATGCCTCCGCATCCAGCCGTTGGCGCGAAGCGTCCAGATAGATGCCTTCGGCATCGCATTGCAGGAAGATCCGTTCGCCATCGGCCGCAAACAAGGTGCGCAGAGGCACGCCCCGCAAGCGATCGGCATGGCGGCGCAGGGACTCAGGAAAAAATGCGGCCATGGTACGGATCGTTCGGACAGGCGAATTTACGCCGGGGCGCACCCGACTGCAAGATGATGATTCGGCATGATTACGTGGGCATCGGGAACCGCTCTCGCGAACCTGTTGCATTTTATCCGAAGAACGTTCGCGCATGGCGGAAGATTCGTGTGCCGCACGGCCAAACGATGGAGCAACCGCTTCATGCGCCCGGCAGGTTGCCTTCCATATGCCGATACTTTGCGATAATGCCTATGCTCAAGGCTCAACTCCCGAAACCCCCCATCGCCTGCATGCTTGACCCCACTCCGCCATCGGCAGCGCCATCCTCATCGGCGCCCGTCTGGCGCCACTTGTATTGGATATTGGCCGCGGCATTTTGCGCTCGCGCGGGCATCGCCCTGTCTGGCGACTTCGTACTGCACCCTGACGAAATCATGCAGTACTTGGAACCCGCCCATAGCGCGGCCTTCGGCTCTGGCCTCACATTCTGGGAATTCTATTTCGGCGCCCGCTCATGGCTGGTTCCGGGGTTGGTTGCGACCGTCTTGTGGATTTGCAAGAGCATCGGCTTGGGCGAGCCCGGATTCTATATTCCCGCCGTCAAACTGATGTTCTGCGCCATGTCGCTCGCCATCCCTGCGGGCATGTATGCCGCAGGCCGGCTCCTCTACGGGGAGCGCACTGGAAGGATTGCGCTGGTGCTGGGCTCGTTCTGGTACGAACTGGTCGGCTTTGCCCACAAGCCGATGACCGAATTCGTCGCCACCGGGCTACTGCTTCTGCTGCTTGCCCTCGCGCTGCGCCCGCCCAAGCCGCGCCGTGCCGCCGCCGTCGCAATTCTGGCTGTTTTCACGGTTGCCGTACGCATGCAGTATGCCATAGCCGCCGGCGTGCTTCTGGCATGGAGTTTCATCCGTTCGGGCAAGCGCGTTCGGACCGTTACGCTTTTTGCAGGACTCGCGACTCTGGCAAGCATCGGCGTGTTCGAATACGCAACTTGGGATAGTTTCTTCCACTCCTATTGGCTGAACCTACTCTTCAACTTGACGTTGGACCGCAGCGGGGAATCGACCGCATGGCATTATCTGGGCTGGCTGATGCTGGCGAGCGGTGGGACGTTTCTGGCGGCCGTCGCCATCGGAGTCGGGAACTGGCACCGGCACCTTTTGATGCTGGCACTGATGTTGGCCGTACTTTTGCCGCACATGGCCATGGATCATCGGGAGTATCGGTTTGTCTTCGCGGCTATTCCGATATGGCTGATGCTGTTTGCCGACCTGCTGGCCGTAGGCTGGCAATTCTTGAGGAATGCATCGGACATGCCTCGTCGTCCGCGCCCCGCGCTGGGCTTGGGATACGCCGCCGTCATTTCCGGCCTCGGCATTTTGAATCTCATTCCCGGTCAGCATCATGCCTACACCGCCTACTCTAGGGGAACCGAAATTGTGTCATTCGTATTCCGCCAAGATCCGATTTTTCCGGTCTATCGGAAATTGGCTCGGGATCCTTCACTCTGCGGAGTCTTGGATTCAACGCTCATGTGGCAAAACTCGCCCGGATACTACTACCTCCATAAGCCAGTTCCTTTCTACGACATCGCGCACTTGCAGTACCTTTCTTCTCTGGCTGCAGGCAGCTTGCGGCATCATGTCAGCCACATCATCGCCACGACCGCTGTTCCAGAAGAGCCTGCCAGAATCTACCGCACCCCCAATGGCAGCATCATCATACGAACCGGTAACCTCAACCTGCCGCTTCCGCATATCATGATCGACAAGCGGTTGAATGCCCTAGTCTACATGGACGAGATTGGCCATCTCACCAAGATCGAAGACTACGCGCTATCCGAATACATCGGCGATGTTTCCATCTGGGCGTTGCAACATCAGAACGGCCAGCCCGGCCCATGCCAAGTGCGCACATGGAAGAACCTCACCCCATTCGCAGGCGGCACGTCCAAAAAATCCCTCGAAAAGATACTGGGGAACGATGTATCGTATCCTGAAGTAGGAGCGCAGATCATCTACCCATAAGAAAGAATGTTCAGCCGAAAATCCTCGATTCATGAAGAGAGCAAACCATCGGCGGATATAATAGACGGGCTGTTTAGCCACCTTGGGAACATTCCTTATGCCCAGTGCGGCGACCCATATGCCGCCGGGCGATGCCATTGACCGGAGACTGCGATCGCGCGTCCGGCTGTTGGGGCGCCTGCTCGGTTTCGTACTCAAGGAGCACGCCCCGTCGCGGGTTTTCAGCACCGTCGAACGGCTGCGCCGGGGCTTCATCCGCCTGCAAGCCCGGGAAGATACGCTGCTGCGACGGAAACTGACGAGCCTGATCGACCATCTGGACGCCGATCACGCCAGCCAAGTCATTCGCGCCTTTTCCATCTACTTCAGTCTGGTCAATGTCGCCGAAGAGACGGCCATGCTGGATCGGCGCCGAGCGCATTTGCGCACCGGCCAGCCGCTGCCGGGCACCTTCCACGCGATGCTGAAATTTCTCAAGGCGCAAGGCTTCAGTGCCAAACAAACGGCGGAACTGCTGCAAACGGCGCAGTATATGCCCGTCTTCACAGCGCATCCGACCGAAGCCAAGCGGCGCATCGCACTGGAAGCGCTGCGACGCATCTTCATCCTGCTGCCGGAGACCGACAACCGTGCGCTAAGCGCCGTGGAGCAGCATGAAGCCCGCGAACGCTTGCAGGCGGAAATCCAAGCGCTATGGAAGACCGACGAAATCCGGCCCGGCACGCCGACCGTGCAATCCGAAATCCGGCTGGGCCTGCATTACTTCGAAAAGTCCCTGTTCCGCGCCATCCCGCGCCTCTACCGCAATCTGCAGCGCGCTTGGCGGCAAGTCTACCCGGACGCGCCGTATCCCATGCCGAGTTTCATCCGCTTCGGTTCATGGATCGGCAGCGACCGCGACGGCAACCCGCACGTCACCTCCCGCGTCACCCGCGAAGCCTGCAGAATGCAGGCGCGAACCATCCTTCAGGAGTATATCCGGCATGTCCAGAGATTAGAGGATACGCTCACCCATTCCACTCGCCTCGACACGCTGTCGGAAAGAATCTGCGCCGAACTGCGCACGGATGCGACGGCGATGAACCTCGCGCAGCGCCGCGAATCCCTGCTATTTGAAACCGAGCCGTACCGTTGCAAACTGGCCGCCATGCTGTTTCGCTTGCGACGGCAACTGGAACGCGTTGAAAGGCGCGGGCGCGACACTGCTGATGCCTATCGGGACGAGCAGGAGTTTCTGGAAGACCTGTATCTGATCAGGGACGCGCTCATCGAACAGGGCGACGCCCGCATCGCCGAGGGAGAACTGGCGGACCTTATCCGGCTGGCGGAGACCTTCGGCTTCCATTTGGCGCGGCTCGATGTGCGGCAGGAAGCTTCCCGCCACACGCGGGCCATCGACGAAATTCTGCGTACGCAAGACGCCGCGAACTACGCCGGCATGGCCGAGGCCGGACGCCAGCGAATCCTGCGCCAGATGCTGCGGCATGCTTCCGGCCCCGACCTCCCGAACCTCGGCCAATTCTCGCCGGCGACCCGCGAAATCCTAGCTGTCTTCGACGTGATGCATAAAACGCCGCAGCGGATCAGCCCGAACATGTTCGGCCAGTACGTCATCTCCATGACCTGCAAGGCCAGCCATGTTCTGGAGGTGATGTTCTTGGGCAGTCTTGCAGGACTGGCCGGGCGCACCGGGAAAGCGTGGTTTTGCCGACTGCGTGTCTGCCCGCTGTTCGAAACCATCGAAGACCTGCAGCGCGCCCCCGACATTCTCGCCGAACTGTTCAACGATCCCGTCTACCGACCGCTACTGGAAGCCTCCGGCGGCGTGCAGGACATCATGCTGGGCTATTCCGATTCCTGCAAGGACGGCGGCATTTTGGCCTCCGCATGGAATCTGTACCAGGCGCAAAAGCGGATTAGCGACACCGGCGACCGCAACGGCGTACGCATTCGGCTGTTCCACGGACGCGGCGGCACGATCGGGCGCGGCGGCGGGCCGACCCACGATGCCATCGTCGCCCAACCGCCCGGCACGGTGCGCGGCGCCATCAAACTGACCGAGCAGGGCGAAGTCCTGTCCTACAAGTACTCCAATCTGGAGACCGCCGTCTACGAACTGACGATGGGCTCCACCGGCCTGCTTCTGGCCTCGCGCCACCGCTCGGGCAAGAGCACCGGCGAATACGTCGACGACATGGATGCGATGGCGCAACTCGCCGCGGCCGGCGAGAAAGCGTACCGGGAGCTTTTGGCGACCGACGGGCTTTTAGACTACTTTTACGAAATCACTCCCGTGCGCGAGGTCGGCGGCATGAACATCGGCTCGCGTCCTTCGCATCGCCGCGCCGCCGACCGCTCCATGGCCTCCATTCGCGCCATCCCGTGGGTCTTCGGCTGGTCGCTGTCGCGCCATACGCTGCCGGCATGGTACGGCATTGGCACGGCCATGGAAAACTATCTGGGCGCACACCCCCGGGCGGGGCTTGCGCACCTGCGGCGCATGTACCGGCGCTGGCCGTTCTTCCAGACCCTAATGCACAACATCCAAATGGCGCTGGCCAAGGCCGACATGCCGATCGCCGAACAGTACGCACAATTGAGTTCCCGTCCGGAAGCTGCCGCCATCTACCGGCAGATCGAGCAGGAATACCGGCGCACCTGCGCAATGGTGCTGCGCGTGACGGAAAGCCGGGAACTTCTGGGTACGCAGGCGGGCCTACAGCGTTCCCTTAACCGGCGCAAGCCTTATCTGGATCCGATCAACGCCATTCAGGTCAGCTTGCTGCGGCGCAAGCGCCAAGTGCCCGACGCCGGAGAGTGGCAGCGGGCAATCGCCCGCTCCATCAGCGCCATGGCCGCAGGCATGCGGAATACCGGCTAGGTTCAGGCCGCCTGTACGGGAATGTGGTCGGCCGTGCGTTCGATGCGGTTGGCCGCATCCAGATAAATCAGGGTCGGCTTGAAGCCGGCCACTTCCTCGGGTTCCAGCTGCGCATAGGCGGCGATGATGACGCAATCGCCCGGCATGGCCTTGCGGGCGGCCGCGCCGTTGATGGAGATGGTGCGGCTGCCGGAGGCGGCTTCAATGGCGTAGGTGGTGAACCGTTCGCCGTTGTCGATGTTGTAGATGTCGATTTGCTCGTATTCGCGAATGCCCGCCGCCCGCAGCAACTCGCGATCGATGGCGCACGAGCCGTCGTAATCGGGCTCGACATGCGTCACCGTGGCCCGATGCAGGCGGGCGCGAAGAAAGACTCGTTTCATGTCTGCGATTCTATCAAATCTTCGCGCCGCGCCCGCGCCATGTCCAGCAGCCGCACGTCCTCGAGGCGCGCCGCCGCCAGCATGACGAAATCCTGGTCCGCATCGCCGGCCGGCCGCCAACTCGCCGCATGCCGGGCAGCCACGTAATCCGTCTGGAATCCGCCCTCCTGCAGCATGGCGGCAGCCCGTTCCTGCGCCAATGCGACCGGACTGCCCTCACGCAGAAGCCTCGCGGCTGTCGCCAGCGACCGTTGCAATTCCGCCGCTTGAATGCGCGCCTGCGGACTAAGCCGGCGATTGCGCGAACTCATGGCCAAGCCGTCCGCTTCGCGCACGACCGGTGCCGCCGCAATTTCCACTGGCGTCGGACGCGCCGCCGCCAGCCGTCGCACCAATACCAGCTGCTGGTAGTCCTTCTCCCCGAACACGGCCGCCGTCGGCATGGCTTGATCGAACAGGCGGCTTACAACTGCGGCAACCGCGCGCAAATGGCCGGGGCGATGCTCCCCTTCAAGCACATCCGTCAGCCCCGGCATCTCGAACAACTCCGGCTGCGGCGCTTCGCCGCCCCATACGTCCGCCTCGTCCGGAACGTACGCCAAGTCCGCGCCTGCCTGGCGCAGCGACTCCAGATCCTGCCCCAACTCCCGCGGGTAGGCGGCGAAGTCCTGCGGGTCGTCGAACTGCAGGCGGTTGACGAAAATGGTCGCCAGCACGGCGCCGCCGCGACGCTGCGCAATCTCCAGAAGGCTCAAGTGCCCTGCATGCAGGCCGCCCATGGTCGGCACCAGCGTGCGCGAGGCTGGCAGCCGCTCCAGCGCCACGCGCAATTGCTCCGGCGTGCGGCACAGAATCACGGAAACCGGCCCGACCGCACGGCTTGGACGTACGCACGCACGGCCGTCTCGACGCACGAGCCTTGGCCTTCGCCATCCCCCAGAAAACAACGGGCATGGCGGGGCATGGGGTCGGTCAGGCCCAGCAAGTCGTACAGCACGAGCACCTGCCCGTCGCAATGCGCCCCGGAACCGATGCCGATCACCGGAATGTCCGCCTTGTCCGTAATCGACTGCGCCAGCGCCCCGGCCACGCATTCGAGCAGCAGAAGATTGGCTCCGGCCTGCTCCAATTCGCGTGCGGTCGCCTGCAATTCATCCGCTTCGCACGGATCATGCCCATACATGCGAGCACGCTCCAGTCGTTCCAGACTCTGCGGCCGCAAGCCCAGATGCGCACAGACCGGCACGCCATGCTCCGATAGCGCCCGCACGATTTCGGCCTGATCCAGCGACGCTTCCAATTTGACCATGCGGGCGCCGCCTTCCTGCACCAGTTGCGCCGCATGATCGAGCGCCATCGGCACCTCCCGGAAACTCATGAACGGCATGTCGCTAATCAGGAAAGAGCGTTCTACGCCCCGTGCTGCGCAACGGGTGTGGTACACCATGTCGTCCATCGTCACCGGACGGGTGCTGCCATGGCCTTGGACCGTCATGCCCAAGGAATCGCCGACCAGCAGAAAATCCAATCCGCCTGCATCCAGCACTCGGGCAAACGAGGCATCGTAGACGGTCAGGCCGGCCAGTCGCCGCTCGCCGCGCCGTGCGATCTCCTGCAATTCGCGAAGCGTGACAGCCGCAGCCATACCAAGCACCCTCGCCGCACAGAACGTCTAGTTCAGGACCAATTCCGAAGGCATTTCAGCCAACGCTGATTCCGGCTGCGCCGGATCCAGAAAATACCGGCCCGACGCATCCAGTTCCTCCAGCGCAGCCAACAGGCACTGGTAATCTTGCCGGCTGTGCGCCAAGTCGGCATGGGATGCATCCACCGTCAGCAACGCACCCTGATAACTGCGGAAATAGTTCACCATCTGCGCCGACAGGCGTTCCAGAAACTCCGGGCCCACCGCCCGCTCGTAGGGTCGCCCGCGGGCAGCGATCCGCTCCATGAGAACCGGCACCGGCGCCTGCAAATAAATCACCAAGTCCGGACGCGGCAAGCCGACCGACATGTGCGCGTACAAGCTCAGCCACAAATCGTACTCGTCCGTGCGCAGCGCCAACTGCGAAAACCAATCGCTTTTCTCCAACATGAAATCGGCGAACACGCGCTGCCGGAACAACTCCGTCTGCTGCAATTGGCGAAGCTGGCGCATGCGGCTGTTCAGGAAATGCAACTGCACCGGCAAGGCGCTTTCCTCGGGATGCTCGAAGAACCTTTCCAGAAACGGGTTGTCGCGATAGCGCTCCAGCATCAGCTGGCCGTCGAACTCCGCCGCCAAGCGATTGCACAGCGTGGTCTTGCCCACGCCCATGGGGCCTTCCACCACGATCAGCCGCATTGCTTCCGGAAGGCAGTAGCACGAGCCGATGCGGTCCACCTGGGCATAGGCGCATTGCTGCAGCAATTGTGCGACCGCCCCGCGCCCAGGCACCTCCATATCCGCGTCCAGTTCCTGCAGCGGCGCCAGCACGAACGCCCGCTCGTGCAATCCCGGATGCGGCAGCGTCAACTCCGCCCCGGAACGGCACTCTTGGCCCCATAGCAGAAGATCCAAGTCCAAGGTACGGGCGGCCCAATGCTCGTGGACAGCCTCCCGTCCATGCTGACGCTCAATCTGCTGCATCGCGCGCAGCAGCTGCTCCGGTTCCAGTTCCGTCTCCACCCGTACTGCGGCATTGATGTAGTCCGGCTGCGGCAATCCGCCCATCGGCGGACTCCGGTACAGACTCGACGCGCCATGCAACCGCACTCCGGACAGGAGGCCCAATTCGCGCACGGCGCGACGAATTTGGCTGGCCGGGTCGCCCAGATTGCTGCCGAGGCCGATATAGGCGGTCGTACGTCGCATCGATTCAGTTCCTGCGTGGGCGGCGACGGCGCGGTCTGGAGTTTCCGGAATGCTGCTCCTGCAACTTAGTCCAAGCCCGGTGCGCCGCTTGCAGCCGTCCATCTGCTTTAGCCCGCAACCCCAAAAAATCGTACGCGGCACGGAATCCGGCCCGTCCGATCACCCGTTCCGGATGATGATGCGGCCCTCGCTCCAACTGCGGCTGGCGCTTCCAGATCTCGCGAATCATGTGGGCATGCCGCATCGGAATGCTGATGGCCCGCTCCTGATGCTGCAGCGCCCGGTCGGTACACACGGCCAGCGCCTCGTCCGCATCGAACTCGTCCTGCGGCAGCTCATCCAGAAGCTCGCAGACATGCGGCCACATCATTACCGCATAGGCGAACGCCGGCGATACGGGCAGCGTCTGGCGCACCCGGGCGTCCGTATCCGCCAACGCTTGGCGGATGAACGCCGCATCCTCTGGACGCGACTGCTCCAGCACGGCGGCCGCACGCGGAAACAACTGTTCCAGCAATGCCTTGTCGCGCAGCATTTCGAAGATATGCTCGGCCGCGCCGCTGTGGAGAAGTTTGGCCACCTCTTCGAACATTCGGGCCGGCGAAATCGAACCCAGCAGCGAAGCCATTTCCGGAATCAGACGCTCCATCGCAGGCTCCATCCGGAACTCCAGCTTGGCGGCGAACCGCACGGCCCGCAGCATCCGCACCGGATCCTCGCGGAACCGGACTTCCGGCTTGCCGACCATGCGCAGAATGCCCGCCCGCAGGTCGTCGGCGCCGCCGACGAAATCCAGCACTACATTGCGGGTCGGCTCATAGAACAGGGAATTGATCGTGAAATCCCGCCGTTCGGCATCCTGATCGATCGTGCCGTATGCATTGTCGCGCAGGATCCGCCCGCCCACCGTCCGCGCCAACTGCTTGCGCCCATGTTTGGACCGGTGCCCGCCGCGGAATGTCGCGACTTCGATTCGCTGCCGGCCGGCCCACACATGCGCCAGCCGGAACCGGCGGCCGATGATGCGGCATCGGCTGAACAGATCGCGCACCTGCTCCGGGCGGGCATCGGTCGCCACATCGAAGTCCTTGGGCCGCAGGCCCAGCATCAGGTCGCGGGCGCCTCCGCCCACGATATAGGCTTCGTAGCCCCCTTCGTGCAGCGTTTCCAAGACCTCCCGCGCCGCCCGCGACACTTGTGCCGGATCGATGCCGTGCTGGGCCGCCTCCAAGACCCGTGCGTGCGCCCGTACCCGGGTGCGCACCGCATCGGAAAAGCGGGCGAGCAATCTTTTTCGGGAAGCCCCTCTTTTTTCCATGACCGAGCGCCTCTCCGCGGCCAAGCCACGGAAACTTCGGGCATTGTACTGCTTCAAGCGGCCGGCCGGAATGGGCCGGAGAAACCAAGCAGCCATCCGAACGCGAAATTCGGCAATCTGACCCTGCGTACAAGTCATTCATTTTTTGGTAATATATACCGGCATACAGTACGCCTGTCCAAACATCCGTATCCCCCTCATGCCGGGAAAATTCCAGTTTGAAATAGCCTCTCGGACGGAGGCTGTCGAGGAATGCCAGCGTCTCCGCTATCAGGTGTTCGCCTTGGAAATGGGTGCCTCGATCGAGAGCGCCGCCGGACAGATCGATGCCGATTCCTACGACCCGTTCTGCCGCCATCTCATCGTACGTGATGCCGGAAGCGGCGAAGTAGTCGCCTACACTCGGGCGCTGTCGGACGAAGATGCGCGCCAGGCCGGAGGCTTCTACGCCCAATCCGAATTCAAACTGGGCAGGTTCCGCAGCCTGCCCGGCCGCAAACTGGAAATCGGCCGCACTTGCGTCCATTCGGAGCATCGCGACGGCGGCGCCATCACCTGCCTGTGGATGGGATTGTGCGAATTCATGCTGAGCCGCGGCTACCATTACCTGTTCGGGTGCGCCAGCGTGGACATGTCGGACGGCGGCCATCAGGCGCATGCCATCTACTGGGATGCACAAAAGCGCGGCCTAGTGAATTTGGAGCTGGGCATCCATCCGCGTACGCCGCTGCCGCCGCCGGGCCCGACCGGCCAAGCGACCGTGGCCGGCCTGTCGGCATCGGTGCGCACCGTTTTGCCGCCGCTGCTGAAGGCCTATCTGAATCTGGGCGCACACATCTGCGGCGCCCCGTGCTGGGACCGCAGGTTCAACGTAGCGGACATGCTGGTGCTGGTCGACCGCGACAAGATCGCGCCGCGCTACGTGCGCCGGTTCCTCAAGGCCGCGCCGGCTGCCGCATCCGGCAGGGATAGGGTACAATGACACGGCTTTCCGCAACCATGGGCACGCCGGATGTTCTTTAGCAAGAAGAAAGATTTCAAATGCACGATCGCCAACACCGGCCAAACGTTTGAGGTGCCTGGCAAGATCAACTTGCTGCAAGCAGCCCTGAACGCCGGCATCAAGTGGCCCTGCGACTGTAAGGTCGGCAGTTGCGGCACATGCCGTTGCATCCTCAAGGAAGGCAAGGTGAAGGCCTTGCACGACTTCTCCTATGTGCTGGACGGCAACATGCTCAAGGAAGGCTATATTCTGGCCTGCCAATCCCAGCTCAAGTCGGACCTGGTCGTGGAAGTCGATTTTGAACAGGGTGCGCTCGAGAACCTGAAGCTTACCTGAGCGGCATTATCTTGGCCCGTGATCGTCTGCTCCTGTGCCTTAGTCAGCGACAAGGAACTGCGCAACGCAGCAGCAGCCATAATGCAGAATGGAAGAAACCCCACATTCAGCGCCATCTATCGGCACTTGGATAAGCGGGCGCGCTGCGGCAACTGCCGACCGCTTGTCTTGCAACTCATCAAGCAGGCCCAAGCCCGCAACCCTTCCTAAACCACCTGGAGGTGCCTACCATGAAAGGTGATGACAACGTCATTGACTATCTCAACCGAAGCCTCGCCAGCGAACTGCGCGCCATCAACCAGTACTGGCTGCATTACCGGCTTCTGGAAGACTGGGGCTACGGCAAATTGGCCGCCAAGGCGCGCGAAGAATCCATGGGCGAAATGCGCCACGCCGACCGGTTTGTCGAACGCATCCTCTTCCTGCAAGGCCACCCCAACCTGCAAACGCTGGATCCGTTGCGCATCGGCCAGAACCTCCGCGAAGTCCTAGAGTGCGACCTCGCGGCCGAACGTGAGGCACACGCGCTGTACAAGGGCGGGCGCGATGCTTGCCACAAAGCCGGCGACTACGCCTCCATGCGGCTGTTCGAAGACTTGATTGCGGACGAAGAGATGCACATCGATTTTCTGGAAACGCAGCTCAGGCTTCTGGGCGAAATCGGCATGGAGCAGTACGGCCTGCTGCAGGCGACCGACGCCAGCACCGCGGAATAGCACAGCGGCAGTCGGTGCACGGCTGCCATGGCGTACTCGGCTGCCCGCCGAATCGCGCACCCCTGCCAGCCGGCCGCCGCCGGACAGACCTCCCGCACGAGCCTGCAAAGCGCGGCTTGAAAGCCGTTTTGGAATCTGATTATTTTGCTTATATATCAGTAATTTACAGACTTATTTCGGGTCGGGATTGGAAACGGTGGGATTTTCCGAACCGTTGTTCCTTGACTTGCCGGATGTCTTGGGCATCATGGCCGCAAACCTGAGATGCAGGAACGCAGTTCCCGCTGCCGGGCCCCTTAACCCATGAAACAGGAGCGTAGGGTAGAATGGCCACACCCGAGAAAATTTTCAGGAACGGCATGAGCATGCACCAGACCGGCTTTTCGCAGGAGCAGAGCGAAGCGCTTGTACGGATGATTCAGAACGTCGTTGAAAGCGTCGTATCCGAATCGTTGCAACCGGTCATCCAGCGTCTCGATGCCTTTGAAGCACACACCGATGCGCGCTTCCAAGCCTTGGAAGCCCGTATGGACGCCCGATTCAAGGAAATGGATGCCCGATTCAAGGAAATGGACGCCCGATTCAAGGAAATGGATGCCCGATTCAAGGAAGTGGATGTTCGGTTCAAAGAGGTGAGCGCCCGCATTGCTGAAGTAAACGCCCGCATCGATTCCATGCAAGGCCGACTCGACACGCTCGCGTGGGTGAATCCCGGGTTGCTCCTCCTCGTGTTTTTTGGATTTTCCGGCATCATTCTGACACTCGTCGCCATTCTCCTAAAACTTTGACGAGCGGGCAAAACTCCAAAAGAAAAGGGGATTCAGGATTCTGTGCGGAACGCGCCCATGCGCAAGCGAAGCCTGCATCCGCTGAAAAGCCGGATTTCCCGGAGGCTCCCGACCGTGATCCGCAACAGCGCCTAGAGGCTCGCGTTCCATACAGAACCCGGAAGACCCAAACTGTTGTGCTCCATACCGAACATGGCGTAGACGCACGCCGCCGCATGGCTTGACCGCCACCGGATTTCAAATTCGGAAGATTTCGGCAGGACGTTCGCCCGCAACGCCCATGAAGGTGCCGATTATGCCGACGCAAACTGTAACGGCATTCCGGCTGCCGGCTCCGCCACTTGGCCCATGCGCCAAGCAACGCGCCCCGACACCAGCGTGGCATCGATTCGTGCACGCAACTGCTGCCCTTCAAATGCCGACCAGCCGCATTTGTGCAACACATCTTCCGGCACCACCTGCTGCGGCGCAGACAAATCGGCCAAAACCAAATCCGCGAAATAGCCTTCCCGCAGAAACCCCCGCTCCTGAACTCCGTAGCACAAGGCCGGGGCATGTGCCGCCTTGTGCACGACCTGCGGCAAACTGAAGACGCCTTGCGCGACCAATTCCAGCAGCATCGGCAGCGCATGCTGGGTTATGGGCAAGCCGGCCGCGACTTCGGAGTAAGGCCCTTCCTTTTCGGACAGCAGATGCGGCGCATGGTCAGTCGCGATCACATCGATGCGGTCTTCCCGGATGGCCGCCCGCAGCACTTCGCGGTCTGCAGCCGTTTTGATGGACGGATTGCATTTGATGCGGCCGCCATGCTGCGCGTAATCCGCATCCGAAAATACCAGATGGTGCACGCATGCTTCAGCCGTAATCCGCTTGCCTTCGATGGGCCCCGGCTCGAACTGCGCCAACTCGTCCGCAGTCGTCAGATGCAACACATGCAGACGCGACCCATGCCGCTTGGCCAATCCGACCGCAAGGGACGAGGAAGCCAAGCAAGCTTCCCGACTGCGTATCTGGACATGGCAATGCATCGGAATCTGCTCGCCATAGCGTTGGACATGTTCGGCCAAGGCCGCTTCGATCATTGGAGTATCTTCGCAGTGCGTCGCGATGAGGGTCGGGCAATCGGCGAACAAGCTTTCCAGAGCCTGCGGGTCGTCGACCAGCATGTTGCCGGTCGAGGAGCCCATGAAAATCTTGAGTCCGCATGTTTGGCGCGGATCCAGCCGGCGCACCTCGTCCAGATTGTCGTTGGTCGCGCCAAAATAGAACGCGTAGTTCGTATGCATGGCGCCTGCGGCCCGAGCGGATTTGGCCTCCAACTGCGCCAGCGTCGTCACCGGCGGCTGATTGTTCGGCATGTCCATCACGGTCGTCGTGCCGCCGGCGACAGCCGCACGCGACTCCGACCGAAAAGTCGCCTTGTGCTCTTGCCCCGGCTCGCGAAAATGCACTTGGCCGTCAATCATGCCCGGCAGCATATGCAATCCTGCGGCATCGATCACCTGGTCGGCGGCCTCGCCGGACAGATCGGCTCCGAGCTTGGCGATGCGTTCGCCGCGCACCAGCACATCGGTCTCGAACACCCCGCCTTCATTGACGGCCGTGGCATTGACGATGAGGAAGGACGACGGCATGGGTGCGGGTCGGAAGCGTGGCTATTGTACCGGAGAATGCACGGCAGCCAGCCCAAAGCGGCCCCACGCCAAGGCCGTCAAGTAAAATGAATGGCCAAGCGGGTGTAGTTCAATGGTAGAACTTCAGCTTCCCAAGCTGATAACGAGGGTTCGATTCCCTTCACCCGCTCCACACTTGGCCAGACCGCAATGGGCGACGCAGCAATTTCCACCGACTCGGCCGCGTTCATGCGCGACGTGCTGCAGCGCATTGCGACCGGCCCCGAATACAGCAAGGACATCTCCCAAGCGGAAGCCTGCGAAGCACTCGGCCTGATTTTGGACGGGCAGGCGGATCCGGTGCAAGCCGGCATCTACTTCATCGCATTGCGCATGAAGCGCGAAACCCTGGAAGAGAACGCCGGCTCGTTGGAGGCCTTGCTGGCCCGTACGCGCTCGGCGGAAGCCGAGGTGCCGGCCGTGGTCGACATTGCCGAACCGTATGACGGCGCAGTGCGCGGCCTACCCATGGGCGCCTTTCTGCCGGCGGTGCTGAGCGCCTGCGGCGTCCCGGCCGTCTGCCATGGCGTGGAATCCGTAGGCCCGAAATTCGGCGCGACCGTACGGCAGGTGCTAGGCGCCTGCGGCGCCCGCACGGACCGCGATGCCGCGGAAGTCGCTGCGCAAGTCGGCGCCGGCGAATGCGGCTGGGGCTACATCGATCAGGCGCAAGCATGCCCGTCCCTGCATCAGTTGCGGGAGTTGCGCACGCGCATCGTCAAACGCCCGGTGCTGACCACGGTGGAGGTTCTGCTGCGCCCGGTCCGCGGGCGCACGGCGACGCATCTGGTCACCGGCTACGTGCACAAGCCCTACCCGCCGGTGTACGCGCATCTGGCACGGATCGCGGGGTATGCTTCGGCATTGATCGTACGCGGCGTGGAAGGCGGCATCTTCCCCTCCCTCAAGCAGGCCGGAAAGGCCTTCGAACTGCACGGCGATGCAGCGGAAATCGAATGGGACTTCCACCCGCGTGAACTCGGCTACGCCGGCGACAATCGCGCGGTGCCGCTGTCGCGACCCAAACTGCCGCCGGAGCAAATCGCCGCGGAAGCCGCGCAGGCCGGGCAAGATGCCCTAGCCGGACAGGCAGGTCCGGCGCGAGACAGTCTGCTGTACGCCGCCAGCCTCGTTCTGGCGCATCTGAACCGGGACCGCGACCTCCCGCGCCACCATTCCGAAGCTCGCGATGCAATCGGCAGCGGCCGGGCGCGGGCGCATTTCGAGACCGGACTGTGAACGATTCCGACCGTGCCGCCGAACTGGCGCTGCAAAGCGGCATCGCCGCCTTCGCCTCCAAGCAGTTCGCGCGCGCCTTGCAGCTGCTGACACCGCTGGCCGAAGCCGGCGAACCCGAAGCGCAGTACCGCTGCGCTATCATGTGCCAGAACGGGCTGGGCTGCGTCGCGGACGAAGCGCGGGCATTCGCTTGGATGCAGGCCGCGGCCGAAGCCGGCATGGCGCTGGCGCAACACGGCCTCGGCTTCATGTACATGGAAGGCGAGTGCGCGTCGCAAGACGGAAAGAAGGCCGTGCAATGGTTCGAGAAGGCCGCGGCGCAAGGCTTGGCCGGCTCCATGACGACGTTGGCCATGATGTATGAAGAGGGGCGGCTGGTGCCGCAAGACTCGGCGCGCGCCCGCGAACTGTACCGGCAGGCCGGATTCTGAATCCCATGCGGCCGTCGCAATTGGCTAAGGTTCTGGAGGCGGAGTTCCAAAGCGCCGCCGCAGGACGCCACACGCCGGTGATGATCTGGGGGCCGCCTGGCGTCGGCAAATCTCAAATCGTCGCGCAGGCCGCCGAACGCCATGCAGCCGCCGTCATCGACATCCGCCTGTCCCAGATGGAGCCGAGCGATCTGCGCGGCATCCCCTTCCGCACGGGCGAACTCGTCGAATGGGCGCCGCCGGCCATGCTGCCGCACGCCGAGCGGCATGGCCCGCACGGCATTCTGTTCCTGGACGAGATCACGGCCGCCGCCCCCACCGTCTCTGCCACCGCCTACCAATTGATTCTGGACCGCCGGCTCGGGCAGTACCGCGTGCCTTCGGGCTGGGCGATCTTCGCGGCCGGCAACCGCCAAGGCGACCGCGGCGTGACCTACTCGATGCCAGCCCCGCTGGCCAACCGCTTCTCGCACTTCGAACTGGAAGCGCACCTCGACGACTGGGCCGCCTGGGCCTATCAGGAAAGCCTTGACGAGCGAATCATCGGCTTTCTGCACCTGCGCCCGGAACTGCTGTTCGATTTCGATGCGCAGCACAACCCGACCGCCTTCCCGTCGCCCCGATCGTGGGAGTTCGCGCATCGGGCATTGTGCAAATTCGAGTCCGACCCGGTCGTGCTCGGCGAAGCATTGCAAGCCTGCGTCGGCCCGACCGCCGGAATGCAGTTGCATGCGTTCATCCAGCATGCTGCGGAACTGCCGGATTTGGATGATATCCTGGCCGGGGGCAGTGCCGTGGTGCCGGAAGCCGTCGATTTGCAATACGCGATTGCCGCCGCGCTGGTAGGGCGTGCAGTTCGCGCCGACAACACCCGCCCGAACCCGGTGCTGGGCCCTGTACTGGCCTACGCGCAACAGTTCCCGCAACGCGAAATCGGCATCATGCTGGTGTGCGACCTGCTGCGCTGCCTCGGCCAGGAGAAGGTGTGCGAAGCGCCGGAATTCGCGCCTTGGGCCGAACAGGTCGCCGATCTGCTGCTCTACGAATAGCTGTGACCGCATCGGATCCGCATAAGCGACTGGCGCAAGCGCGGGCGCGATTGATTCTGGATCGCCCGTTTCTGGGCTCGCTCGTGCTGCAGTTGCCTCTGATCGAAAGCGGCGCATGGTGCCGCACCACTGCGACGGACGCCAAGAACCTGTACTACAATCCAAACTACATCGGCCGACTGACGGGCGAAGAAGTCCAGTCGGTTCTGTGCCATGAAGCCCTGCACTGCGCTTTGCTGCATTTGAGCCGCCGCCACCGTCGCTCCCGGGCTCGCTGGGATGCGGCCTGCGATTACGCTGTCAACCATCTGCTGACCGTTGAAGGGCTGATGCTGCCGCAAGGAGCTCTCTACGAACCTAAATTCGCCGGCATGGCAGCCGAAGAGATCTACCCTTGCCTGGATGAGATGGAAGACTTGCGCACGCAAGACTTGCATTTGCATGACGACCGTCCCGATGCGCATGACAGCGAGGCGGCGGGACGACCGCGCCTGTCGGCGATGGAACGGGATGCGCTGACCGCCACATGGCAGGCCCGCACGGCCCGCGCTTTGGATGCGGCCCGGCAAGCCGGTCACTTGCCGGAGGGTCTCGAACGGCATATCACGCCCCAGCTCGCTCCGCGCCTGCCGTGGCGCCGGTTGCTGGCCCGCTATGCCAGCGCTTTGGCGCGGGATGATTACAGCTACCAGAGGCCTTCCGCACGGCGCGAAGGGCCTGCCATCTATCCGAGCCTGCGCGGCCATGAAATTTCGCTGGTCGCCGCCCTCGACACCAGCGGTTCGATTTCGGATTCGGAGATGGGGGAATTCGCCAGCGAGATCAACGCCATCAAAGGGATGCTGCGAGCCCGCATCACGCTGCTGGCCTGCGATCAACAACTCTCGCCGGACAGCCCGAAGATTTTTGAAGCCTGGGAGCCACTGGAACCGCCCGCAGCGACGACAGGCGGCGGCGGCACGACCTTCGGCCCGGTGTTCGATTGGATTGCCCGCCAAGACCGCAATCCGGATCTGCTTCTGTATTTCACCGATGCCTGCGGCCGCTACCCGGATGCGCCCCCATCCTACCCAGTGCTATGGCTCGTCAAAGGCAACGCAACGGTTCCGTGGGGCGAACGCATCCAATTGAACTGACCTCCGTGCTCTCCGAACCCGACTTGCTGCGCTTGAATGTGCTGCTCACCCAAACGCTGCGTGCGGTACGCATTGACGAATCCAAGATGCATTTGGAAGCTCTGACCGAGCGCGGCGAAGCCCATGTGACGCTGCACCCGACCGGCCGACCGGATGCTTATCTGCGCGAGGTCCGCGCTTGGCTGTCCACCCGCATTCTGGGTTCGCCCGGCGGCTATCCGCTGTACATCCGACGCTGGACCCGCATGGGGCAGGCCCGAGACGGCTCGCTGGAACGGCTGCTGCTGCTGGGCGAACCGGAGGCCGTCGCCGCTGTCGTGCATGCTCCGAAGCTGACGCCGGACTTAGCGCGCCTCGCATGGTGGGTGGAGCCCTCCGCTGAACATGCCCGGCAGATGCTGGATCGCCCGGAGGTCGCTGCCGATGCGCTGGGGGCGACGCTGACGGCCTTTTTGCTGGACTATCTGCCCTTCGAAGAACAGCCCCGCGACATCATCGCATCCGTGCAGCGCATTTTGCGCCATGCAAGCCTAGACGAGCCGCAACGCGCCGACTTGTGGGTCCGGGCGCAACGCCAATCGGCGTATGCCGTCGGTTTTTTGGCGGCCGGCGCCGAACATGTTCCGGCCGGCCGGCCGGCCCATCCAAGGCTGGAAGCCATTCGTGCCCGCATCGATGCCGATGCGGACCATCCGTTGGCAATGCAACTGCTGTACGCGCTCAGCACTTCCGGACAGAATTTCCTCGCCGGAATCCGGCTTGCCCTGCATCGCCCCCCGAATCAGGATGTCGCGGTGGCCCTGTTCAATGCCATCGGGCAAGGCTTTGCACTGCCGCAAACATCGACCGGCTTCCGAACGTTTCGGGAACTGGATGCAGACGCGCGGGCGGTGCCTCCGCATGCGGCATGGGAAACCGACGACGCGATTTCCGAGTTGCGGCTGGCCGTGCTGCGTCTAAGCCGGGTCGGCGAAAGCCTGCTGGATCCGATCTTCGGCGTGACGGATGCCGTAGGGTCGGTGATGCGTCGCAAGATGGCGCCCGCCATTCAGCCTATCGCCGCCTGCTTGGACTGCCTGGACGATCATGCCTGAGAACTTGCAGTGCGCTTTGCCGGACGGTCGCATGCTGTCGTACGCCGAATACGGCGACCCGCAAGGCCGGCCCGTTCTCTGCCTGCATGGCACGCCCGGTTCGCGCCTGACGTTTGCGCCCGCCGATGAGCCGGCTGGCCAGCGCCACTTGCGGTTCATCGCACTGGACCGACCGGGGTGCGGCCGTTCCACGCATCTGCCCGACTGGCATTTCGACGATTGCATGGCGGACATGACGCATCTGGCCGACCGGCTGGAACTGGAACGGTTTTCCATCATGGGCTACTCCGGCGGCGGCCCGTATGCGGCTTATGCAGTACGGCATCTGCGGCCGCGCATCCAAGCGCTGATCCTTGTTAACGCTTTCGCGCCGGGCGCGCGCATCGGCCTGCTGCAGCGCCTGTTTCTGACATTGCCCAAGGTCTTCATGCCCGGCTTGCATCTCTCAGGCCCTACGGCACGGCTGATGGCGCGATCGGAAACTGCCCGTGCCCTGTTCCACCTCGGCGCCAGCCGCAGCGACCGGCATGCGCATCGGAACCCCTTCATCCGAGACTGGCTCCGCACGCAGCTTCTGGACACGCCACTCCATAGCCGCGGCTTGGTACGCGACCTCCAACTATTCGCGCAAGACTTGCCGTTGCCGGACCCCAAGGAGCCGGACGTGCCTATTTGGATCCTGCATGGCACCGATGATTCCATCGTGCATCCGGATGCGGCCCTTCACTACTTGAGCATGTTTCCTGAGGCGCTTTTGACGCTCGTGCCGGCCGCCGGGCATTTTTGGGGCCTTGAAAACACCGCCGAGCTGCTGGATGCGCTTGACCGGCTGCTTGAATCGGCGCATTGAACTTGCTATGCTGGATGTTGCCCTTGCGCCAGAGAGCCTGTCATGCGTCAACTGATATTGGTCCGCCATGCCAAATCCGACCGCAACGCCTTTCGCGGACCGGATGTGGACCGCCCGCTTGCGCCACGCGGCGAACGCGATGCGCCAGACATGGCGCAACGGCTTGCCGGCCGTTTGGAGACCGTCGATGCGCTCTGCAGTTCCATGGCCCGCCGGGCCCGCGACACCGCCGGGCATTTCGCGGCGGCGTTCGGGTTGGCAGAAGCGGACATACGCTTGCAGGAAGGTCTTTACACTTTTTCGGCCTACGGCCTGATGGAGGCATTGCGCGCCTTGGACGACGCCTCGGAACGCATTGCCGTGTTCGGCCACAACATGGCCATCAGCGACGTCGCGACACATTTGTCCGGCGAAAGCTTGGGCAGTCTGCCGACTTGCGCCGTCGTGCGCCTGCATGTGCAGGCTGAAACATGGAACGCGCTGGCATCGGATGCCTGCACCTTGCTGGACGTAGATACGCCGAAGCAACCGGCGTAGGCGACGGTTACGGGGCGCTTTCCGCGCCGTGCCTCAAATTCCGCAAGTTCTCGCGATGCCGGAATACGACGGCCGCACCCAGAATCAAACTCATTGCGATGAAATCCCACGGCAGCTGCATGGCGACGGCGTACAGCGGCCATGCCGCGCCGGCTGCGACAGACGCGGCCGCGACCCGTCGGTAAATGAGCCAGCCTGCCAGCCAGGTCAGCAGCAGCATGGCCAGCAGCGTGATATCGAGCAGCACCAGCACGCCTGCGGACGTCGCGACGCCCTTGCCTCCTTGGAAGCGGTAATACGCGGGCCACATATGGCCGAGGACCGCCAGCATCGCCGCCAGCATTTCCAGCCGCACCCCATCCGGCAGCATGGGCGATGCGGGCACCTGCAGCGCCAGCCACACTGCAAGAACGCCCTTGGCGACATCGCCGCCCAAGGTGCCCACCGCCGCCCATCGGCTGCGGGTGATGCGCATCATGTTCGTAGCACCCGGATTGCATGAGCCTTCCGCACGCGGATCCTTCAGGCCGAACCCCTTGCTTATAATCAAGGCACTATTAATCGCTCCGATCAGGTAGCTGGCAACCAGCACGCCCAACGGCAAAAGCAGGGGATATTCAGAAGACATGCGCCGTGCGATCTCTCGTTCTGTACCCGTGGCTCTGATTCATGGATTCGGATTCGATGCGCCCGTCTGGGCGCCGCTCGCGGAATGCCTGAGTGCCGATTATACGATTCATCGCCCCTCGCTGCCTGGCTACGGGGACGCGCCCGAGCAGGCCGGCTCGTTGGACGGCAGGCTGCTGGAAGAATTTTCCGAGGCGCATTGGGTCGGCTGGTCGATGGGCGGCTTGCTGGCACTGGACGCCATCCGGCTGGGCTGCGTGCCGCACTCGCTAACCCTCATCGCCTCCCAACCCTGCATGGTCGCCCGCAAAGACTGGCCGCATGCCATCCCGCATACGACCTTCCGCGATTTCCGGAAACGGCTGCATCGAAACCCTGCCGAGGCCATGCGCCATTTCGCCATGCTGGCTACCCACGGAGATGCCCATGCGGCACAAGCGCGCCGGCAGCTCGATCGCATCGCCATACCCGAGCGAAAGACTCTGGAACAAGGGCTTGATCTTCTGGAGCATGCGGATTTACGCTCCGTCTGGGCGGCGCAGGCGATGCCGCAGCAATTGATTCTGGGAGCCTGCGATGCACTGCTTCCGGCCTCTGCCGCCGAACCCCTTCAAGCATCATGCCCTTCCGCCGCCGTGGCGCTTGTGCAGAATGCCGGACATGCCGTATTGCTGTCGCACGTCGCCCGATGCGCCGACCTGCTACATTCGTTCCATCGGGCGCTGCCATGAACGAATCCGAAGCACAGCTGCGAACTCGATTGAGGCATCGCTTCGACCGCGCTGCACCCCATTACGACCAGTATGCCGGCGTGCAGCAGGAAGTCGCCTCGCGCTTGCTGGAACGGTTGGAACTCGTACGCATGGAACCGCGCCGCGTTCTCGACTTGGGCACCGGCACTGGTGCCAGCCTCGTCCCGTTGCACCAGCGTTACCCTAACGCTTGCTTGGTTGCCGTCGATTTTTCGCACGCCATGCTCGCGCAGGCGCGCCAAACTCACAGGACTGCCCCGGGCGTCACTGCAGATGCGTTTCAGCTACCGTTCGCGTCCGATTCCATCGATCTGATCTTTTCCAGTTCGACCTTGCAGTGGTGCGTGCCTCTCGCAGGTGCGCTTCAAGAAATTCAGCGCATCTTGCGCCCGGAAGGATTGCTGATGTTTTCCACCTACGGCCCCGATACGCTACGCGAACTGAGGGCCGCCCAACACGCAGCCGGCATCCCGCCCGGCATCAACGAGTTCAGCGACATGCATCCGATCGGCGACTTGCTGGTCGAACAGGCGTATCAGGATCCGGTGCTTGATGTCGAGCGCTTGGATGTTTCCTATGCCACCGCCCGGGATTTGGCTCGGGAACTGCGCGGCATCGGCTCCAGCCGCTTGGAGCAGCCGCAGGAAGTGCTCGCGACGCGCACGCAATGGGATGCTCTGGAAGATGCTTATCCGAAGGATGCGCAAGGCCGCATCCATGCCACCTACGAAGTCATCTTCGGACACGCGCTGGCGCCCACGGCAACCGTATCGGACGACGGCACTGCTGCCGTGCCCTTATCGGCACTAAAACGCAGCTAAGCCTTCGCGCCGCAAGCGCAGCACTACGCGGAAACGTTCGGCAATCCGTCCAACAGGGCCGCCCAGTCATACCGGCGGTCGCCGAACACAAGGAATGAAGGGTTGATCAAACTGGATTTCCGGTTGTAGCGCAAAGGCTGCAAACTCCAGTCCAGAATATTGCCGCCCGCTTCTTCCACGATGCACTGCGCGGCCGCCGTATCCCACTCGTGCGTCGGGCCGTAGCGCGGATACATATCCACACTCCCCTCGGCAATGCGGCAACTTTTGAGCGAACTGCCAATGCGCCGCTCCTGATGCGGCCCCAGACGTTCCAGCAATTGCGTGACCTGCGGGCCCGAATAGCGCCGGCTCGCCGCGACGACCGGCAAGTCCGCTTCCGGAAAGCCCCGGCAGCGAATGGCCTCCTCCATGCCCAGCGAATCCTCCCGCCAAGCGCCGCCGTCGCAGCGGGCGTAATAGAGAAGTCCCAACGCGGGTGCGCCAATCACGCCCAATACCGGCCGATGGCGGTGAATCAAGGCGATATTGACCGTGAACTCGAGGCCTCCGCGAAGCAGTTCGCGGGTGCCGTCCAGCGGATCGACGAGCCAATAGGTTTCCCAATCGCGCCGCATTGCCCACGGCGCGGGCGCGGACGCTTCTTCCGACAGGATCGGCCAAGGCGAATCCAAATCCTTCAAGCCCGCAGCAATTTCGCGGTGTGCCGCCAAATCGGCCGTCGTCACAGGAGAGCGGTCCGGCTTCTCGAAGACCTCGTAGCCGGCTTGGCGGACAGCCATGATCTCCCGCCCGGCATTCTCCGCGATGTGCCGCACGGTCGGCAGCAGCCGCTGCAGCGTCTCAGAATCCATGCTGGGAAATTATGACAGGCGGGCGCGCCGAGAACCGTTCAGGCAGAGGCCTGAAGCTTGCTTCGGCAGTCATGAATGCCTGCGGCAGAATGAAGAGCCTGCCCTCACATTGCCATGAAGAAGACCGCGAGCATGCCGCCCAGAACGATCCAACTGGTGAGATCGCACATCGCGAATGCGACCGGGTCAAGATCGTGCTCGTCGCGGCTGGCCAGCAGCACCATGCGCGCCAGCCAGTACACCAGCAGCGGGCAAAGCAGCCAGAGCAGTTCCGGCTGGCTGTAACGCATGCTAACCGCCGAACTTTGGATGTAGAAAGCAAGCACGACGATCGAAGCGGAGCCGCTCGCCATCGCTAAAGCGGCCATGCCGGCGAGGTCTTCGACGCGATACGGGCGGCGGCTCAGCATCGAGCCGCCGCCAGCACGCAGCGCACTCAATTCTCCCTGCCGCTTCACCGTCGCCAGCGCCAGAAAGAAGAACAGGAAGAACGCCAATATCCAAGGCGACGGCACGATAGCCGCAGACATGGCACCGGCGATCAGACGCACTCCGTAAAGCGTGGCGAGCGCGATCACATCCGCCAGCAGCAGGCGTTTCAGCCACAGCGAATACGCGAGCGAGAGGAGCAGATAGAACAGGACGCAGGCTCCCGCCGCCGCCGATAGCCAGAACGCATACGCAAGTCCCGAAGCCATCAGCGCCAAGGCCAGCGCGAGCACGCGCAGCGGCATTACTTTCCCGGCGGCAAGCGGGCGCCCGCACCGACTCGACCGGCGGCGGTCATGCGGCAGATCCAGCAGGTCGTTGCACAGGTACGCAGCGGATGCGCAGGCCGACAATGCCACGAACACGCCCACCGCAGGCCAGTACGACGACACCGTGAACTCATGCGCCGCAAAAAGCGGCACAAACACCAGCAGGTTCTTCAGCCACTGGTGCGGGCGCAAGGCCCGCAGATAGTCGCGCCATCGCCCGCCCGGCCCGGGCAGCATTCGCGCCGCCGCATCAAGAGTCCGCACCTGACGCTCCAGCCGCGGCGGCAGACCGACGCCGAACGCATGCCGGGCCCGGCGCCAGACCGCCAAATCGCGCCGCTCGTTGCCGATGTAATCGAAGCCGCCCTCGCCGAAGCGCTCGACCAGCGCCTCTGCTTTGGCCCGGCCCGCCAGATTCGTGCGCCCGTCCGACGCAAACCAGCCCGTCGCGCCCACTTCTCTGGCCACCACAGCGACCGCCTGCGCGTCCGCAGCCGACGCCAGCCACACGTCGCGTCCGGCCGCTTTGGCGGCGGCCATCTCTTCCAGCACGGCCGAATTCAGCATCAGTGCTTCAACATCCGCCGGCACCGCCTGCGCGATGCGGCGCTTGAACGCAGCGCGTCCCGACAGGAGCCAGAGCAGCAACACGAACAAGCCCGCCGCCCGATTCGCCACAATCTGCATGGCGCCTTCGACGAGCAGGTCGCCGCTATGCAACGTGCCGTCGACATCTACGACCAGCGGCACTGCCGCGTCATTCGCGCCCATATCCAAACTACCCTGATGCGACCCGACGGGTCGACGATTGTGCAGGAATTATACGCCCGACTCCTGCAATTCCGCTTCCGACCCGCCCGAACAACGCCCGATTTTTCCGTGCTCCCGGCCGTGCGGCAGGTACAATGAAGCTCCCGCATCAAGGATGCGTGATTTCCATGAGCATTACTGTCCGCTTTTTCGCTAGCCTTCGAGAGCAGGTCGGTCACGAACGCATGGAAGTTCCGGCTACGGGCCTACGCACAGTGCAGGATGTCTGGCAGGCTTCGGCCGCGCACGACGCGGATGCACGGGTCCTAGCTGCCGTCAATGCGCGCCATGCGGCGCTGGAAACCGAAATCAAGGATGGCGACGAGGTCGCATTCTTCCCGCCCGTAACCGGCGGCTGAACCGCGGCCGCAACAGCAAGGAGACTACGTTTTGGACGCAACACTGGAACAGGCGCCCTTGGCGCTCGGCATCGTCGGATTGCTGACCGCTTTCATTCTGTACCGCATCATTCTGCGCTATCCGGCCGGGCATGGCCGCGTTGCCGAGATCGCCCAGGAAATCCAGCAGGGCACCATGGCGTTCATGCGCCGCGAATATCTGGTCATGTACCTGTTCGTCGCGGTCGTCGCGGTCGCGGTGGCGCTGTCGGAACTCGGACTCGCCACCATGGCGGCCTTTCTGACGGGTGCGGCCTGCTCGTCGCTTGCTGGCATCATCGGCATGTACACCGCGACCCGCGCCAATGTGCGCACCGCCGTGGCGGCGAATATGGCGGGCGCACCGACGGCGCTGTCGCTAGCCTTCTACGGCGGCTCCATCATGGGCCTGACCATCGCTGCGCTGGGCCTGCTCGGCCTAGGCGCTCTGTACTTGGTCTTCGGGCAGGATCCGGAGACCGCCCACATCATCCACGGCTTCGGCATGGGCGCCTCGTCGGTTGCGCTGTTCTCGCGCGTCGGCGGCGGCATCTACACCAAATGCGCGGACGTGGGCGCGGACCTGGTCGGCAAGGTCGAAGCCGGGATTCCTGAGGACGATCCGCGCAACCCGGGCGTGATCGCCGACAATGTGGGCGACAACGTCGGCGATGTGGCCGGCATGGGCTCGGACATTTTCGAGTCGTATTGCGGCGCGATCATCGCCACCATCGCACTGGCATCAACCTTGCCGGCGGCCGAACTGGACCATTTGGGCCCGCAGCAGACGCTGATGTTCCTGCCGCTGGCGATGGCCTCGCTCGGCATCGTCTGCTCCATCCTCGGAATCCTGCTGGTGCGCAGCCGCGTCCATGCGCGGCCGGAGGCCGCGCTGCGCCTCGGCACATTCGGCTCCGCCGTCCTGTTCATCGCGCTGGCGTACGCGGCCGTGCATGGCTTCGAAATCGCACTCGGCATCTGGATCGCCGTACTGGCCGGAGCGGTCGGCGGCATCATCATCGGGCTGGTGACGGAGTATTTCACGGCCGGGCCGCCAGTCCGGAAGATCGCGGCGGCCGCCGAGACCGGCAGTGCTACCGTCATGATTCGCGGCCTCGCGACGGGCATGCAGTCCGTAGCCATCCCGGTGCTGTCGATCGCCGCCATCATTTATGTCGCGCATCTGGCGGCCGGCCTGTACGGCGTCGGCATCGCCGCCGTGGGCATGCTGGCCACGGTCGGCATCACCATGGCCATCGACGCGTACGGCCCGGTTGCCGACAACGCCGGGGGCATTGCGGAAATGGCCGAACTGGGCGAGGAGACCCGCCGCATCACCGACACGCTGGACGAAGTGGGCAACACCACCGCAGCGATCGGCAAGGGCTTCGCCATCGGCGCGGCGGCGCTCGCGGCGCTGGCAATCATCACGGCGTTTCTGGCCGAAGTCAGCCACGGCCATGGCGGCACGATCGAACTCAAGCTAAACGACCCGCGCGTACTGATCGGCCTGTTCATCGGCGGCGTCTTCCCGTTCCTCGTGGCGGCGCTTACAATGTCCGCGGTCGGCGATGCGGCCTTCGAGATGATTCGCGAAATTCGGCGCCAGTTCAAGGAAATCCCTGGGCTTCTGGAAGGCACCGGCAAGCCCGACACCGTACGTTGCATCGACATCGCGACGCGCGCTGCCCTGTGGCGGATGGCCCCGCCCGGAGCGTTGGCGGTCATCGCACCCGTCGTCGTGGGCTTCGGCCTAGGCCCGCAGTCGCTGGGCGGCATGCTGGGCGGCGCTCTCTTGGGCTGCGTGCTTCTAGCCTTGATGATGGCGAACTCGGGCGGCGCTTGGGACAACGCCAAGAAATACATTGAGCGCGGCAATCATGGCGGCAAAGGTTCGGATGCGCATCACGCCTGCGTGGTCGGCGATACCGTCGGCGACCCGTTCAAGGACACATCGGGACCGTCCATGAACATTCTGATCAATGTGATGGCGATTGTGAGCCTGGTAATCGCGCCACTGCTATAAGTCCAACCAATCCTGCGCACTCATGGCATGCGGCGGACGCTATGCGTGAAATGATTAATGTATGCGACGAGGTTTGTGCCTGCCAATCGCAACATGGGATTTCCATATCTGGTGAGCTTCCAATAGCAGTCTCTCCAGTTCCGCATGGCTTCCATCCGCTGCCAATGGAGGCGCCTATTGGTGCAATATCTCCTGCAACTCCGAATCCCGAACTGCTCGATAGAAACGGATCCGATGCTTCGTGCCATAATCCGGCAAGGGGAAGGCAGCGTGCCGGTCAGGTTCCGGATGTTGCGGATCCTTATAAGCGACGAATGTGCCCGGGATTTCTTTTGCGAGCCGGTAGTGCCATCCGCTGTATTTAATAATATCCGTCTCTGGAGCATTGCCGAAGAACAGCACCCAGTCCGGCTTTACCGTGCCATTCTCAATATTTTCTTTAAACAGATATGACCGCTTGTCGTTCTGCAACGCCTCCGGCGCGCCGTCCTTCTGCAGATTGCAGCATATCAGGGCCTTATCGGACAGATAGTACATGATTCGGGACGGCGGGTCCATGAGAGCCCATACGGTATCGTCCTGCGACACATGTTCGCGCAAATACGCAAACGCTGCCCGAGACGGCCCAGGATAATCGTAATGGTATTCGACAGCGAGCGCAGGCAGAGTAGGAAGTGGCGAATCTCCATAGTAGCGGTGGTCCAAAAACGGCCAGCCGCCTAGATTAGATAGCAGCAGGACCGCGCCCGCCAGCCACCCTGCCGGCCTGAAGCATTGCCAAGCCCAGAAAACCGCTGCCGCAGCAACCACCGCAGCAAAAGGCACGGCCCAAGTAAAATAGCGCATATCCGCCAATTCGTCTTTATACGGCTGCGGCGTCGTCAGCGCCAGAATAATGGCAGCAACTACCACAAATACGAAATATTGGAAAACCCGGTCCTCGCGCAAGGCGTGCCAGCGGCTTTCATTTGCGCTGCCATCTCCAATGGTGGGCGCGAATAACATGCGATGGCCGCAATGCAAGACAAGCCATAAGCCGACGGGCCATACCAGAATCAGGTTCCGGTTGAGGCCGGCGATATGCGCCAACATTCGCCACCATGCATTTTCGGAAGTAAGTTCGTGGTCGAAGCCCACATATCCTGCTGTCGAAAATTCCACATGGAAGAACCAGATACACATCAAACCATACGCAAATACCATGCTGCTCGAGATCAGCCACGCACGGAGACCGAAACAGGAACGCCGAAACAGCATATGGAAAATGCCGAGTGCAGCAACAAACACTCCGCTGCCCAAAGGGTGCGTGTAAAAACCGGCGACAGCCGCCGCCGCCGCCAATAGCGCGAATCTAGCCTGCCGGCGGTCGCAGTACCCTATATAAGACCAGAACAGCAGAACATTGAAGAACAATAGCGGGCTGTTGTATGTGGCGCAACGAGCATAGCCGAGCGTGATGGGAGACAGACAGGCGAACGTCATGGCGAGCGCAATGAAGCCCCTGCGGCCCGGAAACTCGCGCCGCAAGACATCTGCAAACAGCAGCATTGCTCCCAAGGACAGCAATGCCATAAGCGTTCTGGCCTGCGCCTCGCCGACGCCGAACAAACCGAACATCGCCGCCTGAAGGTAGATGCCTACCGGAGGATAGCGGTACGTCAGGTCAGGCCGAATGTCCTTCCCGTCCAGATACGACAGGACATTGCGGCCGTCGTCCACGGTCGGAGAGCCGAAAGATAGCAAGTTGCGCGCCACCGTCGGCGCAATTGCCTCATCATCCCAAAATGTCGCGTAATCCAGATTAACCAGCGACAAATAAGCCATCGCTGCCAGCACAGCAAGCACGACGCCTTGCGCCCGCCGATCTTTCAGGGCCTCGTTTTCGCTCTGATTATTCCGGGGCGCGAAAGCATGAAACATATCTCAAGTATTGTATCGTGCGGCAAATCCCAGATTCGCATTGCCGGCTGCTCGCTCCGGGCCATTCAGGCAATCAATCAAGCAGCAGCAGCATAAAAGCGTGCGCAGTAAGCATCATCAGCATCCAGAGTCTCCCAAACTTGAAGCGCCGCCCAGAGGCAAGGCGCAAATCCCGGTTTCCCGAATAATACGATCTGCCAATGCATGCCGAGTATAATCGGAACTACAGTCAGCGTATTATGTTGGCCTTTCCCGTACAATGATTTCGCCGCACCGGTTTGCCTCGCGCCATGGCGGCGCCTTGGCCTGGGCGGCGGCCGTGCTCGGTCCGCTGGCGCTGTACGTCCTCACCACGTCGCGCACGGTGATGCTGGAGGACGACGGCATGTTCCTCATGGCCGGGGCGCATCTCGGCATCGGCCACCCGCCCGGCTATCCGCTGTACGTCTGGGTCTGCCACGCCTTCATGCAGCTGCCGTTCGGCACGCCGGCCTTCCTCGGCCATCTGTCCAGCGCCGTGCTCGGCGCGCTCGCCTGCGGCTTCGTGTACTGGGGGGCGCGGGTACTGGGCGTCTCCATCCTGCCGGCGGTGGCGGCCGCGTGGCTGTTCGGGGCGTCGGAGCATTTCTGGTCGCAGGCGATCATCGCCGAGGTCTATACGCTGCACGCGCTGCTGTTCTTCGCCGCCTATGCGCTGGTGCTGCACGGGATTCGGCACCGGCATCTGGCATGGCCGTGGCTGTGCGCGGCGGCGGCCTACGGGCTGAGCCTGGCCAACCACTGGCCGCTGATGGGCCTGTCGACCTTCGGCCTGGCGCTGGCGGCGCTGCCGGCGTGGCGGGTCGTGGCGCAGCGGCTGCCATCCATGCTCGGCATTGCGCTGCCGTGCGCCATCCTGCCCTATGCTTGGATGGTTTGGCGCTCTCATCAGGAACCCTTGATTAATTTCATAGGGCCCATTGATAACTGGATGGAGTTCTGGTATTACCTAAGCCGGCGATACTATGCGGAGGTCGACATCAGCGCCGGGGCGGATTGGGCCGACCGGCTCGCCTATCTGCAATGGCTCGGCGGCGAGCTGGTCTGGCAGTTGACGCTGCCGGGATTTCTATTGGCCATGCTTGGGCTTGCCGTTCTGCTGCACCGGAAGCAGCTTGCAACATTCAGTTCGGGGCTGGTGATCCTCGGCTGCAACAGTTTGGTGCTGCTGATGGCGCTGAACTTCGAGTACGACTATTTCCGGGTTGCGATCTTCCGGCCGTATCCCCTAGTGTGCTTCGGCCTGTTGGCGCTGTGGCTGGCGGTCGGCCTGCAGTTCGTGATGAATTCCCCTTTCTGGGGGCGGCTGGCATCGCGCATGGCCGCGGCTCGCCTCCGGCATGGCGTGGCGGGGGCGGCGGGGCTCCTGATGGTGGGGAGTTCCGTGCAGGCGCACTGGGAGGCAAACGCGCACGCGAGCAATGATTTTACGGAACGCTTCGCGGCAGCCACGCTGGACGCGCTGCCGCCCAATGCTGTGCTGCTGACCTCCTTTGATGCGGATGCCTTCCCGCTGGGGTATTTTTCTCTCGTGGAAAGCAGGCGACCGGATATTCTGCTGCTTCAGGCCTCAGGGTTCGTATATGGCCGGCGCTTATACGCAGCATCCTTGAGTAACAGCAGCAAGCGAGGCATTCTCGAAGATTTCGTGGAACGCACCGAGCGTCCCGTGTTTTTCATGCTGGAAATAAACCGCGACATTCTTCCACGCAACCGCAAGGGCCGGCATTTGGGATTTTATATGCAACTGATCAAACGCGAAGGCAGCAGCAACGTGGCCGTGGCCCGCGAGCCGCGTGGCGAAGAATATTTCCGTTATCTTCTAAACCATTCTCCGGCCAGTCGTTGGGAACATTCTATTCGAGGGCTTTGGCTGGAGCATTACTGCCATTATTTGGGATTGATTAAGCTTGCGAATCCCCCCGCGCACGTACTGGAAGCTATGCGAGACCTCTATGCCTCAATAGGTCGAAACACACATTGCGTCATCGGCACTTCTGCAGTGCTGTTGAAACTTGGGGGTGATTCGCATTGGGCACTGGCGGAGCAATGGCTGGACCAAGTGGAGACGGCACCGCACGAGGCGGTATCCGAGCGGCATCTAGCCCGAAGGTACTATTTGCAGGGACGCGTAGCGGAGTTGCAGGGCCGCAAACAAGCCGCCATGAGCTTGTATTCGAAATCCCGCAGCATGGATCCCAAGATTGACAACGATGCTGTTCGAGCAGTCGCTCGGTTGCGCCAGTCAAGCCCTTCTCCCGAACATATACGGGAATCACTGGACATGCATCTGGATCTTGACCGAAAGGATTGACGGACTGCAGGCGTGGTTGTATGTCTGCATTGACAGGCATCCCACATAGAAGCTAGAGGTGCCGCTACAATCTAAGCCCAAGACTGCATGATCAGTGCCAGCCGCCATTCTGAAACAGCAGGCAACGGCACCCGTTTTAGGGGTTCCGGGCAAGCGCGCATCCTTCGAGCGATTGGAATACCATGGAAGCCACAGCGGCCATAGCGGGCCAACGAAGTCTCTAATCGATACGTTCGCGCACGGCAGCGGGTGATAAACAGGTCATAACACATCTGAAGATGCCTTGATCATGAGAAGTAGCGGGCACTGAACAACGTCGGCCAGGTTTGGTCTTCATCGGCCTGAAATGGACACTCGACAACATTAGGTACTATACTTGCTGCACTTGCAATTTGAATCCGGGGGCGAAGGAGGGATGACATATCGGGAGATGGGGTTGACATATTGAAAAATATGGTATATTCTTAATGCCATGAGCCAAGCGCAAGCTTGGAATCGTTTCACACTTTCTATGAGGTTATTTATGAAGATGCAACAATCTTCAGCCAAGCGGCCCACGCGGCAGCGAGGCATAACGTTGGTGGAGGCAGCATTGGTGGTCAGCATAGTTTCGCTGATTATTTTAGCCGCTTTGCTTGCGCTAAACACCGTGACTGAACAGCGTCGTGTAACGCAGGCAACCAATGATATTGCTAACATTCGTTCCGCAGTATCCAAGTGGGCTGCAGGCGGGCTTCTCTGGTACGACACTGTTGTTGGTACCCTGACTACCACAAGCACGCAATCACTCAAAAGTTTCGAACAGATTGCTTATTTCTTGCCTGACCCGTTGCGCCAAAAGGCAACCAACAATCCAACTTTGCCTGATGCGAATCCGTGGCAGGGCCACTACGTGTATTTGCCAGCCACATCGACAAATCCAAGAAAATGGAATTTGACGATCACGGATGTGCCGGAAACGCTGACGGATGCGTTAGAAAAACAGTTGGTGGCAAATGGGGCAGTATCAGTCACTACCGGCACCGCGGCAGCAGGGGTCGCACCGGTTGCGATTGAATACGACGAATAACTTCATTGACATAAAGCCCGCAACTCCCCGCAGGAATTAGTCCATTACCACCAATGCAGTGGCACTAATTCCTGCGCTTGGCATCAATGTTCGGCGCCGCTCTCCGGCGGTCTCTTTCGGCCGTCCCCGTGGATGGATATAAGGAATAATCACACTGGCGGATATGGGAGGCTGGCATACATTATTGGAACCTCGAAGACCGGGGTATACAGATTGAAAGAGATTGGGTGAGAGAAAAGCCAGAATAGGCCGTTCGCCCATTTCACAGCGGTTCGGCCCTAAACGTTTTGCCTAGCAGCCAGACATTCGGCCAGAAGTCTAATAGGAAACCCCAGCAGGCTGAGAAGCCTTGGCAAGCGTCGGTACGACGGCTCTAACATTATAGTACACTACACCAACATCGCTTTGGCCTGCCATTTCGAATAGCACAAAACATGTTGTTAGATGTCTCAGTTTTTCCACTAGGCGTCTGGATTGCCATCGTCGCCTTTTTCGGGGCATGGGTTGGTAGTTTCCTGAATGTCGTAGTGCATCGCCTGCCACGCATGATAGTAGAGCTCGAAGCGTCAGAGGTAGAGAGTTCTGAGCCGTACAACTTGCTATGGCCTTCGTCACATTGCCCGACCTGCCGCGCACCCGTGCGCATGCGCCATAACATTCCCATTTTCGGATGGTTATGCCTACGCGGGCGTTGCGCAGATTGCAAGGCACCAATTCCGGCGCGCTACCCGTTGCTGGAATTGGCCGGGGCCGTCATCGGCGGCGCAGCAACCGCGCATTTCGGTTTGGTTCCCGAAGCGTTTGCCGCAATCGTGCTGCTGTGCGCATTAGCAGCCCTTGCGGTCATCGATATGGAGAACTTTCTGCTACCCGATGCGATTGTCTTGCCCTTGATCTGGGCAGGGTTGCTCGTTAATTCCGCCGGCCTTATCACAGGGCTCGAATCGGCGGTTTGGGGAGCAACGGCGGGTTATGTCCTGTTGCGATTTCTTGCCGAGGTTTGGAAGCGCATGCGCGGCATCGAAGCATTAGGCTTGGGAGACTGCAAGCTGGCAGCTGCGCTGGGAGCATGGCTCGGCTGGCCGGGATTGGGCGTTGCGCTGTTTCTGGCAGGACTCAGTACGGTTGTAGCGGGAGTGCTTGTCAGGCATCAAACAGACGAATTGCTGCCCTTTGGCCCAGGCCTCGCCGTGGGCGGAATGGTCGCACTTTTTCTCGGACCGGACACAATACTTGACTGGAGCAAGAGCGTGGGGCTGTGACTGGGAAATTCGGCACAATTTTTAGATGGCACCCCGGATTCAAATTGCAAGTGCAACAAGTTTGGCGGGCCTAGGAAATGGGCGGACGGCACCGGACCGTGGCTCGCTGTTCAGCGCAGGGAGCGGAGCGACTGAAGCCGGACAACGCCGAAGCGTCAGAAACCGCGCCGGGCGGGCGCATCGAGCCGCGCCGCGGGCTTCGCCGCATGGCGGGGAGAGGCCGGGAACCTTCCGGGCCGCCGGAGCCTAGCGAAACTCGTCTTCCAGACGGGTCCGCCAAGCCCGCACCTGCGGCGAGCGCGGACCGTAGAACGCCTCGTGGGCGTCTTCCACCCCAGGCAGCGCCGCGGGCGGTTGTTCAGCAGATCCATGACGCGCTCCAGCTCCTCGTCCGAGACCTTGCCCAGGCCGGAACCCTTCGGGAAGAACTGCCGCATCAGGCCGTTGGCGTTCTCGTTGGCGCCGCGCTGCCATGCGGCGTACGAGTCGGCGAAATAGAAGTCCGCCCCCAAGGCCCGCGCGATGGCTTCATGCCGGGCGAATTCGGTGCCATTGCCGGACGTGGTCGCGAGCACCGCTCTGGGCAGTGGCTGCAGCCGACTAACCGCCGCCGCCGACTCACCCCCGCGCCGCATCGTTGACGGGTGTGTTGCGCTTGCAGATTGAAACCAGGCACTGTATTTAGAGGCTTTACTAGCCGTCTTGACAAAATGCTACAAGATATGCTAATCTACCTCTAATTAGGGCACTTTGATGCGCCATGATTCACTACATTCCGGTCGTCACCCGCCATTGCGGCTCGCCCGTTGCCTTTTTGTGCGACTTGACCGCTCAACAGAAGTTACGTCTCAATCCCTCATTACGCGAGGTAAAATATGATTAGGGCATGCCGCTTTCCGCACACTGTCGACCTGTAAGAAAATGCAAGCATCAGGCTTCCTGCTAGCATCGTGGCTAGGAAAGTCGCGCTCTGCGCCGAAGGCGATGGAGTCAACAGGCGTATGCTGTCTTATCCGGAGTTGTTGCGCATGCAACCACTTCGGGCGGAAGCAGCATTTGACGCGGGATTGCCACAAGCTTTTTCCACTCCCCTCAAGGCATCAATGCGCCCACACTTATACCGGAATGCGAGCCAGAATCCGGCATCCCCTGCAATTCCTGTTCTTCTCGTTCTCGCTCCTTGCCTTGGCAGGATGCGCTGATGGACCGGACGTCCTCACCGAGGCCGAACAGGTCATGGAAGATTCAAGTGACGCGCTTCAAGAGCAAACCGGAATAACTACCCGACCGCTAGTTGCCGAGCACGACCGCCCTTATCTGAACCCCGAGCGCATCGTATACACCGGCGTGCCGTGGCTGCATGAGCGAGTGACACTCCGAGCTGCGGAATTGCCTTTGGATATCAGTCTGAAAAAGGCTTTGGCACAACTTCCCGAGCCACCTTCGGTAGTATTCATGCCAGATTTGACCGAGCGTGCCATACCCGTAACATTCGACCACCATCAAGGAACGTTTAAAAAGTTTCTGGATATTCTTGCCGAAGCTAGTGGTTACGGATGGGAAGAGAAAGGCGGAGCGCTCTATTGGAGCAAAGAAATCACGCGGTCTTTCGAAATTCATCGTGTGCCAGGCGACTTTGATTATTCGATGGAAACCGTGGAAGCCGACGATGAAGCAGTGGAAACGGGAGGAGGCGGTGGCGGCGGCATGGAGGTGACCGGAACGCCTGAGGCCGGCGGATCAATTTCTCTAGAAGGCGGAGGGGGATTCTGGGATGACCTTGAAGCCGCTCTTAAAAATTTCATGACAGACGGCGAAATCACGATTGACGAGAGCAGAGCCACCGTAGTCCTGCGTGGCCCGGCCAATTTGGTGCGCAAGGCCGAAACATACATCAACGCACTAAATCGCTGGCTATCGCGCCAAGTGCTTCTGGAAGTGCAACTGGTCAATGTTACGCTATCCGGGCAACGCAACATCGGCATCGATTGGGAATTGGTGCAAGATGCAGCGAATTCAGCCTCAGCTGTAACTTTGACAGGTGGTTTTGCATCTCAGTTGGTCGGGTCGCAGTTTCAATACGAGTTGTCAGATGCAACGGGTGGCAGCAGCAGCATCTTCAAGGGCTCCTCCATCGTGATTCGAGCGTTAAAAGAGCAAGGCAGGACTAGCGTGCAAACCAGTCCGCGCATGGTCGCATTGAACGGTCAGGCAGCCCAGCTACAAGTGCTGAATGACCGCGCAATTGTGGCTTCGCGACAGACGAGTACGACCGCAGCGACAACAGCGGTCATTTCGAGCGAGATTGAATCGGGCTTGGTCTCCACGGGCATTGCCATGACGATTCTACCCAAGATCATCGGCGAACGCATTTTTCTTCAGGCCAGCATTCAAGTGAGCGAGCTCGTGGAACTTCGTCAGTCGCCTGGCGATGCGGACGAACAAATCACGTTGCCGCATGTGCAACGCAATCAATTTTTCCAGAGTGCACGCTTGGTTAGCGGCGAGACCTTGGCACTGGGAGGACTGGTAAGCCGTCAAGGAGGCGATAGCGATAGCCATCTTCCATCCGCGCCGTTTCTCGGTACTAACGAGACAAAATTTTCGAATGTGGAAACCGTGCTTCTCATAACTCCTACGTTGCTTGACCCGCCGGCCCCTGATGAAGACCCCAGCTTCGGCGCCATGTAGGGAGCCCAACCGGTCCGGCATTGCTTGACCCGCCCCCCTCCCATGAAGGCCCGCCCAAATGAATGAAGACTTGATTGCAGGACATTTTGTGCGTTCGGCATGCCGCTTGCCCACGCCAATAGAAGGGAGCATTAGCAACACCGCCAAAATGCAATACAACTCTGCAAGCGCGGTTATGGAGGCCGACGACATATACTCACATTTTGAATTGGATCAAGGCGGCGATTTGCTCTGCATCTTTAGCACACAAGACGGACTCCTGCTCGGAGAGACGGTACGAGATTGGATTGGCGAAATCCACGGCGAAACCCTCAACTTTCTTTGGTGCGAAAAATTGGGCAATGATTACGCGATAATATGCGTTTTGGACGGTCGGGTTGTTAAGGAGTCTTTTGAAGACCAGTTTTCGATTGTCTCGCAATTCCAATTGCTAGTTAAGCGCGTACAGAACCACGGGGAAGACTTTAAGATTTTCTTATGCAACCTGGAACGGGACGATCTTGATTTAAGCAGCGAGATCAAGTTCGTGATGCTGGAAGACTCGGTGCTGAAACATGTCAAAGAAATGAGTTCGCGCACATTGCCGCAACTGCACGCCTATAGCAAGGCGCTCTCAAAAGTTACTAGATCTCAAGTATTGGCCAGAATCCTTATTGTGGGCATTGCGTCTCTCATCGCTGTAATTCCGGCGACATGGTATGGGGCCCATTTCTGGTTCGGCGAAATGCCCGAAGTCTCCGTAGACGATTTTGAGGACATCCGAAACCAAAACAAGGAATACAGTGAATTATTGATGAGGTCCGATGCCGGACAGTTGCTTCAGGAAATTTACCGGGTGAGCCAGAAAATCGCCAATTCTCCGGCAGTCCGGGAGACTTGGTACATTTCCGAAATCCTTTGGGTCTATGGCGAAAACTTGCAAGTGCGCGTCTATATCCCGAAACTGACGGATGCGTTGGGGGGAACCATTAGCACTCCGCCCGAATCAAGACAACGTCTCCAAGAAGAGGCCAACACATCTGGCTGGACAGTCCAATTTTTTCCAACTTCCGCGCTGATCGCGGCTCCTGTCCCGATGGAGCCACGATCGCCTCTCGAAGCGGACCGTTTGCGCCTGCACGAACCATCCCTGAAAACCGACCGATGGCATCCTAAGAGACTGGCCCTGACGATGGATGCCGTCGGCGAACTTAACATAGATGAAAATACCAGCAGCGGGAAGAGCCAGTACTATTTCCGGTCTGCCGTTTTTAGTTTCTCCAAAGACCCTTGGCTCAATGGCGAAACACCGGCATGGCTAACCCAGACATTGGCAGGCGGCCCATTGCTACTGGATTCCATAGCGCTACACACATCAGACGGCAGCCGTGGGGGTTTGATGGACGGGAGAATTAAGTTTCGTATGCTCTGGAGAGTGCAGTAAACGCATGTATACCCCGCATTGGGTGCCATAGCAATTCTGCTTCGCATGCCTAAGCATACTGCGCGCCTCGCAGATCTCGGCATCGCATTTGCAACGTGCGCCGCTTTTTCCGTTGCAATCCTTGGCGATATTGCAGCGAATAATTTCGATGCGATTATTGCAAGTGATTTCCCGCGGCCTTTGTACGCCTTATTGAGTTTAAACATACTGCTTTGTGCAACATTTTACGCACTGAACTGGAATTACTCCCTATATGCCTGGCCATTGATGCTCTATCTTTTTTTTCGATTCAGCGGCGTCTCCAATCAAATTCTAGAATCTTTTTTGCTTCCCATAGCACTCGAGGTTCCAGAGTGGTCGGACCTGCTATGGATTGCGCCTATGCTTGCCGGCACCGCACTGCTTTTAATTCTCTTTCTATGGCTTATTCTCTTGCGTCATGTGATGCGCGTGCCAAGACGAGCTGCATGGATGCTGCTTTTCTTTGCTTTAGGGACAACCTACCCTTCGATGGATGAAACAGCTACGCTGCTAAGCGAAGCATATTGGCCCGATACCGGCAATTACCTTGCCTCACCGCAAGATATCCGTGCACTTAAAGAGGCCCCATCCCTCCGGCCTCTACCTGACATAATCGCGCTAATCCCCGATCGCTATCCAAGCAGCCGGGTTTTGCGCGAAGCCTTCAAATACAACAACGAGGCATTTAGTGGCGCACTTGCAGATCGAGGATTCATCGTGCTGGATGATTTGCGTGCAAACTACCAGATGACTCTGATGTCTTTCATGTCATCCATGAATCTTCAGATCTTGAAAATTGATGATGCTATCCCGCTTACCAGCCTCTACACTGGGGTGCGCCAGAATGCACTCGCACAAACCTTAACCCGAAACGGCTACGAGTATGTGCACCTCGCAGGCTGGGCCGGATTCACCATGCGCTCCCCGTTGGCCAACCGAATTTACAACGGGACCCACTTCATCAGTTCGCATTTAACTGAATTTGAAGCCAATCTGCTCATGTTGACGCCTATTTTCGGTGCATATACCGCGCTTGCTGAATGGAAAATGGGCGCCGACGGTCATGCATCCTACGAATGCCGGCGTCTCAAACGCCAATTGCACTATTTGCAGACTATGGAACGAAGCGAAAAACCGCTTTTCGTGTGGGCGCATATCTATATTCCCCATAACCCCCTGACCATGGATGCCAACGGAAATTGCCTGCCAATCCCACGTGGCATGCCTCAATTTGAATCTGTAGAGGCAATGAACGACAAAGAAGAAATCAAAAAATTCATGTCAGAAATTGCAACCTATCGGAAAATGTTTATCGAGTACATGCAGGTGTTTAACCGGGAAGCATTGGCCATCTTTGATGCGCAACAGAAGCAAAGCCGCCAACATGAGCGCGAATTGATTTTTTTGATACTGTCGGATGAAGGCCCATACCCAATCTTGTGGAACGCAATTGGCAATAAAAAGATTTTGTACGAAAGATCAGCATCTCATGTCTTACGTGAAAAATTCGGGATTTTTGGAGCGCTTTATGCAAACCAAATCAAGCCGGCAGACGTATGTTCCCTGAGATCACGCGTTAATGTCTGGAGAATGATCCTGAGTAATATTTTCGATATTGACCTGCCGCCGGTTGCGGATACCGCGCAAATGACATCGGAAGAAATAAAAACCCACAAGGGGGGGCGCTATCTGGGCGGGATGCGCAACGTGCGTGACCGTTTAGGCGCCCAAATCTCGGGAGGCAGAGGTTGTGGAAACATTGCGCACGCATACCAGTAAGCATCAAAGCACTTGAACCAGTGCGCTCATCAGCCAGATGCAGCAATGGAGCAGTTCTTCAGCCTGTTCCTAGCGTATCATGCCGGCCCCCGTCCCGCAGGCTAGAAAAAATACATGAGGCATCGCTCGTGGGCATACCAGTGCTGCAAGGCAAGCCCCAGATGTACCGTTTGTTCCAGAGGCCAACCCAAAGTCCCTATGGCAATGAAAGGCCCGGCTCCACACGATGGCGCATGGAGGGTACGGAAAGTCGCAATCGGGAAATAGCGTAATGCGCATCATTGCTGAAACTCGAATCAATGCTCAAAGATTTTCGATACAGCATTTCGGCGATTTTAATATGCCCACGCGATTCAGCAACACGTCCTTTCACATAATACAATTGAGCCGATGCAGGCTTGAACAGGCTTTCATGCTTTCTCGCATACGCTTTTTCCGCTAAATCCTCAACCTCTTCCCAGTGTGAAGCATCGCCGCGTTTTAGCAACGTCATCGCCATTACAATCATGCAACCGTAATGCTTATCCACAGCATCATACAAATGTTGCATCGGCTCCAGCATCTGGGACCGCGGCAAGTCGGCCAATTTGGCGAGCGCCAAATAATAGCAATACCTTGATAACAGAATGTTTTGGACAGCCCGGGCCCAGCGATTTACAAACCGCGTACTTGAAAGATAACGAAAATATTCTTCGCCGCGACGGTCCCGCGCAACGACCACATCCTCAGTATCATCAGGCTCAATGGTTTGTATGTGAAAGCCGGAAAGCTGGCCCTTATACTTCCGCGGCAGAATTTTCGGGTCCGTGCCCAAAAGGAAAAATACCGGTCGTTCCGTGCTCGTGATGAACGCCTCTAGGATGGAACGCACTCTGTCAGAACTGAAAAAAGGCCCATATAAGCGATTTTTGGAGATGAGACCCCCGCTCTGCATGAGCCAAACATCCGGCCGCCGCTTTTCCACTAGGGAGTAGTAGCCCAGAGGAAAGATATCTCCATCGCTAGTCGCCACCAGCACGGCATTGGGCGGCAGCGCGTCCAGCGTGGCTGCCGCGAAGCGCTCCGTAAAATCATTGCTCGCGTGCGCGTTTGCCTCCCAGTGCGCCTGCACGGAACTCCCCACCATCAGGAGCCCCGCCGCCCCCGCCACGCCATGCCGGAGGCGAGCCGCGGCCATGCGCGATGCCAGCCGCCCCCAGAAAGGGGAATTCATCACGAACTGCAGGCCGACCGCCAGCCACAGCGCCAACAGGCCGAAGCACACTAGGGGATACGGCCGGAAGATCGCAACCCGGAAATAGTCGTACTCGAAGTTCAGCGCCATCAGCAGCACCAAACTGTTGCAGCCGAGGATCACCAGCCCCGAACTGAATGTTGCAAGCTGCTTCCGGTGCAGCAGAACGGCAAGCCCAAGCATGGCCAATAGAAATCCCGGCAGCGTCAACTGCCAGACCAGCTCGCCGCCGAGCCATTGCAGATAGGCGAGCCGGTCGGCCCAATCCGCCCCGGCGCTGATGTCGGCGCCCACATAGGCCTTCCGGCTTACATAGAACCAGAACTCCTCCCAACTGCCGATCGGTCCGTAAAAGTTGATCAGCGGCTCCTGCCGGGAGCGCCAAACCATCCAAGCATAGGGCAGGATGGCGCACGGCAGCGCAATGCCGAGCATGGATGGCAGCCGCTGCGCCACGACCCGCCACGCCGGCAGCGCCGCCAGCGCCAGGCCGAAGGTCGACAGGCCCATCAGCGGCCAGTGGTTGGCCAGGCTCAGCCCGTAGGCCGCCGCCGCGCACAGCCACGGCCATGCCAGATGCCGGTGCCGAATCCCGTGCAGCACCAGCGCATAGGCGGCGAAGAACAGCAGCGCGTGCAGCGTATAGACCTCGGCGATGATCGCCTGCGACCAGAAATGCTCCGACGCCCCGAACAGCCACGCGGCCGCCACCGCCGGCAGGATGGAGACGCCCAGCACCCGCGCCCCCCAGTACACGAAGCCGCAGGCGAGCGCGCCGAGCACGGCGCTGGACAGATGGCCGAGGAAGGCCGGCGTGCCGAACGGCAGCTGCATGAAGGCGTGGCAGACCCAGACGTACAGCGGATAGCCGGGCGGGTGGCCGATGCCGAGATGCGCCCCGGCCATGAGGAACATGCCGTCGTCCTCCAGCATCACCGTGCGCGACGTGGTGAGGACGTACAGCGCCAGCGGGCCGAGCACGGCCGCCGCCCAGGCCAAGGCGCCGCCATGGCGCGAGGCAAACCGGTGCGGCGAAATCATATGGGTCAGGCTGGATTAGACATATCAGCCGGGGCTCAGCGGATTATACTCTTGAACTATGGTCAAACGCCGGCGCACACGCTCTTCGAACCACCGCATCGACCCTTGCAAAGATCAAGCGGCTTTGTTCACTTATGCCCGGGACACAACACTAGGGGAAATACCGATCATTGCTTCCCGGCCATGAGGGGCGGATTCATGAACAACGAAACCAAATCCCGATTCACGTAGTAGTTCTCTCTCCCCAGTTTATGCATTGATAGAATGCCATCCGATGCCAGCGCATTCAAATAGCGAGTCGCCGTCGGCCTAGACACGCGAAGATCCTTTTCAAGAAAAGCGGCCTTGGTGTAGGGATGCCTGAAAATGCTGTTCAGCAAATCTTGGCTGTAAAATTTGTGCCGATCGAGAATCCGCCGTTTATTCTGTTGCAGCAAGATGCCGATTTTCTCGACTAGAACGGCAGCATGAACCGAAGTCAATTCGATGCCGCGAATCATATACAACAGCCAAGGTTCCCAAGAATTCGGCCGGGCTTCTTGCAGCCGCTTGTAATAGTCCGATTTGGTTTGATTAATATAACGGCTCAAATACAGGATCGGAGAATCTAAAAGCTCTTCTTTCACCAAATACAGGATATTGAGGATGCGCCCGGCTCGCCCATTGCCATCATAAAAAGGGTGAATGCTTTCGAATTTATAATGGATTAACGCCATGCGCACCAAAGGGGTCCAACGCACTGTCAGCATGGATGAACTGTTCCAGTTTGGCCATAAGGCCGAAAACCTGTTCAGGGGAGGGCGGGGTATGCACTATTTCACCCGTTTGCCCGTTTTTCAGCACGGTCCCCGGAAGTTTCCAAAATCCTGAATCGTTGCCTTCTGCGATCGCATGCATGGTTCGGATCGCACGCAAGGTGAGCAGTCCGTCTCGACGGAATTCCTGAAACCCTTCATTCAGCGCCCTGGCATAGTTTCCAGCCTCCTTGCTGGCAACGCTCGCCCATTTCGGCTGTAGCAAAGATTTAAATGATTCGTCTTGACTGGTGACAATATTCTCAATGGCAGAACTGTCTTGGGCCTCTTACAGAGACAAGGTTGAAATCGACAGCGTTTGATTTGGTATCGTATGCGCCTTTCCTTTGAATGCTGCAAGACAACGATGCGCTCACGCCAACGCACGCAAAACCATATCCGTCTCAACGGCTTGGCACGGGGGGAAGTCGGGCAACAACATTGTTATGATGAAAACAGAATCGCACTATGCACGTCCAAGTTCTCAGGAAACATTTTAGCGTTTTCCGATTAGATTGCCCATAACCTCCTCAAAAATCGCCATTCCTGAATCAGATCGGCATCGCCCTACCGCACTGACCAGCCTTCTCCAGCATCGCATCGCAATGCGACCGCTCGATCCCCGGCCTGCATCCGACTACAATACGCATAGCGCGACCCTTCCTCCACGCATGCAACACGCCCTGATGCACCCCGCCATGCCCGACTGCCGCCCCACGCTCCTGATCATCCTCGACGGCGTCGGCATCAATCCGAACCCCGAGCACAACGCTCTGGCGCAGGCCCGCACCCCGCATCTGGACGCCTTGTTCGCCGACGGCGCCTACACCACCTTGCAAGCCAGCGGCGCAGCCGTCGGCCTGCCGGACGGCCAGATGGGCAATTCCGAAGTCGGCCACGTCATCATGGGCTGCGGCGACATCGTGCTCCAAGATCTGGTGCGCATCGACCACAGCATCGACGACGGCTCGTTCTTCCGCAATCCGACCTTGTGCCATGCCGTCCGCGAAGCGCCCGCGCGCGGCAGCCGGCTGCACCTGCTAGGACTCGTCTCCGACGGCGGCGTGCATTCGCACCTGCGGCATCTTCTCGCACTCGTCGAACTGAGCCGCCGCGAAGGCGTGCGTCCGTACGTGCACATGTTCGCCGACGGGCGCGACGTGCCGCCCCGCTCCGTCCTCGACTGCCTCCCCGAACTGGAAGCGGCTCTGGAAACGGCCGACGGCGCCATCGCGACGCTTTGCGGACGCTACTACGCCATGGACCGCGACCGGCGCTGGGAGCGCACGCAGCGCGCGTTCGAGGCCATCGCCCACAGCCGCGGCGCGACGGCGCCCGATGCCCGCACCGCCATCGAGCAGTCCTATGCCCATGGCATCGACGACGAATTCATCGAACCGGCCATTCTGCCGGCAGCCGCGCCGATGGGCGCGGACGATGTTGCCATATTCTTCAACTTCCGCAACGATCGCCCGCGGCAGCTTGCCGAAAGCCTACATACCCGGAACTTCGCGGCCTTCGACCGGGGCGGTTACGCGCCCGTCACGCTGGTGACCATGACCGAGTTCAATCCGGAATACGACGCGCCGATCGCGTTCGGGGAAACCCGGCCGAGCATCACGCTCGCGGAAGTCGTCAGCCGCCGCGGCATTCCGCAGCTGCGGTGCGCGGAGACCGAGAAATACCCGCACGTAACCTTCTTCTTCAACGGCGGCCGCGAACCGCCATGGCCCGGCGAGCAGCGCGTCATGCTGCCCTCCCCGAGGGTCGACACCTACGACCAGTGCCCGCAGATGAGCGCCGAAGCCGTCGCCGATGCCGTGGTCGACGGCATCCGAAGCCGCCAGTACGGCTTCATTCTGACCAACTTCGCCAACGCGGACATGGTCGGCCACACAGCGCAGCCGGAGGCCGTCATCCAAGCCGTGGAAACGCTGGACGCGCAGGTCGGGCGCCTCGTCGAGGCCGCCCGCGAGCACGGCATGGCGCTGATGCTGACCGCGGATCATGGCAACTGCGACGAGATGCAGGATGCCGACGGACGCCCCCACACCCAGCACACCACCCATCCGGTGCCATGCGTCGTGCTGGACGACACGGCGCGCCGCCTGCGCGACGGCGGCGGCTTGGGCAACGTGGCGCCCACAGTGCTGGAACTGATGGGACTGGAGCAGCCGCCGGAAATGCCCCAGACAAGCCTGCTGCTTGCCGCCTAGAGCAAGAGGCGCACGGGCGACGGGCGGCTCTACGTCGCCAAAGCCCGGCCATGCAGATAAACCTTTTCCCGATCAAGGCCCCCCGGATGCCCGGCGGGGCGCGCTTGGCCGGAAGCCGCCGCGGAGCCATTTGCCGAACGGCCGATTCTGTGGCAAAATCATTCCCCAGTGGGGCGGCGACGGGTGCTCGAAGAGCCGCCTGCCCCGGACAGGCCGCTGCGGCGGTTTTTTTATGACGGCGCAGACGTCTGGCGTTGGCGCGTCTTGGACTTTACTTTCACCGAGAGCCTTTCATGCCTGCTGAAAAACTTGTTTTCCCCGGACGGAACTACCTTTATGCGCCGGGGCCCACGCACATCCCGGTCGCCGTGCAGAACGCCATGGTGGTGCCGATGGAAGACCATCGCGCCCCGGATTTCCCGCAGCTGGTGAAGCCCCTGCTGCGCGACCTCAAGAAGATCTTCAAGACCCGCAACGGCCAAACTTTCATCTTCCCTGCGACCGGCACGGCCGGCTGGGAAGTGGCGCTGACCAACACCCTGTCGCCGGGCGATCGGGTGCTGACCTCCCGCTTCGGCCAGTTCTCCCATCTGTGGGCCGATCTTGCCGAGCGCATGGGATTGGATGTGCAGCTGGTGCAGGTGCCGTGGGGCGAGGGCGTGCCTCTCAAGGAGTTCGAGAAGATCCTGAAGGCCGACCGCGAGCATAAGATCAAGGCCGTGCTGGCCTGCCACAACGAGACCGCCACCGGCGTCACCAGCGACATCGCCGGCCTGCGGCGCGCCATGGACCGGGCCAAGCACCCGGCACTGCTGATGGTCGACGGCGTCAGTTCCATCGCCAGCATCGACTTCCGCATGGACGACTGGAAGGTCGACGTCGCCGTCTCCGGCTCGCAGAAGGGCTTCATGCTGCCGGCCGGCATGGCGCTGCTGTGCTTCTCCCGCCGCGCCCTGGCAGCCGCGAAAACAGCCGGCTGCAAGCGCTGCTTCCTCGACATCGCCGACCACATCGCCACCAATAAGGACGGCTTCTTCCCCTACACCCCCTCCGCGCCGATGCTGCGCGGCCTGCGCGCGGCCATCGACCTGCTGCTGGAGGAAGGCTTGGAGAATGTGTTCAAGCGCCACCACCGCCTCGCGGAAGGCGTGCGCCGAGCCGTAATGAAAGGCTGGGGGCTGGACTTGTGCGCCGTCGCGCCGAAGTGGCATTCCGATACGGTCACGGCCATCAAGGTGCCGAAGAACGTCAATGCCGCCGAAGTCATCCACATCGCCTACCACCGCTACAACATCTCGCTCGGCGCCGGGCTCTCGGAAGTGGCCGGCAAGGTGTTCCGGATCGGCCATCTGGGCGACAACAACGAGGTGCGCATGATGGCGGCGCTGGGCGGCGTCGAAATGGCGATGCGCGATGCCGGCATGAAGGTGCGCCCCGGCTCGGGCGTGGCGCGTGCGATCGAATACTATTGCGCTACAACGCCGAAGAAGATTCCCGCCTTCGGCTCGGCCGCCGGCTCCCGCGACACCGTCGCCAAGAAGAAGGCCGCGCCAAAGCGCAAAAAGTAGGACGCGCCCATGAGCCACACGCAAGCCACCCCTGCACCGGCACGGCTGCAGCGCAGCGAACTGGCCGTACCGGGCTCCAACCCGGCGCTGTTCGAAAAGGCGCTCAACTCGGCCGTCGACTACGTCTTCCTAGACCTGGAGGATGCCGTCGCCCCGGACGACAAGGCGCAGGCGCGCACCAACGTCATCGCGGCGCTGCGCGATCTGGACTGGCGCGGCGCAGGCAAGACCATCTCCGTGCGCATCAACGGCTTGGACACGCATTACATGTACCGCGACGTCGTGGACGTGGTGGAGCAGGCCGGAGACCGGCTGGATACGATACTGATCCCGAAGGTCGGCGTGCCGGCGGACGTCTACATGGTCGAGGCCATGGTCAACCAGATCGAGCAAGGCCAAGGCTTCGACACGCGCATCGGTCTGGAAGCCCTGATCGAGACGGCACTCGGCATGGCCAACGTCGAGGCGATCGCCGCCTACGGCGGACGGCTGGAAGCGTTGCATTTCGGGGTGGCGGACTACGCCGCCTCCAACCGCGCCCGCACCGTCAACATCGGCGGGCTTAATCCAGACTATCCGGGCGATCAGTGGCATGCCGCCCTGTCGCGCATGACCGTCGCCTGCCGCGCCCACGGCCTGCGGCCGATCGACGGCCCGTTCGGCGACTTCAAGGATGCGGACGGCTACACGGCCGCCGCCCGGCGCGCGGCCGCGCTCGGCATCGAAGGCAAATGGGCCATCCATCCGTCGCAGATCGAACTCGCCAACGAGGTCTTTTCGCCGCCGCCCGCCGAAGTCGACCGGGCCCGGCGCATCCTGCAGGAACTCGAAGCCGCCGCCGCCGAAGGCCGCGGCGCCGCCGCCGTGGACGGCAAAATGATCGATGCGGCCTCGGCCCGCATGGCGGAAAACGTCGTGCGGCTCGCGGAAGCCATCGAGGCCCGCACCTGACCGGAGGAACGCGTCATGCACATACACGAATACCAGGCCAAGGAAACGCTGGTCAACTACGGCGTCCAGATGCAGCCCGGCACGCTGGTGTACAGCCCCGATCAGGCCGTCGCCGCCTTCAACTCGCTCGGCTCGGCGGTGTGCGCCGTCAAGGCCCAGATCCATTCCGGCGCCCGCGGCAAGGCCGGCGGCATCCGCCTGTGCACGAGCAACGACGAAGTGCGCCGCGCCGCCGACGACATGCTCGGCACGCGGCTGGCCACCCACCAGACCGGCCCGTCCGGCAAGCTGGTGCAGAAGCTCTACGTCGAAGCCGGCGTCGACATCGACCGCGAAATCTACCTCGCGTTCGTGCTGGACCGGGCCAAGCAGCGGCACGTCGCCGTGGCCTCGGCCGAAGGCGGCATGGAGATCGAGCAGCTGGCTCAGGAGAAGCCCGACTCCATCGTGCGCATCAGCATCGATCCGGCCTCCGGCATGCGCCACTTCCAGGCGCACGAACTGGCGTTCGGCCTCGGTCTGGAAGCCGACCTGGTCAAGCAGGCGGCCGCGACCTTCCGCGGCCTCTACAAGGCCATGATCGAACTGGATGCCAGCATGGTCGAAATCAACCCGCTGGTGGTGACCCGCGACCGGCGCCTGATTGCGCTGGACGCCAAGATGGAGTTCGACGACAACGCCCTGTTCCGCCACCGCGAGATCGCGGAGTTGCGCGACATGTCGCAGGAAGACCCGCGCGAGACCGCAGCCTCCGACCACGACCTCAGCTACGTCGGCTTGGACGGCGACATCGGCTGCATGATCAACGGCGCCGGCCTCGCCATGGCCACCATGGACATGATCAAGCTTTCCGGCGGCGAGCCGGCCAACTTCCTCGACATCGGCGGCGGCGCCTCTCCGGAACGCGTGGCCAAGGCCTTCGACCTGGTCCTGCAGGACGGCAACGTCAAGGCCATGCTGGTCAACATCTTCGCCGGCATCAACCGCTGCGACTGGATCGCGGAAGGCCTGATCAAGGCGCTCAACACCATCGAACTGAACGTGCCCCTGGTGGTGCGGCTGTCCGGCACCAATGTCGAGGAAGGCACCCGCATGCTGCGCGACAGCGGCCTGCCCATCATCATGGCGGACACGCTGGCGGACGCCGCGCAGAAAGCCGTCGCCGCGGCCCGCGCCAAGGGAGACTGAACCATGGCCATTCTGATCAACCGCGACACGCCGATCCTGATCCAGGGCTTCACCGGCCGCATCGGCACCTTCCACGCCAAGGAGATGCTTGAATACGGCTCCCGCGTCGTCGGCGGCGTCACCCCCGGCAAGGGCGGCCAGACGCATCTGGACCTGCCGGTCTTCAACACCGTCAAGGACGCCGTGGACGCCACCGGCGCCACCGCCAGCATCGTGTTCGTGCCGGCCGCTGCGGCCGCCGACTCCATCATGGAAGCCGCCGACGGCGGCATCCGCTACTGCGTGGCGATCACCGACGGCATCCCCGCCCAAGACATGATCCGCGTCAAGCGCTTCATGCTGCGCTACCCGCGGGAACGCAAAATGATCCTGACCGGCCCCAACTGCGCCGGCACCATCACGCCGGGCGAAGCCATGCTCGGCATCATGCCGGGGCACATCTACGAGACGGGCCGCGTCGGCGTGGTCGGCCGCTCCGGCACGCTCGGCTACGAAGCCGCCTCGCAAATGAAGGCCGAAGGCATCGGCATCTCGACCTCCGTCGGCATCGGCGGCGATCCGATCAACGGCAGCTCGCATCGCGACATCCTAGAACTGTTCGAGCAGGATCCCGACACCGATGCCGTGCTCATCATCGGCGAGATCGGCGGCCCGCAGGAAGCCGAAGCCGCCACCTTCGCCCGCGACCACATGAATAAGCCAGTCGCCGCCTACGTGGCCGGACTGACCGCCCCGAAAGGCCGCCGCATGGGCCATGCCGGCGCCATCATCTCCGGCAAGGGCGAAAGCGCCTCGGAGAAGGTCGAAATCTTCCAAGAGGCCGGCGTCGCCATCGTGCCGAACCCCTCGGAATTCGGCGCCACCATGAAAGACGTCATGTCCAAACTCTAGGGAGACCGCATGTCCAAACCCAAAGTCATCGCCACCCGCCGCTGGCCCGAGCCGGTGGAAGCGCACCTGTCCGAACACTACGACTTCACCCTCAACGAGGACGACCGCCCGATGAGCGTGGACGAGCTGCATCGCGCCCTGCGCGAGTACGACGCCGTCTGCCCGACCGTGACCGATCCGATCACCCCCGAGGTGCTCGGCATCGACGGCATCCGCGCCAAAATCCTCGGCAACTTCGGCGTCGGCTTCAACCACATCGACCTGGACGCGGCGAAGCAGGCCGGCCTAGTCGTCACCAACACGCCGGAAGTGCTGACCGACTGCACCGCCGACATTGCCATGAACCTGATGCTGAGCGTCGCCCGGCGCACGGCTGAGGGCGAACGCCACCTGCGCGCCGGCGCCTGGACCGGCTGGCGCCCCACCCACATGCTGGCCACCAAGGTCACCGGCAAGACGCTCGGCTGCATCGGCTTCGGCCGCATCGCCCAGGCCATGGCGCAACGCTGCCGCTTCGGCTTCGACATGAACGTCATCTTCCACGACCCGTACCCGCCGAGCGCCGATGCGGTCGCGAAGTTCGATGCCGTCGCATGCGACTCCGTCGAAGCCGTGCTGGAACAGGCCGATTTCGTGTCCCTGCACTGCCCGGGCGGCGAATCCACCTACCATCTGATCAATACGGAACGCTTGGCCCGCATGAAGTCGTCCGCCTTCCTGATCAACTCCGCACGCGGCGACATCATCGACAATCAGGCCCTGATCCAAGCCTTGCGCGATGGCACCATCGCCGGTGCCGGACTGGACGTGTTCGAAGGCGAGCCGGAACTGGATCCGGGCTTTTTGGAACTCGAGAATGCCGTGCTGCTGCCGCATCTGGGCAGCGCCTCCACCGAAACCCGCATCGCCATGGGCATGCGCGTGGTGGAAAACCTCGACCTGTTCTTCTCCGACCAGGAGCCGCGCGACCGCGTGGCCTAAAGCCTACAGCCCGGGCTCGGACCCTGCCCCCGCCATGGCGTCCGATGCCGCAATGCCCGCCGCTCCGGATCTCTGGATCCGCGACGACATCCTGCGCCATACCAAGCGCACGGTGCAGCTGCTGCACGGCCTGCTGCTGGATGTCATCCGGCGGCGCAGTCCGGAAATCATGCCAGTACTGGAGGATCAGGAACCGATCTCTCCGGAAACGCGGCTGCGCGTGCTGCAAGCCGACGGCATCTGGTTCCAACTGTTCAACATCGCCGAGCAGAACGCCGCCATCCGGCTCCGCCGGGCCATCGAAAGCGCCCAAGGGCCCGCCGCCGTACCCGGCTCGTTCTCCATGGCGCTGGCGCACGCCCGGACCGCCGGCCTCGGCGCCGACGACCTCCGGAAGCAGCTGGACCGCGCTCGGATCGTCCCGGTACTGACCGCGCACCCGACGGAAGCCAAGCGCGTCACCGTCCTCGAAATCCACCGCCGCATCTACGTGCGGCTGAAGGAGCTCGAAGAAACCCGCTACACCGAACGCGAACGCCGGCGCATCATCGGCTACATCCGCGACGAGATCGACCTGCTGTGGATGACCGGCGAGATCCGCCTGACCAAGCCGACAGTGGACGAGGAGGTCGCCTGGATCCTGCACTTCTTCGACGAATCGCTGTTCCGCGGCGTCCGCGACCTGTTCTGGCAGCTGGCGCAGGCCCTCAAGGAAAACTATCCCGACGATGCCTTCGACCTGCCGCCGCTGCTGCGCTTCGGCAGTTGGGTCGGCGGCGACCGCGACGGCAACCCGCAGGTCACGCCGGACATCACCCGGCGGACGCTGGACCGCTACCGGCAGGCGGCCCTCCGGCATCTGGCGCAACGGCTGGCCGAAACCCGCAGCCAGCTGTCGATCGCTGCGCACACCGTCGCGGTGCCATCCGCCTTCGAGACGCGACTCGACGCCATGCTGGCGCAGCGCCCGGACGCCCAGGCCCTCCGGGAACGCAACCCGCAGGAACTGTTCCGACAATACCTGAACCTGATTCTGCAGCGGCTGGAAGCCACGCAAGCGGGCGGCGAACGCCGCTATGCGCGCGCATCCGAACTGACGGAAGACCTGATGGCGCTGGAACAGACTCTCGAAGATACGGACTGCAGCGAGATTGCCGAAGATCTGATTCGGCCGCTGCGGCTGGAAGTCCAAGTATTCGGCTTTCACATCGCGCAACTGGACCTTCGCGAAAACAGCACCGTCATCAATGCCACGCTGGCCGAACTGCACCGCCGGCTGGAACAAGCCGACCCGCCCGACGCAGCCAGCCCGGAATGGAAGGAATGGCTGCTGCGGCGCTTGGCCGAACCGCTCGAAGAACTGCCCGACATCGCCTTCGAAGACGATACGGCACAACGCACGTTCGCCCTGTTCCGACTGCTCGGCGCACTGGCCGACGAGCACGGCATGGAACCGCTCGGCGCTTTCATCCTCAGCATGACGCACACGGCCGCCGATCTGCTGGGCGTGTACCTGCTCGCCAAATACGGCGGCCTGTTCTCGGACCGAAGCAACTGCGAAACCTGCCGCCTGCCGATCGTGCCGCTGCTCGAGACCATCGACGACCTGCGGCGCGGACCGGCCCTGCTCCGCGAACTGCTGGACGTGCCGATCGTGCGGCGCAGCATCCGCGCCGACAGCGGCGCGCAGGAGATCATGGTCGGCTACTCGGACTCCAACAAGGACGGCGGCTTCCTGTGCTCCAACCACGAAGTCTCCTTGGCGCAAACCCGGATGCACCGCATCGGCGCGGAGCGCAACGTCGCCATCTCCTTCTTCCACGGCCGCGGCGGCTCCTCCTCGCGCGGCGGCATGCCGGCCGGCCGCTCCATCGCAGCCCAGCCGCCCGGCACCGTCAACGGGCGCATGCGCCTCACCGAGCAGGGCGAAGTCGTGTCCGGCAAATACGCCAACCGCGGCTACGCCGAAACCCAGCTGGAAATCCTCGCCGCCAGCGTCCTCGAACACTCGCTGCCGGCCGCCGCCGAAGCGCATCCCGGCTTCGAAGAGGCGATGGAAGCACTCTCGCAGCTGTCCTTCACCGCCTACCGCAAACTGGCCGACCACCCGGGGCTGGTGATGTTCTATCAGGACGCCTCGCCGGTCGAGGAGCTGGCGCTGCTCAAGATCGGCTCGCGCCCGGCGCGCCGCTTCGGGGCGCATACGCTGGAAGACCTGCGCGCCATCCCGTGGGTGTTCGCCTGGACCCAGAACCGGATGCTGATCCCGGGCTGGTACGGTGTCGGCGACGCGATTTCGGAGTTCACCCGCGTGCGCGGCGACGAAGGCTGGGCGCTCCTGCAGGACATGTTCGCCAAGCATCCGCTGTTCCGGCTCATCATGGACGAGGTCGAGAAGACCTTGTTCCAAGTGCAGCTGGACATCGCGCGCGACTACGTGGCGTTGACGCCCGATCAGGACGCCAGCACCGAAATATTCGCCATGATCGAGCAGGAATACACCCGCACCTGCGAGATGGCGCTGCGCGTGTCCGGCGGCGATGCGCTCTGCGAACGGTTCGTGATGTTCCGCAACCGGCTGGAACGCCGCCTGCCCATCATCGACCGGGTCAGCCGCGAACAGGTCGAACTCATCCGGCTGTGCCGCGGCGGGCAGCGCCCCGACACGCAAGACCTGGTGCCCCTGCTGCTGTCGATCAACTGCGTGGCTGCCGGGCTGGGCTGGACCGGCTGAACGAACACGCGGGCATATCCGACTCGTACCCCATCGTCGGCATCACTCAGGCTCTGAGACTCGAAGACGAGCAAATGGGCAGCAAGGAAAAGTTCTGGTGCCGACACCCGAAGGAGAAAGACCGGCACTGGCTCTTCAAATACCCCCAGCCGGGAACCGGGCAGCATTGGGCCGAGAAGATCGCAGCGGAAATCGCGTCCACCCTCCAAATTCGCCACGCGCAAGTCGACCTTGCCAGATTCGAGCGGCAACAGGGATCGTTGACAAAATCATTCGCATATGACGGATGGGTCTTGCATCACGGCAACCAGATATTGGAGGAAGCCATGCTCGCCTACGACCCCGATAAGAAATTCCGCCAAACCGACCACACTCTGGAAAACATCTGGACGGCCGTGGAGGCATCCTTTGCGGTTCCGAAAGAACAGCAAGCGGCCAAAAGCCGCATGGCCGAATATCTGGTCCTAGATGTATTGATCGGAAACACGGACCGCCACCACGAAAACTGGGGCATCCTGCGTATAACTGTCGATGAACGCCGGAAAAACGTCGTTGCGCCCTCGTTCGACCATGCTTCTTCATTAGGCCGGGAACTCCAAGACGGGCGCCGGGATATGCTCATGGCAGAGGGCCGCGTAGGGAATTACATAGAAAAAGGCCATGGCGGGATTTATTGGTCAGGAGACGAAAAACGTGCTCCCAGTCCGCTGGAACTGGTGCGGCGAGCCGCCCCGCACTATCCGAATCTGTTCCTCCCGGCATTGGGAAAGCTTGAAGAATTGGGAGAAGGCCAAGTGGCGGACTTGGTCAGGCGGGTGCCGAATGGCTGGATGAGCCGTTCGGCCCGCAAGTTTACAACCGCATTAATTCACTATAATATGGTACAGTTGGCGGCACTGCGATGAATCCAAGAACCCTTTTTCTCGGATGGCGGGAGCCGAGCGGCGACCGGCGATTTCCCGTAGGGCGACTAGATGCAAATGTGGAACTCCCGCTTTACCGCTTTCGCTACATCCATGGCGCGAAGCGGGCCCAAAAGGAAGCCCATTTCCCACTGGCTCTCGACTTTCCCGAGTTGCACAAGGATTACAGGTCGCCTCAACTTTTCGCACTATTCAGGAATCGTGTCATTGCGCCGAGGCGCCCTGACCGCCTAAAGTATTTAAGCCGGCTCGCATTGCCGGAGGATGCCGACTCGATTGAAATCCTGTCCGTCAACAGCGGCCAACGCATGACGGACTTTTATGAAGTATTCCCGCGGCTCGACAAGCGCGAGGATGGAAGCTTCACATGCCGCTTCCTCTTGCACGGCTGGTCGCATGTGAAGGAGCCGGCCAAACGTCGGGCTGGTCGCTTGCGCGAGGGCGAAGCGCTCCATATGGAATTGGAGACGGCCAGCTCCGAAGCCGGTCCGGCCATGCAAGCCAAGACGACGGATGATCATATCATCGGCTGGGCTCCGCGCTATTTCGTGCCGGACTTGGCTGCGGCCATGAGGGAAACTTCCAAGTGCTCGGCCCATGTCGTGCGCATCGCCCCGCAGACTTCGCCGGCGAAGCAGCGCGTACTGATCGAAATGCATGGATGCTGGGATGGGCATGAACCCATGGCGGACGACGATTACCTGCCATTGGTTGCGTAGCCCCTTATTCAATTGGCAGAAATGAAGCGATACGCCACCCGAACGGAGTCCGGCCCCCGCCACTTTTCGCGAACGGCCGGCGTCTTCCTGCTACCGGCCGCGCTTTGCTCAAACGATATCTTCAGGAGGATATTCGACATGAACGCACTCCGTACCGCATCGATGTTTTTGGCCATCGTGCTGGTGCCGCTGGCACCTGCCCATGCGAATGCCGATGAAGAAGTCGAGGAGCTGGTCGTCACCGGCACCCGCGCCCAGCCTCGGTCCATCATGGATTCCTCCGTGCCGATCGATGTCATCAGCGAAGAGAGCCTGGCCAGCCAAGGCTCCAGCGACATGAACTACATGCTGCGCAGCGTGGTGCCTTCGTTCCATGTAAACATACAGCCCGGGCGCGATTCCGCCGCCCTGCAGAACCCGATCAACCTTCGGGCTCTGGCCCCGGACCATGCGCTGATGCTGGTGAACAACAAACGCCGCCACCGCGGCGCCAGCATCACATGGCTGTCCGACGGCCGCTCGAACGGCGCGCAGGGGCCGGACATTTCCATGATTCCGGGCATCGCCGTGCGCCAAGTCGAAGTGCTGCGCGACGGCGCCGCGGCGCAGTACGGCTCCGATGCCATCGCCGGCGTCGTCAACTTCCTGCTCAAGGAAGACGCGGAAGGTGCCGTGCTGGAAGTCAAGCATGGTGGCTACGACGAAGACTTCGGAAGCGAAGACAGCACCCGCGTCTCGGGCAACATCGGCCTGCCGTTCACGGCCGACGGCTTCCTGAACTTGAGTTTCGAATACAGCGAAGACTCCGCGACCGACCGCAGCGTTCTGCGCGACGACGTGAAGCGGATGGCCGCCGCCGGCAACACGCATATCGCCGACCCGGCGCATATCTGGGGCAGCCCGGAAATCGAAGACAACATCAAAACGTTCTTCAATCTGGGCGTGGACTTGAGCGCCGACATGCGCCTCTATGCCTTCGGCAACTACGCCAGCCGCGAAGTGGAGACCGGCTTCTTCTACCGCGAACCGGAAGACGAAGCCAACTTGTTCGCCGTGAAGCAGGACAACGGAACCTTCAATCCGCTGCTGTACGGCACCACGAGTGCCTGTTCGCAGTACAACACCTCCTTGACACCGGCCGGCCTGCCGTTCAACTTCCCCGGGCTGCTGGCCGACGATGCCTGCTTTTCGTACCACGAATGGTTTCCGGGCGGCTTCCAGCCGCGCTTCGGCGCCGATATCGAAGACCGCTCGCTGGTCGTCGGCTTGCGCGGCGCATCGGCGGCCATCCCCGATCTGGCCTACGACCTCAGCGCCAGCATCGGCTCGAACGAGGCCGAGTATTTCATCACCCGCACGGTCAACCCGTCTTGGGGCCCGGACAGCCCCACTTCGTTCAAGCCCGGCACCTACGAGCAGACCGAAACCAACCTCAACCTAGACATCTCATATCCGGTGGAAGTCGGCCTGGCTTCCGACCTGAACGTTGCGGCCGGACTCGAATGGCGCGAAGAGGAGTTCGAAATCAAGGCAGGCGACCGCGCCTCGTGGGCCCGCGGCGACTACATCGCGACCAACGTCAGCGCCACCCCCAAGAACGGCTCCAACGGCTTCGGCGGCTTCAGCCCGACCGCGGCCGGCAAATGGTCCCGCAAGAACATCGCCACCTATCTGGATCTGGAAGTGGACATCACGCCGGACTGGCGCATCGGCGGCGCCGTGCGCTGGGAGGACTTCGACGACTTCGGCACAACGACCAACGCCAAGCTCTCGACCCGCCTGCAGACATCCGAGACGCTCGCCTTGCGCGCCTCGTTCGGCACCGGCTTCCGCGCCCCAACGCCAGGACAGCAGAATGCCTACAACATCAGCACGGTCTTCGACACCGGAACCGGGGCACTGAACGAGACCGGCACGGTGCCGTCGCATAGCGCATTGGCCCGGAAATTCGGCGGCAAGCCGCTGGACTCCGAAGAATCCGACAACATCACGCTGGGAGCCGTGCTGGAACTCGGCGCCTTGAACATCACCGCCGACTACTTCCGCATTGACGTGGAGGATCGCATCTTCCTATCCGGAGATTTGGACTTGACCGATTCGGCGACCCTGCAAAAATACGGCGTGTCGCAACAGGAAGCCGATGATCTTCGTCAGGACTTCACTAGAATCAAATACTTCACGAACGATTTCGACACCAAGACCGACGGCTTCGATATCGTGCTGACCTACGCCATGTCCGGCGACTACGGCGACACGGATTTCACGCTGTCCTGGAACCGCACTGAGACCGAAGTCACGAAGACCCGCGCCGGCAGCAATCTGGATGCCGGCGACATCCGCTTGATGGAAGAAGGCGCACCGGAAACCCGCTACGTCGCCACCGTCAACCACAGCACCGGCGACTGGCGCTTCATGGGACGCTACAACCACTTCGGCGATTGGTATTCCGGCTACGACAAAACGAACTACAGCGGCTACGGCCTTTTGGATGTCGAAGTGAGCCGACGCATCGGCTCGGGCTTCACACTGACGCTCGGCTCGGACAATATTTTCGACCAGAGCCCGGACCGTTCCATCCAAGGCGGTAAAATCGGCACCAAATACCCGCGCTTCTCGCCGGGCGGCATAAACGGACGCTTCCTGTACGCACGGGCCCGCTACGAGTTCTGACGCCGTCCTCCCGAGCCTAAAGGCGCGGGAGGATTTTCCCAAGTACCGCGAATGCGGCAAGCCGCCATTCTAAAAACCTAGAAGTACCGGATCAGGCGCAATGCCACACCGGTTTCGTGCCCGCTCACCCGCGTCGGGATGGTCGCGGTCGTCATGTCGTCCTTGAACAAGCGCTCCCAGTTCTCGCGACGGTAGTCGGCATAGCGGACCTCCATCTGCAGCCCCACCTCCTCGCATAAGGACTTCTCGATGCCTGCTCCAAAAATCCATGCCGTATAGTCGCGGTCGCGCTTGACGGTTCCGGTCACGAGCGAACATGCCGCCAAGTCGGTCTGATTGGGATCCGCGCAGCCCGTCTCCGTGATCGTAAATTCCGCCCGGATGTTGCGCACGCCTGCCAGCACATAAAGATCAAGTTCCGAGCCACTCAGCGTTCTGCCAAGTTTCAAGGCCAGCCCGTAACTGTAGTCTTTTTCAAAAGACCAGTCTTCCGGCCACACCTGGCCGTAGAGCCGACCGGTGCCTTGCAGCTTTCCGCGCAGCGTCTCGCTATGGCGGGCCGCATCGAGCTCGCCGCTCAGATAAAGGCCGTTGCCCAACGGCCAGCGATACCCGGCCAGCACGCCGAAGCCGTAGATCGTTTCGTCATCCGAAGCTCCGTACGGGCCGCGCTTGCTATTGGCGGTGTGGACGCTTTTCTGGTAGCGGGCATTCTGGAAATCCGCGCTCATTCCGACCCCGGCATAAAAGCGTCCCGGCTCAGCACCGGCATCTGCCGCCATGCCCGCCAGAATGCCCATCGCCAATGCGCTCGCGCACACTCGCGGAACATAAAGGCATCGTCCAATTGCGGTCATGGACCCCTCCTCATCAAACTAGGGATTCGAATTTCAGAAATAACGGATCAGCCGCAATGACAACCCGATCTCTCGACCCGACAAGGCCGCCGGAACCGTCACGACTTCATGCCGGCTGACCCATGCTTCTCTTTCGTAGTCCGTGTATCGCGCTTCGGCCTGCAGCGCAAAGGCATCGTCCAGCCGCCTTTCCGCGCCCAATCCTGCCGTCCAGGCATCAAAGTTCCGGTCGTACGCCAGCGTTTCGTTCGTGGCCATCGAACCCGATGGGCAGTCCTGCCCCGGCGCCACTGCCGCGAAGCAGCCGCTGTACGTGATGGAAAAATCGGTGCGCATGTGGCGGAACCCTGCCAGCACGTAGAAGCCGACATCCGGCCCGGCAAATTCCGGGCGCATGCCCAACCTGAGCGTGGCGCCCCAACTGGAGTTCTTCTCCAGAACCCAGCTCTCGGGCCAAGCGTCTCCGAACCGGGTGCATGACCCGTCATGTTTGCAAGCCCCTGGATACTGCCCGCGTATTCGCCCCGAATGGCGCAGGACCTCGATTTCGCCGCTCAGATGGATGCGCCCGTCCACCGACAGCGGCCACTGATAGCCTCCCACGATGCCCAGCCCGTAGATCTCCCGGTCCGCATCGTCGTAGGCGCTGTTCACGATTCCTGTCGTGCGATTGGCAACGCTCTTGCCATAGCGCGCATCCTGCTGTTCCGCAGAACCCACAAGGCCTGCATAGAAGCGTCCGGACGCCTCTGCGGGCAGCATCCAAACAAGCGGAACGATCGCCAGGCAAACGGCCAGCCGGGATGCCGCCGTACGCACGATGCGGAGATTCCGTTGCATTTGCCGAAGATCCACAAAATATTAGTTTCCGGATGCGGGAAGTCTAGCACACCACCCCGCAGGAAGCCGCGCCATAATCCGCGCACGGACCTGCTGCCAGAACACCATCAACACAAGCAGCAGAAACGCGATCAGCAAAGCTGCCGCATGCGGCGCCAGCGCCATGTCCATCCCCAGCCCGGCCTCGAACATCTCCTCAAACGCATCATGCGCGTAGAACACTCCGGAAACTAAAAACACCCGGCGGTCTATGGCAACGGCGATCACGGCGACCGCCAGATAGCTTGCGATTACGACCGCATTCCCCCATGCCGAAATCCCTGCCGCATCCTGAATCATGGTGAAGAACGGATAGGCAAGCAGCAAGGCCGCCAAGGCATGCAGCCAGAATGCTATGTCCGAATTTCGCGTCCGGCGTTCCGTATCCGCCACATCCCAGCGCATCGCCCATGCGAACGTGCCGAGGCCGGCCAGCAGCAGCAGCATCCGGTGCCATTCCAGAACGAACGCATGCTGCGCTTCGGCCAGCGCAAAGACAGCCGCTCCCGTCGCGCCGGCCACGACGACCGCAACCGCAACGGGTACGCGAAACCGCCACCAGTGCGCTCCAGCTGCCAGCGCGGCGAGCCCGTAGCCTATCGCGATTTGATACTGATGCGCTTGCCAATGCATGCTCAGCAGGCCTGCGCCCACTTCCAGGCGGTTCCAGTGCGATGCGTCGAACCAGTCCAGACTCGCGCCGTACGAAAATGCGGCATACGCGAATGCCAGCATGAAAATGACGGACGGCAGCGCCAGCTGCCGCCGCCGCGTGAAATACTCCGCCAGCAGCCAAGACAGGCATAGCACCGTCAAATAAGCCGGCATTTCGCGCTCCTGCCATTCGAAAACCAGCCAGCCGGCGGCCGCCAGAAGCATCACGCCCACAAGCACGACGAAGACGTCGTTGAAGCCGGTCAGCAACCGAAAATGCTCGGCATAGGCAAGTGGCGCGGCCCGCTGCCTAGCGACATGCTCCCGGAACGCCTGCGCCGCTTCGAGCGTCAGAGCGCCATCCTCAACTGCGCGCTCCAGTTCCTCTTCGCTATACACGCGGCCGGCTCGTCAACGTCTTGCGCCCATCAAAAATACCGCAGCACGCGCAGCGACAACCCGATGTCCCGCCCTGTCAACGCTGCCGGCACGACTACTTCGGGCGGGACGCTCACCCAAGACTCCCGCTCGTAGTCGGTATAGCGCACTTCCAGCTGAAGGCCGACATCTTCGGCCAGCCGGGTCTCCCAGCCTGCACCTGCCGTCCAAGCATCGAAATCCCGTTCGTACGCAATCGACTCGTTCGTGATGTACGTGCCTGGGGGGCACCCGGCCGTCGTCGGGCAACCGCTGAACTGGATTCTGAAATCCGTGTGTACGCGGCGAAACCCTGCCAGCACATACAAGCTGTCGTCCGCATGCAGCACAGAAGCCTTCACGCCGAACTTGAGGGTCGCTCCCCAGCTGAAATCCTTCTCCAACCACCATTCGTCCGGCCAACTATCCGAAGAGCGCGTGCACGGCGGCGGATGCCCCGCGCAGATGCCGGCCAGCTGCCCATGCAGCTCGCCCGAATGGTACATGCCTTCCAGTTCGCCGCTCAGATGTACGCGGCCGTCCGCCGACAGCGGCCATCGGTAGCCGAGCACCGCACCCCATCCGTACACGCTTTCATCGGCATCGTCGTGCTCGCTGTGCCCTTGCGTCGCGCCCTTGCGGTACGTTTCCTTGTGGTAGCGTCCGTCCTGCGCCTCCGCGGAGCCGGTCAGGCCTGCGTAAAAGCGGCCCTCGGCCGCCAAGGCTCCGTCCCCCCAAGACGCCGTGCCGCCCAGCAGACTGATGGCGAATGCGAAGCGGATGATTGTCATGGCTTGCCGTATGGATGATCGCTTGTCGCCGTGAATTATAGCCGGCGAGCAGACGGCGTATCTGCCTATCCGAACGTCAGCGGCGTCCGACCGACGGCAGCCGAACCTGCCAGACGTCAGGCAATCGCGCCATGACGGGCGCACGCAGGTCGTTCCAAAAGACCGACAGCAAAAGCAGCAGGCCGCCGATGACGAACACCGAGATGCCGGCGTCGGTTTCGACCGCGCCCACCGCCTCGACCACGCCGCTGATCGCCATGACGACATACGCTAGGCCAGACACCAGCAGCACCCGGCGATCCACAATCAGAGCCACGAAGCCCAGCAGCACGTAGATGCCCGCTACGATCGTCTGCTCCCACAAGCCCGGGAGTTCCGCGTCCAACACATTGACGAAGATCGGATGCACGATCAGCGGCGCAGCCAGCAGGTGCAGCCAGAACGCGATATCGGAATTCCGCGTCTCGCGGGCCACGTCGGACAGGTCCCAACGCATGGCCAGCGCAAATGCTACAAGCCCGGCGGCCAGCAGCAGGCCATGAAGATAGCCCCAGAAAAATTGGTCATTGATGGCGGCAATTCCGAACAGTGCCACGCCGATGAGCGCCGCCACGCCGGCCGCCACCGTGATGGGCACGCGAAACCGGTTCCAATGCCCCCATGCAGCCAGCGCGGCGATGCTCGAAGCCGTCAGCAAATGCCACTTTCCGGTCTCAACCTCCAGCATTGCGCTTTGCCAGAGCGTTTCGACGAGTTCGTAGCCGAACCAGAAGGCACCCGATACGAACGACAGCAGAAACACGATAGACGGCAGCGCCATCCGCTTGCGGCGCGTGAAATATTCCGCCAGCAACCAAGACAGGCCTGCTAGGACGAGCGCCGCATGCAGTTCATGTTCCGCCTGCCGGGAAATCAGCCAGACTGCCGCCGCCAGCATCATGCCGCCGGCCACCACGACGAAGATGTCGTTGAAGCCAGTGATCAGGCGAACATGCTCGGAATCCGCAATCGGCGCGCCGCGCCGCGCCGCGATATGCTCGCGAAAGGCGCGCATCTGATCGGCCTGAAGAATCCCGGATTCCACGGCATCGTTCAAATCTTCATCGCTGTACATCGAATTACCTCGCAACCGGAATCTTCGGCGTATCCGGATGATTATTCCATCCCGTTCTTCTCTTGCAGGATGCCGCGTTCGCTCGCCTCGATGAAGGCCTGCATGTGCGCGACGTCAGGATGCCGTTCGGCCAGTTGCCGGATCTCCTCCCCATGCGGGTCGCCAGCCCGGCGAATCAATAGCCGGTAGGCGCGCCCCAGTGCTTCCATGGTTTCCTCTGAAAAATTGGCCCGGCGCAAGCCTTCTCGATTCAAGCAGTAGAGGCGCGCCAAATTTCCTGCAGCCATGACGTACGGCGGCAGATCCTTGTTCAGCGCAGCGCCCATACCGCTGAACGCGTACCGTCCGATGCGGCAGAACTGATGCACTAGCGTAAAGCCGCCCAGCGTTGCGTAGTCCTCAATCTGCACATGTCCTGCCAGCGTCGCGCCATTCGCCAGCGTCACGTGATCGCCGATGACGCAATCGTGCGCGACATGCACGTAGGCCATAATCCAGTTATGGCTGCCGATGCGGGTGCAATTGCGGTCCAGCGCGGTGCCGCTGTTGAGCGTAACGAACTCTCGGATCGTGTTGTGATCGCCAATCTGCAGTTCGCTGTCCTCGCCAGCATACTTCTTGTCCTGCGGAATCTCGCCGATGGACGCAAACTGGAAAATCCGGTTGCCCGTCCCGATGGCGGTGCGGCCGGTGATGACGGCGTGCGGGCCGATCGTGGTCTTGGCGCCGATACGAACCTTCGGGCCGATGACGGCATACGGCCCGATCTCGACCGACGGGTCAAGTTCCGCCCCGGCCTCGACGACAGCAGTCGGATGAATGCTCAAGGCGGCCCGTCAAGGTTGCGCGACCGGCGGCACGTCCTTGAACATGCACATCAGCTTGGCCGCAACCACCAACTGCCCATCCACCGTCACGGATGCATTGAACGAAGCGCACCGCTGGCGCATCCACAGCATTTCCACATCCAGCAGCATCTGATCGCCCGGCCGCACCTGCTTTTTGAAGCGGGCATCATCAACGCCGACCAGCATGTACAGAAGCGGATGCTCGCTTTTCGGGCAGCATTCCGGCGATTTGAACACCAGCAACCCCGATGCCTGCGCGATCACTTCCAGCACCAGCACGCCGGGGAAGACCGGCTGTTCCGGGAAATGCCCTTGGAAACAGGGCTCGTCCACTGTCACGTTCTTGATTGCCCGGATGCTCTTGCCCGGCTCCAGTTCTAGCACGCGGTCCACCAGAAGAAACGGGTACCGATGCGGCAGCAGCCGCTGGATTTCCTGAATATCAAAACCTGACATTACGCAGCATCCTCTTTCTTGAGCGCCCGCACAATCCGATCCAGTTCCTTGAACCGTGCCACATTGCGCAACCAAACGGCGTTCTCCTGAATGGCCGTCCCTGAACTGTACACGCCGGCCTGCGCCAGCGTCCGGCTCGCCTTGGACATGCCGGTCACCACCACGCCATCCGCGAGTTCCACATGCCCCTGCACTCCGGCCGCGCCCCCGATCTGGCAACAGCGCCCGATGGTCGCACTCCCGGCAATACCGGCATTCCCGGCAATGGCCGTATGGTCTCCGATGCGTACATTATGGGCGATCTGAACTTGGTTATCAATTTTAACACCACAGCCGACCACTGTGTCGTCCAGCATGCCCCGATCGATGGTCGCGTTGGCCCCGATTTCGCAATCGTCGCCGATGCGCACGCTGCCTTGATGCCGCAGTTTAACCCAGCGGCGCTCTTCATGGGCATAGCCGAAGCCGTCCGAGCCTACCACGGCGCCCGGCCATATTTCGACGCGGTCCCCCAAACGGACGCCGGGCATGAGCGTCACCCGGGCATGCAGCCGGCAAGCTTCGCCCACGGCCACGTCCTCGCCAATCACGCAGTGCTCCCCCAAGCTGCTTCGGGCGCCGATGCGCACGCGCGCTCCGATGATGCAGCCGGGCCCGACCCGCACCGGATGCGCCAGTCGCGCCGTCTCGTCCACGCGGGCATCCGCATCGATGGCGTGCACGACTTCCGGCACCGGATACAGCGCCTGCAAGGCCTTCGCCATGCCCAAATACGGATCGCCGCAGACCAGCGCGGGCGCAGGGCATTCCGTTTGGTCCGCTTCGCGCAGCAGCACGGCGCCCGCCTGCGTCTGCCTCAGATCGTCCCGGTGCCGGGCGTGGCTGTAGAAGCATAGGGAACCCGGCCCGGCAGCCCGCAAGGAAGCCGCATGGTCGATGCGAACATTGGGATCTGGCGGCGGGGCCGCAAGCCGCGCGCCGGTGATGTCCGCGATCTGACTCAGAGTCAGCACACGGCACCCGAGCTTATGGATTGCTCAGTTTTTTGAGCACTCGTTCCGTAATGTCGATGCGCTTGCTGGCGTACAGCGTGACAGCCTGCGTGAACACCAGATCGAAACCGTCCGCACTTGCAATCTCCGACACAACCACATTGATTTTTTCTTGCAGCTTGCCCAACTCCTCATTGCGGCGAATCGCAAGATCCTCGCGCACTTCTTCTCGCTCGCGCACAAAATCGCGTTTGCGGCGCTGGATGTCGCGGTCCGCTTCCGCACGGCGCTCCTCCGACATGACATCGCTGTCCTTCGCCAGATCCTTCTCCAGCTGGGCGATCTCCTCGTGCATCTTTTCCAACTGCTTGTTGCGGGGGGCAAATTCGTTCTGCAATTTCTGGCGGGCCGCCACGGCCTGCGGCGAGTCTTCCAGCAACCGCCCGACATCGACGAATCCGATCTTGGTGCTTTGCGCCGCCGCAAGACCGCTGGCGGAACCCAGCACCAAGCCTGCAACGCAGGCCCAAAAGGCAAGTGGCTTATTCATTGGCATCATCCGGACGGCGCCTATTGTACAGGTTTTTCTACAGCGAGCCGAGGTTGAACTGGAAGGACTCCGTCTCGTCGAACTCCTGATCGTTGATCGGCAGCGACAGGCTCACGGAAACGCCGCCCAGAGGCGACAGCCAGGAAATGCCGATGCCCAGCGAACCGCGCAGGCTGTCCGCTTCAAAATCGCTGGCCTCCTCGAACACGTAGCCCGAGTCCAGAAACGCCGTGCCGCGCAGGTTGGCCTCGTCGATGAACGGCACCGGGAACGACAGTTCCAGCGAGTAGGCCATCTTCAGGTTGCCGCCAAACGGGTCGCCGTAGTAGTCGCGGGGGCCCAGCGTATTGACTTCGTAGCCGCGCACCGAGCGCGGGCCGCCCACCACGAACTTCTGCGAGAACGGCAGGTCGTTGGTGTCGCCGTAGCCGTCGCCGTAGGCGACCTCGCCCTTCACCAAGAACGACAGGTCGTCGCTCAGCGCCACGTACTCCTCCTGCAAATACGCCAGCGTGAAGTATTCCAGGCCGCTTCCCGGCAGAGTCCCCAGCGCCGTCACTTGGCGCAGCGAGCCGGAACGGGTGAACAGGCTGCGGTCGCGCGTGTCGTAGGCGAACGAGCCGAGCAGCGTCACGTTGTTGTAGGTCGCCTCGCAATAGACGGGCGCGTCCTGCTTATTGTCAGGGCTCCGCGTACTTTCGGTTCTGCAATCCCCGTCATTGGCGTGCAGGAAGTCGAGCACTCGCGGCGCGGTGCCGTAGAAGGCGTCGAAATTGACGCGCTGGAAGCGCGCCGAGACCGTGAACGTGCTGTCGTCGGCGATCGGGATGCCGTAGGTCAGATAGGAGAGGAAATCGCGCGACTCGTAGTCCGAGCGGTTATCGGACTCTTCCGTATCGACCTTGCGCGTACTGATGCCGAAACCGCGGCTGACGCCATTGATGGTGTAGTACGGATTATGGAAGTCGAACGAGTAGCGCGTCGAGGTCTCGCTGTTGTCGAAATGGAAGCCGACCCGGTTGCCGCTGCCCAGGAAGTTCTCCTGCTCCACGCCTGCGGCCAGCGACAGCCCGCTGCCGCTGCTGAAGCCGGCGCCCGCCGTGAAGTTGCCGGCCAGGCGCTCGGTGACCGTGATGACGATGTCCACCTGGTCGTCGGTGCCCGGCACGCGCTTCTGCTCGATCTCCACCGATTCGATGTAATCCAAGCGCTGCAGGCGGTGGCGCGAGCGCTCCAGCTGCGGCGTCGACAGCCAGCTGCCCTCCATCTGGCGGAGTTCACGGCGCAGCACTTCGTCCAGCGTCGTCCGGTTGCCGATGATGTCGATGCGCCGCACATACGCCCGCTTGCCCGGATCGATGAAGAAGTTGATCGACACTTCGGCCTTCTCTTCGTCCATGTCGGTGATCGGGTTGACGTTCGCGAAGGAATAGCCGTCTTCACCCAACCGGGCAATCATCCGGTCGCGGGACGCTTGCGCCCGGGCACTGGAAAAGAATTCTCCGGCCTTGATGGTCAGCAGCGAGCTCAATTCCTCCGCCGGCACGATAAAGACACCCGACAACACCACTTCGCGCACCATGAAGCGCGGGCCTTCCTGCACATGCACCGTGATGTAGATGCCCTCCCGATCCGGACTCAGGGAGATCTGCGCCGAATCCACCTTGAACTGCAGGAACCCCCGGTTCATGTAAAACGCGCCCAGGCGCTCGAGGTCGCCGGACAGCTCCAGCTTCGAATATTTCCCGGAATTGCCCAGCAGGTCGTACCAGTCGGGCGGCCCGGACTTGAACAGTTCCAGCAGCCGTTCTTCGGAATACGCCGCATTGCCAATGATGTGCACCTGCTTGATCGTCGCCGGCTCGCCTTCCTCCACATTAATGTTGATGGCGACCCTGTTGTCCTCCCGATCTTCCACGACGACCGCCACTTCCGCGTTGTAGCGTCCCTGCGCATGGTACTGCTGCAAGATCTCCTTGTTGAGACGGTCCAGCAGGGACTTGTCGTAGATGCGCCCAGCCGCAATGCCAGCGTCTTCCAGCACCTTTTCCAGATCCTCGTCCTTGATGATCGACAGGCCCGAGAAGTTGATCTCGGTGATGGCCGGACGCTCTACCAGTTTGATGATCAGCACATTGCCGCGGCGGGACACCTCCACATTGCTGAACAGCTGGGTCTTGAACAGGGCCCGCACCAGATCGCCGGAGCGTTCGCTATCGAATTCTTCGCCGACTTCTACGGGCAGGTGGGTGAAGACGGTCGCCGCATCCAGCCGCTGCAGCCCTTGCAGTTCAATATCTTCCACCACGAACGCGAACGCGTTCGGGGCGGCCAGCAGCAAGACCAAGCAACCCCCAAGCCAAGGCGCTTTTGAGTTTCGCGTTATCGGCTGCATGATCATCCACTCCACAATCGGGCAAGATCATTGTACAAGGCCAGACTCATCAATGCCACAAGCATGGCCATGCCGACGCGCTGCCCGACGTGCTCGACCTGCGGCGGCAACGGTCGCCGGGTCATCGCTTCGATGGCGCAAAACACCAGTCCGCCGCCATCCAGCACCGGCACCGGCAGCAGATTCAAGATGCCGAGGCTGACGCTGAGCAAGGCCAGCATGGACAGGAACGCAGCAGTGCCCAGCAGCGCCGAATTGCCGGCGAACTCGGCAATCCCGACCGGCCCGCTGATATTGCGCAGCGAAGCGCCGCCCGTCAGGAGTTCGCCGATCACGCGCACCGTCAGCACGCTGATGTCCCAAGTCCGCTCCGCCCCCAGCTTCAGGCTCTGCCCCAGCGGATAGCTGACTTCGATGCGCAGCCGCTCCGCCAGGTCCGAATCCCAATGCGGGAGAATGCCCAATCGCCCGTACGGCGCATCCGGCGGCCCTTCCGCCTGCGTCCGCACGGAATGCTGCACGCGCCGGCCGTCCCGTTCGATCTCCAAGAGGATATGCTGCCCGGGGCGGGCGCGGACGTACGCCGTCAAGCCCGCCCATGCGTCGACCGGCCTGCCGTCGAGGCTGAGGATGCGATCGCCAGGCTGCAGCCCGGCCGCGGCCGCCGGCGATTCCGCCACCGTCTCGCCGACCACTGGCGCCGACGTGGCCCGCAACGGCTGCATGCCGAGCGTTGCGAAGATGTCCTCGTTCTCCAGAATGCCCTCGACGCGCAGCGTGGGATAGGCCAGGCTATCGTCGGCGCGGCGCACTTCCAGCGGAATCGTGCCGTCGCGCATCGCCGAACTCAGCAGCAGCGTGAGGCTTTCTTGCCACGTCGCAATCGGCTGCCCGTCCACCGCCAGGATCTCGTCGCCGGTCCGCACATCCGCCATAGCCGCCGGCAAGTCCTCCGCCACATAGCCGATCAGCGGACGCCGGCCGACTTCGCCGGTCATGAACACGAACGAGTAGATTAGAAATGCCAGCAGCAGGTTGGCAAGCGGCCCCGCAGCGATGATCGCCATGCGCTGATGCCATGGTCGGCCGGAAAACTCCTCCGCCATCAGCGCCTCGGGGACCTCCTCGCCGTCGCGCCGGTCGAGCATCTTGACGTAGCCTCCCAGCGGCCAAGCCGCAACGACCCATTCCGTGCGGGAACTCGGCGACATATAGCGCAACAGCGGCCGCCCGAAGCCGATCGAGAAGCGCAGTACGCGCACCCCGTAGCGACGCGCCACCCAATAGTGCCCGTACTCATGGAAAGCCACCAGCACCGAGATGGCCAGCAGAAACGCCGCGATGCTCACCAGAAGGGTCATACAGCCTCCATGGCGGCTTGGGCGCAGGTGCGGGCCTCCCCGTCCGTCGCAATGATTTCGTCCATGCTGGAAACCGCATCCGGCGGAACGGCGTCCAGCACCCGCGCCACCACTTCGGCGATTTGCGGAAACCGGATGCGCTCGCGCAGAAAGGCATCGACCGCCACTTCATTGGCGGCATTCAGGACGATCGGAGTCCGGCCGCCCGTCTCCAGCGCCTGCCGCGCCAACTCCAGACACGGGTAGCGTCCCGGCTGCGGCGGTGCCCAATTGAGCGGCGCACACGTCGCCAAGTCCAGCGCCTGCGCTCCAGAAGCCCGCCGCTGCGGCCCGAACAGCGCGTAGCTGATGGGCACCCGCATGTCGGCCGGGCCCAAGTGCGCCAAGGTCGAGCCGTCGCGCAGGGTGACCAAGGCATGCACCAGCGACTCGGGATGGATCAGCACGTCAATGCGTTCGGACGTCAAGTCGAACAGCCAATGCGCCTCGATCACCTCCAAGCCCTTGTTCATCATGGTGGCCGAATCCACCGAAATCTTGCGGCCCATCTTCCAATTCGGGTGCGCGCAGGCCTGATCGGGCGTCACCGTTTCCAGTTCTTTCAGCGGCATCTCGCGGAACGGCCCGCCCGAAGCCGTCAGCACCGCCCGCTCAATCAGGGACGGATCCGTCTGGGCCAAGCACTGGAACAGCGCGTTGTGCTCGCTGTCCACCGGCACCAGTTCGCACGCATGAGCCCGCACCTCGTCCATGAACAGCTGCCCGCCAGCCACCAGCGCCTCCTTGTTGGCCAGCAGCACCCGCCGACCGGCCCGAACCGCCGCCAGCGTCGGCCGCATCCCGGCCATGCCCACGATGCCCGCCATCACGCAATCCGCAGCTGTATCTCCGGCCAGTGCGCATAATTCGTCCTCGCCCTGCAGCACCTCGACATCCAGTCCCTCCCGGTCCGCCGCATCGCGCAGGCATTGCGCGGCCTCCGGATCCTGCAGCGCGGCGTAGCGGGGCCGATGGCGGCGGCATTGCTCCAGCAGCGCTTCGTGGCGCGTACGTGCCGCCAGCCCATGCACATGTACATGTTCGGGATGGCGGGCCGCCAAATCCAGCGTATTGACGCCGACCGTCCCCGTCGAACCTAAAATCGTAAGCCGCATCGCCCTATAATAACCCCATTCGCTCCAAACCCGACAAACCCAGCGCAAATACGGGCGCCGTACCCAACAGGCCGTCGAAGCGATCCAGCGCCCCGCCATGCCCGGGCAGCAGCGTGCCGCTGTCCTTGACGCCTGCCCGCCGCTTGAGGCGGCTCGCCGCCAAATCGCCCACCACGCTGTAGCAGGCCGCCAGCAACATCAGGCACGCCAAGTAGAACCACGCCGCCGGCGCCAACTCCAGCGCCCACGCGACCGGCACGCTCAGCACCGCCACGCCCGCCAGCGCGCCAACCAGACCCGCACGCGTTTTGCCAGGCGACAGTTCCGGCGCCAGCGGCGTACGGCCGTAGCGGCGCCCAATGCCGTAGGCCGCCGTATCCGCCATGGCCACCGTCGCCACCAGAGCCAGCACCTGGCCGGTCGGCAACGCTGTCAGCACTTGATAGGCCACCGCCGCAGCGCACAGGCCCAGCGCGGTCAGCAGCCCCGTTTCGAAGCGCCCGCCGCCCGCCACGCCGACCAGGCCCAGCAGCAGCACGGTCCAAAGGCCTGCCGTCAGCCAGAGAAGCCCCGGCGGCACGGCCCCGGCCCACGCCAGTGTCCCGCCGGCGAGGAGGCTCGCCGCCAGCGCATACGCGCTCCGCCGCCAGCGGCGCAATCCCAGCAGCCCGGCCCATTCCCAGACCGTCGCCAAACACAGAAGCGCCACCAGCAGCCCCCACGGCCAAGGGCCGAAAGCCGTTTCGCGCAGACCCAGCGCCGCCAGCGCCGCCAGCGCCAAGGCAGTCGCCGTGATGATGCGAGCATGCAGCCCGCTCATCCCGCGCTGACCCCGAACCGCCGGTCGCGCCCGGCGAACCATGCCAGCGCCCGGTCGAATTCGTGTTCGTCGAAGTCCGGCCACAGGCAGTCCGTGAAATACAGTTCCGTATACGCCAGCTGCCACAGCAGAAAATTGCTGATGCGGCGCTCGCCGCCCGTACGGATCAGCAAATCCGGATCCGGCATGGACGCCGTATCCAGCGCGGCCGACACGGCGGCTACCGTCAACGGGACCTGCCGTTCTTGGCAACGGGCCATGGCGCGCAGAAGATCCTGGCGCCCGCCGTAATGGATGGCCACGCACACGGTCATGCTTGGATGCTTCGGCGCACGGGCTTCAATGCCGCGCATTTGCGCCTGCAGCTTCGGCGCGGCTCCATCCAGCTCGCCAATGAAGCGAACATGCACGCCCTGTTCCAGAAGTTCGTCCACCTGGGCACCCATCGCCTCGGAGAATAAGCGCAGCAACAGATCCACTTGGCGTTTCGGGCGCTGCTGGTTCTCGTTGCTGAACGCGAACAGGGTCAGCACCGGAATCTTCCGGCTGGCTGCATGCGCAATCAGGCGCCGGGTGGCTTCCATGCCGGCGCGGTAAGCCGCCTCATGCGAACGGCGATGCTGCCGCGCCCAGCGCCGGTTGCCGTCCATGATCAGCGCCACATGCTGCGGCCGGTTCGCGCGGGCTGGCGGCTTACGCATCGTCGGGCCGGAATCCTACCGCGCTTCAGAGTTCCAGCAGTGCCTGTTCTTTATCCGCCGCCATGGCCTCTGCGCGCCGAATGCTGTCGTCGGTCAGCTTCTGCACCTCGTCCTGGTCGCGACGCTCTTCGTCCTCGCCGATCTCGCGGTCCTTGAGCAGATCTTTGAACATCTGGTTGGCGTCGCGCCGGATGTTGCGGATCGAGACGCGGGCCTCTTCCAGCGTATCGCGCACGACGCGCGCCTGCTCGCGGCGCCGTTCTTCAGTCAGCGGCGGCATCGCCAAGCGCACCACCTGCCCGGCGCTGTTCGGCGTGATGCCCAAGTTCGAATTCAGCAGCGCCCGCTCCACTTCCTCGACCATCTGCTTCTCCCAGACCTGCACCACCAGCGTACGGCCTTCCTCGACGGTCACGTTGCCCACTTGGGCCAGCGGCACCTCCGTGCCGTAGTATTCCACTTTGATCGGATCCAGCAGGCTCGGATGCGCCCGTCCCGTGCGGATCCGGCTCAGCGCCTCGCGCAGCACGCTCAGGCTCTTCTCCATCCGTTCGCGGGCATCCGCCAGAATCTCCTCACGCATGCGCCGCCTCCCCGCAGACCAGCGTTCCGACCGGTTCGCCGGCTACCAGCCGCAGCAACGCCCCATCCTCGAAGACATTGAACACGCGGATCGGGATCCGGTTGTCGCGGCACAGCACCAAAGCGGTGGAATCCATAATGCCCAGCTTGCGGCGCAGGGCCTCGTCGTAGTCGATCTGCTCAAAGCGCTCGACGTCCGCATCGCGCAGCGGGTCGCCGGAATACACTCCGTCCACCTTGGTCGCCTTGAGCAGAATGTCCGCGTTGATCTCGATGGCCCGCAGCCCGGCTGCCGAATCGGTCGTGAAGAACGGATTGCCGGTGCCGGTCGCGAACACGACCAGCCGCCCCTTCTCCAGATGGCGCACGGCGCGGCGCCGGATGTAGCCCTCGCACATCTGCGGCACCGGAATGGCCGACATCACGCGGCATGCAACCGTATGCTGCTCCACCGCCTCCTGCAGCGCCAGCGCATTGATCAGCGTCCCCAACATGCCCATATGATCGCCCGTGACCCGATCCAGCCCGGCCGCTTCCAGACCCTCGCCGCGAAAGATGTTGCCGCCGCCGACCACGACCGCAACCTGTGCGCCCTGCTTCATCGCCGCGACGACGGTGGCCGCCAGCTGGCGCACCGCCTCCGGCGCAATGCCGTGCTCCTGCGACCCCATCAACGCCTCGCCGCTCAGCTTCAGAAGGATGCGGCGGTAGGCGGCGGACACAGGAGTGGCCAGTCAGCGCCCGGCGGCTTGGGCGCGGACCTCCTCCGCAAAGTTTTCCTGCTTCTTCTCGAGGCCTTCGCCGACCTCGAGGCGCATGAACGCACGCACCGTCGCGCCTTTCGACTGCACCAGCTTCGCCACCGACAGTTCCGAATCCTTGACGAACGGCTGGCCAAGCAGCGTAATCTCCGCCAAATACTTGCGCAGCCTCCCGGCCACCATCTTCTCGACGATTTCGGGCGGCTTGCCGGAGTCCTGCGCCTGCGCGACCAGTACGCTGCGCTCCTGCTCCAGAAGCTCCGGCGGCACGTCCGCCTCGCCGACGCAGACCGGCCGGGACGCGGCAACATGCATCGCCAGATCGCGCGCCAGATCCGCCTCGCCGTCCAACGCCACCACCGCGCCGATCCGGCGCCCGTGCAGATAGCAGCCCAGCACGCCGCCTTCGGCCGAAAGCCGCTGCATGCGGCGCACCTGGATGTTCTCGCCCAGCCGCGCAATCAGCTCTTGGCGCCGCTCCTCGAACGAAACGCCTTCCCAGATGCAAGCCATCAAGGCTTCTGCATCAGCCGGCTCCTCCTGCAAGGCCGCCTCGGCGCAGGCTTGGGCGAACGCAAGAAAATCCGCCTCCTTGGCCACGAAATCGGTCTCGCTGTTGACCTCCAGAAGCAGGGCGCACGCGCCGTCCGCCGACCGGGCCAGCGCCAGCGAGCCTTCCGCCGCGATGCGCCCGGACTTGCGGTCCGCCTGCATGCGTCCGGACTTGCGCAGATGCAGGACCGCCGCTTCCAGATCGCCGCCGCACTCGCTCAGCGCGCGCTTGCAGTCCATCATGCCCACGCCCGTGCGGGTACGTAGCTCCTTGACCTGTTGGGCTGTAATGCTCATGGCTGCTCCTCGAAAAATCGCGCCCGGCCTTTCAGGCCGCGCCCTCGGGTTCGGCTGCAGGTTCCGGTTCGGCCTCCGCAGACTCGGCTTCCGCGGCCGGCTCGACCGCATCCGCCACGGCCGCGGCATCCGTCTCGGCCTCGTTCCGAAGGTTCTCCTCGGCATCCGCCTTGGCAGCCTCCTGCGTCTCGTCCCGAGCCTCTCCCGTGGCATCTTTTTTCGCGGCCTTCTCCTGAGCGGCCGCCCGCAGCGTCGGCCGGCGGCCCTTGCGCTTGACCGTCGCCCTGCCCCCGCGCGCCGGGGCCGGCTCGACCGCTTCCTTGGCCGCTTCCTTGGCCTGCTTGCGACCCTCCAGGATCGCCGCGCCAATGACGTCCAGGTACAGCCGGATGGAACGGATCGCGTCGTCGTTGCCCGGAATGATGCAATCGATGCCTTCGACCGAGCTGTTGCTGTCGACCACCGCGATAACCGGAATGCCCAGACGCCGCGCTTCGCGCACCGCGATGCCTTCGTGCCGCACATCGATCACGAACAGGGCGTCCGGCAGGCGCTCCATGGCTTGGATGCCGCCCAGACTGCGCTCCAGCTTGAGCTTCTCGCGGGTCATCCGCAGGGCCTCCTTCTTGCTGATGCGGGCCAGCAGGTTCTCCTCCTCCATGCGCTTGAGATCCTGCAGACGCTTGAGCGAGTTGCGCACCGTATGGAAATTGGTGAGCGTGCCGCCCAGCCAGCGCTGCGCCACGTACGGCATGCCGCATTCCTGCGCCTTGGCCCGGACGAGATCCTGCGCGGCGCGCTTGGTGCCGACCAGCAGAATGGTCTTGCCGTCGGCCGCCAGCTGGCGCGCCTGCGCCGCCGCCGCATCCAGCAACTGCTGGGTGATCTCGAGATTGATGATATGGATCTTGTTGCGCTCGCCGAAGATGTACGGCTTCATGCTGGGGTTCCAATAGCGGGTCTGGTGCCCGAAATGGACACCGGCTTCCAGCATTTCACGCAAGGTGGAGCTCGGCATGGCGGCCCTCCTAGAAACGGCCTCGGGCTGTCGGCGCACCGAAGGCCGCAGGGTTGTCAACTTGTCCGAGCCCCGAACGGCAACCTCGTTCCGAGGCACCCCGCCGTCCGCGCCGGCCCGAACGCGAATTTCGCAAGCGTTCCCGCTTGCGCGGCGCATTGTACACCATGGGAGGGCCTAAGCCTTGCGCACGGCGCGGCCCAGAACCGACGCGGCGAGGCCGAGTAGGAACAGGAGCGTGGCCGCCGCCACGATCGACGGCCCCGACGGAGTGTCCAGCCACAGCGAGCCGAACAGGCCGAGCGCCGCCGACACGATCCCGATTCCCGCCGCCATCACCGCCATCTGCTCCGGCGTGCGCGACAGCGGGCGGGCAGCTGCGGCCGGAATGATCACCAGAGCGATGATGAGCAGGATGCCGATGACCTTCATGCCCACGGCCACGACGGCGGCCGTCAGCACCACGTAGAGGATCTGGTGGCGGAGGACCGGAACCCCTTCCGCCTGCGCGAGGTCGGCGTGCAGGGTGGCCGCGACGAGGCCGTGCCAGATGGCCGCGAGGACCGCGAGGCAGGCCGCTCCGCCGCCCCAGATGAGAAGCAGGTCCGCCTTGGTCACGGCCAGCACATCGCCGAACAGGTAGCCGAGCAGGTCGTGCCGCTGCCCGTGGTCGGACAGCGCCAGCGCGACGAGGCCCAGCGCCAGCGTGGAATGCGACAGGATGCCGAGCAGGCTGTCGCTGGTCAGCCGGGCGATGCGCTGGAGGAAGACCAGCGCCAAGGCCACGGCCAGCGCCGTCGCGAACACGCCGATGCCGGGGTCGAGGCCGAGAATCACGCCCAAGGCGATGCCCAGCAGGGAGGAATGGGCCATCGTTTCCCCGAAATACGCCATCCGGCGCCACAGGATGATGCAGCCGATCGGCCCGGCCACGCACGCCGTCCCGGCCGCCGCGAGCAGGCCCCGGACGAAGAAGTCGTCAAGCATCGCCGGCCTCCGCCGATCGGCCGGGCAGTGCCCCGGAAGCCTGCCGCCGGCCTGCGGCATGCGCCTCGGCATACGGGCCGAACAGGCGGTGGAACTCCGGATGGGCCGTCACCTCCTGCGGCGAACCCGCACAATGGACCTGTCGATTGAGGCAGACCACCTGGTCCGTCGCCGCCAGCACCAGATGCAGATCGTGGCTCACCATCAGCACGCCGCAACGATGGCGGGCGCCGATGGCGACGATGAGTTCGCACAGTTCGACCTCCCCCGTATAGTCCACGCTCTGCAGGGGCTCGTCGAGGATCAGCAGGTTCGGCGAGCGCAACAGCGCTCGGGCCAGCAGGACGCGCTGGAACTCGCCGCCGGAAAGGTTGGCGACCGCCTCCCCGGCCAGCGATTCGACGCCGGTTTCCGCCAACGCTTCGCGCACCCGCGCCCGGGAACTACGCACGGTGGACGTCATCAGGCGCCCGACCGTCAGCGGCAGGGTCGGATCCAGATGCAAGCGCTGCGGCACATACCCGATGCGCACGTCGGCGCGCCGCCGCACCGTCCCGGCATCCGGGCGCACCAGATCCAGAAGCATTCGCACCAGCGTGGTCTTGCCGCCGCCGTTCGGCCCGATCAGGGCCACCACTTCGCCCTGCTCGACCGTAATGTCCGCCTCGCGGACCAGCCAATGGCCGCCGCGCCACAGGCCCAAGCCGCGGCCTTCAATGAGGGGGGGACTGGAATCGACGGGGTCCGCAGTCATGAAGCAGGTGCCGCACCGCGAACCAATGCGGGCGTGTCCAAAGTGCGATATATTACCATTCGCAACCCCATCCTTTCGCCGAGACCGCACCGATGGCTCCAGTATTCTTCAGTTTGCAGGCTTCCTGCCGAGCAGGCCGCCGCCAGATTCGCCGGTGCCTGCGCTGCTGCGCCGCCGCTTTCGGCTTGATGCTGCTTCCGGCCGCCATGGCCGTCGATGAAGCACCGGTCGCCGTCGCCAGCATCAAGCCGCTCCACTCCCTGCTGGCCGGCGTGATGGCCGGCATCGCCGAACCGCATGTGCTGGTCCGCGGCGGCGCCTCGCCCCATATCTACTCGCTCAAGCCGTCCGACGCCATCACACTGGGGCGCGCCGACCTCGTGGTCTGGGTCGGGACGAACCTCGAAGCCTTTCTGGCGCAGCCTATCGCCGCGCTGACGGACGATGCCCGCGTGCTGGAGCTGTCGCGTGCGGAAAGCCTCTCCCTGCTCCGCAACCGCCAAGGTGGCCTGTGGGAAGACGACGAACACCATGGGCACGAGGCCGGGCATTGCCGCGAGCATCATGGCAAGGAGCATCACGGGAAGCACTACGCCGAGAAGCATCATCACGCGGAGCATTACGCCGAAGGGCATCACGGCGAAGAGTGCTGCGCCGAAAGGCATCACCAAGAGGAGGAAAAGCACGAATGCCGCGTCGACGGGCATCACGAAGACGAAGCGGCCGGTGCGCCGCACGCGGACGGGCACGCGCATGACCATGGCATCCGCGACATGCATGTGTGGCTCGACCCGGAAAATGCCGCCGCCATCACTCGGCTCATGGCCGCCGCTCTGGCGGAGATCGACCCGCCGCATGCGGCGCGCTACCGAGCCAACGCGGAACAGTTGAAGACGCGACTCCATGCGCTCGATGCGGAGCTGCACGAAATCCTCGCGCCCGTCGCCGACCGCGGCTTCATCGTGTTCCATGATGCATGGCAATACTTCGATACGCATTACGGCCTGCGGGCGCTGGGCTCGATCACCGTCAGCCCGGAACAGGCGCCGGGCGCCGCCCGCCTAGTGGCGATCCGCGAGAAGATCGCCGATGCCGACGCCGCCTGCGTGTTCAGCGAGCCTCAGTTCCAGCCCCGCATCGTCCATTCCCTAATAGCCGATACGGGCATCGCCACTGGCGAACTCGATGTGCTCGGCGCGACCCTCGAGGCCGGTCCGGAACTTTATTTCCGGATGATGCGCAGCAATGCGCAAGCCATGCGGGCCTGCCTCCAGCCGTAACGCCCGGCACCGCCGAAAGGCAAGGATCGGCCGCGGGACTCAGGTCTTCGGCGGGCGCAGATTCGAGATCAGGTCTTCGTAGCCGCTCTTCAGCGCCCCGGCGCGGAAGCGCCAGACGATCAGCACCGCCAGCGCCAAGGCTCCGCCCCACTGCAGCGCGGCCAGGCCGGGCGATTCGGCAACGCCCAGATGCGCGACGATCTCGAAGCCGACGGCCAGCAGCAGCAGATCGAACGCGACGCCGAACAGCACGGTGAGCACAATCACGACCCCGACGTAGATGCCCGCGAAGCGGCGGCCGAACTGGCTTAGGATGACCGCGATGGTGCCCGTATTGGTGGCCGGCCCGGTCATGAGGAAGATCAGCGCGGCCCCCGGGCTGAAGCCCTTCGCGATCAGCGCGGCGGCGATCGGCGTGCTGGCCGAAGCGCAGATGTACAGCGGCAGGCTAAACAGCACCATGACCGGATAGGAAATCCAGCGGGCGTATTCGTGCTCCATGAGGTCGGCCGGCAGCGCGAGGAACAAAAGGCCGCCGAGGGCGATGCCGACGAGCAGGGAGAACAGGATGTCGTCGGCGATCTCGATGAAGCCGTAGCGCCAGACATGACCTGCGATCGTGCCGAGGTTCGGCCCTTCCGGCGGTCGCAACGGCGGCGGCGACCCGGCTTGCGGAGCTTTCCAGAGGGCGCCTAGGCGGGCCGCAAGCCTCTGCCGCGCGGCCGCAACCACATGCTTGAAATAGCCTAGCGAAACATGGCAGTCGTGGTTCCCCGGGAACAGCGGCACGTGCGCCGCGCCGCGATCGTGGTGATGGTCGCAGCGGCCGTCGCCAGATTTCGGCACCTCGGCATCGCCGCGCAGCCAGCCGATGCAGCACAGGCCGGCCGCCACGCCAGTAATGAAGCTGATGGCCGGGCGGACGATCGCCATCAGCGGCCCGAAGAACGCATAGGTCACCAGAATGGAGTCGGCGCCGGTCTCCGGCGCGGTGATCAGCAGGGACATGCACGAGGAACGCGATGCGCCCTTGCGGCGCATTTCCGCGACGACCGGCACCACGGAGCAGCTGCATAGCGGAATGGGCACGCCGATGGCGGCGCTGGTCGTGACTGCGCCCAGACTGTCGCGGCGCAGCCAGCGAAGAATCGCCTGCCTGGAAATCAGCACATGGATGAGCCCGGCCAGCAGCAGGCCCAGCAGCAGCATGGGCGCAAGCAGCAGGAAGCTTGCCCACAGGAAGCCGAGATACTCGATGCCGAGGTTAATGAATGGCTGCATCGCGGCCAATATCCCTCAATGCGCGTGGAGCGTGCGCAATCACATCGCCCTCCATGAACTGGGCCGCTATCGGGCAACAGATAAGCTGCGGGAACTTTTCGGCGCACAGGGCGAAGTCCTGCTCAATCTGGATGATGCCGAGCTGGTCCGATCCGGCCTTCGCCTGCACTGGAAAAACATATTGAGCACCCTGCTTGTCCGTGCCAACATAAAGTTCATCGGTTTCTACTTGGCCCATGCCCGGAACGGACGTTCGCAAATGGCTCTGCAGCGAATAGCATGCCATTCCCGTAAAAATATCAAGTAGCCGGTTGTAACGCAATTTCGCTAAGAGCCCCTGCTCATCGCGAATCGTATGTTGCGCAATGATTCCAGATGTGGCATCTGGAATTTTTGTCTCCGCAAGCAACGCATTCGGATTTACCCTGGACAAGGCCGATAGCGAAAACTCGTATTTCGCATGGCCTGCCGGACGAATGACCCATTCCAGCCCTTCAGGAGCAGATTGCCGAATCGAAGCCGGAAGCGGACGTCGGTAGCGGAAGGAGTAAACGATATCCCCTATGTTCTTGGGCGGTTCGATGTTTAGTCTCGCCGCCGCATCGACTAGGTCTTCGCGTTGGAAAGAAACTGTCTGTGCGTCTTTCTTGCGGTTTCGGAAGAAGATGTCTTCGATCAGTTGCGAATACCTGTTGCGATGCTTGCTCATGACCTCTCCACGCTGTTCAGCCTGGCCATTGCAGCACGACCACTTCTTCGCGCATCTGCTGCCGGGTCACCGTAGCGAAACGGGTCCGGAACAGGTCGATGCCCACCACGCGGTAGCCTAGTGATTGCGCCAATTCGGCCAGCAGCTGCCCGGTGCGAATCATGACGCGGAGGTACGAGGCTTGGTCCCCGACGACATAGCCGAGATACGCACCCGGCTTCAGAAAACCGCGCAATTCCGCCAAATGGCGGGCCATGCCGCCAAAATACAGGCGGGTCACCCTTCCGTATTGCTTTTCGAAGCCGGAAGTCTTGCCCATAGCGATTCTCCGCGCCTCAATTTCCGCGGCAAGCGCCTGGATCCCGGCATGATCCGCGACCCACCGGTCATCGTCGTTGCCACGGTACGCGTTTCGGGTGTTGGAGCAAAGCAAATCCCGCTTCAAGGCCTGCAAATCCGCCTTGCTTCGGACGAACCCTAGCAACACGCTTTCGAGGCGTGTCGTTCGCGTGTAGTCCTTCTCATTCGGGTACGGCGGCGAAGTGAATACGGCACCGATGCTTCCCGGAGCCAGCAGATCCGCCATCTGCCGAGCATCCGCATGATGGACGATGGCCGAAGCACGATCGCGACGGGGCCGCCGCAAATCCTCTGCCATGTTGCGCACCTCGGCCAGCCAGTTCCAGACGACGGGCGCATCACTTTTTTTTGCCTGCACCACGCCGACTTCCGGCCCGAAATGCAAATTGCTATCAGCAAATACCAGCGATTTTGCGAACGCGAGTAATTCATGCTTCCGGTAGCCCGCGTCCGCATCGCTTTCGATGAGGTCATGCAGAATCAGGGCCTTGTGCAAAGGCCGCGGACTGATTGAACCTTTCAGCAGCAGGCCGGCCAGTTCCTCCGGCAGGGTTCGCAACGGCGCCCGCTTTCCTGCCGCGATGGCCATTTCGGCCTGCTCGGCGATAACTGCGGCATGATTTAGCAATCCCTCTGGATCGACATCCCAGTCCACCTTGACCGAACAGGCGAAATGGGCCATGGGATTGGCCTCGACGCCCACACAAGGAATGCCTTGCAATTTCGCTTCAACCAGCGTGGTTCCAGTACCGCAAAACGGATCCAGCACCGTATCCTGCTCGCCCAAGCCAAAGCCCTGTAGATAATCGCGCACCAAATGGGCAGGAAACGAAAGCACGAACCGGTACCAATCATGGAAGCGATGATCCTTCGCGTCCAGCTTGTTGGCGCTACCGTTGATTTTGAATGCCGGTGCCGCAGCATCCTCGCCCGGCAAGAGGCTGGGCTGGAAGCCACTCTTCTTCGCCTGCTGCAGCAAGCCGGAAGGCCCGGGGGTCGCGTGCGTCACGATGCGCCTTCCCCCGCAGCTAACCTGCCCCAAAAAAGCGCATCCAAACATCCTGCGACTACCGGATGGCGTCGCGATACGGTCTTTATAAGTATTGGCGCAAACGCGATGTTCATTGAATTGCCGCTCCGCTAGAAGCTGTGGCACAAGCCCGTAGAATGATTATAGGGGAGATGCCGAATGAAATCCCATGGCACGCGAGAAGGCTCTGACAAGCGCATCCGAAAGCAGCTGCGGCCTTTCAATAAGCCCTGCGGCCGGCACAACCGGCGAGCGGCTACGGGGCGATGCCGAGCAGAACCAAGGGAACCGCCGGGCTGCTGCGCCCTTGGCGAATAAGGTTGAGAAGGTCGCGCTCATAGTACGGCACGCCGGAAGACATGTTCTTCTCTAGTTCCTTCATGGGCAATATCTCTATGCCCACATCAATCACGCCCGAAATGAAAAAGGCCATGTGCTTGACGAAATCCGTCTGGTTGTACGAAGAAATCGCCTCCAGCCCCTCAGCTTCGATGGCCTCCTTCTGCTGCTCCCCCGGCAGACTCACGACTTCCCGCAATATGTCCGCATCCGAAGCGACCCAGAACGACTGCCTCATCTGCTTCCAGCCGGATTTCTTGAATTCCTCCCCAATCGCTTTGTTCAGGTCGACCGGCGAGTACAGAATCTTGCCGGACCGAGTGACTTCCTGCGAAACCTTGGTGCGGCATGCTTCGGCATCCACGGCGCGAACGGCCCGTTTGATCTCCTGCCAAAGCGACTTGCGGTGCACCAGAAGGAATTCTTTGCCGTTCAGATGCGAGTACTCCTCCACGATGCGCATCAATGGCCCCCGTTGGGCTGCGCCGGATCGTAGACGAGCTTGCCCATGGGGCGCGTTTTGAGCGTTCCGTCGCGCAAAGCCTTGACCCGCTGCCGGGCAATACCGACGTATTCCTCGACGATGTCGCAACCGTATCCTTGGCGCCGGTGCATCAGTGCCGCAATCACGGACGAACCCACTCCCATGTACGGATCGAAAACGGCATCGCCCGGATCGGTCATAGAAAGAACCAGACGTTCCACCAGTTCCACTGGAAACTGGCACGGGTGCGCGGTCTTTTCGACATGGTTGCTTTTGACGTTGGGAAAGAGCCAGACATCGCTCGGGTTCTTGCCTTTGGGGTTGCCCGACAGCCGGCCTCTGTTCGGCCCCTTGAAATGCTTCTTGCCCGGATACTTTGCCGGCACCCGGACCGGATCCAGATTGAAGGTGTAATCGTCGCTCTTAGTGAACCAGTTGATCGTCTCGTAGCGCCCCGAAAAGCGCTTGGAGCAATGCAGGCCATGCCCGAAATGCCAGATGATCCGGTTCCGAAGCTTCAGCCCATGCTCCTTGAACAGGGGATACAGCACGGCATCAAGCGGGAAGATTTCCCCCTTGTGCACATGATTGCCGACCTGCCAGCACAGCGAGCCGTTCGGATGCAGCAGCCTGACGCACTCGCCGATGACGCGCTTTTGGCTTTCGACGTACGCCTCGAGCGGCTGCTGCTTTTCGTAGGACTTCCCTATGTTGTAGGGCGGCGACGTGACGATCAGCTTCATCGAGCCGTCCGGCAAATCGCGCATGAACGCCATATTGTCTTGGCATTTGAGAATGGCATCTGGAATGCGGCGCGGCGTATCCTCCGAGGAAGCTTGGCGCGTCTTTCGGGAGGGCATGCGCGAAATTCCATCGGCGGCAGCGGGAACCAAGCTGGATTGCGGCATCGATGCAAACCTCCTGCTTCAGCACCCCATGCGGATGCGTTGAAGGCATTTGCCGCTATTTTAGCGCATATTATATAACTCTATATATTACATATATTTATGCAATTAATGCGTATGGCCGCACGAAACCGCCGGCTCGCCGAAGCATCCTTGCGGCAAACCATGCCGAATGCGAAGGCATCCAGAGCGGCAACAGCGAACGCCCTGCCTGCCATGGCATGCCTCTGCGCCCTATAAAATATCCGTGCCCGCCTGCCCCGCCGCCATGCCCGCCACTATCAAGACTCCGGAAGAGATCGAAAAGATGCGCGTCGCTGGCCGGCTGGCCGCGGAAGTGCTGGAGATGATTGCCGAACATGTCCGCCCCGGCGTCAGCACCGACCATCTGAACGACATCTGCCATCGCCACATCATCGAGCGGCAGGACGCCGTCCCGGCGCCGCTCAACTACATGGGCTTCCCGAAATCCATTTGCACCAGCCTCAACCATCAGGTCTGCCACGGCATCCCGTCCGCCCGCAAGCTGCGGCGCGGAGACATCCTCAACATCGACGTGACGGTCATCAAGGACGGCTACCACGGCGACACCAGCCGCATGTTCTTCGTCGGCAAGCCGTCGGTGCAGGCGCGGCGCCTAGTGGAGCTAACCTACGAAGCGCTGCAGCGCGCCATCCGCACGGTGCGCCCCGGCGTGCGGCTCGGCGACCTCGGGCATGCCATCCAGAACTTTGCGGAAGCGGAACGCCTGTCCGTCGTTCGCGAATACTGCGGCCACGGCATCGGGCGCGAATTCCATGAAGACCCGCAAGTCCTGCATTACGGCCGTCCCGGCACCGGCATGGCGCTTCGCCCTGGCATGACCTTCACGATCGAGCCGATGCTCAACGCCGGCAAGCGGCATGTGCGGCTGCTTCCGGACCGCTGGACCGTCGTGACGTGCGACCGCAGCTTGTCGGCCCAGTGGGAGCACACCCTGCTGGTGACTCAGGACGGCGTCGACGTGCTGACGGCGCGCTCGGATGAGCGCTTCCCATGACGCCCTTGGCGCGCGAATTTCTGGATGCGCATCCGCCGCCCCAAGGCGCCGCCGCGGGCGAGTGGAAGCACTGGACCGATGCGGGACGCGCATTCTTGGCAGCGCGATTTCCCGAACAGGATGTCGGCACGCTGATCCGCGCACGCTCCGAGCTGGCGGACCGCATGCTGCAAGACCTGTGGACGCATTGCCGCTTGGACGGGGTTCCAGAGCTGGCCCTGCTGGCGGTCGGCGGCTACGGCCGCGCCGAGTTGCACCCGCATTCCGACATCGACGTGCTGGCGCTGCGGCGCGGGCGCGCCGACCCGGAAGCTCTCCGACCCTTGTTCCAGACGCTGTGGGACGGCGGCCTGAAACTGGCGCAAAGCGTGCGCACGGTCGCCCAATGCCGGCAGGACGCCCGCCGCGACATCACCCTGATGACCAGCTGGATGGAAATGCGCCCCTTGTGCGGCGAGCCCGAACTGGCGCGCGAACTGGAGGATGCGCTGATGTCGAGGCCGGGGCTTTTCCGAACTTCCCTGTGGAGCCCCGAGAAGTTCTTCCAGGGCAAGGTCGACGAGCAGCAGGCGCGCCATCGCAAGTTCGGCGGCGATGCCTACCGGCTGGAGCCGAACATCAAGGAAGGGCCCGGCGGCCTGCGCGACATCCAGACCATCCATTGGATTCTGAAACGCCGCCAGGACGTGCGCAATCTCGCGGATTTCTGCGACCCGCAGGAACTGGAGCTGCTGCGCGAGGGGCAGGAGTTCCTCTGGCGCGTGCGCTTCGCGCTGCACCATCTCAGCGGCCAGCCCGAAGAGCGCCTGCTGTTCGACTACCAGCATGAGACCGCCCGGCTGCTCGGCTATTCGGGCAATGCCGTCAACGACGTCATCGAGGCGTTCATGCAGGACTACTACCGCATGGCGGGCGCCATCGACCGGCTGGCGGATGTGCTGCAGCAACAGTATCGGGAACTCCTGCAGCCGGCCCGCCGCCGTCCGCCCAAGCCCCTGAATGCCTACTTCCAAATCGCGGACGGCTACCTCGAGACGGTCGACGACCAGGTCTTCGCCCGGCATCCGCAAGGGCTGCTGGAACTGTTCCTGCTGCTCCAGCAGAATCCGGAGATCGAGGGCGTCCGCGCCCGCACCATCCGGGCCGTGCGTGCGCATTTGCACCGCATCGACGACGGCTTCCGTGCGCAACTGGCACCGCGGACTCTGTTCATGGAGATCTTGCGCCAGCCCCTCCATGTCGCCCGCGAACTGCGGCGCATGCATCGCTACGGCGTGCTGCCGGCCTATTGGCCGGCGTTCGCGGCCGTGGTCGGCAAGATGCAGTACGACCTGTTCCATGTGCACCCGGTCGACGAGCACACCCTGCAGGTGCTGACCGAACTGCGCCACATCACGAAGCCGAAACAGCCCAGCGAGAACCCGCTGTTCCACGAACTGTTCCTGCAGTTCCCGAAGCCTGAACTGCTGTACTTGGGCGCCCTGTTCCACGACATCGGCAAGGGGCGCGGCGGCGATCATTCCATTCTGGGCGCGGCCGATGCGCATGCCTTCTGCCTGGCCCATCACCTGAGCGCGTACGACGCCGGGATCGTGCGCTGGCTGGTGGAACACCATCTGCTGATGTCCATGACCGCGCAGAAGCGCGACATCGGCGACCCCGACGTGGTGCGCGACTTCGCCGCCGTGGTCGGCAACGGCGTGCGCCTGCGCGGGCTGTACTTGCTGACCGTCGCCGACCTGCGCGGCACCAATCCGGCGCTTTGGACGCCTTGGCGCGAAGCCCTGCTACACCAGTTGTACGTCGCCGCCGACCGGCAGCTGCAGCGCGGCCTGGACCGGCCCGCCGATGCGGCCCGGCAGGTCCGGGATTTGCGCGCCTCGGCGCTGGCGCAATTCGAGCCGCACGAGGCTGCCGCCTGCGAGCGGTTCTGGGATTCCATGCCGGACGGCGACCTGCTGCACTATACGGACGACGAACTGGCATGGCAGACCGCAGCCGTCATCCGCGGCGCGGACGCGCCGGCGCAGGCGTTCGTGCGCCACAAGGGGGCGCACCACTGCACGGAAGTGCTGATCATCCAGGATAGCCGCGCCCGGCTGTTCGTGCCGGTCACGGCCGCGCTGGCCCGCTTGGGCGCCGACGTCCTGTATGCCCGGGTCGTAGAAACCCGGGAGCAGCGCATCCTGCTGACCTTTCTGATCACGGACGCCGGCGGTCAGCCGATCAGCGAAGGCTTCGCGCTCGAAGAGATTGAAGCCGCATTGCAGGCGGTGTTGGAGAATCCCGCCGCCTTCGACCGGCCCGTGCTGCAGCGGCCGAAGCGCCATGCGCGGCATTTCGACATTCCGACCCGCATCGAATTCGTGCAGCGCAACGATCCGCCCGAGACGCAGCTCCAGCTCACTGCCGCCAGCTACCCGGGGCTCTTGTGGACGGTCAGCCGCGCCTTGGACGAAGCCCGCGTCCAGATCCATCAGGCGCGCATCATGACGCTGGGCGCGCAGGCCCAAGACGTCTTCACCATTACCGATGCGGCTTCGCGGCCGATTTCGGACCCCGGCGAGCAGGCGCGAATCGCCGGCGTGCTGCACGAACACATCGAAAGGCAGCAGGCATCCGGCCGGCCGCCGCCGGCCGCGGTGTCAGAATCCTGTAACATGGAAGCCCCAGACTAATGGCCATGCCCGCTGCCAAAATCCTCATGATTGAGGACGAGCCGGCCATCCGCGAGATGGTGGGCTGTGCCTTGCGCCAAGCCGATTTCGACCTGCTGGAAGCGGAGGATGCGCAGCAGGCCTACCGGCTCATTGCCGACCGCAATCCGGATCTGCTGCTGCTGGATTGGATGCTGCCGGGCCAAAGCGGCCTCGAAATCGCCCGCCGGCTACGCCGGGAGCAGGCCACGTCCGAGCTGCCGATCATCATGCTGACTGCCCGCGGCGAGGAGAACGACCGTGTGCGCGGCTTGGAATGCGGCGCGGACGACTACATCGCCAAGCCGTTCTCCCCGCGTGAACTCATCGCCCGCATCCACGCCCTGCTGCGCCGTTCGTCTCCGCATGTCGCCAATTCCGAACTGTGCCACGGCGCCGTGCGGCTGGACGCGCTGCGCCACGAGGTCTGGGTCGGCAAGAAGCAGATCGACATCGGTCCGACCGAGTTCCGCCTGCTGCGCTTCCTGATGGCGCATCCCAACCGGGTGTACAGCCGCACGCAGTTGCTGGATCAGGTCTGGACCCAGAACAGCTACATCGAGGAGCGCACGATCGATGTGCACGTCCTGCGCCTGCGCAAGGCGCTCGGCTCGAAAGCGGCCGACCACGTCCGCACCATCCGCGGCGCAGGCTACCAATTCCGCGCCGAGCCGGCGGCGAACCGCAAAAAAGCCAAGAAGGACAAGAAGGGCAAGTCGGCTTGAAAATTCGCGTGCGCGACCCGGTGTTCACCCGAGAAGGGCTCCGCCTGCTTGGCGCTGCCGCGACCGGGGCGCTTGCCGGCGGCGTTTTCGGCGAAGCCGTCCTCGGTCTGGCGCTGGCACTGGCTCTGTGGACGCTATGGCATCTGAGGCAATGGCGCATCTTCCGGAACTGGAAGCAGGCGAACGCCCAGACCGCGCCGCCCGGGCTGTTCTCCGTTTGGCGCGAATGGGCGTTGGATCTGGAGCATGGCCGCCGGCAGGCTTCTCGAGAAGCGCAGATGCGCGAACGCCTGAAGCGGCAATTCGACACGCTGCTGCTCGCCTTGCCGGATGCGGCCGTGGCCGTAGATGCCGAACTGAAGATCGAGTGGTTCAACGAGGCCGCCGCGACCTTGCTGAACCTGCAGGACAGCGACCAGGGCCATGCGCTGGCGCACATGGTGCGCATGCCGGAGTTGGCGCAGTATTTGCGCGAGGGCGATTTCGCGATGCCTCTGGAACTGGAGACGTTCGCCGGCGTCTCGCATCCGGTCAGCGTGCAGGTCTCCACTTTCGGCCGGCAAGACCGGAGCCGGCTGATTACGTTCCGGGATCTGACTCAGGCCTTGCGCCTCAGCCAGCTTCGCCAAGAATTCGTGGCCAACGTCTCGCATGAAATCAAAAGCCCCCTGACCGTGGTCAGCGGCTATCTGGAAATGCTCAGCGAACAGACGGGACAGCCGCCGGACGCGGCCATGATCCGCGAGATGTCGCGCCAATGCCAGCGCATGCGGAATCTGGTCGACGACCTGCTGGAACTGTCCCGGCTGGAAGCCACCGAACTGAGCGACCGCGACCTGCAGGATGTGCGGCTGGAAGCTTTAGCGTCCGAAGTCCGGCGCGAGGCGCAGGCCATGAGCTCGGAAGCCCTGCACGACATCCGGACGCACGGCAAGCCCGAGATCATGGTGCGCGGCCGCACGGAAGAATTGCATAGCGCCCTGCTTAATCTGGTCAGCAATGCGTTGCGCTATTCGCCGGACGGCGGCACCGTCGCCATCCGCTGGAAGCAGAAGGATCAGCGGGTGCGCCTCGCCGTGGAAGACCAGGGCGTCGGCATTCCGCCGGAGCAGATTGCGCGGCTGGCGGAGCGCTTCTACCGGGTCGACAAGGCGCGCTCGCGCAATACCGGCGGCACGGGCCTAGGGCTGGCCATCGTCAAGCACATTCTGCAGCGGCACGGCGCGCATCTGCAAATCGACAGCACGCCCGGCAAGGGCAGCGTCTTCACCTGCGTCTTTCCGAAGCCGGAGACCCCTCCGGCGCCGCGCTGATCAGCCGAAGCGTCCGGTGATGTACTCCTCGGTCAGCTTGTGCTGGGGATTGGTGAAGATGGCGTTGGTCGACCCGACTTCGACCAGATAGCCCAAATGGAAGTAGGCGGTGCGCTGCGATACGCGCGCCGCCTGCTGCATGGAATGCGTGACGATGGCGATCGAGAAGTTGGCGCGCAATTCGCCGATCAGCTCCTCGATGCGGGCCGTCGCGATCGGATCCAAGGCCGAGCACGGCTCGTCCATCAGAATCACTTCCGGACTGACGGCGATGGCGCGGGCGATGCACAGGCGCTGCTGCTGGCCGCCCGACAGGCCGGTGCCGGGCTGATCTAGGCGGTCCTTGACTTCCGCCAGCAGGCCGGCCCTCTCCAGCGACGTATGCACGATCTCCTCCAGTTCGTCGCGGTGCTGCACCAGCCCGTGGATGCGCGGCCCGTAGGCGACGTTGTCGAAAATCGACTTCGGGAACGGGTTGGGCTTCTGGAACACCATGCCGACGCGCGCGCGCAGCAGCACCGGATCGACCTTGCGGTCGTAGATATTGCGCCCGTCCATATTGATCGCCCCTTCGACCCGGCACCCCTCGATGGTGTCGTTCATGCGGTTGAGGCAGCGCAGCAGAGTCGTCTTGCCGCATCCGGACGGCCCGATCATGGAGAGCACTTCGTGGTTGCCGATGTCCAGATTGACATCGAATACGGCCTGCTTTCCGCCGTAGAACACGTTGACGTTGCGGATGCTCATCCGTGCATCCGGCACGGTGATGTCGCCGACTGTTTCCATCTGCTCTGCAGAAATGGTGCGGGAGGTGTCGTCTTCGGCCGGCACGGACGGCAGGGGCATGGCCAGAGTCTCGGTATCCATCATTATAGTTCCTTGGTCCGAAGCGAAAGGAGGGGCCATGGCGTCAGAGGCGCTTGGCGATCTTCTTGCGCAGGCACACGGCCGTGGCGTTCATGGCGACCAGAAACGCCAGCAACACAAGAATTGCGGCAGAAGTGCGTTCGGTGAAAGCCCGCTCGGGACTGTCGGACCAAAGGTAGATCTGCACGGGCAGGGCGGTCGCCGGATCGGTGAAGCCTTGCGGCGGCTCCACAATGAACGCGACCATGCCGATCATCAGCAGCGGCGCCGTTTCGCCCAGCGCCTGGGCCATGCCGATGATGGCGCCGGTCAGCATGCCCGGCATGGCGATCGGCAGCACGTGATGGAAGATCGCCTGCATGTGCGACGCGCCGACGCCGAGGGCCGCCTCCTTGATCGACGGCGGCACCGACTGCAGGGAGGCCCGCGAGGTGATGATGATGGTCGGCAGGGTCATCAGAGTCAGCACCAGCCCGCCCACGATCGGCGTCGAGCGCGGCATGCCGAACCAGTTGATGAAGATGGCCAGCCCCAGCAGACCGAAGATGATCGACGGCACAGCCGCCAGATTGTTGATGTTGATTTCGATCAGATCAGTGAAGCGGTTGCGCGGCGCGAACTCTTCCAGATAGATGGCGGCTGCCACGCCAATCGGGAACGACAGCAGCAGCGTCACCAGCAGCGTCAGCATGGAGCCGGTCAAGGCGCCCAGAATGCCGGCCTGTTCCGGTTCGCGGGAATCCCCGGCGGTGAAGAAGGTGGTATTGAAGCGCCGCTCCATGATGCCGGCCCCGTACAGGCGGTCGACATAGTCGATGACCCGGTCGCTCAGCCGGCGTTCGCTTTCCGGAAGGGTGCGGTCGATGTAATCCTTCATCAGCATGTCGATGTCGTCGTCCGCCACCAGCCACACCGGCTGCGTGGCGCCGATCAGGGACGGGTCGTCCAGCACCATGTCGCGCAGATCCAAAGCCGACCCTTCGCTGACGACCCCCGTAAGGTCGCGCCGCTCCTGGCGTCCGGTGACCTCCGGGAACTGAGCATACAGCGCGGTCTTGACCAGTTTCCAGTAGTCGGCCCGGAACAGTACCATCTCATCGCGGCCGCCGTCCGGATCGATGACTTCCGGATCGAAATGGATCGGCAGTTCCACATACGTCTGCCCGAACGCCTTGTAGCCGTTGGCGACGATGCTGCCGAACAGCAGCAACAGGAAGGTCATGCCGAGGGCGATGGCGACGATGCCGTAGATGCGGAAGCGCCGCTCCGCCTTCTGACGGCGCGCCAGCCCGGCGCGGATCATGTCGGTGCGGCTCATTCGTACTGCTCCCGGTACTTGCGCACCACGTACAGCGCAATGAAATTGAGGACCAGCGTCACGAAGAACAGGGTCAGGCCCAGCGCGAACGCCGCCAGCGTCTTGGGACTGTCGAATTCCTGATCGCCGACCAGCAGCGTGACGATCTGCACGGTGACGGTGGTGACCGCTTCCAGCGGGTTCGCCGTCAGGTTGGCGGACAGGCCGGCCGCCATCACCACGATCATGGTTTCTCCGATCGCCCGCGAAATGGCCAGCAGCAGGCCGCCGATGATGCCGGGCAGGGCGGCCGGCAGAATCACCCGGCGCATGGTCTCCGAATGGGTCGCGCCCATGCCGAGCGAACCGTCGCGCATGGCCTGCGGCACCGCGCGAATCACGTCGTCGGACAGCGACGACACGAACGGAATGATCATCACGCCCATCACGAAACCGGCCGCCAGTGCGCTCTCGGCGGCGACATCCAGCCCGACCGATTCGCCGAAGCCGCGCAAGGCCGGACTGATTACGATGGCGGCGAAAAAGCCGTACACCACCGTCGGCACGCCAGCGAGGATCTCCAGCAACGGCTTGACGATATCGTGCACTTTCGGCGGCGCATACTCCGAGAGGTAGATGGCGGACATCAGGCCGACCGGCGCCGCCACCAGCATGGCGATGAAGGAAATCAGCAAGGTGCCAGCGAACAGCGGAACCATGCCGAACGAGCCGCTGGAACCGACCTGATCCTCGCGGATGGCCATCTGCGGGCTCCATTCGAGCCCGAACAGGAACTCGAACACCGACACGGTCTGGAAGAAGCGGCTGGCCTCGAACAGCACCGACAGCACGATACCGATGGTGGTGAAGACCGCCAGCGTGGAGCACAGCAGCAGGAAGCCGCGCACGAACCGCTCCACTTGGATGCGCGCCCGCACCTGCGGCGTCAGGAACTTCATCGCCAGCCCTGCGCCGAGGGCGAAGACCGACAGGCATACGGCGCTCAGTGCCAGCGCCGCCGTCTGCGACAGCTCCCGATAGCGATCGGCCGCCATCCGCACCTCCTCGCGCGCCAGCGCGTAGCTGGCCGGGTTGTCGATGGCATTCTGGATGTCGCCGATCAGCAGCCGCTGCGTCGCCGCCAGCGATTCCGCGTCCGGAATCATCGCGATCACCTGCGCCATCAGGATGTCGGACTCGAAGATCAGCCACGCGGAATACACCAGAAGCGCCGGCGCGCCGGCCCAAATGGCGCCGAGGACGCCGAAGTATTCGGGCAGGGAGTTGAGCCGCATGGCATTCGCGGTCCGCGCTTGGCGCATCAGGCGCCGCTGGCTGAGATGGTAGGCCGCCGTCGACAGCAGCAGCAGGACGACGATCAGGGCAAGGGGAGACACGAGATCCGCGACGGGAAAGCCTAGAATTTCGTATTGTTCCCGGCTAATATTTCAGTTTGATTACAACGGGGCCGCCGGGCGGTAGCGGCTGGCTGAACGCACAAAATGCATCCACGCGGGATATCACGCCCCGGCGGCATCTTCTCCAATGCGTCCTTCCGCGAGAATCTACGCAAGAAAGATATTTTTGGGACTTATATACAATAATCCGCAAGCAGACCTTGTATATCCATTGACAGATCATCGGGGTCGCTTGACAGTGCCCGGCCCGAAGGCCCAGCCCTGACAGAGGCGAACGCCCCTCCCTGTCCAGCCGCGCCAGTCCCCAGCGCCAGTACATTGAACGCGGCATTGATGTCCGCGTTCCCCGCGTATCCGCAGGATACGCATTCGAATCTCTCCTTCCGGCGGTTCTCTTTCGCCACGTGTCCGCACCAGTGGCAGGTCTGGCTGGTGTATGCCGGATTGACTTTCTCCACCCGGTGCGCCTTGTAGTCCAGCATCCAGCGCAACCGCCCCCAGCCGCTCGCCGCAATCTCCCGGTTCAAAGAGGATTTGGCCCTGACACTCTTTCCCGGCTTCTCCGCCGTGCCCTTCGCCGACTTCATCATGTTCCTGATCTTCAGGCCTTCCACGCAGACCGTCCCGAATCGACCCGCCAGATCGCAGCTGACATGATGCCGCCAGTTGTCCCGGATGTGGGCGATCCGCCGGTACAGCTTCGCCACGATCCGCCGTTCCTTCTCGCGGCGGTGCGAATTGACCTTGATGACCTTGCCCTGCCGGGTCCGTCTCGGCTCCCCGTCCGCGTCCAGCAGGGGCACCCGCTGGCGGCGACCCATCTTCCGCTGGTGCCGCTTCAGCCCTGAATGGCTGTTCTAGCAATTCAACAATCCGCTGATTCTCCTTGGAAAATTCCTTGATGAAAGCCCGCTCGTTTATTCGGCCCTCGCGGGGCAGGGACGCCATTGCTTTGCCCGTATCGAAAAGAACCCTTTGAGGGCGATTCAGCGATTGATATCCGGCAGACCAACTGTTCAAAAACAGAGGAAGACCGCAAAAAAAACGGGCCTTTACGATTCGGGCTCGACGAATTCCTTGGGCTTCTCGGAGCCTTCGCCGAAGAAGTACTTCTCCATCTCGCCTTCCAGGAACTGGCGCGCCTTGGGATCGACCGGCGTCAGGCGGTACTCGTTGATCAGCATGGTCTGGTGGCGCAGCCAGCCGCTCCAAGCCTCCGCCGAGACTCCGTCGAAGATGCGCTGGCCGAGCGGGCCGGGATACGGCATCCGCTCCAATCCCTCGGCTTCGCGGCCGAGTTTGACGCAGTGGACCATCCGGGGCATTCGAACGCAGCGATCAGGCTCTTCCTGCAACCCATTATACGGAGCGCGCCCGGCGGGAAGCGACCCCATCCGCCCGGAGTCGGCAGGCGGGCATCATTTCAGCATATAATACCGCCTAGAGACTTGACCTGTTTCCCAAATATCTGGAGGAAATGCATCGTGGCGATGATGACCGACTGGCTGAACGCCGCCAACAGCTTCGTCTGGGGCTGGCCAACCATTATTCTGCTGCTGGGCCTAGGCGCCTATTTGATGGTCGGCCTTCGCTTCATGCCGCTACGGCGCATCGGCAGCGGCTTTTGCGCCCTGATCCGCGGGCGAAGTTCGGACGAGGACGGGGAAATCCCGCCTTTCCGCGCCTTGATGACCGCCATGTCGGCGACCGTGGGCACCGGGAACATCGCCGGCGTCGCGACGGCCATCGCTATGGGAGGGCCCGGCGCCATCTTCTGGATGTGGGTCATGGCGCTGCTCGGCATGGCCACCAAATACTCCGAAGCGGTGCTGGCCGTGCACTTCCGCGAAGAGACCGAACACGGCGAATACCACGGCGGCCCAATGTACTACATCAAGAAGGGCCTCGGCGAGAACTGGACTTGGCTGGCCGTGCTGTTCGCCCTGTTCGCCACGGTCGCCGCCTTCGGCATCGGCAACATGGTGCAATCGAACTCGGTCGCCGATGCCTTGCACGCGCAATTCGGTGTCGGCGAAGCCGTCACCGGCGGCGTGATGGCGGTGCTGGTCGGCGTCGTAATCTTCGGCGGACTCCAGTGGATCGCGGCCGTCGCCGCCCGTCTGGTGCCGCTGATGACCGTCGCCTACGTCGCCTGCGCGCTGATTGTCATCCTGATGAACCTGCCCGATGTGCCGGCGGCCTTCGTCACCATCGTGCACTCCGCATTCAACGGCCATGCCGCCGTCGGCGGATTCACCGGCACCGCCGTCATGATGGCCATCCAGTTCGGCGTCGCCCGCGGCATCTTCTCGAACGAGGCCGGTCTGGGCAGCGCCGCCATCGCCCATGCATCGGCGCAAACCAACAGCCCGGTGCGCCAAGGCCAGATCGCCATGCTCGGCACCTTCATCGATACCCTGATCATCTGCACCATGACGGCGCTGGTGATCATTCTGACCGGCGCTTGGACCAGCGGCGAGAGCGGCGGCACCCTGTCCACCATGGCCTTCAGCCACGACCTGCCCACCGCCGGCGGCCTCATCGTCTCGCTGGCGCTGGCCGTATTCGCGTTCACCACGATCCTCGGCTGGGGCTTCTACGGCGAACGGTGCATCCAGTTCTTAACCGGCCGCTGGATCCTGATGCCGTACCGGGCCTTGTGGATCATCGCCCTGTTCATCGGCTCCACCATCGAGTTGAAGACCTTGTGGACGCTGGCCGACACGCTCAACGCCCTGATGGCATGGCCGAACCTGATCGGCATGCTGCTGCTGTCAGGATTGGTGTTCCGGCTGACCCGGGAATACGACGATCAGTAACGGTGGACCCGGACCCGCGCTTCGTCCGCGATGACGTCGCCCGGGCCTTGCGGGAAGATGGCGCGGCCGCCGACCTGACGGCCGCGCTGATTCCGGACTTCGCAGCACGCGCCGCCATCGTGTGCCGCCAGGACGCCGTGCTATGCGGCGTGCCTTGGGTGGAGGAATCCTTCTGCCAACTGTCCCCGGATATCGAACTCGAATGGAGCACGGCTGAGGGCGCCGGCATCACTGCCGATACAACCGTCTGCCAGCTGCGCGGTCCGGCGCGGCAGTTGCTCCAGGGCGAGCGCGTCGCGCTCAACTTTCTGCAGCTGCTATCCGCTACCGCCACCCAAACCCGGCAGTTGGCGCAACGGCTGGAAGCCTACCCCTGCATGCTTCTGGATACGCGCAAGACCCTCCCCGGCCTGCGTTACGCGCAGAAATACGCAGTGCAGTGCGGCGGCGGCTCGCCGCATCGCGCCAGTCTGGCGGAAGCCGTGCTGATCAAGGAAAACCACTGGGCCGTGCTGCCCAATCTGGAGGCCGCGATCACCGCCGCCCGCGCACGCCATCCGCACGCCCGAATCATGGTGGAAGTCGAAAGCCTCGAGCAATTGCGGCAAGCGGCCCAAGCTCGCCCGGACATCATTCTGCTGGACAACTTCAGCCCCACGCAGGCGCGCGAAGCACGGGCGCAGTGCCCGGACATTCCGCTGGAAGCCTCCGGCAGCGTCAATGAAACGAATCTGGCCGCTTATGCCGACACCGGCGTGGCACGCATCTCCGTCGGCGCCTTGACCAAAAACGTGCGGGCGATCGATTTTTCCATGCGCCTGAAGCGCGGCTGACGCGTCCGGACCGACGGCTGAGCGGCTACGGCGCGACCCGCTTGGCCTCGTTCCACAGTTCGTCCCAGCGCTGCTCGGAGGCCTCTTCCGCCGTCTCGCCGCACTGCCGCATGCGCTCTTCCATATGCTCGAAGCGGCGCGTGAACCGCGCGCAAGCCTGATGCAGCAGCTCCTCGGGACGCAAGTCGCAATGGCGCGCGTAATTCGCTACCGTGAACAGCAAGTCGCCGATCTCCGCCGCCCGCTCCGCCGCATCCCTCGCCGCCCGCAACTCGTCCAGTTCCTCCTCAATCTTCGCCTCCACCTGCCGTGCTTCCTGCCAATCGAAGCCCACCCGCGCCGCACGCTGCTGCAGTTTGCGCGACCGGGCCAGCGCCGGCTGCGCCGCCGGCACTCCGGACAGCACGCCTTCCGAACCGGCCGCCTCCCGCTCCCGATGCTTGAGCCGCTCCCACTGCGCCTCGATCTCCTCCTCGGTGCGTGCGCCGGCCTCGCCGAATACATGCGGGTGCCGCTCGACCATCTTGCGGCATACCCCCGCCGCCACGTCCTCGAAACCGAACAGCCCCCGTTCCTCGGCCATCTGCGCATGCCACGCCACATGCAGCAGAATGTCGCCCAATTCGCCGCACAACTCGTCCCACGCTTCCCGCTCGATCGCGTCCGCGACCTCGTACGCCTCTTCCACCGTGTAGGGCGCAATGCTCGCAAAATCCTGCTTTGCCACCCACGGGCAGCCGCCCTCGGCATCGCGCAAGCACTGCATGATCCGCAGCAATTCCTCAATGGCAGCCATGGCAGCCTCCGAAGCAATACAGGCCCCCAATCTTACGGGACGGCAGGCCCCGCATCGGGTAGAATGCCCGCATTCCAGATGCCGCCGCCCGCCACAATGTCCGCACGCATCCGCAAAGCCGTGTTTCCGGTCGCCGGGCTCGGCACCCGCTTCCTGCCGGCCACCAAGGCCGTGCCCAAGGAGGCCCTGCCCATCGTCGATAAGCCGCTCATCCAATACGCCGTCGAAGAAGCGGCGGCAGCCGGCATTCACCAGCTCATCTTCATCACCGGGCGCAACAAGCGCTCCATTCCGGACCATTTCGACATGGCCTACGAGTTGGAGGCCGAACTCGAAGCCGCCGGCAAGACCGAGCAACTCGCGCAAGTGCGCCGCATCACTCCGGAAGGCATCACCTGCATCTACCTGCGCCAGCGCAAGGCGCTGGGGCTTGGACACGCGGTGCTGTGCGCACAGCCGGTCGTCGGCGGCGAACCGTTCGCCGTCGTGCTGGCGGACGACCTGATCGATGGCGGCAGCGACCCCTGCCTCGCGCAGATGGCCCGGGTGTTCGACGATACCGGCTCCAGCGTCATCGCCGTCGAACCGGTCCCGCCGGAACGCATCTCGCGCTACGGCGTCATTTCCGGAGAGTCCTGCGGCGAACGGCTCTGGAAACTGGACAGCATCGTCGAGAAGCCCCTGGTCGAAGAGGCCCCCTCGGATCTGGGCGTCGTCGGACGCTACATTTTCACGCCGGACATCTTCGACCATCTGCAGAATACCGCGGCTGGCGCCGGCGGCGAAATCCAACTGACTGACGCCATCGCCAAGCAGTTGCGCGAGCGAACCGTGCTGGCCTACCAATTCCAAGGCCGCCGCTACGACTGCGGCAGCAAACTCGGCTTTCTGCAGGCCACAGTCGAATACGCTTTGCAGCGCGAGGATATCGGCGCGGAGTTCCGCGAACTGTTGCGCCAGTTGTAGGCTGCCGAGTCGCAACGCATCTGAAACGGCGCCAGCCTGCCAAGCCGCACCCTTCGACGCAAGCGCAATCCTAAGCCGGACTGGCCATGGGGAAGGTGGCTCCCCGGGACGGGCTCGAACCGCCGACCTAGTGGTTAACAGCCACCCGCTCTGCCAACTGAGCTACCGGGGAATACGCGCCAATTTTAACACAGGCCCGCATGGCCATGCCGGTTTGCGCAGATTCGTGTGCGGGGATGCCCCTTTCATGTATAATGCGCCCTCTGTTTGGACACTTGCCGCCAACGCGATGCCTCATGCCTGGAATTCGAGTCAAGGAAGACGAGCCGTTTGACATTGCCATCCGCCGCTTCCGGCGCGCCTGCGAGCGTTCCGGGGTGCTGACGGAGGCGCGTCGCCGCGAGTACTACGAGAAGCCGACCGAAGTGCGCAAGCGTAAGGCTGCCGCCGCAGCCAAGCGCAACGCCAAGCATCACGCCCGGCAGTCCCGGCCGCGCTACCGCTGATTCCCGAGTCGCCGGCGCTTCGCCGGAAACGAAGCCGGGGCTTACAATAGGCCCATGGCCGACCCTCTGCAATTTCTGGAAGTCCCGCGGCAAGACCCTGAGGTCGATGCCCCTGCGGTCCGCCTGCTCCATTACCGGGAGATTTACGGCCAGTTCGACCCGCAGCAGGCGGCCGAGCAATCCGCCCGCTGCCTCGGATGCGGCAACCCCTACTGCGAATGGAAATGCCCGGTCCACAACTACATCCCCGACTGGCTCAAACTCATCGAGCAGGGCCAACTGTTCCAAGCGGCGGAACTGTCGCATCGCACCAACTCGCTGCCGGAGATCTGCGGGCGCATCTGTCCGCAAGACCGACTGTGCGAAGGCGCCTGCACTCTAAACGACGGCTTCGGCGCGGTCACCATCGGCTCCATCGAAAAATACATCACGGATACGGCACTGGAGCAAGGCTGGCGGCCGGATATGTCCGGCATCGAGCCGACCGGAAAACGGGTTGCAGTGGTCGGAGCCGGCCCGGCCGGTCTCGCCTGCGCCGACGTGCTTACACGCCATGGCATCCAGGCGGTGGTGATTGATCGCTACCCGCGCATCGGCGGTCTTCTGACGTTCGGCATCCCGTCATTCAAGCTGGAGAAGCGGGTGGTGGAGACGCGGCATCGGATTCTTGAAGAAATGGGCGTCGAGTTCCGGCTGAATACGGAAGTCGGGAGCGATGTGGGCTTTGACGCGCTGCTCGACGAGTACGATGCGGTATTCCTGGGCATGGGCACCTACACCGGCATGCGCGGCGGCTTCCCGGGCGAAGACCGGCCGCAGGTGCAAGCGGCACTGCCGTACCTGATCGGCACCGTCGACCACGACCTTCAACTGGGCATGGACGGCGAGACGTTCACGAACATGGAAGGCCTCGACGTGCTGGTGCTGGGCGGCGGCGACACCGCCATGGACTGCGTGCGCACGGCCGTGCGCCAGCAGGCGAAATCTGTGACCTGCGTCTACCGCCGCGATCTGGAAAACATGCCCGGCTCGCGCCGCGAAGTGAAGAATGCGATGGAAGAAGGCGTGCAATTCCTGTTCAATCGGCAGCCGCTCGGCATCGAAGGGGAGAACGGCTCGCAGGGCGTACGCATCATCGAAACCCGGCTCGGCACTCCGGATGCCCGCGGACGCCTGATGCCGGAACCGGTGCCCGGCTCGGAAACCGTGCTGCCGGCCGACCGCGTGGTCATCGCGTTCGGCTTTCGCGCCAGCCCGGCCGCGTGGTTCGCCGAGCACCGCATCGCGATCGACGAGCAGGGGCTGGTCGCCGTCCGCGACGGGGACTACCCCTATCAGACCGCCAATCCGAAAGTCTTTGCCGGCGGCGACATGGTGCGCGGCGCGGATTTGGTGGTGACCGCCGTCTTCGAAGGCCGCCACGCGGCGGAAAGCATCGTCCGCTACCTGCAGCAGGCCTGAGCCGGGCGCCATGGCCGCCCCTGCCAACGACCGGCTGCTGCGCGCCTTGCGCCGGCAGCCCACCGACCGCACCCCGGCCTGGATCATGCGGCAGGCCGGTCGCTATCTGCCGGAATACCGCGCCCTGCGCGAGCGGGCCGGCAGCTTTCTGGCGCTGTGCCGCACGCCGGACTACGCCTGCGAGGCGGCCTTGCAGCCCCTGCGCCGCTATCCGCTGGATGCCGCCATCGTCTTCTCCGATATCCTGACCGTTCCGGACGCGATGGGGCTGGGGCTGGGGTTTGCGGAAGGCGCCGGGCCTTATTTCGAGCGCCCGGTTCGCAACCTTGCCGACATCGAAGCCCTCGGCATCCCGGACCCGCAACAGGAACTGCGCTATGTCTGCGACGCGGTCTCGCTCCTGCACCGAGAGGTCGGCGCGGACCTGCCGGTCATCGGCTTCGCCGGCAGTCCGTGGACATTGGCGACGTACATGATCGAAGGGCGTAGCCGCACGGATTTCGCGCATGTCTCCGCCATGCTGAGGGAGGCCCCCGAGCAGATGGACCGGCTACTGGAGCTGCTGGCGGATGCGGTCGCCGTTTATCTCCGCGCCCAAGTCGCCGCAGGCGCCGCCGTCTCCATGCTATTCGACAGCTGGGGCGGCATTCTGGACGGCGAGGACTACGTGCGCTTTTCGCTGCAGCCCATCGAGCGCGTGCTGGACCAGCTCGGCGCAGTCGTGCCGCGCATCGTGTTCGCCCGCGGGGGCGGCCGGCGGCTGACCGAAGTCAGCGGCACTGGCTGCGAGGCGATCGGGCTGGACGAAACCGTCGATTTGCAGGCCGCCCGCGAGGAAGTCGGTGCCGCATGTGCGTTGCAAGGCAATCTGGATCCGGCCCTCCTGCGGGCGGATGCCGAAGAATTGCGGACGGCAGCCTGCCGATTGCTTGACGCGTACGGCCCGCATCCAGGCCATGTCTTCAACCTCGGGCACGGCATCACGCCGGACATCGACCCGGAACAGGTTGCGTGCCTTCTCGAGGAAGTGCGGCGCGCCAGCCTGGCGAAGGCGGCCTCGCCATGAGGCCGGCTTATTCCCAGTGGATGCTGGTGCCGATGAAGTGCTCCCCCCGCTGCACCACATAACTGAATTTCGTCACGACCTCCTGCAAATCAGGCTTCGTCCGGCGGTAATCCACCCAACCGCCCTTCGGGTTGCTGGCTGCCACCGCCAGCATCGAGGCGATGAACGGCTGCCCGTCGGCATCCAGAAGTTCGTCCGGCGACATGCCTATCAGCTCTGGGCTGACCGGATGCGCTACCAGCACTCCGTCGGCATCCAGCACGAACACGTGCGGGTCGCCGTCGCGAAACTCTTGGATATGCTGGGTGAGATGCTCGATGCCGTGCTCTTTCAGACTGGCGGATGCAGCCGCCACCATGGCCTTGGCGCGTTACGGATCGGATTTCGCCGATTTGGCCAGAGCCGGACTGGCGGCAACGCACACAAGCACTGCCGCAGCAAGAAGGACCGGTAGTGTTTTCATGGGCGCGACCCTCAATCTGTTGTTCGCTAGGCCCATTGTAATGCTTGGCCCGGTTCTGGCCAATTTTCGGATGCAGTTCGGCGCGGATTCAGAACATCTGTTCCGGAATATCGATCGTCTGGTCGCCTTTCGGCATGGCGCCCCCTTCGTCCGATAGCCGATTCGGCACCAGTTCCTCCCGGAACGTCTCCACGATGCTGTCCGTACTGTCCGGCGACGCGAGCAGGCCGTTCTTCGGGTCGATGCGTGCCGCAACGATGCCGGACGGCATTTCCAGCGGCGTTTCCGGCATGCCTTGCAACGCCACTTTCATGAAATCCACCCACACCGGCAGGGCGGCCACGCCGCCGACTTCGCGGCGTCCGAGCTTTTCGAAGCTGTCGCGGCCGACCCAGACCGTGGCGGCCAAGCGGTCGTTGAAGCCGCTGAACCAAGCGTCCCGCTGATCGTTCGTCGTGCCGGTCTTGCCGGCCAGGTCGCCGCGTCCCAGTTGCAGCGCGCCGCGCCCTGTGCCGACCTTGACGACATCCCGAAGCATGCTCACGATCTGGTAATGGATCCGCCGATCCAACACCCGTGGCGCCGCATCTTCTGCCAGCAGCAGCGGCATGCTCGCATCTTCGGGCTGCAGCGGCTCCACATGCATTTTCTGGCAGGCCACATCGCAGGCGCGGCGGGCATCGCTAACGTAAACCGGCTGTCCATGGCGATCTTCGATGCGCTCGATCAGGTGGGCCTCCACCTTGTAGCCGCCATTCGCGAGCACGGCGAAGGCCGTCGCCATCTCCAGCGGCGTCACCTCGCCGGAACCCAGAGCCAGCGTCAGGTTGTTGGGCAGCGCCTCCGCATCGAAGCCGAACCGTTCCACGTACTCGCGGACGTATTCCTTGCCGACGGCATCCAGCAGGCGCACGGACACTACATTCCGCGAATAGGTCAGCGCCTCACGCAAGCGGGTCGGCCCGTAGAACTCGCCGCTGTAGTTTTCGGGCCGCCACATGCCCTCGATGCCCTCGTCCTCATAAACTACCGGCGCGTCATTGATCAGCGTCGCTGGCGTGTAGCCCTTGGCCAGCGCGGCCGCGTACAAAAACGGCTTGAAACTGGAGCCCGGCTGGCGCCGGGCCTGGGTCGCCCGGTTGAATTTGCTGAGGCCGAAATCGAAGCCGCCGGTCAGCGCCCGGATGGCGCCGTCCGCGGGATCCATCGCCACCAAGGCGCTGGAGGCCTCCGGAATCTGGCGCAAGCGCCAGACGTCTTCCTCGAAGACCAGGTGCACGATGTCGCCGCTGCGCAGCACATCCGAAGTCGCTCGCGGCTGCGGGCCGCGATGGTTGACGTCCCGCATCGGCCGCGCCCAGAGGATCTCGTCCAGCGCCAACTCCGCCCAGCGTCCGCCACCGAGATAGAGATGCGCAGCCTCGGGTCCGGCATGCACGACGATGCCATTCTGGAAGCCGCCGTGCCGGGGCGTGTCGCGCAGCGTCTGATCCAGTTCCTCGCGGGACTCCGGCAGCGGCTCCAAGCGCCGCGCCGCGCCGCGCCAGCCATGCCGCAGATCGTAGCGGATCAAGGCACGTCGTGCGGCCTGGTTGGCGGCTTGCTGGAACGCATGGTTCAGCGTCGCATGCACCGTATACCCGGCCGTGTAGGCACCGGTCCCGAACCGCCGCACCATGTCGGCCCGGATCATTTCGCTGGCGTACGGCGCCACCGACATCTGGAAGCGGCGATTTTTGCTGCGGGCCGTCACCGGCGCCAGCGCCGCGGCTTGGTGCTGCGCGTCCGTGATGTAGCCTTCCTGACGCATGCGATCCAGCACATAGCGGCGGCGCGATACGGATGCCTCCGGGTCGGCCCACGGATTCAGCACGGACGGCGCCTTGGGCAGGCCGGCAATGGTCGCCATTTGGGCCAGCGTCAAATCCCTCGGCCGCACGCCGTAATACACTTCGGCCGCTGCGCCGACGCCGTAGGCCCGGTTTCCCAAGAATATCTTGTTCAGATACAGCGCCAGAATCTCATCCTTGCCCAGTTCCTGCTCAATGCGCAGGGCCAAGAAGATCTCCCGCACCTTGCGGACGAACTGCCGTTGCCGGGTCAGATAGAAATTACGCGCCAGCTGCATGGTGATGGTGCTGCCGCCTTGCCGGATGCGTCCCGTCTGCGCCAGCGAGACGGCGGCCCGCACCAAGGCTTGGGCATCCACGCCGGGATGCTTGCGGAAGCGCGCATCCTCGGAAGCGATGAAGGCTTGGCGCATCAGCGGCGGGATGGCATCCAGTTCCACCGGGATTCGCCGTTTGACGCCGTACACCGCCAGCAGTTCGCCGTCCTGCGATATGATCCGCAGCGGCGTTTGCAGCTTCACCTCGCGCAGCTCTTCAACCGTCGGCAGACTCGGCTGCACATAGACGTACGCACCCAGCGCGACTAGCACGGCCGGCACCAAACTGAGTCCGACCAAGCGGAGCATGCGGCGGAATATCGGCATGGGCGATCCCGGAAAATCCATGAAATAGTATAGGGTGTGGCATGATTATCGGCGAAACGGGCGCTTTCGCAAGAAGCCGGTGCCGCCTGCCATGACCAGTTCCAGACTCAATGTCTTCCTCATCGGCCCGATGGGCGCCGGCAAGACCACCGTCGGCAAGCGGCTGGCGAAGGCGACCGGACGCGAGTTCGTCGACAGCGACGCGGTGCTGTGCGAGCGGACCGGGGTTTCCATCGCGGAGACATTCGCGCACGAAGGCGAAAAAGGGTTCCGGCGCCGGGAGCGCCGCATTATCGAGGAGTTGACGCAACGCACCAACATCGTGCTGGCCTCGGGCGGCGGCGCGGTGCTGGATGCCGAAAACCGCCGCGTGCTGGGCGCCCGCGGGCTGGTCGTCTATCTGTGCGCGTCGCCGCAGACGCAATGGCGCAACATCCGCAACTGCCGCAACCGCCCGCTGCTGCAGAACGACGACCCGCAGGGCACGCTGGCGCAACTATTCGCCGAACGCGACCCGCTGTACCGGGAACTGTGCGATTTCCAGGTGGATGTCGACCAGCTGCCGCCGCACGCCTCCTGCCAGAAGATCGTCGAACGGCTCGAATCGCCGTTCGGCTAGGCCGGCATCGGCGCCCCCGTTACAATAAAGCGCCCGACGCCCAACCTGCCGAGCCCGGCCGTGCGCGAACTGACCGTCCCCCTGAAGGATGCCGCTTATCCGATTTTGATTGGAGAGCGCCTGCTGCAAGATTCCGCCGCATGGGCGTCCTGCATGGGCTCGGCCGCCGTGCTGGTGACGCAGCCGAATGTCGAGGCCTACGCCCGTCCGCTGGCAGCTGCGCTGGGTCCGGCATGCCGCGGCTGCTACGTGCTGCCGGACGGCGAACCGCACAAGACGCTGGAGACCCTCAACGGGCTCTACACTTGGCTTCTGGAACACGGATGCGGGCGCGACATCACGCTGGTCGCGGTCGGCGGCGGCGTGGTCGGCGACATCACAGGCTTTGCGGCCGCCACCTACATGCGCGGCGTGCCTTTCGTGCAAGTGCCCACCACGCTGCTCGCCCAGGTCGATGCGTCCATGGGCGGCAAGACCGGCGTCAACCACCCGCTGGGCAAAAACATGATCGGCGCCTTCTGGCAGCCGCAAGCCGTGCTGATCGATCCGGCGACCCTGCGCAGCCTGCCGGAACGCGAGCTGCACGCTGGCATGGCCGAAGTCATCAAATACGGACTGCTGGGCGAGGCCGAATTCTTCGCTTGGCTGGAAGAAAGCCTCGATGCCGTACTGGCGCTGGAGCCGGATGCGCTGGCGCATGCCATCGAGACGTCGTGCCGCTGCAAGGCGCGCATCGTGGCCGACGACGAACGCGAACGCACGGGCCGGCGGGCGCTGCTGAATCTGGGGCATACCTTCGCGCATGCCATCGAGACCGAACAGAACTACGCGCAATGGCACCACGGCGAAGCGGTCGCCTGCGGCATGGTGCTGGCCGCTGATCTGTCAGCGCGCATGGCATGGATCGAGGCGGCGGACGCGCAGCGGGTGCGGACGCTTCTGGAACGTGCGGCGCTGCCCACACGGCTGCCGCCAGAACTCGATCCGCAGCGCCTGCGCCGGCATATGCAGCACGACAAGAAGAACGCCGCCGGGCAATTGCGGCTGGTGCTGCTGCGCGGCATCGGCCATGCGGAGGTCACCGACCGGGTCGATGAGCGGCTGCTTGCCGACACGCTGGCGGCGGGTGCGGACCGCTGATGGCCGTCGACCCGCTGCGCGCCTACGCCGGCCAGGCGCACGGCAACGAACTGGTGCCTTGCGCGGCGAGCGAGCGCCATACGCACGGGCGCATGCATCCGGAGCCAGAGGACGACCACCGCACGCTGTACCAGCGCGATTGCGACCGCATCATCCACTCGGCGGCCTTCCGAAGCCTGGAGTACAAGACGCAAGTGCTGGTGAACCATGCGGACGGCCTGTTCCGCACCCGGCTGACGCACAGCATGGAAGTCGCCAAGCTGGCGCGGGCGCTGGCGCGGGCGTTGCGGCTCAACGAAGATCTGGCGGAAGCGATCGCGCTGGCACACGATCTGGGGCATACGCCGTTCGGCCACATCGGGCAAGAGACCTTGAACCGCTGTACGCAGGAGTACGGCGGCTTCGAGCACAATGTGCAATCGTTGCGCGTCATTGACGAACTGGAGCACAAATACGCGGACTTCGCCGGACTCAACCTGAGCTTCGAAACGCGCGAAGGCATCCTGAAGCGCTGCCGCCCCGAACTGGCGAAGCAGTTGGGCCCGGTCGGCGCACGCTTTCTGGATGGCGGCCAGCCGACGCTGGAGGCGCAGCTGGTCGACCTCGCAGACCGGGTGGCCTACACCAACCATGATCTGGACGACGGCCTGCGTCTGGGCCTGCTGGAACTGGAGGCCGTGCAAGAGCTCAAGCTGTACGCACGCGCCTATCAGGCGGCCGTCGAAGCCGCGCCGAAGCGGTCGCGGCATTCGCTGCTGCACGAAACGAATCGGCGCCTCATCAACGCCATGATGGACGACTTGATCGGCACGACCGGCGAACGCCTCGCACAGGCCGCGCCGGCGTCGCCGCAGGCGGTGCGCGAGCATGGCAAACCGCTGGCCGGATTCAGCGCCGCCATGCGTCAGGAACTGGCGCCGCTGAGCCGCTTCCTGCACGAGCACTACTACAGCCACTACCAATTGCGCCGCATGCACATGAAAGCGACCCAAATCATCGAACGCCTGTTCGGGACCTTTCTGGAAGATCCGAAGTTGCTGCCGACCGAACCGTACGCGCAGGTCCGAAACAAGGAGGAGCGCCGCGGCGAAGCCGGGCGGGCGCGGGCCATCGCCGATTATATCGCCAGCCTCAGCGATCGGCGCATTCTGTCCGAGTACCGCAGGATTTTCGACGTCACGGACCGCATCGAACTGTAGGCGCGCCCCTGTACGGACGCAGGACGCAACGTCCTGAATGCTACAATTTTTCCCGGCAGAAGCGCCCTGCCTCCGCCCGCCGCGACGCCATGACCATTCAGGAACTCATCCGCCGACTGGAGCAGTACTGGGCGGCGCAAGGCTGCGTGCTGCTGCCGGCCTACGACCTGCCGATGGGCGCGGCGACCTTCCACCCGGAAGTCTTTCTGCGCGCGCTCGATGCACGACCATGGCGCAGCGCGTTCGTGCAGCCGTGCCGCCGGCCGACGGACGGGCGCTACGGCGAAAACCCCAACCGCCTGCAGCGCTACTACCAGTTCCAGGTCGTGCTGAAGCCCGCGCCGGACGACATCCAGCAGCAGTACTTGGATTCGCTGGTCGCTTTGGGAATCGCGCTGGACCGCAACGACGTGCGCTTCGTCGAGGACGATTGGGAATCGCCGACGCTGGGCGCTTGGGGGCTCGGCTGGGAGGTGCAGCTCAACGGCATGGAGATCAGCCAGTTCACGTACTTCCAACAGGCCGGCGGCCTGGAATGCCGGCCGCCGCTCGGCGAAATCACCTACGGCATCGAACGCGTGGCAATGCTGCTGCAGGATGCCGACAATGTGTTCGATCTGATTTGGAGCGGCTCCGGCCCGGACGCGGTCACCTACCGAGACCTGTTCCTGCGCAACGAACAGGAGCAATCGCACTACAACTTCGAACAGGCGGACATCGAAAGCCTGCGGCGCTATTATGCGGAACTGGAACAGGAATGCGACCGGATGATTCGCGGCGGCTTGCCGCTGCCGGCCTACGAGCAGCTAATCGGCTGTTCGCATGTCTTCAATCTGCTGGATGCGCGCCACGCCATTTCCGTTACGGAGCGGCAACAATGCATTCTGCGCATCCGCCAGCGCGCCCAGCGGATTGCCGAAATCTATGCCGCGCCTGCGGCCTCCTGAACGCATCCGTCCCGCCGCCATGACGCCGCCGAAGACCGTACTGTTCGAACTCGGCACGGAAGAGCTTCCGGCACGCGCCCAAGCCGAACTCGCGCCCGCTTTGGCCGCCAACGCCATCGCCGGATTGAAGGCGGCGCGACTGGCCCATGGCGCAACCGTGCAAACCTACGCGACGCCCCGGCGCCTAGCGCTCGCCATCCCCGAAGTCGCCGCGCAAACGGCACCCGACATGCAGACCCGCAAAGGCCCATCCGTACAGGCCGCCTTCGATGCCGACGGCCAGCCGACGCCGGCACTGTTGGGCTTCATTCGAAGCTGCACAGCCTCGCCCGAGCAAGTGGCGCGCTGGCAGACCGGCAAAGACCGGCTGCGAACCGGCAAGGGCGAATGGCTCGAGTTCCGCACCACCACGCCCGCACGCGACGCCTGCGGCCTGCTGCCGGACATTCTGGCGCGGGCGGTCGACGGATTGCCGCTGCACAAGCGCATGCGCTGGGGCGAACATGCGGCAAACTTCGTGCGGCCGGTGCGCTGGATCGTCCTGATGTATGGCGACGAGCCCGTGCCCGGCACGATCATGGACCTGCCGTGCGGCCGCACTTCCCGAGGGCATCGCTTTTTGGGGCGGCACGAAATCCCTTTGCAGGATGCCGATAGCTACGCGGCGACCCTGCAAGAGGACGGACAGGTCGTGGCGGATGCCGCCATCCGGCGCGACCGGATTGCGACGCAGATAGCCGACCTCGAAAAGCGACTGGGCGCCCGGGCCTCGATGCCGGAAACCTTGCTGGACGAAGCCTGCGCCGGCACGGAATGGCCGACTGTGCTATCGGCCGCGATGGATGCATCGCACGCGGCATTGCCTGCGGAAGTCATCACCGCCGTACTGGAAGACCAGCAGCAGTATTTTTCCTTGCGTCGCCCGGACGGCGGCCTAGCCGACGAGTTTCTGGTTGTCGCCAATGTGCCGGATACGACCGGAGTGATTCGGGCCGGTGCCGAACGCGTGGTGCGCTCGCGTCTGGAAGACGCCGCCTTCTATCTGAAGCAGGACCGGCTGCGAACGCTTGAGTCCCGCGTGCCGGATTTGGAGCATGTCACCTTCCATCGCCGGCTGGGCACCATGCTGGCACGAACGCAACGCATCGCGGAACTGGCGGCTGGGCTGGCGCAGGAGCATAACGCGGACGTGGACACCGTACGCCGCGCCGCACAGCTATGCAAAGCCGATTTGGGCACCGACATGGTGCAATCCTTTCCCAAACTGCAAGGCATCATGGGGGCGCATTATGCCGACGACGACGACGAGGCGGCAAATGTCGGCCGCGCCATTGCGGAACATTACCAGCCGCGCCATGCCCGCGACACCTTGCCGCAGACTGCGGCAGGGCAACTGCTGGCGCTGGCTGACCGGCTGGACATGCTGGCGGGCATCTTCTGCATCGACGAAGTGCCCACGGGCTCGCGGGACCCGCTGGGTGTGCGCCGAGCCGCCTACGGCGTGCTGCGTCTGGTTATCGAATGCCGACTGGAGCCGGACCTTCCGGCATGGCTGGGTCGAGCCTGCGCGAACCATTCCGAAGCGTTGCGCGATGCCGATGCATCCGCCTCGGCACCGGACGCAATCCTAAACTATCTGGCGGAGCGCATGCTGGCCTACGGCGTCGAGCAGGGCCATGCCAAGGACACGGTCCGCGCCGTGCTGAAGCTCCGGCATGCGAACCTGCTGGAAGCTTTCGAGCGAATCGCAGCCGTGTCTGCCTTCCGCGCCCAGCCGCCGGCTCAGGTGCTAATCGAAACGAGCCGGCGGATCCGCAACATTCTGCGGGATGCCGGCGATGCCGGGCAGGGCGCCATCGACCCGGCCCTGCTGACGGAACCGGCCGAGCAGGCCTTGCATCGCCGACTGGATGCCGTCAGCCAGAAGGTCGATGAAGACTGCCGCCAGCGCCGTTATCCGCAAGCGCTGTCCGCGCTGTGCTCGCTGGCCGAACCGGTCGGGAATTTTTTCGCACAGGTACTAGTCATGACGGACGACGAGAAAATGCGGCATAATCGCATCCGGCTTCTGTCCCGCTTGAACCTGTTGCTGTCCCATCGAATCGCGGATTTCACACGCTTGCAAACCAACTCTGCCGAGGAGGCCTCCTGACATGAAACTGGTCATTCTGGACCGCGACGGCGTCCTGAACAAGGAACACGAGGATTTCATCAAAACGCCTGAGGAGTGGGAACCCATCGAAAGCAGCATGGCCGCCGTGGCGCAGCTGAACGAGGCGGGCTACCGCGTGATGCTCGCCACCAACCAGTCGGGGCTCGGCCGCGGGCTGCTGGACATGGCGACCCTCAACCGCATACACATGAAGATGCACAACGCGCTGGGCCGCTTCGGCGGCTGGGTGGACGCCATCTTCTTCTGCCCGGACGCGCCGGGCACCGGCAGCAAATGCCGCAAGCCGGAACCCGGCCTGCTGCACGAAATTTCTCGGCATTGCAATATGAAGCTGGACGGCGTGCCGATGGTCGGCGACAAGATGTCCGACATCCAAGCCGCACTCGCCGGCGGCGCCCAGCCGATTCTGGTGCGCACCGGATACGGGGCACGGACCGAACGCAGCGGCAAGCTGCCGGACGGAGTACCGGTCTACGACGATCTGATGGCGTTCGTCAACGAGTTCCTGGAGAAGCATCCCGACGACGCATGAGGACGCTCCGCTCGGCGGTCTTGTACGCGGGCCTCATCGCGCTCAGTCTGGCCATCGGCCTCCTGTCGCCTGTGGCGCTGCTGCTGCCGCTGCGGCCAGGCCATTGGCTGATGACCCGCTGGAATATCGCGGCACTGATGTGGATCCGGCTCTGCTGCGGCATACGCTACGATGTCCAGGGCCGGGAAAACATCCCGCCAACCGGCCCCTACGTTGTCCTGTCCAACCACCAGTCGGCTTTTGAAACGATTCTGATGATGGTGCTGTTCCCGCACCCGACCTTCGTGCTGCGCCGCTCGCTGCTGCGCATCCCTTTTTTCGGCTGGGGCCTGGCGGCGACCCGGCCCATTGCCATCGATCGGGGCTCTCCATTGCAAAGCTTCAAACGAATGATGGAACAGGCGCGCAAGCGGCTTGAACAGAAGCAGGTGATCGTCATCTACCCGGAGGGCACGCGCACCCCTGCCGGAACCAGCCGACCTTATCTGACCGGAGGGGCGCACATCGCGGTGCGCAACGGCGTGCCGCTCTTGCCGGTCGCGCACAACGCCGGACGCTTCTGGCCGCGCTCGTTCCGGAAGCAGCCCGGCACCATCACCGTGCGCATCGGCCGGCCCATCCAAGCGGACGGCATGAGCGCCGCCGACCTGAACGCACAGGCGCGAAACTGGATTCTGGAAGCCGGTGCGCAGTTGTCGCCGCCAGCCTGATTCAGGGCGCCGGATTCGGGCGGGCTTCGTGGACCGCTTCGAGCGCCGGCCACAGCGCCTCCGGCAATTCCAGTTCGGCGCTGCCTAGATTTTCTTCCAGTTGCGCCGGTGTCGTCGCGCCGAGAATGACGCTGGTCACGAACGGCTGCTGCCGGATGAAACTCAGTGCCATCTGGGCTGAAGACAGTCCATGCTCCCGCGCCAGCGCCACGTACTGCGCGGTGGCGGCCTGCGCCTGCGGATTGCTGTAGCGCGTGAAATAGTTCCAGCGCTGCAGCCGTGCGCCTTCCGGCGGCTCCTGCAGATATTTCCCAGTCAGCACGCCGAAGCCAAGCGGCGAATAGGCCAAGAGTCCGCAGCGCTCGCGAATGGCGACCTCGGCCAGCCCGACCTCGAACGTCCGGTTGAGCAGGCTGTAGGGGTTCTGGATGGACGCGATGCGCGGCCCGGAAGCCTCCCGCGACAGACGCAGATATTCGGCCACGCCCCACGGCGTTTCGTTGGAGACGCCGATGGCGCGGATTTTTCCGGACTCGACCAGCCGGCCGAGGGTCTTGTACGTCTCGGCGATAGGCACGGCATCGCCGTCGTCTTCATGGCGGTAGCCCAAGTGTCCGAAGTAGTTGGTATGGCGCTCCGGCCAATGCACCTGGTACAAATCGATGTAATCCGTCTGCAGGCGGCGCAGGCTGTCGTCGACCGCCTGATGGATGTGGCGGGCATTCAGGCGCGGCCCGCCGCGCAGGTACTGCATCGCATCGCTAGGGCCTGCCACCTTGGTCGCCACGACGACCTGATCCCGCGCCACGCCGGAACCGGCCAGCCAACTGCCGACGTATTGTTCCGTCAGTCCTTGGGTGCTTTCGCTCGGCGGAATGGCATACATTTCGGCCGTATCAATGAAGTTGACGCCGTGCGCCACGGCGCAATCCAGTTGCCAATGCGCTTCGGCCTCGGAATTCTGCTCGCCGAACGTCATGGTGCCCAGACACAGCGCGCTGACGCTGATGCCCGTATCGCCGAGCGGACGCATGTCCATCCTCAAATCTCCAAATCCGCAACCACGCGCCCGTGCTTCAAATGCTCCTCGATGATGCGATCCACATCGGCGCGGTTCCGGTAGCGGTACCAGACGCCTTCCGGATACACCACGACCACCGGCCCCTCGGCGCAACGGTCCAGACAGCCGGATTGGTTGATGCGCACCTGCCCGGCGCCATGCAGGCCGAGCGTCTTGCAACGCTGCTTGGCATAGTCCCGCATGGCCTGCGCGTCATGATCCTGGCAGCACGCTTCGTCTTCGCGGCGGTTGACGCAAAAGAATGCATGGCGCGTGTAGTATGGCATCAGGGCTATGGCGAACGAAAAAACGCATCGCAGCGCATATCCGTCAGCTGGTACCGAGAGTGGGACTCGAACCCACACGGGGGGCTACCCCACCGGATTTTGAGTCCGGCGCGTCTACCGATTCCGCCATCTCGGCCGGTCTGTGCTGAAAGTTGCGCAGATGCTCCGCCCAACGGCGCAATTATACGCAATGGTGCCGGAACAGACCGCATGAACCCGGAAGCCCGTAGAAGCCCGCTCGGATTCGCCTTGGAAGCGCGGCGAACTCAGGCCAAGCCAAGCTGCTTGAGAATGCGCGCGCACGCCTCTTCCGCAGACAGATCGGAGACGTCCACCGTATGGCTGGCTATTTCCCGGTAGAGCGGGTCGCGTTCGTCGTGCATCTCTTTCAGGACGGCACGATAGTAGTTGTATTCGCTGCCGGGAACGTGATAGGGTTCGCGTTCGCATTCGATCTGGGCCAGCACCGCCTCGGGATGCTTATCTCGCAATACCGGCCGGCTGCTCGGCGCTTCCAAATACTTCTTCATGTGGTTCCATTGGGAGGTCCGCGTAGCGTGCAGGTAGACCACAGTGCCGTATATAGTGAGAACGTGCCGATTGGCGCGGTCCACGACGATGCCGGCGTCCGTCGTCAAGACAATGCCGCTTTGCTGCACCAGCGCCGCGATAATGTCGCGTTCGCGCATGCGGAATTTCGATTCCCGTCCGGACCCGAAAATTTCCAGGATCGTCGATTCGGAGGCATCCTGCACGACGGCGTTGCTGTCGAAAAAGGCCCGCTCGGTTTTTGCCGCCAACAGCTCCCCGATGGCCGCCTTGCCGGCTCCGGCCGGCCCGACGAGGAAGATGTTGCCATGCCGCAATGCCGGGGCACGGGACTGTCCGCGCATCTCTACCATGATGCCCGGCCTGCTTCGGCGGAGCGACGACCGCCGCCCCGACCCGCCTCGCCAAGAAGCCGCCCGGACGCCTTGCGTTGCCGCATCACCATTGTTCGGACTGCTCCGAATGCAGGTGGTTTGGCAGCCGGTAGGTGATGCCCGCATTTTCGAACATGGCCGTATCCAGCCGGTGCGTGAAATACGGAAATTTGCTGCGCGAATACCATTTCGGATGGATTTTAAGCATGGCATCGGCGCAACGGTCCTGCAAGCGAAACTGCGCCAGAACTCCATAGGTCCGGGTTTTGGGGAAACATAAACTGTCCGCCAGCCGGTCGCCGATGAGCGCACGGGAAAGCTTATACGCGAAACCTGCAAATTGGCGGCGGGCCTGCACCTCGGTCTTGCCGATGATCAGCGGGCTTCCATTAATGACGGAATTCGCCATCGCAATCGCCTCGATGTCGGGTGCGGGCTCGCACAAGGCTGCGATGCCATGCAGCTCCAAGGCTTCCGTTGCGTTGCGAGGCAGCATCGCTTCCGGGATGCCCATAAGGAACCCCGTATAGCGCCAGACCGCCACGAAACTCTCGCGCTCCTCCTCCGTGACACGCACCCCGAAGCACTCCAGATGCTGCAGCAGCCGTGCGGAAAAGACGGACAGCGCGAATCCCATGTGCGCCGCGCTGAGTGGCATGCCCCACATGTCCGCATCCCATTCATCCGAACTTCGGAGCAGGCGCCGAACCCGGGCATGCACCAGCCGCGCCCGGACCGATAGCAGCCAGCCGTCCTGACCCGGCATCAAACCGCCAGGCATGAAAATGCGAATAATGTGGTGGATGTTCTGCTTTAAGCGTCGAACGCCCTGATCGCGCAGGCGCCCGGTGATGAAGAAGGACTTGCTGATGTTCGTGGAAAAATTCTCGACCAGGGAGGCGCTCAGGATTGCTGCCAGAATATACCGGGATTTCCGGCTGAACAGGCGAATGCCCGGCCTGAACGTGGCATGATCCAGCCATTCCGGCGCTTCCTCAAGGCGGTCGCGGAAAGCCTCCAGCACCGGGTACTGCTTCAGCAGCGCCAATGCCTTTCCATCCGACTCATTCTGGCTTTCCAGTGCCGCTTGAATCACATGATGAACATCCTCCGCGCCGCTTTCAGTTAATTCCTGCACCACGGCATCCGCATCCGCATCGCCGATAAGGGTATGCTCGAGGTACCGCTCAGTTAGCGCCGCATCGCATTCCCGGGCCGGGCCGCATGTCTTGCGATACGCTATCGGCGTTTCGATATTACCCATGCAACTATCCCGGGCGACCGAACCGGCCCGATCGGAGAAAGCCCATGCATGCGCACCTCTCCTCAGCAGGACTGCCCGTTACCGCCATCGGCCGCCACCGCAAGAAGCCGGCGGAGCTCAACATCTAGAGTCCTGCCTGAGCGAGCGCGGCGGCACGCGAATCGCACACGTCCATGATCTTGTCGAAGCCGGAAATCATGACGAGTTCCATGACCGGCGCCGAAAGGTTGCACAGCACGAATGGCTTTTGCTCGCTCCGAACGGACTTGGAGATCTGCAGCAGCACCCGCAATCCGGCGCTGCTGATATAAATCAGGTTCTCAAGGTCCATGATGACCGCGCGGTCGCTGAAGTTTTTGGCGATTTTCCGCGCCTCATCCTCGAACAAAGGAGCATTCGCGCCATCAACGCGTCCATGCATGTTGATGATAAGAGCGCTCTCCAGCTCTTCCAGCGTCAGACGTATTTTGTGATCCAATTCACTCCCCCACTCTGGGTAGGGCTGAGGCAAGTTTGGATTTCCCACGCATCGGAGCAGACTCCGGCCGCTTCGCAATCAAGCTGAACCAAAGGTGCCATGCATCATACCACAGAACTCCGGACTCGAGGCTGGGAGGTTGGGGCGTCCATGCGGCGCGGCCATCGCCGCAACGCCCGCAATACATCGAAGACTTCGGCCGGCACAATCCCGGCCATGCAGGCATGGCTTCCGTACGGGCATGCGCGGCGTCCGCAGGGGCTGCATAGCGCACGCACCGAGCAGACGGCCCGTTCGGCAATCAGGGGCGGGTGCGTATCCGGACTGGTCGCTCCGTAAATCCCCACCACCGGCGTCTCGACGGCGGCGGCAACATGCAGCAAGCCGGAATCGTTGCTTACCACGGCATCCAGCCCGGCGATCAGGTCGATCGCCTGATCCAGCGTCGTCGCCCCGCACAGGTTGACGGCATGCTGCGGCGCGGCGGCGGCGATGGCATCGCCAATGCTGCGCTCCTGCGCCGTGCCCAAAACGCAGATGCCGCGGCCTTCGGCTGCCAGCAGGGCCCCCAACTCGGCGAATGAGGCCGTTCCCCACTGCTTGGCCGGGCCATAGGCGGCGCCGGGCAGCAGCCCGACGAGCGGGACGTCCGGATCCAAGCCATGCTGCCGGCGAACTTCCTTCAAGGCTTGCGCTTCCGTCCGCAGATGCGGCCAAGGGACGGATTCCACGGCTGCCGGAGCCGATGAAGCCAACTGCGCCATCCGCTCGCGAATGCCGGGCGGGCGCGGGCGAACGTCATTGATGAGCCCCAAGCGCGTCGACGGCCCGAAGCCGGTCCGCTGCGGAATGCGTGCCCAATACGGCAGCAGGGCGGCCTTGAACGAACGGGGGATGACGATCGCCTGCCCGTACCGGCCGCACAGGCGACGCGCCAGCGCCCCGCGCCGCCTTAGCTTCAGCTGCCCGTGCCGGGCTTCGAGAACGAGATGCCGGTCCACTTCGGGCATGCGCCGCAGCAACGCGCCGGCCCACGGCGGCGCCGCGACATCGATGGGGGTATCCGGCTGCTCGCGCCGCAGCAGCGCATACAGCATCTGGCTGAGGACGACATCCCCGGCCCAAGCTTGCGCGACGACCAGGATGCGCGGGCCCTCGCTCGCCATGCGCTATTCGTCCCGCTGGCGGATGCGCCGGATCAGTTCCGTCGAAGACTGCCCTTCCATAAGCGGCAGCACGACCACCTTGCCGCCTGTCCGCTCGACCGCTTCGCCGCCCGCGATATCCGCAGGCTTGTAGTCCGCGCCCTTGACCAGCACGTCGGGCCGCAGGTCCCGAATCAGCTTCTCCGGCGTGGTTTGCGAAAACGACACGACCCAGTCCACGCATTCCAGCCCTGCCAGCAGCTGCTGGCGGTGCTTGAGCGGTTGCACCGGACGGTCCGGCCCCTTGTTGCGCCGCACCGACGCATCGCTGTTGACCGCCACGATCAGGCGGTCGCCGAGCCGGGCCGCCTGCTCCAGAAGGGCGACATGGCCTGCATGCAGGATGTCGAAGCAGCCGTTCGTGAACACGAGAGTTTCGCCCGACTCGCGAGCTATCTGCGCAAGCTGCTGCAGCGCACGCGTCGACACGATGCCCGTCTCCGGCTGCCGTTGCGCATGAACCGCTTGCGCCAGTTCGCCCGGCGTGACCGACGCGGTCCCGAAGCGGCCGACGACCAGCCCGGCCGCCACATTCGCCAAGCGCGTGGCCTCTTCGAATGCCAAGCCCGCCGCATGCGCGCATGCGAACGTCGCTGCCACCGTATCGCCGGCACCCGTAACATCGTAGACTTCCCGAGCCACGGCCTTCAAATGGAGGCTGCGGCGCTTCTGCTGCAACAGCATGCCGCGCTCGCTCAGCGTCACCAGCATCGCTTGCAGACGATGCTTGCGGCACAACCTTTCGGCGTGCGCGGCGACATCCTTCAGGGCGGCTGCCGGCCCGGCCACGGCTTCCAGTTCCGCACGGTTCGGGGTGAGGGCCGTCGCCCCCGCGTACGGAGCGAAATCGGTGCGCTTGGGATCCACGAACACCGGCTTGCCGGCTTGGCGGGCCAAGCGGATCAGCGGCTGCGGGTCGGCCAGCGCGCCCTTGCCGTAGTCGGACAGGACGACGACATCGCAAGCCTTCAGGGCCGCGCGGAATTTGCGCTGCAGCACGGGCGCATTGATCTCGGTGCGCTTTTCGAAGTCCAGACGGATCAGCTGCTGGCGCTGACTGACGACGCGCAGTTTTTTGGGCGTGGCCAGGCCGCGTTGCGTCAGCAGCAAGTTTTCGATGCCGTGCCGCCGCAACAACCGCGTCAGCGTGCGTCCGGACGCATCCGGTCCGACGGGCGCCAGAAGGGCAGTCTGCGCCCCTAGCGCTGCGGCATTGGCCGCCACGTTGCCGGCACCGCCGATCCGCAGTTCCTCACCCGCCACCGCCACCACCGGCACGGGCGCTTCCGGCGAAATGCGGCAGGTCTCGCCGCTCCAGTACTGATCCAGCATGACATCGCCCGCCACCAGAACGCGGACGGCGCTGAAATCGGGCAGGGTCGCATGCACGGGTCAGGAATCGGAGCTTTGATGCAGGATGTACAAGGTGCCGCAATAGGGGCAGCGGATGCGTCCGTCCGGCGCATCTTCGATCGGCAGGAACACGCGCGGGTGCGAATCCCACAGACTGGCGCCCGGCAGCGGGCAGTGCAGCGGCAGGCTGTCCGGCTTGATCTTTTGCTGGCGCACGCGGTTAGGCGTCTCCAGCGTTCGGCCCGAATCGGCGGCGCGTGCGGCGGGCATGCTCAACGCACCGGCGTCAGCCAGTGCCGGTGCCGGTCCGACCGGCCGCTCACGATGTCCTGGTATTTCTGCTGCAGCAGGGTCGTGACGGGACCGCGCATCCCGTCGCCGATGGGGTGGCCGTCCAATTCCCGGATCGGCGTCACTTCCGCTGCGGTGCCGGTGAAGAACGCTTCGGAACTGTGTCGCACATCCTCCGGAGTCAGCCGGTTCTCGCGCACATCCAAGCCTTCCTCGCCGGCCAGTTCGATGATGGTGCGCCGGGTGATGCCGTCCAAGGCCGAGCCGAGCGCCGGCGTCTCCAGAAGGCCGTCGCGCACCACGAAGAGATTCTCGCCGCTGCCTTCCGACACCCGTCCGTCCGCTTCCAGCAGGAGCGCTTCATCGTAGCCGGCCTGCTTCGCTTGCGCCGTGGCGACGGCCGAATAGACGTAGTTGCCGCAGATTTTGGAACTGGTCAGCGGCGCGTTGACGCGATCGCGCACGATCGACGACGTGAACACCCGGATGCCCTTCTCCACGCCTTCGGCGCCCAGATACACGCCCCATTCCCATGCCGCGACCGCCGCATGCACTTGCAGGCCTTCGGCGTGCAGGCCCAGTCCTTCCGCGCCGTAAAAGCAGATCGGGCGGACATACGCCGTCTCCAAGCGGTTCTCCCGAACCGCATCCACGCATGCCTGGTTGATGGCGTCGCGGGAGTAGGGGATCGTCATGGCGATGCCGCACGCCGAAGCGAACAGCCGGTCGGTATGCTCCGGCAGACGGAAGATGGCAGGACCCTGTTCGGTGGCGAAGGCGCGCAAGCCTTCGAAGACGCCGCTGCCGTAATGCAAGCTGTGCGTCAGCACGTGCGTGGTGGCTTCGGCCCAAGGCACCATGCGCCCGTCCATCCAGATGACGGCATCCGCATTCGGCGCCAGCGTGCTGCTGCTCATCCGCATCTCTCCAGTCTTGAATATGGCAGGTAGGCTATCGCGCGAACCGGAAGTCCTGCGGACGCCATGCGGCGGCGCAAGGGGCCGTCTCGGAAATTCCCGGCATCAGAAAGCCATTATAGGGGAATCCTCCGGGCCGCCCCTCGCGGCGCCTGCCCGGCCCTGGAAAGGAAAGGGCAGGACAAGCCGGCCCTTTCGGATGCACGCCGCGCGCCTGCAGGCCTGGATTAGAGCGGCGTGAACGAAGTGATCTTCGGCACCAGCTCGCCGCGCTCTTCGGCCGACATCGGAATCATGCCCTTGGCCGCCAAGTAGCCGTCCGCGCCGCTGGCCTTGTCGCTCAAGAACTCCGCCACAAACTCGCGGATGCCCGGAATGGCATCCAGATGCGCGTTCTTGATGTAGAAGTACAGGGGGCGCGACACCGGGTAGCTGCCGTCGGCGATGGCCTCGAAAATCGGGCCGACCCCGTCGATCAGAGAGCCCTGAACCTTGTCGGAGTTCTGGTCCAGGAAGCTGTAGCCGAACACGCCCAAGGCGCTCGGGTTGGCCGCCAGCTTCTGCACGATCAGGTTGTCGTTCTCGCCCGCTTCGATGTAGTGGCCGTCCTCGCGGACCGAGTGGCAATGGGCCTTGTACTTCTTCTTGTCCTGCTTCTTGATGGCCTTGATCCACTTGAAGGTCTTGCAGCCGCCTTCCAGCGCCAGTTCGGCGAAGGCGTCGCGGGTGCCGGAGGTCGGGGGCGGGCCGAGCACCTCGATCTTGGAATCGGGGAGGGCCGGGTTGACATCTTTCCAAGTCGCATACGGATTGGCGACGAACTGCTCCGCGCCGCTCGGATCCGGCACTTCGCGCGCCAGCGCCAAGAACACGTCGCGCAGGCTCAGACGCATGGGCTCGGCGCTTTTGGAATTGGCCAGCACGATGCCGTCGTAGCCGATCTTGGCCTCGGTGATGCCGCCGATGCCGTTCTCGGCGCAGCGCGCGATTTCCTTTTCCTTGATTTTGCGCGAGGAATTGGTGATGTCCGGCGTATTGACGCCGACCCCGGCGCAGAACAACTTCAGGCCTCCGCCCGAACCGGTCGACTCGATCTTCGGGGTCTTGAAGGTCGTGTATTTGCCGAACCTCTCGGCAACGACCGTCGCGAACGGATAGACCGTCGAAGAGCCGACGATATTGACTTGATCGCGCGCCTGAACTGCCGAAGCAGCGAGCGCAAGCAGGACGATTGCAGAAATGCGAGCTTTCATGCGAAGAATGATCCTCTCAACGAATGGATGGAAATGAAACGGAAAGGCCGAAAGCCGCATTAAAAAGGAGGCATGTAACAGATATATGACAGCCGCAGGGAGCTTGCCGTGCGCCGGGCCGCCCGCTCGACCCGATTCCCGGCGCTGTGGCGCTCTCCGGCTTCGGTCGCTCCGCTCCCTGCGCCGGAGGTCGGGTCGCGGGCCGGTGCCGTCCTGCCCATTCCATCCCCCTGTTATACTCGTTGCACATGCAATTTGAATCCGGGGAGGATCGATCTCCCAATCGCCCGGAAAATTGACATTTGGCAACATAGATACTAGAATGCGCGCCCGAAGGCTCGCCTCATGAAAAACAAAGCCTTGACCCGCAGCACGGCCAGCGCCAAACCCGGCACCGGGCAGTGGTACGTCGTGGATGCCGCCAATCAGGCCCTCGGGCGCCTGGCTTCCACGGTTGCGCACCGCCTGCGCGGCAAGCACCGCACCGACTGGACGCCGCACATTGATGCCGGCGACCATGTCATCGTGCTCAATGCCACCGCCATCAAGGTGACAGGCGCTAAGCGCACCGACAAGATGTACCACCATCATACCGGCTACGTCGGCCACCTGCGCAGCGAATCGTTCGAAGCATTGCAGGCGCGAGCGCCGGAGCGCGTCATTGAACTGGCCGTGCGCGGCATGCTGCCGAAGACCCGTCTGGGCCAGCGCATGCTGCGCCGCCTTCATGTCTATACCGGCGAAGCCCATCAGCACGCCGCCCAGCAGCCGGCGGCGCTGGAACTGTAAGGCCATGGCAAACGCCGCATCCCTCGGCACCGGCCGCCGCAAGAATTCCACGGCGCGGGTGCGCCTGCTCGAAGGCACGGGCGAAATGCGCGTCAACAAGCGTCCGCTGAAAGACTATTTCACCCGCGAAACCGCCCGCATCCAGGTATGCCAGCCGCTGGCCGCCTGCGACATGCTGGGCAAGTTCGATCTGGAGGCCACCGTGTCCGGCGGCGGCTTAAGCGGCCAGGCCGGTGCCATCAAACTGGGCATCGCCCGAGCGTTGCTTGCCTACAACGAAGAGCATCGCCCCACATTGCGACAAGGCGGGTTCCTGACCCGTGATGCAAGAAAAGTTGAAAGGAAGAAAGTAGGCCTGCGCAAGGCTCGCAAGGATGTTCAATACTCCAAGCGCTGACGCGAGCCGCCGCCACCGACCGGGCACCCCCGGCACATGTGCGGAATAGCGGCTCCAAACCTTCCCCCAAAACCTCCCGGCCTGTCATGCAGGACATGTTCCGCATGGCGGGCATTAATAAATAATTTTTCAACCTTGAATTGAGGATTGCATGAACAAGCTTAAATTCGCCGCGCTGGCGGCACTTCTAATCTGGACAGCCATGCCGGCGCATGCCGAAGTGGATCTTTCGGCCAATTTCGGCATCATGTCCGATTACATTTATCGCGGCTTCCATCAGAGCGATGCGGTTGCCAACGGCGGCCTCGACTTGGAGACCGGGCCATTCTACCTCGGCACTTGGCTGGCAGACCTCGACTCCGGCAACGGCGCGGAGATCGATGTCTACGGCGGCCTGTCGCATGAGTTCGACAACGGCTTCTCGGTATACGTCGGCTACACCGCCTACCGCTATACGGAAGACGATGCGGGCAGCATGATGGCCCTTGAAGGCGTCTACCTGAACAGTGGCGTCCCGACAAAAGGCAATGTCTACAAGTACGTGGGAAGCGACACGACCCCGCCGACGGACAACCTCAACCTCGACGGAAGCGGAACCTATGTCTTCGCGGATACAGACACCTTCACGGCAGCCGACTATGAGTTGCAGGAAGAGTGCACCGGCGGCGGCTTCGATTCGGACTACGACGAGATCAATCTGGGCGTGGCCTACGCCAAGGACGACTTCTCGGTCAGTCTGGACTACGCCATCGGCGAGCATGAGAACGACCATGCGTGCGATTCGAAAGAAAACGACTACGACATTGCCACGCTGACACTGGACTACAAGGGCGCCTTCGTCACATTCGGCACCTACGGCATCAGCGAGGACGACGAGGACAAGGGCGAGCCGGAAGGCGACTACTTCGAAATCGGCTACGCTACGACCGTCAGCGACATCGACTTCTCAATCTATCTGGTGGATTCGGATAAGGACATCGACGACGAAAGCCGCCTGGTGCTGACTGTGGGCTACGGGTTCGGTTTGTAAGTCCGAACTTGCATCCTATTTCCGGCACGCCGGTGAGAAGGGCCTGTCCGCCATGCGGGCAGGCCCTTTGCTTCGAGTGCTTCAGTCCGCTGCCGCGTCGGGCTGCATGAAGATCAGTGCGGGTGCCCGGCTCGGCTCGACCCAAACGAAGGCGTTCTGCCGAAACTGCCGGGCAAGCCGCTTCGCGGCTTCCAGCGGAATATCGAAAATCAGGAATTTGGGCTCGGCTGGCCAACCCCCGCTGCGGCCGATGCCTTCCGCATCCAGCATGGCGTAGCCGGCCTCATCCAGTACGCGCTTGAGGCGGCGCTGCGCAGCGGCATTGTCGGCATCGCTGGCGCGGCAGCTGTGCGGGTTGAATGCGGTGATCATGGCCGCGCAACCGGCCTTCCGCTGCTTCAGCAGTGCATCGAACGCCGGATTGGGCACCCCGACCGATAGCGTCATGGGCGGCGTGGCCAGAACATGGTAGTCCGTATTCCAGTAAGCTTCCACGGCAATCCTTTCAGCGGGCGGCGGAAATCGGCAACGCATGGCGGGAAGATGGCCAATGCGAATTCTTTGACACTTCATCAAGCATCCTATCAGAAATGTACTACATTCAATACTTCGGCCAAGAAAATTGACAAATTGTCCCTCAGGCGGCAACAATGAGCTCGCTTGGAGAAGACAGAACCCATGGCTTCCATACTCTGTACGCTTCGGATGCCCGACATTTCCAGTGCCAGGATTGCCGGACTGTCGGTCGTGCTGCCGATCGCAATTCTGGCCGGCGCCGCCTTCGCCCAAACGACTCTTGTCCTCGAAAGCTGGCGGGACGACGACCGGGCCGTCTGGGAGGAAAGGATCATCCCGGCCTTCGAGGCCGCGCATCCGGGCATCCGTATGCAATTCAAGCCGACCGCACCGACCGACTACGATGCGACCCTGAACTTCCGGCTCGAGGAAGACGCGGCCGGCGACCTAATCACCTGCCGCCCGTTCGATGCCTCTCTGGCCCTCTACGAGGCCGGATACTTGGCCGACCTCGACGATCTTTCCGGCATGGCCCATTTTCCGCATGCCGCGAGAGCGCCTTGGCAAACCGACGACGGATCCGCACCCTTCTGCGTCCCGGTGGCATCGGTGATCCACGGATTTCTGTACAACCGGGAGGCGTTCCGCGAACTCGGCCTCGCCGCGCCCGAAACTGAAGCGCAGTTCTTTGAAGTGCTCGAAAAGATCCGAAACGACGGAGCACGGATTCCGATGGCTCTGGGAATTCGCGACCCGTGGGTAGCCGCGACCGTGGGCTACAACAATATCGGACCGGTTTACTGGAGGGGCGAGGAGGGACGCCAGGCTCTGGCCGCCGGCCGGCAGAAGCTGACCGACGAGCCATGGGTTGCGCCTTTCCGAACCTTGGCGAAATGGCGCCGCTATCTGGGCGAGGGATACGAGACGCGGAGCTACCGGGACAGCCAAGACCTCTTTGCCCTCGGTCGTGCGGCAATCTATCCGTCCGGGAGCTGGGAAATTGCCGGTTTCAGGGCTCGTGCCGGATTCGAAATCGGGGCCTTCAAACCGCCTGTACGGAATGCCGGAGACGCCTGCTACATTTCCGACCATGCCGACATGGCCATCGGCCTGAATGCTGCCAGTCCGAACGGAGAATCGGCCCGCATCTTCCTGAATTGGGTCGCTTCGGCCGAGTTTGCCTCGCTCCACGCCAGCGCGCTGCCCGGATTCTTTCCGCTCTCGGACCATGCGGTGGAGATCGACGACCCGCTGGCGCAGGCTTTCCTGTCCTGGCGCAGCGACTGCCATTCAACCGTCCGTTTCGCATCCCGGCTGCCATCGGGAGATGCAGCAACACTGGAACGGGAGGCGTGGGATGCCGCGGCCGTTGCAATTCTGGGTACAGCGACAGCCGAGGAACTCGGTGCTCGGCTGCAAAAGGGACTGGAAGACCGGCAAGCGCCTCAGCAGTAGATGCCGGACAGAACGCCGAACCGTGCGGGATTGTGGCCGTTGGGGTTATAAGGCCACAAGTTATTGATATTTATTTGAAATTTTAAACGCCCATGGCGGAGAGTGAGGGATTCGAACCCTCGGTACGATCGCTCGCACAACGGTTTTCGAGACCGCCCCGTTCGACCACTCCGGCAACTCTCCGGGTGCTAGCGTACATCATTCGCTGCGCAAATGCCGTACGGAAAGCTTGAAGTTGGCTGGGGGAGAGGGATTCGAACCCCCGCTGGCGGAGTCAGAGTCCGCAGTCCTACCACTAGACGATCCCCCAGCGGCGGATGCCAATTATACGCCCTTGCGCAATGCTCAAGCCCCCGGCGGCGACGCATCGGCGGCAATCAATGTGCCGATGCCTTCTCGGGTAAACACTTCCAGCACCACCGCATGCGGCACCCGCCCGTCGATGATGTGGGCGGTGTGTACACCGGCCGCCAGCGCTTCCAAGGCACAACGGGCCTTGGGTACCATGCCTCCGCTGATCGAGCCGTCCGCAATCAGCGCTTCAACCGCATGCGGGGCCAGTCCGGTCAGAAGTTCCCCCTGCGCGTCCAGCACGCCCGGCTGGTCCGTCAGCAACATCAGCTTCTCGGCATCCAGCGCCATCGCCATGTGGCTGGCGACAGTGTCCGCATTGATGTTGTAGCTTTCGCCATCGTCACCGACCCCGATCGGCGCAATGACGGGAATCTGCCCGTTCTCCTCCAGCGCCCGGATCGGTTCCGGATCAATGCGCGCCACTGTGCCCGTATGCCCCAGATCGATGATCTCCGGCGCCTGCATTTCCGGCGAAGAGCGCTGCAACTGCAAGCGCTTGGCATGGATGAAGCCGCCACGCTTGCCGGTAATGCCGGCGGCACGGCCGCCGTGCCGGTTGACCAGTTCGACGATCTCCGCATTGATGACATCGCCCAGCACCGTCTCCACAACATCCATGGCATCCTTGCAGGTCGCGCGCACGCCGTCGACGAATTCGGTCTTGATGCCGAGCTGCTCCAGACGCTGGCCGATCTGCGGCCCGCCGCCGTGCACCACCACCGGCTGAATGCCGACTTGCTGCATCAGCACTAGATCGCGAGCGAAACTGCTCTTCAGGGTTTCGTCGACCATCGCGTTCCCGCCGTATTTGATGACGACGGAGCGGCCGGCAAACGCCTGAATATACGGCAGCGCCTCCACCAAGACGTGGACGGTCTGCTGGGCGAGTTGGCGATCCATGCGATGCGGCGGGATGAATCAATGGCCTGTCCGGGACATCAGGCAGTACGGGAATGGTCGGAGTGAGAGGATTTGAACCTCCGGCCCCTGCCTCCCGAAGGCAGTGCTCTACCAGGCTGAGCTACACTCCGAGACCCAAGGCTGGATGCGCATTGTACGGGAAAACGTCGCCGCAATGTAAGATTGCCGGTGCCTGCCGCACCAAAAAGGCCCGCCAGCAAACTTCGCCGGCGGGCCTCCTCGGGATCGAATGCCGCTCGGATTTAGTGCGTCTGAACCGCGATCCGGCGCGGCTGCGTGGCCGCATGCTTACCCAGACGGATGCGCAGCACGCCATGCTCGCCGTGCGCTTCGACGGCCTCGGGATCCACGTCGGCCGGCAAGCGGAAGCTACGCTTGAACGAGCCGAAGATCCGCTCGGTCCGGCGATAGCGCTTCGCATCGCCGTTCCGGTCCTCGACCGTGTCGGCGCGTTCGCCTTCCACCACGAGGACATCGCCGTCCAGACTGATGTTCACGTCCTCTGGCTTGATGCCCGGCAGATCCGCCACCACCAGATAATGGTCGCCATGGTCTTCAAAGTCCACCGCAGGAACCCAACCGCGGTCGAACCGGTCTTCCGTCAGGCCGTCCAGCAGGCCGCTCCAGCGGCCCAGAGTCCCGAACGGGTCGGTGCAAATGATCGGATGCATGATGTTTTCCTCCTCAATAAGCCATCCTTTGACGCTTATTTAATGGGGGCGAGGAAGGATTTTTCAAGTATTCGGATCCGCCGATTCAAAACGCCCTTGCGCCCGGTTCTTGCGCACTTGATCATGAGGATACAGCCGTCCGCCCATGGCAATGTAGATGCCGGGGGCGGCCGTCAGGGCCGCGGCGATGGCGAAGCCCGTATTGAACGGAGCGTCGGTCTGCCGGAAGCGCGCCGGACTCATCGCGCCCGTGAACACGATCGTCTTGTCCGGGATGTCCGCGAGTGCCGCCGCCGATTGCGCCATGGTGTCGGTACCGTGGATGACGACGAGATGCGGCGCGGCGCACGCCGCCGCCGCCGTGCGCAGGGCCTGCCGGTCCTCGTTCGTCATGTCCAGACTGTCCTTGCGCATCACCTCGATCAGTTCCCAGCCCTCGCGCATGCCGGCTTCCGCCAGAATGTCCGGTACGCACGGCGCTCCGACCCGGTAGTCGCTCAAGGCGTCGTGGTAGGCCTTGTCGAAGGTTCCGCCGCAGGTGAGAATGGCGAGGGTGGTCATGGCGAGGCGTTCCGGTCAGGTTCGGAACGGCATTATGCCAGTTGCAACCGGCGAGCCGTTTATTCGAGGTTCTGGACCTGTTCGCGCATTTGCTCGACCGTCACTTTGATGGCGAGCGCGGCGTTGGTCGTCTCGATATCCGGGGCCTTGGAAGCCAGCGTGTTGGCTTCGCGCGCGAATTCCTGCATTAGGAAATCGAGCTTCCGGCCTTGCGGTCCGGGCGCTTCCAGCGCGGCCTCAGCTTCTTGGATGTGGCTGTCGAGCCGCGTCAGCTCCTCGTCCACGTCGGCGCGCATGACCTGCACCGCGATCTCTTCTTCCAAGCGCCGGGCTTCGACGCTGGCCTGGAGTTCCTGCAATCGCGTCTGCCAGCGCTCGCGGAGCGCCTGCTGCACGACCGGACGCCGGGTGCGCAGCCCGGCGACATGCTCGGCGACCGTCTGCAGCTGCTCGCGCAGCATGTTCGCCAAGCGCTCGCCTTCGCGCTCGCGCTGCCGCACGAACGCTTCCAAAGCATTCCGGTAGGCCTCCTGTGCGGCCGAAGCCAACGTGCCGTCGGCCGTCGGCGGCACCGTGCTCCAAGCTGCGGACAGCGCCAGAATGCGATCGGCTTCGGCATACGGGAACCAGCGCCGACTGACGCTGAGCAGGCGCCGCAACTGCGGCGTATTGAGGCGCTCGCGCTGGACCTCTTCGCCGGCACGCCGGAAATGCACGGCGACATCAATCTTGCCGCGGGCGCACACCGTGCGCAACTGCTCGCGCCAAGCCGGTTCCAGTTCGGCGCATTCCCGGGGCAGGTGGAATCCCGGCTGCAAATGGCGATGGTTGACGGAACGGATTTCGACGGCCATCCGCCCGCGCCCGACTTGCGTCTCGGCGCGGGCGAATGCGGTCATGCTTCGCATCGGCGTCGGCGAAGCGCGATGCGGCCTACAGGCTGTAGTACATGTCGAACTCGACCGGATGCGTGGCGGCACGCAGACGGGTCACTTCTTCGCGCTTGAGTTCGATGTAGCCGTCGATGGCATCGTCGTTGAACACGCCGCCGGCCTTCAGGAAGTCTCGATCCGAGTCCAGTGCGTCCAGCGCCTGATCCAACGAACTGCACACGGTCGGGATGGCGGCCTCTTCCTCGGCCGTCAGATCGTACATGTCCTTGTCGCAAGGCGCGCCCGGATCCAACTCCTTCTGAATGCCGTCGAGGCCTGCCATCAGCATGGCGGCGAACATCAGATACGGATTGCCGCAGGAATCGCCGAAACGCACTTCGATGCGACGCTGGTTCGGCTTCGGCACATGCGGAATGCGAATGGCCGCCGAACGGTTGCGGGCCGAATACGACAGCAGCACCGGCGCTTCGAAGCCCGGCACCAAGCGCTTGTAGCTGTTGGTGGACGCATTGGCAAAGGCGTTGATCACGCGGGCGTGCTTCAAGACGCCAGCGATGTAGTGCAGGCCCAGCTTCGACATGCCGCCGACGCCGTCGCCGGCGAACAGGTTCTCGCCGTCCTTGCTCAGCGACTGGTGCACATGCATGCCGTTGCCGTTGTCGCCGACCAGCGGCTTCGGCATGAACGTCGCCGTCTTGCCGAAGTTGTGCGCCACATTCAGCACCACGTACTTGAGGATCTGGTTCATGTCGGCGCGACGCACGAGGGAATCGAAGCGCGTGCCGATTTCGCACTGGCCGCCGGTCGCCACCTCGTGGTGGTGCACTTCCACCGGCACGCCCATCTCCAGCAAGGTCTCGCACATGGCGGAGCGGATGTCCTGCAGGCTGTCCACCGGGGGCACCGGGAAGTAGCCTCCCTTAGGGCCGGGACGATGGCCGATGTTGGACTCGTCGAAGCTGTCCTGCCCCGAGTTCCAGCAGCCTTCCTCCGAATCCACGGCGTACATGCAGCCCTGCATGTCGTCCGCCCAACGGGCGCTGTCGAAGATGAAGAACTCCGGCTCCGGACCGAAATAGGCGGTATCGGCGATGCCGGTGGCCTTGAGATGCTCTTCCGCCTTGCGGGCGATGCCGCGGGTGTCGCGGCCGTACGGCTCCATGGTGGTCGGTTCGATGACATTGCAGCGTAGCAGCAGCGTGGCGTCCGTCAGGAACGGATCCATCACCGCGGTCTCCGGATCCGGCATCAGAATCATGTCGGACTCGTTGATGCCCTTCCAGCCGGCGATCGAGGAGCCGTCGAACATCTTTCCGTGCTCGAACACGTCCTCGTCCACCACGCTGGCCGGCACGGAGACGTGCTGCTCCTTGCCGCGGGTGTCGGTAAAGCGGAAATCGACGTAGCGGATGTCGTTCTCCTCAATGGTTTTCAAAATTTCATCGGGGGTCATGTCAGGCTCCTCAGGCTTGCAGGTTGGGGCAGGCCAAATGGTTCGGGTTCGCGCCTGCATGGAATGCAAGCAGACACGACGGCTCCGCGAGCCGCCGCAATCCGCTTAATCTAATTTGCTGGCGCAAACCCCTCTGCAATCCTTAATTATACACGGTTGCTTCCAGGCCATGAGGCAGCGATTCGGAAGCGCGGCCCCGGCCGCTGAATGCGTGGCGCTCCCTAGGGGAATCGAACCCCTGTTCCCGCCTTGAGAGGGCGATGTCCTGACCGCTAGACGAAGGGAGCAGGGCATTCAGTATAGCAACTCGCCGTCAGCCGGCCTCAGCCGGCAACTCCGAAATCGCCCCCTGCATGGCGGCGGCGCGCACCGCGTTCGCCAGAAGGCAGGCCACCGTCATCGGCCCGGTGCCGCCCGGCATGGGCGTGACGAACGCCGCAACCTCCCGCACTTCCTCGAATCTTACGTCGCCGACGATGCGGCCTTCCTGCCGGTTGACGCCGACATCGAACACGGCCGCGCCCGGCTTGACGCAGGCGGCCGCAATGATGCCCGGACTGCCGGCCGCCGCCACCAGAATATCCGCCTGCCGCAGCAGCGCGGCCAAATCGCGGGTGCGCGAATGCGCCAGGCTCACGGTCGCATCCACGCCGCGCTGCGCCAGCATCAGCGCCATCGGCACGCCGACCAGCCGCGAGCGCCCGAGCACGACGGCCCGCGCCCCAGACATCGGAATGCCGTAGTGCCGAATCAGTTGCATGACGCCCAGCGGCGTGCACGGCCGCAGGCCGGGCAGCCCCGCCGCCAGCCGTCCCAGATTGACTTCGGTCAGGCCGTCGACGTCCTTGTCCGGCGGGATGGCGTCCAAGATCTGAGTGGCATCCAGATGCCCCGGCAGCGGCATCTGCACCAGAATGCCGTGCACGGTCGGGTCGTCCGCCAGAATGCGTACCGCTTCCAGCAGCTCGTCCTGCGCGATGTCCGCAGGGAAGTCCATATGGCGGGAGATGATGCCGGCTTCGCCAGCTTCGCGAATCTTGCGGCCGATGTACAGCTGGCTGGCCGGATCTTCGCCGACCAGCACCGTCGCCAGCGTCACAGGCGCGGCCCCGGACAGATGCGCGGCCAGCCGCGCGCGTATCTCGCGAGCGACGGCGTTGCCGTCGATCAGCCGGCCGGAATCACTCAATGGGAGGCTGCTTGTCCGGATCGAGATAGATCAGGTTCTTGCCTAGGCGCCCGCCGTAGTTGCCGGCCGAAATCATCAGCAGCCCTTCGGCGTTGCGGGCGGCTTCGACCGCGGCCCGGGTCGCTTGGATGATGGTCGGCAGGTCGCGCCCGTTGATGATGATCTCCATCACCGAGTTGACGCCTTCCGGCAAGCCCTTCTCCACCTCCGGGTCGTCCTGCAGCAGGGGACAGAACTTCTCGTAGGTGCTGGCGATCGAAAACTCGTAGGCGCTGCCCGGCTTGGAGCCGGAGCCGGCGATGCCGCCGGGGAAGCACATGACCACGCCCGGCGCGGCGGCGACCGCCTCGACGCCCAGCATGGCAGCGTCCAGAGCCGCATCTTCGTCCTTCCCGAAGAACCATAGATTGCCGCCCATCAGGCCGTCGCCGTAGCCCAGCCGGCGGTCCAGCACGAATTCGCCGCCCAGAATCGGCACCCACCACATCTTGCGCCCGAAGCGCTCGATGCGCTTCTGCTTGCCGTTGCCGAAGTACGCGACCTTGCGGCCCATCTGGAAGTATTCGTCGGTGTCCATCAAGTTGAAGCAGCGGGCGGTCGGGCAGGTCAGCACGTTCTGGCTGATGCGCACCAGCGCGGCGCGTTCGAGCTTCGGCACGCGATCCTTCCAGAAGCGCGGCACATGCAGCTGCACGATGGCGCCCGGCCGGCCGTCCGGCGTCTCGAACGACTCGTCGCCGCCGGGGCCGACATAGCGGTCCAGCCCGGCCTCGCAATCGCACAGGATGGTGCTGGCGGCATTGCCGCAGGTCGCCTCGACCGCGTGGCGAACCCACGTCCGGTCGCGGGCCGTGACCAGGAATTCGGTGTAGAGGCTGCGGAACGCCTCCGCGTACGTGTCGTCGATGCGCGCAGCCATCGCCCCTTACTCCCGGCCGCGACCGCGGTACGCCACGTCCTCGGTCACCACGCAGTCCATGTAGACGTCGTGCGGCGCCACCAAAATCTCGTCGAACAGCTGCGACTCGTAGCACAGCGCCACCAGCGGGCAATCGGGCCGAACGCGCTCCAGCAGCCGATCGTAGTAGCCCTGGCCGTTGCCCATGCGCCCGCCGGTGCGGTCGAAGCCGACGCCCGGCACCATCACGAAGTCCAGCTCCTCCGGCTCCGGCTCCTTCTCCGGATTGCCCCACATCTCTTTGGGCGGCTCCAGAATGTTCCACTTGCCGACCACCATTTCTTCCAAGCTTTCCATATGCCACAGGCCGAGCTTGTTTTCGCCCTGTTCGTCGACGGTGCAGTACGGCACGATCACCTTCTTTTCGCCGCGCGCCACCTCCTCGAGCAGCTGCGGCTTGGTGCGCGTCTCGGAGCGGCAATCGATGTACCACATCGCGACTTGGGCATTCTTGTATTCGTCGAGGGCCATCAGGCGCGCCACGGCCTGGGCGCTGATTTCGTCCTTGTTCTCTTGGGCATTGCGCCGGTCGTATGCTTCGCGGCGCATTTTGCCCTTGCGTTCCATGATGGCATCGAGTTCTTCTTGCGACAAAGCCATGGGTTTCTCCTGCGGCAAAGGGGGTGGGATGGATGCGGTAAAGCGCAAATTATAGGGGATTACGCCGGTGCCGGGGCGGATGCGCAGATTCGGGCCAATCGGGCGGCGGCGGCCGGAGCGCACGCGATGCCGTGGCGGTAGTGCCCGGTGTTGAAGTACACGCCGCGAATAGCGCCGTGCGCTCCGATGCGCGGGCCGTCCGCATGGCCTTTCGGGCGCAATCCGGCCCAATGCCCGTCCGGCTCCGCGGCCAACAGTTCCGGGCACCAGCGTCGGGCGAATGCCGTCAGCTCCGCACGTGCCGGAGCGGTCGGAGCCGCGTCGAAGCCAGTCGCCTCGTCGGTCGCGCCGGCCAGCACTTCGCCAGTAGCACGCGCCACCAGATAGCGGCTGCCGTCCAGCACGATGGGCAGGCGGCCGGCTTCCGCGTCCTGCCACGCGACGATTTGCCCGCAGCGCGGCACGAGTTGCTCCGCCGCATCGTCCGCTCCCTGCACTTGGCCGCTCCAAGCTCCGGCCGCGATGACCACGCATGTCGCCGGCCATTGCCGGGTGCCATCCGTCACGCCGACGGCCTTGCCCTGCGCGTGCTGCACTTCGGTCGCCCGCGCCGTCTCCCAACGTACGCCGGCGGTGCACAGTCCGTGCCGCAGCAACGGCATGAAGCGGCGCGGATCGATCTGCGCGATGTCGGACAGAAGCGTTGCAGGCTGCGGCGGCGGCGCCAATTGCGGGTAGCGACGGCGGCAGGCATCCGGAGTCAGGATCTCATGCGGCAGGCCATGCTGCGCCGCCCACTCGGCGAGGCCCGACGCCTCCGCGCCAACGGCCAGCAGGCCGCGCGTCTCCAGACCGCCATCGCCCTGCAGTTCGGCGCACAAGCGCCGATAGGCGGCGGCCGCACCTTGCGCCAGTTCCGCCCAAGGGCGGTTCCAGTCCAGAATGCAGAACAGCATGCCGGCCGCGGCCGGCGTGGCCGCGCCGGGCTCTTCGGCATCCAGCACCTGCACCGCATGGCCCGCCTGCGCCAGCGCATGCGCGGTCAGTGCGCCGGCGATGCCGCCACCCACCACCACGCAGTCGTTCATGGAAGGCTACTCGATGCGTTCCGCCTTGAGAATGACGATCTGCCGGATCGGCACATCGTTGTGCGGCCCATGCGAGCCGGTCGCCTCCATGCTGATGGCATCCACCACCGCCATGCCTTCGAGCACCTTGCCGAACACCGCATAGCCCCAGCCTTGGGGAGTTTTGCCCGTATGGTCCAGAAAGCCATTGTCCTTCAGGTTGATGAAGAACTGGGCGCTGGCGGAATGCGGGTCGGACGTACGCGCCATGGCGATCGAGCCGCGCACGTTCTTCAAGCCGTTATGCGCTTCGTTCTCGATTTCAGGCCGCGTGGACTTCTGCTGGAAGTCCAGATCGAAGCCGCCGCCCTGGATCATGAAGTCCGGAATGACGCGATGGAAGATCACGCCGTCGTAAAACTTTTCGTCCACGTACTGCATGAAGTTGGCGGCGGTGACGGGCGCGGTGACGGCGTCCAGTTCCAGAATGATTTCGCCGGCGGTCGTTTCCAGCCGGATTTGGGGATATTTGGCATCGGCGGCCATGAGCTGCTCTCCTGAAAGGAGCGCAATCGCCGCCAGCGCCGCCAGTCCTGAAGCAAGCTTCCTTGGCATAAGCATCATCGCTCTTTCCTAAATTGGGTTGGATTCAAAAGTTCATTATGCCAACTCGCGGCGTGCCGCGGCCAGCCGCACGCACGCTGGTGCCGGCGAGAGGAGTCGAACCCCCGACCTACTGATTACGAAACAGTTGCTCTACCAACTGAGCTACACCGGCATCGCCGCAGCGCGACATCTATTATATTTGAAGGAGCGCATTCGCGCATGCGGCCGTTCAAATGAACGGATCCCAAGACCACTGGAGCAACGCCTGCCGCTGGCGCGGCCGGCAGGCCAGATCGCCCGGTCGGCAGTGCCGCCGGATTTGCGCGGCATGCCGGGCCATGCCCCGCCAGCGCCGCACTTGGATCGCATCCACGGCCGGGTCGCGCCGACCCAAGTAGTAGCGGCAGTACCATTGGAACCAGCCCCGGGGATCGTCGCCGAAGATCCAACCTTTTTGCCGCCAAACCCGAAGCGGCTGCCGGGATTTCACTCCGAAGAAGTTGATTTGCGGATCCGGGATCGCGCTCAGGCGCGCGCCGCGGTACCAACGGGCCGGGAACTCGTCCCGGCAGTCGTTCAGGTAGCGGCCTTCGAACACGCCGGACGCCAGCATCTGCCGCGGCGTGTAATGCGGCTCGAAACCCGGCGCGAAGTCGCGGCCCGCACGAGCCTCAAGCACATAGCGGTAGCCGGACTGCATCGAGTCCTGCACCTCGATCCAAGTGCCCGGCATGTACCGCTGCGGCATGGCCGTCAGCGCATGGCTGTCGGAATCAGCCGCTGACCCGCACGGTCACGTCCACGCCGACCAGGCTGGACTGGCCCAGCACCCGGTCCGGCACATCCACCCGCACCTGTTCGAGGTCCAAGTCTTCGATCTCGCCGGTATCGACGTGGTACAGATGATGATGCGGCTGGAGGTTGGTATCGTAGATGCGCGGACGGTCGCCCAGATTCAGTTCCTCGACCAGGCCCTTGCTGACGAACAGCTCCAGCGTGTTGTACACCGTGCTGCGGGAAATCGCGGCATCATGCCGACGCACCTTGCGGAACAGGTCCGAGGCCGCCAGATGCTGGCGGCACGCGAACAGGACGGCGCTGATGGCGACCCGCTGGCGGGTCGGATTGATGCCTTGGCGACGCAGCAGAACTGCCGCCTCGCCGGTGCTGAGAATAGGAACGGCTTCGGTTTCCACGCCCAGTATTGTAGCCCCAAACCGTCCCCAATGCTATAAAATTCGGAAGCGCCATGCTTGCTTACCCCTTCTGCCCCGATTGTTGGAGAAGCTGATGATGCCCATTTCCCGCAATTCTGCTGGCCCGGCCTTCGGCATCGGACGCCATGCGGTTCTGCTTGCTGCCGGTCTGCTTGCCGCCGAAGCCGCCGTCGCGAGCGACGGGCGCTTCCACATCGGCATTCAGGCGGCGGCCGCGGATGCGGAACCGGAATTCGGGCGCGTCTTCCATAACCGCACCCAAGCCGTGCCCACCGGACTGGGCCGAATCCTGCGCGACCGCGACGAGGACAGCGAGGCCCTGACCGGCGCCGGCCTGCTGCTCGGCTATCGCCGAACCTTCGCCGACGGCCTGTTTCTGGAAGTGGAACTGGATGCCGCCGTGCATGGCGGCACCGCACGCGGCCGGCTGGCCGGCGTCGGCGTCTCCCCCGGCCGCAATCAGGCCGGCGAGAGCTGGCCCTACCGCTGGCGCTTCGAGAAGGACCGCAGCTTCGGCCTGACGCTGCGCTTCGGCGGCAGTCCGGCCTTCCTGCACACGCTGATCTGCCCCGACTCCAGCCTGCACTTGCTGGCCGGCATCCGCCGCGCCCGAAGCAGTTTCGGCTACCGCTCCCGCGGCTGCACGCTCGGCGGCGGCTGCACCGACGACCAGTACCTCGACAGCGACGAGCATTGGGACTTCTACCAGACGGCCTGGTCCTTCGGCGGCGGGCTGGAGGTTCCGCTCGGCTCGGATCTCGCGCTTCGCGGCGAACTCCGCCGCACCCGGTACGAGAAGCACCGCTGGGGCCAGTACTACACGGACATCTCCAATGTGTTCCAGCTGGACATGCGGGAAACCGAACTGGCGCTCGCTCTGATCCTGCGCCTTTGAGCCGCAGCGGCGCCATGGCCGACGCTTCCGACAGCCGGGTCTTCCCCGTCCCGCCTGCCCTTGCGGAAACCGCACTCATCGATCAGGCGCGGCAGCGCGAATGGTACCGCCGCTCCATCGAAGATCCGGAAGGGTTCTGGCGCGAGCACGGCCGGCGGCTGGACTGGTTCCGGCCGTACACGCAGGTGCGCGACGTCTCCTACGACGCGGCCGACCTGCACATCCGCTGGTTCCATGACGGCAGCCTGAACGCCTGCTACAACTGCGTCGACCGGCATCTGGAGGCACGCGGCGAGCAAGCCGCCATTGTCTGGGAAGGCGATGAGCCGGATCAGGACCGGACCATCACGTACCGGGAACTGCATGCCTGGGTCTGCCGCTTCGCCAACGCCCTCAAGGCGGCCGGCGCCGGCCGCGGCGACCGCATCACCCTCTACATGCCGATGATTCCGGAAGCGGCGGTGGCGATGCTGGCCTGCGCACGCATCGGCGCGATCCACTCGGTGGTGTTCGGCGGCTTTTCCCCTGAGGCCTTGGCCGGGCGCATTCGCGACGCCGACAGCTCCATGCTGATTACGGCCGATGAGGCCGTACGCGGCGGCAAGCGCATTCCTCTGAAGGCGAACGCCGATGCCGCGGCGGCGGCCTGTCCGTCCCTCCGGCGCATGGTGGTCGTCCGGCATACCGGCGGCGAAGCGCCGTGGCAGGAAGGCCGCGACCTGTGGTGCCATGAGCTGATGGACGCTGCCGACGCAGACTGCCCGCCTGAGGAAATGAATGCCGAGGATCCGCTGTTCATTCTCTACACCTCCGGCTCCACCGGCAAGCCCAAGGGTGTGCTGCACACTACGGGCGGCTACCTCGCGTATGCGTCCATGACGCACCAGTACGTCTTCGACTATCACGATCAAGAGGTCTACTGGTGCACTGCCGATGTCGGCTGGGTGACCGGGCACAGCTACATCGTCTACGGCCCGCTGGCCAACGGCGCCACCACGCTAATGTTCGAAGGCGTGCCGAATTATCCGGACGCTTCCCGCTTCTGGCAGATTTGCGACAAGCATCGGGTCGAACTGTTCTACACCGCGCCGACCGCCATCCGCGCCCTGATGCGCGAAGGCGAGGATCCGGTGCGTCGAACCTCCCGCGCCTCCCTGCGTCTGCTCGGCACGGTCGGCGAGCCGATCAATCCGGAAGCCTGGATGTTCTACCATCAGATCGTCGGCGACGGCCGCTGCCCGATCGTCGACACGTGGTGGCAGACCGAAACCGGCGGCATCATGATCGCGCCGCTGCCCGGCGCCACGGCACTGAAACCGGGCTCGGCGACCCAGCCGTTCTTCGGCGTGCGCCCGCTGCTGGTCGATGCCGACGGTGCGGAACTCAAGGGGGAGGCCGAGGGCAACCTGTGCCTGGCCGACAGCTGGCCGGGCCAGATGCGCACGGTGTACGGCGACCACCAGCGCTTCATCGACACCTACTTCACCGCCTACCCCGGCCGCTACTTCACCGGCGACGGCGCCCGCCGGGACGCCGACGGGGACTACTGGATCACCGGCCGGGTCGACGACGTCATCAACGTCTCCGGCCATCGTCTGGGCACCGCGGAAATCGAATCGGCGCTGGTCGCGCATGCGAAGGTCGCGGAAGCGGCCGTGGTCGGCTTTCCGCACGAAGTCAAAGGCCAAGGCATCTACGCCTACGTGACGCTGATGGCCGGCGAGGAGCCGACCGACGCGCTGCGCGGCGAACTGGTCGCCCAAGTGCGCCGCATCATCGGGCCGATCGCCTCGCCGGACCGCCTGCAATGGGCGCCGGGACTGCCGAAGACCCGCTCCGGCAAGATCATGCGCCGCATTCTGCGCAAGATCGCGGCGAACGACTACGCAGACTTGGGCGACACGTCCACGCTGGCCGACCCGGCCGTCGTCGACGAACTGATTCGGAACCGCCCGGCGGCCTGAGGCACGTCAGCCGCATCCCGCAAGGGGATCATCGCCAAAATAAAATATATGGGCCTTAAGTTTATTTTTTAAGGCTGAAAGCAAACTTTTTTACTTTTCCTTCAGATAAAATAAATTTTGATGGGCTAAATTTAATTTTAATTCGGGGGAAACCCGTGAAAAGGTAATAATTCTTCCAAATATCTTCATTTTCTGATAAAGAAAAAACTTTTTCAACCAGATTTGCAATATTAATATTTTCCGCTTATAATTTACTTTCCTCCTCTTGAACTCATTGGAAAGTTAAAATATATGACTCTCACAATACATTCGAGCCGCCTAGGCAGACGCGAAGTCATATCCACTGCGGGAGGGGAACGGGTAGAAGCTTTCATCCCGCCCCCATTGCCCCCGAACCCTCCAGTTGAAACTAACGGCCTGCGCAGATTATTGGACCGTGCCAATCAAAATTTGGGGCGGCTCGATGGCATGGCCCGCATCTTGCCCAACATGCACCTGTTCCTCTACCTGTACATCCGGAAAGAAGCCCTTCTATCTTCGCAAATCGAGGGCACCCAGTCTTCCTTTTCCGACCTGCTACGCTCAGAATCCGAAACAGTACCTGGGGCACCCATTGATGACGTTCGCGAAGTTTCTAACTACGTTAAGGCTATGGAACATGGTCTTAAAAGAATAGAGAACGGCTTTCCGGTTTCGACAAGACTTTTTCGGGAAGTCCACGAAATCCTTTTAGCCCGCGGTCGCGGCAGCAGTCAAAACCCTGGGGAATTCAGGCGCACCCAAAATTGGATCGGAGGAACCCGCCCGGGGAATGCCGTATTCGTTCCTCCGCCCCCCCAAGAAGTCATGCCTCTGATGTCGGATCTGGAAAAATTCATTCATGCCGACACGCCGAATATTTCCCACTTGGTCAAAGCGGGGCTAGTCCATGTTCAATTCGAGACGATTCATCCATTTCTAGACGGCAACGGGCGTCTGGGGCGCCTGCTCATTACGCTCCTGCTTTGCTCGTACGAAGTACTGTCGTCACCCCTTTTGTACCTCAGCCTGCATTTCAAAGCGCATCGACAACAATACTACAACCTGCTCCAAAAGGCACGTGAAAACGGAGACTGGGAAGCGTGGATGGAGTTTTTCCTCACGGGCATAGCGGAGACATCCCAGCAGGCTGTGGCATCGGCCCAAGAAATTCTCAGCCTCTTTGAACAAGATCAAAGAACCGTGGAGACCACCGCGGGGCGCTCCGCAGCGACAGCCTTGCGCGTCCATCAATTCTTCCAGAAGAAACCGATTGTCAAGATTCCGGAACTTGCCCGCGGCCTGAGCCTATCTCCCCCAACCGCCCATAAACACGCTCAGGCTCTCGAAAAATTCGGGATTCTGGAAGAGATCACTAACGGCAAATACGGCCGAACGTACGCATACAGCAGGTATATAAAAATCCTGAGTCAAGGTGCCGAGCCTCTATAGGCTACAGCCGCCATCTGGCACAGTTCGGCGCGGGACTCCACCGCGCATGGCAGCGGGACTCGCTTTCACCGAAACAAGTGCTTCTTCAGGAAGCGCTTTGCCCGCCGGGCGCATTTCGGCGCCTTGCCGCGGATCATCGCCTCGGCGACTTCCGCCACGTACTCGTACTCGTTCGCCTTGCCGTAGTCGCTCACATAGCAGTCGCTCGCCTCCTTGCGCAATTTTTTCATGCGCCGCGTCCGCTCCATCTGGAAATGCACCGCATGCGCCAGTTCGTGGATGATCGTGCCGACCACGTCCGGTCCGTCGGGATCGATGCAGATGTAGTGGCCTTTGCGCCTCCATGTGTAGCCGTCCGATCGCCCGTAGCGCTTCACCGGCACCTGTTCCAGCCAGCCGGCGTGCGCATAGCCGGCCGCGCCCGGACCGCAGTTCCGGCCGTCGTGCATGATGCGGTAGCCGGCGCGGTACAAGGCCCGCACCTTGCGCCGGCCCAGCAGGCTGGCGGCCCGTTCGATATCCGCGGCGCGGATGCCGCTGCCTTCGGCCATGTCGGCGAGGTCGTCGACTCCGGCCCAGCCCGCGGGCGCCAGGGCAAAGAGCGCCGCCGCAATCAGCAGGAAAGCAGGGCGGCAAGCGAGGCCGCGTCGTTTCCGGAAAGCCGTCCGCTCCCGCAAAAACTACGATCCGCCCGCGAACAGGGCGGCGGCCGAGCGGCTCATCTCCAGCCACGGCTGCGGCACCGCGAAAATGACGACCATGAGCAGCGCCGTGAAGTAGACCGGCGCCTGGTGGCGCACGGCCGCCGGCTCGGCCGCGGCTTCCGGCTGCGCCTCCTCGAAATACATGTACCACACGATGCGCAAGTAGTAGTAGGCACCGACCACCGTCAGCAGCACGGCGGCGGCCGCCGCCGGCCACCAGCCGGCATCCACCACGGCCTGCAGCACGTACAGCTTGGCGTAGAACCCGGCCGTCAGCGGCACGCCGGCCATGGCGAACATCAGGATCAGCATCATCAGCGCCAGCCCCGGGCGGAGCCGGTTGAGGCCCTTGAGGTCGGCGATCGATTCGAACTCCCGGCGGGCGCCCAGCACCAGCAGCATGCCGAAGCTGCCGGCCGCCATCAGCGCGTAGACGGCGGCGTAGAACACCGCCGCCGCCATGCCGCGCGGCGTCGCCGCGCACAGCGCCAGGAACATGAACCCGGCGTGCGCGATGGCGGAGTACGCCAGCATGCGGCGGATGCGCGTCTGCATGATGGCCACCAGATTGCCCAGACCGAGCGACAGCAGGCCCAGCGCCAGCATCAGGATCGACCAGTCGGCGGCCAGCGACGGCAGGCCTTCGCCGAACAGGCGCAGCAGCAGCAGCAGCCCGGCGATCTTCGGCGCCGCCGACAGATAGGCGGCGGCCGGCAGGGCCGCGCCGTCGTACACGTCCGGCAGCCACATATGGAACGGCGCGGCACCGAGCTTGAACGCCGTCCCGGCCAGCATCAGCACCATGCCGAGAAGATGCACGCGCCCGATCGCATCCGCTTCGAGGCGCAGCGCCAGTTCGTCCAGATGCAAGGTGCCGGTCGCGGCGTACAGCAGCGACATGCCGTACAGCAGGAAGCCGGAAGCCAGCGCGCCCAGCACGAAGTACTTCATCGCGGCCTCGCCGGCGCGGCCGTCCTCCCGCGCCATGGCCACCATCGGGTACAGCGACAGCGCCAGAACCTCCAGGCCCATGTACAGCACGATCAGGTGCTTGCCGCCGCTGAGCAGCAGCATGCCCGCGCAGCCGAACACGGCCAGCGCGTAGAACTCGGGCGACCGGAGGCGTTCGGCCGACGCCTCGTAGCCGCGGGCGTAGCCGAGCGTGAGCAAGGCCAGCAGGCACATCAGGGCACGCAGCGGGTCCAGTCCGGGCGCCCGCTCGAACGCTCCGCTCATCAGGAGCACGGGCGCTTCCGGCGCCACGGCGAGCAGCAGCGCCGCCGTCCCCAGAAGAGTCGCGACCGTCACCGGCCACGCCCAGGCGCGGCGGCACAGCAGCAGCAGGCAGGCGCCGGCGACCAGCACGATCTCCGGCAGCAGCCACCCCAGTTCCTGCAGCACGCTCATCCGGAGCCTCCGGCCTTGAACGCTTGCGCCTGTTCGATCAGCTGCGCGACCGCCGGCTCCATCAGCTCCAGCAAGGGCGCCGGCCACAACCCGATCGCCAGCACCGGGACGGCCAGCGAGGCCAGCACCGCGAACTCCCGATGCGACAGGTCCCGGAACGCCTGCACTTCGGCATGCACGGCCGGGCCGAACACCACGCGGCGCACCAGCCACAGCGAATAGGCCGCGCCCAGCACCATGACCGTGGCGGCCAGTGCGGCCAGCCACCAGCTGGCTTGGAACGTCGCCAGCAGCACCATGAACTCGCCGACGAAGCCGGAGGTGCCCGGCAGGCCGGCGTTGGCCAGCGCGAAGAACACGAACAGGGCGCCGAACACCGGCATGCTGGCGAGCACGCCGCCGTAGTCCCCGATGGCGCGGCTGTGCCGCCGGTCGTACAGCACCCCCACGCACACGAACAGCGCCGCCGACACCAGCCCGTGCGAAATCATCTGCACCATCGCGCCGCCGACGCTGAGCATGGCAGTCTCGGCCGCCAAGCGGTACAGCACGAACAGGCCCAGCGTCACGAAGCCCATGTGCGCAATGGACGAATAGGCGATCAGCTTCTTCATGTCGGTCTGCGCCAGCGCCGTGAAGCCGATGTACACCACCGCGACCAGCGACAGGCCGATGACCAGTCCGTCCAGCGCCAGCGACGCGTCCGGCGCCACCGGCAGGCAGAAGCGCAGCAGGCCGTAGCCGCCGATCTTCAGCAGCACCGCGGCCAGCACCACCGAGCCGGCCGCCGGCGCCTGCACGTGCGCATCCGGCAGCCAGGTATGCACCGGCCACATCGGCACCTTGACCGCAAACCCGAACAGCAGCGCCAGAAACAGCCAGTGCTGCTCCGCCGCCGACAGCGGCAGCGCGTACCAGTCCGCAATGCGGAAGCTGCCGGACTCCAAGTACAGATAGACCAGCGCCACCAGCATCAGCACGGAGCCCAGAAAGGTGTACAGGAAGAATTTGACGGCCGCGTAGATGCGCCGGTCGGCGCCCCAGATGCCGATGATCAGGAACATCGGAATCAGCATGGCTTCGAAGAAGATGTAGAACAGGGCGGCGTCCATCGCGCAGAACGTGCCGATCAGGAAGCCCTCCAGAATCAGGAACGCCGCGAAGAACCGTTCGGGGCGCTGCGTCGCACGCCAGCCGGTCAGGATGGCGAGCACGCCGATGAAGGCCGTCAGCACCACCAGCGGCAGCGACAGGCCGTCGACGCCCAGATGGTAGTAGATGTCGAATGCCGGGACCCATGCCGTGCGGGTCTGCCATTGGAAGCCGCCGGCCGGGTCGAACCCCCCCAGCGCGACCAGCGCCAGCAGCAGCACCAGCAGGCTCGCGGACAGCGCCCAGCGCCGCGCCGTCTGGGGGTCGGACAGCAGCAGGCACAGGCATCCGGCAGCCACCGGCAGCCATACCATCAGGCTCAGCAGCGCCATCGCCTCACCCCCGCAGCAGCAGCCAGCCGAGCGCAGCGAGCAGGCCGAGCAGCATGGCCAGCGCGTAATGGCCGATCAGGCCGGTCTGCAGCGGCCGCAACCCGGCCGCCAGGCTGCGGACGGCCTGCGCCGCGCCATGCACCAAGGCACCGTCGATCAAGCGCCGGTCGCCGAGCCGGGCGCAGCCGTCGGCCACGCGTTGCGCGGCGCCCACCAGCCACTGCTCGTACAGGACGTCGAAGCCGTACTTGTTTTCCAGGATTCGCCGCCACAGCTGCCATGCCGAACCGGCGGCGGCGACCTTCAGGCCCAGCAGCAGGCTTGCCGCCAGCAGCCAGATCGCCGGCATCTCCGGACTGTGCAGCACGGCCGCGAGCAGGCCATCCCAATGCGCGGCCATTTGCGCCAGCGTGTCGTGCTCGGGCCGCACGGCAATAGCGTCGGCCAGCAGCCCGCCGTACAGGAACGGCTCCGCCGCGAAGCCTGCGGCCAGCGTCAATGCGGCCAGCGCCAGCAACGGCGCCCGCACGGTCCAATCGGGTTCGCAGGCCTGTTCCGCCGCTGCCGAACGCGGCTCGCCGTGGAAGACATAGCGCCACAGGCGCAGCGAATACAGCGCGGTGACGGCCACGCCGAGCAGCGCCATGGCGTGCGCGACCGGCGCCATCGCCAACGCGGAATGGCCCGCCGCTTCGATGATCGATTCCTTGGAGAAGAAGCCGGCGAATCCCGGCGCGCCGATCAGCGCCAGCGAGCCGATGGCGAACGTCGCCGCGGTCAGCGGCAGTCGCCGGCCCAGGCCGCCCATGCGGCGGATGTCCTGCTCGTGATGCATCGCCAGAATGACCGAGCCGGCGGCTAGGAACAGCAGCGCCTTGAAGAAGGCGTGCGTGAACAGGTGGAACATGCCGGCCGCATAGGCCGAGGCGCCCAGCGCCAGCATCATGTAGCCGAGCTGCGACAGCGTCGAATAGGCGATGACCCGCTTGATGTCGTAGGCGACTAGGCCCAGCAGGCCCATCGACAGGGCCGTGGCGGCGCCGATCAGCAGGATCGCGTTGAGCGCCAGTTCGCTGCCTTCGAACAGCGGCGACAGGCGTGCCACCATGAAGATGCCGGCCGTCACCATGGTGGCGGCGTGGATCATGGCCGAAATCGGCGTGGGGCCCTCCATCGAATCGGGCAGCCATACATGCAGCGGCACCTGTGCGGACTTGCCCATCGCGCCGACGAGCAGCAGCAGGCAGATCAGGCTCAGGGCGCTCAGCCCTTCGAACGGCGAGGCCTGCTGCTCCAGCGCCGCGCTTTGCGCGAAGACGTCCGCGTACTCCAGACTGCCGGCGTAGGCCAGCACGGCGGCCATGCCCAGCAGCAGGCCGAAGTCGCCGGCGCGGTTGACCAGAAACGCCTTGAGCCCGGCGCCCGGCGCCCGGTCGCGGTCGTACCAGAAGCCGATCAGCAGGTACGACACCAAGCCGACACCCTCCCAGCCGACGAACAGCAGCAGGAAGCCGTCCGCCATCACCAGCAGCAGCATGGCCAGCGTGAACAGCGACAGATAGGCGAAGAACCGCACGTAGCCCGGGTCGCCGCGCATGTAGCCGATGCTGTAGACGTGCACCAGCAGCGAGACGAGCGTGACCACCGCCATCATCAGCACGCTCAGCGAATCGAGCAGCAGGCCGATCGTCAGGCCGTAGGCGGCCGGGCCCCATGCATAGAGCGCGACGGTCTGCGGCGCCGGGTCGTGCAGATAGCGCCAAGCCAGCGCTAGGCTGGCCGCCGTCGCCACGCCCACGCCCGCCAGCGTGATGGCGGTTGCGGCCCGCGGACTCAGCACGCGCACGCCCAAGCCGGCGCCCGCGGCGCCGGCGAGCACGGCGCCCAGCGCCGCCAGCGCCAAGGTCGCGTCCATCAGCCGCGCAGGTCGCGCAGGTCCTCCGTATCGATCGTAGCGCGGCCGCGGAACACCACCACCACGATCGCCAGGCCGATCGCGATTTCGGCCGCGGCGACGGTCAGAACGAACAGGGCGAATGCCTGCCCGCCCAGATCCTGCAGATAGTGCGCGGCGGCGATGAAGTTGGTGTTGACGGCGAGCAGGATCAGTTCCAGCGACATCAGCAGCACCAGGGCATGGCGGCGGTTGGCGAACACGCCGGCGACGCCGATCGCGAACAAGGCGCCCGACAGCAGCATGAAGTGCGCCAAGCTCAGCACGGCGGCTCCGTGCGTCCGTCGGTCAAGCGCAGGCGGTCCTGCTTGCGCACGCGGCTCTGCCCGCCGGGGTTCTGCCGCACCCGCTCCGGGCGGCGGCGCAAGGTCAGCGCGATGGCGCCGACGATGGCGATCAGAAGCGCCACGGCGGCCGCTTCGAACGCCAGCGCATGCTCGGTGTACAGGATCGAGCCCAGCGC